>MEOL01000017.1 GCA_001769215.1 Bacteroidetes bacterium GWF2_41_31
AAAAGCACTTTTTTTATTCATAACCTTTGATTTGAATCAAAGCTAATATTTATAAGGGATACAGAGGTTTCCAGCCTGAATTTTGTCTATTAAGCCTTGGATTAATATTATTGGTTACCAAATAATCAATTGATGTTAAAAATTCTATCCATTTATCAAAACTATTATTTTAAGTACGTAGTTAGTTGGAATTCCACCGACTAACCCATTTTGCTGAGTAGGATTTGACGGCTTAGTTTTATTGAAAAAAACTTAGTACATGACAAAAGTTATAAATACCGGAATATCAATATTTTATGCTAATAACTTGATAATAGCTATTAACATAAAAAGTATATAAAATACAGGTCAGTATTTTAGATGAAATACAACCACGTATGTCACTAAGATATATGAACACCAGTACTGAGAGTAAAAATACCATTTTAGTCTCAACTTTGTCAGAAATTTTCGATAGTAGTATGAATTTAGCCCGAATAAAGTTCTTTGGTCTATTCATTACTGCCTTGTGCAAAGTCCAGACCGTTTGTTTTGAGAAGATTGCCACAGGTTTTGATAATGAAGTAAGAGTTGATTCTTCCTTAAGAAGGATACAGCGTTTTATGTCGGAATATTTGCTCGACATAAATCCGGTAGCTCGTTCGGTGCTTCGTTGACAGGAAATTAGGGTTTTTAAAGGCAGTTATTGTAGGACGTTAATCGGGTAACTCCCGCCCTGCGTGTATTTGCGAGACGTTGTTTTTGAAATATCCTGACTGGTTGGGGATGGATGCCGGGATTTTTCAGGAAGTTTTCAAAAACACAAGAATTGTTCATTCGGTGGAGGAAACCAGGATTCTGGCCCGGAACAAACAACCGCACATCGTGATCGCGGGAAGCGGCATGATGAATGGCGGACGTATTTTAGAATACCTGGAATTGCAGCTGGGCAATCCACAGGCCACCTTTATCCTGCCCGGATACCAGGCCGAAGGTACCCGCGGACGTACCCTGGCCGAGGGAGGGAAATCAATTAAACTTCGCGGAAAGTTTTTCTTTGTAAAAGCTAACATTGAGCACATCACCACCATGTCGTCGCATGCCGACCAAAGCGAGATTTTAGATTGGTTGAGCCACATTGATCGTGCCCCGCAGGAGGTTTTTATTATACATGGTGAAAAATCCTCTTCGGAAGGACTGAAGAAAAAGCTGGAGGAAGTGTATCAATGGAAATGTGCCATTCCTGTTTTAAATGAAATAGTTGCTTTGGATCTTTAACACGGCAGGAAACCTTTTCACCCCTTTAAGAATTCCTGCCGTTTGGACAAGAAAACTCAATGATTAACAATAAGTTTACCCGCAATTTCATCTCTGTCAATCAGTAACCTGTAAAAATACATCCCATTGGGGATGTCTGCTGAATGAAAATGAACGGTTTGCTGTCCGGGAGGTTGGGTTGTATTTACCAGTTTTTTTTCAACCTGACCCGTTATATTATAAATGGTTAGTTGTACCTCCGCATTTTGAGATAGTTTGTATTTGAACGTGCTGAATTCTGAGCAAGGGTTAGGATAATTACTGAATTGATATTTTGTTATAAATCCATGTTCATCAATGCCATGAAGGAACATACCATGTTGAATGGAATTGACCTCCCAGGTGACAAACAGCGGTCGGGCATTTTTAAATCCTTGTTTTAAATAGTATGCTGAGGAGTCTGTGGTTTTCATCAGATAGGCCATGGTATTATAGCTTAAAACGTTGGAGGTGTCTTCGGGCACAACAGGTGCAGGGTTGTTATAGGTTAATTCGAAATCGTGCTGCATTTCGGTCGTTTGTTCCCTGTCGAACTGCAATTCGACTTCGTACCCGGCACTTAAGTGAAAGATAGAGGCTTCTAAATCAATACCAAGCGTAATGGATCTGGAGTTTTCTGTGGATTTTGTTGAAAGCGTATCAAACTGAATGGATTGCGTTTGAGTTACACCCCCTCCGATATCTTCCAGCAATTCTGTTTGGATCAGGGTTTGCACTCCTGGAAAATAGGAAACATTTCTGCCGGAATAGGAATAGATTTCATTTAACCTCGGCGATTTGCTAAAAAGCTCGAAGCTTTCTGTAACAGGTTTAAGTTGTGGAGATGTAAAGTTGAAAAGGAAGAGGTTATGATGACAATTGATCATCGTATCGCCATTAAAATCAAGAAGGTGCCATTGAGATCGTTCCAGGGAAGGTGCTACATAAAAACTCACCATCAATCCGCTGGAATCTGCGGCCGCAAGAGGAGGTTTTATCTCGGTAACAACAGAAACTGAAGTTTCATCGGTGTTGCTGTTGCTATGTTGCATGGCCCTTTTAAATCCACCTGAAACAGGCCCGAAACCACCACTTGCTTCAATGGATTTGGTGTAGGTGGTGCTGGAGGTAACCGTTTGATCACTTTGCTGTCCATACAAAAAGGAAGAAGGGGGATAGAGCCCACTATTCCAAAGGTCCGTAATGGTATGCCCATTTAGCACAAAAGGAGGAGGCCCTTCCACTACAGCGATTAATTCCCACAAGTCGTCCATTACGCTTTGAGGCGCAATTTCTGTAACACTGCCTTTCAAATCAAGCAAATCCGACTCCCACTGTAGTACTTGTACATCCGCTTCCCAATCGTCATTATAAAGCACGTACATGTATTTTCTGATTTGCTTGGTATTGCCATCTGGTACATAGTACTCCATAAGAGTCGGTGTCATGGGAATAGGCATAGTCCATTGATCAAAATCTTCCCATCCCCCTGATTCCCCGGTGGTCAGGTCAAATTCGTTCCTCGACATTTTAATGTTTTCATAGTCTTTTATCCCCATTCCTATAGTACTATATACTGTCTGCATCATATATCGCTTAGTCCATCCACCTTTTAAAGTACCTTGCATTAACGAAACCTCAAAGGCTGAATTATCACCGGATGTGTTAGCAGAACTTGGTATTTTATGATGAAAAAGGAATTTGTCCCCAATGCCATCATAAAAAACCAGTTCATTTTGTGTGTCGGATATTTTATCACTTGGATATACTAACATAATGCGTTGTTTATTATCCGGGGTGTCGTAGGTGCACGCCGCCACATTTCCATACGAAACAAGCGGTACTCCGGTTGAGTCGAGCATGGTTATCGGTGTGTCGGAGAGCCAATGTATTTTGTCATCATTAGGAATGGAAACTCCCTTTATATACTGAATATGCTTGCTGGTCTTTTCAGCAAAAAACAGGTATAAGGTATCGTTGGCCGCCACCGAAGACATCTTCAGCTGGTAGTTCGGGGAAATGTGCAGTTCTGATGCTTGTTGCACATCGTGGTGGCTGTTGGTGTTGATTCGGGAATAATACAAACAGCCATCCGGGCTGGGATTCACATCGTTGAAATAAAAAACATACAGTTTTTGATTAAAAACCACGGTATTGAGTTTGAGCCAATGCCAATTCGGAACTTCGGCATCAAAACTGGTAAATGCATTCAGGTCATCAATATGTCCATCACTATCAATCGGCATGGGCGTGTAATAAACATAATGAGGACCCATAATGAATAACCATGCTTTTCCATCATAATACTCTGTGGAAAAACACTGGGAATCGTATAAGTCTTTCAGATTAAATGTGTATTTGCTGTAGTTTGATTTTTCCTGGGCTATACTGGTAAAGGATGCCAGAATAAGAACGAAGATAAGCGCTTTTGATTTCATTTTAACCTCCTGTATATAAAGATATTACTAGTGTCAAATCAAAATGTATAGCAAATATAATATGAAAAAATTATTTTTTGAAAAAAAAGTCATTTTTATGATTAAGAAAAAACGCATAAAAATATCTTTTGTGGAACTAATTAGCTTACAAATTTGCGATATGCAATAAGACTAGGGTAAACGTATGATAATAAATGCTCAAGTGATGTAAAATGTTTAAATTAATAAGTTTAAACTGCTAAGGCTGACCGTACCCGGAAAAATGCCTACATCGAACGATTCCTCTTTTCATAATACAAGGGTAAAGGTGGGTTAACATGCCTCTGATACCATTTGATGTATTATTCACATAATCAATGTAAAAAATTGACGGTGGATTGATTGCTTTTCCCTTTTTGTTCCTTTTCTCAAACCCTTTTTCCTTGTTGTTTAAAATACTGATACAAAAATTAGCTCTTTATTTCTTGTTAATTACTGGCTTAATCTGTTAAAACACCAGGTTTTATTGGGGTTTGGTGCTGGTTTATGTCGGTGATAACTCTCAGTATTGAAATGAATTAAACATTTGGAATCTAACAAAATATTTGTGATATTAGCACTGTTAATTCATTAACAATTAAATATTTTGTAAAGACTGTTTTATTTATTAAAATCCATCAAGTATGAGCGATGATTACAATGGCTATCACATTAGCTTTTTTCGACCAACAACGCCCAGAGCCAAGGCCAATAGAAATATTGTTATTTGGCTGGCTTCAATTTGGGCAGTTTCAATCTTCGGATTTCAAATCCTTCTTCTCGTTTTGGAAAAACCAACGCCTGAACCTGCTTATCTGACTTTTCAAAGTGTTTGGGAGGATGTGGAAGACAACTCTGCTGACAAGGTTGAATTACAGGAGTTTGGTAAGTCTGCTCTTTCTGTTTTGGGAAAGATCGCGATTTCGGATAAAGAAAAAGCTACTTTGGAAAACGCATTGAGCTGGTCAATTTATCAGCTTACGCCTGATTCGTTGAGATCGGCATTGATAGCCAGGGTACAGGGATTTGAAAAAATAAAGGCAGAAATCGTAAATATATCAAATCCGGATTATGTTTCAGCCCGAAATGCGCTTTCAAAAGAGTTAAGCCCTGTTTTAGTGCTTGTCTCCAATGATGTGAGAAGAAATATTCTCCCTCTGGCTTTGCGCAGCTCCTCTATGAAAGTGCTCACCGACGACACCAAGGTGAGCCTTCCTGCCATAATGGAAAAATACTTGATTCATAACCAGTCCGTCTTAACCGATACCAGGTTTTTAGGTTTTCCATTTCATTATTTCTATACCGCCGTATTTCTTCTGATACTTTTTGTAGGCCTTTGCTGGGTTTACTGTGTATTGGTCGATAGACTCGACGAAAGACTCAAAACTGTAGAATAGTGATAAAAAAATAAATCTGAAAACAATGAAAAAAATATTATTCCCAATATTATTGGTAGTTCTTCCAATGCTTTCGCAAGCGGCTACCGCTGCTACTCAACTTGATACCGGTTTTAAAATAGGTCCGGCGATCATACTTATATCCATGTTAGTTCTCTTTGTACTCGTAGGTTTTCTCTTCAGAGCAAGGGATACAGCCGATTTCTATGTCGCTGGCAATGGTATTTCCAGGGTTGGATCGGGTATGGCTATAGCCTCTAACTGGATGAGTGCAGCCTCTTTTCTTGGAATGGCGGCCCTAATGTATGGCACGGGATACCACGGTCTGGCTTATGTTGTTGGTTGGACCGGCGGCTATGTTCTTTTATTAATCCTCATGGCAGGTCAGATCAGAAAGTACGGCAAGTACACTGCCGCCGACTTTATTGGCGACCGGTATTATTCACAAGCCTTACGAACAGTGGGCGCTATCATTGCCATTCTAATCTCTATTTCTTATTGTGTCGGGCAATTTGGCGGCATCGGACTCATGTTTAGCTGGATACTTGGTGTTGAGTATAATGTCGCTGTACTGATTGGCGGTTCGGTGGTACTGGCCTACACGCTCATATCAGGAATGTTAGGTGTGACTAAAAATATGCAGATCCAGTATGTTATTATAATTGTCTCTTTTCTCATTCCACTTTTTATACTAACCTATAAATTCGACTATTTCTGGATGTTGCCACAGATTGGATACGGATCGCTGGTTTCGGATATTGTTGCCGGGATACCGCTAAACGAAACACATCAATTGGTGAATTCCTTGGGACAGGATTTTGCCGTTGTTCCTTCGCCTGAATATGCTATGCCGTGGGATTCGGCCAGTGGACAAACTTTTTTCCAGTGGATTGCTATTGCCTTTTCATTAATGATTGGAACAGCAGGCTTGCCTCACGTAATTCAACGCTTTTATGTGGTGCCTAAATCGCATGATGCCCGATGGTCGGTTGTTTGGGGTCTGTTTTTTATCTGCATTTTGTATTGGAGTGCCCCTGCCTATGCGGCTTTTGGTAAAATACTATCAGCCAGTCCGGAAGTTGGAAAGCTGGCCAAAGATGCTATTGTTGTATATACCGCACAGCTTGGGAACCTAAATCCTTTGATTGTCGGTTTGTTAGCCGCAGGGGGCGTTTCCGCAGCATTTTCAACGGTTTCAGGATTGTTAGTTGCCGGAGCTTCTGCTTTTTCGCACGACATCTATGTGAAAGTAATTAATCCTCAAGCTTCCCCTTCGAGGCAGTTGCTCTTTGCTCGCCTGGCTACCATTTTAATGTCAATTATTGTGGGTGTGATTGCTTTGCTAAAATTGGCTTTAATTGGGCAGTTGGTTGCTGTAGCATTTTCATTGGCTGGATGCACCATTTTTCCTCTGTTTTTGCTCGGGATATGGTGGAGTGGTTCAAACAAACAGGGAGCTATTGCCGGATTAATTGCCGGAGGTCTGGTGTCGGTAATTGCCCTCACTTACTTTATTGCTGAAAAATATGGTATCGCATTGCCTGCACATGACTTTATCAGCTATTGGCTGGGAGCCTGGTATTTTGCCTGGTTAGGTGCTCCTCTTGCCCTCGTTGTCAATATTGTGGTATCGAATATGACCCCTGCAACTCCAATCGAAATAAGAAAATTCCTGATCGAAAGAGTACATACCTAATGATGCTATTTAAAAATAAGTCAACCAGAGCGCTCGTTATCATTATTAGCGCTCTGGTATTGTTTACACTGCTTATCGCACATTTTGTTTATAAAAATATAAACGAATCTGTGGATCCCCGAATTGTTAAAGCACGTTCCCTTTACGAGGGCTACAACGAACTCGCTCAGCGCAATGCTATTGATTCCATTTACTTGTTAATGGACGAAATCGAGGTCATTTACAATTCATTCGATCACTACCGGAATTCCTATGAGGTGGGCGTTTTGTATAACAATCGGGCCGCAACTTACCTGACCGTTGCATTGTTCACAGATTCAACCCTAATGAGTAAGAAAATGAAAGACTCACTGGTTAATTTGTCGGAAATCGCAGCCAGAAAAAGCATCCAAATCTATGAAGACTGGTTATCCAAATACCAGGATAAATCGTTTGAAGAGATTGACCAAATCGCTTCCGCTGATTTTTATATAGGTCTGGAAATGTATAATAAAGAACAACAGTCGCGTTTTTTTAAGAGAAGAATCAAAGAAATTGAAACGGCACAATCAGAAACACGGCGGCGACTTTCTGTGAGCTACACCAATCTGGGCATGGTTTACCGACATCGCCTCGATTATGAGGCAGCGGCTAAGTGCTATAAAAAGGCCATCCACCTTTGGGATAAAAACCTGACCGCAGAAAACAACCTCAATATTTTGTTTAACAAACCTGTACGTGAAAGAAATTTCATCCAAAAAATGTTTCCTTCAACACGAAAATAATATTGAAAACTAAATAATGAAAAAACACATGAATAAATCGCTGCTTATTTTACCGGCTTTACTGTTTCTTGGTGGTATTAACATCCATGCACAGGAAACGGAAAACAAATTTTCTGTTAAATTATCCGGATTTGTAAAAAATGATTTCTTTTTCGACTCAAGAGAAACGGTTGCAGTCCGGGAGGGTCATTTTTTGCTGTGGCCAACCGCTGAATCAATGGATGTAAATGGCCATGATATCAATGCAAAATCTAATTTCAATTTTCTTGCAATTCAGTCAAGGTTGAATGTGGCGGCAACAGGTCCCGATGCTTTTGGTGCAAAGACTTTGGCCGTAATAGAGGCCGATTTTTTTGGTCAGGCCAACGACAACATCAATTTATTCAGGCTCAGACTTGCCTTTATCAAACTCAACTGGAAGAGTACCGAACTGCTCACCGGCCAAAATTGGAATCCACTGTTTGTTACCGGTTGCTTTCCGGGAACCGTTTCTTTCAACACAGGGACCCCTTTTCAATCTTTTGCCCGCAATCCTCAGATCAGGATAACCCAACATTTCGGAGGACTTCAATTGATAGTGGCAGCACTGGCACAACGCGATTTTACCTCTCGTGGCCCTGACCCTGCCAATAATGCAGCAATCATGGTAAGTTCTGAGTTTTTAAGAAACTCAAATGTGCCTGATCTGCATTTTCAAATGCATTATCATGTTAAAGACGCTGAGTCAAATACCGATTTGCTCATGGGTGCTGGTGTGGCCTATAAAACCATTGTCCCACGGTTGTACTCCGTGGTCGGGACTCAAAAATATCAAGTCGACGAAAAAGTTGGCGGACTTACATCCATGGCTTTTGCCAGACTGAAACTAAAAGCAGTTACCATTAAGTTGCAGGGTCGTTATGGTGAAAACAATACTGACCTGCTTGCCGTGAGCGGTTTTGCTGTTAAGTCGGTTGAAGATTCGCTCACCGGTAAGCAGTCGTATACACCATTAAAAGGCACGACCCTTTGGGGAGAGATACATACGAATGGTCAAAGTATACAGTTTGGTATTTTTGCCGGATACCATAAAAATCAGGGCACAAAAGAAGAAATGTCGAGTGCTGCCAATATGATCTATGGCCTTGGAAATAACATCGAATCCATGTACAGAATTTCGCCAAGGGTGATTTTCTTTTCTAATAAACTCGAGTTTGCATGTGAGCTGGAATACACCTCTGCAAATTATGGCAGTGACTATGATGTGCACTATAAGCCAGCCACTACCAGCACCACTGCCAATATGCGGGTGTTACTGAGTGCCAGGTACAATTTTTAATCCGGGCACCCTATGAGGGTGCTATAGAGACGCCATGGTAAATTTGAAAAGAACAGATTGGGTGAATTATTATTCCGGCCTGGGAATTAATGTAAACCCATTTTATGGTATTGAAGATTTGCCTTTTACAAATGGAACTGTTTTGTGTGCCGGTGTCAGGATAAAGCCTATTCAAAAACACAAGAATTTGCAGGTGGCATTTGAACTGTCACCTTATTTCAATAAGTATTTTGATGGCGGAATGGTCAGAACTTTATTGGGAATATCCTATAATTTATAGAAGCAAATGGGTTAAAACCAGTCTGCATGCATTTACTTTATAGCGGATTTTTTCCGGTTTTATCCGAAGTTAAGTCCTGTCGCAATTTCCCCAACATTTGTCATGATTGCACATTGACTTTTTCTCCCTGCTGTAGTATGTTTGTATCCTACAAAAAAACTAATTACCAACTTTAATATTACTGCCATGGAAACTACTAAAATAAAGTCGATTACTATTGAAGCCACCATTAACGCACCCATTGATAAAGTCTGGGAGAGGTGGACAAGGCCCGAACATATACTTCACTGGAACAACGCTTCCGACGACTGGTTCACACCCCGGGCCGAAAACGATTTGCGTGTGGGCGGACGGTTTACCTCACGCATGGAAGCCCGCGATGGCAGCTTTGGTTTTGACTTTGGAGGCGTTTATACCTCCGTAAAAACCAATGATCATATCATGTACACTATGGATGATGACCGAAAAGTAAAGGTCGTTTTTCAAAGTCAGGGAAACAACACCCTGATCACCGAAACCTTTGAGCCTGAATCCGAAAACAGTCCCGAATTGCAACGCGACGGATGGCAGAGTATCCTCAACAATTTTAAGAAATATGCGGAAAACTCAGGAGACCGGGAAATCCTGCATTTCGATATCAATATCAACGCACCGGTTAAGGTAGTCTTTAACAGGATGTTTGAAGACAAATACTGGCGATTGTGGACCGCTGAGTTCAGCCCGACATCCCATTACAAAGGTTCATGGGAGAAGGGTTCAAAAATATTGTTTCTTGGCGACGACCCCGAAGGAAATATGGGAGGCATGGTCAGCCGGATAAGGGAAAATATCCCGGATAAATTTGTCAGCATCGAACACCTGGGCTTTGTAAAGGATGGGGAAGAGATTACCAGCGGGCCTCAGGTGGAGGACTGGGCAGGTGTTCTGGAAAATTATTCTTTTGCCGATCACCAGGGCCACACCCTGCTTACCGTGACGATGGATTCGAACCAGGAATTCAAACCCTATTTTCAGGAAACCTGGCCAAAAGCCCTGAAAAAACTCAAATTACTTTGTGAAACTAACTAACACTATATTCACCTATAAATTTTAAAATCATGTCAAAAGTCAGCACATATCTCAATTTTAAGCGAAATACCGAAGAAGCCTTCAACTTTTATAAATCCGTTTTCGGAGGCGATTTCGTGGGAGGCATCAACCGGTTTTCTGATATTCCCCCCATGGAAGGCATGCCTGCCATCGCCGAAGCCGATAAAAACCTGGTGATGCACATCGTGTTGCCTATTCTGGACGGTCACCAACTGATGGGCACCGATGCCCCTGAATCCATGGGATTTAACCTCAGTTTTGGAAACAATGTTTACATCAATCTTGAACCCGACACACGGGAAGAAACCCGGCGGCTCTTTAAAGCGCTTTCGATCGGTGGCAAGGTGGAGATGGAGCTCCAGGATATGTTTTGGGGCGATTATTATGGAAGCTGTCGTGATCAATTTGGTGTACAGTGGATGTTTAACTGTGCAGAAAAGACTAAATAACTCAATGAAGAAGCTCACTGTTTCAAAACATCAGCCAAACACTGAATTTGAATCTCACCGGTGTGAAAGCCTTTAAAAGCAGAGTGGTATTGTTGAGTTATGTGCCGCAATAGTTTGTAGTTGAAATCATTATTAATCAGAAAATTTCATGAAAAATCAAATAATTCCATGTTTGTGGTTTAATGGCAATGCCAAAGAAGCCGCTACTTTCTACAGTACAATATTTAAAGACACGAAGTGGACTGAAGAAAACCCGTTTGTGTCTTCCTTTGAATCATCGGGTCAAAAATTCATGTGTTTGAATGGCGGCCCTCAGTTTCAAATCAATCCCTCCATTTCGTTCTATGTGCAATGCGATACCGCAGATGAAGTTAACCAAGCCTGGGAAGGCCTGATTCAGGGGGGTTCGGTACTCATGCCCCTCGATAAATACGATTGGAGTGCATGGTATGGTTGGGTGCAGGATCGTTACGGTATAAGCTGGCAACTATCGTTGGGGAAACCAGAAGATACAGGACAGAAGTTCGTGCCCTTTCTGATGTTTACAGGCGAACAAAATGGTCGTGCCGAACAGGCGATTCAGTTCTATACTTCTGTATTCAAACATTCCGGGGTGACCGGAATACTCAGGTACGGACCCGGTGAAAATGAAAACGAAAATGCCGTGAAACACGCGCAGTTCAACCTGGGAAAAAATGTTTTTATGGTGATGGAGAGCTCGTTGCCACATGATTTTGGTTTTAATGAAGCCGTATCGTTTGTGGTGGACTGCGATACCCAGCAGGAAATCGACTATTACTGGGAAAAACTGTCGGCGGTGCCCGAAGCAGAGCAATGCGGTTGGCTGAAAGATCAGTTTGGTGTCTCGTGGCAGATCGTACCCTCTATTCTGCCCGAGCTCCTGAGCAATCCTGCCAAAGCAGAAGCGGTTACCACGGCCTTTATGCAAATGAAAAAGTTTGATATCGAAGCATTAAAAAGGGCATGAATTTTTAACCTACGAGGGTGATTTAGAGAGTATATACTCCCCGACTTTCAAATACATATAAATATCTTCGGTGTGTTCGCCAATATAGATTTTTGATCGCTTATACCCTAACCTGACGATGACGGCATTTTGATCGGGCAACACAAATACATATTGCCCTAGTAAACCCCTCATGTAAGGGATTTGCTGTCCCCGGTAATTGATAATCCACCATTGAAATCCATAGAAATCGACCGGTTTGGCATGATCATCCAGCAGGTAATTTGCCGGGGTGGTGGCTTCGGTGAGGTATTTCTCGGAGACTACTTGTTCATGATTCCACCTGCCCTTGTTGAGTACCAATTGTCCGACACGTGCAATGTCGCGGGCGTTTGAATTAAAGCAACAGAATGCTTTTTCAATACCATTTGCATGATCAAGCGACCAAAGCGCATCATCCGATGCTCCAATTTTTTTCCAGAGCTTTTCCGAAGCATACTCGCTAAGCGTTTTTCCGGTAGCTCTTGTAAGCACCATGGCCAGCAATTCTGCATTGCTGCTCAAATAATTGTTTTTTTTTCCGGGAGTATCAATCACCTCCAGTCCATTCATCAATGCAGGCAGATCGTCACCGTAATAGGCTTGTGTGGTCACGCTAAAAGGGCTTGTATAGGCTTCTCCCCAGTTTAATCCCGAACTCATGGTGAGCAAATCACGGATGCGGATATTTTTCTTCTCACCCTCGGCATAAGCGGGTAAAAAATCACCCACCGATTGGTTCAGGCTGTCGATCAGCCCTTCGTCCAGCGCTATGCCCACCATCAATCCTACAATACTTTTGGCTGCACTAAATGAATTGGACAGGGTGTGTTCCGTGAAGCCATCCCAATACTGTTCATAAATGATTTCCCCGTTTTGAATGATCAAAAAAGCCGCGGGATCGAATGCTTCCATTTGTACCAACAGAGAATCAGGCAGTACCACATGATTCTTTGTTTGCGACTCTTTCCACGGTTGTGGTTTGCCGGCAGCTACTGTTCTATTGTTGAAAAAAGTATAATCATCCAGACCGGGATTCCCATGAGTAAGTACGTTGATGAGGTAGGGTGGCAGGAGAAGATAGCCTAAAATGATAACAAAAATAAGAGAGGCAAGTATGAATTTTTTTTTCATTCGGGTATGTTGAAAATCGATTTCGATTGAATGACAATAATACAAAATAAGTAGTTATTGACAAACTTTTCTATTTTTGTGCATCCTTTCCAGAACGCAATGTATAAATTTCAACGATTCCTAAAAATTCTTGGCCCAAGTATATTGTATGCCGGGGCTGCTGTAGGTGTGTCGCACCTGGTTCAATCAACCAGGGCGGGGGCTTTGTTCAATTTCGACCTGGTTTGGGTACTCATCCTGGCCAATTTGCTGAAGTATCCATTTTTTGAGTATGGAGCCAGATATGCAGTTACTACGGGGAAGAACCTGGTACAAGGTTACGAGAGCATTGGCAGGTGGGCCGTAATGCTGTTTGGGTTATTGACTGTATTGTCCATGTTTATCATACAGGCTACAGTTACTGTGGTGACTGTGGGCTTGATTGCCTATGTGTTTAACCTGACCATCCCTTTAATCAATCTGAGTGTGGTGGTGTTGGTAGTTGCCATGCTCATTTTGGTGATTGGAAAATTCAGTCTGCTCGACAAGGTGATGAAACTGATCATGGTGTTGCTGGCCCTTTCAACAATCGTGGCTGTATTTGCCGCGTTGGGGATTCACCAGGAAGTAAGTCCTGATGCGTTAATAAACTTTACCTGGACAAGACAGGCCGACATCTTTTTCCTCATCGCTTTTGTAGGATGGATGCCGGCACCTATCGATATTTCCGTTTGGTCGAGTTTATGGAACCTGGCTAAAATAGAGGAGCTGGGCTACAAGCCGGATTTGAAAAGCACTTTGATAGAATTCCGTTTTGGTTATATTGGAACTGCTGTGCTGGCCCTGGGGTTTCTGGTGATGGGTGCTTTGGTCATGCATGGAACGGGCGAACAATTGTCCCCTAACGGGACTACCTTTTCGGGTCAGCTCATCAATATGTACACCTCCAGTTTGGGCAGCTGGGCTTATTGGATCGTCAGTATTGCTGCCTTAACAACCATGGTGAGCACAACCATTACCGTATTGGATGCCTATCCCAGGGTACTCATGTCCACCTATTCTATTCTTTTTAAACCTGCCGGACAACAGCTAAAACCTGAAGGCATGCCTTATCTGATTGGCTTGGTTGTCATGGTCATTGGAGCGTCTGTTATCATCGCCTATGCAGCCAAGTCCATGGTGTTCATGGTGACTTTGGCAACCACCATATCCTTTTTAATGGCTCCTATATTTGCCTGGCTTAACTATCGGGTGGTCACCAGCAGACAGATGCCTTTAGAAGCACAACCCGGATTATTTTTAAAAATACTCTCCTGGACAGGTATCTTTTTTTTAGTTGTGTTTTCGTTGATATATTTGTATTGGACGTTTTTATAGGCAAAGTACGATCAACGGAATCATTACATTTGCACAAAACGGTGGACGGTGAAAAAAATATTGCTTATCAGGTTTAGTTCAATTGGTGATATCGTGCTTACCACGCCCATCATCAGGACATTAAAAAAGCAAACCGGTTGCGAAATACATATCCTGACAAAGAAGAAGTACAGTCAACTTTTCTTTGGCAACCCATCGGTTTCGCACATTCATGCCTTTGAAAAGTCGCCTGATGAATGCATGGCAGCCTTGCTAAAGGAGAACTTTGATGTCATCATCGACCTGCAGAAAAATTTCCGTGCCCTAAAGGTAAGACGCCTCCTGGGTGTTGCTTCTTACTCTTTTCCAAAGTTGAATATGAGTAAGTGGTTACTGGTTAATACCAGGATCAATCGAATGCCTGATCTGCATCTTGTCGACAGGTATTTCATGGCGGTAAAAGAACTGGGTGTTACAAACGACAACCTGGGACTGGAGTTTTTTATTCCTGAAAAAGAAGAAGTCGACCCGTTGGAGATGGCTCCTTCATTGAGCAATGGATATATCGCCATGGTCATAGGAGGGCAGCATCTTACAAAAATATTTCCGCCCGAAAAGGCAGCCGAATTGATTTCACGTTTGGCCCTTCCGGTGGTTTTGCTTGGCGGACCTGAGGACAAACAACGTGGGGACGAAATAATCCGATTGTGCCAACACACGAAAATGATCAATACCTGCGGAACTTTGTCTCTAAACCAATCGGCTTCTTTGGTAAGGCAAGCGAGGTTGGTAATTACCAATGATACAGGTTTGATGCACATCGCCGCTGCCTTCAGCAAACCCATTCTCAGCATCTGGGGCAACACAGTCCCTGAATTTGGTATGTATCCCTACATGCCCGGAAAAGAACACTTGTTTGAAATTGCACAGGTAGCCGATTTATCGTGTAGGCCTTGTAGCAAATTGGGTTTTTCAAAATGTCCGAAAAAACATTTTAAGTGCATGATGGACCTGGATATTGACAGGATGGTGGAACAATCATCCCGATTACTGGATCGGTCCACTAAACTAACCGACTAACAGATTGGAGTATAAAACCTACAGTTTATCGATCTGTGTTCTGATATATTCCCAGTCGCTGTTGCTGATTTTGGCACCATAACCTTCGATCACTTTACCGGCAAGCAGGGCTCCCAGTTTTCCTGATTTTTCAAATCCCAGATTGTTCAGGTATCCGAATAAAAATCCGGACGCGTACAAATCGCCGGCTCCTGTTGTATCCAGCGCTTTCGATTCAATGATGCCGATAACGATCGTCTCCTGTCCGCTTTTAATCATCGAACCCTCTTTGCCGATCTTGACAATGGCAATGTCGCACATTTCGGCCAGTTCATCCAGCGCTTCTTTTGGGGATTTTCCTGTAAAAGCTTTGGCTTCCTCTTCGTTGGCAAACACGATATCTACGTATTTATTTACCATGTCACGCAGGAAATCCAGGTTGTCTTCCACCACGTTGTAACTTGCCAGGTCGAGGGATATTTTCAACCCGGCTTGGTGAGCTTTTCTGAGAATTTCTTCCAGTAAGATATGATTTTGAACCAGATAGCCTTCCACATGAATCAGGTTGTGTCCGATAAAGTGTTCCTCTTCCAGATGTTCGGCGGCGAGTTCGATGGCCGCACCCAGAAAAGTACCAAAAGTTCGCTCCCCATCTTTACTGATCATGGCATTGGCTATACCTGAAGGGGTTTCGCTAAAAAAAAGCAAGGGCGTAATATGGCTTGAAATTAAATCATCACGGAAGAACTGGCCGGTCAGGTCGTTTCCAACAGTTCCTATAAACGAAGCTTCCATTCCCAGGCGGGCCAACCCATGTATGGTATTGGCAGCCGATCCGCCCGAAGCCATCTCCCTTTCCAGGTGATTGCTTTTGGCAGAAATACTGGACGATGTGAGCGCGTCGACCAACTGCATGCTGCCTTTGGGGAGTTTTAATTCTTCGAGTAAGAGGTCGTTTTCCAGTTTTGTCAGAATATCAACCAGTGCATTTCCAATTCCCAATACTTTTGTCATGTAGGTATTTTTTTGCAAAAGTAGTGAATATGCCCTAAAACAGGCTTCCCGGGAAGGATTATTTCCTGATCATGACCTTTTTAAAATATACTTCATCACCCGAAATCAGTTGGAGCATATATAAACCGGTAGTTAGATTTGGCAATTGGACTTTTAATACACATTCCATTTCAGGGCAAATGAAATGCTCCTGTTCAAAAACAAGATTTCCTTGCATCGAGAAAATCCTGACCATTTGTTCTTCCCTGGTGTATGGCATCGCCAGGGTAAAGTCACCATCGTTTGGATTGGGATACAGGTTAATGATCCCCTCTTTTGACACATCAATAAAATCAGGGTTGATAAAAGTGATGTTCACACTGCCACTGCTGGTACATCCGTTGATGAGGGCAATTACTTTATATTCATAAGTTCCAGGAGGATAATCGGTTCCGAAAACAACAATCAACCGGGCATTAGAACCAGTTGACCAGAAGTAGCTATCGAAGCCGGCACCCCCATCTAAAATGAGGTCTTCTGAGGGAAGTAGCGTGTCAGCAGGGCCGAGGTCAATTAATTGATTGCCGCCATAAACCGTTGTTAGTACGGTGTCGTATCCGGTACATCCAACCTCGTTAGTCAATGCATACACGAGTGCATGAGTTCCCGGACCCGCTGTTGTAGGATAAAAAAGGCTGTCAGTAACACCAACTCCCGAAAAAACTCCGTCAACGGGCAATCCAACCAAGGTATCTGCGGGATCTGTTTCGCAATAGGCAGGATAAATACCACTCAGGTTCACAGTTGGAGTAGGCAGGGTGTTAAGTGTTAATGTGTCGTTGAAAGTGCATCCCTCATTTGTTGTTCCTATCAGCCATAATTCGGTGGTATCGGTAATGATAAACTCATAGGTATCCCCTGATTTTCCAGAAGGCATCCATTGATAAAAATCGGCTCCTTCGGCCAATAGGGTTACAAGCGATCTTTCACAAACCAGGTTAGTATCATAAACAATGGTGGTGGTTGGCAAATTATATACGGTAACGGTAATAGTCGTATCGCGGTAACATTTTGTGACGGAATCGGCTGTGCCAACAGAAAAAGTGGTGGTATCAGTAAGTGCTATTTCCAGTGTTGGCTCTGTGGAAATGGTATCGCCGCCAATTGCCCAGTAGAATAAATCGCCTCCTTCAATTGAAAGCAACACGGTTTCTCCGCTGCAAATGGAAGTATCCGGGCTAATGGTAATCTCCGGAAGAGGCGCAATGGTCAAATACAGGCTGTCCTGAGCTATACATCCACTGGTATTCGTTCCAGTCACATGAACATATCCTGACAACAGGGGTTTTGTCAGTAGCAATTCATTTACTGAGGTTGTTGAGTCTGTTTCATCATATATCCATTGATATGTTTCAATGTCAGGACCGTTAGCGACCATCAACAGCGCATCATTCCCTTTGCAAACCAATAAGGTGTCTTGCTCAAAGGATACACTTGCTCCTGGAAGTACATGCAATGCTTTGGAGCCAGAAATTTGGCAGCTATCCCCATTTGTAACAATCACCGAATAAATATAAGTGGTGTCGGCACCCTCCGGGTTCACTGTTATCATTTGTGTAGTATCACCGGTACTCCATAAGTAAGAATCAATGCCCGATCCCTGCACCTCGAGTTGTACGGGAATACCAGGACAGGTAACCGTATCACCAATAATGGTATCAATCACGGGCAAGCTGGCAGCATAAATGGTGATTGAATCTCTGGAAGTGCAATCATACGTGTTGGTTACATCCAGAAAATACAATGAATCGTTGATGGCGGTGGTGGTGATGGATTGTGTGGTTTCGTCTGTACTCCAGAGGTAGGCATAGGTCATTCCTGAGGGTGGGTCAGGGCCAATCAGGATCAGGTAGTTACCCACGCAGATGGTGGTGTCGTTGCCGAGATTGACAATGGGTGAAGGCAACACGTTGATGATGATGGTGTCGGAAGCCACATTTCCAAAATTATCTTCAACCACTAAAACAAACTGGGTGGTTTCAATCGGACATGCAGTAATTGATTGGACGGTATCATAAATTGTATCAGCAACAATCCACTGATAGATAGCCATGTCGAAGGGGCCTGATAAGGGCACACAGCTACCCTGGCAGATGGTGGTATCAGGGCCTAAATCAACGGTGAGAAAACTACAAAAACCTTCATCATAAGTTAATCCCAAATCGCATAACGCGTGGCGCAACGAATCTTTGTGTTGTCCATCCGGCAGGGTGGTTACATAATCCATGGCAATCCATGCATCACGCTGAAGACCGGAATTTACAGCTATTGTTGTGTAATCATCAGCGAGCTGTTCAGCCGGTGGAACCACCAACCCATCCCAATTTACATTGATTAACCCCTGGTTGGTTCCAATTCCGTTATAGGTAGTGTCGGTGGTGCCAAAAACAGTATAGCCTGTAATATTGGTGTTGCTGCTGATGTTGATCGACATGGAATAAAACTTAAGATTGTCCGGCACATCACCTGTAAAGGTGATGTAGGCCACAGAACCATTTACTATATAGTTTAGGGTAACCGCATCACGAACCAATAGGTAATCTCGTATTTCTTCATCCGAAGTCATCAGGATATTATCAAGTCCTCCTGATCCATACGTGTTATTGATGAAGTTAAAATCAGAAAGAAAAGTGTTGAAAGGATATTGGGTAAGGAGCGAATGTGTAAAAACGGCACCCCAATAATTGGCTCCATTGATACTTGAATCCGCCAGACCCGAAACAAATTGCTGCATGTTGGTTGGCCCGGCATCCAAGCGATAAATATTTTGAAAAGCAGTCCAGTCAACTGCAGGGTCATTCACGTTTCCGCCATGATCACCCAAAGGGGAAGGCTGATTTTGGTTGTAAGTACTTAAATATCCCAAATTACTTGCCGCCGTTGTCCAGGGTTCCGAGCCGTTTGGATTTACGTGTAAATGAGTAATCACCCCACCGGGGGTAGTTTCATATAATTGCCTGCGGATGTAGCTTTGGTTACGTGAAATGGAATAATCCATGAAAACAGGATCTGTATTTGCATTGCTGTTTAGTCCATGATTGATAATCCCCCAGTCGTTTTGAGCCAACGTGTTCAATTGGTCCCATGAAACCATTTCATATGCATTGTTAACATGAACATCAGGGCCGTTTTCGCCATCCCCGTTAAAAGAAAAAAGTACCGAGCTCATCTTGAAATGATGCAGGTTATTACATCCATCGGAATAAGTAAGGCCCGGGTAGGTGGTTCCGTTGACCAGGCCACCCTCAAATACAGGAAAACCATGAGTAAAAATGGTAAGGCCACCATCATCAATTTCCATGCTGAGCGCGAAATCTTTGTTGTATTTTAAGGGAGCCAGCGAAACGGAGACCAATGCTGGATCAGGTGCCTGATCAAAATTTACAATGATTAAACTTACCCCGACAGGACTCGACTGTTGGGCCAGAATCCCAAAGAAGGGCATCCAAACCAAAAGCATTGTTACAACGACGATATTGATATATCTTTTCATCTTAGTTACCTCTTGTAGTTATAATCTTCCAGCTGAGGATAGGCTACCTGGCGATATTTTCTGCTCCTTGATTTTGACGATTTTTTCCTTTTCGACGATTTGGAGGTATTTGAATCCTTCTTTTCGAAGTATTTGGTGTCGTTCATGTTAAAACGGTAACCAATGCCAAATTCATGTGAGCCTCCCGATCCCTGGTTGATGCCACTCATCCCGATTTCGTATGAATAGTTGAACACAAATCCCCTGGTAATGTGGGCGCCGATGTTGATGGCCAGGGCACCACTGTTCCGGTACATTAACCCTCCCCAGAATTGCTGCTGGTAAATAAAAAGTGTCGACAGTTCCAGAATGGAAGGTTCGTTGGTGGTTTTGCGAAACACACCATAAGCCTGCATCTGCCATAGTTCGCCCATATCAAAGAGGTACGATGAGTATACCATGACTTCGCGTTGAACTTTAAACTTGTAGGCTGTACCCTGATAATCGTCTTTTGACTGAAATAACGAAGGAATGGAAAAACCCAGGTTGAAACGATCGCGGTTATAGTGAATCCCAAAACCCGCGTTCACGGCGGAACTGTTCATTTTAGCAGGATCGGTCAGAATGGGGTCGTTGGGGTCGATTCCAATCCCTTTGCCCACGTTAACAGTTGTTTGGTAATAGGTTCCCCAAAATCCAAAATACAAATATTGATCGTCCTCAACCATCAGTTTGTAGGTATAACTGGCATTGAGTTTAAAGGTGGACAACAGATCAGTTTTATCGGTAACAGCCTCGCCGCCCAGCCACATTTTTTGTTGGTAGATATTACCAAAACCATTGGCGCTAAAGGTTCTGGGGCTTCCGGTGATTCGCGTCCAGTCGTTACGATAGGCCATGAACAGCTCGTTATACCCCGTAAATCCCGCCAAGGCAGGCGTGAGGGAATAAGGATTAATCAGGTATTGTGTCCGGTGCGGGAATTGCTGTGCCGAAAGAGTCAGTCCCGCGAAGATGCATATCAGAATACTATGTAGTTTGATGATTTTCATATTATCTGATAATGGTTATGGGACCTTTAAACGCATTACCCTGCGCATCTTGAATTACATAATAATAGGTGGACTGAGGCAGGGGATTCCCTTTCGACTGCCCATCCCAGTCGTTTTGATAGCTTTCGGAGGCATAAACACTTTGTCCGCCCCGGCTATAAATGGTTACTTTTATAGGGAAAGTAACGCTCGGGTTATTCACCAGCCAAACATCGTTAAAGCCATCACCGTTAGGGGTGAACAGGTTCATGATTTCGGTTCCTCCTCCCGCACTGCCTTTGTTTAAAGCTACAAACCTGAGGGTATTGCTGCATCCCTTGTTGTAAACGGTGGCATCGTAGATACCGGCAGTGGTAATCGAAATCGCTAATTCTGTTGATCCATCGTACCAAACCACACTATCATAATTGGCAGTCACATCAACCGACACAATCAATGTTGAGCCTTTTGCAAAATAGGTGGTGTCATCGTTGCCGATGAGGCTATCTCCAATGCGGAAGGCAAATTCGGGCAAACCGTAAATGGTTACCGGCTTTACGATCGAGTCGAAACATCCGATGTTGGTCCACACCTTCAATTGTACATCATAAGAACCCTGATTTACATAAAAGTTGCTCGTGTTTTGGAATACATCCGTTTTCCCATCACCAAATTGCCAAAACCATTGGTTTTCAATTCCGGTGGTTACTACCGTGAGGCTGGTAAAAAAGGTAGTTGTGTTTTGACAGGTGTTTTCATATTCAAAATCAACCCGGGGCAATGATCCAACAGGAACTGCATTGTATGTAGCATTCATAGGGCTGGCCATGAAATAAACCCGCATTCCAACCAGGTGATTGCCGCTGGTATCGAAGACGTGCTTCACGGTGTCTCCCTCGGCATCGTTAAACTGCCCGTCTGAATTAAGGTCCCACAAAATATACGTAATGCTATCATTGGTAAGCGTGGTGTTGATCAAGGTGGTGATCCCTTTTTCACATACCGTGTCGTAGGTAAACGCTATATTGACAAAATAGTTTACCTCCACTAAAAAAGATTTTCTGGTACTGCAACCCGACGCATTGGTTATTTCGACAGAGTAAGTGGTGTTGGTAGTTGGACTTACCTCAATCTGTGGTTCGGTGCTCCCTGTATTCCAAAGAATGGTTGCGTCCGCTTCAACATCCACCCAAACAATGGTGTCGGTACCGGCATCAATAGACAATGTATCATTCGAGGAACCCAGTATCAGCGGAATCGGATTCACCACGACATAGGTAGTATCACGGAAAGTGGAATCGTTTTGGTCAGTTATTTCAACCCAGTAAAATGTGTTTTCGATTGGGAAAACCTGAATACTTTGGGTAGTTGAATCATTTGACCAGAGATAGCTCTGCATGTTATCGGCTGCTGTTAACACAAGGCTGTCGCCTAAACAAATGGTGTCACGAAGAATGGTGTCAACCTGAATGAGAGGATTGACATTTAAGTGATTATCGAAGTTAAAAGAATAGTTATCCGCTTGATGAAGGTCTGTTATTTGGTTATTAAGTTTTGTAACATATGAATGAGTAATGGAAATAGCGGCACTCTTTTTCTCCATCACTTCAGCTAAAGATGCGTAAAAGCAGGCGATGACAAGGAGAACAGCAATACTTATTCCGAATTTATTCATGTGCATAGTACTCAACTATTTTCTGCAAAAGTTTTAGCTAGTAAAATTAATGGAATATCAACGAACACAGCAAAGCTGGATAAATTAGTTTTTCACAATCTGTTGAAAAACCGTTGAGACAGGTGAATGGGTAGCTAAGCCCTTGTTTTACGGAAGAGGTCATGGTCTGTGAATGGCGTCATTTCGAAATATTTCGGTGAAATAAAATAAAAAGCCATTGCATTTTTAAATTATTATTTATCTTTGCGCCTCCTTACGGGGAAATACTCCTCCTTAGCTCAGTTGGTTAGAGCATCTGACTGTTAATCAGAGGGTCTCAGGTTCAAGTCCTGAAGGGGGAGCACCAAAATAAGGAATCCGGTTATAAGCCGGATTTTTTTTGGCTGAATGAAATAAGAGGATCTCAGGTTCACTCCGATGGCAATCGGAGGCAGGGGGAGCACCAAAATAAGGAATCCGGTTATAAGCCGGATTTTTTTTTGGCAGGAAGAAATAAGAGGGTCTCTGGTTCACTCCGATATCTATTACAACCCTGCTTGAAACTTTAAAACAATGATTGTCTTTTGTTTTGGAATTATAATAGATGACGAAAAAGTATGGTCACCCATACCTTTTATTTTTATTCCATAGGCTTTTTAGTTTCTTCGCAATTAATTTATTTTCCTTAAAAATATTTTAAAATTGAAATCTTATACTTGTTCCTATTGCCGAATTCTAAAGGAATCTATATAATCGTATTTTTGTGGAAATTCAGATCGATTATGAATGGTAAGTTGGACCTTAATTGTTCTTCCTGTTCGATGAAATCGCATTTGTTCGACTTCCTCAACAAGGAGGAGTTGGATAGGATTTCACTTTGTAAAAAAAGGGTTGTTTTTAAAACGGGTGAAATTATTGTTAAACAGGGAACTCCGGTTTCTCATGTCATCAGTTTTACCTCTGGAATAGCGAAAGTATATATTGAAGGGGCAAACAACAGAAACCTGATCCTGCAGTTTATCAAACCAACCCAGTTTTTGGGCAGTCCCGGCATCTATGTTGACAGCATTCACCATTTCACGGTAGTAGCCATCGAAGATTCTTCGGTGTGTTTTATCGATTTGGATGTCTTTAAAAATATTGTGAGAACAAATGCTGATTTTGCTGATGCGTTTATAAGACAGCTCAGCAGAGAAGGCATTTTTAATTATGCCAGATTTATCAGCCTGACCCATAAAAATATGCATGGGCGCATTGCAGACGGTTTGCTTTATCTGCATAAAACGATATTCAATGATAGGAACTTTGAAATTAGAATTTCGAGACAAGACCTTGCGGAAATGACCGGAATGTCAAAGGATAGCGTTATCCGAACATTGAAGGAACTAGACGAAGACGGCGTGATTAAGCTGAACCAACGAAGTATTCTTATTGTTGACTTAAAAAAACTTGACCGTATTTGTGAACTGGGGTGATACCGATTAATCCAGTCCATGATCTCTTTCGATACATATAAAGTCAAGTTGGATGTAGAATGGCTCTTTCACCTGAATTGGTGTTTTTCAGTTAACCAGGTTTTCCAGATGTCGATATATGTCGTAAATTATACGATTTCAATCACTATTTTTCCGTTTTTTTCATGATGATTTGGTTGGCAGCCAGTTGTACAATAGGCTACTTTTACAGCCGTGTACATTTATTTAATATGATATATATGAAAACAAAATCCGGTTTTATCTCACTATTTATCTTCCTGTTTTCTGCCATGGCATTAGTTGGACAGACAAGAGAATCAATGGATATCATCTTTCCAACTTCCGGTAATTGTTATACCTGTAAGCTGCGCATCGAGGACGCTGTTAATACTATTGTTGGGGTTGAATTCGTTAATTGGGTCAATTCAGATGCAATTACCGAGGTTATTTATGACGGCAGCAAGACCGATGCTTTTCAAATAATGCATACCATTGCCAATGTGGGTCATGATACAGAGTGGTATCCTGCCCCTGACAGTGCCTATAACCTGCTTATTGGTACTTGTTGCGAATATGAGCGGGTGATGGATTATACCAATGTTCAGGAAGGCTATCTTAGTTTGATGGACATTTGGGTCACTCCGTTAACCGAGGTGCGTCTTAGGGATGAAGCCGACATTTCAATATTCCCAACCATCGGGAATGGGCTTTTTTACATCAACATCAGCAACTTTCAGAAACAGGCCCAAATCGGGGCCTCGGTTTATTCAATTGCAGGGCAACGGGTTTACACTCAGAATTTAACACCTGGAAATAAAAACCAAATTGACTTGAGTTCTTTGAACAGCGGACAATATTTTCTAGTTGTTTTAAACGGTGAAACAGTTATTTCAAAATCCAAACTAATTAAATTATAAGGGGATAAATCGATGAAATTAAAACTACTATTCCTCGTTTTCCTGTGTGCCTTTGTTATCACGGGGTGTAAGAAATCTGAAAACACAGGCCCTGTTGATGGGACAACAACCCCTAAAATTACTAACCTCATTGCCGATAAAACGGAGATAAAGGTTGGAGGTGAAGATCCCTGTATTATTACATGTGAGGCTACCGGAGGAAATATCAAATACCAATGGGAAGTTGATTTGGGTGATATTTTCCCGCTAAACGAAACCGGTTCACAGGTACGGTTTACAGGTTCAGAATGCTGTCTTGGAGAAAAATTGATCAAATGTACCATTTCGAATGACAAGGGGAGTGATGAGCAAGTCATTGTCATTAACATTTTTATTCCGTAGGCTTATTGCATTTTAGCAGAAATGGGACGTTCTTCTGCAAAACAACCTCACCTAAACCTGATTAGAAATGAAAAAAGAGGTACCGGTATTTACGGCAGCCTTGTTGCTACTGGTCAATGCATCATCTTTTGGGCAATGCTGCGCAGCCGGGAACCCAATTACTGCTGATGGCTCGGCAAGTGGCGGCGGCAAAAATATTCTCGAGATCTCGGCTTTATACAAACACAGTTATTCCGACACTTATTTTTATGGAAGCGAACGCTCTGATTATAAATATATTGACTACTCCTACTTTGATTTCAATTCTTTCAGGTTGGCTTATGGCATAACCTCGAAGATTAAACTAAGTGCCGAAATCGGATATTTCTTTTCCAAGTCTCAAACGTTTAATTTCGGATTTAACAGGGAAGCAAAAGGTTTGGGGGATGGTGTTTTAGAAATACAGTATGACCTGTATAAAAATCCCAAACAGAATTTTGATGTTTTTACGACTTTTAGGGTTACGTTGCCCATTGGTGAATTCGATCAAATGAATGGGCCAGTGGTACTCCCAATCGATATTCAACCCTCATCTGGTGGTTATAAGTACAATTTTGGGATTTTATTATCAAAACGCTATTTTGAAGGAAAAATTCTGGTATTTGTGGATGGTTCGTGTGAAATATCACAACGTATACAAACCAATCGAACCAATTATAAATATGGAAACTTATACAATGCCTCAATATTTGGATCGTACAAACTCTGGAAAAACCTAATTGGGGTCCTCCAGGTCCGTAGCCAGATAAGGGATCGGGCTTCTGATAAGAACCATGAATTGGTGCAGTCGACCGGTGGTCATGTAATGTTTGTTGTGCCGCAGTTAAGGGTTCATTTTCTTAGGGCTTGGAATGCATCCTTTATTTTCGAATACCCAATTTATAAGAATATGAATGGAAAGCAATTAACCAATAAGTATGCGTATTCGGTAGGGCTTTCACATCAAATTGATTTTAAGAAATCACATTAGTTGTGCCGAATACTACTTATTCTCCTTATACTCCGGATGCTCCTGGGGGATTTCAATAAAAAAAGTAGTTCCGTTCTCTTCCGTGCTTTCGAACCCCACTTTACCTTTTAAGTATTTTTCACCAAAAAGTTTCATGCTATAAGTGCCAATTCCACGGCCAATACCTTTGGTTGAAAACGATCGTTTAAAAAGCTGTAGTTGGATTTCCTGTGGCATATAAACATCGCTGTGAACGGTAAACCTGAGAGTCTCTTCCATTAGCGAGCAGAAAAGTGTCACCTTACCTCCGGCCAATGATGCTTCCAGGGCATTTTTTACCATGTTCCCGAGAACCCTTCTCAACAAAACAGAATCGGTGATGGCTTGGCCGGAAACAGAATTTTTATCGACAGAAAGGATTTTATCGCGAATGACTTCGTGCTGAGAATAGAGTTCACCCAGCTCCTTTAGGATGGTGAGTGATTCGATTTGGGTAAAGGAAAGCACCAGATCACCACTTTCTGCAACGGTGAGCATCCGTTGCGATTTTATTTCATCCACCAGAAAGTTCGCCGCCCGATTGATTATTTCGGCTGTTTCCGTCATTTCATCCATGTCGCTAATCATCGGCATGATGGATGATAACCCGGAGATGCCGCCGGCACTATTCAGAATGTCATGAAAGAAAACACGTTCAAGGGTTTGTCTTCTTTTCTCGTTGCTGATATCGGCAATGGCAAAGAAAATGTATTGTTCTTCGTTTAGGTAATAGGGCGTTGCCGTAACTTTTAAATCCAATGCGTCATTTTCGTTGGTGATGATGCGGCATTCTTTTGCAGATTGTGTTCCTTGTTGTGCTTCCAGAATGGCATTTACCGCACCGCATACGCTGCAAAATTGGGTAGTTCCGCAACCACCTTCCGATTGGCTGGCATGCATGCAGTTGATGGCTTCACCAGGTCGTTTGCCGATGAGGTTTTCACTTGCTGTGGTGCCCAGCATACCGAGAAATGTTTTATTGCCGTATACAATCTGCCTTTCCTTGTTTAGAATAACAACCAATGAAGAGACAGAATCAGCTACCTGGGTAAGGATGTTATCATGCTTCATCAATTGGTTTTGATTTTTTAGCTCATGAAGTGTAGCACGCTCGGCAGGTGCATAAGCTGTTGTTTTGGGATCTGGTATAGTATTCATGAGAAGGGATGTTATAAAGTTATCCCAAAGGTACAAAATTATTGGAGCAATTCAATAGCTAAAAAGTAATGGGAGGAAAGTATCGAAGCTTATTTTCCCGCATGTATTTTACGTGCCTCAAAAAAACACCGCCGGCAAAGGGGTTCGTAGGAATCCATTTCTCCAAGTAACACCAGCTTTTCCTCTTGTGTGGTTCGGTGCGAATAGCTGGCCAGGCTTCCACAACGCATGCAAATGGCGTGTACTTTGGTTACATATTCGGCCGTGGCCAGTAAACTGGGGATAGGCCCAAAGGGCTTGCCAAGAAAGTCCATGTCAAGCCCGGCAACAACCACGCGCTTTCCCTGATCGGCCAACTGGTTGCAAACACTGATCAATTCATTATCGAAAAACTGTGCTTCATCGATGCCTACCACCTCAAATTCTGCGGCATAAAACAATATTTGTGAGGCACTCTCCACGGGAGTGGATGAAACGGATTTGGCATCATGCGACACTACCTTCTCTTCATCGTATCGCGTATCGATGGCGGGTTTAAAGATCTCCACTTTTTGTTTGGCAATACGGGCACGGTTCAACCTGCGAATCAGTTCTTCCGTTTTTCCCGAAAACATGGAACCACAGATAACTTCAATCCAGCCGGCCCTTTCACTATTCTTATGGTCTTTTTCAAGAAACATTGGTCTGTTTTAGATATTCTTTCTACTTTTGGTGGAAACAAATGTAAGGAACTTTTCACCAATGGATAAAGAAAAATTGCTCCTCCGCTTAAGCTTAGAAGCCGACCTGTTTAAAGCGCATGTAAACAGGTTAAAACCAGCAGGATATGTTATACACCCTCTGGATGTTGAATTGCTAAGAAAGAAAGCCACCGATTTATACGATTTGGTGGTCCAATTCGAATTAAAACCTCCTCAGAAGCCTGATAATGAGAAACAAGACGAACCTATTTCTATTGAAAAACGGGATGAGCCTACGCTATCCCCAAAACCCGAACATGGGTATGAACAGCCAGTCGTTTCTCCATCAGATAGGGTGATAGATGATCCCGCTATTGTAAAAAACATTCAGTCAGAAGATATTCTTGTAACGGAGGAAAAAGTAGAATTTCAACCACCTTCCCCCACAACATCTGTAACAGCCACACCCGTGGAGTTGGTGACAGAGGAAAAGACATCAATCCCTTTAATTGAAAAGCTACCGGATGAGGTTCAGCCTGAACAAGAAGTGGAACCAAAACAAAAAGTTGTTCATACAAAACCCGAACCGGTGAAAACAACCCTCGATTTGTTTTCATCATCATCGGACAATTCCCTGGCCGGAAAACTAACCCAAACGGGTGAAGACACCAGTGTGGCCGGAAAAATGCAAAATGAACGGCTTCAAAATATACGGTCCGCCATTGGCATCAACGAAAAATTCCTCTTCGTCAATGCACTGTTCAAAGGTGATCTATCACGGTATAACCGGGTGATCGATGAGCTGAACGTGATGAAGACCAGACAGGGAACTGACACTTATTTGCTTGAACTTAGAATTGAAGGCCAGTGGCCCGAAGACCATCATGCTTTCCAAAAGCTCAAAGAAATTGTTGACAGGAAATTTTAATTATTGTCTGATGAAATCCGGTTACAGCTTAGGGTGGAATGATTTGGGGGCTGACTAACCTGTTTAAACTACAACATGGACACAGCTAAACTATATTTGGTACCTACCCCCATTGGTAATTTGGACGACATGACTTTTCGTGCTGTCAACATTTTGAAATCGGTTCAGGTGATTTTAACCGAAGACACGCGTACCAGCGGTAGGCTGCTGAAGCATTACAACATCGAAACCCGCATGCAGCCTTATCATCAGTTTAACGAGCATAAGGTGGTTGCGGGATTGGTAGCCAGGATAAGCCAAGGCGAATCGATGGCGTTGATTACCGATGCCGGCACACCGGGTATTTCCGATCCGGGATTTTTATTGGTTCGGGCTTGTGTGGAGCAGGGTGTTGAGGTGGAAACCCTCCCGGGGGCAACGGCTTTTGTTCCGGCCTTGGTCAATTCGGGACTGCCTTGCGACAAATTTTATTTTGAAGGGTTTTTACCCCATAAAAAGGGTCGCCAGACCAGGTTAAAATTATTGGCCGAGATGACCGTGACCCTTGTTTTGTACGAATCGCCTCACAGACTGGAAAAAACGCTGGCACAATTGGTTGAGTTTTTCGGTGCCGACCGCCAGGTAAGCGTTTCACGCGAGCTGACCAAGTTATTCGAAGAAACCCGGCGCGGAACCGCCGAAGAATTGTTAAAACACTTTACCGAAGTTCCTGCCAAGGGCGAAATTGTGGTGGTGATTGAAGGGAAGAAGGAGTAAATATTTTTTACATCAGTCCGGAAAAAAGTATTCTTCCCATGGTAAATCCCTTTGTTAGCCCGGCATTTATTCTCCCTGGCTGAAGCCAGCGGCAGAAATATTGACCCTTATTCTTTCATCACCCAATTATGGGCTCCTTTCAGGGTTTCGAACAAACCGAATTCCCGGGCGGTGTCTTACATCAATACTTCATAATCCCTAACCAGGTTTTCCATTTTTTCATCTTTGGTTACATGGGCAATCTTCATTTTCATTCCTGTTTATGTTTTCATTAGCTTTGCCTGAAAAGCCAATGCGACCGTCATGAGGATCACTGTAACCAAAAAACTCATTATTAATTTTTTTGTATTGAGCTTGTTGCCTCTTTTGGCCATCGACACCATCTTTTATGCAAAAGCCAGGGAAGCATTGATTGGACGCACTTTTGAACAACTCACCTTTGTGCGGGTTGAGAAGACGGCCCGGGTGACTGCCTTTATGGATCAACGCATTCATGACCTGATCAATATTTCGGAAAATAAAGGTTCTGTTAATCAGTTAAACAGCCTGTACGATCCACCTGAAAGTGAACTGGCAAAAAGCCCTGAGACTTTCCTGTTTACAGATTTCTTAACCACCTATCTGCGTGCCGCTGATTGCTACTCGTCAATCCTTTTCTATCTTCCTGATAAAGAATCTTTTAGTATCCTGATCGATTCGGCTCATCCGACAGGTTACCCGCAGGTTTGGTTACAGAAGCAATTTGACAGGATAACATCCAGTACTCAGTATTTTATTCAGGAATATTCAGCGTCCAACGCTGATTCCGCCATTCAGGTATTGTTGATTAAAGGGGTGTATCGGGCAGAGGAGAAGATTGGCCTGGTGATGTTAACAGTTCCCATCAATAATTTTAGCCGCATCATGTTCGAAGACAATCCCTTGAATGGATTGGGAAAAACAGGAGAATCCTATATTGTGGGATCAGATTTTCTGATGCGGAGTACCTCCCGGTTTGCCCAGGATGCGGTGATGCAGATTCAGGTAAAAACCACCGGAGTCATGCTTGCGCTGGAAGATTCTGCGGGTAGCGGAATGTACAAGGATTACCGGGGCATGCAGGTGCTCGGCTCGTATGGAAGGATCAACCTGTCGGGATTAAACTGGGCAATCTTGGCCGAGATTGATGCCAACGAAGCCATGGTTCCGATTTTTGTCCTTCGGAACAGCATCATCTACCTGTCGATTATCATTGCCATGCTGTTGCTGGGCATCGTTATTTTTAATGCCACCTGGATTATGCTGCCCATTAAAAAGTTGAAAGCGGCTACCGATGTGATTTCGAAGGGGAAATACGGGGATAAAATTCAGCTGAAACAGCAGGATGAAATTGGTGACCTGGTGGAGGCTTTTAACCTGATGTCGCAAACCCTGCAGGAACAATCGGAACGCCTTGAGCACGAAAAAATCATGCGTACCACTTCCATGATTGATGCGCAGGAGGCTGAACGACAGCATCTTTCGCGTGAACTGCACGATGGTTTAGGACAGTTGGTGCTTGCCATTCGTATGAAACTCAATCAACTCACCGAAGACAATACTGAAAAAAACAACCGCCTGATAGCAGAAACCCGCGATTTGATCCGCGTTACCGTGAGCGAGATCAGGAATATTTCTAATAACCTCATGCCTTCGGTATTGCATGAATTTGGTCTGGTGGCGGCACTTGGCAAATTGGCCAGGGAAATCACGGCCAATGGCCAGATGGTGGTTGATTTTCAGAGCAATTTTCAGGAAAAAGAATTCATCATCAACAGGATTCAGATTTATCTTTATCGCATCGTGCAGGAGGCACTCAACAACGTAATTAAACATGCCGATGCCGGTAAGGTAGTCATCCGGTTAAACAAATCCTCGGATGGACTGATGTTAAAAATTCAGGATAACGGAAAGGGTTTTCAAATCGAAAAAAAGAGTTATTTTTCGGGCAATGGAATCACCAATATGAAGGAACGTGCCAATTTGCTGGGCGGGCGTTTTCAATTGAATTCAAAAGTGAAACAGGGCACCGAAATTATTGTTGAAATTCCAAACTAAAAAGGTTCGATAAGATGGTTACTCAGAAAAAAATAAGGGTCATTCTGGCCGACGATCATCAGTTGTTTCGCGATGGCGTTGTTTCCTTGTTGTCGGATGCCGGTCAGGTGGAAGTGGTGGCAGCGGTTTCGTCGGGAACGGAACTTCTCGAACGTCTGGAAACTGTTCAGGTGGATGTGGCCCTCGTAGATGTGGGCATGGGCGAAATGAGCGGTATTGAAGCCACCCGACTGATCGGTGAAAAGTTTCCTGATGTCAGGGTGCTGATGCTTTCGATGCACAACAGCGAGGAATTTGTTCAAAATGCCATTCAGGCCGGTGCACGGGGTTATCTGCCCAAGGATACCGATAAGGAGGTGCTGTTAAAAGCGATTAGCGACATTCATCTGGGTCACATGTATTTCGATCCCCACATTGCCGGAATGCTGGTCAACAGCCTGATGAAGACCAATGTAAACCAAAAAGTGGCCGCATCGAAGATGGATTTGCTTACTCCGCGTGAGTTGGAGGTGGTACAACTGGTGGCCGAAGGGTACATCAACAAAGAAATTGCCGATCAATTACACATCAGCATTCGCACCGTAGACTCGCACAAGAATAACATTATCAACAAGCTAAAACTTAAAACATCAGTCGATATCGTAAAATTTGCCATCAAAAACGGGTTGATTAAGTTGTAGAATATTCGACCCGCCGGGTTTTTTCCAATCTGCTGTAAGCATGAAATGAGGAAGAGACTAGGTTGAGCCGGGCTAAAGCCGCAGCTCAATGGATGGAAAGTTTGTTGAGCCGGGCTAAAGCCGCAGCTCAATGGATTGTGAAAAAAAATGACTATTCAAAATTTAGTGTCACTTCCCTGCCTACCGACCAGGCAGGTAACTTTAGCTCACTTTAAACTTAAGGCACTTCCCCTTACTGTTTCACCCATTTCCCGCTTTCGAACAACCCATCATTGCTGGTAATTTTATAAAGGTAAGTGCCGGATGGCAAAAAAGTAGTGTTAACGGTTCCTTCTGTCCCGGTAAAGTTTTCTTTTAATACTAAACGGCCTTTCAGATCGAATAACTCAAATAGCGAATGTTTATGTTGGACGGCAATCCTTACTTTAATTTCTTCATTCCCCGGATTGGGATACACAATGGCTTCATGCATTTTGATTCCGGGGTTTTCCGGGTTTCCAAGTATCAGACCTTCGCTGTTGAGTTTAAGGATGATAATGTCGGTTTCCTGTTCGGTGGTATTCAGGTAATCGTATCTGGTACCGGCCACCAGACATCCTCCATCGTGTGTGGCCACCACTTTACCCATCTTATAATAGGCATCGCCGCCATAAAACCGCTCCCACCGGATGTTGAGCAGGCTATCGGTTTGCAACACCACAAACCACGATGGCCAGGGGTTGTAATAACCGATCCACATGTTTCGGGTACCGCCAATGAAGATAGAGTCTTTGTTTTGAAAATCAAGCCCATTCCATAAAGCCGGGAAATCCACTGTATCTGTTTCTCGCCAGTTCTTATATAAGTGACCAGTGGTATCTGTGGGGTGGAATTGATGGATGTAGGCAAGATTGCCTCCAGAACCATCAGCTCCTAAGAGATAGAATGAAGTATCAGTATCCCATTTTACACCAAAATTTCCATTTAATTGGTTAGGTATTCTTTGATTAGAAATTATATTAAAACTAGTGTCAAGTATCTCATAACGTTGTTGAAGCATTTTAATAACCCAATAATTATTATTAGATAATTTCTCGAATTTAGAAAAAATTCCATAATTGCCATTTTCAGTAAAAACTTTGGCTTTTAAGCTGTCGAAATCGCTATTGAATTCGTAAATAAAAGGATGGTGAGTACTTGTGTTAATCCTTACAGCTCCACCTACAAGGATATTGCCGTCTTCCTCCCTATTTGCAAAAATGGCTGATAAATAATAATCAGGAGGAAAATAAAATATCCTTTCATTGTATAAGCTAAGTTGCTCAGTCATGTTGTACAAGGCAATTCCAGCCTTTTTAAAAAGATCGGTAGTATCATAAAGACTTGCAACAATGTTAAATTCACCATACTCTCCCTGAAACAGATGATTAATGTACACATTTTTGTCTGGAAGTGTAAAAACAAGGCTGTCGATCAGATTACCCGAACGATCCATTTTAGCTATCAACGCACTGATTCTGTTTGGGTTTTGAACACTGGATAACCGAGCGGTAAAATAAATCGTGCCATCTTCCAGAACAACAATGTCTGTAAAATACTCATCCAACGGAGAAGCTAACAGGTATTCAAAAGTGGTGTTTTGGCTACATAGATTTGTACCAAGAAACATGAAAAACAAAGCAATAGGAATAATAAAATGTTTCATATATAACTTATTTGCAAAGTGAAAAACCGGATAGCTGCCTTAAACAACTATCCGGAGAATTTAGTTAATCTGGCAAACCAACTTGTACCATAATTCCATAGGTAACAAAGTAATAATGAATGTGTTCTCCTTGACTATTTGGAAGTTCTGCCAACCAATCATCTATCTTAACACTTGCAAATGTTTTACCAACAGGTCTTAGTCCTTCTGCGTAGTCATTGATAATATAATGTGACTGTAATAGATAATAGGTCAGCATATCATGGGTTAGGCAATTTTCTTGTGGATAGTCCCATCCAACATAGAGTCTGTAATCGCCAGTTGCATTTTGAAAATCGAAACCTACAGCTTCTCTTGTTTCAAGATCTGTCCAAATAAATGGAACATCAGGAGCCACAACAGGATTATTAAGCCTCCATTGCAGTTCATCCGAACCATCAGAAACTCCGTATTGGGTGCCATCGCATTTACCAAGTAGCGTATTCCCATATTCTTGACCCAAAGTGCCCCAATACCAGTTGTCACTTGTATTAAAGGGCCAGTACATATTCAGTAACCAGGTGTAGCCAAAACCAAGGGTGGTGGACAGGTAAGCGGTGCTGCCTTCAATACTGTCAAGGGCTACGTCCGAGAAATGAACTACTTTTTCATCACCGGGTATCTGGCTAAGTTGTAAAGTCAGTGTTTCTTCCATCTGTGCATAAACAGCTTGTACATCGCTGAACAATGCTGTGCCGTTGGCATCCAGGTCAAGTATGTAGTTTGATTTTACTGTCTTGAACTCTTTGGTTGCCTCACCGGGGTTGGCATATTCGAAGTTTTGAAGGGCTTCTAAATACCATACAGCGGAATCGATTCCCATTACTTCGCCGGATTTTAAATTGCTGTTTATTTTCCAATCAAAATCTTTGATAAGCGAAATTACTTTTTTACTTCGTGCCATCAATTCATCCTCCTGGTTAACGGGTTTATTAGTGTTGTCCTTCTTGCAAGAAGTTACTCCTATTGCCATAACGGCAAAAATGATGATTACAATATATTTTTTCATGTTTTATTTTTTTTGTTTGTAACAGGCTTTTTGTTTGTGGGCCTTTTTTGTTTTTATGCATTGTTCAGGTTGGTTGCGTTATGGCCATTACCGGTACTGAGGCATGCAAACTTCCGGTATGGCTATCTAAAATGAAGGTGTTTTTACCCAGCAAAAAAATGTGCTTATTTGCTTTGAGGTTTGCAAAAACTTTATCAGCCTCCTCTTGAAACGGATTTCTATGGAGAGGGTCTGTTTGTACATTGGCCAGGTAAAACAAGATGAAAACAAGACACGGAGGTAATGTTAAAGAATTGTTATGGGGGGGGGGTGTAAATGGTTGATATGCAAACATTTAACAGTGTTGCAGTTTTTGCAGGCAGCGAAAAAACAGGAAATATGTTTGTTTTAGTAGTCAATTTGCAGGTTTGTTAAGAAGCAAATGTACCATTTATTTGAAACAACAGGATGATATCCATATTAAATTTGCATGAAACAAGGATGAAACGGTTGAGCCGGGCTAAAGCCGCAGCTCAATGGATTGAAAAAAAAAAGACTGTTCAAAATTCGGTGCCACTTCCAACTTTCCCCGAAGGCTTTCAGCGATTTTTTGTTGGTATTAGGTTTTAGTATATTGGCTGTTAACATAGTGAATTACAAGATATAACGATTGTGATTAATAAAATGTAAAATGGCGGATAAATAAATTTTCGTGAATCTTAGAGCATGACTTTTGAAGCTTTCGGTGTAGTGACTTACAGTGCTACTACCACTAAAACACTAAGGTACAAATATTGTCAAAGAATTCACCACCTAAAACAAACCGCCATATTTCAGATTAGATTTATAGTTTTAATGTGTTGTATATTAATATGTTTAAAATAATTTACTAAATTGATTTATATCAGAAAAATCGATGAAGGCTTTCGGGGAAGGCTTTCGGGGAAGGCTTTCGGGGTTTAACTTCCCACTCTAGGTAATTTACCCAGATCCTCCCAGCAATCAACGCAATCTTTTTCGGTGGTATCACCGATTGACCCACATTTCTTTCTTCCGTACTCTTGTTGTGGTGGTTCTCTTTTCAGAATCGCCTCAAAACCAATAATTCACTAAAATTGAATTTATCATGAAGAAGATGAACCAATTGATTGCTTTTATCCTTGTAATCTGTGCTTTAGGAGCCTCTGCGCAAGAAAAAAGCAGCCTGTTTAGTTACGATTTTGGCGCCGACCTGATGAGCAAATATGTGTGGCGCGGAACACAGTACGGAGGAAGCTATCCCAGCATCCAGCCTTTTGCTGAACTGGGTGTTGGCCCCGTAACCTTAGGAGCCTGGGGTGCCTATACCCTTGCAGGACCCAATCCATACCAGGAATTCGACCTGTATTTGTCGGCCAGTTTTGTGGACGAAATGTTCACCTTAACCCTGACCGATTACTATTTTCCCGATACCTCGGATTATAAGTATTTTCAATACAACAAAGACAAAACAGGGCATATCCTCGAAGGTGCGTTAAGCTTTAACGGAACCGAAAAAGTGCCTGTTTCGCTGATGGTGGCCATTAATTTTTATGGTGCCGATGCCCAAAAAATCAACGACGATATAAACAGCCCCGATTTTAAGACAAGGTCTGGTATCCAGTACTCCACTTATATTGAGTTGGGTTATGCATTTAAAATCAAAGAGATGGAAATGAATGCCTTTGCAGGGATGACGTTAAACAAACCAAAGGCTGCGGATTCAATAACCGGATATCCCGGTGAAACCGGATTTTATGGAACAGGTCTCGGAGTGGTGAATTTGGGACTAAAGGCTTCCAAATCGGTAAAAGTTACCGATACATATTCTATCCCTTTGTCCTGTGCGGTGATCGCAAACCCGCAGGCAGAGAAAGTATTTTTAGTGTTTGGAATTTCTTTTTAATCTAATTTATAAAACATGTTTAATACAGGTACAACAACATTTATGCTCATCAGCACCAGCCTGGTCATGCTGATGACTCCCGGGCTTGCCTTCTTTTACGGAGGTTTGGCCGGAAGGAAAAATATTCTGGGCATTATGATGCAAACATTTGTATCATTGGGAATTACCACCGTTTTGTGGATTGGCGTAGGTTATTCTTTGTCGTTTAGCGGAGGCGAAGGGGGCATTATCGGAAATCTCGATCATGTTTTCTTGCGTGGGATTGCCATAGATGCAGCGTTTGGTCAGCAAGGTCAGCAATTTCCGGAATATATTTTTATTGCCTACCAGATGATGTTTGCTATTATTACCCCGGCCCTTATTACCGGAGCATTTGTGAACAGGGTGAGTTTTAAAGGCTATTTAATCTTTTTGGTGTTGTGGCAATTGTTTGTCTACTATCCGTTTGTCCACATGATTTGGGGCGGTGGAATTATGGCCGAATGGGGCATTCTTGACTTCGCAGGTGGTATTGTGGTACACGCAACGGCAGGTTTTGCAGCGCTGGCATCCGTTATTTATGTGGGTAAACGCCAGGATAGGCAATCACCTCCAAACAGCATTCCTTTGGTAGCCATTGGTACCGGTTTGTTGTGGTTCGGTTGGTACGGTTTTAATGCCGGTAGCGAATTGGCAGTGGATAAGATTACCACACTGGCATTTTTAAATACCGACATTGCCGCTTCGTTTGCTGCTGTTACCTGGTTAATTGTTGAATGGGTTAAAACCGGAAAACCGAAATTTATTGGTTTATTAACCGGTGCTGTGGCCGGATTGGCTACCGTAACGCCTGCCGCAGGATTTATTCCTGTTTGGGCTGCCATTGTCATTGGTATTGCCTCAGGTATTGTATGTTATATTGCCGTTCACTACAAAAACAAATTCGGATGGGACGATGCACTGGATGTATGGGGCGTTCACGGTATGGGTGGCGTTACAGGTACCATCCTGTTGGGGGTTTTTGCAAGTGAAGCCATCAACGGACAAAGTGGATTGCTCGAAGGAAACAGTGCCTTTTTCTTCAAAGAGGTGATCGCTGTTATGATTGGAGCTGCCTATGCTTTCCTGTTTACCTACCTGATGCTGGTGGTCATCAACAAAATCACCAAAGTAAAGGTATCCGAAGAGGAAGAAGCCATGGGTCTAGACTATGCACTGCATGGCGAAAACGCTTACGATTCGGGAGCGTTATAATTTAATAACCAAAAGGGCTGATTATTTGAAAACTTCAAATAATCAGCCCTTTTTTATGTCCTGGAAATACCTAAACAGGCGACAAGTCCCTGGCTTTTTTTATCTCATTCAGATTGAGTTCGTGGTGTACTTTGTGCAGATCGCAAAACTCCAGAAGTGCTTCCAATGGCAGATTTCCAACCAACTCCTTACCGGTTTGCGGACAGCCTCCCAATCCTCCGATTACGGTATCAAACCTGCGGATGCCGGCACGGTAGGCGGCGGCCACCTTTTCGATGCGTTTGTTAGGCAGTGAGTGCAGGTGCAAGCCAAACTCCGCATCAGGAAATTCTTTTATGAGCAACCTGAACACCTTTTCAATGACAAGTGGGTCGGTTTCTCCAAAAATATCCGAAAAGGGAAATACATTCAATTCTTTTCCCATCATCCTGTCCACCCATTCGTACAAGATATCCATGCTCCAGGGATCTCCGTAAACGCTGCCAAAACCCATGGAGAAAAACACCACCAGTTCTTTGCTGTGCTTAAGGCAATTATTTTGAATTCCATCGATGGTTTGATCGGCTTGTTTAAGCGTACTGTTAATGTTTTTGCGTAAAAAAGTGGGCGAGGTCGAAAAAGGGAAAAACACCTGATCAACTTGTTTAAAACTGCAAGCCAGCTGCCCGCCTTTTTCGGTGGCTGTAAGCACCGCAATTTCAGAGGTCACTCCGCGCAGGTCAAGTTGGTTAAGTACCTCTGCGGTATCCGCCATTTGCGGGATGAGTCTGGGCGATACAAAACTACCCACTTCAACGGTTTGAAATCCACACCTGAGCAGTTGATTGATATACTGAACTTTTTCTGAGGTGGGAATTATAGTACCGAGCGCCTGAAATCCGTCCCGGGGAGTTTCAATAATTTTTATGATGTTATCCACAGTTAAAGTATTGGTTAACAAGGGCCATCACCTCGTCTTCATCATCCTGGATGCGGGTGATCAGTCCTTCGTCGTTAAATTTAGTAAGTTTAGTGATGATGTGGTCAATAACCCTGTCGGGGAAAATATCATGTTGAGTATAAAACTGTCTTTGTTCATGTAAATTTTTAGCCGATTGCACGCATGAAGTGGGCAACTGGGCCAGCTGTTGCTGGCGTTTTTTGTTTTCTTCATCAAAAATATTGATGTCCACGTAAGTATTATTGGCTACTTCCAGGGGATTTTTCAGCTCAAAGCCATGACGGGCTGCAACGGTGAGACCTGCCAACAACATGTAAATATCCGCTGAACCATCAGGGCTGCGCAATTCAACAGTTTGTTTCCCGCTCATGTCGATGATATTTCCCTTTTCCTGTGGATTTACCTTGTGAATCATGTTGGATGGCAATGCCCATCCCAAGGGAACTCTCACGAGCACCGAACGGTTCCGGTCGCCCCAGCAAATATTGGTGGGTGCTTCCTGGTGTGGAACCAACCGGAAATAGGAAGTCGGGTTTTGGTTTCCAAAGGCCGTTAACGATGGGGCAAGTTCCATGTATCCCGCGATAGCCGTTTTGGCGATATCGCTTAATTTACCCTCTTTGATCATCATGTTTTTGCCATCTTTCATCACCCGTGTGTGAATATGAAGGCCGCTACCGGCCTTACCAACAGTAATCTTGGGGGCAAAGGTCACCATCACGCCATACTGCTCGGCCAGAGTGCGTATAATCCATTTGGCTTTCACCAGCTGATCGGCAGCATCTTCAACATTGGTAGGAAGGAACTCAATTTCATTTTGTTCGTACACCATCCCGTTTTTTGTAAAATTACCCACTTCGGAGTGTCCGTATTTTATCAGTCCACCCGATTCAGCAATCAGCTTCATGGCTTCGGTCCTGAAATCGCCCCATTTTGAGTATGGTGAAGATTCGTGGTAGCCTTTTTGATCTTCGGTCTTGAAGAGGCCGTCATCTTCGCTAATGATATAATACTCCAATTCACCCATGGTTTCAAACTCCATGCCCGTTTGCTTTTTAAAGCTGTCGTGGGCTTTTTTCAGGATGTTCTCAGGAGCCCCGCCAAGTGGTTCGCCATTGCGGTCGAAATAAGAGCACATGATATCGAGGGCAGGAATCTGTGAAAATGGATTACGAAACGCGGTTTTATAGCGTGGAATCACATACAGATCGCTGGAGCCAGCTTCCACGAATGGTAGCAAGCTTGAACCATCCACACGTTCCCCGGCCATCAGTATGTTGTCAAGATGTTCGAGGCTGCCAATGATAAAGTTCAAAATTTTCAACCTTCCATCCCATCCCACATACCTGAAGTTGATCATTTCAATGTCGTTGTCGACGATGTATCTGATCAAATCATCTTTGGTAAGTTCATTGGCCGACTTATTCAGATATTGTAATACCGGATTGGGATTCATGGTTATATGGTCGCTCATAATCAACAAAATTTGGCCGCAAACTTAGTAAACTTTAAGCAACTACACGGACACTCAAATGGAATTTACAATTACTTGTAGCTAATTTATATAGGGTATAAAAAGGGGGTTACAAACCCTGGCTGGTTTTTGAAACCAGCCAGGGTTTGTCAGGGTTAGCGCTTTATCTCACCACTATTTTTCTTACAAGCCTCTGCTGCTCAGTGACGATAATCAGCTGATAGAGGCCCGGTTGCAGTTTTCCCGGCTGACATTGCATCTGTAGGGAGACCGTTTCCGTTATGGATTGATGCCATACATTTCGACCCACTCCATCCAGAAGGGTTAGCTGAATGGATGAGGCCTCCTTTAATTCCAGGCTCAGATAAAAACTTCCCTGTGTTGGATTGGGATAAATAATCAGTTTTTTGAAGTCGTTGAGTTCGCTGATGGAAGTGGCATTGGTTACAAACACCTTTTTTTCGGTGATAATTCCCGCTTCGCACATATTCAATCCCTGATAACCAATGGTGGCTTCTCCCGAATACAAGGTGTTCCAACCGATGGTGGCTGATTGGCCGTTGGAAGTAATGTTGCCGGCAGTCTCCGGTGATAAGGTCCAATTATAATCTGTGGCATAAACGGCTGTTCCACCCGTCAATGCAGATGAAGTGGTGAGTACTGTATAAACGGTATCCTGTGTCCACAGGATTTCAGCTGCTTCGGGTGATTTCAGGATGGTATAAGACTGGTTGTCGGTTACTGTGGTTCCTCCAGCACCTTCCACCGTAAGTGTAAGAGTGAAATGTCCATTGGAGATATCATCGTTTGAAGGAGAATAAACAGCATTCAGAACCTGTGGATCGTCGAACGATCCTGACCCCTGCGTGCTCCACAGCACGGAGTTAAAGTTGGTGGCCATGCCGGAAAGTTGTATTTCCGGAACGTCACAGATGTCCTGATCAAAACCGGCCCAACCTGTGGTGGTTTGCACCTGAGGAAGGGTGATCAAATCAATCCAGGCGCAATCTTCAAGGTCGTCTGATTCGGCAAATTGGATATACATCCAGATCAGGGTATGCTTGCCGGTGGTAACAGGATAGGAAACACGAGTCCAGTCGAACTCACCTGACCAACTGCCCATTTCCTGTCCATCCATGATAAAATTAATCAATCCGTTTCCTTCCAGGGTGGCTGATTTGATTAAAAAGGATACAGAATCAGGTGAATATACCTGATAAGCCAGTGTCAGTATCGACATTTGGCTGGCTGTAATATCGGCAGAGCGAAGTGCAAAATTCCCTTCATATTTTACCTGATGATCCACTACCCATGGATGGGCCTGGTCGTTTAACCATTCAAATTTGTTTAAGTCGCCTGTTTCCCAATCTTCGACAGTTACACCAACCTTTACAAATACCGAATCTACTGCATTGTAAAGACCAGTTTCGTTTTGGTTGACCAAAATGATTTCTGTTCCCATCGGCGTATTGCCATCGGTTTCAAAAAGGAAGGTAACCACCATGGTGGAATCTGCCGGCAAAGTTTCTGTTGATGTGGCGTCGGTGTAGATGCGGGTAAAGTTATTTTCGGTAAACAACGAAGAGACAAGCGATTTGGTAGCGCTGTGTCCTTGATTTTGAATGTCGAACTGAATTTCGTAGGTTTCACCTGCATCCACAATTCCATTTGAATTGCCCGTCACCTGGGTCAGGTGAAAGAAGTTTACTTTGATGTCCGGAGCATTTACGGTCATTTCAATTTCAGATTCCCAGGTGGATTCGCCACTCATGGCCGATACATGAAAGATAACCTGATGCTGATCGGGAATATTCCCGGCAACTGTAAACGCGTATCCGTTTTCGATCATGATTTCCTGGTCGGCTTCGATGGTTCCGTAGGTTTCGTTATTATCGGAAAGCTGAATAAATTGATCATCGCAGGAAACTGTCACCACGGTGTTGTTGGCGGCTTCTGTACCCACATTTTTCATTTTTAATGAAAGATAGGTCTCGTCTCCAAAACAGATAAAATCACTGCCATTGCTATTCAAAAAAGATTTTTCGATGTTGAGCAAATACGGCCCGCTTGGTGGCACACAAAGCAATTGGGTATGATAACGGAAGTAATTTTGTTTGGTGATGACCAGATCCACCAGGGTGCCCGGTACAATGTAATCCACCGGAATAACCTGTGGTGCTCCGGTTCCTTCGGCCACGGCAATAATCTGTCCGTCAGCTGAAAGGCAAATCAATGACCCCGCATCCGCGGTGATTTCAAAAGTGGGCAATCCGCTTAATATCACTTCATTGTGATCTACCACCAACTCCCGGGGCACCTCCGTGTACACATTCAGGAAAGCATCGCCATGGTGATGGAATAAATTGTAGGTAACTTCTTTGTTACCGGTGTTATATGGCCATCCGGTGTATTCGAGAAAGATTTTTCCATAGGCATTGGCAAAAGCCGGAAGTGTGCCATGGGTTTCGGGGAAATTACCACCATAGTCGGGCATAAAGTCGGGCCACATATAGTCGTACAATCCCCATACATAAGCGTCGTTTACAAATGAATAACTTACCTCCGAGGCGGCAATCAATCCAAGGGCGCCACTGGCATGACCACCATAGGTGTAGCGGTGGAATTTTTCGGAAAATACTTCCGTAGAATTGTTGTATTTACCTGTTAAACAGTTGATGGACATCACAAATGTTAAATCGGTGTTGGTCAAACCATTGATGCTGCCTTTGTTATAGCCTGGTTCACCCCAGCCGACTTCGTTGCCATGGTCGCGGTGCTGTAACATAAACGAACCCTGATTGATGGCCTGGTTGATGTCGTCGGAATTTCCTCCTTGCCAGGCTCCGAGCTCACCAGGAGTTTCGGTAATATAATTTACACCGTTGGGTCCAAAATATTCCATTACGCCTGAGGTGTTGGGAGCAGTTGACCAGGGATCAACATCAGGATTTCCTTCATACACTTCGTTGATGCGTACCGGGTGTTTTCCCAGCTCATTTTTCCAGAATCCGCCAACTGTTTCGGAGCAAATTTGAAACCAGCGCTCCGTTTGCCAGCCCAAAGCTGTAATAGGATGATCGTAGAAATCAAAACTTGTGGGAGGATTGGTTTCGTAATCGATAAACTTTTTAATCATGGTTTTAAGCTGATCACCGTTTTGTGCCGTGATGCGTGCAAAAACAATGTCAGGCATGCTGTTGTTGTCCACATCGGCCAGGATATTGTCCGAAACACAATAATTATCCCATATAGGAGAAATAATGGTATTGTTCATGTTGGTGCCATAATCTCCCAAAAGGAGAACGGCGGCCGGCGGGGTTTGCCAATTGGCATAGATGGAGTTGATGTAGGCTTCGAGTGCGATGGCGTTTACATCACCAATTTCGCCCAAAGTAACTACTCCGGTGTGGATGCCCTGCATGTTTCTGAAACGGCTGATGGTATCGGCCCAGGCAACAAATTCAGGGTCGTTGGGGGTGATGATCAGGTATTCGTACTCGTTGCTGCTTCTGGCAGCCGCGATCTGTTTGGCATAATCTATCTCAGGCAACACCTGGCTGTTTACGATGGAGTTTTTCAGGATGGGATCCCACCAGCGACTTCTCAACCGCTCTGTGCCATAGGTCCCGTCGCCACCTTCGGCAATTACCTGAATTTTGATGTCCCGGTAAACCTTTAACTGTTTGGTGACCGGATTGTATTGGTAGGGTGTAATTCCCAGTCGTACTACATTTACCCCACGCAAAGCCGAAGGTGTTGAAACAATCACCGGTTGTGCCGGATAAAAGGCGTCTTTTGTATAAAGAGACGGGTCCTGTGTATACCGTAGTGGAGACTTATCCGTATCCCATGGAATTTCAGGCGATGGTTCCATCACTACATTTTCGATGAGTTCCACCCTTGAGTTGGTGATTTCTACCCTTGCCGTGGCTCCGTTGGGAATGGCCAGCATATATCCGTTTCCGGGAAGGTTGGGTGCCCCTGCTTTGTTGGGCAACAAGTGGGACGAAAGCACGATTTCGTGCATGGGTTCTCCGTTGTTTTGCTTTTGGGTAATGGAAAAATCCTGAATCGAATAGGTGAGCATAACATCAGAACTACGCTGTTCGTTTAATTGCAAACCGGGTTTTCCCCAACTGTCGTTGTATTGGTATTTGCCTGTTTGTGAAAAACCACTGGTCACCAGGGAGGTGATCAACAAAAGAATAACAACAACTTTTTTTGGAAGTACAGATTTTCTCATAAATAACTCTTTTCAAGGATTTAATAGCCAAGATGCAGTTTGAAATAACGATCCGGGAAGTATTGGTATCCATTATTTGATTAATAATGACCCCCTTAACCAGCTTTCGGTTGCAGCAAGCCCATCATAAAATGATCTGGTATTGGCAATATTATTTTTAAACGGGTTAAAAGTGCTTTTTTTAGCGGAATATTCACATTTCAGGGTAATTTTTTACTGGTTGGGGTCTGGTTTCAGACATAAATTTTTATATTTGACATCTAATCAGCTTAATTAGTCATTTTTTGACTTTGGGTATTGCACCCTTTTGGGACTTGCTATTGTCACTTATATATCAGCAGTTGACGGTTGTTAATCAAATTTAGCCAAATGAAAAAACGGTTATTTTACAGATGGTTACAGGCCGCATTCTTTTTGATGGCTTTCTTAAATTCTTTTGGTCAAAGCCTTGATTTTTCATATCAATCGCCTCAGCCCGGAGCTCAATTTATCAATCCCGAACAAACACTCATCCTGAAAACACCCAATGGATTTGAGCCATCGGGATTGAAATCGAACAAATTTATCATTACAGGTTCCCTTTCGGGAAATATCGGGTGCAACGTTCAATTGTCAGATGATTCCAAAACATTGATTGTAAAGCCAATAAAAAACTTCCTTTATGGTGAAAAAGTGGGCATCACCATTTTAAGCGGGTTGAAAGATAAAACAGGAAATTGGTTTAAAGCGATCCACTTTGATTTTTATATAAAAAATGGCGAAACCCTTTCCCTTCTTAAGCAATACAAGCAAAGCAAGGATTGCGATTTTGCTGTTCCCGATGTAAAAGATCACATCAATACCGATGCAGAATTTGCTGTAAACGATAACCATCTTCCATCCGACTATCCTATCCCGACCGTTGTTTTTGGACAAAATCACACTTTTGACGACCAATACATCTTTATGAATATGGTCAGTCGTGATCATTCAACCTACAACAACTATCTGACCATTTTAGACAACTATGGAACTCCCATATACTATCAAAGAACCGATTTGAGCAGCCGTGACTTTCGTGTGCTGGAGGATGGTTATTTAGCATATTCCAATAATGACCTGGCTCATCCTGAGCGGGAGAAATATTTTCTGCTCGACAGCTCCTATGTTATTTTCGATTCGGTGATGATGGGAAATGGTTATTCTGTAGATGGCCATGATATGTTGTTGCTCGACAACGGACATTACCTGATGATGTCGTACGACCCACAGTTGGTCAATATGAGTTTGATTGTTCCCGGAGGAAACCCACAGGCAACTGTCGTAGGGCTTGTTATTCAGGAAGTTGATCTTGAAAGGCAGGTTTATTTTCAATGGAGGAGCTGGGATCATTTCAGCATCACCGATGCCACTTACGACATTGATTTGACAGCATTTGTGATAGACTATGTGCATGCCAATTCCTTTGAGATTGATGGAGACGGAAATATCCTGCTATCGTGCAGGCACATGGACGAAATCACCAAAATTAATTTCAACACAGGCAATATTATCTGGCGTTTCGGCCTGAACAGCGAAAACAACATGTTTACGGTTCAAAACGACCCATTTGGATTTTCGCACCAGCATGATATCAGGAAACTGAACAATGGCCATTACACCGTTTATGACAATGGCAATAACCACAATCCGCCTTTTAGCCAGGCCATGGAATACACAATCAATGAACAAACCATGCAGGCTGCTTTGATCTGGAGTTATCAAAGGGAAGGTGTTTATGCACCTGCCACAGGTAGTTTTCGAATGCTTGGGAGCGGCAAAAAACTAATAGGATGGGGGACTCATGATCCCCTGAATATTACAGAGCTGAATGCTGATAATTCCGTGTCGTTTGATTTGATGATACCCCAGGAGGTAGCCAGTTACCGTGCCATTAAACAACCATGGAAAACAAATTTATTTTCAGCTTATAGAAACCTGTCATTAGGCAATTATGCCGGACACAACTCCCCTAAAGAGAATTACCTGCATGTTCACAACCATTCATCCGACACCATTTATATTACCAGCACTTACAATCACCTGGAAGAGTTTTACCTGACCACGCCCTTGCCATTCCAGATTCTGCCAAATTCAACAGGTACGATGGTTGTAAAATTCGAACCCGCACACAATGGGAACTACAACGATTTACTCACCCTAAATTACGACAACCCGGGAAATACCAGGAGGATAGCCCGTCAGGTAAATCTGGTTGGTATCTGGAACGACTCCATTCCATCGGTATTTATTAACCCGTCGCAAGGTTCTTCCAATGTTGATCCCGGAACGGTGATCACCGTTACATTTGATGAACCTGTGAGGTTGGCTACAGGTGAAGAAATTACCACTCAGGACATTCCGTATCTGTTTCATTTTAAAATCAATAACCATGGCGGTGATTCGGTTGCCTTTACAGGAGTTATAAACGACAATAAAACGGTGATTACGATTTATCCGGAAAGCACATTGGTGGAAAACCAACTTTATTTCTTCGGGCTCAGGGGCAAGCTGGTGGCCGATTATGATGGGAATGTGATACAAAATCCGGAAGTGAGCTATTTTGAAACAGGAACGATTACCGGTATGCAATCTGAGGATGAAACATTGGAGGCCATTTTTCCCAATCCGTTTACCGATTGCATTACGATCAGGTTTGCCGACCCGGGGCCACATCGGGTCTCGGTATACAACCTCAATGGCACCTGTCTGCGTAGGGCAAACACAATAAAACCAACCCTTTCGTTCGATACCCAAACCTTGAAAGCGGGTATTTATTTAATCAATATTGTGAACCAAAATGATGAAACTACCCGCTCCTATAAGGTAATCAAACCCTAATTGTTCAACTTCTTACTAAAAATAATGGGTTATGTTAAAAGATTATCGCAATGTTCAGGTTCTGTTTATTGCCGAAGACGAAGAAAAGTTTCGGCGATTTGTATATAAGGATGACGATTTGTTTCTCACAAGTTTAACCAGATATTATGATGCTTATGCAGCCATAAAAACCTTTGGATTGAACTGGACCCATTTTGCGTGTGTAACGCTTTGGCATCCCGAACAGGTTAAAGACCTTGGAAAAGACGGGCACTTTATTATCGGGATGATTAAAATGGGGACGCTCTGGACCTTGTACTTGGCAAAAAATACAGGCATCACCGACCAGGAAATCTCGGTTTTCGAACGTTGGGAAGAACTAAAGAAACATATCCACAGCCAGTGGAAAAAGGGGTTTGACATCACTGATTTATACGAAAACGAAGGAAAATATTATATAGTTACATCTAAAGGATTAAACTGGAAACAATCCTATTATGTGGATTTATTTCCAGAGGAGGTGATGGAAGAAAAGGCCAAAGAGGGTAAATTTATTACAGAAATCATGCATCTTGGTGAGCGTAATTTATGGGTGTTTTCCGGCAATACAGGTTACAGGCAGCAACTCATCCGAAGTGTTTCGAGCAACGAAGAATTGACCATACTAAGAGAGGCCTTGTTGAGTGACGAGGGCTTTGAAGGCGGTTACCGTGCCAGTCTTTTGAGGAGCCTGGGTGGGACCTTATTTGTTGTTTTATTGAAATAAGAATCCAGGTTAACCGTCCTGGTATTCCTGAATGGCCTCGCTTACATTGATAATGTAATCGCCAATGCGCTCATCTATCGAAAACATATCGCTGTAGAAGGTGCCCGTTTTGTGTTTGTACCTTTTTTCTTTCAGGTCTTCCACATGCTGCTGACGCAACTGGTTTCTTTTTTCATTGATTTTATTCTCGATGCTATAGGCGTTTTTAATTGACACCGTATGGTATTCTTTTTCGATGTTCAGGTTCATCTCTTTAAAGGCCATTTTTACCAGTTCGAACATTTCCCTGAGTGCCTTTTTCTGGTTTTCGGTAAATTTCAGCTTACTCTGCTGCGCATTGTCGATAACCTTTGAAAGCTGATAAATGGCATCGCCCACACTTTCCATATCGTCGATAATTTTCAGCATGGCCCTGATTTTCTTTGAGCTGTCGTGGCTGAGTTCACCTTCTGAAACCCTGGTCAGGAAGCCGGCAATTTCAAGTTCCAGGTTATCGGTAATTTGTTCGTATTTCTCAACTTTAGTCAGTATTTTATAATACTTTTTTGTTTTGTATTCAGTCATTAAAATCTGGGTCAGCGAATACATTTTTTCTATTCTTCGACCAAAGGTTGAGATTTCGTTTCGTGCCTGAATAATGGCTATTTCGCTGGTGGAGAATAAACCGGTGTTGATAAATTTCAGTCGGAATTCCTCATCGTCTTCCCCTGCATCGGGAACCATTTTAGTGGCGACTTTGGCGATTAAAGGTGCGAATCCGATTAAGATCAGGGTATTAAAAATGTTAAAACTGGTGTGGAAAACGGCCAGAGCTACCGGATATTCATTTTTAATGATTTCATAATCAGCATTGGATAGGTGGGTGTTTAAAATGGAGATCTCATGATATTGCTGCATCAAAAGATCAATGCCCATTAAAAAATAGTGAAATACAGCGACCATCCAAAGCACACCGAAAATATTGAAGATGAAATGTGCCCGAGCTGCTCTTTTAGCCGAAACATTGGCCACCACAGCCGCAATGTTAGCGGTGACGGTTGTTCCGATATTCTCACCCAACACCATGGCCGCTGCCAATTCAAATGGAATCAATCCATTGTAGCACATCACCAGTGTTAAAGCCATGGTGGCACTCGACGACTGAATGAGGATGGTTAACAACGTCCCCACCAATATAAAGATCAATACCGAACCAAAGCCAAGATCGGTAAACGAAGAAAGGAAATTTAATGCAGCCGGATTGCTGTTGATGTCGGGAACCGATTCTTTAAGAAATTGCAGTCCGATAAACAGGATGGCAAAGCCGATGATAAATTCACCCCATGATTTTCGCACGCTGTTTTTGGAGAAAAAGAGCGGAAAGCTCAGCCCGATGAGGGGAAGGGATAAAAAACTCAGGCTGACTTTAAACCCCAGCAGGGCAATGATCCAGGCCGTAACTGTGGTGCCTATGTTGGCACCCATGATAACGCCGATGGAGGCGATCAACGAAATTAACCCTGCATTGACAAAGCTTACGATCATCACCGTAGTGGCTGATGACGACTGGATAGTGGTAGTCACCAGCAATCCGGTAAATACGCCTTTTATCCGGCTGCTGGTCATGGCAGCCAGTATTTGTCTCATTTTGTTTCCGGCTACTTTTTGCAGCGATTCGCTCATGAGTTTCATCCCGTAAAGGAACAATCCCAGGGCACCAATCAGGGTAAGAACTTTTCCAATAGTGGCAAGGAAATCCGCCATAACTTTTATGCTCAGTTAAAAGTTCAATAATATAACATTTACGGGATTTGAGACTTAGAAAAACCGGCAATTTCTCAGAAGTTATCTACAGATTAAACCCCGTTAAAATGGGGGATTGAAGACCAGTTGTACAAGTAATGAACAATTGATTGGTTTTTAAATAAAGTTGCGCTAGATTTGTATGCAAAATAGTTGGGGAAATTGAGAAGTTGCTGTAAGCAACGTGCCTTGAATTGTCATAAATTTCTATTTTTGCCGTCCCTACTAAAATTGCTATGACATCACTACATAACCGCGTGAATAAGGAAATCCTTAAACAACGCCTGGCAGACGAACCATTTAACCGCACCACACTCTCTTTTTATCGGTATGTAATCATCGATCAGCCACAATCTTTCCGCGATGAGCTATATGCCCAGCTTGATGAGCTGAACTGCTTTGGCAGGATTTACGTGGCCCGCGAAGGCATCAACGCCCAGATGAGTTTGCCAACGGAAAATCTAAAGGCGTTTCTGGAGCTTCTGGAGAAAAATGTGTACCTGAAAAACATGCCCATCAAATATGCCGTTGAAGATGACGGGAAGTCCTTTTACAAGCTCATCGTCCGGCTTAAAAACAGGATTCTGGCCGATGGGCTCGATGACAATGCCTACGATGTAACCCATGTGGGCAAGCACCTGACGGCTTTGGAATTTCATGAACTGGCCGCCAAAGAAGGAACCTTAGTCATCGACATGCGCAACCGCTATGAGAGTGAAATTGGTCATTTCGAAAATGCCGTTTGCCCGGAGGCCGATACTTTCCGCGAAGAGATACAGATGGTTACGGAGGAGTTTAAAGACCAGAAGGACCGGAAAATCCTGCTTTATTGTACGGGAGGAATCCGGTGCGAAAAAGCAAGTGCTTATTTCAAACATTTGGGTTTCAGGGATGTGAACCAGTTGCACGGAGGTGTGATTGAATATGCACAACAAATCAAAAAAGCAGGATTGCAGTCGCGTTACATAGGCAAAAACTTTGTGTTCGACAACCGCATGTGTGAAAGTATTGATCACCGGGTGGTGGGAAAATGCCACCAGTGCGGTGCACCGGCGGATAGGCACGTCAATTGTGCCAACGATGCCTGCCATTTACTGTTTATTCAATGTGCTGTGTGTGCCGAAAAATATAATCACTGTTGCAGTGTTGATTGTCAGGAGTTTATTCAGCTACCCGTAGAAACCCAACGCGTTCTGCGCAAGGATAGGGTGTTTAATGGTACCGATAATGGGTATAAAGGGTTGCGAAAGAGGATAAATGCAATATAGCCCGAAAAGCAGTAAACCCCTCTGCGCCTTTGCACCTTTGCGGTGAAAAACCACAGACCTGTCCCGATCCTTCGGGAGGCACAGGAAATACAGAGAAAATAGAGCATAAAATTTGTAGAACAATAAACCCCTCTGCGCCCTTTGCACCTTAGCGGTGAAAAACCACAGTGACACAGGGTACACAGGGAAAATGCAGATTCAATCTCCCGTTAACCGATTCCATTTCTCCATTCACCGAACAAGCACCGTCATTCGCCTAAATGCAATTTACACAGGCCCGTTTTCGTGGTAGTTTTGCTTCATAAACACAGAAACTATAAAAGTTAAACGTCATGAAAACTCTACTCAAATACACCTTCGCCCTCGCACTGCTCGCTTTCACCTTCAATGCAAATGCCATCGCTCCGTTAATCTCACCCGTACTCGCCGAAGAAGCCTATATCGATGATATTCCTTTTAGTACCCAACATGTTTTCGACAGCATTCTGGACCTGAGCCTCACCGATACCTACGATTTATCAGAAGAAGACTATATTCAGGACATCCCATTTAATACAGCAGAAATTGCTTCTGAAAATATGGATGCCACCTCCTTCAATCTGGAAGAAGAATCCTACATCAACGACATCCCGTTTTCAACCGAACTGTATGCAAAACAATAAACGCAACACTCAATATAGCTCCTATAGCCAGCAAAGTCACCCCAAAAAGTGGCTTTCGTTGTTTTAGGAAACGAACACTCAACGCTAACATACGATTCAAAAAAAATACATCTTTGTAACAAACCTGTTTTTCAATCGTCAAATCATCTTATACAAAAATCAAAATCATCCAACATGAATAAATTAATCATCCACAACCTCTCAAAAACGTATTCAAACGGCGTAGTAGCCCTCGATCAGGTGAGTTTAGAAATAGAAAATGGCATGTTCGGTCTGCTGGGACCTAATGGTGCCGGAAAATCGTCGCTGATGCGGACGCTTGCAACCCTGCAGGAAGCCGATAGCGGCAGCACCATGCTGGACGATATTGATGTGTTAAATCAACCCGGGGAGGTACGCAAAGTGTTGGGATATCTCCCACAGGAGTTTGGTGTTTATCCCAAAATTACAGCACTTCAACTGCTCGATCATTTGTCGATTTTAAAGGGCATCACCAATTCACGGGAGCGAAAAGAACTGGTTCGTTATCTGTTGGACAAAGTAAATTTGTACGACAAACGAAATAAAAGTGTGAAGGGTTTTTCGGGTGGGATGAAACAACGCGTTGGAATTGCACAGGCGCTCATCGGAAATCCAAAACTCATCATCGTGGATGAGCCGACTGCCGGTCTGGACCCGGGCGAAAGAAACCGGTTTTATAACCTGCTGGCCGATGTGGGCAAAGAGGTGATCGTCATCCTGTCGACCCACATTGTGGACGATATCAGGGAGTTGTGTACCAAAATGGCGATCATGAACCTGGGCCGGATTGTGTATCATGGCACCCCTCAAAAGGCCATCGATGCGCTGAATGGGAAAGTGTATCAAAAGGTAGTTACTCGTGAGGAATTGCCCTATTATGCCCGCCATTATTCCATTATCTCCAACAAAATGGTGGGTGGACGTCCTCTGATTCATGTTTTTAGCGAATCGGATCCCGGTGCAGGTTTTGAACAGGTAAATCCAAACCTCGAAGATGTGTTCTTCTCGAAAATCAACACCTCCAACGTACTTGTTTAATACCAAAACCCCGACTATGTTTAAGACCTTCTTTTTATCAGAAATAATATTCTCGCTCCGGCAACCCATGGTGTATATCTTCCTGGTATTGATTGGCTTGCTGGTGTTTGCCGCCACTGTGAGCGATAATGTACAAATTGGTGGCACGGTAGGAAATGTGTTCCGCAATGCTCCTCATGTGATCACCATGTATACCACCATCATGACCATTTTCGGGTTGCTGATGGCCACCGCCTTTTTTAATAATGCCGCCCTCAAGGACCTTGACAACGATTTTAATGAAATCCTTTTTAGTGCTCCCATCAGCAAGTTCGGCTATTTCTTTGGCCGCTTTTGTGGTGCCTTGTTGTTGTCGACCATTCCCATGCTGGGTGTTTATATCGGGATGGTTCTCGGTTCCATTCTGGGCCCGGTCTTTGGTTGGGTAGATGCCGACCGGTTTGGGCCTTTTTACCTGGAAACTTTCATAAACACCTATTTTCTGTTTGTTCTCCCCAACATGTTTTTCGCCGGCACCATTATTTTTGCCATGGCCAACAAGTGGAAGAATACCGTTATTTCCTTTGTGGGTTCGCTGGTGATTATCATTGGTTACATTATTGCCGGCACGCTGATGTCGGATATCGACAACGAGAGCCTTGCTGCTCTCACCGATACGTTTGGGATCAGGGCCTATTCGGTTTATGCCAAATATTTTACTCCCATCGAGAAAAATACCCTGAGTCCGGGATTTACGGGTTTGCTTCTGCTAAACCGGATTATTTGGATTGCAGCCGGTTTGGTTATACTCATTACCTCATACCTGACCTTTTCGTTCAAGGAAAAAAACAAGAAAATAAAGGTTGTCAAAGAGGAGGAAACGCCGAAATACAGGCTGGTAACTTTGCCAAAACTACACACGCAGTTTAACCTCAATACCGATTGGTTGCAGTTTAATAGCTTCTTTTTTACCAACTTTTTGAGCATTGTAAAGAGTGTTACTTTTAAAATTCTCTTTTTGTTCAGTGCCATTATCCTCATTGCCAATTTGTTTGGAGGCTTTGAATATTTTGGATTACAGTCCTATCCGCTTACCTATAAAATGATCGATCTCATCACCAATGCTTCCGGTATTTTTGTGATCATTATTCTGGTCTTTTTCAGTGGAGAGCTGATCTGGCGCGACCGCGACAGCAAAATAAACGAGGTAGTGGATGCCACACCGCACACTTCCTTTATTTCGATGGCTGCCAAAGCCCTTTCGCTGGTGGTAATCACCACACTCATTCATTTTTTCTTTATCCTGGTGGGCGTTACCTATCAGCTTATCAATGGCTACACACGCATCGAACTCAATGTGTACCTGTTGGATTTTGTCTATACCAGCCTGTTGCTGTACGTCATCTGGAGCGGTGTGATGATCATGATTCAGGTGTTGGTAAACAACAAATACATTGGCTATTTCATCTCCATTGCTGTGATTTTTGTGTGGAGTATTGTCTTGAATATCGTTGATGTTCAAAGCAATATGCTGGCTATCGGCGGACGGCCTTCCCTGGAGTATTCCGATATGAACGGATTTGGACCGGGTTTAACGGGAGCCATGTGGTTTAACACATACTGGTTCTTGTTTTCGTTGTTGTGTCTGCTAATTGCCGGAGCTTTGTGGAACCGGGGAAGCATCAGTTCGTTGATGCAGCGTCTCAAGATGGCCCGGAAGCAGGTTCCTCAGCAATACCGATTGATCATGTTCGTCACTTTGTTCGCCTGGATGGGAGTGACCGGATTTGTATATTACAATACCCAGTTGCTCAACACCTACAAAACCTCCGATGAACTGGAACAGCATTCGGCCAGTTTTGAAAAGAAATACAAGAAGTATGAAAAGGTAAACCTTCCTAAAATTACCGATGCCAAATACTTTATCGATCTTTTCCCATACAAACGAGATGTACAGGTAAGGGCCGTGTTGCAATACACCAACGAAACCAACTCCCCCATCGACTCGCTGCATTACAATATTGACAAAGATTGGAAACCGGAGTTCTTTATTCCAAATTCCGATTTGGTATACGAAGACAAAGAGCTTGGGTATTTGATTTTTCAGCTTAGAACACCCTTACAGCCGGGTGATTCGTTGGAACTTGAAATTGAAACGAAGTCTGTTTCGCAAGGATTTGAGAATTCGGCTGGAAATACCGGCATCATACACAACGGCACATTTCTGAACAATTTCGAAATCCTTCCGGCCCTTGGATACAACGAAAGCAGGGAGTTAAGTGATAAAAATACCCGGAAAAAATATGGTCTCAAACCGAAGGACCGGATGCCTGAACTGGAAGAGAACTGCACCGAACACTGCATGGCCAACTACCTCACCGACGGACGTTCTGACTTCATCAATGTGGAAACTGTTATTTCTACCTCAGCCGACCAGATGGCCATTGCTCCCGGCTCGTTGGTCAGGAAATGGGAAGAAAACGGAAGAAACTATTATCACTATAAAGTGGATCATCCATCGCAAAATTTTTACGCGTTTATTTCGGCCAAATATGAAATAGCCACCCGTAAATGGAACGATGTGGATATTGAAGTGTATTACAATAAAAAACATGAAGTGAACGTGGAACGGATGCTGGATGCGGTTGAACGTTCGTTGACCTACTACACCGAAAACTTTGGCCCGTATTACCACAAACAATGCCGGATTATTGAGTTTCCCCGCTATGAAACGTTTGCACAGGCTTTTCCCGGAACCATGCCCTATTCGGAATCCATTGGTTTTGTGATCAATTTAGAAGATGCCGAAGAAAACAATATCGTGGATGCGGTGATTGCACATGAGATGGCCCATCAGTGGTGGGCTCACCAGGTGGTGGGTGCTAAAATGCAAGGAGGAACCATGTTAAGTGAAAGTTTCGCCGAATATTCTTCGCTGATGACCATGAAGCACCTGACTAAAAACCCCATGAAAATGCGCGAGTTCCTTAAATACGATCATGACCGGTATTTAAGGGGCAGGAGCGGCGAGGTGGACAAGGAGATGCCTTTGTACAAGGTTGAAAACCAAATGTATATCCACTACGGAAAAGGAAGTGTAATCCTTTATGCTTTACAGGATTATATTGGTGAAGACAAGGTAAATACCGCCATGAGGAATTTTCTGGAAGAATTCAAATATCAAAAGCCCCCATATCCGACTTCCCTGGATTTCATGAAATACCTGGAGCCTCAGATTCCCGATTCGTTGCATTATTTAATCGACGACTGGTTTAAGGAAATCACCCTGTACGACAACCGCTTAAATGAAGCTTCGTACAAGGAGCTTGAAAATGGGAAATATGAGGTAAGGATGAACATTGAATCCTATAAGATTAAAGCCGATACCATTGGGAACGAAACCAGGGTTCCCATCAACGACTGGATCGATATCGGTGTTTTTTCGGATAAAGATGAAGAGAACTTGTCATTTGAAAAAAGAGTCAAAATCGATCGCCCTGAGATGAGCTTTTCATTTGTGGTGGATTCATTACCGGTAAAGGCAGCCATCGACCCGCGACACTTGTTAATCGACAGGGTTTACGATGACAATTCAAAAACTTTAGTACTGGAATAGAGCAACAAAAATACGGGCGCACCATACCGGTGCGCCCGTATTTTTCATGTTAACCGAACCATTTCCCCATTCACCGAACAAGTACCTCCATTGGCCTAAAACCAGTTTACAAGCGACATTTTTCGTGGTAGTTTTGCTTCATAAACACAGAAACTATAAAAGTTAAATGCCATGAAAACTCTACTTAAATACTCACTCCTACTAGCACTGCTCACCGTTGCTTTTCACATGAATGCCAACACACCGCCAACCGTAGCCGCTTTACCCGAAGAAGCCTATATCGATGATATCCCGTTCAACACCGGGCAAATTTTCGACAGCCTGTATGATGTTTCGCTAACCGATACCTACCAGTTGACGGATGAAAGTTACATAAGGGACATTCCATTCAACACAGCTGTAATTGCTGCCCACTCCGTGGAAATTGACACCACCTCTTTTCCCCTGGAAAGCGAATCCTACATTGATGTTAGCGGCAAGCATGACAAAACCGTAACTTTTCGTACAATCAATCATCTTATGAAGAAAATTAAACAAATATGAAATCAAAAAAACTGACCCTATTTTTAATTGCTTCATCTCTAATGCTTATTGGATGGAGTTTACCTAATAATTATTGGCTAACTGAAAAACATTCTGGATATACTTTAATGTACACATCAAATGACAATAAAAATATTAAAGACTACAATTTACTTGTTGAGAATGGGATTTCATCTGTAACAACATTCTTAAACTCCTCATTTGAAAAAGAGTTCAATATTTATATTCACTCTGACCGACATTCCATAGATAGTACTTGGCAAAAGGAGTGGAATATGCCTGAATTTAAATCTGAATGTTGGATGGTAGCAAGTGGAGTAGCAAACAGAATGGATATTATTTCTCCGATACTTTGGGATAAAGAAGCATGCGAACATATTTACAAAGAAACCATAAAGACACAACAATTAATCACACATGAGTTAGTCCATGTCTTTCACGGTCAAAAAAACATTAGTCCGGATTTCAGCAATATCGAAGGAATAGACTGGTTTGTTGAGGGTTTGGCAACTTATGTTTCTGGACAATGTGACTCTCTTAGAATATCCGAAGTTAAAAGAGCAATTAAAGATGATAAAATCCCTGACAAATTAGACTCTTTTTGGTCTGGAAAAATTAAATACGGACTTTCTGGATCTGTCGTAATGTACATTGACACTCAATATGGCAGAGGAAAACTTAAAGAACTTTTACCATTGAGTAAGAAATCAGAATTACTTACAACATTAAAAATAACAGAAAAGGAATTATTAAAAGAATGGAAAACATATATACAGAACCTATAATACCAGCCGCTAACAGGCGGTCATAAACAATTGAGAGGAAATCGTTTAACTGAGGGGTTGAGGTTTTTATAAACTTCATCATAACATGAAAATAAGAGCTTTGAATCCCGCAACAATTTATACTGCCAAACTGTAAACTCCAATCTCAACATAGCTCCCATAGCCTTCAAAAGCCACCTCACGGGTGGCTTTTGTCGTTTTTATCCGGAGGTAGCCTTTATAATCCAAACTTGTGCATCCACTTGGGGCTTTTAATCGGGAACCGGTAACCAATATACATCCTGAAATAATTGTAAGCAGTAACTGCATAGGCATCTCCCAGGGCATCATCAATAAAACCATCCGAAACGAAAAAGATGCCGCCATAAAATCGGTTGCCATTATAACCTGTCGTCAGGCGCGAATACAGCGATATCCCCAACGAATTGTAAACTCTGGTTTCCTGTTGGTCGTAAAAATCGGTGGCACCCCGGCTATACAAAAAGCCCTGGATGATGGCACCATGTATGTAGAAACGCTTCCAGAATACAAAGGTGTGCATATATCCACCTGAAAGACCAATCTTGACTGAAGCGCCCTCTTTAAAATGTGGATGCACATTGCCGGTTAAAAGGGTGTCGTTGAGCATCAGGGGCTGTGTGGTTGAAATGCCCTCCAGGTTGGTTAAAAACCCGAGTACAAATGAACCTGCACTCTTTTTCTGCTGGTCGATTTGCCACAGGGCTGCGGTGTTGGAATACTTTTTATGGTTGAAGGTATAATAAACCGAAAGGGCCAGAGTAACATTGCTCAGACTGTCGAAGTGGGGATACCTGGTGTTGTGATTGAACCAGTCAGGATCGTAATCCTTGATGTTTTTAAGGTAAAACCCGGTGGTCGATCGCACAAAAAAATCCATTCTAAGTCTGCGCCCGGTCAATCCGAAACTGAATGAAAAGGCATCGCTTTCCCCTTTTTTAGCAGTGCGTAACTCCAAACCGCCAAAGGTTTTGGTGTATTCAAAAGTAACCCATTTGTAATCGACGGATATCCCAAAACCAAAGGGGTTGTTGGTGGCAAAATTCAGGTCGTAAATGCTGTTGACATTGGCAAATGTTACACCGGTTTGTTTGTTCACCCCAACAACAGCAATGTGAACCAAATCGCGGTAGCTTTTGATGTAGTTGGTATCGTACTTTAATGGTTTTACCTGAACAATCGAATCCTTTTCAACTGCCAGCAACTGAAACGATGAGGCGAAGCATAAAATTACCACCAGAATCAACTTGCGTTTCACAGTTTGTTATTAAATTATAGTTAGTGTCCGGCAAAAAACAATCTTTCCATGCTAAAACCCTTTATTGGTAAGGCATCCATTGCCCCTGGCTTAATCCAGGGGCAACAAGACAAAACGAATAAACGGGCTTTTGCCACATGATCATTTATCGATCTTCAAAAACACAATGCCAATCATAAATTCAACCTGTTACAAGGATGGCCGGTTATAGTTTTACCACCTTGTTTCTGATTTTATTCTGATCGGTTCTGATTTCATAAAAATAAATGCCGGTGGGAAGTTCCTTTCCCGCGCTGTCTTCGCCGTTCCACACCACTGCGTGCTGTCCGGATGAAAGATGCCGGTTAAGAAGCGTTGTCACCACTTTCCCCTTGATGTCGTATACCCGGAGGGTTACAAATGAATCCTGATCGAGACCAAAGGCAATGGTGGTTTGATCAGAAAACGGGTTGGGATAGTTGGTAACCGGAGATGATTTTTTGATCTCACCGGGTTCCTCTGTTCCCACCAGGAGAGCGATTCCTCCTGAATAGCAGTTGACTTCGCCATCTCTTCCACCTACAACCATTTCCATAGAACCATCACCAACAATGTCCGGAATGCCATTAATGGCGTCCACCGGTGAAGGATAATTTCTGGAATCAAGTTCGGCACCATCCACCCCATTCAGAAAATAACAGCGATTGGATGAATAAAGCGTGCCTATGATCACATCATTGATCTGATCGTCGGTAATATCATCTATCGCTGCCACATTCCACGATTTATCGGCCAGACTTTTAAACCAGATGGTTGACCCATCCTTACCGTTGAGCACAATTCCGTTGGCATTGCTGTGAGCCACCAGTACATCGGCAAAACCATCACCATTTACATCTTCAAGTCTTTCAAAACAAAGGATTAAAGCACCATTGATGGAGCCATGAAAAATCTGGGTGTTATCGGTAGGATCAATATAGTAGAAGTTTCCGCCAAAGTCACCTGCCATCACCTCTTTTACACCATCTCCCGTAATGTCATCCAGTTGCATCAGTGCCCAAACCGACGAGCCTCCGGTGGTTCGGGTCCACTGAATACTTCCGTTGGTACCATCAATTCCTACGATTTTTCCCTGGGTTTCATCCGCAGTGGAGGCACCGGCAATAACATCCGGTTTTCCGTCACCGGTAAAGTCTTCCACCCCGATAACCGAAAAAACAGGACCTCCGATGTAAGCTTCCCACAGGGCGACACCATTAACAGCATTTAAGCAGTATACGCGTTTGGGGCCGGTATCTTCGCTGTCGTCACCTGTGGAGGCCAACACATCCGTTAACCCGTCGTTATTATAATCGTAGCTTGCATTTACCTGATAAACCCAGCCACCATTTCCATACTCGTTGGTGTTGTGCCGCCAGATGGATTGGCCTGTTTTGCCCGAAAGTGCCCTGATGGAACGATCGCCACCTGTGGTGCCAATAATCACATCCTGATATCCATCACCATTCAAATCTTCAATGGTGGTCAAACCGGGTTGATCGTACACGTTACCGCTATAAATTTCAAATTCCCACATCACATCCGCTATGCCGGAAGAATTTCCATTAAAACAGCGTATATAATTGTCTTCGGAACAAACAATAACCTCATCAACCGTATCACCCGTAATGTCCTGAAGGGGTGCAATGGCTTTAGGACTTGGATCGTAGCCGGTGGTAATATTATAGTGCCATAGGGCATCGCCGATGGGGTATTTCCTGTCATCTCCATCACCTGTGAGGGGAACAAAATAAGGATTGTTCGCAGGGTCGTTGTTGTCGATTTGGATTTTTCCATTATAGGCTTCATTTGTCAATGGATTGAACCATATTCCGACGAGTACCGAATCCAATGGAGCTATCTGAATGGGGAAGTTGACGGATTCATCAACGATAAACACCTCATGATTTGTGGAAAGATTACTCACCACAAGGGTGGCGTCGCCGATATTTTCTACCTCTAGAAACCAGCGGGTAAAAGCATGCTGCCTCACCAAACCGTAATGATGCGAATCGAATGGAACATATAACGAAGGACCTGAATTCACCGCATCTCCCGTAAGGGTAACAGACTCATTTGGCGTAATTGGATCGGAAGATACAACCGTAATGGCGGTGTTTAGATGACCGACCGTCACCGGAGAATAGGTGAGAGGAATAAAAATTGAACTTCCGGGTGTGATGGTTTGCGGTGGTGAAAATGTGGTGGATACAGGCACTGCGCCAGGAATGACGATGCCGGTGATGATCAGGTTGGCATTCCCCACATTTTCTACCTCCATATTCCATGTTTCGGAGGTGAAGGTGGTCACCATTCCATAGTTATGCGAATCGACCGGAATATTGATTTCAGGAGTTCCGGCACCCGTCAAACTCACTTTGTAGAGTTTGCTTGGCGATGAAAGCTGCCCATCCACATACCAGATATAGGTTCCATCGTATACAATTCCGGAGGGTTTAATGTTTTCGCTGGCATGACTTTCCAGTACAGTGCCGGATTGATTTGTTCGGTAAATCATATTTGAATTGTAGTCAACCATCCACAAGTCGTTGCCCTGCATGCAGATATCCCAAATCTGATCGGCAGGCGGAGTAAACTGACTGAGTACATTGCCTGATCCATCCACCTGGTAAGTAGTTCCCGGATCGGGATAATAGGTGCCTACCCAATATTCACCTGCATCCCAGGCAATACCGCTCATATAATGATCGGGCAGATCGAAGGTAGACAGGATGGTCCCGCTTAGGTTAAGTTCGGTAGCTTGTGCTGGCTGATTTGAGGAGGAAGGCTGATTCACAGCCCAAAGCGACGATCCATCCCAGGTTAAACCAAAACAATCGTCAATGGCCGGGTTGATAAACTGCTGTTGAATGGCCCCGTTGGATGGATCGAACCGGTAAAAGTGATCCCCGTCGGAACCGTAAATTCCAAAATATAAATAAGTTCCGTCGTAAGCCAGACCCGAAGCTTTTCCGGGTATATCCCACGATTGCAGGATGGACCAGGAACGGTCGCCTTTTTCTGATTGCTGCCCTGCCCATAGTGGATTGGCAAATATCAGCGCATTCACAAGGAATATAAAAAGTACAGATTTCTTCATGATTAGTTGGTTTTGGTTATCAACAAGACACCAAATTTAATGTTTTTGGTTAAGAAAAAACAATCCTTGAAAGCTATTTGAATAGGGAGGATCGGTAAAAATCAAAATTTTTGCCATTAATTCCCATTAACCGCTCCCATTCCCCAACTACCGAAGTAGTTCCCCCATTCGCCTAAAACCGGTTTACAAACGCCCTTTTTCGTGGTAGTTTTGCTTCAGAAACTAAGAAACTTTAAAATATATAACGTCATGAAAACACTTGTTAAATACTCAATCGCTCTTACACTGCTCACCTTAGTACTCAATGTAAATGCCAACACACCTCCAACCATAGCTGCTTTACCAGAAGAAGCTTATATCGATGATATCCCATTCAACACCGGACAAATTTTCGATAGCCTGGTTGATGTTTCATTAACAGACACTTACCAGTTAACGGATGAGAGTTACATCAGCGATATTCCATTCAACACATCAGAAGTTGCAGCAGATTCAATGGAAATGGAAACTTCGGAATTTAATCTGGACAATGAAACCTACATCGACGATATTCCCTTCTCGACTAAAGAAATAGCCAAAATGTAATCTTCACTCTCAATATAGCTCCCATAGCCTTCAAAAGCCACCAAAAGGGGTGGTTTTTGTTGTTATAATCAATGCGGTGGGCTCAAATTCACGGCAATGGATGCCGTCACAATTTCCCTCCTCTTACAATACCAACAACCCATTTCCTTTTAAAATATCCATCGGCTTTGAATACCAAAATAGCTCGAAGTTATCAAACTGTCGCTCGTAATCTGATTTCATTTGGGCAAAGGTGAAGATCTCACTTTGGTAAATGGATGCTTTCTCCAAAAAACCGACCAGCCACTTGGATCGCGTTTCGTCTAATACGACTTCAAAAGACTTCTTTTTACCATGAAAAATCATTCTCACCATCTGTATGTTTTCGTCGTTAAAATGCTTTTTAAAATTGATTAGTACGGGGTTCCCGCCCAGCCAAGTAATTTTGGCAGTCGGTTTGATCACCACAAATGTTTCATGTGATAAACAGTCTTTGATAACATGGCTGTTCATTTGTGTCTTGGGAACTTTAAAATCGAACCACTTTTGCAACGGAAGCTCATAGCCGATCCCTTGCATGAAATTGAAAATAGATTTCCTGAGCCCATAGCTGAACCGGCTATGGTCGATGGCGGTGGTATCGGTAAATTGGACATCGTTGTTGGCAAACGTAATCTTTTGGTAATGGGGGACAATGCCATAATCGGATGGATGCTGGCCCACCGGACTATGAGTAGTGAGCGCAAATTGATGCCAGAATCCTGATCGAATAATGCCGAGTTCAAATAATTGCCGCACCATCTCCAGGCTATCTACCGTTTCCTGGATGGTTTGTGTGGGGAAACCATACATCAAATAAGCATGTATCATGATACCTGCATCGGTAAAATTTCGGGTCACCTGAGCCACCTGTTCAATGGTAACGCCTTTGTTTATCAAAGCCAATAACCGATCGGAAGCCACCTCCAAACCGCCTGATACGGCTATGCATCCCGACGATTGGAGTAAAGTGCACAAATCGCGGGTATAGCTTTTCTCGAACCGGACATTGGTCCACCAACTGACGGTTATTTTCCGGCGAATGATTTCTATTGCCAAAGCACGCAGGAGGGTAGGAGGGGCTGCTTCATCAACAAAATGAAAGCCCTTTTCGCCGGTTTGGGCTATGATTTGCTCCATTCGGTCCACCAACAGTTTAGCGGCGATGGGCTCGTAGGCCTTAATATAGTCAAGGGTGGTATCACAAAAAGTACATTTGGCCCAATAGCACCCATGGGCCATGGTGAGCTTGTTCCATCGGCCATCGCTCCACAGGCTGTGCATGGGATTGGCAATTTCTATCACCGACACATACTGGTCAAGAAGCAAATCTGTGTAATCAGGAACGCCCAGTTCCGACTGTTTATAATCGGGTCGGGAGGAAGCATCGTTATAAACCACATGGCCATCAACACGTAAAAAAGTACGCTTGAGACGATTGAAATGGGGATTGTCTGCCCGTGGATTGAGTGTGTTGGAAATCAACAGTTCGAGCGGTAGTTCCCCATCATCGAGTGTGATGTAATCGAAGAAATCAAAAACGCGTTCATCGGTAATCGACCTCAATTCTGTATTCGGGTACCCACCTCCCATTACTGTTTTGATGTGGGGATATTTGGCGTTGATCAATTGGGCGCAACGAAAAGCGCTGGTCAGGTTCCCCGGGAAAGGTACCGAAAAACAAACCAACTTAGGCTGCTTGGTTTTGATATGCTTTTCCAGGATTTTCCAGGTAAGCTGCTCGATATAGGTGGGCTCTTTTTGCAAATGACCGTGCAATTCATCAAAGCTATTGGCACTTGTTCCCAACCGCTCGGCATATCGGCTAAAACCAAAATGCTCGTCAATGCATTCCACAATAAAGTCTGATAAATCTTCCAGGAATAAAGTAGCCAGGTGTTTGGCTTTATCCTGAATTCCCATGGCTCCAAAAGCCCATTCCATATCCTCCGTTTCATTGAACCTGGAAGCTTGCGGAAGAAATGACCCCGTACAGATTTGCCGGGCCATCGTTTGGTTATTTCCCTGAAGAAACGTGATCACTTCTGCAAGTGGGTTTAAATATTCGTCTTTAAGTGAATAAATCCTTCGGGAATTTTCCGATACGATTTTGTTGTGATCAAAGGCAACCTCAAACAGAGACCCGAGTCTCTTTTTCGAAAAAAGCTTCAGAAAAACCTCCAGACCCAGGTCCATTTGAAATGAAGATATCTGCCTGGTGTTGAGAAAACCTTTTAAATAAACCGTTGCCGGATATGGAGTGTTGAGTTGGGTAAACGGCGGGGTGATGAGCAGAAGATCTTTCAAACAATCGGTTGTTATAAAACTGAATACAAAAATAGAATAAGTAGCTGATAAAGTTGGATTTACCTTTGATTATTTAGTTATCGGTTTTTGATGGTTGTATAGGCAGCCGGGTAAAGGCAAGTTTCGGGAATTTTTTTTTATTTCTTTTGCTTCTGATATTATCTTTGATGGGTTTCAAACTCGTGTTACACTTTAATTAAAACTGACCAGTATGTTTGAGAAACTGATTATTTTGGCTATTTTTGGAGTTGCCATGGCTCATTTAGAGGGAGTTGTGGTAGTTTACCTGAGGGAAGTATTGGGAATAAAAGAAACCGAATCGAATCAGGAATCGTTAAAATATTTCCCTAAACGAACTCTGTTAATCGAAAAATCAAGAGAGGCTGCCACCATTGTGATGCTGGTTTGTGTGGCCCTTTTAACCGGTAACACCTGGCTCGAATATGGTGTTTTCTTTCTGTGGACTTTTGCCTTTTGGGATCTCTTTTATTATCTGTCGTTGTATGTATTAACCAGCTGGCCACCCAAATTAACCACCACGGATGTGCTGTTCTTAATCCCCAGGCCCTGGATTGCTCCGGTGTGGTTTCCTGTTTTGGTTTCTTCAATCACCATCATAGCTCTGTTTCTACTGTATCTTTTTGGAGTTTTACACGATTAAAATAGGTATTTGGAAATCCTTTCAATATTTTTGCCGGCTCATTTAAATCAAAAGCAAAACATGAAGAACTTTCTTACCCTGTGTGTCTCATTGTTGATTACTTTCCAAATTCAGGCACAATCAGTCAGTCAATCCGAACCACAAGGATACGATTATTATGCACAAAATTATCATGCGGCAAGTAAATCCAGGAAATTTGGTAGCACGATTGCGATTACCGGAATTTTGGTTGGCGGAGCAGGAGTGTTCCTGTTAAACAATCCCTTAAATAAAAGGGATCATTATTCAGGCAACTCGAATTCGCTAAGTGAATCCGAAACTCTTGGACTTGGACTTTTCATACTTGGAGGCTTGTTGACCAATATTGGAATTCCAATATGGATTTCCAATGCCATTAAAGTTAAAAACAATGAGAAAGCCATGGACAGACAGTTAAGGGTGTCATCGGATGGATCAGGAATCAAACTATCGTATCATTTTTAATTAGTCGTTTTTAATGAATTGATTATTCAAAAGTATAAATCCAGATACTAAATTGATAGGGGTCAACATAATTTCCGATAATTATGGGGCCGATCTTTTTCTTCTCCAGCTTAAAATCTTATACATTTTTTATCAAATTTCATAACATATGTATAAAAATATGGTTCTATCATTGCACCTTCATTTAAAATATTAAACAATGAAAATCAATAAACATATTGCCGTAAGTGATTCGGGGTTTGTTTTCAACCCGGTTACCGGCGAATCATTTACCGCCAATCCGATGGGCATTGAAATAATTGAAATGCTGAAAAAAGATCAAACGGTAGAGGAGATTCATGCCGCGGTTTTGGATAAGTATCACACCGATAACACCACCGTTGAAAAGGATGTGGCCGAATTTTTTGAGCTTTTGAAAAACTTTTCTTTAATCGACCGTCATGAAACGACCGAAAATTAGGATTGGCGTCACCGGGCTAAATGCCATCGACAATCCCGGACCGGGGGTTCCCGTTATCCGTGGATTGCTCGAAGCCAAATCTTTTGATGCACACATCATCGGATTGGCCTACGAATCGCTGGAACCGGGCATTTATATGCACGATCTGGTAAATAAAACATACCAGATACCCTATCCTTCGGCAGGCGCTGATCAGCTTATCGACCGCCTGGAATATATACAGGAAAAAGAACACCTGGATGTGATCATCCCCAACTTCGACGCAGAATTGTATTCATTTATCAAGCTATCGCCCAGACTGAAAAAAATGGGTATCCATACTTTTTTGCCTACCATGGAACAGTTTGACGAAAGGTTGAAAGTTAACCTGCCGGAGTTTGGCGAGAAGTACGGAATCCATGTCCCAAAAAGCGAAGTGATTTACCAGGTAAACGACCATAAAAAACACATGGAGAAACTGGGCTGGCCTGTGGTTGTAAAAGGTAAATACTACGATGCCGGTATCGCATACAACGCCGATCAGCTGACCGGCTATTTTAATAAAATTTCCGCCAAATGGGGCTTGCCCATTATCTTGCAGGAATTTGCCCATGGAACAGAATACAATGTAACTGGTCTCGGTGACGGACATGGCAACACCATTTCGGCGGTTCCCATGCGCAAGCAATACATCACCGACAAAGGCAAAGCCTGGGGAGGCATCGCTATTACCGATGAAAAGCTGCTCAACCTGACCCGCAAATTTATCAAAGAAACCAAGTGGCGCGGGGCTTTTGAGCTGGAGCTGATGAAAAATAAAAAGGGTCAGTTTTATCTGCTTGAAATCAATCCGCGCATTCCGGCCTGGGTGTACCTGGCGGTTGGTGTAGGTCAAAATATACCCGAAGCATACGTAAACCTGGCCATGGGAAAAGAGGTGGAAGCATTTGAAACCTTTGAATCGGGTAAAATGTTTGTGCGCTATTCCTGGGATATGATCGTCAACTTGTCTGATTTTGAAAAGATTTCGACCCTTGGAGAACTATAGTTCAACACAACCACATGTTTGTTTAGAAAAATAATAAAGAATATAAAGATTGAAATAAAATGGAAAAATTAAGATACGAACGGCCATTGATCAAGCGCCTGGATGGAAATATGCCCAACAAATTTGGGATGAGATCCGATTATACACCCAAGACCCACATCGAGGGAGTAGCAGTGAAGGATTTAATTAAAAAATACGGATCACCCCTTTTTGTGATCTCAGAACGTCAGATTCGTGAAAACATCCGAAAGGCGCGCAAAGCTTTCGAAACCAGGTATCCACGCGTGCAGTTTTCCTGGTCGTACAAGACCAATTACCTGGATGCCGTTTGCCGTACCTTTCATCAGGAAGGCTCGTGGGCCGAAGTGGTTTCAGGTTTTGAATACGACAAAGCCCTTCACAATGGGGTTGAAGGCAGTAAAATTATCTTTAACGGACCTGATAAAAGCAGTGCCGATCTGGAGAAAGCCATCAACAACAACAGCCTGATCCACATCGACCACCTGGATGAACTCTATAAAATTCAGGAATTATCCAAAAAACAAAATAAAACCGCCCGCGTAGCCATCCGGGTGAATATGGACACCGGTATTTACCCCATGTGGGACCGTTTTGGGTTTAACTACGAAAACGGACAAGCCTGGACAGCCATCAACAAGATCATGCAGTCGGAAACGCTGGAACTGGTTGGTTTGCATACCCACATTGGCACTTTTATGCTATCACCCAATGCATACGCTACTGCGGCTTACAAACTGGCCGAGTTGGCCAGGAACATCAGGCTGAAGTACAACCACGAAATCAACTATATCGACATGGGTGGTGGTTTTGCATCGCACAACACCTTAAAAGGAGCCTATTTGCCTGGTACCGACATCAGTCCGTCCATCAACGAATTTGCCGAAGCCATTACCACGGCGCTCATCAACAGCGATTTTCCTCAAAACAAACTGCCGCTGCTCATCCTGGAAACAGGTCGTGCCCTCATAGACGATACCGCCTTTTTGCTTGGCTCGGTGATTACCAACAAACGATTATCTGACGGACGTAGAAGTACCATTCTGGATATTGGAGTGAATATATTGTTTACCTCCTTTTGGTACGACCATAAAATTACACCCGCCCAGCCATTTACTCAATATACCGAGGACACTGTGCTGTATGGCCCTTTGTGCATGAACATTGATGTGGTACGCGAAAACATCAACCTGCCTTTGCTTAACAATGGCGAACACCTGGTAGTACACAATGTGGGAGCCTACAATATGACCCAATGGATGCAGTTTATTACGCTCCGACCACGTGTGGTGATGATCGACATGGAACATAAGGTACATGTGATTCGCGACAACGAAACCCTGAAAAGTTTACTCGACCTGGAACATGTTCCGGATCATTTGACTAAATTTGATCTATAATCAGCAGAAATCCAATCAACCCTGATGAATCCATTATCAAAAACGACCGCCAACCAGGTTACTGACAGTTTACTGAACAGTTACGGACAGGTGTTTTTTTCCAGGAACAAGGTGTTTGCCATCATTCTGATTGTGGTTTCCTTTTTTGATATGTATACAGGAATTGCAGGTCTGGCGGCAGTATTCACGGCCAATGGAGCTGCTTTGCTGATGGGGATGAACCGCGAGAAAATCAGGACCGGAGCCTATGGGTTTAATGCCCTGATGGTGGGGCTGGGAATTGGCATCAACTACCAGCCCACAGCCGAGTTTTATTTGATTTTGGTTTCCATTTCGTTGCTCACCCTGTTTATCACCATTGGCCTTGAAGGCGTGTTGGGGAAATATGGCCTGCCCTATTTAAGCATTCCGTTTTTGTTCGGGATCTGGTTTGTGATTATTGCCACCAAAGGTTATTCGGAACTCACCGTGAGCGAGCGTGGTGTTTATTACCTCAACGATATGTATGCCATCGGCGGAATGCCCATGGTACGATTATACGAATGGTTCAACAACCTGGGAATGCCCGAAACGCTTCGGATTTATTTTAAATCGCTGAGTGCCATCTTGTTTCAGTACCATTTGTTTGCCGGCTTGCTGCTGGCTGTGGGATTGATCTATTATTCACGCATTGCCTTTTTGATGTCGCTGATTGGATTTTATTCAGCATTTGCATTTTACAAAATCATTGGTGCCAACATCAGCGAACTGAATTACAGTTACATCGGGTTTAACTATATTCTTACGGCCATCGCGGTTGGAGGTTTTTTTATAGTCCCCTCAAAAAGGGCTACTATGTGGGTCATCTTTCTTACTCCGTTGGTGGCCATCACGCTCAACGGAACTGCTTTTGTGTTTGTCAATTTTGGACTTTCGGTGTATTCGCTGCCCTTTAACCTGATTGTTATCTTGTTTTTGTATGTGTTAAAGTTCAGGGAGCGGCATCTCGACAAGCTTACACCTGTGCTGATACCCCTATATTCACCCGAAAAAAACGCTTACGGCCACACCAGTTATATGAAGCGCTTCGGAACTCTGCCCTGGTTTTCGGTTAAATTACCCTTTTGGGGAGAGTGGAAAATCACCCAGTCGCATGATGGCGAAATTACCCACCGCGAAGAATGGCGTCATGCCTTTGATTTTGAAATTGTGGATGATGAAGGCAAGACCTACGAAGGTGAAGGCCTGCATGCCGGGGATTATTACTGCTTTGGTAAGCCGGTTACGGCACCCGCTGATGGAGTTGTAGAAGAGATTGAAAATGAGGTGGCCGACAACGCGGTTGGTGATATCAATATGGAGAAAAACTGGGGAAACAGCATTGTAATCAAGCATGGCGATCATTTCTACTCGCAGGTCAGCCACCTGAAAAAGGGAAGCCTGACTATAGCCGTGGGGCAAACCGTGAAACAAGGTGAAAAAATCGCCCTTTGCGGGAATTCAGGCAGATCGCCCTATCCACATCTGCACCTGCAATTCCAGGCTACACCCTATATCGGATCGCACACCCTGAGCTATCCATTTTCATCGTATGTGGTGAGGGAAAACGGGAATTTTGAATACAACACAGCCCGGATACCAAACAATAAACAACTGGTATCCAATGCCGTTCCGGATATCACCTTACAACATGCCTTTCATTTGATTCCTGGTGCAACGCTGGAGTTTAACGTAAATGAGGAAATTTTCGTTTGGGAGGTGGAGTCGGACCCCTATAACAACACCTATATCCAATGTACCAACTCAGGATCACGGGCCTGGTTTAAAAAGGGTGTAGACGTGTTTTACTTTACAGGATACGAGGGCAAAAAAGATACACTGTTGTATTATTTCTATCTGGCTGCCTTTAAGGTCTCCATTTCATTCTATAAAAAACTGGAGCTTTCCGATCAATATCCACTGACTATTTTCCCCAACCGCTGGATACAGGGAATACAGGATTTTGCGATCCCATTTGTTAAGTTTCTGCGCGCTGATTATTTACTGGTTTACGATCAACTCGACGACCAGATGACCAACCGCAAGGTCGTACTGAAGTCGACAGCCACTTTTGGGGTCGGGCAAACCATCCGGCAACAATACCAATTCAAAATGGAATGTAACGCACGCGGACTGGTTCGCTTTGAGGTAAATACAGGTAAAAACGTGATCATCGCTGAAAAGCAATAGCAATCTATTATTTATGATGAACCGCATTTTGTTTACAGCCTTTCTTCTGGTGATCGTTTCAGGACTTCTGCCTGTGAAATTAAAAGCTGAAAGTAATTTCAGGACTTACGATTCAATTACATATCAGGCCTACATCAACCAAAATTGGCCATTGGTCCTTCAGGTCGGGAATGAGGCTATTAGTCACGATTTTGATTATTACTATCTGCGGATGCGCATGGGTGCAGCGGCCTATGAATTAAGCTATTTGCCACTGGCCATAGTACATTACGAAAAAGCACTTGAATTCAACAACGGCGATCCTACTGCTCAAAAAATACTCTACCATGTATTTCTGGCGATGGGAAAAAATCCACAGGCTTACCGGCTGACGAAAATTTTTAACCCTCAGGTAATCGCAGGTCTCAACTACAAAATGAAGTTATCCGAAGCCGCTTATGCGGGAGGAGGGGCTTCTTTTTCAAACAATTTCGATCGCAACAGCAATACCAGCCTCATAGGAAACGACAACATGATGAGCAGCCAGCTACTTTTTGGGGATAAACAATTTTACTATGGCGGCATTCAGTTTAATCTGTCGCCATCCCTTGGTTTTTACCTCGAGTACGATCATTTGTCCGTAGATAAACGCACCCGATTTGCCTATGTTGAGGATGAGCTTGAAGTGAGTTCAATACGCCACGAATCATGGGGTTATCAGTTTGAATACAATACAGCACAACATGTTGTCGAAAAAGAGTTCAACAACAAGCTTCAACAGGATCAACTGTATGCCAACCTAAGGCTGCAACTCGAAAAAGGCTGGTCGGTTTCTCTTTTTGGCAACGGGCTATTCATAAAAACCGATCGAATTGAAGTTGAACCTTATGAAGGAACGTTAACGGATACGCTCGCCTTTATGCCTGATTTCAACGAGGTACAATACTACAACCAAAACTACTTAACCTACCGTTTTAAACAGTTGGATACCACATTCTTCAATTATGTGGCAGGTTTTCACCTGACGAAAGATTACAATCAACTGTCCGTTGGATTTACCGGGATCACCTCCAACATTAATGATGCGAAACAAAAACAAGTGAGTCTGGATGTGTTTTACTATTTGGGTAGAAGTGTGAATTTTTACGGTATTACCGAAGCCACCTGGATGTATCAAAATTGGTATGGCTACAAAACCAACCGATTTATTTTCAGGCAGGTACTGGGTCACAAAATCTTTAAAACATCGTGGCTGGAGGCCGAATATATCCATGGGGACCTCAACAATGCCAGCATCAAAAGCGGGATGATCGTTTTTAATCATGCCGACAATACCGACTACCGGATGGAAATCATGTTTCATGCAATGTTTGGACAACATCTGGATTTATCCATACGTTATCAGTATGTTTCCTTTGCAGGGAATTATTATGAAACCTCGGTAACTTATCCGGGATATATATCAAAACCGTTTGAATATCAGGCACAAAATATTATTGGAGGAATAAAATGGACATTTTAAGAAGTATTGTTATCAGTTTGCTGATCATTGTTGGAAGCACCAGTTATGCACAGGACAACATAACGTTGATGAATGCGTTTGCAAAATCGTACGAGTTGGAAAACAGCGGCAGTTACGAAGAGGCCATAACCACGTTAAAAGCTGTTTATCAGGAAGATTCATACGAAATCAATCTCCGGTTGGGCTGGTTAAATTATCTTTCGGGCTTATTTAGTGAGTCGATGCCCTACTACCAGAAGTGTATTTATTTGCGTCCCATGTCCATTGAAGCACGGCTGGGAATAGTGTTGCCGGCTTCTTCCATGGGAAACTGGACCCAGGTTGAAAAGCAATACAATGATATCCTGACCATTGATCCTGAAAACAGCCAGGCCAACTTCCGTCTGGGCATGATCTATTATGGCCGTGAGGATTACACCAAAGCGCTGTCGGTTTTCGAAAAGTTGTTAAACCGGTATCCATTCGATTACGACATCATCATGATGACAGCGTGGACGCAACTCCGCAAAAGCGAAACCCGCAAAGCCAAAATCTTGTTTAACAAGGCATTGCTCAACCGACCCAACGACTCTTCGGCATTGGAAGGGTTAAAATTGATCAAATAAACGAAAGAAGTACCTTAACTTATTTTTAATGGGTTATGGAAATTCGTTGACACTTTTTATCACAAGCGGAGGTAGTTTGAATAAACCGTTTTGATAATCTGAGTACCTTTACCCCATGAAAATTACCACACTTCCTTTTGCCGGATCGGTGTTACCTAAGGATATTAACGACAAAACCGTTGTGGTAATTGATGTGCTCAGGGCTACTTCCACCATGATTACGGCGTTGATGCATGGTGCAAAGCAGATAATTCCTGTAGTTGATATTAAAAATGCCTTTGATTTAAAAAAACAATTTAGCCCCGGGGAGGTTCTCTTGTGCGGGGAGCGCGATGCAAGGATCATCCCGGGCTTTGACCTTGGAAACTCCCCTTTGGAATATACTATCGAAAAGGTTCATGGCAAAACACTGATCATTTCGACCACCAATGGCACAAAAACCATTGGAGCTGTCGGGCAGACAAAAGAATTGTTGCTGGCTTCTTTTATTAATGCCGGAGCCATTGCAAAGCAGTTCCAAAATCAACAGGAAATGGTGCTGTTCTGTTCAGGAACCAACGGGTATTTTTCGATAGACGATGCCTTTTGTGCCGGATATATTGCTTCCCGAATCGAAAAAACCACCGCTATCGAAGCCTGCGACCTGACGCGAACCCTTATCCTCGCCTGGGAAAATTCCATCGAACAATACAGCTCCATCATAAAAAATTGTTTTCATGGAAAGTACTTGATTTCGAAAGGATTTGAGCAAGATGTGGATTATTGCCTGCAAATAAACCTGACGGAGATGATCCCCGGTTATGATCCCCGCTCGCAATCAATTAGTATTCTTCATCAAGCAACATATTGAACAATTTTTATGTCTTCATGACACGAACCAAATATTATCCTGATAAAATGAAAAAAAATATTCTTCTAGTCTTCGTTGCCTTACTCGTAATAACCGCATTTGGTGGGTATTATCTAATAAATTTCAAACAAAATAAACGACAAGCATACGAAAAAGCGATTCTCGAAAAAGCGCGGCTTTTACCTCAGGCTCCAACAGAAAATAAAAAAGGGGTTAAATCACCCGATCAACCTGACATGGCTGCCTTTCAGGAATACATCATGACCATGGATCCTGAAACCGGATTGGTTCCAAAAAAATCGCTGTATCCATCCTATCTGGCTTCCATGGCCATGGAACGAAACAAATCGGCAGGCGATTATACGCCTCCTGTTGAATGGGAAAGTACACAGGCGATGATGGGCGGACGAACCCGCATGATCATGTTCGATCCCAACGATCCCACCCATGAAAAAGTGTGGGCCGGAGGCGTTACAGGAGGTTTGTGGTATAACTATGAAATTAGCGATGTCAGCTCGTGGTGGGAGCCTGTGGACGATTTCTGGAGCAGTCTGGCCATCAGTTCCATGGCTTATGATCCCAATAATACGGAAACATTTTACGTGGGTACGGGTGAGGCGCAAACAGCACGTACCATTTACAGAGAATCATCCGGGGTTGGAGTTGGCATATTTAAAAGCACCGATGCCGGTGAAACCTGGGAATTGTTGTTCTCTACTGATAAATTCGATTATATCACCGATATTGCCGTACGCGATGAAAACGGTACCAGTGTAGTATATGCCTGTGTGGCTTCCGGGTTTTATCATGGCGAAGATTTTCAAAGCCATCCCTCCGATGGTCTTTACAGATCAACAAATGGAGGAGACACATGGACACAAGTCCTTCCAGATATTGCCGGTTCGCCGGGCAAACCCTACGCTCCTTCGGATATCGAAATTGGCCCCGATGGCAGGATATTTATCGGAACTATGGAAAACCTTGAGTTAAAAGGCGGGGCCACCATTTTATATTCTGATAGCGGATTACCCGATAGCTGGATCGTGTATGGGGATTATAATGTAACTATATCAAATGAAGCACAATACAATATCCCGGCACGGACCATTGTGGCGGTTTCTCCATCAAATCCCAACAGAGTATACGCACAATTCGCCGCCGGGTATACCAATGGTTTTATCTATTACCGGGGTCGGTATATGGTAAAATCGCTGGATGGCGGTTCGAGTTGGGAGTGGGTGAACCCACCTGCCGATGACTGGTCGACTCTTGCCTGGCATGCTTTTGTACTTCAAGTGGATCCAGTTAACCCTGAGATTGTTTATACCGGAGGGCTTGATTTGTGGCGATCGGCCAACGGGGGAAATATCTGGAAGCATATAAGCGACTGGTCGTTAATGTATTATGGAGGTGGAGACGATTATGTCCATGCCGATCAACACAACATCCAGTTTCAGCCCGAATCATATACAAAAGCGCTGTTTTCATCAGATGGAGGAATATTCCTCACCAACACGGCCAACTATTCTTCGCCTGTATTTATTGAGCGGAGCCAGGGCTATAACACCTTGCAGTTTTATTCATGTGCCATCCACCCTCTGGCCAATTTTACCCAATACCTTGGCGGCCTGCAAGACAACGGAACACTTAAATACAACGGAAGCCCCCTTGACATTAACGACATGATTGATGGAGGAGACGGGGCCTTTTGCTTCTGGGACGAAGATTCCCCCAATGTTTATATCACTTCGGTATATTACAATAGTTATTCGGCTTGGCGCAATAACAATAACATAGGTTATTTCGGTGGTGGTTCTGGTACCTTTATTAGTCCGGCCGACTATAATTCATATACCAACACCCTGTATTCAAATGCCACCGATTTCTTTGGCGGATATGCCAATAAACTATTGAGGGCTTCAGGAATTCCAAATGAAATAAGTAGTCAAATAATTGATATAGGAACCAGTTCAAGTGTTGCCTTTTCGGCTGTAACGAGCAGTAAATACAGTCCTGAAGGATCAACCAATTTATTTGTTGGTACGCAGGCAGGTTTGTTGTATAAGATCATCAATGCAAGCGATATACCCCAGGCTGTTGAGATTGGATCTACATCATTCCCCACTGCCAATATATCATGTATTGCCCTGGGTGCTTCTGAAGATGTTTTATTGGTCACGTTCTCCAACTACAGTGTTTCGTCGGTATGGCTTACGATGGATGGAGGAGCCACATGGCAGGAAAAAGAAACCAACCTTCCCGACATGCCCATTCGTTGGGCGTTGTTCCATCCCGAAAACGAGGGCCAGATCATGCTGGCTACCGAATTGGGTATTTGGGCCACCAATACCCTGACCGAACCCGAAACAGAGTGGTCTCCTGCTAACCTGGGTATGGGGAATGTTAGGGTTGATATGCTGAAGTTGCGTGCCGCTGACAATGTGGTGCTGGCTGCCAGTCATGGAAGGGGTTTATTTACTGCACCTTATGAAAAAGATCTATATGTTTCCATAAACGATTTTCAATCTCACCAATCGCTATTAACACTCTATCCCAATCCCGCGAGTACAGTTGTTACTTTAAAATGGCCATCGAACAGCCAAACAACTGCCATCATCAGGGTAACTGATTTAAGTGGTAAAACTATTTTTCAAGAGCAGATACAGGTAAGCGAGTTAAACACACAATTTACTATCGATGTTACCGGTTATACACAAGGGACTTACCTGGTGAGCCTCACACTAGATAAAGAGGTGTATACTGAAAAGCTGGTGATTAACTAAAACCCCCCGATCAGGGGTTTTGGACGTTTCATAGTTGTTTGTGCGTGGCAAAAGCCCCGGCAATTGAGCTTGGCTTATTAAAATGAAAGATGTTTCAGATTTATACAAATTTCTGCCTCCTTGCGTTATACCTTTGCAAATTCATTCCCCTCAACCATGGTTATCAGGAAAAAAGCAAAAATCAAAAAAGGGTATAAAAACAAACCATTTAATAAATGGTTGATTTTCAAATATATTATATTGGTTTTTTTAGTGATAGTATCGCTTTTCGCCTTACTTTTTGGTGCTGTTTATATAGGAATTTTTGGTCCGTTGCCCACAAAAACCGATCTGGAATCCATAAAAAATGAAGAATCTTCACTGATATTGGCCTCTGATGGCAGCGTGATTGGAAGGGTATTTGCCGAAAACCGGACTAATATCCGTTGGGATGAAGTGCCAAAACATCTGGTGGATGCATTGGTTTCCACCGAAGACAAACGCTATTTCAGTCATCAGGGAGTGGATGGACGAAGCATTTTAAGGGTACTTTTTAAGTCGATCCTGTTGGGCGATCGCAATGCGGGCGGCGGCAGTACCTTATCGCAACAACTCATTAAAAATATTTTCGGACGTGATGACCATAGCTTTATGTCGATGCCTGTAAATAAAATCAGGGAGTCGATTATTGCGACACGGTTGGAGGAGATGTATTCAAAAGAAGAAATCCTGCTTCTATATTTTAATTCAGTGCCATTCGGCGAAGAGGTATATGGCATTGAAGTGGCCGCAAGTCGTTATTTTGGCAAACACGCCAAAGGATTGAACACTCAGGAATCAGCCGTCTTGGTGGGATTGCTTAAGGCCAACACCTATTATAGTCCGCGACTCCATCCCGAAAACGCGCTCAAAAGGAGAAATCAGATACTGGAGCTGATGGCTGACGAAGGTTATCTCACTCCTATGGAAAAAGACAGCCTGGAAAAGACACCGCTTGGTTTAAATTATTCCAACCTTCAAATCAATGTCCCGGCAGGTTATTTTGTTCATCAGGTAAAAAAACAAGCCCGTGAGATTTTAAATAATTTGAAAGATCAAAACCTGAATTACGACCTGGAAAAAGATGGTTTGCGGGTGTACACTACCTTGAACATCGATCTCCAGAAAATGGCGGAGGCCGCCGTTAAAAAACAATTGGCCATCATGCAGCCCCTGCTCGACAAGCAACTTAAACAGGGCAAAGCACGTGCAGCCTGGTTAAGAAACCAGCCCGACTCCATTAAAAAATCAGCAGCAAACAACAAACCACATCCGATAGAAGTAGTCACCCCTGACGGAGTTAGAACCTTGGAAATGAACTATGTGGACAGCCTTTGGTATTACACGAGCATGTTACAGGCAGCTGTTTTAATTACCGATCCGGTTACGGGTGAAGTACTTACCTGGATTGGTGGAAACAATTTTCGCACCCTGCCTTACGATCAGGTATTGGCCAAACGTCAGGCTGCCTCCACTTTTAAACCGCTAATGTACGCTGCTGCGCTCGAAGTGGGTTATACTCCATGCACCTACCTGGGAAACAGCCAAAAAACCTATGACAATTACGAAAGCTGGTCACCTGAAAATTACGACCATACCAGCAGCGAAGTTACGAAGGTGGCACTTTGGTACGCGCTTGCCCATTCGATGAACCTGCCAACAATAGATTTGTATTTTAAAGTAGGGCACGAAGCGCTGCTCAACTTGTGTAACCGGCTAAACGTAGAAATTCCACTTCATGAAACACCCTCTTTGGCATTGGGAACCGCAGAACTCTCTTTGCTCGAAATGGTAAAAATCTATGGCACTTTTGCTCGCAAGGGAGTATTTACAGAAGACTTCATGATGATAAAAAAAATAGAGGATGCCAATGGGCATGTACTGTGGCAGCAACCCGGGTTGAAAACCCGGCAAATCATCAGTCATGAAATTACGGATGAGTTGACCGCCATGCTACAAACTGCTATCGACAGTGGCACCGGTACCCGAATGAGAACTACTTATGGATTGAAATGCGATCTGGCCGGTAAAACCGGAACTGCCCAGAACTATACCGATGCCTGGTTTATGGCTTATACGCCAAAGCTGGTGGTGGGAGTGCGCGTGGGAGCCAGCGATCCATCCATTCACTTCATCAACGGACTCGGCAGCGGTTCGGCCCTGGCCTTACCAATCGCCGGAACCACCTTACATACCATTGAAAGTGATGCAAAATTGAGGGCTGAGTATTTGGTACCGTTTTATATTTCTGCGGATACTACCTCCGATTGTCCCGCTTTTCGCGAAAAGGGTGTGGAGGGCTTTTTTAATCGATTGTTCGGAAAAGACCTGAACTCAGAAGATGAGAGGAAAGAGACCCTGAGACAAAACAAGGACCCAGACAAGAAAGACCGCACTAAAGTAGGTCGTTTTTTCAATCGGTTGTTCAAGGGTAAAAAGAAGTAGGTGCTTGCATCGTCCGGGCAATAATCTCTTCCTGTAAGGGTTCGCTCAGGTGATTGAAGTAATCGCTGTAACCCGCTACACGTACAATCAAATCTTTATGATTTTCTGGATGCAACTGTGCTTCACGCAAGGTTTTGGCTGTCACCACGTTAAATTGTATATGGTGCCCATCCATCCTGAAATACGAACGGACCAGGTGCAACACCACGTCTTTGCCTTTGTCGGAAGTAAATAAATCCGGATTAAATTTTTGATTGAGGAGCGTCCCTCCTGCTTTCAGGTGATCGATCTTAGCCGCCGAACAAATCACCGCCGTAGGACCATTGCGATCGGCACCCTGTACAGGCGAAATGCCTTCCGAAATGGGCTTGTAAGCCAGCCTACCGTCGGGAGTAGCTCCGGTTACACTTCCAAAATACACATGCGATGTGGTGGGTAACATATTGATGCGGTAATGTCCGCCTTTGGTGGTAGGCCTTCCATCCACAGCATCATGGAACAGATTAAAAACAAGGGTGGCTTGTTCATCGGCATAATCGTCATCGTTGCCATATTTGGGTGTATGGTTAAGCAAGGTATTTCGCATGGTCTCCATGTGCTCAAAATTCAGTCGGGTAGCCTCCAGCAGGTTCTTCATGGTAATACTTTTCTTTTCAAATACATGATACCGGATGCTGGTGAGGATATCTGTTATACTACCCAAACCCACTCCCTGAATGTAGCTCGTGTTGTATCGGGCACCGCCGTTGTTATAATCTTTGCCGTTGACAATGCAATCATCAATCACCAGCGACAAAAATGGAACAGGGATGTTTTCGGCAAAGATGCGATCGATGAGGTTGTTGCCTTTTATTTTGATGTTAATGAAATGACGGAGCTGACGATCGAATGCCCGGATGAATTCATCAAATGATCTCATCTCTTCAGCGCGACCGGTATCCGGTCCAATGGTTTTCCCCGTTATCGGATCAACTCCATTGTGCAGGGTTACTTCCAACACTTTTACCAGGTTAAAATAGCCTGTGAGGATATAGCATTCCGTCCCAAAGGCACCTGTTTCAACGCAACCGCTGGCACCACCATTTCGTGCATCTTCCAGACTTTTTCCCTGGTTGAGCAATTCCTGTACAATGGCATCGGTATTGAAAATGGACGGTTGGCCAAAACCTGTTCCAATAATTTGTGCTGCCCGTCTGATAAACCGGTCTGGGTTTTTCTTGCTCACCTGGATCATGGAACTGGGTTGCAATAGGCGCATCTCTTCAACTACATCAAGAATGAGGTAGGACAATTCGTTGACGGCATCGCTGCCATCGGATTTAACACCGCCCAGGTTGATGAGGGCAAAATCGGTATAAGTGCTGCTTTCCTTGGCTGTAATTCCAATTTTTGGCGGGGCCGGGTGGTTATTGAATTTTACCCAAAAGGAGGATAACAATTCTTTGGCACGATCTACAGTAAGGGTTCCTGCGGTCGTTTCACGCACATAAAACGGATACAAATGTTGGTCGAGGCGGCCGGGGTTAAAACTGTCCCATGGATTGACTTCAGAAATCACACCCAGGTGGATAAACCAATAATGCTGCAAAGCTTCGTGAAAGGTGGTGGGCGCATGTGCCGGAACCTGCTTGCAAATTTGGGCCATTTCCATGAGCTCAATTTTCCTGTCCTCCTCAGGTTCCTGGTTGGCCAGGTGGACCAGAAAATCATGGTTTCGCTGTGCATAAAGCATGATGGAATCGGCAGCTACTTCCATGGCTTTGAGTTCTTCATGCTTACTGTATGCTTCCGTGTCATGATAATAGTCCAGGCTTTGAATGGATTTCGAAATTTCCATTTTCAGGTCCAGAAATCCTTTATGGAACATTTTATTTCCCAAAACCGTATGCCCGGGGGCACGCTGTTCCTGAAACTCGGTAAAGATACCGGCTTCGTAGGCGGCCAACCACTCCTTGTCAAGGTTGGCGAATATTTTATCCCGGTTGGAGCTGCCTTGCCAGAAAGGAATAATCTCTTCTGCATAAACTATTCGCATAGCTTCATCGCTCTTGTACGAAACTTTCGAACGGTTGTGGAGGGTTTCCAAATCCTCCAGACTGTGAACGGTGATTTCGGGATAGGTTGGAACCGCTTTAGGTGCTGGTCCACGTTCGCCAATGATGAGTTCTCCATGGTTGTAGCACAGACCTTTGTGCGCCATAAAATGATAAAACGCCTGTGCCCGGCGCATGGGTACCGAAACCTGGCGGGAATGGCTACTTTTATAATATTCCGTAATTAATTGGGCACGCTCCACTGACAACGATGGAATAGCTTCGCGGCTTTGCTTTCTGATTTGGGCAATACGGTTATTCATAATGTGTGTGTTTTGAGGTTTTTATCCTCCAATAGTTACATAATATCCTTCATTTTCGAATAATTGTTTAACTGTGGCCAAGGACTCCTTCACAGGTTCTTCAATATCCTGCATGGTGTGATAAGGCATTTGGAAGTGTGCATATTTATGACTTCCAAGCTTGTGGTAGGGCAGTAAACTGATTCGTGGTTTATTATTTAATTTGGCAAGAAGGCCCAGATATTTCAACAAGTCAGCTTCATCATCGTTGATGGTGGGAATATACGGAATGCGGATCCATATATCCTTATTGATTGAATCCAATAAATAAAGATTTTTTAAAATTTTAGCGTTTCCAACTCCGGTATAATAGAGATGTTTTTCATTGTCCGGATGCTTAAGATCGTACAAAAAAAGATCTGTAAAAGGAGCTATTTTTTCCAGAGTTTCCCATGCGGCATAACCTGTAGTATCAACGCAGGTGTGAATCTCATGTTTGTGGCATTGTTGCAACATTTGAAGTAAAAAACCGTGCTGCATCAAGGGTTCTCCGCCTGAAAAAGTAACACCACCGCCACTTTCTTCATAGAGGATGCGGTCGCGTAAAATGGATGTCATCAAGTCAACAGCCGATATTTCGCGTCCAATAGTTTCAGTATCTTCAACAGAAACCCCATTGATAACCTCACTTACTTTTGTACAAATGATCCTTTTCGACCGGCTTTCGGGATTGTGACACCAATGGCAGCTCAGCGGGCAACCTTTTAAAAAAACCGTTTGACGGATGCCCGGGCCATCATGCAGAGCCAGGCGTTTGATGTCGAAAATAACTCCTTTCATTGTAACAAAATTATGAAAATATTGATATCCGACAATGGTTTCTTATCAACGATGAGGTGGTTTGCTACATTTTATAAGAAGTTTCAACAAACCATATCAAAATGAATAAAACCACTTTGCTAATTCCATTATACCCGCATTCTAAATTGTTAATAATTTCACAATAAAACCCCCAAATCTCTTATCACCTTTATTTTTGTTTTAATTTTGCGCTGTTTTAAATATTAAAAGCATGGAGAAAGAAACACTTTTCAGTCAGTTTCCGCCCATTACTACGGAAGCATGGAAGGAAAAGATTATCAAGGACCTGAAAGGCGCCGACTACGACCGAAAACTCACCTGGAAAACCAGCGAAGGATTTACCGTGCAGCCTTTTTACCGTGAAGAGAACCTGGCCGATCTTCCACACATGAAAGCTGTTCCGGGCCATTTTCCCTATGTGCGTGGTAATCGTGAAGAACAAAATACCTGGCTTGTCAGACAGGATATTCAGGTGGAAGATGTGGCCTCAGCCAATGCAAAAGCCCTGGACATAAAACTAAAAGGCATCGACTCATTGGGGTTTATTTTTAATTGCGATGCCAACCCCGATGAAAAGGAAGTAGAAACCCTGTTGCAAAACATCCGCCTCGATTTGATGGAAGTCAACTTTCGTACCCATCAGCCACTCAACATGGTGAAAATGATCGACTCATTGGCCAAAAAATACAACCGCGACCTTGAAAACATAAAGGGCTCAGTAATTTACGATCCCATTGGCACCTATACTACCTGCGGAAAGTATATTCATTCTTTTGAAGAAGATATGAGTCAGTTGGTGGAAATGCACCAGGCTACCAGGCATCTCCCGAATTTTCAATACCTGACCATAAAGGGACTTTTGTTTAACAATGCAGGTGCCGGAACGGTAAGTGAACTGGGCTTTATGCTGGCTTTAGGAGCCGAATACCTGACCTACCTTACCGGTAAAGGGCTCGACATTGATGAAGTAGCACCGCACATCCGATTCCATATGGCCGTTGGTTCAGATTATTTCATGGAAATAGCCAAATTCAGGGCAGCCCGCTATCTATGGGCCAAAATCGTAAATGCTTATGGCTTAAACAACGCGGCCAACGCAAAGATGCACATCCATTGTTCCAACTCCTCCTGGAACAAAACCGTTTATGACCCATATGTAAACATGTTGCGCACCACCACCGAAAGCATGTCGGCCATATTGGGAGGCGTCGATTCACTTACCGTGTTGCCTTTTAATGCTGTTTACGAAACCGAAACCGATTTCTCGGAGCGCATTGCCCGCAACCAGCAACTCATCCTGAAAGGTGAGTCGTATTTCGACAAAATTGCCGACCCGGCTGCAGGGTCGTATTATATCGAAACCCTTACCCACGAACTCATTCAGAATGCGTGGAAATTGTTCCTCGAAGTTGATGAGCAAGGTGGATACCTGGAAGCCTTGAAAAAAGGAAGCATCCAGGAAAAAGTGAAAGCCGAAGCTCAAAAGAAAGACATGGACATTGCTTTCCGCAGAAAATCAATCTTGGGAACCAACCAATATCCAAACACCAATGAGCAAATCCAGGCACTTCCCATCAATAAAATGGTGGAGATTGAAACCGGGATCGAAACGTTGAAACCCTATCGCGGGGCCGAACAGCTTGAAAAACTCCGCTTTGCCACCGATGAATTTGCCAGAAAAGAACACCGGCCGGTGGTATGGATGTTTACTTATGGCAACCTGGCCATGCAAAAAGCAAGGTCACAGTTTGCAGGTAACTTTTTCGGTTGTGCCGGATACCAGATTGTCGACAACAACGGATTCTCTACTGTGGATCAGGGCATTGAAGCCGCCAGACAGGCGAAACCGGAAATTGTGGTGATCTGTAGCAGTGATGAAGAATATGCTACCATAGCACAACCTATTTTTAAGGCCTTGAATAAAGAATCTATTGTGGTATTGGCCGGTTACCCAACCGATTTGGTTGAATCGTTGCAAGCCATCGGAATGAAGCATTTTATTCATGTAAAGAGTAACTTGCTGGAACAACTATCCGAATTTCAAACACTTATCGGAATTCAAAATAACCAGTACCAGCAATAAAAAAGTTGACCAATGAAACCGAATTTTAAACAGTTCAATATAAACAACAACCCGGCTGTTCGCGAGGAAGTCCATCACAGCAAAAATGCTGTGTGGGAAACACCGGAGCACATCGATGTGAAACCAGCCTACACTGCTGCTGATTTGAAGGGGATGCCTCATTTGAATTATGCTGCCGGTATTCCACCGTTTTTACGCGGACCTTATTCAACTATGTATGTCACCCGTCCATGGACCATCAGGCAATATGCCGGCTTTTCCACAGCCGAAGAATCCAACGCGTTTTACCGCAGGAATCTGGCAGCAGGCCAGAAAGGACTTTCCGTGGCTTTCGACCTGGCTACACACCGGGGTTACGACTCCGATCACGAGCGTGTTGTGGGAGACGTAGGAAAAGCAGGTGTGGCCATCGATTCCATCCTCGACATGGAAATCCTGTTCGATCAGATTCCTTTGAATAAGATTTCTGTTTCCATGACCATGAATGGTGCCGTATTGCCCGTTTTGGCCTTTTATATAGTAACGGCACTCGAACAGGGTGCCAAACTGGATGAATTGGAAGGAACCATCCAAAACGATATTCTGAAGGAATTCATGGTGCGCAATACTTACATCTATCCTCCAGAGCCATCCATGCGGATTATCTCCGATATTTTCGAATACACGGCAAAAAAAATGCCCAAGTTCAACTCGATTTCTATTTCGGGATACCACATTCAGGAAGCCGGGGCTACCGCCGACATTGAACTGGCCTATACTCTGGCCGATGGACTCGATTACATCCGTACCGGACTTAAATCAGGACTGAAAATCGACGAGTTCGCTCCGCGATTGAGCTTTTTCTGGGGGTCGGGCATGAACCATTTTATGGAAATAGCCAAACTCCGTGCCGGACGTATGTTGTGGGCTAAGATTGTAAAACAATTCGATCCCAAACTCGAAAAATCCATGGCGTTGCGCACCCATACCCAAACTTCAGGCTGGAGTTTAACCGAGCAGGATCCGTACAACAACGTGGCCCGTACTTGCGTGGAAGCTTTGGGCGCCGTTTTAGGCCACACCCAGAGTTTGCATACCAATGCATTGGATGAAGCCATCGCTTTGCCTACCGATTTTTCTGCCCGTATTGCACGTAACACGCAGATTTACTTGCAGGAAGAAACCGAAATCTGTCGTTCGCTGGATCCCTGGGCCGGTTCCTACTACGTGGAAACCCTCACCCATGAGTTGGCCGAACGCGCCTGGAAGCTCATCGAAGAGGTGGAAGAAATGGGCGGCATGTCGAAAGCCATTGAAACAGGATTGCCCAAAATGCGCATCGAAGAGGCTTCTGCACGTAAACAGGCCCGCATTGATTCGCACAAAGATGTGATCGTAGGGATTAATAAATACAAGCTTGATAAACAGGATCCCATCGAAACGCTTGAAATTGACAATACCGCCGTGCGTGAATCACAAATTGCACGTTTGAAAAAATTGCGGGCCAACCGCGATGAGGCATCTGTTCAGATATGTTTGAATAATATTACCAAAGCCAGTGAAACAGGTGAAGGTAATTTACTTGAATTGGCAGTAGAAGCTGCAAAAAACCGTGCCAGTCTCGGAGAAATTTCGTATGCTTGCGAAAAAATAATGGGAAGGTATAAAGCTGTGATCAGATCTATTTCAGGAGTATATGCTGCCGAAGCCGGCGACGACTCTTCCTTCAAAAAAGCACGTGAACTGACCGACAAGTTTGCAGAGCTGGAAGGCAGGAGACCGCGTATTATGATTGCCAAGATGGGCCAGGATGGCCACGACCGTGGAGCCAAAGTGGTGGCCACAGGCTATGCCGACCTGGGCTTTGATGTGGACATCGGGCCCTTGTTCCAGACACCCGCTGAAGCAGCCCGCCAGGCTATTGAAAATGATGTACATATTTTGGGTGTATCAAGTCTGGCTGCAGGTCATAAAACGCTGGTGCCCCAGGTAATCGAAGAGCTTAAAAAACTCGGTCGCGAAGACATCATGGTGATTGTTGGTGGTGTAATACCCACTCAGGATTATCAATTTTTGTTTGATGCCGGAGTTGTGGCCGTCTTCGGTCCCGGAACCGTTATTTCCGAAGCCGGTATTCAGATGCTGAATTTGCTGATGGAGGCGAGGAAGTAGCCCGCAAACCAGTTCAATATTCTTAAAAACAAGAGTGCCAACGAACCTGATCAGGTTTGTTGGCACTTTTTTTAAACCGCAATTATCAACTAACTTGTAAGAAAAGTGTGGTAGTTGGCGCTGTTGACCAGGGCAAAAGTATGCGAAGGGTATGCTTGCGTGAAGGTTTTGGAAATGGTGAATTTCTTTTTCGGATTGAATTTGAATTCAAACGCGTGAAATGTGCCATCGTATTCTTCAATATAATCTATTTCTTGTTTTTGAGCCGTTCTCCAAAAAAACTGATTGCTAAAGACCTGATGGTATCCAAGATATTTTTTTCGTTCGGAAATGAGGTAGTTTTCCCATAAAACTCCAATATCCTGCCTAACATCGGGTCGGTTGAAATTCCCGATAATCGCATTTCTGATGCCGTTGTCGTAAAAGTACACTTTTCGTGTTTTTTTTAGTTCATTTCTAAGGTTTCTTGACAAGGGTTGCAATCTGAAAATAACATACGCTTTTTCAAGCAAATCCATGTATTTTTCCACTGTTTTTGGGTCGGAGCCAATGGTTTGGGATATTTCATGATAGGAAACCTCACTGCCAACCTGCCAAGACAACGCTTGCAAGAGTTTGGTTAAGAGAGATGGTTTTTTTATGGTGTCCAGATTCAACAGATCCTTATATAAATAGCTGTCGGCAAGCCATTTTAAATTTTCTTTGGCATCTTCCGGATGATTTATTATTTCGGGATAGGAACCAAAAATCAGCCGGTTCGACAGTTGCTCTTTCTCCTTTATCGAACCATGTTGATTGATCAATTCTTCATACGAAATGGGGTAAAGAAAATATTCAATCTTTCTACCGGTTAATGGTTCGTTCACCTCGTTTCCAAGTTCCAGTGAAGATGATCCGATGGCTATGACCTGAATATCAGGAAGGTTATCCACAATAATTTTAAGGGTAAGTCCAATGTTTTCTATTTTCTGAGCCTCATCGATCACAACAATTTTATTTTTCCCAAACATTTGTCTCAGTTCTCCTGAAGAAATATTTTTAAATAATGATGTCGCTGACGGCTCATCTCCATTGAACCAAACATGTGGTAATGACAGACTATTGACAATATTGCTTACCAAAGTAGTTTTGCCCACCTGACGCGGCCCACTGATTATAATGGCTTTCTTTTTAAACAGCCGTTCCTTTATTATTGACTCAATTTCACGAACAATCATTTGCAAATATAGTAATAAATTGGGATTCAAATCCAAATATATTATAATAATACGGGATTTAAATCCTGAATAGTGATAATTGTTTGAGAAGTTTTGAAGAAAAATTGAGGATACTCATCAATTTTGCCCATTCAGGAAGTCACCTTTTCGCCCCAAAGTGTGCGATCAACCGTCTTTTTTGCACTTTCCTCTTTTCAAACCAAAACGATTCGTTGGCTTTTAATGCCAGATATTCAGTACATTATAAATGTCTCAAAAATATTTTCACTTTCCTCTTGTTATTTAGAATAATTCTATATAGTTTTGCTCCACTAAATCTGGTATTGATAGCAACACTATCGGGATTATTTAAAGACTACTACTTCAACTAAAAAACTAACTGCTATCGACTCCGGATTTTTTTTGTGCCTATAAACAAAATTGCAAATCAACTTTTTTCACCAATTTAACCTTTGAAAAAGTTGAAAAAATCTTAGGCCCCTACCTTCTGAGCATGTGTTTTTTTCGGATTTTTGGATCTTGCATCAGGTTGATCTCATATTTCATCCCGATCAGCATCAATAAAATTAGTATTCCATTATAACATCATCAGAATGAATATTCAGGAAATTATTATTGCCCAAAAAGAAAAGCTCAAAAACCAAATCCAGACGAAAGAACTTGCCCTTGGTGAGATTATTTTTAACAATGGTCAGTGTCAGATATTGTCGCAATCGGTTTCGCGATATGAGCTGATCATTAATGATGATTTGAAAAGTGAAATTACCGAATGTTGCCTGGATATTGATGAAGATGGCCATATTACCCCCTCAATCGATAAGGAAAACAATGGCTGGGACAGAAATTCCTATGCCTGTTTGCTACAGGTTGAAAACGAGCTGCATTTGCTCTCGCCAAAGGAGCATATCGAACATAAAAAATATACCCGTCAGGGTATGATCAGGCGCGTACTGCAAGAACGAAAACAGAAGGCTGAAAAAGCGGCCTACCGCATCCATTGGGCAGATAATATTTATGGCGACCACCTGTTAACAAATGAAAAGGGCGTCAGGTATGATATCTTTTTGCGTGATTTTGAAAATGAAACCGGCTATAGCAACAGCATGGATGCCCGGTTAAACAAATTGGGAACCACCAAGCACATCATGTTTGCCTTTAAGGAATTAAAAGAAAATCAGGCACTTTTCGACAGATTGGACAAAAAGTTTCCCTTTGTCGAAGTCTTTTGCGACCCGTTGAACGATTACAAAATCACCTGGTACTTTCCCCATAAGTTGTCAATTGATGACCATCTTTTAGTCTCCAGGTATTTTAAAAACTCGAGTTGGATTGAGGATGAAAAAGCTACCGAATTATTGAATTTTATAGAAGAAGCCGGAAAGAACCCACATGTGTGTATTCGTCCCGAAGTTATAGAAAAAATCGGAGCTGCTTTTGAACTAAAGATGATGGAAAGTCTTCGTACAGGTACTACGCCTGATTACAACTCCATTAAAGCCGAATTGTATCCTTACCAGAAGGAGGGCATTGAATTTTCGCTCTTCAGGAAAAACGCCATTATTGCTGACGAAATGGGACTTGGCAAGACCATTCAGGCCATCGGGGTAGCTGTGCTGAAAAAGCAGATTTTCGGATTTACAAAAACATTGGTGGTTTGTCCTGCCTCCATCAAGGAACAATGGAAAAAGGAAATTGAAAAATTTACTGATGAAAAGGCCCTGATAGTCCAAGGATTACCGGACGAGCGGGCATTACAATATAAAAATGCAGATTGTCTTTTTGTCATTGTAAGCTACGAAACCGTGATGCGCGATCAGGTGGCCATCAGCAAGGCTGGATTTGATTTTCTGATTTTAGATGAAGTACAACGAGCCAAGAATTATGAAACCAAAACGGCTGATTCTTTAAAACGAATTGAAGTAAAACATAAACTGGCTATCACCGGAACCCCAATCGAAAACAGGTTAATCGACATTTATTCCATCATGGGGATCCTCGATCCTGAATTTTTTGGTCCTTTGTGGGAATTCTCTTATCAATACTGTTTGTTCGACACAGAACGGTACAACAAAATCAATGGTTATTATAACCTTCAAGAGCTGAATAAAAAGCTAGAAGGCATCCTCGTCAGACGTGAAAAGAGAAAAGTAATCGACCAACTGCCCAATTTGGTACAAATCAATATACCTGTTGAATTGTCGCCATTGCAGGCAGATTATCACGCCTCCTATGCGAGTGCTTTAGCGCGTATCATTCATAAGAAATTTCTTACTCCCTACGATCTTCAGCGCATGCAGTTGCTTTTAGCCAATATGCGCATGGTGTGCGATTCAACCTATCTGATTGATGATCAGACCAACGAATCGCCCAAGCTGGAAGAACTCAAACACATCTTGCTCAACAAATTGGATGTTCCGAATAAGGATTCTAAGATTATCATCTTCTCCGAATGGGTGAAAGTACACAAACTGATTGGACGGCTGCTTAGGGAAAACAACATCGGATTCGTGGAACTGAACGGGAAAATACCTGTTCAATCGAGAGGTGAGTTGATCAGGAAATTTGAAACAAATCCACAGTACAAGGTGTTTTTATCTACAGAAGCCGGTGGTACGGGTCTTAATTTACAAGTGGCCGACACCCTGATAAATTTTGAACTTCCCTGGAATCCGGCCAAAAAAAACCAACGTATTGGCCGCATCGACAGGATTGGTCAAAGAAGCAACAAGCTAACCATCTACAACCTCATCACCCACAATTCAATTGAACAACAAATTTCTTCCGGATTGTTGGTTAAACAAAGTCTTTTTGATGGTGTTTTAGGGGATGATGCCAATACAAATTTTGTGGATTTTAGCACCAAGGGCCGTTCTCAGTTTATCCAGCAACTGGAAGAATTTATTACCGAAACAGAAAACCGGGCCGCTGAATCAGAACAACAGAAGACCATCCAACAGGATCTCGAAATCGTTGAAAAACCAAAACAAGCAGAACCTCACACTGATGAACTTGATTTTTCGGAGGAATCGGATCAGCAGGAGGAAGCTCCTGAAATCGCACCCGAAAAGGATCATAAACCTGTCATCAACGCGGAGGTACTTGAGGCGGTAATGAACAACGGGATGCAGTTTCTCTCAGGCTTGTTTAAAATGACTACAGGAAAGGATATGGGGTTGGAGACCCAAAAAATTGAAGTCAACAAAGAAACGGGTGAAGTCACCATGAAGTTTAAACTGCCTATTTAATTGAATGATGTATTGTGATTTGTCCAAATCAGAAAAGTAATAGGACTGAATCCTGATAGAGTTATTTCCATGCATAAACTTAAAAGATTTTGATGACGAAGTAAAGGAATGTAAAGAAAAAGAAAAGGAGTTGTATCTTTGGAGATTATGCACCGAATTTAGAATAATTAATGACCATGGAATAGTGAGTTAGTGCGTAATTAATATTTGGGATATGATTATATCAAGGATTAGGCTAAAGAATTGGAAAAATTTCAAAGAAATTGATGTGCCATTGATGAACCGGGTATTTATGGTTGGCCCTAACGCATCTGGAAAATCAAATTTATTGGATGTTTTCAGATTTCTCAGAGACATAGCTAAACCCGGGGGAGGATTACAGAATGCTGTTTTAGAAAGAGGTGGTATAACAAAAATACGTTGTTTAGCTGCACGTGCCCACCCTGATGTCGAAGTAGAGATTCACCTTTCAGAATATGATTCAAATGAAATCACTTGGAAATATGCCATCGGAATAAAGCAAGAAGTAAGAGGTCGTCGTTTACCTTTTTTAACTTATGAAAAAGTATGGAAAGGTGAAAAATTAATTCTTGACCGACCTGATAAAGAAGATAGAAAGGATAATGAGAGGTTAAACCAGACTCATTTGGAACAAATTAATGCGAATAAAGATTTTAGGGAAATTGCACGTTATCTGGAATCAACAGTATATCTGCATTTGCTGCCTCAATTATTAAAGCATCCACAATCATTTACAGGTCCTGATTTACCAGGTGATCCATTTGGGAAGGGATTTCTGGATAGGATATCAAAAGTAAATGAGAAGACAAGAAATGCATGGTTAAAAAGAATTGAAGGTGCCTTAAAAATTGCTGTACCCCAATTTAAAAAATTTGATTATAAGGAAGAAAATGGGCGACCGCACCTTGAAGCCGTTTATGACCATTGGCGACCTGGAGCGGGCAAACAAAAAGAAGATCAGTTTTCGGATGGGACATTGCGATTAATAGGATTGTTATGGTCTCTTCAGGATGGGGATAGTTTATTACTATTAGAAGAACCCGAATTGTCGCTTAATGGAGCCATTATTTCAAAGATACCTGCTTTGATTTACAAATTGCAAAAGCCAAAAAAACGACAAGTACTCATAACTACACATAGTTTAGATTTGCTTAGTGACAAAGGTATTTCACTCGATGAAATATTATTGCTGACCCCTACGGTTGAAGGAACCACGGTAATTACAGCTTCTTCAATCCCTGAGATACAAGCCATGCTTCTTGGGGGAATGAGTCCTGCGGCTGCCATTTTGCCTAGAATCAAACCTAAAAATATTAACCAACTGACCTTATTTTCTCAATGATTTATTTAAATTTAATCTTTGAAGATGATCTAAGCGAAATGGTTTTAACAAGATTGCTGAGTCATTTTGATACTAAGTATTCAGTAAATGTTGCATACAATGGTCGTGGTTTTGGTTATCTGAAGAACAATATAAAAGGTTTTAATCAAGCATCGTTGATTATTCCTCATTTGATGTTAACAGATTTAGACAATTACCCATGTCCTCCTTCTTTGATAAATGACTGGGTTACATTCCAAATGAACCCCAATTTTATATTTAGAATAGCTGTGCGCGAAGTGGAGTCATGGTTGTTAGCAGATATTGAAGGGCTTTCAAACTTTTTATTGGTGGCATCTGCAAATTTTCCACTCAATCCAGAGCAAGAACCTGATCCTAAAAAAACCCTCATACGATTGGCTAAAAAGTCTCGGAACAGAAGAATCAGAGAAGATATTGTTCCTGTTAATGCAAACGCTACTATTGGCCCCAATTATAATGATTGTTTAATGGAGTTTGTGTTTAATGTTTGGGATGTTGAAAGAGCCATACCAAGAAGTAAAAGCTTAGAAAAAGCTTATTACAGATTAGATAAATTTGGTGGTTAATATAAAACTGTCGACAAAGACAAATCTAATATTAAATATGCAAATGATCTGGAACAAGTTTATCTATTCTGATTTCATTTGTTTACATTACATCCCATCCGCCTTTTTCCTCGCATCAGCTTTGATTTTTGCAGCAGAAGCTTTGGCTGTGTTTACAATGGCATCGGCCTGTTTGTTGGCTTCCTGTATGCCATTCTGACCTTGCTTTTCAGCTTCACTCATGACAGTTGCTGAAGCTTTTTTAGCCGCCATTTCACCCAACATCCCATTTTTTTTGCCTTCGGCAATGAGTTTGTCGCCTTGCTTTTTGGCTTCATCCATCAATCTCGTTTTAGCCTCTTCTGCCTGTTGTTGCAAAGCAGCGGCCTGTTTTTCTGCCTCCCCAATCAAAGCCGAAGCCTGTTTGTCGGCATCTTCAATTAACTTTTGTGCTTCGACTTTCAGGTTCTCTTTCACTTTATCAATCTCCTGGTTGATCACTTCTTTCACCGTCTCTTTCACCGTCTCTTTTGCTGAACCATTTCCGGGTCCCACAGAAACGGTAGGATTTTCAAGCGTCCCTCCAATAACTAAGGCGAAAGGAATGTTGTCGCCTATGCTAAAATTAGCACCCAGTTTGTTAGCTTCACCCACCAAATTATCAAGCAATTGATTGGCATCAGAACCCAGCTTTTTACGTGGGATTTCCACTAACATTTCATATCCAATTTTCCCGTCAAAGGCAGTCCAGCCTTGTAATGTGCCTTTTATACCCTGGTATTTCATGTCGAATGGATCGACTATCAATTTGCCATCAACGAATTTAAATTCCACCAGAACCTTTTCAAGGGTTAGATTGGCCAGTTCTTCATAATGCAACAACTCGGCGGCTTTTACCAATGTATTCATACCTGTTACCTTGAGGTCATTGGCACTCAGCCACCCTTTACCGTTTAACGTTTCGTACACTGGCATTAACCCGGCATCGAGACTGGTTGTGAAATCCACCGAACCACTGAATTTACCTGTGGCTTTTTCGGCCAATGGAAGATAGGTTCTTAAAAGAGCAAATTGTTTGAAGGCCGTTGGAATATCCAGGCTGTTGAGTTTAAGCAGGAGCGAAGTTTGGGCTGTTCTTGGTGTAAGAGCAGCGTAGCTTCCCGAAACGTTCATACTTCCACCGGAAATCTGCATTTTCAGGTCTTCGAGCCAAAGTTTTTTATCAGAAATCAGGATCTTTCCGGTCACTTGTGACATATCCAGGCTGTCGTATTTCAAATGGTTAAAGGTGCTGTTTATCACAAAATGAATATTCCCGGGTATTTCAGGGACTCTTGCTGAAGTGTCTGCGGATGCAGGTGTTCCGGTTTCCTGAGTCGGTGCAGTTGTTATTTCGTCTACAGAGGTGGAGGTGTCCATCACATCGTCCAGATTAAAAAAGTTGGATTTAACCGTCATGGTGCCCGTCAGGGTTTCGTCCTTGAGGTAATAGGCCAGGTAGTTTTCCAGTTTACCACTGGCCTGCAGGTCGCTTTTTCCGGTTTTTAGCCCAAAAGTTACCAGATCGATGTATTGAGGAGAAAAATTGAGCTGAGCCTGTGAAATGACAACAGGATTTTTAAATGCCGGGGAGCTGTATTCCATGTTTTGTAAAACCAGCGATCCCATAGCCAAAAACTGCTCATATTGCTGATTTTCGATGGCAGAAAGTTTTCCTTTCAACGTAATATCGGCTACGATGGTACCTTTCAACAGGTCGGTGTTATCGATGGGATAATAATCTTTAACAGTGGCGAGGTCCATTTGGGCCTTCAGGGTACAATCAATTTCAGGATCGGAAATGGGAGTAGTAAGCTTCAATCGTAAATCCAATGGATTATTTCCCATTTCAATATGCATGCCCTGGACATCGATTACCACGAGGTCCAGAATTCCTCCCGGACTTGTGATGGAACTTGTTATACCGATATTGGTTATTTTACCGGGTAAATCAGGATATTTAACTGTACCATTCTGCACTGCCAGGTTCAAGGAGAAAGAAGGATAACTTTCATCAGTATAAATTCCTTTCACATCTCCATTCAGCGAAAACATCCCGGTGGTTTCAAGCCCTTCGTAATCCTTAAGGTAGGTTTCCGGCACCAATGAAAGCAATTCGTTAAAGGCCGTAGAAGGTGCATTATAAGTCAGCACCAAATTGATTCCTTCATTCATCATACTGACTGAGCCCTCAAAATTCAATTTTAACTTATTGATTGTCAGTTCATTTTTACCAAAAGTATAAATGCCGTTGTCCAGGTCCGCATCCAGGTTCGACTGATACCGCAGGTTTACATGATTCAGGTAAGTGGATTCTTCGTATTGCAATGTGAGGTCGGTACATGAGGTTTGGGTAAAAAGAGTCGTTCGAGAAGCACCTAAATCTCCGTGTAAGGTATGGTTGATTTCTTTCATTGTCAGGTATATCTTCGATTCATCGTCGAGGTAAGTTAACTGACCATCGACAATGGAAAATTTCTTCAGGTGAATGCTGAAATTGTTTGACCCATCCGGCACTTCTTGTGGCACAGTTCCAATCGAATCCGGCATCATGATATCATAATTTGCCTTTCCATCTGATTTGGTCCAAATTGAAATACGCGGTTCATCCAGGCTGATTTTTGATATGATATAATTGCCCCGGAATACATCTATAATATTGAATATTAAATGAGTGCCAGGAATAAAGGCCAATGTATCACCCTGGAATTCGTTTTTTCCTACCACACTCAGGTTTTCGATGCTCAGCCTGAAATTTGGAAAACTTCTGATAAGTGAAAAATTCAAATCTGTAAAATCAACCTGTGCAACTACCTGTTTGTTGATTTCCTGTTTGGCCAATGAAATAATTTTACCCTTAAAGGCATAAGGCAGAATAACGACAGCAAGCGCTAGTATGACCAATAGGATAGCGAGTATTTTAAAGAAAGTTTTCATAGGTGAAAGATATTTATAGATTTCCTGCAAAGTTAAGGGTTATTTGACGGAAAGTACAGGTTTTCAGTTTAAATAGTTGTAATCAGAGGAAAGATCAACCAGGTTAAAACGGGGGTTTTAAAGTATCGGGTTTAACGTTGGAAATAACCGATTGGCTGTTATTGAATGGCGAATTGATCAGGTCACTGATGGGATAAACCTCCATTTCATCCGACTGAAATGGTGTCAGCAAGGATATAAGCTCATCTGAGTTAGTTGATTTCAGCCACACCGTTTCCTGCTCCCGGTTTAAAATCACAGGCATGCGGTTGTGGATGGGTGTCATCAATTCGTTGGGTTGGGTGGTGATAATAGAAAAGGTATGCAGCATGTTGTTTTCTTGATCTTTCCAGGTTTCCCAAAGGCCTGCCATGGCAAACAGGTTCTCATTTTTTAATAAAACCCTGAAAGGTATTTTTTTTGTGCCTTTTTTCCATTCAAAAAATCCATTGGCCGGAACCAGGCAGCGTCGGCGTGTAAAAGCAGCTTTAAAAGAAGGATTTTCCAGAATAGTTTCTGCACGTGTATTGATGAGTTTGTTGCCAATTTTAGGGTCTTTTGCCCAAAATGGGACCAGTCCCCATTTGAAAAAACTCAGCTTCCCGGGTTCGGTATTGGTGATCACAGGTAAATTTTGCCCGGGAGCACAATTGAAACTGGGTTTATACATCTCATCAAACACCTCCACATTAAAGCGTTCGCTGATGTGTTTTCCCTTTACCGAAAGTTGGAATCGTCCGCACATGGGTTTATTATTTGTAAATCATTTGGTGGAAAATAACCTTTTAATCAACTCATACTGAATGCTTGCCACCTTTTTATTCGACACATCGCCATTGATTCCGACCAAGATATACGCTACATGCGACAGCTTGTAATCGCAATAAACGAGCCCGTCACGGGTGCGGTAGATTCGCTTGAAATGTTCTTCCACAGGCATGTGAAGTGTAGCCATCACCTGTTTTGCTTTCTGAATGGAATTCATAAAATCCACCTCGTTGTTCAGTTCGAGTTCGGGCAGCAAATCGGATGCATAATGAATTAGCCGTGCATCGCTGAGGGCTATTAAAAATTCACTGAGTGCGCTGTGCATCTGCAGGTCCTGAATTCTAATGAGGTTGTCCATGGCTTTTCTCTTTGAGTTCAACAAATAACTTTTCTTCTTCCGGTGTAAGGTGTTCAGGAATTTTAATTTGTGTTGTAACATACAGGTTACCAAACTGATCAGGTTGACCATACACAGGCATCCCCTTTCCCTTTATCCGGAGTTTTTGTGCTCCCTGTGTCCCTTTGGGGATGTTCAGGGTTACATTTCCGTTCAGGGTTGCAACATTTACTTTCCCGCCAAGGACGGCAGTATAAATATCCAGCATCAGAGCACTGTAGAGGTCATTTTCCTTTCGTTTAAAAATGGGATGTTTCAATACATGAATAGTGATGTACAAATCGCCACCGGGTCCGCCATTCATGCCGGGTCCGCCCTTTCCCTTCAATTTAAGCTTTTGCTGATGATGGGTTCCCGGTTTGGTGGTGATGCGTAGTTTTTTGTCGTGGAGTTGCAATATCCGGGAGGTTCCATGGAAGGCTTCTTCCAGGGTAATTTCCATATCGGCGGCATAATCCTGCCCCTGCGTCTGGCGTGTACGGCCACTTCCCTGACCACTGAATCCCGAAAAACCTCCTCCAAATATGTTGTTGAAAAATTCTGAAAAATCCTCCGAATCGCTCTGATAGGTCTGATGATGGCTACGTTGCCCGCCTGCCTGGTTGTAAAACTGCGAAAAATCGAATCCCGGATCCCCCGTCGATTGTTGAGCCTGTTTCCAGTTGGCACCCAACTCATCATATTTTTTTCTGTTTTCATCATTGCCCAGCACCTGGTAAGCTTCGGAAACCTCCTTGAATTTCTCTTCTAAATTCTTGTTTCCTTTGGTCTTGTCAGGATGATATTCCTTGGCCAGCTTGCGGTATGCTTTCTTTATTTCATCCTTGGAGGCCGATTTCCCAACTCCCAGTATCTTATAATAGTCTTTGTAGTCCATAGGTCAGAATAAAGCATAAAATTACTAAATAATTGCAGCCATATTAGCTGAACCCGAACCTGAATTGTTAAATTCAATTAATGGGGCATCCGATCATCTTCCGTAAGTAATAAGTAACTTTGTTGGATGAAATATCCAACAAAAACCTGGAAATTAAGGAACATATATGTTCGGCTTGCAGTCGGCTAAAGCCAGACTGCAATGGATATCCATTAAATACATTCATTGTAGATGAATGAAACTAAATAGAATCCATCCCTTGCAGCTTGGCTTTAGCCAGCTGCAAAAAAGTTCCTTCTGCTTTAGTAACTGTTAGTTACAGAATAAAGTAAAGATAGAAATATAGAGAATAGATTCCAATTGTAGGGCAGTCGGCTAAAGCCAGACTGCAATGGATGTCCATAAATACAATCATTGTAGATGAATAAAACTAAATAGAATATATCCCTTGCAGCTTGGCTTTAGCCAGCTGCAAAAAAGTTCCTTCTGTTTTAGCAACCGTTAGTTACAGAATAAAGTAAAGATAGAAATATAGAGAATAGATTCCAATTGTAGGGCAGTCGGCTAAAGTCAGACTGCAATGGATTTCCGTTAAATACATTCTTTGTAAAAGAATAAAACTAAATAGAATCCATCCCTTGCAGCCTGGCTTTAGCCAGCTGCAAAAAAGTTCCTTCTGTTTTAGCAACTGTTAGTTACAGAATAAAGTAAAGATAGAAATATAGAGAATAGATTCCAATTGTAGGGCAGTCGGCTAAAGCCAGACTGCAATGGATGTCCATAAATACAATCATTGTAGATGAATAAAACTAAATAGAATATATCCCTTGCAGCTTGGCTTTAGCCAGCTGCAAAAAAAAGTTCTCCTGCATTAGTAACAATGATATTGAAAGAAGGGGATTTCAATAACTCGATATTTACAATTAAAAAATGTTAACTGCTTAAGAATGCATAAGCAACATTTATTCACTATTAAATGGATGTATTGAGCTCTGGTACCTGTCAAATAAGTAATTTAGTCAGCTAAAACATTTCCGATGAATATACTGCCCCTCGTACAAAACGATCCCTGGCTGGAACCATATAACGGTGTTCTGCTTCACCGTCACCAGCGGACCATGCAAAAAATATTGGATTTAACCGATGGAACCGGGAAGTTAATTGATTTTTCAAACGGGCATCTTTATTTTGGTCTGCACCGAACCCCGGATGGTTGGGTTTTTCGGGAATGGGCTCCTAATGCAACCGCTATTTATTTGTTGGGCGATTTTAATCATTGGAAAAAAAACGCGGATTATAAACTGATTTCACTCGAAAACGGTGTTTGGGAAATTTCGCTTTCGCCTGATACTTTGCAGCATGGAATGTTGTACAAACTGCTGATGGAATGGGAGGGTGGCAGTGGAGAACGCATTCCGGCCTGGTGCAGGCGCGTGGTACAGGATGAAAATACCCATCTTTTTTCTGCTCAGGTATGGGATCCGAAAAAGCCATTTCAATGGAAGAATAAGGTGCCGGCCAGGGTTAAAAACCCGCTGATTTACGAAGCCCATGTCGGGATGGCTACGGCAGAACTGAAAGTAGGAACCTATGTTGAGTTTACAACAAACGTACTGCCAAGAATTGCCAAGATGGGTTACAACACATTGCAGCTCATGGCTATACAAGAACATCCCTATTATGGATCTTTTGGTTATCAGGTGTCGGGTTTCTTTGCTCCTTCCAGTCGTTTTGGCACGCCCGAAGATCTGATGGAGTTGATTGATGAAGCCCATGGGCTGGGAATTGCGGTACTACTCGATGTAGTGCATTCACACGCAGTAAAAAATTCAAATGAAGGCCTGGCCCGTTTCGATGGATCTGATTATCAGTATTTTCATGCAGGTTCAAAAGGCGATCACCCGGCTTGGGATTCGCGTTGCTTTAACTATGGGAGCGATGAAGTGGTTCATTTTTTATTGTCTAACATTAAATACTGGATGGATTTCTTTCATTTCGATGGATTCAGGTTTGATGGAGTAACGAGCATGATCTATACCCACCATGGCCTGGGGGTTGATTTTTCCAACTACGACATGTATTTTAACGGCGACCAGGATGAGGATGCACTCACCTATTTATCGTTGGCCAATATGCTGGTGAAAGAAATCAATAAAAAAGCCATTACGGTAGCCGAAGACGTGAGCGGTATGCCTGGAATAGCTTCTCCGTATCAAGATGGGGGCGTTGGTTTTGATTTTCGCATGTCGATGGGGGTGGCCGACTACTGGATCAAGATCATCAAAGAGCGAAAAGATGAACACTGGCTGATGGGAGAAATGTACCACCAGCTGTCGAACAAGCGGGCCGATGAGCGAACCATCAGCTATGCCGAGTGTCACGACCAGGCCATGGTTGGCGACAAAACCATAATATTCAGGCTGATAGATGCCAAAATGTACACCTCCATGCAGAAGATTGATGAAGACATTATTATCGACCGGGGATTGGCACTGCACAAAATGATCCGCCTGATATCGCTGGCCACGGCAGGCGATGGCTACTTAACCTTTATGGGCAACGAGTTTGGCCATCCCGAATGGATTGATTTTCCCCGACAGGGAAACAACTGGAGCTATGCCTATGCCCGTCGGCAATGGGACCTGGTCGACAACAAAGAATTGCGCTATCACCTGTTATCCGATTTCGACCGCGCCATGATCAGGCTGGAGAAAAAGAATCATTGGTTATCACAATCATTGCAGCCTATCTCTTTAAACGACGGCGATCAGGTGATGATTTTCAGCCGTGCAGAGCTGTTGTTTGTGTTTAATTTTAATCCTTCATTTTCGTTTACTGACTATGGATTTGTTGCTCCTGAAGGTGAATATCAGGTAGTTTTAAATTCGGATGATAAAAAATTCGGTGGTTTTGGCCGAAACAACGATGCCGTTATCCATGCCACTCAACAGGTGGGTAATCAACCGGGGTTGTTATTGTATTTGCCCAGCCGATCGGCTATGGTGCTGAAGAAAGTCTAGAAAGCTGTAAATACCTTCGGGTTGATTTGGGGATTTGATGATTTCCCATCATCATTCAGGCAAAGCCAATCTTGCGGGGTGAAGCCCTTTGTTGGCAAGGCATTCATTGCCATTGGCTTAAGCCAGGGGGAGTAGAGAAAAATAAATTTACCTTCTGAAACACCATCTGCTTTCGGTTGGATTGGTCATTTTAATCTGACGGTAATTAGAAAAATTCTATAATATAGTTGTATGTACAAACATCTTTTATATCTTTGCCCACATGTTAAATAAATGTGACTCCAAATATTGCTCGTGTCTGTATTATTCAGCCAACGCCTTATCGAGAATAATGACGCGGATAGCCGATGAAAGTTTTGCCAATACAGGACTTTCTTCATCTTATGCTTTTTTGCTGATGATCGTAAATGAAAGACCCGGAATTCAGCCCAAGGAAATCAGCATTCAGATGCTATTAACACCTTCAACCGTAACCCGTTTAATTGAGAAATTGGAGTTTAAAGGTTATCTGGAGCGAAAACCGGCGGGAAGAAATACCGAAGTATTTCCCAAAAAGCGAAGCCTTGAGTTAAACGAGGCATTAAAAGAATCGTGGCGCAACCTGTTTAAAAAATATTCTGAAATACTGGGCGAAGCGCAGGGTGTTCAACTAACGTCGGATATTTACGGGGCCATACAACTGCTTGAATAATTGAGATGTACTAAACTTACTAAACTACCATTATACTAAGAGTCTGAATATGCCGAAAAAGGACGTTAAACAGGAGTAGGAAATCATTCTTAAAATGAAAAAAATGAAAAAAATTGGAATTATAGGATCAGGTGTTGTTGGACAAACCCTGGCGAATGGTTTTATCAAACATGGTTATCAGGTGATGATTGGGAGTCGTGATACTTCCAAATTAAATGAATGGAAGCAACTGGCGAAAGAAAATGCCCACACCGGATCTTTCGAAGAAGCAGCGATCTTTGGCGACATCATTGTGCTGGCGGTTAAAGGAACTGGTGCTAAATCGGCTTTGGAAACGGCGGGTATTGAAAACCTAAAAAACAAAACGGTTATTGATGCCACCAACCCCATTGCAGACGAGGCTCCTGACAATGGTGTATTAAAATTCTTCACAAATCTGAACAAATCTTTGATGGAAGAACTTCAGGAAACTGCGCCCGAAAGCCACTTTGTAAAGGCTTTTAACAGCGTAGGAAATCCATTTATGGTCAATCCGGTATTCGACAGCAAGCCCACGATGTTTATTTGCGGAAACAATGAAAATGCCAAAAATGAGGTGAAAAATATATTGGAACAATTTGGCTGGGAAGCGGCCGATTTTGGTGGTGTTGAAAGTGCCCGGGCCATTGAGCCACTGTGTATCCTTTGGTGTATTCCGGGCATGCTGCGCAACGAATGGACACACGCCTTTAAATTGTTAAAACTATAAATACTAACATAATACTTGCTTAATGAAACTAAATAGTAAATATACTCTTGGCAGTACAGATCTGAAAAACAGAATTGTCATGGCGCCCATGACGCGCTCCAGAGCTATCGTCAACATACCAAATGATTTGATGGCAGAATATTACAGCCAGCGTGCTGATGGCGGACTGCTTATTACCGAAGGCACGGCCCCTTCGGCCAATGGGCTGGGTTATCCCCGAATTCCCGGAATCTACAACGATGCACAGGTTGCGGGGTGGACAAAGGTTACCGATGCGGTTCACAAAAAAGGCGGGAAAATCTTCTTGCAGATGATGCATACGGGCCGTTGCTCCCACCCTGACAATATGGAAACCGGAACAGAAATCTTAGCTCCGTCACCTGTTGCCCTTGAAGGCCAGATGTATACTGATAAAAACGGATTGCAAAATTACCCGGTTCCAAAAGAAATGACTCTTGAGGATATAGGTCAGGCGCAACGTGAATTTGTCCAAGCTGCTAAAAATGCCATCAAAGCAGGTTTCGACGGAGTGGAAATCCATGGCGCTAACGGTTATCTTGTGGATCAGTTTATCAATACGGCCTCCAACAAAAGAAACGATGAATATGGCGGTTCCATCAAGAACAGATCCCGGTTTGCCATCGAAACAGCTCAACAGGTGGCCGAAGCCATTGGACCGGAAAAAACAGGTATCCGGCTTTCACCAAACGGTGCTTTCAATGGGATGGAACCATTTGAGAACATGGAGGATACTTTTCAATTTCTGGCCGAAGAATTGGGCAAGATCAAACTCGCCTATATTCATATCGTCGACCATTCGGCTATGGGAGCACCTGAAGTATCTGACTCTGTGAAATCTAAAATCAGGAATGCTTTTGGTGGCACCATCATCGCCAGTGGCGGACTGGATAAACAAAAAGCCGAAGCCATTTTAACAGAAGGAAAAGGGGATTTGGTTGCTTTTGGACGGCCCTATTTAGCTAATCCCGATTTGGTTTTTCGTATGGAAAACAATCTGGAACTGAATGCACCTGACTATGAAACCTTTTATACTCCCGGACCAAAAGGCTATACCGATTATCCTGTTTCAGAACAAAAAAAGGAGCAACCGGCTGTCGCAAAATAGGCTATTTGAAATTTGATTATGTATTGGTTTTAAGGGTGTATTTTGAGGTGCAGCGTACCGAAAATATTTATAGCCAATTTAATACCAGTAAATTCAAGGTGCGGAGTACCGTAATATTGATTATATGTTTAAACAAAAGGGAAAATAGGACGGTGCGCTGCACCTTAAAAAGTGTGTTCTTGTCTTTCTATAAATATTAGCGGTACTCCGTACCTGTTGATTCACATCTTTAAACTTTGAGTCCACTCCGAAAAGGCAAATACCCTTAAATCACCTAAAGGGGACTTTAGATAGTTCATTGATTTTCAACGAATTCCCCTTTAGGGGTCAGGGGTAAATGAGTTGAAAATCAATGAACACATACTTTTCGGAGTGGACTCAACTTTATAACCGGAGATGATCGGAGCATACCCCATATTCAAATATAATAGCTAAACTGTTTTATTTAAACGTCTGCAAATCCTGTAACCGTTTGTAGGTTCCTCCAAGTGCAAGCAATTCAATATGCGTACCGCGCTCAACGATTTCTCCCTTTTTCAAAACGATGATTTCATCGGCATGTTGAATGGTGGATAGCCTGTGGGCGATGACCACCGTTGTGCGGTCTTTCATTACATTAAACAAGGCATTTTGTACCAATTTTTCCGATTCTGTATCCAGTGAAGAAGTCGCTTCATCGAGAATTAATACCGGAGGATTGGCCAACACAGCTCTGGCAATACTCAGGCGCTGACGCTGTCCTCCCGATAATTTTACACCCCGGTCACCAATATTGGTCTCATAACCAAATTCCGATTCCATAATGAACTCATGGGCATTGGCTACCTTGGCAGCATTTACCACCTGTTCTTCTGTCACATCTTTTCGTCCAAAGGCGATGTTGTTGAAAATACTGTCGTTGAAGAGAATACTTTCCTGTGAAACAATTCCCATCAGGCCACGGGTATCGTCAATTCTAAGGTCTTTGATGTTTTTCCCATCAATCAACATGCTTCCTCCAGTCACATCATAAAAGCGCGGAAGCAAATCGACCATGGTCGATTTTCCGCCGCCTGATTCTCCCACCAGCGCAATCATTTTGCCTTTCTCGATCGTGAGGTTGATATTTTTAAGGATATTCTCATTCTCATACTTGAAGTAAACGTTCTTATATTCAATTGATTTTTCAAATCCCTTCACGGGAATGGCATCTGGTTTTTCAATAATAATTTCTTCTGCATCCAGCACTTCAAAAATACGCTCGGCGGAGGCGATCCCTTTTTGGATGCTATAAAATCCCTGTGCAAAAGTCTTTGCAGGTGGGATAATCTGTGAGAAAACAACGATGTAAGTAATAAAATCCGCCGCCTGGATGGTAGGATTGTCTGACAACACCATTCTTCCACCAAACCATAAAACAAAGATGATGACAGCAGAAGATAAAAACTCACTCATGGGCGACGACAGGTCGCGGCGACGGTAAATCCAGATGAGTAACCTGGAGAAATCTTCGTTCTGGCCTTTAAATTTATTTTTTGAATAATCGATGGCGTTGAAAGCCTTGATGATGCGCAACCCGGAAATGGTTTCCTCTATATTCGAAAGCAATCCGGCAAATTTGTTTTGGCCAATTTTTGATTGTTTCCGTAGACTTTTCCCAATCTGGCCAATTAAAAAACCAGTGACGGGCAGTATTAACAGCACAAACAAGGTCAACCTGGGACTCATGCTCAGCATAAAGGCCACATAGGCAAGAATGGTCACCGGATCGCGGATAATCATCTCCAGTGAGTTCATGATTGAAAATTCAACTTCTTGTACATCCGTAGTCACCCGTGCTATGATGTCGCCCTTTTTGTTTTTCGAGAAAAAGGAAAGGGGCAGGATGAGCAGCTTGTTATAAATGGCATTCCTCATTCCTTTGATGGCCCCGATACGCACGTTGGCCATAAAATACATGGAAAAAAACCGGGCCAGGTTGCGCAGGAAAAAGGCTATAATGAGCACAACACAAATATAAACCAGCGCCGTTACTTTTCCATTGGTTACGATAACGTTGCTGATTTGATAATTCAAATAGTTCAAAAATGCCTTGGTATTCATGGCAAATTCAGGTTTCACCGTTACCAGGTCTTCGATGCCAAAAAGTAGGTTCAAAAAGGGGATAAGCAGAGCAAACGAAAACAATGAAAAGACAATGGTCAACAGGTTAAAGAGTACATTTAATCCCGCGTAAGGTAATTCCGGTTTGATGTATACCAGGATTCTATAAAACTTTTTCATAAGCCGTTTGACAGAGTTCCTCTAATTTAAGAGGACCGGTTAGCGGCGTCAAAGGTAATTAATCCCGACAAATAAAAACCAGACGAATCAGACTGGAGAAAGGGTAGTTTTTAGCCGGAGTTAAAAACCATTATCTTTGGCTCTTTTATTTTATATTGTAAAACCATGACCGCCGGGCTTAAAGAGACAAACCGATCAGAAAACACACAACAATTTTCCATTGTGATTCCTACATGGAACAGCCTCGAATATTTGCAACTCTGTTTGGGAGGATTGCGCAGGCATTCGCATTTTTTTAACCAGATTATTGTGTTTGTGAACGATGGCAACGATGGCACGATAGAATGGCTTGAAAAACAAACCGATATTGATTTTGTACATGCCGAAAGAAACATGGGGGTTTGTTTTGCTGTGAATGCGTGCCGGTCGCTGGTAAAGCATGATTATATCGTGTATATGAACGACGATATGATTCCCTGTCCCGACTGGGATTTACATCTGGCCAACGAAATCAAACAGATGAACACCGACTTTTTTTACCTTTCGGCAACACTCATCGAGCCCAAAAAACTCAACAACCCCAATTATGTCGCCATTATCCATGATTTTGGCACTTCCCCTGAAAACTTCCGGGAAGAAGAACTGCTGGAAGCCTGTTCCTCGCTTAAAAAAGAAGATTGGCAGGGCGGTTCATGGCCGCCCAGTGTGGTTCATAAAAAAATATGGGATCTTATTGGTGGGTTTAGCATCGAGTTTTCGCCGGGGATGTACAGTGATCCCGATTTCTCGATGAAACTTTGGTCAATTGGTGTGCGCATCTTTAAGGGGATTGGAAAAAGCAAGGTGTATCATTTCGGATCACATTCCACAAAACGCATCCGAAAAAACAAAGGAAGCCGCCTGTTTTTAAATAAATGGGGCATGACCTCGCGCACCTTTTACAACGAAGTATTGCAGGTGGGAAAGCCCTGGAAAAGTGCCTATCCCGATGAAGTCCTGCTTTCATTTTTACCAAAAACACGTAACAAGTTAAAGAAATTAATAAATTCGCTAACCTAATTCGATATTTTGGAAAAATCACCTCCCTGGTTAGTTGTAATAAATCCACATGCCGGTGGATCGAAGGCCAAATCCGACTGGCCCAAAATCCGGGCCTTGCTGGAAGAAGCCTCCTTTAAGTTCGATGCCGTATTTTCTGAATATCCGCACCACGCCATCCCGCTCGTAAAACAGCTTATCGAAGAAAAGGGCTATACCCGGGTGCTGGCCGTTGGCGGGGATGGCACTTTGAATGAGGTGGTAAATGGGATCTTTCAGCAACAGCGTTTCGATCCCAAGAAGATCATCCTTGGTTTAATCACTATTGGCACAGGAAACGACTGGGGGCGCATGTATGCCATGCCCAAGAGTTATAAAAAACAAATTAAAATCCTGAAAAAGGGGCATGTACTTATGCAGGATGTGGGCAAAGTAAACTACCTGCACAACACCGAGGTAAACGACCGGTTTTTTGTGAATATTGCCGGTATGGGATTCGATGCCCTGGTGGCAAAAAAAACCAACTTGCTAAAGGAAAAAGGATCGGGTGGTCCCCTATCCTATTTATACAGCCTGGTGACCGGCCTGTTTGAGTTTCATCCCATTCATCTGGATATTGATAGCGACGGAAAATCACTTTTTTCAGGTAATATATTCAGCGTCAGCATTGGCATTTGCAAATACAATGGAGGAGGTATGAAACAGCTTCCCAATGCCATTCCCAACGATGGACTGTTTGATGTCACCATCATCAAAAAGATGCCCAAGGCCAAGGTGTTACGCAGCATTCACAAAGTGTATGATGGAACTTTCGTTCAAATGGAGGAGGTGAAAACGTTTACCGGAAAAGAATTTACACTGACCTCATCGCCCATACACAAAGCCTTTCTGGAGACTGATGGTGAATCGCTTGGACATTCACCGCTGCATTTCAAGGTGGTGCCTTCAGCCATTGGCATGTTGGTGCGAAAAAAAATGAAAGTGTTGTATGCAGGTAAGGGAAATTGAATAGAAACTTCCGAAATTTGTGTGGTACTATCAAAGTTCTGTACATTATCTGAGCATGGTTCAAATAATAACTATTTCTATTTCAACCAAATAATTGCCCGCTTACATTTGCCAAAGTGAATATTCCTCTGAGTCTCCGTGGCAAACAAACCCGCCAGAGAAAATTGGTAAAATCTCAATGTTTTTGAGGCATTACATAATTCCCTATCTTCGCGCCACTTTTCTGTGAAGGATCGCTCGAAATACCTACAATTTCCCCCTTACATCAGAAGAGTTTTAATTACTGATTTGGCCCATTAAAATGTTACCCAACACTAAGAAGGTCACTATGTTACATAAGGCCTTGACGTTGTTTGTAGTGCTCCTGAGTATTACCCTTTCGGCACAAATACCCAACGGGTATTACGATCCCGCCATCGGTAAAACGGGTGCCGAATTACAGACCACCCTATATTCCATTATCAACAACCATACGGTGGTGAGTTACACGCCTGGTGTCTGGAACGCTTTTTACACCACCGACGACAAACCCAATGGCTATGTTTGGGATATGTACGGCGATGTGCCGGGTGGCGATCCCCCGTACAATTACACGTTTGGAAGCGGACAGTGTGGGACTTCTTCGCAGGAAGGAGACTGTTACAGCCGCGAACATGCTTTCTGCCAGAGTTACTTTGCCGGGGCATCTCCCATGTACACCGACTTGCACCATGTATTCCCCGTGGATCAGTATGTGAACAATGCAGGTCATAGCAATTATCCTTTTGGTACAGTTACCGTGCCTGCCTATACCTCGCTAAACGGCAGCAAACGTGGTCCGTGTACTTTCCCGGGATATACGGGCACTGTATTTGAGCCCATTGATGAATACAAGGGTGATTTCGCGCGGGCCTATTTCTACATGGCTACCCGTTATGAGAATTTGATTGCAAGTTGGGAGGCCAACACGCCCGAAGGCGATGCTATCCTCAATGGGACTTCCTATCCGGCCTATGAAAGCTGGTTTCTTAATTTGCTTCTGACCTGGAACGCTGATGATCCTGTATCGACGAAAGAGGTGGACCGCAATGAAGCCGTTTATACCATTCAAAATAACCGCAATCCCTATATTGACCATCCTGAGTATGTGGAAGGAGTTTGGGCTCCCGGTGGAATTAAAGCGGAGCCATCCAATCATCCCACCAACCTGACTGCTTCTGCCTATATTCCGGCCAGCAGTTCTATCATGCTCAATTGGACAGATGCTGTGGGCGCTGTACTTCCTGACGGATATTTGATAAAAGGGAGTAGCATGAGCTACGATGACATTATAGATCCTGTTGATGGAACGGCTGTTCCTGATGGCGGATTGAATAAAAACACCAGCTACGGTACGCCTGAATATACCTTCAGCAGCCTTTTGGCCAGTACAGAGTATTATTTTAAAGTGTATTCCTATACCAATTCAGGAAATGATATCGATTTTAAAACAAACCCAACCGTTCAATCTACCACTTTAACCACCACGGTTGGAACCAGCGTATTGCAGGCAGGTGATATCGTGTTTATAGGCTATGGCACCGATAACCCGGATAAATTCGCGTTTGTCTTACTTACCAACCTGTCCGAAAATACCGAAATCACCTTTACCGATAATGGTTGGAACGGTTCTGCATTAAATTCCACTGAGCAAACTGGTATTTGGACTGTGCCCACCGGGGGCTTACCTAAGGGAACTGTAATTGTGATAACCGGGACAACGGTTACTGGTGGAGGAACCATGTCGAACGGGCTAACAGGTCTTTCTACTTCAGGGGACCAAATTCTTGCCTTTCAGGGAACAACCGATTCGCCAGCGTTTGTTGCCGGGATTTCAACCACAGGATGGATCGTTACAGGTACCCCTACGAGCAACCAATCCTACTTGCCTTTGGAACTGACCCTTTATTCTACTGCCCTGGGCTTTACTTCCGAGATGGACAATGGGATTTACAATGGCCCCTTAACGCTTGGAAACAGCACCATTAATGCTTTCATCAACCACCCGGCGAACTGGCTAAGTGACAATACCATACAAACATTTCCTTCCTGGACATTTGTAATTGGTACACAGACAATAGTGAATGTAAATGCCTCGGCCGAGAGCATAACTCTGGCATCGGGAGAAACAATAACGGTGCAGGAGAACATCCAACTAACACTTGCCGGGACGAGCACCGGTAAATAGAACTGCACAGGTATGATCGGCTTAAATCAAAAAGGGAGTTGGATAGCGCATTGGAGTAATGGGAATGTTTAAAAAACTTTGTTACTTCAATCGTTAGGTTGTTATTTCTGTTTTTCCTGTTCTTACAGATATAGTGGAGTATTGAAATATTGAGAAGGCGAATTACTTCATTTCCCCATTTCCCCCTTCTAACCAAAATTTAATGGTAAATCAGTTGCTTTTTTTTATGTATTGTTTTATTTTTGTGCTTTACCGATACTTTTACATAGTATAACCTGCTAATTTGTATTGATTTGAACCCAAAAATAAATATCCATGAAACGCCTTTTCTGTTTTGGTCCCCATGGGGCGACATCTCTTATTTTATTGGACTCGGAGGTTAAAATCGAGTGACGCAGGTTACCAATGGCGGATAACCATGCTGTCGTGTAGTGTATTATCTAATTCCCCGATCCCTGAAATCGATTTATTGCAGACGCCTGGTGCCTTGCCTATGTTTGTATATTTTAACCGGACAGTAACTTAAGAATAAGTTAAAACTGGTTAACAATCAGACAATAACCCTTTTGTTTATTTACCTAAACACATAAGAATATTTCGATTTATTAATTAATTTTTAAAGCTATGAAAAAAAATTTACTAAAAGCAACCGGGATGGTGCTGTTGATGATGGTTGTGGGGAGTGCGTGGGGGCAGATAACATACACAAGTACTGGCAGCGGAACTTGGAGTACTATGACTTGGACACCGTCAGGGACGCCTTTATCCACTGATAATGTTGTGATTGCAGACGGGCATACTGTCACTATTGATCAAGATATTTCTATTGCCTCTTTAATAATTGGGCAAGGAACCAGCGGAACTTTGATTTTTGATGGGACACCAAGAACCGTTACAATAACTGGAAATGTATCAGTTTTAACTAGTGCTACTTTTATTACTCAATCTGCAACCACCGCAACACATTTGATGAATATTGGAGGGGATTTAACAAACAACGGTATTTTTGATATGTCACAAGGTGGCACATCTTTTTTATGTGATGCTGCATTTAATAAAGATGGAAACCAAACCATAAGCGGTACTGGTGGAACGACAAGGTTTAATGGGATTACCCTTAATATGGGTACTTCAAATACTAATATCCTTGAAGTTACAGCGGAAAATTTTTCTGCAAAAAGCTCATTTCTTACCCTTACAAACGGAACTTTTAAACTGACATCAGCTGCCACAGTCATTGCTTCAACAGGAAGTTTTACTATTCCTTCTTCTGGTGGTTTATGGATCAATGGAGGTACAATCAGCATTGGATCAAGTAACGGATCTCTCACTGTAAATGGAAGTTTAAAAATAGATGCTGGGATTTTTAATGTAGGTAATACTACTGGTAACTCCTTAACCATATCAGGTTCTAGTGCAAATACAACAATAACTGGAGGAGATGTAGTTATTTCAGGAAGATGGGTGCAAAGTTCTGGAGGTATTGCAAATATTTCAGGTAGCAATATAAATATTTCAACTGCGGGACAAACGAATAGTTCATCAACAGCGACCTTTCAAGTTCCAAATGGAAGTCCTTATACAATGTCAGGCGGAACAATGAAAATTTATAATGCAAATAGTGGTTCTGGAGGCGATTTAAAAATCACCAATTCTACTGCAACAATTACAAATGGCACATTTATTATCGGTCAAGGTGCAACTACTACCGGTGCCATTAAACTACAAAGTAGTGTTGCTTTAAATAATCTTACAATAGATGCCGGTGCAACCTCACCATTTTTGGTTACAGATTTAACCGTGAGCGGAACAGCATTAGTAAGTTCAGGTTCTTTAACTGTTCCTGCCGGAAAGAATCTTACCATCTCAGGAACCCTTACCAACAACGCGGGCACTTCAGGTCTAGTTATCCAAAGCGATGCCACGGGAACAGGCTCACTGGTCCACAACACCGCTGGCGTAAGTGCAACTGTACAAAGATATTTTACAGGTTCTTCCTGGGATTGGCACTTAATTTCATCACCCGTAGTTGATCAGGCAATACAAAATGAATTTGTGCCTGAAGTCTTTACAGCTAATGAAGACTTCTACACCTGGTACGAACCTACAAGTATTTATGTCAACTTTAAAAACTCCACCACTCCCCCAACCTGGGTCACTGCAAATGTGGACAATAATTTTATCGAAGGGAAAGGTTATATGATTGCCTATCTGGCAACAAACCCATCAAAATCTTTTACCGGAGTTTTGAACAATGGAGAACAAACTGTTGCTATTACAAAAACGGGAACAGATACTTATTCTGGATCAAATCTGGTAGGAAATCCATATCCATCTTCAATAGACTGGAAAGCAGTTTCTGGTTGGACGCGCACTTCATTGGTTTCGAATGGTGGTGGATATGATATGTACATTTGGAATCAGACCGCAAGCAATTTTGGTACGTTTAATTCAGCAGGTACAACCGGAACAAACTCAGTAACACAGTATATTCCTCCCATGCAAGGCTTTTTCGTTATAGCAAGTGATAATGGTAATTTAGTTATGGACAATAATGTGAGGGTTCATGATGGAGCTTCCAATTGGCTCAAGAACACAGAAACTACTGGTAATATTTTAAAAATATCAGTAACTTCTGAGGAAAATTATGGCTCTGACGAAGCTATACTAGAATTTGATCATGAGAGTACCATCGGAGGTGCAGCCAAAATGTTCAGTTTTGTACCAACAGCGCCTTCAATATATCTTCCAAAACAAAGTAAAGATTATTCCATTAGTTTTTTGAATTCAATATCTGAAAACAACATAGTTCCAGTTAGTTTTCAGGCAGGAGCGGATGGAAATTATACTCTGATCTTTGATTTTGACTCCTTAGATTACATCCAGTTGTTAGATAAAACGACGAATCTAAAGTACAATCTCAAAGATGCACCACACTTTTCGTTCTCTGCTTTGGTGGAGGACAATTCTGATCGATTTGAGATCCACTTTAGCCCTGTTGGTATCGAAGAATCCACTGAACTCAATCAAATTAACGCTTACGTTTATAACAACAATCTCTATGTGCAAAATAACCTGGGTGAAGCCCAAATTTCCCTCTACGACATCCAGGGTCGTCAGATGTATTCCGAACAACTCAAGTGTACTGGTTTGCATCGAAAAGAATTCAGCCTGCCCACAGGTATTTACATCGTTCGCTTGCGAAGCAACAACCAGGTTAAAAATGTAAAAGTCTTCATCAACTAATAACCTAAAATTTTATACCCATGAAAAAGATATTTATCCAACTGATGATCATCGTAAGTTTCACCCTCACCAGTACATTCTTGCTTGCCCAGGATCCTCCACCACCACCATCCGACCATGGTGGATCAGGCAACGCACCAGCAGGTGATGGTGCCCCCATTGGTGGCGGCCTGTTTATTTTGCTGGGCCTGGGCGCGGCTTATTGCGGAAAAAAACTGTACGATTTACGGAAAGAGTCCATCGAGGAATAAGGTTTTATGACCTTTTTATAAAGCGGGAATTTGTCTTCGGACAGGTTTCCGCTTTTTCTTTTGGCACCCGGGGTTCCTAACCTTTCAGGTTGGAAAAAACCTGAAAGGTTGAATACCGCACCCGAAAAACTAAACCTCGTCAAAGCAAAAAATCTTAACTTTGGCCTCCGGTATCCCGTATTCCGGCATAAGAAAGTTCCCAACCTTTCAGGTTGAAAAAAACCTGAAAGGTTGAATAAAAAATAATTATAAACCATTGATTATGACCATAAAAATTTCACTATCCACCACCTTATTACTGCTTTTTGTATCTTTTATTTCCCAGGCCCAAACCGCCGATAAAAGCGATTGGACTGGCGGGGTACCCGATGCCTGTACGTCCATCACAGTAGGCAAAAAAGCCAGTTTCGATGGCTCGGTGATGACCTCCCATACCGACGACAGCCACCGAACCCGCAGCTGGATCGACATCGTGCCCGACAAAACCCACAAGCCCGGTGACGTGGTCAATATGTACAAAAGGGTTCCCATTGATACCCTGGCCATGCCGGCATACGGAAACCTCAAGATTGGCACCATTCCGCAAATAAGCCAGACAAATGGATATATCAACACGGCTTATCCCAGCTTAAACACCAGGCAACTGGGGATTGGGGAATCCACTTTTGGAGGCCGCGAAGAGCTGCAAAGCGACTCAGGGCTGATCGATTGTCAGCGTTTGTGTTTGCTGATGCTCGAACGCGAAAGCACAGCACGCGGCGCCATAAAATTGGCCGGGGAATTGCTAAAGCAATATGGATGGAACGACTATGGTGAAGCACTGACCATTGCCGACAAAAACGAAGTATGGCATTTTGAAGTGGTTGGCCCGGGAAAAGGAAAAAAAGGGGCTATATGGGTTGCTCAGCGTGTCCCAGATGATCATGTCTCCATCAATGCCAACGCCAGTACTATCAAAGAAGTAGATGTGAGCATCACAGATGAATTTATGGCTTCTGAGAATATTTTTACCGTTGCAAAGGAAAATGGTTGGTGGAACCCCGACAAAGAGGTATTCAGGTTTTGCTATGTATATGCGCCCGAAAGCCGTACCTCACTGGCTTCCCGCCGAAGGGAATGGCGCGTTTTCGACTTGCTGGCTCCTTCGTTGAAGCTCGACCCCAACCAAAGCGATTACCCCTTTTCGGTAAAACCTGATACCTTGGTCACCCTCGAGAAAATCATGAGCATTTTCAAGGATTATTACGAAGGCACTCCCTTTGACATGACCAATAACCTGACGGTAACCGACGAAAATGGGAAAACCGTGATTTCGCCTCTGGCCAGTCCGCACATGCCTTACGATGCCAACAAATTATTCAAAATCAACGGAGGCTGGGGATGGCTTGGCGAACGTACCATCGCCCGATGGTACACCATGTATGCCACCATTATTCAGTTGCGTGGCTGGTTGCCGGATGAAATCGGCGGAGTAGAATGGCTTGCCATGGACAATGTGGCCACTTCCATTTATGTGCCCATTTATGGCTCTGTAACGGATTTACCCGTACAATACAAAACTCCCGGCAGGGTGAATGGATATACCATGAATTCGGCCTGGTGGATTTTTAACCGGCTGGGAACACTGGCTTCGCAGCGCTGGGGCGATATGCGCCACGATGTGGATGCCGTTTGGAATCCCCTGCAGTTGCAACTGATTCAAAATCAGAAAAAGGTGGATGAAGAGGCCTTGAAGTTATATGAGAAGAGTCCGGAAAAAACCATCCTCTTTTTAACGGGGTATTCTAACGAACAAGGAACCAAAGTGATGGATAAAGCTATTCAACTGGGCGACTTTCTATGGACTAAATATGACGAAAAATTTTAGGTCGTTGAAATAAACTCCGTGATCTTATTGAACACAAGAAGCCCAAATACGCATGACCCGAGCCAAAGAAGTGGTTCAATGTGAACCACCACCCTTAAACCAGGTGCTTTGGTATCGATCAAAATCCATGAAGTTAATACATAAAGGAATGTAGTATTTTTAACTTTTCTCCAGTCTCCACAGTTTCTTCAGCTTACTATATTTTAAATAAGTGGCCTTTGCCGACAGCCTGCAAATAGTAAAGCCGGCTTTCCCATCCAGGAAGCCCAGGTTAATGAAATAATCACGTATGAATTTGGCTGCAGGGCTGCCATAAAGTTTAACGGGAGAATTCTTTTTACCTGATTTAAAATAGTCAAGAGCGGCAATGTCGGTAAATTTTATTATTTGTCTGATGTGATCGTCTCTGGTATAGTATGAATAGTGAAGCAGGTCGCCTGACAGATGTTCAATAACTGTATTGTCCAATGTTAATGTTTCGTGTAGTGCCCCTTGCCAAACTGATGTGTTTTTATTAAATATCCGCACTTTAGTATCAGGATACCAGCCCGAATGACGTATCCATTTTCCACAATAGTTGGTCATTCGGTTAAAGCTGCAGGCTCCTTTAAATCCTGATGTTTTTACAGCCAGAATGCTGTTTTTCAGCTCCTCTGAAAGTGCCTCATCGGCATCAATTGAAAGTACATAATCATATGAAGCCAATGAGTTCCCTAAATTTTTCTGGGCACTGTAGCCAAGCCATTTTTGTTCAATAAAGCGTACTCCTGCATCCTTGCATATGCCGGCGGTTCTATCGGTTGAAAAACTATCTACCACAATAATTTCGTCTGCGATACCTTTAAGCGAATTTAAACAACGTTCAATATTGTGTTCTTCATTGAACGTGATAATTACCGCCGAAAGTTTGATCATGGTCTGGGATTTGGAGCAAAGATAAAAAGAAAGGTGTTCAACACAGAGACACAGAGGACACAGAGGGTTTTCCTTATTATTTAAAGCATGAGATTAATTATTCTTTGTGCTCTTCACTTGTTCTCCTTTGACCGTAGTGGTAACGGTTGGCTATATGAAGCGTTGTGGTTTGCGAGCCGCGATTTTGTTTACCGACAAAAATGCTTGTGCGGAAACAGGACAACCGTTGCCAACACCCAATCCCATAATGCTTTATACCTTGTGTGTGTAGATGTTATATTGACTTTAATTTAAATATTTCAAAACATCCATATTTGATATCATCTGTAAATTTATTAATCGCATCCGAATAATCTACCAAAATATCAACTATAGCTTGTGTTTTTAAGTTACCGGTACGTATCCAGATAATCTTTGGGGGAAATCCATACAAAGAATTCAAATCATTGAAATCAGAGTCTTGTGTTACGATGATATAATCCTTTAATTTAGCAAAGTCCCAAATTTCTCTATCGGGAGCATTTATCAGTCCTTCATTTTTAATCGTGGTAGAACCAGAATACTTTTCAGGAATCAATTTTAAAATCCGATGGGAGATATTTTGATCAAACAAAAATCTCATACAGCAATCTGATAAATTTTATTTTCTCTGTCAGCAGCGAAGCTTAATGCAGCATAGATATCTGTCTCTGTCAATTCGTCAAAATCTTTCAATATATCTTGAACGGTCATCCCAGCAGCTAGCCATCCAAGTATATCATTAACAGTAATTCTCATACCCCTGATACAGGGTTTGCCTCCACGTTTTCCAGGTTCTATCGTAATAATTTGTTTGTAATCTATCATTTTACAAATATTTTAGTAAAGGTACAAATATTTTTAATGTAAAGGTGCTTACTTCAATCAAGAAGTATACCAGTAGTTCAGTTCAAAAGTATACCATTTGAATCAAATAAAAAGGGCAGTACTCTACTGGTTTGTTTTTTTCACCACAGAGACACAGAGGACACAGAGAGTCTTCATTAATAATTAAATATGAGACTAATTTTTCTTTGTGCTCTTTGTGACTTTGAGGTTTACCTTTCCTGCCTCTACCCTCTGAATACAAAATCATCCCAGTCGGGACCCACATTAAATTTTTCACGAAAATGCACCAGTTCATCCTTTGATAATAAAACCGAAACGGCTGATTCCCGGTTTTCATCCCCTTGTGCCAGAACCTGTCCTTTTGCATCGAGCACCATGGTAAATCCGTTATAATCAAAACCCAGGTCATCTTTTCCAACACGGTTGACTCCAATTACAAAGGCCTGGTTTTCGATGGCCCGTGCGATCAGCAATTGTCTCCATGGATAACTTCTCACCGACGGCCAGTTCGCCAGGTACAAAGCCAGGTCGTATTCAAACTCATGGTTGAGGTAACGGTTTTTACTCCATACCGGGAAACGCAGGTCGTAACAGATCATCGGTCTTATTTTCCAGCCATTGAGCTCAACGATTAACTGCTGGTCGCCGGGCTGTATCTGCTTGTCCTCGCCCCCCATAGAAAACACATGGCGTTTTTCGTATAGCCGGTAATCTCCATCGGGTGACATCCAAACAAGGGTATTGGCATAACCCTGGTCATTTTCAAGCAACAGCGTTCCGGCCAGCACAGCACCTGTTTTAACCACCATGGATTTCATCCAGTTCACGGTAACTCCGTTGGTGGTTTCAGCAAATTTCTTTGGATTTACAGGAAAACCGGTGGTAAAAGTCTCTGGTAAGAGAATTAAGTGATGACCCTCAAAGTTTTGATCAATCATCTTTTCAAAAGCCAATCGGTTGGCTTCGGGGTTTTCCCACACGAGATCGGATTGACAGGCCAGTATTTTTAAATCCTGCATAGTATTTCTCCTGCCTTTTGAAGAGTCTCTTCGGTTTTAGCAAAACAGAACCTCAGGGTATGGTTATCTACTTTTTCACGATAAAATGGAGAAACGGGTACTGCCGCCAGTTGATGTTCTTTCACCAGCCATTCGGCAAATTCCATTTCTTTTTTGTCGGAGATAGCACTGTAATCAAGTAATTGGAAATAGGTGCCGTGGCAGCTTAATGGCTTAAATTTAGAGCCTTTAATTGTGTCGAGAAAAAAATCGCGTTTTTGTTGGTAGAATTCGCCCAGGTGAAGGTAATTGTCCGGATCTTTCAGGAAGTCGGCCACTGCATATTGTATGGGTGTGTTGACGGCAAATACCATGAACTGATGTACTTTTCGCACCTCTTTTGTTAATTTTTCAGGAGCCAATATGAATCCCGTTTTCCATCCGGTGGCATGAAATGTTTTTCCAAATGAGCCAACAATCAGGCTGCGCGAAGCCAATTCCTGAAAAAGACAAACACTGTCGTGTTTTAGCCCGTCAAAAATCAAATGTTCATACACTTCATCGCTCAGAATCACAATATCTGTTCCATGGGTGAGCCGTTCCAGTCGCATTAAATCTTCTTTGGTAAGAATACTTCCTGTTGGATTGTGCGGTGAGTTGATGATGATCATGCGTGTACGGCTCGAAATCATGCGTGTTACTTCTTCCCAATTAATGCGGTAGTCGGGAAAATGAAGTTGTGAATGTTTTACCAAACCTCCATTGAGGGTGATAGCAGGAGCATAGCTGTCGTAAGCAGGTTCAAAAATAAGTACCTCATCGCCTTTGTGTACCAGCGCGGTGATAATGGTATACAAGGCCTGAGTAGCTCCTGCCGTAATGGTGATTTCTGTTTCCGGGTTGTAAACGGCCCCGTAATTTTGCCTGAACAGTTTCGACAAGGCATCACGCAAAGGCTTGATACCGGGCATGGGCGCGTACTGATTATGCCCTTTTTTCATGTAATGATTTACCAGCTCAATCAATTGTTTGGAAACAGGAAAGTCGGGAAAACCCTGCGCCAGGTTAAGTGCTTTGTGCTGTGTGGCCAATTGTGTCATGACCGCGAAGATTGAAGTACCTGTTTGCGGTAATTTGGATGTGATATTGCCTTCGTACGCGTTCATGGCTATTTTTTTCGGTGGGTTACAAAAATAGGGAAAAGTATCATTGTTTGTCCAATTGATTCAAATCATCCTGTTCTTTTTTGATTTTGGGTTTAATGAGCAACCTCAATGTTTGGTTATAGCTGAAATAATTCCATATCCAATCCCACATGATAAAAAACCGGTTTTTTACTCCTATAATCGACATTAGGTGAACTGCCGACCACAACACCCAGGCTACAAACCCATTGAAGTGCATGCCGGGTAAATCGGCCACCGCCAGATTATGCCCAACGGTGGCGAGCGATCCTTTGTCTTTGTAAACGAATTTTTGCCATGATTGACCTGCCTTTTCGTTACGCAGGTTTTTGGCTAGATTTTTGGCTTGCTGGATGGCTACCTGAGCTACCTGGGCATGTCCTTTTGGCGTGGTTTCATTTTGCATCAAACAAATATCGCCAATGGCAAACAGGTCCGATGTTCCTAAAACTTTGTTGAATTCATCTACCAATAACCTTCCGGCATAACCGATACTTGAACCGGGTAATCCTTTCATGCTATTGGCCTTAACACCTGCGGCCCAAATCAAGGTATGGGTTCGATGGACACTTCCATCTTTCAGCAATACCTCTCCTTTTGAAGCATCAACCACCTGTGTGTTAAGTTTAACATCCACATCAAGCCGATGGAGGTACTCGAGAGCACGGGCGCCTGATTTTTCTGACATCCCACTTAATAAGTTGCCAGCGGCTTCAAACAAATGGATCTTCATCAGGTTAAAGTCCAGTTCGGGATAATCTTTGGGCAGGATATTTTTTTTCATCTCAGCCAGCGCCCCTGCTAACTCAACTCCTGTGGGGCCACCGCCCACAATTACCATGTTCAGGTAAGCAGCCATTTTCTCCTGGTTGGTATGGTTAAGGGCCTTTTCGTAATTTTCGAGAATGGTGTTTCGGATCAGGATAGCATCCGACACCGATTTCATGGTGAAAGCGTGTTTTTCAATATTGATATTACCAAAAAAATTGGTGGTGCCACCCGCGGCAATAACAAGGTAGTCGTAGTTGAGTTCGCCGATCGTGGTGGTAATTTCCTTTTTTTCGGGATGAATTTCCAATAGTTTGGCAATGCGAAAATGAAACCGCTCCTGTTTTTGAAACAAGATCCTTAAAGGGAATGAAATGGCACTGGGCTCAAGGCCGGCGGTGGCTACCTGATAAAACAAAGGCTGAAACTGATGGTAGTTGTTTTTGTCGATGATCACCACCTGGTATCCTGAATTAAAGAGGCTCTTGGCGAGTTTTAACCCGGCAAATCCGGCACCAATTATAATAATCCGCTTGTAAACAGGCGTCGGAATATGTGCTATTTTATTCATCTATTACCATTCATTTGTTTTATACAAATCATACGAAACCCATCAACCCAGTTAAAATCAGCACTGATAAAATAATGGGTTTTGCGCTCATATATTTCATGCGTGCCAAACTGAATCAACCGGAGTTTGTTAACTTTGCGCAAAGTTCTCAATTTATTTAAAACGAAACCCATTATCATGAAAAATATTGATAATTACGACTTTAGAAATAAAAAGGTGATTGTTCGTGTCGATTTCAATGTGCCATTGGATACTCAATTCAATGTAACTGACGATACCCGCATAAAAGCGACCATTCCCACCATAAAAAAAATACTTCAGGGTGGAGGTTCAGTCATTTTGATGTCGCATCTGGGGAGGCCAAAGGGCGGGCCTGAAGACAAATTTTCACTGCGACATATATTGGATGATTTATCGAAAAAATTGGGTGTGGACGTGCAGTTTGCGGATGATTGTATTGGTGAGTCGGCTCAACACATGGCTGCCGGATTACAACCCGGACAGGTGTTGTTGCTTGAGAACCTGCGTTTTTATAAGGAAGAAGAAGCCGGAGATGTTGGTTTTGCCAAAAAACTGGCCGATTTGGCCGACGTATACATGAACGACGCCTTTGGAACGGCTCACCGGGCACACGCTTCCACTGCTGTGATAGCACAGTTTTTTCCGGAAAACAAACTCTTTGGCTATGTGATGGGTGGCGAAGTAAGCAGCATTAACATGGTGCTGAAGGAAGGTCATAAACCTGTTACTGCCATCCTTGGAGGTGCCAAAGTTTCGGGAAAGATCGAAATCATCAACAACCTGCTCGACAAAGTGGATAATCTGGTGATCGGTGGCGGAATGATGTTTACTTTTATCAAAGCCATGGGCGGAAAAACCGGAAATTCATTGGTGGAGGATGATTTGATAGAAACAGCCAAATCAGCTATGGAAAAAGCAAAAAAGCTGGGTGTTCACTTTTACATTCCCACAGATGCAGTAATTGCTGATCAATTTGATAATGAAGCCAACTATAAAACCTGCGAGGCTGATGTAATTCCTGATGGATGGATGGGCCTGGATATCGGACCCAAATCTGTTGCCGCCATAAAGGAGATCATCCTGAGTTCGTCCACCTTGTTGTGGAATGGTCCCATGGGCGTATTCGAAATGGACCATTTTGCACAGGGTACCATCGAAATTGCCAAAGCCATTGCCGAAGCCACGCAAAAAGGCGCTTTCTCGTTGGTAGGTGGCGGCGACTCAGTAGCAGCTGTCAACAAGTACCACCTCAGCGACCAGATCAGTCATGTTTCAACTGGTGGTGGCGCTATGCTGGAATATATCGAAGGCAAAGAGCTGCCGGGAGTGGCGGCGATAGAGGGGTAGGGAACTCTAAATTTTCCACAAAGTATTTACCCGGATTTTCATTCATAAGCAATAGAATCCGGGTAAGTTATTTTGATATTATCAATAGAATGATCTATATTTTAATAATTTTCTTGACAATAATGCCTTTATTCGTTGTCAAGTAAATGAAGTATATCCCCTTAGAAAGAGATTGTAAATTTAAATTATACTCTTCACTTTGGTTTTCAATATTGACTGTTGGAATAACAGAAAGACCCGTCATATTAGCAATATTGATGTGTTTAATTTGCAAACCTGTAAACGTTATCAAAAGAAAATCTTTAGTTGGATTTGGGTGAACTTCAATCAGAAATGGAATCTGACTTATGCTTACCGAATTATCTACATGTATCGCAAGCGAATCGCTGGCAACGATACCGCATTCGTTAATTGCATATACCTTGAGACTAGCTTCACCAATCCCTTGCCATATTAATGTGACTTCTAAACCGTTTGGATTCAGATTAGCAATCTCGGGAGGAGTGATTTCCCAAAAATAACCGGATGCTCCTGCTGTTGTAGTGGTAAAATAAGAGGTAAAAGATGTGAAATGCAAGTCGACAGTATCAGGTCCATCTGGTTTTGTGGGTTGTTCCGGGATATCCGATACCTCCACAGTTATTGAATCTGTAACTGTAGAATTACCATCGTTAACTTCAATAATATAATCCGTGGTAATAATGGGCGATGCAATAGGGTTAGGAAGATTACTTGTAAAGCCTTGTGGTAAACTAGTCCATGAATAACTATAGTTCCCTGAGCCGTTACTTGCTAAAGCATTAAGTTGAGTATTATCACCGATGCAAATATCTTGAGGAATAGCTGTTGCAACAACAGAAAGAGCTCCTCCAGTAACCGTGACGATCATTTGATCTGTCTCATAACAAGCTGTTGCTTCATCAGTAACGGTTAATGTAAATATTGTAGATGAACCTAACGCAAGGGTATTGGGATTCTGAATATTTGGATTTTCTAAAAGTTCAATTGGAGACCATAACCAAGAATAATTACCAGATCCGCTATTCGCATTTCCATATAAAGTTGTTGATGAACCATTAGTAATAGTCTGATCGCTTCCAGCATCCACAGATAGTAAATTTACCGTTACTTCAAGAATAGAAGAAATACCATTACCGCAATTATTTGAAGGTGTAACACTAACTGTTCCTCCTGTTGAACCAGTTGTTGTTGAAATGGAATTGCTATTCTGCCCACTGGTGATGGTCCACCCTGCCGGTACAGACCAAAAATAACTTACGCCTGAAACAGCAGTAACAGAATAGTATTGGTCTGTTCCTGAACATACATTGTCATCACCAGTAATGTTACCCGGTTGGCTGGGAACTGCACTCAAATTAACACTTAAAGAGGATGCTATTCCATCTCCACATATATTTGAAGGGGTAACGGTAATGTTTCCTGAGATAACTCCCGCATTTGTGATGATTGAATTTGTTCCTTGACCTGAAACTATTGTCCAATCATTTGGTACCTCCCATAAATAGGAGACCCCATTAATATTTGACACGGAATAAGATAGGTTCGTCGTATTTTCACATGCAGATGAAACTCCCGAAATGGCTGATGGCTGTGCAGGAGTTGTTTGGGGAGTAATTAAAAGTGTTGAAAATGGCCCGTTTCCACAAATATTTGATGGTACGACCTGTATGTCACCGCTATTTGGCCCAATATTAATTGTTATTGAGTTCGTTCCTTGTCCTGAAGTGATTGTAGACCCATTGGGAATCGTCCATGTGTAATTAATCCCACTAATATTAGTTACAGAGTATATCTGACTAATACCTACACATGGTTCAGTTATTCCGGAGATAGAAGAAGGTTGATCCGGTATAAATTCTACGGCAGTAACAAGCGTTTGTGTCGGACCATTTCCACATGTAGTACTTGGGGTTACTTGAATATCACCAGATAATTGACCCACATTTACACTAATAGCATTTGTACCCTGTCCTGAGATTATATTCCAATCTCCAGGAAGAATCCAGGAATAATCTACACCACTTACATTCGTAACGTTATAAGTTTCAGAACCGCCTTCACATGGTGTTTGATTTCCATATATTTCCGATGGTTGTTCAGGCAAAACACACTGACTATGATAACGCGCAATTGCAAATTCCATGTTGCCATTTAAGAAACTTGTTCCTGCAACCAATATTTTTTCATCATCCTGAAGGAGAGAACTATAGGCAGCATCAACTGAGGATCCAATAGGACTAAGTACAGTACCATTTAGTCCAAAAGTTAAATCATCACTACTATCCTGATTAAACCTACAAATGAAAAAATCTAGATCTCCATTAAAATAATTATAGTAATATGAACCAGCCGCAATAATTTTTCCATCTGCTTGTACATTTACCGACCTTACGTAATCATCCTCATCGCTTATTGGTTTAATTATTTTCCCAGAGTTTCCAAATTGAGTATCAAAATATCCGTTTGCATTTAACCGTATAAGCAATAGATCAAAATCATTAGAACCTACTCTGGTAAACCCGCCTAGCACTATTTTATCATCCTGCTGAATAGCAATTGAATAGATTTCATCTTTTCCTCCCGCGATATCCAATAAAGTCAAACCATTATTCCCAAAAGAAGAATCCAAAGTTCCATCTGAATTATACTTAGCGACAAATACGTCATGATTATTTCCATTTATTACATAGTACCCACTCACAAAAAATTTTCCATCACTTTGTATTGCAATACAATAACCAAAATCAGAATACGAGCCAATTGCTGTTAATACAATTCCTCCAGTTCCAAATGTATTATCAAGTGTTCCATCACTATTATAGCGCACAATTGCAATATCTCCCTGACCTGAAATATTTACAGCATATCCAACAGCTAGTATCTTCCCGTCTTGTTGAATCGCAATATCATAGATGTAATCATCATATACCAAATCTGTTTGTACCTTTCCTCCTGTTCCAAATGTATTATCAAGGGTTCCTTCTGGCAAATATCTTATTAACGCGAAATCATAATTCCATGAATTTCTAATAAAGCCACCAACAACAATTTTATTGTCGGATTGGATTTCTACAGATTTTGCATATTCGTAATTTGAACCAAAATTAGACACGACCTTTCCCCCTGAACCAAAACTGGAATCTAATTGGCCATCAGTATTTAGCCTAGCCAACGCAATATCACTGTTCTGACCTGTAACAGCTTTCCCAACAAGAATTATTTTTTGATCTGGCTGAATTGCAGACGCATATGATTCATCAGTGCCACTGGCAATGTTTATGGTGGTTTTACCATCTCCGGAGAAACTTAAATCCAAATCACCTGCATTTTGTGCCATTGTGATTATTGCTACTAAGCAGAAAGAAATAGTAATTATTGCTCTTTTCATTTTTAATGGTTTTATATTGAGAAACTAAGAATCATTAAATCTTCTAACAATGGAGTCAGGCTGATTAATTATTTACATTGAATATATATTAAACATTATAATCTTAAGATTAATATTAAAAAATCCAGTTACTTAACGATGTCAAGATTAAATCCATTTGTATCAGGTTTGTCAATTCTGAAAACTAATTTCTCTTTGTTTAACTGACCAGTGGCAAAGACTTCTGTTTTAAGAATGTTAAAAGAAAGATCGAGATAATAGTAGGTAAAATTAAACGTAATCCTCCCATCAGCTTTAATATCCAATTCCTTTAAACTTTGTTTTGGGAAAGTACCACCTTCTGTCCCATACCTCTGTTCAATTGTTCCAGTCATTGTTCCTTCATTAAAGACTAGGCAAATTTCACATGTACCATAGACATCTCCACTCTCAGAGAAACCATAATCATTATAAATGACTTTTATTTCATGAGGGTTTTTATTCTGATTGTATGATATGCACGTTAAAATTACCAGGATAAAACTGATTAATATTGTTCTTTTTACCATTTTTTTTAAGTATTATTGTTCCGTGTAGAATACCTGAATTGATTATAAATAAGACTTCTACTTCTCATTGGTTATAGTTAATATTTGCTACTCAACTTTTTGAAATACCTTCTCATTCCAACCAGACCATCTTCCTCCTAATCCTCGAAAGTAGACCTCGTCTAAGATCCATCTGTTATTAGCATCTATATGAAAAATAAATTGACCACCCATTCTCCCATCTTTGTGTTGAATGATTGCCCTTCCATGCATTTCTGTTTCAGAAATCTTTAGTAATCCTTGCCATTCCAATAAATAAGCTGGATTTGGGCTATTGTCAAGTAGTTCAACCCCTTTTGCAAGTACACTATCTACCGTTTTCAAAGCTTTCTTTTCAGTAAGAGAGGAATTAGTACAACATGAAAGAAATAATAGAATTGCAATTAATATTGGTATTATTGCCAACTTTTTCATAAAAAAAATTTAAAATATGACATACTCAATTAGCTTTTTGGGATCGCCCCATATTTTTATTAGTTATTGTATATCAACGCTTTAATAAATATCTATTTGGCACTTTGATGGTCAATCCTTCGGTTTTTGTAGACCGCAGGTGATTTTTTTCACAACTATACCAGATCGTTTCTTTAATTAAAAGGTTTGACTTGATCATAATTTTTAATAATTGATATTCAATATAATAAACGTTTCAACCGGAATAAACCTTGTCATACTCTGAAAAATCAGTTGAGCCACATTTTGGACAGGTCGTGCCACGACCATTACCACATTCATTGTAATATTTTTTTCCGCATTTACGACACGTATAAACCGGAAAGTAATCTGATGAAACGGTTTTTTTTGCCATTCTCCCACAATTGGGACAGTCTGAATAATTACTCATGAAGTTATTTTTTTTAATTCTGATTATTCAGTTGTTTCCTTTTGTTCTTCTTCCTGTATTTCCTCAGACGGCTTTTTCAACAAATAGTGGTACACATTCTGATTCGATTCAGTAATAGCAAATGCCTGTACAAATTCCCAGCCCTGATCGCCCATATAATTCAATGCATCAATCATTGAATTAAAGACTATTGGTTTGCCTGTAGCTGGATCTTTTAACCGGTTATCTGCATATGATTTTACCTTTTGCCCGAAACTAACCTCTATAGTAACTTTTGTACTCATAAATTTAGCCGTTCCCACAATTTCGGAATAAACAAATTTGGCACTGGTTTGTGCTTGTAAAGACAAACCGACGATAACTACAACCAATAATAATAAAAGTTTTTTCATGATAAAAAAAGATTACAAAAATACCTACTCTTTTGGCTTTTCGGTTTCTGCCCCCACATTAGTTTACCTGTGTGAGCCAGGTTAATATTTTCTTTTTATTTTAAACTTTTTAATTTTTTTTCGATTCACTAAGTATTTACATTTCAAATCTAACAACTTAATATTCACCTTCTACATAAACAGCAAGTAACTTTCCCTATGGTAGTTTTCCGGCTATATTCAGTTATTTTTTCGGTGAATTGTGCAACAAGCTTATTATTATCAATGTATTTTGATTGATATTTTTTTCTAATATTGTAATGCCAAATAAAGCATTTGAGTGTTTGTCCATACCCAAAAGATGTTCAATGTTCAGCAGGCTTATTGTAATGTTATTGTTTTTTAGTCAGGTAATATATTCTCAAACCCCTGCTATAAAACGCTACCTTCCCCGACCGGATGGGTTGCCTCAGGTACAGGTGATGCGGGCACACCTGGCCCCGGATGGTGCTTTATGGGTAGCCACTTATGGCGGAATTGGTCGTTTTAACGGGAAAAAATTTACCAACTATACCATCCGTAACGGTCTGAGTTCAAATTTGACTTATGATATAGGCTTTTTAAATGACACCATCTGGATGCTGACCCGGGACGGATTGGATATTCTTGTACAAAACGAACTTAAAAATTTACTGAAACCTGATTCAAAATTTTCAGATGGCAAGTTGTATCTACATAATACTTTGACTAAGTATGTCTATAACTTAGGAACAGACCAATTTGTAGATCAAAACATGAAGTTAAGATTATTTGACATTAACAATAGGGGGTACACTGATAACATTATTATCGAAACCGATTTGCCATTGATTAATGGTATTATACCCAATAAAAAAGAGTTTTACTATGCATGGGGCCACTATTTAGGAAAATTTAGTTTTCATAGCTTAAAAGGAAAAATCTTACGTGAATTTTCCAACAGGGTTGTTGGCTTATCTGGGGAAAACAACCGTTTTCTGGTTTTTACACTTTCAAAAGATAACGGCCAACAACCTTTATATGATACACTTTTTCTCTATACCATATCAAACAATGATTTTATTGAACAAAGTGTTGACATTACAGGTTGGGGGCAACTTCGAAAACAAGTAGCAATTTACCGGTGTTTTTATCTTCAGGCAAATGATCTTTTAATATTTGATAGAAGCAGCCAAATATGGCAATTTAAAAACAATAAGATAACCAACTTTGCAACCAACATCAATAACCTGAATCATGTGTTGCTAAATAATACTTCGTATTGGCTGTCAACAGAAAAAGGCCTTGTTAAGCGTTTTGATGACGGGTTTCAATATTTCAGGCCTGAAGAGGGTTTTCCTGAGAATGTATGGAGCGTTTTACCCATTGATACTAAAAGAGCGTTATTTGCATCGTTCAGTAATGGTTTGTATATGGTTCAAGACAATTTATCTTCTCTAATTCATGTACCTATTTACCCTGTTTATAACAATATTCAGTACACCTATTACAACGGTGCCTTAAAGGGTTTCAAAAAGGATATTATTATTCCACACAGTGCAGGGGTAACCGTGCTTGATATTCCAACACTCGAAGCAAAAGAAATCACCGAAAACATGAACCAACCTTCCCTGACCCTTTTCAAGGTAGAAGAATCCAAAACTATTTTGATAGGAAATATGTCAACCCTGGTGGAAATGGACACAAATTATCATACAAGGATTCTTTTTAGTATAAACTCGCTGGGCATTAAATCAACCATACTTGCTATTGAGCCTTATGGAGTGCATTACCTGCTGGGGTTAGGACAGGGTATAGTGGAGTTTGACCCAAATACGAATAACGGGAAAGTCCTTATTAAATCAAATGTTAGAGTGAACGATCTCGTAACCGATTCCACAGGAATGATTTGGGCGGCTACTAACTTGGGTTTAATGCAATTTGATGGAGACAGCCTGCTGCCTATATTTTCCTCTTTTGTTAATGAAGATTTGCTTACACTAACCATCTCAAACGATAACAGGCTTTTTATTGGAGGGTCTGGCACTTTGTTCACACTAAATCTCAGAATATATCATCAAGGAAAACCAAACTGTACGTTGGCTTATCGCGAAAGCGCAGGCTATCAGGCAGGTGAACCTGGGCAAAATTCGTTTTATAAAGATGAACAGGGGATCCTATGGCTGCCCACAAGCGAAAATGTGGTGAAAATAAATCCTGATTTAATCCCGGCACCCGATCACTTGGCTATAGCAGTCCTGGTCAGTGGTATTGCAACGAATGCCGATTATGGCGATTCTCTGGTAATTTTAAAAAACACCAATGCGGTATCGTTACCTTTCAGTCATAATAATCTTCATTTGGAATACGAAGCCGTTGAACTTGATTTTCCCGAATCACTTCGCTTTCAGTATAAATTGGATGGTGAAACGGACAACTGGTTGAAACTTGATGATGAAACCAATCTTAATTTCAACAACTTAGATCCTGGAAATTATACATTGCATGTCAGGGCCACAATTACTGAATCGTTTCAGGAGGCCCCCGAATCCATCTTGCAAATCACGATCATTCCTCCCTTTTGGCTTACCTGGTGGTTTATAGGTTCCTTCATTTTGATCTTTTTATTAATAATTTGGTTTACAATACTATTTTTTATCAGAAAGGAAAGAAAAAAAGCTTTACATCACGCTGAAATACTTCGGTTGAAAAGCCTGGCTATGGGCATCCAGATTGATAATCATTTTCTTGTGAATTGTATTGCCAAAATTGCCCTATTGAACCAGGAGGGAAAAACTGAAGCTGCTACTGATTATTCAAACAATTTTATCAGGTTTTTGCAAAGCAATTTACATTCGTTAAGGAGTGAATTGGTTACCCTCGCAGATGAACTGGAAATGATAAAATCGTATGCGAAGATTGAGCAATTGGGGAGTGTTCATTTCGATTTAAACATTAAGATTGATACTGATATTGAACCTGACAAAATAACCATACCGCCGTTTTTAGTTCAACCCCTTGTTGAAAATTCAATCCGGCATGGAATAAAAAAACTTAAAAATCTTCATGGTCTTATTGAGATAAGGGTTTCCCGTAAAAAATCCGGGTGCCTCCTGATTGGTGTAACTGACAACGGAATAGGGTTGAGTCATGAGGAATCAGCAGGAAACCATATTGGCATGAAGATCATCAAAGAGAGATTAATGCTTATTGGAAAAGAATCAGAAATAATCATAACTCCTCTTGAACCGGGGTTCATGGTTGAACTTATCATCTGCATCGATTAAAACTTTTTTAATATGATTACACGAAAACTGAGAACTTTGATTGTGGAAGATGATTTGGACCATCAACGGCATCTCGAAAAACTTATTGAAGAAAATCATCCTGAACTACATCTGATGGGATCTTGTTCATCAGGAACAGAAGCACTATCTACAATTAAGAGTATTCGTCCGGAATTGATAATGATGGATATTGATCTTCGCGATATGAATGCTTTTGAAATGTTGGAACAATTGCATGAAACCAATTTTCACATTGTTTTTACAACGGCCTATAATGAATATGCAATTAAAGCTTTCAGGGTTAATGCTGTAGATTATCTTCTCAAACCGATCATTGCGGATGAATTGGCGCAATCCATACAAAAAGCAATGTTGCAAATGAATCTTCATAAAGATTACGAATCACTTATAACTGATTTTCATCGATTTAATAACCGTTTTTTAACCATAAATGAAAAGAAGAAAGTGACATTTGTCCCTATCGATCAGATTCTCTATATACAAGCCGACCGAAGTTATTCTACCATCTATTATAGAGATGAAGGTGAGCGAAGAAAAATCACAACCTGCAATAATTTGTCATTCTTTGAAAAGCAATTATTAGGCCATGACTTTATAAGAATACATCAAAGTTATTTGGTAAACAGATTACAAATACATGAATTTACAAAGAAAGACAGAAAGGTAAAGCTTATCTGTGGTGATTTGCTTCCTGTGTCAAGAGGTAAAACAGAAGTAATCATTGGGGAGTAATTTTCAAAGCCATTTATATTTTCACGGTTTTAATAGGGTCGTTTTAATATTCTGAACACCAGTCCATGCAACCTCCTGAGTTGCTTATTTAGCATCAATACAAATATCAAACAAATCATTGCTAACGCCAAGTGTACCCGGATTTAAGTCGTAATTTTACCTCTTGTAAACAACCCTTATTTCAATGGATAAACTTTTTAGAAAAGATGCGTTTAACTACCACGCACTCGGTCGTCCCGGAAAAATAGAAGTAGTCCCCACAAAGCCTTATACCACCCAACGTGATTTGTCGCTGGCCTACACTCCTGGTGTGGCCGATCCTTGTTTGGCTATTGAGAAAAACCCCGAAGATGTTTATAAGTATACCGCCAAGGGAAATCTGGTAGCCGTTATTTCAAATGGAACGGCCGTTTTGGGTCTGGGAAACATCGGCCCTGAAGCCGGTAAACCGGTGATGGAAGGAAAAGGCTTGCTGTTTAAGGTATTTGCCGATATTGATGTGTTTGATATTGAGGTAAACGAAACCGATACGGAGAAGTTTATTCAGGTTGTAAAAGCCATCGCACCTACCTTTGGAGGCATTAACCTGGAGGATATCAAAGCTCCTGAGTGTTTCGAAATTGAGGAGCGTCTGAAAAAGGAACTGAATATTCCCATCATGCACGACGATCAGCATGGAACGGCCATCATAACTTCTGCCGGTTTGTTGAATGCGCTAAAAATCAATAAGAAAAAAATTGAAAACCTGAAAATCGTGGTTAATGGTGCCGGAGCGGCCGCTGTTTCTTGTACCAGATTATACATTGCACTGGGTGCTAAACCAGAGAATATTATCATGCTCGACAGTCGCGGCGTTTTGCACAAAGACCGCTCCGATTTGAATGCCACCAAAATGCAATTTGTTGTAGATACTCCTGCCCGTACACTTGAGGAGGCTTTGGTAGGTGCAGATATGTTTTTAGGACTTTCCGTTGGTGGTGTGCTGAAGAAAAAAATGTTGCTGGCCATGGCAGATGACCCTATCGTGTTTGCGCTGGCAAATCCCAACCCGGAGATTACCTACGATGACGCTACGGAGACCCGTAAAGACATCATTATGGCTACCGGACGATCCGATTATCCGAACCAGATCAACAATGTACTTGGTTTCCCGTTTATCTTCAGGGGTGCGCTGGACGTACGTGCCAATACCATCAACGAAGAAATGAAACTGGCCGCTTCAAAAGCTCTGGCCGAACTGGCGCAGGAAACTGTTCCGGAAGAGGTAAACCTGGCTTTTAAGGTGAACAACCTGACCTTTGGACGTGAATACATTATTCCCAAACCAACCGATCCACGTTTGATTGAACGTGTAGCTCCGGCTGTGGCCAGAGCGGCCATGGAATCGGGCGTAGCCGCACATCCCATCACCGACTGGGACCAGTACCGGGTAACGCTTCAAAAACGACTTGGCTTGTCGAATCCCCTGAAACGTCAGGTTAAATCCATCTGTAAATCCGATCCAAAACGAATTCTTTTAGCCGATGCTGAAAGTTATACCATGCTTAAGGCCGCTGAAATCATCGTCAACGAAAAACTAGCCTTACCGATTTTGATTGGCGATAAAAAACTGATAACCAACCTCATCAGGGTGAACGAACTGGATTTGGGAAAAGTGGAGATTATCGACCCAAATTCAAAAGAAATGTTGGATAAACGCGAGGCATTTGCCCAAATTCTTTATCAAAAACGCAACCGCCGTGGAATGACCCTGGTTGCTGCCCGCGAAGCACTTCAACATAAAAACTATTTCAGTCTGATGTTGCTCGAAACCGGGATGGCCGATGGTATGATTTCAGGCTTAACCCGCAGTTATCCTGATTCTATCCGTCCGGCATTGCAGGTAGTTGGGAAAAAGCCAAACACCAACATTGTGAGCGGCATGTACATTATCAACACCAAAAATGGCCCGTTGTTCCTGAGCGACTGTACTGTGAACCTAAAACCAACTACTGAAGAACTGGTTGAAATTACCGTGCAGACGGCCGAAGCTGTGAAACGCTTTAAAATAGAGCCCAGAATTGCCATGTTGTCGTATTCGAATTTCGGAACGGTAAACAGCCCGCTAACCATACGTCAACGCGATGCCATCGCCATCCTGCACCGCGATTATCCCGAACTGATTGTGGATGGAGAAATGCAGGCGAACACCGCGCTAAACGAAGAACTTTTAAAAGGTAGTTTTCCCTTTTCAAAACTGAATGGCGTGCGTGCCAACACATTGATATTCCCGACACTGGGAGCCGCCAACATTGCCTATAAACTGTTGCAGGAATTGGCTGGTGTTGAAGTGGTTGGCCCCATTTTAAATGGGATGAACAAACCGGTACACATACTCCAGATGGGAAGCGGAGTAAACGACATCGTTAGTATGATCATGATTGCGGCCCTGGATGCCATCAATAAATAGTAACAATAGTTCCCCGATGGAAATTTCCATCGGGGAACTATTATTTCAGAGAAATGTTTACTTTTGCAAACCCAATTCACAAAAAACGTTGCCCGAGTGGCGGAATTGGTAGACGCGCTGGTCTCAAAAACCTGTGAGGTTACACTCGTGCCGGTTCGATCCCGGCCTCGGGTACCAATTGAAATCAAAGCCTTTATGTTAGTTTATTAACATAGAGGCTTTTTCTTTTAATCCTATTGCTTTCCAATCATGAGACCCGTCTAAAATGGTGATCAACTGATGTTAAATGAACATGAGATGGTGATAAAATAAAAAAAAACAGGCTGCTCGAAGCATTATGTGATATCTCAATAGAGTAACCCGGTGGTTGCATTCCAATGTTATCGCTAACTAATTACGCATTTTACATGTATTGAGTCAGGGTTTGGCTTTTCATGAAAGCAATAAACTCGTTGGTGAGTTTATTTACCACATTGTCGCGGATACATTTGTCATTTGGGCATACCTTATGAATCAGATCGCAGGCTTTGTTTCTGGCCTTACCTTCAATTGAGGTATAGATATCGTAAAGTGTACACTCTTCCGGTTTTACGGCCAACTCAAACCCACCTGTGGGCCCCCGTTGTGAAGTAAGAAAACCGTCTTTTACCAATCGCTGAAGCACCTTCCCGATATGGTGTTTTGAATTACCGATGCGCTCAGAAAGCTGAATGGCATTGAGCGAGTTGTCCGATTTGGCAAGGATTATCATGCAATGCAACCCAATGGATGCCGCATCCGAAAAGTTAACTATATTGGCCATGGTACCTATTGTTTTCGCAAAAGTAGCAATTATTTAAATTGAAGCACTCAAATACTTAAATTCAAATGGGGTGTACTTAATCCGGATAAAGAGTTTTAACCCTGATTGAATAAATCCGATTGGTTTTAGAAACTGTCTAAATTTTATATTTGGGCATCTTTATGAGCCTAAATATGGGTAGAAGAATCACCTTTTTCGTTTATTTCGTCACATCCGGAACGAAATAAACGCAGTAATATTCCTTCCTCTATCCAAACACTTTCCCTACGGGAAAAAATTAGACAGTTTAATAGTAGGTTTAAACGTTCCACAACAATAATGCTGGATTTAGCAAAAAATTGTTTAGTAAGACTTTTATTTAACAATCAATACCTTTTGGCTAGAAATAATTTCATTATGGTGGATATACTGGAATATATACATTCCAGAAGGGTAAATATCTACTGGTAAAATATAGGTAAGATCACTTTGCAACATAGAAAATTCGATAAGAATGTTTCCATTTAAGTCGATTAACCTGCCTTTGGCATCTTTTACAGGATCGTTGTTTTTACGCTGTAAAAAAATATTTAAATAATCTTTTGCAGGATTAGGGTAAATATTTAGATAATTGTCTTCAATTTCCCTTTCCTCAACGCTCACTTGACAACCAGGTACAATACATCCATATTCATCTGTTTTTAAAAGCCAGCCCTGTTGACCTGGTGGTGGTTTGTGAAACATATCCCCGGCCTGGCCACACATGATAAAACCACCATCTTCAGTTTCTTCAATATCAGTAATAAAGTGTTCATCCATGGGGCTTATAACATAGTGGTATTGTCGACTCCATATACTGTCACCTTCTGCCGAAAACTTTACTAACCAGCCATTGTAGTTCCAATAGTCCCAAAGTTCATAATCTTCAAGATAAACAGAGTCTGGTTGATATGATTCAAAGTGTTTGCCAGCTGCTACTAAACTACCATCATCAAGTTCAATTACCCTGTTTAGGTAATGATTCATTTCATATGGGTTTTTGTCATCATAAGTTACCATCCATTGTTCACTTAAATCATTCGAAAGCTTACATATCCCACCATACCGGTTTAAATAATGCCAAGAAGCTAATGAATCATCAAATTCTTCAGTTGCACGAGCCATTGTGAATACAATACCTCCATCCTGGGTTTGCAGTATGTCATTGTGATCTCCTACCCACAATTCCCCAACCGGAGAAGTCCAATAATTTAATAGATTACCCCCGGTATCAATTTTAATAATTTGGTTACGTCTAACAAAATTGCTGTGAACACCAGCAAATTGAATCAATTTTGTTGATAGAATAATTGAACCATCATTTAATTCAACCAAAGAAGAAGCAAGATGAAGCAAGTTATCCGGGACATTTGGTAACGGTATTCTAGACCAAATTTGTTTCCCGGTAGAGTCAATTTTGATAATATCTGCATTGTAATTTTGTGTAGTTTGATTGAATATATTACAGGTTAAATAAAAATTACCATCTTGGCTTCTAATTCCGTCTAAGGCATTGTGCCAGGTTTCGTAACCCAATTCAGAAGGATATTCCCTAATAAATACCGTATCTCCATTTGTGTTAAATTTTATTAGAGCGGGTTTTCTAATTTGATCTGAATAGATAAAATAAGCAGAACAATAAAAATACCCCTTGCTAAAAAACATTTTATTATTAGCATACTCAATAGATTTGCCCGGAAAACTGTCATAGGTTTTAATACTATTCACTTCCCCGAACAAATCCATAATAGCAAAAAATATGCCCTCCTTGTATGGTGAAACAGATAATACTCCCGTACCAGTTACATAATAACAACTGTCAGTTGCCACAACGCTTGTAATGTACTGTGCAGGGAACCCAAAGTTTACGCGATTATTAAACCGGGTTTGTGCAACAGAAATATTCACAACAAAAACAATCAAGAAAGAAGAAGTTAGATACCTCACAAATTTGATAATTATCATATAAAAAGCATCCCTATTTAGTTATAAGGAGGTTTACAAATTGATATTACAATACCCCACAATCCTTGGACAGGATTTAGACAAAGTTAGGATATTCTATTTATTAAATTATATTTTTAACCTTTTTTTTACACTAAAGTTACCTCAATTCTATTTTAGACAGTTTCTTAGTTATTTTCGCAGAAGATTCATTCTCTAATAAAAAAATGTCCACCGACCAACCCATATCCGACCCAACCCGCAAGGTTTACACCCTTTACGAGCTGACAAAAAGCCTCGAATCGGTGATCAGCCGAACTTATCAACGTCAGTATTGGATCAGGGCCGAGATTGCCAGGTTGAATTTTTATCCAAAAAGCGGCCATTGCTATCCCGATTTGGTAGAAAAAGAAAACGGGGTGACATTGGCTCAGTTGCGGGCTACCATCTGGGCAGGGCCTTTTCAGGACATCAACCGTAAGTTTCGGGAGATTACCCACGAGTACCTGGGTGATGGCATGAAGGTTCTTTTTTTAGCCAACCTGGTTTTTCATCCCACACATGGATTGACACTTCAAATTTCAGATATTGATCCTTCCTTTTCGCTTGGAGAGATGGCCCGTGAACGCAACGAGTCCATTGCAAAACTGAAAAAAGAAGGCCTGTTTGATTTAAATCACCAGATGGCATTTCCTTTGTTGCCTCGCAGGGTGGCCATAATTTCGGTAGAAACCAGCAAAGGTTACCATGATTTCATGAAAATATTGGGCGAAGACGCAGCCGGTCATCAGTTGTTTACCATGCTTTTTCCCGCGTTGCTTCAGGGGACCGGGGCTGTTGTTTCTATCAGGCAACAATTGGAGCGGATTAAAAAAGTAAAACACCATTTCGATGTGGTGGTCATCATCAGGGGAGGTGGAGGCGATGTGGGACTGAGCAGCTTCGATCATTTCTCGCTGGCTTCCTCCGTGGCTACTTTCCCACTTCCGGTCATCACCGGAATAGGCCATGCCACCAACGAAACCGTTGTTGAGATGGTGGCCAACAGCAACAAGATCACCCCTACCGAAGTGGCCTATTTTCTGCTTCAACACATACACCAGTTTATACAGCGTGTAAGCGATGCCACCACCTCCTTAATGGAAATCCCTCAGTTGATGTTGGAAGGTGAAAACCAGACGTTAAGCCAACTGGCCGACCGGTTAAGCCGGCGGACTACCGGTTTGATAGCCGGGCATCAATACCGGTTGAATCGTTCGGGACTGGTGCTTGAAAAGGAATTAAAATCCAGAAACCTTCATCAGCGACATAAACTAAGTGGATTTTCGGAGAAGCTGGATGTTTCCGTCCGGATGGCCATTAAGCGACAAGAGGTGATATTCTCCGGTTATTCAACATCTGTGGTAAAATCAAGTCTCCGACCATTGGTTACCGCCCATCAGAAAATGGAAGGTGTGGAGGAGAAAATCAGGTTGCTCGACCCGGTGAATATACTGAAAAGAGGATTTAGCATTACCTTTCGTAACGGGAAACCTATCAAAAGCACCGTGGATTTGCAAACCGGAGATAAAATTGAAACTCAATATTACCAAGGTAAAACCACCAGCATCATCCAGGAGTTGGAACCATAAAAAAATCCCCTTTACCAGGCACTCATAATTATCCGTTAATCGATGATTAGTTTTTTAACGGTGTGGCCTTCCTTACCATTGAAGTGTAAAAGATAAATTCCAGGCGTCCAGCTACTTTGCTTTTCAACGGAAATAGATTTATTAACTATTGCCTCAAATAAAAGTTGACCCATTGGATTGTACATTCTAAACTGCACGGGTTCATCTGATCGCGTCATGTTGATCGTAAAACTCCCTGAACTTGGGTTCGGGAAAATTTGAATATCATTGCCCGCAAAGAGATTTTCTTCCTGACTAACATATTGCGACACTTCAATATTGTCGATGAGAATGGGATTTCCATAAAAGCTATAGGTTTCGAAAGCAATGCGTATATCCCGTTGGCCAGCCCAATTGCTGAGATTGATGTTATTGCATACACTCCCCCATCCTTGTCCGCACCAGTCGGTAGCTACGAGGGGAAAAAAGGCGTCCCCGGTTGGCTCATGAGTGGCAAAACTGCCGTTGCCATCTTCACCATAAGCGGCCAAACGCAACCAACTTAGTCCGCAATCATCAGAAAGATAAACGATGAGTGAGTCGGTATAGGGTACCATGGAAGTATTTTGGGCATAAGCATGTTCAAACGAAAGATTTGCATTGCTCAGGTTGCTCAAATCGAAAGGCATGGAGATCAAACGGTCTCTTTGTCCAATGGAATAATAATTCCTGAAATCAATACCGGCAGCCAGTGAGCCACCGTTTCCACCCACATTATGGAGACCCCAGGTAATACCATCGTCCGGATTTTCGACACTCCAGGACCCATTGGTGAAAGCACCTGATTCAAAGTTTTCGGTAAACCAGGAAAACAGGGACCCGATGTGCAAATAATCAGTTTGATTGATCGTACTTGGTCCAAAGTCATTCGACACTGTAAGTGTAATTGTGTAAGTACCTTCCTGATTAAACGACACGATTGGATTTTTAGAAGTGGAGTTGGTACCTTCTAAATAGGTGGCTCCGGCAGGTTCAAAAATCCATTCCCAGCTGTCAGGGATGCCCGTCGATTGGTCGTAAAATTGGATGGCTTCACCCATGCAAGCTACTTTTATGTTAGAGGAAAACGCTGCCTGAGTTTGCCCGGGGAAGTCGACTGAAAATGTCATTGAATCGCCGATGGAAGATACATCATAAATATAAACACCACCAACGCTACCATCCTGCAAAAATGCGTTCGGATTCGTATAGTCGTTGAACTCAATTCGGTCATAATCGGTACCAAAAACGGCATTGTTGAGGTTTCCGGTGTTGGTAAGCGAGCCATCCGGGCGAAACACATAAACCTCATCAGGTGGTCCTGAAGCATTTCCGTTGCCGGCAGCAGGATTGATGCGATAAATCAACAGTCCGCTTTTGGGCAGGGTGGATTCAAAAGTGCCTTCCTTTTTGCGATATTCCACTACAAAATACTCTTGTGCCGAATTTTGTGAATGGATTCTAAAAGCATTGTTTTGGGCATTGGTAAGCGGTTTAATGGTGTAGGTTCCGCTCTCGGTAATCCATGGAATATCCTCAATCCAACCCCCGTATTTATATTTCATAAAGGCGCCCATATATTGTGGTGGATTGTTGTTGGCTGCCATAATATCCCAGGGGCCAATGGGTGTTATTTCGGTGTTGTTGTATCGATAGAGGTCGGGAGCACCCAATGAGTGATACATTTCGTGACAAAGAACACCCACGCCGCTGCTCGCCATGTGTGTTTCCAATTGAAAGTTGAAATCCCACACACGCTTGTCGTTGATAAAAACTGTTTCGTTGAACAAACTCCAACGGTGGGGCCACAAAAGGGTGGACCAGGCCGTTGGCGCTCCTCTGATTATGAAAACAACATTGTCAACATTGCCATCATTGTTGTAATCAAGATCGAGTGACGTTGGCACAGGCGAGTTTAAGTTGATATAAGTAACGGCATTGGCCAACAGCTGATGCTCGCGTTGGGTACGTTGATTGCCATCCTGATATCCATCCGGGTTGGTAACCGCGTTATAAGGAATATAATAGTTTCGTGGGAAAGCATCCTGGTAAGAAAGAATAATGTTGTCAGGTGGTACAGGATAGAAAGTGGAAGGCAATTGAAGCTGGTCGTATGATATTTCCTGAAAATAATTGAATACTGAGTTGGCCCCGGGTTCTGTGTTATTGAATTTAAGATAGTTTTCTATGGTGTCGGAAGTAAACTCAGGCTGATCACTAAAACGGATATAAATCACAAGGTTATTAAGGGTTCCGGCTGCACGCGAATCGCTCAGTTTGCTTTTTGTGATCTGCATGTCGGCCTCTGTTTTTTCTCTAACGAGTTTCATTTGCAGACCACTGATGTTGGCTCCGGCCTCAAGAGAGGTAGTGCCCGGGTTTATTTCTCCGACGCGGTAAAGCGAGGGATTCAACTTTCCATCTACCAATTCAGCATAGTAATAATACCCATCCTCCGAACTCTGAATGATGGTGTAATTGTCGGCATCGTGCAGCCAATTATAAAATTCATCACCGGTGGCAAAACAATGGATTTCGGTTCCATTTGGCTGTGAAACAACCATGGGCTCATTTTGAAGCCATGCCGCCTGAAGCAAGAAAGACCCGAGCATAAGGAGTGAAAAAAAGAGGGCTTTCAATGGAAGGAATTTCTCTATCATAGTTTATTTTTTTTAAAGGTAAAATTGACGAAGCGACAAACACCAATCACGATCCTGTTGTCATTTCAAAGCACAAAAGTAACTTTTTCCCATTCAAACCGTTAATTTGACTTTTTTTTGACCGGTACTAACAATTTACGGACCTATAGGCTTGATGAAGAGAGATTGTTATCGGTTTGTTGTTTAGCCTATTACTCATTATCAGGGAAAAATTCTTTTGCTCTTTTTTCCATCTCAACTGCGATTACCCGGGCATCTTCATCTTGTTCCTTCAGCTTCTTAATGATATTTTGGAAGCTTTCAGCATCTCTGTCCTGACTTAATTTGAATACCGTGTCGATTTCTTTTAACTCAATTTCAAAAGCTACAATGGCTCCCATTACCCTTTTTTTAAATTCTAAAGGTAAGTTATCGAAGACAGTTGTTGATTGCTGATTCTGACCTTCAAAATGTAGCGATGTCATCCTGAGTACCTCTTCAAGTTCTCCGCCTTCTAAAAACCTGATGGTTCCTTTGATGTGAACACTCATATAATTCCAGGTTGATGGAGTGTGAGGATTGCTATACCAGGTACCACTTACATAGGTGTGCTTACCGGTAAATACCGCAAGTACATTTTCATTATGTAAAAAAGCCTTGTGGTGATCCGTGTTTTTCATAATATGCCCTTTGAGCAGTTTTCTGCCATGCTTATTTTCAATGAAGACAGGCACTTGTGTTGCCACAGGTCGGTTTTCCGAATCACAACCAATTAAAAAGGCAAAGGGGTACTGTTCAACAAATTCTTTAATTACCTGTTCGTTGTGTTCTTTGTGGTATGGGAGATTGTACATAAGCCTTATTTATTGTTGAGTTTAACTATTTCAGTTTACGGTTCTATCCAAAATGGACAAATGAATTTTTAAATGAACTATTTGAATTTTTTGTAATAACCGCATATGGGCAGCATATCATGTGGTAGCGCAACGCGTGACCATTTCCCATTAATCAACCAGGCAAAGTAGGCACGCGAAACATTCGCACGCCAGTGGGCGGTAGTTATTTAATTCTGATTTCCAATTGTTTTCCAAGCCCAGTCTCAATAATTTTGAACAAAGTGGCTAATTCGATGTCAGATCTTTCGTTCTCGATTCTGGAAATATAATTGCGAGTAGTTCCACTCATTACCGCTAGTTCCTGTTGAGTCAAACCTGTCTTTAATCTAGTTTCCCTAATAAGACGTCCAATTTTTAATGCAATAACCGATTTCTCTGGTCGACTATAGCGCAAAAACATGTCCGCTCCGATTTCAAATGGAACCCGGCTTTTCTCATTGTTTCTTAAGCTTATGTATTGCTCCACATTATTCCATGAAAGCGTATTGTTTTTAATCTCAACTTTTTCAAACTCTTCTGAGTTGTATAAAATTGAAGCTGGTGAATCTTCGTTTAAGTCAAGCTTGTCTAATACTTTCCTAAAGTCAATGATTCTAGATTCCCCGTTATTAAAAACGACCGAGATTGAAAGATTCTCAACCCAATTTATTTTCAGGATTCTTGGTATTTTTATATTTCTTCTCATAATAATTCCGGGTTTAATTGATAAAAAACTTCTTATGCCCAATCTGAATTTCCTGCTAACCAGTCAAATGCTTTTTTAAGCTGTTTATTTGGTAAATCACCTGCATAAATTTCGCCATTTTCAATAAGGATTAAAATTTCATATTCATTATAAACAGCGTGAATATGAGGCGGTCAGTGTTCTCCGTTGTAAATGTTTATTTTAATCCCATAAATGGTGTCAATTGTTGGCATTACTAAACTATTTATCAGCAAAGGTATCTAATTAGGCACATAAGTCCAAACTTCCATGAATATTTATTTGTCTTGTCTGTTTCCTGGATAATAACTGCCAACATCTACAAAACGCCAATTGTCGATATTCTATTATATCAGCTTTGTTGTTAAAATCCCATCAGCTATTCATCAAATCTCATTATCATTATATTACCCATTATCAATCGATTAACATCATTTACATCAGCTCTTTGTTTCATTGTAAAATAAATCACCGGATGTCGGGATGGTAAATCTAGAAAATTAACCTATCATTTCGACATGTGAGTTCAAAAAAATCAACGCTCCGAAAAAGTCCATTCTATTGAATCCCGGTGAATTGATACAAAGAAACGGCCTCCATCCTGACTCCTGATGGCAATCGCAGAACCTCTCCGGGCTGCGTGCCGGGCAGAAGCCAGCTTATTGGTGGAAGATTAGATTTGTGATATGATGTTCTTAAAAAAGGTATAAACATCTAAAAAGATTGTTTGCTCTGTTTCGTGACCAATATCTGGATAAATCTTAAATGTACTATTCACATTATTATTGCGATAGATTTGTTCACAATGTATAAATCTATCAGGAATCATTGTTTTCCCTAATAATTGATAGATCATTTTTCTTTCCGAATTGCTGTATGCATCATCAAATAAAACAGCATCATTGGTATCTTTTTCTCCCATATAAATGAATTGGGGAACTTGCTGATAAGCTGCGATATTAAATTTTGCAGCAAAAAGTGCTTCAAAATCAAATATGCCTAAAGGATATTTTAATTTTTTTTCCTCTAATTTTGCAATTGGTAAAATAGCAATTGCATTTATGCCACCACAAGCAACTCCTGCAACAATTTCCGGTTGAATTAGTGTAAACCTGTTTGCAAAAGTCCCGGATGCAGAGAATCCATTTATTAAAATTTTTTCTTTAATAGAAATTTCATAGTTGCTTAAAACGACTCTTGCATTTTCAATCATTGCAATAAGTTGCAGATCCAATCTTTTCATTTCTCCTTTATCGATCATAGCCGCATCTCTATCGAAAGCATGGGTATAAATATTCCCGTCGTTTTTTTGTGGTCTTGGAAAAACAGGCATTAAAAAAGGAATTTTAAGATTACTGCAAAGACTACTACCAAGAGAATTGCGCTTTATCTGCAAATAGGCTACTTGTTCATGAAATTGTATGGTATCATTAACACCCGTATTATTCGTTTCAACTAAAAGGTACTTCACGTCGCTTTTGTTTAAGCCTTTAGGGATTCGCAAATAATATGGATAGTTAAATCCTTGTTTTGGATTTGCTTCAATTTTTATTATGGTATCAGCAAAAACTAAATTTGATTTTAATGAATCAGATTGAACACCGGCGAAAGAGTTGATGAATCCTATCATTATTAACACAAAAGTGACATATAAAATAGTGAGTTTTTTCATAAATATACCTGGCCTTTAAATTTTTATCGTTTTAATTTTTATAAACATCCGGATCAAAAAGCTCCATATAAATCTCTGGTTTTGGGACTTTCACAAATCCATATTTTTCATATAGCCAATCAGCAGTAGAGGTTAATAATATCCACCGTCTTAAACCCTGTAACTTTGGATGATTCATCACAAAATCCATTAATTTTTTCGACAGTCCCTGCCCGCGATAGCTATCCAGGATGTAAATATCACCCAAATAGGCAATTGTCGAAAAGTCAGAGATCACTCTTGCGAATCCAATTTGTTTGTCGAAGTGAAAAAGTCCAATGTTTAACGAATTGTCGATTGAAGTTTTTACCTTTTCAAAAGGAATATTGTCGCTCCAGCCTGAGTGCTTGGATAAAAAGTCATGAATTGCGACAAGGTCCATTTTGCTTTTATCAGTTGTAATATGATATTCCCCAAAATTTATTTCAATGTTATTCATCGTGAATGATACAATTATTTATTTATTTGATTGGCAATCTTAAAAATTTCATTCGTTGTTTTCCAATTTCTTGTTGTTGCAACTACTTTAAGTTTGGATTCGAAAAAATTGTTGGTCAGTTTTGTTCTTCCATAACCATTTGGACAATAGAGATAAATGGCATTTTCTGAAAAACTGATTTCTTCTTCGTCCTGCTTTTTGCTCTCAAAAGTTTCTTTCTCGTAATAGCCAGCATTTGAAGATAAAAACGTAACGTGCATAAATGAATGCTCTTTATTCGGGTCGTTTAGAAAAGGGTTGTTGTATATGATCTGTTTCAATTTGTCAATGGTCAAGACGAATACGGGAACTTCAAATCCAAAGTCTTTTTTTATTTGGTGAGAAATTTTTTGTTCCAGATCACCTGGTTCAAAATCGTCTCCCTTAAATATTACATTTCCGCTCTGAACATAAGTCGTCACATCCCGGAAGCCTAAAATTTCATACAACTTTCGCAAGTCGTCCATTTTGATGAGTTTCTGTCCGCTTACGTTAATTCCCCTTAGTATTGAAATGTATGTTGTCATTGTGATTGTCGTATTTTGTTCGTGTCGCTCATGTTTTGCTGATATCCGAAGGGCGGGACTCAGACCACAAAACTTGATTTGGTCAGCAAGTTTTTTGGGCGCAACTTCACAATAAGCAGTAGTTAATGCGTCAATAAATAGGTCTTTATGCACTTTATTCATTTCAACTAGTGTCCAACCTTGTTTGCCCCATTTATTGTCAACCGGAAAAATGATGGTTTTGTCGGCAGAGGAAAAACCATCTTGGTCAATTTCCGATAGTTTAATACAAGTTCGTTTCAATCTGTCGTCATAGGTTGCAAAAATTTTCATTTTTACCCTGAAAGTTGTTTTTTCAAAATGAGGTTCTTCTGTCGCCTCTGGGAACGAAAGTGCCAATTTTCTGAAAGTGTCTATTGATACCATTTGTCAAACTATTTTTTTACTGGTGTCAAATGTGTCAATACACAAAGCCACTTTTCATTTTCCTTTTTATAAACATCTGTAATCCATTCGTCCGCTTTTAAAGATTGTCCTTGCCAGGTTCCGGTATTTTGTCCCCGCCCGGTTACTATGGCTATGTCACCATAAACTTTTACCCTTAAGATTTCCTTCGTCATTGTTGAATGAGAAAGTAATCCTTGTTCGAGGACATTAAAAAATACTTCTTGTTGAATAATTCCACCTTGATTGTCAACCAGAACCCAGTCGCTTGTTACACATTTTTTAATTTCGTCAATGCTGTTAGAAATTACAGCTGCATTGAAGTTGTCTTCAATTTGTTGAAACTTCTTCATTAATTGTTCTTCTGTCATATTTTCTAAAGTTCGCTAGTGGGTAAATGTAGGGATTTGTTATAATGGTTTGAGTTTTAGAATCATTATTTTAGGGGTGGCGTTTATTGAGATGGAATAAAGGAGCAGGTTAAAAGCATTATACTATTTTTAAACAAAAGTCTTTTACGTGCATTCTATTAATGCCTTTATGTGTTGATATTTCGGACAATTCATCCATTGTTAAAACGTATTTTGGAAAATTATCTGGTATTTCAAGTAAATTTCCATATTCCCGATTTATCGTTTCTTGATTTGTTAATAAGTAAGCTACTTGTACATAAATCTTTTCTCCTGCTTTTTGTGCTATAAAATCAACCTCCTTTTTCCCTTCCAGGCCAACTGTTACCGAATACCCGGCCATTCGCAAATGTAGATAAACAATATTTTCCAGGAGTTTATGAATGTCACTCGTTTTATAGCCAACTATCGCATTGCGAATACCAAGGTCTTCAAAAAAATACTTTTCACCTATTTCGAAAACCTTTTTTCCTTCTATTCCTGTCCGTTTTACTTTGAAAATCAAAAATGAGGCTTCAAGATAACCGAGATAGTCTATTACCACTTGGGTTGAAATATTTATTTTCTGAGATTTTAGGTATTCACTGATTTTTTTTGATGAAACGAGACTATCCATATTATCAGCCAAAAACGCGACCAAATTTTCTAAAAAATTTACATTTCTAACTTTAAATCGGGAGACTACATCTTTAAGCAATATTGTATTGTAAATACTGCTTAAATACTCATAAGCAATTTGTATTTCAGTATTCAAATTAATCAAAAAGGGAAGTCCGCCAAACTTCAAGTATTGCTGAAAGGTAACTACTGAATCTTGTAATTTATAAAACATTAAAAACTCAGAATAGCTAAGTCCATATACCTTTATCTCAACATATCGACCACTTAAAAAGGTAGCCAGTTCGCTCGAAAGCAAATTAGCATTACTTCCGGTGCAATAGATATCGAAATTGCCTCGCGTGACAAGGTCTCTTAATGTCAGCTCAAAGGATTCAATATCTTGTATCTCATCGATAAATAGTGCTACCTGGCTATTTTCCTTAACGTTTTCTTTCAAATATAAAAACAGGTCATCCGAGTTCGCAATTGACGAAAATTCATGTTGTTCCTTATTGATGTAGATAATTTGAGTGTCAGGACTCTGTTTTTTTATCAGGTCTCTCAATTGCATTAGTAGGTAGCTTTTGCCCACTCTTCGCTGTCCGATTAATACCTTAATCAAAGATTTCCCAATAAATGGTTTTATTCTATCTATATACAGAGGTCTTTCGATGTACTCAATCATAATTCATCTATGTTTTATGTTTCGCGCAAAGATATGCATTTCTTCAAACATAATTGAAGAATTATTTAATTTGTTTTACTTCTTCAGTCACAGAATGAATTGTTGTTTTGTTATATTATTATGAAGAATTCTGTTTTTAGTCAATCGGCTCCCACAATTGAACTTTGTTTCCTTCTGTGTCAAGAATGTGAATAAATTTACCATAGTCGTATGTTTCCATTTTGTCCACGATGGTTACGCCCTCTTTTTTCAATTCTTCGACAAGTGCGTCCAGGTTTTCAACCCGGTAATTAATCATAAAATCCTGTGTCGAAGGTTCAAAGTATTTTGTCGCTTCGGGAAATGGTGTCCATTGTGTCTGTGCCTTTTTTGTGCTGTCAGGACTTTCATACCACTCAAATGTTGCACCATAGGGATTTGTTTCTAAACCAAGGTGTTTTTGATACCATTCAGTCATTTTTTCCGGGTTTTTGCATTTGAAAAATACGCCCCCAATTCCTGTTACTTTTTTCATATGATTGTTATTTATTGTTTCCGTTGTAGTGATTGTATTAAAAGCGAATCCAAGAAAAAAAGTTGTCGCAAGTGTCAAAGTTATTAAAATGGTTTTCATTTTTGTCAGTTTTGAGTTTTTATTATGTTGACTGCTATCAGTTCACAACGCTTACCGCTAAATGGTAGCATATGATTTGTAGTGGACTTTCAAAAATAAACCTTTTAGCCCATACTGTTTTATATTTCATGCCTGCCGCCGCCTGCAGGGTAGACATGTGGAACTAAAAAGTTTAACTTCAGACCGAAACCCGCAATAAAGCATGATATTGTTGGCAGCCGGGTATTGCTCATCCTATTTCATAATCATCTGAACAGTCTGATTCTCCTGTTATACATGTAAAGCAACCTTTCCCTGTTATAGCTGAACCGATAATCCATATCGGGTTTCCACAATCACACAGTTCTCCCTGAGATTTACGTTTTTTAAATTCTTCCAAATCTTTCTTTAAATCAACAGCTTTCAAGTCCGGATTGCCCTTTATTGTCTGCGCAACAAATTCGTTTATTGATATTTTTTGAAATACATTATTCATCAAGTTAAAAGTCAAAGTGTTTATTTATTACAGGGATCCGTTTTACTTTTGCAATATTATCTAAAATTTTATCAAGAGTTTTATTCAGGCTGGTCAAATTTGGAACATCCCCAAAAAAACATCTTCCAGGTCTTCTGAGTCAGCAATTTTCAATTCATTAATCAACTGTGTCGATTTGTCGATAAGTTCTTGTTCGTCGTTGCAATCCCCGGATAGTAGCCCGAATTGCAATGTCAAATCGTGATTGAATTTTTCAAACTTTGCTTCGCAGAATTGGCTCCCTATTCATAAGTTAAGGCTTCTCTTGTCGAGATCTTTGTAACGGCATTTTTTGCAGGCATTCTGCTGGCTATCCAACCAAAAGATACAGTTACAATCAATGTAATCCAAAATCCTGTTTGGCTGAAGGCATATTGGAGAATTGCCTGATCACCCAACATTAGTCTTCCGAAAAACACGGCAGCTACACTGCTTAAGGGAATGGCCAATAATAATCCCAATAATACACTGCCCATACTGATAATCATACCTTCAGCAGTAAATAGAGAATATATTTTTTTAGGAGTAGCTCCAATGGCACGCATAATACCAATCTCCCGGGTTCGTTCACTGATATTGATTCCTGTTGCGGAAGCCATACCAACCGCACTTACAAGTAAAACAAGAAAAGAGAGAATTAGAATGGTGCTTAAGATAATATTCAGGTGGTCGTACACCACTTTTACCCTTTCAACATTTGCCTGAACAAAAAGCACATTCAAATTAGAGGGTACAATTGCACGTTCAATTTTTCTTTTTAGTTCTATAACGTTTTCATATTCATTGTTTTCAGCAACAAAACTTATGGTGTTTCCAAGGTGTTGAGGATTAAACATAGCATCGTATTTATCGGCATCAATAAATATTTTCCCAAGCTCAAATTGTTGTGCTACTCCCACAATTCGTACGTTGATAATTGAATCGCCAATTGATATATTTAAGTTGGTTCCCATCTTCGGAAACTCGTAAAGCTGCCAGGCTTGTTGATTCATTACCACTTCGGATTCATTAGATTTCCGAATCCATCTTCCTTCAATCATTTTGGGTTTGATTAATTCTGTATTGTAGGGCAATGCAATAATGCCTGCACCTTTGTTGGTAGAAAGTACATTTGTTTGTACGGCACCTGCTCCACCATTCCATAAATAAATGTCTTTTACACCCGAAATACCTTTAAAGAGCTGAATGGCATCTTCCTTAGAGATAGGTTTGCTTAGCGCAACCTGCACATCATATCTTAATTCATTCCTCAAATCGGAAAGCAGATTCCATAAAGATTTTCTGACATTAAAACCTGTGCTGAAAATAGCTACACCTAGTGCCATTGTAATTACGGTTATGGATAGCCTCCTGCTGTTTCTTAATGAGTTTCTAACAGCCAAAATAAATGTACCCGGCAAATTAGTAAATCGTACTGCTTTTTTTGTTGTCTTTTTTCCAATGTTGTCCACGTTAATACCATAATCGTTCAGAGCCCTAATTACCGATGTTTTTGTGCTTTTTATTAATATCGATAAGGATAAAAGCAATGGTAAGACGAGGCTTGCGAACATGAGTAGTAAATATATCGAAACAGGAACCGATGTAAGTATATTAAAGTTGAGTACCCCGGCAACAAAATGAGCGAACCAATTACCTGTTGCTATTGCAATTGGCACAGCAATTATTCCGGCAGTCAATCCAATTACCAAAAGCATGGTAGTGTATATTTGAAATACTTTACCCTGCGTAGCACCCATTGATTTCATAATCCCGATTTGCCTGATTTGGCTCACCATTACAGAACGCATAAGTTGTGATACCAAAACAGAGCCCATGATGAAAGCCAGCAGTCCGATAGCTCCAATCAAAAATAACAAGGTATTCAATTGCCATTGATGCGGGTGTTCGTTAAACAATGGGATTTTGTTGTTGGTAATGTGTATGTCGTTTTCTTCAAGGTCCTTAATAATTTGGGCAGCAGTATTTTGCACATCATGTGCTGAATATACATTCCTGAATCTGATGATTAAACGCCTGTTAACAGGTAGTCCCGTGAATTTGGTATACGTTTCTTTATCAGTATAGGCATACATAATATGATCTTGTGTAGCAGGAGCTTGTGCAGGATCAAAACAAATACCGCTTATGGGTACATTTATAACTTTGCTACCAAACCTCAGACGAGGCGTTGAAGCTACATCGAGATTTGATATTAATTGTCCATCGCGTTCTAAAAGAATGCTGCCTTTTTCAGGTCTTGTTTCTCCAGATTCACTAAAGATTTTGGCAAGCTTAAAAGAACCAAAGTTTTCCGCTCCGTAAAAATACAAGGGAATCCATTCATCCGGCTTTATTTCAATTCGCTGTAATGAGAAGTCGCGGAACTCGGCTGATTCAACTTCCGGCCTCTTTTCAAAGGTTTTCAAATCCAGATTGCTGAAATCATTAGATTCAAGAATTAAATGTATAGGTTCAGTTTTTTGAAAATTCTCGTTTAAATCTCTGGTTAAAATATAATAGGAAACTATAACGGAGCCTACTCCCCAGATACCGAGTGCCAAGGCAAAAACGGCTAAAGATGTTCGCCTTAGGTCAATTCTTAATTCCCTTATGGCTTTTATGTATTTTATATTCATCATGGTATTGTAAAAGTTTTAGCAGTTAAGGAACTTACCATCAGACATGGTCAGTATTCTGTTAAAACGAGATGCAATATTGGGATCATGTGAAACTACAATCACTGTTTTGCCGGATTTTGACAATGATTCCAAAAGATCATAGATAGCATGAGATGTAGTGCTGTCAAGATTGCCCGTAGGTTCGTCTGCAACAATAATTTTGGGGTCGTTTGCCAAGGCTCTTGCAATGGCAGCGCGCTGTTGTTCTCCTCCCGAAAGTGCCGAAGGCATTTTATTTGCATGGTTTTCAATACCTACTTGTGTTAACAGTTCCCTAACCCTTTTAACACGTTCGCCTTTGGGTACAGTCCCGACAAACTCCATAGCCAGTAGCAAATTTTCAGCAATGGTAAGTGTGGGGATCAGTTGAAAAAATTGAAAGACGATTCCAATGTTTTCACCCCGCCATTTAGCCAGTTTGCTTTCGTTCATGGTAGATAATTGCGTGTGATTGATATTTATAGTACCCGAGCTAGGGTGATCAATTCCTGTAATCATATTTAAAAGAGTCGATTTGCCACTACCTGACTTTCCAACGATGGCCATAAACTCCCCGGATCTGATGTCGAGATTAACAGACATTAAAGCAGTAAATGATTGTGCTTTTGATGTAAATGTTTTGGTTATACTTTGTAGTGATATAATTGTATCGGACATTTTTTCTTTATTTAAGGGTTATGAATATTTTGTTGTTTGTTGCCGAAAAGGTAAATTTTGTTTTCTCAAATGTGGGCATGCCACTAAAAAGACTGAATCGCCAATCTGTAGACCAACCAAGTGGTTCAGCAGGAAACCCAAATGAGTGGTCAAGTTTACCATTGTCATTTTTATCGTGAATGGCTAAAATGGAATACTCAGAAAAAGGTAAATCCTTGAATACGACAGCAATCTCTTTTCCCGATATTTGAATTGACTTTTGCAGGTATGGATTGTCCATCTTATCCTTCTCTTTCGTAAAGATGTTGACAATTATTTTCCCGTTTACATGTTCAATGTTTTTGATTTTTACGACTAAATCACCCTTGGATTCAGGGGTTGATAAATTTGCGAGATTTAAGGTTGCTAGAAAAATTAAAGAAACTAAATACATATTTTTATCAGTTTTAATGAATAACTGAGGCAAAAATACCATGAGGCTACTTGTGTTTCTTTGCAATTCTTGCTAATCTACTTTGCAATTCTTGCTATTTTCTCCTAACCTTGATGTAGATTGTGCGTTGAACAGTGAAATAATCGAATCCACCATCCTTTGCAGGGAGCTTAAATTTTTCAAGTCCTACGAGTGAGCTTACAATATATGGGGAGGGATCGATATAATTTTTCTTGTATTCGATCAGTGCTTTTGATGTGATTTGAAAATCACCGATAACATCAAAAAATGTATAATACCCTTCATCAATCGTAAAGGAATAATCAGCATTTAAGAATACATCCGCATTTTTTTCTATACCTGCATAATACCTACATTCATTAGCTGCTTTATGAACCGGAACATCTATATAAATACCGTAGGCGGTAGCAGGTTTATTTATGCCGAAAATGATTTTTTCATACGCTTTTCCCAGATTCTCTTCAATCAGATTGGTAGGAAATACTATCAATTCTTTTTTACCGATATAAGTTAAAGGCAATTTGAACTGTTCGGTTTTCCTTTTAGATTCCCGTTGCGAGGTGTTGTTTTTTTGATATTCCGATGGAGGTGTTTTATAGAATTGCGTAAAAGATCTGGTAAACACAGAAGGAGAAGAGTAGCCGCATTCAAAGGCCACATCTATTTGCTTACATTTCGGATACATGATCAGGAAATGAGCGGCGTGTTCAAGGCGAATTTTATTGAGGTATTGTAACGGGGACAGTCCGGTTTCCTTTTTGAATAATTTTTGAAAATGGAACTTTGATAAATAAACTTCAGCAGCTATATCATCCAACAACAGTTCTCGCCTGAAGTTGTTGGAGATATGCAATATTGATTTTTCTATTCTTTTATCCATGTCTTGGTCAGTATTAATGCCAACGGTGGCAATAAGCGTAGGCCGGGATTTCGAAGCTCCAACTTGTCAAACCGTTGCCAAATTGAGTAAACCTGCCCATCCGGCAGGCGGGTGTACAAAAGTTTAAATTACCCACATCGCCCGGCTTACGTATATTGCGTTTTTGCCAACCGGGCTTTATCTAAACAGGTTTAAATAATTATCAAATGCATATACTCTGCTTCTCTGTCCACCAGTCTTTTCTATCAAAACATTAAGTTTCTCTAAATCTGAAATCAATTTGTAAGATGATGGCATCGAAATTGAAGCAATCTCACTAACCTTGACCGCTGTTATCATTGGGCGTTTATAAAGATAGTCAATTACTTTCTTAGCTTTTAAAGCTCTACTGCCTAATGATTGGATGTCAATATCAATTTGCTTTTGAAGTTGTAATATATTGTCAAAAGTAATGATTCCATTTTTAGCCGTTTCAATTACTCCCACAAGAAAAAACTTATACCATTGTCCTAAATCATTTTTTTCTCTTACGGTCGTTAAATTATCATAGTACAATTTTCTGTTTTTCTCAAAAAAATCAGATAAATACAAAACTGGTTGTTGCAATATACCTTTGCTTACCAAATAAAGTGGAATTATTAATCGGCCGATTCTACCATTTCCATCCAGAAAAGGGTGAACTGTCTCAAATTGATAATGAACCAGTCCTATTTTAAGTAATTCAGGTATATGAATCTCTTCGTTATGAATAAATTTCTCAATATCACTCATTAGTTCAGTGACCGAGGAATGTACGGGAGGAATAAATACAGCATCATTAATTGTTGCTCCACCAATCCAGTTTTGACTAATTCGAAATTCACCAGGTTGTTTTTTTTCTCCACGAACACCTTGTAGCAATACCCGATGAGTTTCTCGAATCAGTCGTGAAGAAAGTGGTAGTTTATCCATGTGTTCGACAGCCCATTCCATCGCTTTTATGTAGTTTTGAACTTCTTCCCAATCATCTCTTTTGTCTAATGGTAAATCCTCTTTCTCTAAAAGTGCTTCATCCATATTTGTCTGAGTGCCTTCAATTTTGCTGCTCTGAGTTGCTTCTTTTAACACATGCATACTGATATACAACTCAATATTGGGAATGTATTTTGAATACATATCCAAACGACCTAATTCTCTATCAGCCTGGCTCAATAATTGCAATATTTCCATGTTATCAACTTGCAACTGTTTATTGATAAACTCGGGTTGAAAGCTTTTATAATAGCCCTGACTTATATATTTTCCGGATTTAAACTGTTTCATTGAAAAATTTTAAACAAAGGTAATCTTTATTTAATTATTCGTCAATTTTCTTAAATAAGAAGCTTTGTTATTTAAGAAATCAAGTCAGATTATTTTATGCAAGATGTTTCTCAGCTTTGTACACAACGGGCGAGTGTATTTGCTTTGTGGCGGACTTCAAAAGACGAATCTTTCTGCCCACATTGATTTATATTTGAAACTAAAATAATCATATTCAGACCGAAACCGCCATAAAGTATATGCATTGTTACCCAACGTATTTTTTTTATTATTTTTTATCCAATTCAATATTTAAACTTCAAATATTAATGTTCTGAAAATAAAATCTTAAAAGGATCGAATTGCACGTACAGCAAGTGGAGAACTTTTGTTAGTGGCTCCTGATGTTTGATTGTCAAAGTTAAAATACCATGCATTGTTTGCATCGTCTTCCAATGAACTCCAATATAGACTGGCAGAACAACCAACAAGTGTTTTTTGCAGATACAATTTTTGCAATTCACTGAAAGAGGGTAAATACCAGTCACCAAAACCAAAACCACCATCAATAAAATTAGCACAAACAGAAGCGGCATAATTCCCTACACCTTCATTTGAAATAATTCGCTCGGTATTATATTTTCCAGAGTTTATCCCCCATCTGACAGCATTAGTTATTGAGAAAGTTGCATTATCCCATTGTATGCCAGAACTTTGATCTACCAGAGCAGCAATCAACCCGTGATGTCCACCATCATATACATAAAATACAATGCCACCACCGAAAACTTCACCTATGTAATGTACAGAAGAATTAGTGCTTGATGAAATCATTAACCAATTGGTGCCATCATAATAGTAGTAACCTGGCGTATTATTCATTTGGTAAACTAATAATCCAACTGCGGGATCAGTAATCGCAATACGTTCAATTTCTAGCATGCGAGGTGGTAATATACCTTTCGAGGTTGAACTTACATCAAGTATTGAGCTAGGATCAGGTGTCGAACCATCACTGCTGATGCCAACTCCTTGGGAATAAATACTCCCTGTAATATGAAAAATTACAATAAAAGTAAATAGAATTTTCATAAACCATTTTATTTAAAGAGTTAATAGTCATTTATATAGTACACTGTCTTGTAGAACGACTTAATTTCAATATGTTGGGTAACGAGCGTATAAACCCACCTCTAGCTGTTATTTATTTATTAACCTCTTTATAATAAGTAACCTACCCATTTTCACCCGTTTATAATCAGTTAAATCGGTTCCTTCCCCTTCATTGTAGTTGGATCTTCGGGTGTTTGAAAGGGTAAATGTAGAGAATAATGATAATGGTTATACATCGGGGTTACTGAATTTATGGAGGACCTATTCTCGAATGTTAGAAATGAGGTGGATGACCACCTGCCTGGATGTGTAAATCTGCTTGTGGGGCAGTTTCATATCACGCATCACACTTCACATAACCCTGTGCCGGTTAGGGAAAGGTACGCACATACAATATAAAAGAGTAGTTCAAACTATGCAGACGGAGAGGTGAACGATAAAGCCATCATGTAGTAAAACGGTATAACCCTCCTTTTATCTGCACAGTTTTTTTAAAGGTCATTTTACCTCCACTATTTTAATGATCGCCAGCTTTTTTATATCCTTTAAAAAGGGCAAAAATCGCCATTGAATGTCCATGTCCCAAATCAAAATCTTCTTTTAACCAGGCCACAATTTCTCCGGCTTTCACCCCTTCTTTTAATTGTCCATTGTACAAAAAACCCTTTTTCTCGGCAAGTTGTTTAAACTCGTCAGGACCTTTACCTGTCTTTGTTTTTATGTTGTCAATATACGCTTGAAACGACATGGTTTTAGATTTAAGTTATTATTTTAAATGAGTTCATCTTATGGTAGAATAGGTACGAAACTGCAAGTATAACCAATATTATTAAAGGAAGAATGGTTTGAAACCCAAAGCCATCGATGACTCAGTGGTTTAAACAAGCCGAAAAAATATCAGTGAGGTTATGTATGAGGCAGGATATACCAACACAAAAGCGTTTCGCACCACTTACAAAAAAATAACCGGCCTTACTCCGATTGAATACCGCAACAAATACTATAAAATGTCAATCCAATAATCTCTTTTTGATCTGTTGACAGCAAACCACACAAGGGTAATTTTGCCAGCCTGCCATGGCGAGGATCTTTACAATCGTTGTTTTGCCCGCACCGTTGGAGCCGGGCAGGGCGAAAACAGTGCCTTTTTCCACCTCAAAATCCACTCCCTTCAGAACATGAAGTTTCATGAAGGACTTTCGCCGTCCTTTCACCGATATGGCGATATCATTTTGTAACATTATTCATTTCCTCCTTTTGGTGTTACCAGGGTGATACCTTTTACATCTGCTTTCCCTTGTTTCAGGAATTCGAAGGTCATCCGATCTGCCTGGCAGTCGATAAACCGGATTCGTTTCAGATTTTTGTTGTTTTTAAAGAATGTGTTAATAAGCGTTGCATTACGGAACGTCACTCTGGTAAAGGCGCAGTTTTCAAAATAACATTCGTCCAATGTGCCGGTGAAAACCAGATCGGCAATCTGTGAATCAATAAAAGAGGCGCGGTTCCACACGGCATCAACAATTGTATTTTTCTCTAAATCACCAGTTTTAACCACCACACCGGTAAAGCCGCCTGATTTAACCACCATTCCGGTAAAATCGACACCGGTGAGATCGCAGCCGTAGAGATAGCTTTCTGAAAATTTGGTTCCGGTAAAATTGGCACCGGAGAAATCGCAGATGTTGAGTTGGCTTCTTGAAAATTCAGCTTTTTTCAGTAAACAGTCCTTAAATATGTTTTTATTTAAGAGAGTACGCTGAATGTGGCTGCTGCTGATGTCGGACCTTGAAAAGTCACAGCTGTCAACATGATTGCCTTTCAGAAGAAGGCCCGACAAATCGGAACCGATAAACTTGCAACGTTGCATGTTGGAGGAGGAGAACTTTTCGTGCAGGTTTTTCAACCCTGAAAAGTCAGCATCCACCCAGTTTCCGCGCGACATATCCCAGCTAAGTTTTTCCTCCCTCTTGCTTTCGGGATGCTTTTCGGACGGTATCCGATAGCTACCGGATTCAGCCGGTTGTTTAACCAAAGGCTCACCATGTATAATTTCAGGAGCCGGGGATTGGAAGTTTTCTGAAAAATAGTTCAGGTCTACACCCAGAATTTCCGCCAGACGGTTTAAAGTAATGATGTCCGGCATTGATTCTCCACGCTCCCACTTTCCTACTGCCTGTGAACTAATGAAAAGGTGCCCGGCAAGCTGTGCCTGAGAAATAGTTGCTTTCTTTCGTGCTTCGGCAATTTTACTGCCAATTTTTTTTGTACTTTGCATAGGTTCCATTTTTAAATTATTTGATCCGGCAAAGGTATTTTGACACAGATCCGGAATCAAATAAAAACAGTTACTTGTAGTTGTAAATCCGCTACTATTCGTTGTTTTCGGCAACTAATGGTAGTAAATATCTTGCATTTCTTAATACTTGCATTTTCGCTTATCTTTTGGAATCGCTGGAAATATATGCTGCAATGCTTTTTAAATCGTCTTTCGCTTGAAAAGTCCAATTTATTCGAACCATTTTTCGATTTCTTTGTCTAATTCAGTGTCAGTGATGATTTCACCTTGTTCTGACTGCATATTTCCATATTCAATCTTTTCAATTAAAATAAGCTTTTCAACCAATTCATCACTTGAAAATTGATCTGGAAAACTTTCAATTTGTTCTTTTAGTCTTGTCTTTGTCAACATTTAAGGTTCATAATGTAACCCGCCATAAAGTATGATGCCTTGTTATAGCCACCGTTATTATTGTTTTTTGAGAAATACCTGTCAATCATCATTTTTACTTCGTTTAACCAAACGTGTCTCTGGTTTAAATCACTATTTACAATAATCCGAAACATCCTTCTGTCAAATTGTTTTACTCCACAAAAATCAAAAATACAGTTTTTCCAAATCGTATCAAGTGGGTCTTTAAATATATTATTTTCTCTTTCTTCACTTGTATTTGATATGTTGAATACTAATCCAATTTTTTCTTTAACGTTTGTTTTTGATGGTTAAATTATTTTCAAAGTCACAAGTTCCTTTAATCTTTTACCAGCTTCACGGTCATGAGAAGGAAGGAACACCAGTTTATTAAATTTAGCCAAGGATTTAATTCTTTTGTATGTATTTCCGGCTTTAATGTGACTTATATTAACACCAGCGAAGCAATTTGTAAGGAGTTGATTTTGGTTATAACACACATCGCCTGCAAATAAAATATGGCAATTGTCTGTTTTTAGCAATATGGACATGTGTCCGTTTGTATGACCTGGCGTATGAAGGGCGATTAGGTCTTTGGCAATAGTCAGAAAACAAGCATTGTCAAAGCATTCATATTGCTCATTTAACTCCATTAATTCTGGTTGAAACCAATGGGGATAGAGTTTTGGTAAATCTCCATACGGCTTTTCCCATTCGAGTTTATTAACTATTATTTTTGTTTCAGGAAAATGTTTTAATCCATCAATATGATCAAGGTGCAAATGTGTCAGGAATACAGCTTTAACCTCTTTTGGTTTGATATTTAATTTCAGAAGTTGTTTGTCAATTTCCTGCTCCCTGCTTATTTGAAACCGGAACATTGCTCTGTTCAACCAATTGGCAAACACACCTGAAGATTTAAAATAGCCGGGCGTTTGTATATTTGAATTTTCACCCGTATCAATTAAAAAAATCCCCTCAGGATGCTCAATAACCCAAACCCATATTGGCATCCATTCGGTAAATTTTTTATCAAAAATAAAATCCAATTTAGCAAGCACACCTGTTTTTTTGCTTTCACTGAATTTCGTTTTTACTGCGACCGAACCTGTAGAAATAGCATGTATTTTTACGGGATTTTTATTAATTGTAAGTTCAATACTTTCATTGCTAAACATGTAAAGTGGTTTATTTTAATATTTTTTCGTTCAACACTTTTACGAATTTTTCCGGTTCTTCATAATGCGGCATGTGTGCCGAGTTTTCAAAAGCAGAAAATGATTTTGTATCGGCTTGTAAATAATCATAAAATGCAACAGCCGTTTGATATGGGGCTATACCATCTAATTTGCCCTGAATAAAATGTACCGGAACCTTAACAGATTTTATCTTATCAAAAAGATTAAGGGTATCTAATTCGGGGAGCAACGTATTTTGGCAAAACTCCATTCCTTTAATCGTTTTGGGAATATCCGTAAAACTATAAGATTTACTAAAAAGCATATTTTTGATGGTGGATATTAGCAATTGGTTATAGTTGCTGCCTGTTTTTATTCCACCTAAATCTGTGAGTAACTTAGCACGTTCTTGGAATATTTTTGTTTCAATAATTGGTTTTTGCCCTAACTCAATTACTTTTTTTATAAGCTTATTATTGTTTTTTTCTTTGGCTTTAGCCATAGCAAATTCTATAGCATATTTATTTGCCGTTGGAATATCAATATCAATACCTACTAAAAACAATTGGCTAAAAATTTCGGTATCTCTTATTGCTGCCATTAGGCTTGTAGTTGCACCAATGGAATAACCTATAAGAATTGCTTTGTCTTTATTATATTTCTTTAATAGGTATTTAGTGCATTCAATAACATCATCAGTTAATTGAGAAAAGTTTATGGTTTTGGGGTTTATATTTTTATTGAATGATTTGCCACATCCCCGCTGATCCCAATAAGCAACTATGTAATTATTTTCAAGATGTAATAATTCTCCCATTGTATCAGCCTCGGGAATAATAGGCATACCGGGACCTGCCTGAACATGAAGAATAAGGGGAGAATTTGCTTTTTTCCCACGAATAAGGATCCATTGTTCAGAGTTATTGATTTTTACTTTTTCTAAAGTATTTATTTCCATATCTTTTTTTGATACAAAGATAAAGTCAGGCTGAAATGAATATCGTTCGCAATTGTTAAGAAATTAGTTTTCTGCTCTAAGACGACTAAGGTGTTGAGGACTAATACCTAAGTATGATGCGATATGATACTGTGTTGCATTTTGCAATATTTGTGGATTGGTAACAAGTAGTTCTTGATACCGTTCTTTTGGAGTATGCAGAATGAAAGATACGGTTCTTTTATAAAAACGTAGAAAGGTGAATTCAACAATAACACGATGTAAATGCTCAAGAGCAGGAGCAGTTTTACAAAGTTCATTAAAATCATTATAAGAGAATATTGTTAATGTTGTTTTTTGCATAGCAACAATACATGCATGAGGTGATGAATTGTCAATAATAGAAGGAAGGTCAGCACAAAAATCGTTTTCAAAATAAAAGAAATCGGTTATTTCATTGCCCTCCATTACATAGAATTTCCGTAAATATCCGTCTTCTAAAAATGCTATTTTATCATTTTTCTTTCCAGATTCTATCCAGCAGTCACCTTTTTTTAGTTGTGAAGTGGTTGTGATTTTCAAAAATTTATCGCAGTCATCTTCTGATAATGGGGCTATTTTCTTTAGCACTTGAATTATTTTACTCATGTTTTCGATTTATGAAATATGAAATGTAAAGATAAAAAGGATAAATACAAATTTCGTTCACATTTGCTAAGAAATAGAATGCTGCCAAATTTAAATGCGGAGTTACTTTATGTTTCTAAGGTAGATTGAATGCTTGTTTTTTTATCAAGAGGCAGGTAAATTGCTATTATCAGGCTACTCAAAAGCATCATCATATTAAATGCTCCAAACATATCTTCCATACTTTTTAATATAACATATTTGGGTATGGCTGTCATAATTTGTTGTTGATGAATAGCAATTGCAGTCACTTTTTCTGCAAGTAGGGTAATGTTGATTGAATTAATAATTATCAGGATGATAAGCAACTGGACAATAGTAATCCATTTTCCTCTAAAAAACCCATATTGCTTACAACTTAAAATAATAGCACTCACCACAATTAAAATTAGACCAGGAATGATCAGCACGAATATTATTTTTGAAACAAATAACCGTTCCCAATAAATTGAATCAATCGAAGGGGAACTGCCCAAGACAAAATTCATAACTATAGAGGAAAAAATACTGCCCAAACTCAAAATAAAACCAATAATTGCAAGTAATTGAAATGTTTTTATAAAATTGCTTGTCTTGTTTAAAGTTTGGTGTTCCATTGTATACAAATTTAATTTTACACAAAGGAACAAATGGTTCAGTCAAAAATCATTACCATAGGGTAACAAATTATCTTTTCACTAATTGCCGTCGAATTCGGCTTAAAGATTGAGGTGTTACTCCAACAAAAGAAGCAATATAATACTGCGGTATTCGCTGTTGAATATGACTGAATGAAGACATAAAATTCAAATACCGCTGTTCAGCTGCATCAGTGTGCGAAGAAATAATATGATTGATAGCTTTGGTAAAAACATCTTCCAACAACAACCTGCCAAACCGTTCGCCGAATTTTACTTTACTATAAAATAGCTGCATATTGCTATAGGAGATAGAATTTATTGTTGTATCCTCCAAGGCGATTATTGATTTTTTTGATATTGCTTTATTGATAAAACTTTCGTAATCGCAAACAAAATCATGTTCTGTACTAAAATAAAATGTTTCTTCTTCCCCATTATTTATTATACAATGCCTGAGAAGCCCATTATTTATGTATGCAAACTCTTTACAAACTCCCCCCTCTGTTAAAAAAGAATCATTTACTTTCAATTCCTTTTTAACAAATAGTTGATCAATTATGTTGATATCTTCATCAGATAAGTAGATATAATTACTTATTGCTTTAATTAGGTTTTGCATAACTCGTCAAAAATTAGGCATCATTCATTTATCAATTAACATTATCGAAAAATAATACAAAATCATTTATTCACCTACGTTAATTATTTATAATTCATATTCTTATGGTTCACAAAGTTCCACTAAATTTATTTACAAAGTTCCACATTCTGTATCCAATTTGTCTGTCGTTTAATTATTGCACGGTATTTTTAGTAATGGTGCTGTTCAGAAAAAGAACTGTAATGTGTAACATATTCGTTTTCCTTAATAAACCCCATTGTTATTTCGTCAACATTGTGGTCAATATAAAATGCTCGAATAAGTCCGCTATGAATAAAGCCCATGTGTTTTTGTATTTCCCCTGCTTTTAAGTAAATCGAATTCTTTGCCAATTCTGAAATTGACAAGTTACTCTTTACAAATAATAATTCTTCATCCGAAATTTCGGGACTTAAAGTTTTATATCTATCAAGATATGAATGGATAATATCTGTCATAATTTATAGTGTTATTTTTCAGGCATTGTATCTAATGACCTCAATATTTTGTTTTACGGTTACTCGTCAAATTTCTTGAATATTGAACTTGCAATATGTCCACCAAAGCCAAAAGTGTTACTCATGGCATACGTTACATTTCTTTGTTGTGATTTACCAAGTGTGAAATTAAATTTATCGGCAAAGTTAGGTTCTACTTGTTGTGTATTTATAGTAGGTGGTATCATGTTTTCTTGAATAGCTTTTATGCAAGCAATAGCTTCAATTGCCCCTGCTGCGCCAAGCAAATGTCCTGTCATTGATTTTGTTGCACTGATGTTTGCATTGGGTTTTATTCCAAACACTTTTTCCATAGCTTTCAATTCGCTCAAATCGCCCGTTGGAGTTGAAGTAGCATGCGCATTAATATAGTCAATTTCACTTGAATTTATACCGGCTTCTTCCAATGCAAGTGTCATTCCCAGAATTGCTCCTTCTCCTTCCGGATGTGTACCTGTCAGGTGATATGCATCTGCCGCAAGTCCACCACCAACAATTTCAGCAAGTATAACTGCATTTCTTTTTATGGCGTGTTCATAGCATTCAAGAATAATTGCACCTGCACCTTCGCCTAAAACAAAACCGTCTCTTGTGGAATCAAAAGGTTTTGAAGCTTTGCTAAAGTTATCATTTAAAGTTGATAAGGCTTTAGAAGCATTGAACCCCCCTATTGAAGTTTGTGTGATGGAAGCCTCCGAACCACCTGTAATAATCATATCTGCTTTGTTCCAACGGATATAATTAAATGCGTCAATGATAGCGGTATTACTTGCCGAACACGCGGAAGCCGTTGTATAATTTATTCCTCTGAGACCGTATTTAATTGATATTACGCCAGATGCAATATTTATTATCCTTTTTGGAATAAAAAACGGATTAAATCTCGGTGTACCATCGCCCATTTTAAATTCGCCAAATTGCTCTTCAAAAGTAGTAACACCACCATCTCCGGAACCCCATATTACACCAATTCTATCCTTATTCAAAGTGGCAAAATTTAGGTTTGCATTTTTTATCGCCTCGTCAGTTACGGCTAAAGCATATTGAGTAAAAAGGTCGTATTTCCTTATTTCATTTTTCTCAAAAATATTTTGAGGGTCAAAATTCTTTACTTCACACGCAAATTTCGTTTTAAATTTTGATGTGTCAAATTTGGTAATCAATGATGCTCCACTTATTCCATTAATCAATGAATGCCAATATTGAGCAACATTGTTTCCTATTGGAGTTACTGCTCCTAATCCTGTGATTACAACTCTTCTCATTAATTATGTGGTTCTAAATCTCTAATTATGGCTTCTATTACAATCTCAAAATCCTCATCATTGGTAAGGCGCGATAATTGAACTATTGCTAAAATATTTGTTATTATCATTAATGCTTTTGTTCTTGATGTATTTTGAAATTCAAAGACACCTTGGTTTTTTCCGTCCGTTAAAACTTCAGTAACCCAAAGCAATACAAGTTCAGCAAAGGTTTTTAATTCGTTTTTTATCTTGTCATCAACCGTGTTTAAATCCGTTGCTAAAGAACCCACAAGACAAACTTTATTTTCTAATTTGATTTGAGAATAGATTGATAGAAACCTTTTTAGCTTTAACAAGGGTGATTTGTCTGCTAATTCTGCTTTATAATGCTCAAAGCGTTCAATATGTTCCTTTATCGTAGCCACACCCAAGTCCGTCTTGGTTGGGAAATGATAATGGATAGAAGCCGTTTTAATACCTATTTTGTTAGAAATATCTTTAAAGCTAAAAGCATTAAAACCATTACTTCTAATGAGTTGGTCGGCAGTGTCAATTATAATTTCTCTTGTAGTCATTAAATACAAATCTTTTTGCAAAGATACTACCTATTAGTAGATAGGCAAATTAATTAACAATTTATTTTGCAATTTGTAGGGACAAAGCCTGTAATGAAATGGGAGACGAGGTTCAACCTCGTCTCAAGAGGGGCAACATCACCGGAAAATCCAATCTGCTGAATTGGTCCCTTTTGCTAATCTAATTTGTATTTCCCGATATGCCCGATTAAATCTCCGCCCAAGTAAATATAACCATCATGCTCTTCAATTGAACTGGCTTCCGACACCAATTTTCCGGTTGTATCATAGTAAGTTTTCAAAATAACCCCGGTTGCGCTGACGTTCATAATCAATCCATAAGGCTCTTGTTTTGGTTGAAGCCAAAAGGGAAGACCGAATATAATTTTCTTTAAAAATGGTTTTGGTTGAATTTTATCCAACATGTCGTCTCTACGGGTTGTAAAACCGAGCCAAAAACTACCGTCATTTCTGCGTGATATTCCGTTCGGAAAACCGGGCAGATTTTCCAGGAATATTTCTGTCTGTCCTTTTTTATCGCCTTTCAACCAATATTTGACCACTCTGTATTTTGTTAAATCAACCATCAATACAAATTCATCATTTTGTGATACCGCAACACCATTTCCGAAAAATGAACTGTCAATTAATGTCTTTACTTCATTTGTTTTGCGATTGTAGCTGTAAAGACCGCCGTCAGGCTTGACTTCAAACAAAATTTTTCGAACGTTTTTCCTACTGAAAGTAACCTTTGAAGAAGTATTTGAAAAATAAATCATTCCATCACTGGCAATATCAACATCGTTAGGAATTAGAAACGGTTTCCCGTGTTCGTCATGGCTTGCCAGAATTGTAATTACACCTTTTTTATCAACGCTTATTAGTCCTCTTTTTTGGTCACAGGCAATCAGGTTTTCATTTTTGTCAAAATGTAGTCCTGTTACCCAAGCACCTGTATTACAAAATACAGTCACATGACCAGATGTGTCAATTTTCAAAATCCTGCCGTCAGTGAAGTCTGTTCTGGAATTATGAACACCACAATACAAATTTCCTTTTTTATCTGTTGCAATATCTTCAGGTCCATACCACCCATTTAGGTCTATCCACTGTGTGGTACTTAAAAGTTCATTTTCTGCCAGAACACCTACTAATTCAGGTTTTATCGGGGGAGTCCAGGACAATGGTTTTAATGAACACGATTGAAATGTAGCACCTGCAATGAATCCCATCATCATTAATGCGCTTAAAGTTTTAATATTGGCTTTAATTCTCATTGTATCTCCTTTTTTTTATTAGTAGAATGCAAAATAACCAGAACGAAAACTTGTTTGCATTGACAATTGTTAAGAAATAGAAATTTCTTTTCTCACGCGACTCAATGATTCAGGGGCAATCCCAAGAAAACTTGCTATTTGATGTTGGGGAACTCTTTGCACTATTTTCTTGTCATAATTTTTTATAAAATCTAAATATTTTTGTTTTGCTGTTTTTGTTTGCATTGTAAACGTTCTATCAAGAATACACAGGTAGTTTTTTTCGGCTATGATTCGTCCGAGTTTTTCAAATTTTGAAGATTCTTTGTATAATTCAGTCAGAGCTTGATATGATAATTCATAAACAACACTGTCTTCAATTGTTTCTAAAATTTCAAAAGAAGGCGTTTGACTAATAAAACTTGAAAAAATTGAGATGAATTGTCTATCACAGGCGAAATAGGTATTAATCTCCTTTCCGTCAAGTAAATGATAAGTTCTTAACAAGCCTGTCTCAATGAAGTATAAATTTTGTGCCATACTACCTTCTCTAACTATTAACGTCCTGGCTTTAAATTCTTTCCTGATGAGTTTGTCATAGAAACTTTCCCATTCACTTTCTGTTAAACAAATTAATTCTTCTAATATTTTATGTAGTTCTTTCATTTTTACTCAATTGTGGCTATGCCTCTTATACAGCCTTTATCGTTAAATGGTTTAATTTTTAGTATCATTATCTTAGGTTTGCTGGCGGGTTATGGAGATAGAAATAGAAAGCCCGGTTTTTTTGGGCTTAACTGGGGCTTAAATGCTATTGTGTTTAGGCACTGGTTTTTTTTCCTTTATCTAATCCTTTTATAAAACTCAATTACTATTCAGTAATTGAAAATTATGTATCGCTTCTTTATATTCCATTTCAGTCATTGAGTTGTATTGAAATTTAATAGTATTACAGAAATCTGAGGGTGGATTGTCAATTAACTCAAGCATTATTTTTCTATAATATCTGGAAACATATTTTGTGTCAGAAATTCTATACCATTTAAAGCGGCTAAATAAAGATTTCCCCCTTTTTTCTGCGCATTCACCACATGTCGTGGAAATCTCCTGATAATCGCAGTAATTATTTTTTAGATTAAATGTCATTTTTATAACGGTAGTTAGTTCGTTTTCGGTTACTCTATAATTCAAAGTATCACCAACTTCTTCTAAATTAATTTTGATCGTTTGAGAGGTATTTCTTTGTATACCCTTTTCGATTTTTTTCACAACTTGATTCTTACTATACCTGTTTACATATGGACCAATGCGTTGTCCGTGTAAAAACATTGGAAAAAACAGGGTCAAAAAAACAATTATTTTCATCATTAATATGTGTTTGCTTATAATGGTTTGCAATATGCGTAGGATGGGATTTCGAAGCTCCAACCTATCAAAGTTACAATTTTGAGTAAACCTGCCCATCCGGAAGGCGGGTGTACAAAAGTTTAAATTAACTACATCGCCCGGCTTACGTATATTGTTTGTTGGGTGCTTATGTTCTTTTTTCTCTGACATTTTTCTATCAAATGTGTGGTTTGATTTCATTTCTAAATTATTTTCCAATGGCCTGTTTTATCGCTTCCGATGCGTTCTATTTTTCCGCTTTCTTTAAGTTCTTTTATTTTCCGTTTTACTGTACTCAGGCTTATCTTTAATCTTTCGCTAATTTCAGTTGCTATTATCTGGTTATTTTGCTTTATCAAATAAAATACAGTATCATTTTCAATTTTTACAGTGTCATATTGCGATTTTACAGTGTCAATGTATTGAACGTGCAATTCCCGATTTATCAGCGTGTGGTTTTCACCAAGCAATAAATTAGAGAGAAAGTGTATGAGGTATATTTCCGTTTTGTGAATGCCTTTGGATAAATCTTGATAGTTGGCCCGCACAAGTGCATTTCTGAAATACCATGAATGTTCCGCAAATAAGTCGTTATTTACCTCTTTAAAACCAAGTTTTCGAAGATATTTTATCAAAAAAATTGCCGTTGTCCTTGTGTTGCCCTACTCCTGAGATGGTCTGATTTATTACGTGCTGTACTTTATTTTCAGATATCAACACTTAAGCTTAAATGCCTTCCAAATCCTTCACGGATAATTCTCATAAGTGTCGAAAGCCGAATGTCGCTGGCATCATTCTCAATTCGGGAAATATATGTCTTTGTTGTTCCACACTTTTCTGCCAATTGTTCTTGTGTCATTCCATGCTTTTTCCTCAGTTCCTGGAGCATGACACCTAGTTTGAATGCTTCAAAACCTTCTTCATACTTTTCTCGTGTTTCAGTTCCACGTTCTCCATATTCAGAATCCAGATGATCAGCAAATGATGTCAGATTTTTATTTTTCTTTTTCATCGAAGTATTTTTCAGGAACACGTTCTATCTCCGAAATAAGTTGTAACGTCCAGTTGAACTTCTTTTTAACATCTTGATTTAGAGTTGCGTAAAAGTCAAGATAGTAGTTCTTATAGTAGAATATGTTTCTGACGAATTTTTCTTTCACTATGCAAAGTTAGCTATTTAGTGAACATTAAAAAAATATTTTAATAAATTTTCTTTATGGCAATTTTTTTTAATAGCATTGGCGGTAACGGGAAGCATATGCTTTGTGGCGGACTTTAAAAGACAAATCTTTCTGCCCAAAGTGATTTATATTTCATACCTACGGCAGACAAGTGGAACTAAAATACTCATTTTCATAACGTAACCCGCCATAAAGAATATGCAGTGTTATCGTTTCGTGATATTTATGTTTGTTTTGTAAAGAGCTCATTTATTGCATTTTCTTCATTTTCATGGACATATTTCTCTTCTCTATAATGGTCTTCATAGTACGCTTCTTCTTGATATTCTTCATATTTACTTCGACCAATATTTTCTGTTATTTTTTCGTCCCAAAAGCCACTATCAGGATTGATTTCAAAATCATGCAAAACTTCAGCGTCAGGAAATAATATAGTCTTTAAATTATTCTCAATACTATGCAATTCATCATAGATCTCATCGACTACATTATAGTCATAAGCACTTTCTTGTTTTTCATCTTTTAATGAATCTTCAATATGATCTAATACACGGCTGATAACATCAATTATATTATTAAATCCATCTTCTGATTCTATATACTCTGCATAGTTGTTATTATAGATTTCAAATAATGTAGGAATATCCATCGCTACTTCAGTATCTACTATAGAAGACATCATGCTTTCAATAATTTGAATGAAGTTTGTTTTTACAAACTCATGAGTCATTGGTGAATCTCCAATATTTGAAAGTACATAATCAAACTTTGAAACAAGCCCAGCAACCCCATTTTCTATGTCAATTAGTTTAATATATTCCAACAGCACTTTATCAATATTGGTCTCTTTGCAGTATTTACATAACACTTCTAAGATTAATACACATTTTCTATTATTCAAACAAGGTTTCTCTTCTTCAATAAATTCAATTTGCTTATTTGATATTTTATCCCTTATAATTAACTGCAATTCCTTTTCTAAAGGCAAAATAGACAACACAGGATTAAACTTTTTTAATTGCTCTATATAAATAAAACTTGATATTAAACTTTTACGTTCTTGATATGATTCAGAAATATGACCAATAAAAAAATCATTTAATGAGGGGTTTATAAAAGTAAAATAACGAATATCCTTTTCTATATCCGTTATCTGAGAACTTATGAATCCTTCAAGGAGAATTTTAATAGATTCGTTAAACTGGTTAGAGTTAACGACTTGATTATGTATTTCCTTCTCATATTCTAATCTTGATTCAAAGGATTTAATTAAATGCTTTTCAATACACCCATGTTGAAATGAAAAAATTGTAATTAATAAACACCTATCCATATAATCAATTTGATTATTAAATGAATAGCGCCAAATTTCTTTAGGATTGTTCAAATTGTTAAGAACATATTGCTTGTATTGTTCTTTGGAAAATGAGTTTATTTTAGATTTATCAGTTATAAATTCAATAATCCGAGGTGTATAGTTTCTATGCCGTATTATTTCAAAATAGAATTTTTCTTCAAGTACCTTGTCAAAAAAGTCTTCTTTTACCTTCTTAAAAAACAGATGGTTATAGAGGATTAAAGCCTTTTCATAATTAGTATAATCAGTTAACTTTATTTCAAATTTCTCATTGCCCAATTTAGAATGACTTATTTTCTCATACTTCTCAATAGCTTGGTTAAGAACAATAGTCCTAGTTGTTAAAATCAAATATTTATTTGGCGTATGTTTGATTCTTTCTACAAAACTGGTTAATTGAGTTTCTGTTTTGTGGGCATTTATTATTTCAACATAATTAGCCCCTAAAAAGTCATCAAAATAAAACAATTGCTTTTCTTCATCATCGGGCGAAATAACATCTTCTGCTTCTGATATATTTTCGACTTTATGAATTTTCCAGTTATCTTTCGCTTTATCAAGTATAATTAGTTCTGCTAAAGTGGTTTTACCAATCCCTGGTTGTCCAGTTATTAAAAGTAATTTCTCTTTTATGAGTATTTTATTTGCTGCATCTAGCTTCTTAGTTACAACATAGTATGGGAAATTTCTTTGTATTTTCTCAAGCAAATACTTAGTTCTACTTTCTATTGCATTATTTAATATTGTCCTAAAAACATTAATGCTTGAAAACCACAACTTAAAATACTTTGTTTCTATGTTTTTGTTTTCAGATAAGTATTCGTTCAAACTTTCTTGACCAATTATATCGTTTGAAGTCTTTACATATGGTTCTAAAATTTCTTTTAGTTCATCCTTTTCAATTGCTGTTAAAGATAAAGAAGTTGTAACTATATATCTGTCAGGCTTAAGAGACTTTATCTTGCTGTATTCTTTTTCCTTTAAAGTATGCTTTAGTTGTGCGTACTTTGAACCAATATAATGTTTAGCTTGAACAACAATCGAATTATTATTCTTTATACTTGAGTACCGTAAATCTATACCTTTATCTTTTCCAACTTTAAAATCCTGTAGCTCAAGACCAAACTTTGCATTTAGCAAGTCTTTACAGATTTGCTCAAATTCCTTATCATTTAAAGTCGAAAAATTATAGTTATTCATAATGTAATTATATGCAGGATATTATTGGCATGAATGCTAAAGGGAGTGAATATGCTTTGTGGCGAACTTTCAAAGGTAAATCTTTCTGTCCACGGTGATTCATGTATATAACTAAGATACTCATATTCAGATTAAACCCACCATAAAGTATATGCATAGGCGCTGGCATTAAAATGATTCAGGTTTGAAACGATTTGAATTCTCATAGTTTTTTTCAATAATTTCTTTTCTCCGTTCATTTTCTCTGAATTTTCTTAAAAAATAGATAGCTCCTGCAGTTAAGCTAAGGATAAAACCACTAAGTACAAATGCTAATTGTTCACGGTCATTCTCTATAAAATCTTTAATTTCTTTATAATAAACACCAAAAAGCATTAAAAGAATACCTGACAAAAAATATATAGGAAGAAGCAAAGTAATTAATCTGTTGTTAAAAGACTTTTTGGAATATCTTTTAATAATCCTTACTCTGTTAAAGGTGTTTTCAATATCAGAAGCTGTAATCTCAATTATCTCTTCTCCAGGAAAATTTTTAGATTCTACTATATCGTCTTCTATTTTTTTTCTAAGTCCCGAAATGACTTTCTCCATTTTAGAAGTTGCAGAGTTCGTATATGATATTATTTTTTCCATTTTTCTTAATTTTTTGATGTGCGACGTGTAATAAATAATCCAACACCTAACACTGCAGAAATTACAAATAGCAAGGTATAATATGATGGAGCGTTTACTTGAGTAGCTTGTGAGCCTAAATAGCCACATAAAGCTGTTAATAAATATTCACCTGCTTGAGCCCAAATTTTCCATTTTTGTGGTTGAGGAATTCCAAAGCTAGCGGCAATAGTTCTTGCAGCAGCTTGAACATTTTCATAATTAATTTCAACGTCAGAATCATTGTCTTTTCTTGCTTCGCCAAATTTTTTTGATTTTTCAAAAAGCAGAAAGGAGTATTCAATAACAGTGTTTTTAAACCTTTTTATTCCTGACTCCGTAAATCTTCCCTTCTGTAATATTGTTTCATTAATTTCAATCATATTATTATCATATTAATTGATTTTCTTTGTTCACTTTTCTTGCACCTAACATCCCCATACCTCCAATTGTTGTTATTCCTCTTATACAGCCTTCCTTGTTAAAACCCCTTTCAGTATTCATTTAATCTCATTTTCACTATATTATCCAATTTCAACCGCTCATAATCAGTTAAAACGGCATCTTCATTCTTCATTGTAACTGGATCTTCGGGTGTTTGGAAGCGTAAATCTAAGAATTAATGTTATCGGTTTTACACCGGGGTTAAAAAATGATGGTTTCGGTTGTCAGGTTTGATGGTTGCTGCCGTCTAATGCTCAATTAATATACCAACTAACTAAACATTACTACCATGAAAAAATCATTCTTTTTTATTTTCCTGTTGTCATTCACGGTGTTGGCTTTCCTGCAGTCGTGCAAGAAAGACAACAACGATCAACAAACCCCGGCAGAATATATTGCAACGGATGCTTCGTTTGCAGGTTTTATGAGTTGGTCGCTGGATGCAACTAACCTGGGTGCCGACCCTGCTCTGGGTGGCGCCCATGCCGGAAACGACTCAACGGTTACCCGAAAGGTGTACTTTAAAAATGGACAGTCGCTGGTGAATGGCAGCTATCCTGTTGGAACGATCATCGTAAAACATTCGGACAACCCGGCCCTGTCGGTAAACGAATTCACCGCAATGGTCAAGCGCGGGAATAACTTTAATGCCGCCGGAGGCGATTGGGAGTGGTTTATGTTGAACTCCGACGGGTCGATTGCGGTGGATGCCACATCAGGAGCGGCCATGAGAGGAGCCAATTTGATGAATGGCATGTGTATCGGTTGTCATCAGGGTGCTTCATCGAAGGATTATGTGTATTCCAAATAAGCTGCCCGAAGCAAGTTTGAATTTGTAACCTGTTCAGAAAAGCCGGATTGTAGCATTACAATCCGGCTGATCTGCTATACAGATATCAAAATAATGCATGTGTTGCTGTTAAATATATTGCTAGATTTGTACACCGGTTGGCTTATTTAACGGTTTAATTTCCGGGTATTAATTTTCAAAAATGACAGTCGTCGAAACTCCTGACCTTTCAGTGCTGGTTGAACAGTATGCCGGTGATTTATATAAAAGGGCCTTTTTTAAGGTATCGGATAGTGAAATGGCCAAAGATTTGGTTCAGGATACTTTTATGGCGGCTGCCGAAAAAATCTCCACCTTTAAAGGCGAAAGCACACCAAAAACGTGGCTTTTCTCCATTTTGAATAATAAAATCATCGACTATTACCGGGCCAAAGTAGTAAGGCCTTACCATTATAATACCCAATCTTTTTCCAATTTCTTTACTGAAGAGGGCGATTGGCGTCCGGATAAAATGCCGGGAAACTGGAACGAGGTTGAGGGCCATTTACTGGATGATGCTGAGTTTAATGCCACCCTTAAAATGTGTTTGGATGCGTTGCCCGACAAGTGGAGCCTGAGTATTAAGCTGAAATATTTAATGGAAAAAGAAAGCGAAGAAATATGTCAGGAGTTGGGGGTCAGCCCGACGAATTTCTGGCAAATCATGCACAGGGCCAAATTGCAATTGCGCGATTGTGTTGAAAATAAATGGTTTAAGGTTTAATGGGAGTATGGATGATTGGATGAATGAGGGAATTGGTTAATGGAAAGAAAAAATATAAATAGAGGGCTTATTCAACTGGTAAAATCATTACAAAAGAAAATGAAAGATGGTAGCTGGAATGATACTTTCGAGAAATAATAGCAAGAAAACAGAGAAGTTGCAAAAATGGATTTACCACCCCATCCTTCCAACATTCCATTCTCCTTTCTTCCAATTTTCGGATAAAAACAGAAATTACAACTAACTATGAAGAAACTGATGCACATATTATTTCTTTCCTGTTTGAAAGCCACTGAGCTTATCGAAAAGAAAATTCATTTTAAACTTTCGATCAGGGAAAAATGGCAATTGAAAGTGCATAAGTCCATGTGCCAGGCCTGTACCAATTATGAAAAACAGAGCTATTTGATCGAAAAAGCCATCTCACACATGGAAAATACTCAGTCAGATAAAATGGAGATTGATGTGGAAAACTTTAAAAAATCAATTCTTGGTAAACTCGAGCAATAAAGTCCCCATTTCTGACACCCGTTTATCCAACGCTTAATGGGTGTCTATTCCCTTTTTGTTCTATTTCAATCATGCAAAAACAGGCTTAGAACCAATAGTTAAGCCAGTTTCTTAGTTGCCAGCCATGAATTACCTTTCCAATGGATTTTAGTCACTCGTCACACTTTTCACAATTTACCATCCGCCTTTGTCAGGAAATCATTTTCCATCCGACTCAAGGGGTATAAACTTAAAATGATAGAAAAAATGAAATCAAAAATTCAACAATCAATCTTAGGCGGGATCATCGGTACAGCTGTGATGACCATGGTTATGTTCGTGGCTCCAATGATGGGAATGCCCAAAATGAATCCGGCAGCAATGCTCTCAGCCATGATGGGTTTGCCCATTGTCATCGGATGGGTCATGCATTTTATGATCGGTATCGTGTTCGGACTTGGCTATGTGTTTGTATTTGAAAAATGGGTTCGAAAAATCAACAACCGGGTGTTGAAGGGAGCCATTTTTGGATTTGCAGTCTTTATCTTCGCACAAGTCATGATGGCTGTAATGGGTGCTATCATGGGCGGAATGCCTTCTCCCGAAGGAAATATTTTATTGATTATGATGGGGAGCATCATCGGGCATGTTGTTTACGGCATTGTAACGGTACAATTTATTAAAAATTAAAAACATTCACCATGTCAGCAATTAAAACGATCGCAATCACCTTTTTAACCATCATATTTATGAACAATGCTACATTACAAACTACCAAAAGGGTAGAAGAGGCTAACGGTTTAAGTGTGGGTGCAGTAGCCCCTGTTTTTGAAGCCCTGGATGCAAATGGCCATCTTTTTACATTGGAGGGCGCGTTAAAAGCCGGACCTGTAGTCATTATTTTCTATCGGGGATTCTGGTGTCCGGTATGCAATAAACACCTGGGTGCAATTCAGGACAGCCTGAAAATGATAGAACAATCGGGGGTAAAGGTCATTGCCGTTTCGCCCGAAAAACCTGAATACCTTGATAAGATGGCCGAAAAAACCGGTGCTGAATTTACCTTGTTGTATGATGAAGGGTATCAAATTGCCAAAGCATACGACGTGAATTTTGCCCCCGACAAAATGCAACTCTTTACCTACAATGTGGTGCTGGGTGGAAAGCTAAAGGAAACGCACTCCGACGATACCCAACAACTGCCCATACCGGCTACCTATATTGTAAATCAGCAGGGCATGATAACCTGGCGGCAGTTCGATCGTGATTATAAAAACAGGTCGTCGGTAAAAGATATATTAACTGCCTTGGAAGAATTGAAACAGGCTGATAAATAAGGTACTATCAACAATAAAAACCGATTGAAATGAAGATTATTCAACTGTATCAGCAGATCGCTGAGAAAATAAATGGATTAAGAGGTCTTTCCCTCGTATTTTTCAGGCTTACTCTGGCTTATGGTTTTTATGGCCCGGCCATGATGAAATGGAGTAACATGAGTGGCATCGCCGATTGGTTTGCCGGAATGGGTATTCCATTCCCGACACTCAACGCCTATCTGGCGGCTTCCACCGAAATGGCTGCCGTTGTATTGTTGCCATTGGGATTGTTTACGCGAATAATTTCAATTCCACTAATGATCACCATGGTGGTGGCTATCGCCACAGTACATTTTGGCAACGGCTTCGAGGCCGGAGACAATGGCTTTGAAATCCCATTGTACTATTTGCTGATGTTGTTTGCCCTATTGGTCAATGGAGCCGGGAAAATGAGCCTGGATCACCTGATTTCGCGGAGGATTGCGTCATGAAGAGGGGAGTAACAACACTGCTCGGCATGCTGTTCATGAGCCTTTCAGTTTTAAGCTTTGCCCAGAATCGCGCCGATGCAGAAGGTATTCAGTTTTTTGAGGGAACGTGGGACGAAGCCCTCCAAAAAGCAGCAGCAGAGAACAAGCCCATTTTTTTGGATGTGTATGCCTCCTGGTGCGCCCCTTGTAAGTTGTTAAAAAACAATACTTTTCCGGATGTAGAGGTGGGCAGGTATTTTAATAACCAGTATATAAACGTAAGTCTCGATGGCGAAAAAGGTGATGGTGTGCAAGTAGCGCACGATCTGAACGTTCAGGCTTATCCTTCTTTGTTTATTTTAAATTCATCGGGCGAGCCACTGGTTTATTTTGCAGGATTCTTAAAATCAGGTGATTTTATTGAGTTGGGGAAGGCCGGCATTGAACAATTAAACAAAAAATAGACTTGTACTAAATTCCTGCAAGATCAAACGCTGTTGTTGGCGTTCATTGTAAAAGACAACACATACAAAGTTGACACAAGAATATTTAATAGATATCAAAAGAGGATTATTATGAACACAAAATTACTCATGACGACAAGTTCAGTTTTTATGGGACTGATTGGAATTGCTTTAAGCTTTATGCCAAACGAAGTTTTAGAAACCTTTGGTCAGGATCCTAATGAAATATTAACTCTGACATTACAATTAACAGGAGCTTTATATTTCGGTTTTGCTATGATAAACTGGATGACAAAGGCTTTTATAATTGGCGGCATTTATTCAAGACCATTAAGTATTGGCAATTTTTCCCATTTTTTCGTTGCAGGACTTGCTCTTTTAAAGGCTTCCATAAACGGCAATCCGACTTCAGCCTATACTTATACCATGACAATTATCTATGTGTTATTTGCCATTTTATTTGGGTATGTGCTTTTTACACATCCCAAACAAAAGCAGACCAATTAGATAAAGATGAGCAACTGCTTTTTTTTGAATTTTTGATGGCGTATACCTAATGGTACTTGTTCGTAAATAGTGTATAGACTGTATGTTAGACGATATTTTATTTATACGTATGGGTTTTTATGACCTCTATCCCCTCCAGAAGGCCCCGATAAACATCGGGGGGATTCCCCGAAGGGGAAAGGTGATAATTTATTCTAATTTGAACCATTAAATCTTAATAAAATACACTTATAAGCTAGATATACAATGTTTTATCACTCCTCCCCTTTGGGGAGGAGCAGGGAGGAGGGGTTATAAACCAGTCTATTTTTTCATTAAGTGAGTATCCGCTTCAGTATCTAATTGATAAAAACAATGCGAAAAATTTTACAAATTCATCCCAACCGTTAATTTGAATCACCCCTCCCTCCTGATTTTCTGGCGACATCTCCTCTCTTCGCGAAATGAGGAGGGGAGGGTTGTTGAGTAAAGTCAGATTCAGATAAGGTGGTACTGTAACGGATGCTCAAAAAACAAAATTTGTCAGGACTCGATCAGTTGCCCGACTGAATGATCAAATATCAATAATCAATTAAACATTTGCATACTATGAAAACACTTGGTACATTATTTTTAGCCTTTCTGCTTACAGCCTCTATTGCGCAGGCTCAGGTAGTTGTAACATCCACCGATAATTTCAATACACGCGACCAGATGCTGCTCGCCAATGAAATTAACGAAAGCGGAGAACCCTTTGCCGAGGCACTGGGTTACGACCTTGATTTACTTGACCCGATGGTCTTAAATGCTCCCGACTCGATTTCCTATACCTTAGGAATCGAAAATTATGAATATTCCAGGTATCTGCTGGGAACGGTAATCTCTCGTTCAGGGATTGGTCTTCACATGATGTGGGCACCCATGATTGCACAAATGGCGGCCATGGAACCGGCAGGTTTTGATGGTACTTATACAGGAGGGATCGCCAATGGATTTAACGAAGATGATGAGTTAATGAAGAACATCATGCATTTTGGTATGCTGGCCAATCAAATGGCTCCTGCAAATCCATGGCCGCAATTCGCCGACTTTGAGAACGGCGATCCTCATCTGGCACAACCAGCTGCTCCCGATTTTCAAATGGATTTTTCTACCTTGCGCTGGAACAGGGATTTGATGGACAAAACTTTGAACCCGGGTGCGATGGGCCAATCGATGATGAAGCAATACCTGTGGGCCCAGGATATGTTGGGGGCCTTTCACGATGGCGATGACAATGGCATTGAACCCGACGGAATTATTACTCCCGATTCGGTGGGTAGTCCGAATTTCGACCCAAACAACAATGTATTTTATGGCGGTAACAATTTAGATGGATTTATCGGACAGGTACTTACTGCTGAAGCCATAAACAAAACCATGTTTTTAATTAATTCTCTGGCCTATGATGGTACCAATCTGGTAAGTGTTGATCCTGCCACTTATGATCCTGCAAATGGAATAAAGTATTTCCCGCACAGGATTGCCGTAACAGAATCTCCTGTTGGCGAAATGCTGCCCCCGCAAGCTACCCAACTTCAGGTTACCGATGCCGGCAGCGATCTTTTTGACCAACTGTCGTATTTATGGGGTGCATTAAACTATAAAAACATGATGGATCCTGACAACAGCAGCCACCCTGCTCACCTGGCTTACCATGCTGTATTTGATGGAAATCCGTTTCCTGCCTCCATGTCGCAAACCGGCATGCCCGGCCCATTCGATTTGATGATGGGAACCAGTAAAATCCTATTCATGAACCTGATGGCAATGCACTTTGACATAGCAACCGGAACTTTTGTAAATACCTCAGGCTTAACGGGTGGAATACCACAGCCCGGAAACGAAATTAGTACGGTAAATGCAGGATACATCACCATGGTATTGGCCAAGATGACCGAAGAGTTTGCCAACACACCTTTGGAGCAAATGGCTTTGGAGGCAGTCAATTCACAGGCTGCATTTATAATCGGTTCACTCAAAGACCCTTCCGGGGGATATTACAATGGGTACACCCTCAATCAGGGTGTGGACAATTCGGTAAAGACGGCTGTATCGCAAGCTGCCGCTGCACGTGGATTATATGCTGCTTATTCGCTCACCGCAAATGCTGACTACCTGGATGCTGCCGATGAGGCATACAACTATTTAATCGTCCATTATTATGTAGTTGCACTGATGGCATTTAAAACAGAACTGGGCAACGATGTGGCCACTTACACACCTTTCAACTTTGCTGTTATTGCAGGTGGACTTCGCGAAGCTGCATTGGTGGGCGGACATACAGAAGCTGCCGCAATATACACCCGCTTTTTCAAAAAAGTCGCAAATTCAATGCAACTGGCCGAGTTCGATGCCTCTGGTGAAAAAGGAAATGATTCAGATGGTGATGGCATTCCTTACCTGACTGAGCAGCCCGATCAACTGGCACCGGTTTTTGCTGCCGAAGCCAAGCTAAACATGGTAGTATCAGGAGTTGAGGATGTCGCAACAAATAATGAGCATGGTATCACAATTTATCCAAATCCCGTAAAGGAGGATGCCTTCATTGCCATTCAGGTTAAAAGCGCCTCTGATGTCTTCATCGAAACCCTTGATATCACAGGAAAAAGAGTACAAACCATCATCAATCAGCCCATGACTGAGGGAACTCATCAAATTTCATGGAACAGGAATGGATTGCCCGGCGGTATATACTTTGTCCGCGTAAAGACCGGAAATTCAACTGTGACCAGGAAAGTAATTGTATTATAAGAACGACTTCTTTGAATCGAGTGGTAACTCAAACCATAAAAAGTAAGTAATTTAAAGTAACTCTTAGGCTTTCTGCCTGAGAGTTACTTCTAATTTCAAAAGTAATGAAGCTGAAGAGTATTCTTAAGATTGGATTATTTTATCTGGCTATAGTCATCTCGTACTCCGGATTGTCGCAAGGTTGTAGCGATGCAGGTTTTTGTACGGTGGGAATCATGAAACCAGACGTGAATGAGACGGAAGCTCAAAATGTTAAACATCAGGTAAAAACGGGAGTTAGTTTCGGAGTGGCACAATACGGAGTGTCTGTTTTTACACCTTATCTGGAGTATAACCGCCGATTTGGAGACAAAACGCAGGCATCGGTTAAACTGCTTGCAGGATTGCATTCAGGGGAACTGGCCACCACTTTTGGAATGTCGGATGTCCTTGTCCAGGTGAACCATAGAATTTGGAATCAAATCACCGCACTCTTGGGCGTAAAAATTCCTTTTAATCATTCAACACTGACTAAAAATGGAAAAGCTTTACCCATGGCCTACCAAACCAGCCTGGGGACCTTTGATTTTATAGTTGGTGCAACTTACCATCTGCAAGCGTTTAGTATCTCATGGGGTTATCAGCAACCTGTTTTCCAAAATAAGAATTCATTTCTGGCAGCAGATTTTCCAATTAATGGTCCGGAGGCTGAATATTTATCTATCAATGCATATACTCGGAAAGCTGATATCTTGCTTCGGATTACCTACAACATACCTTTGAGAGATACCAAATTTAACCTGATTACAAGTGTTTTGCCCATCTATCACCTGGGAAATGACCGTTACCAAAATAAAGCCGGAGAATCGGTGGCTATTGTTGGTTCCAAAGGATTGACGCTCAATTTGAATGTTTTTTTAAAATATCATATAAACGAAAGAAGCCAAATTGAATTAATCGTTGGAGTTCCTGTTGTTTCCAGGAAAGTGAGGCCGGACGGATTAAGTCAGTTCGCTGTTGGAATTGAGTATGGTATAAGCTTCTAACTCCACTTTTTATATAACAAATCATAGAATTGAGCCTTTATTTTTTAGCTATCTTGTTATCGGATTTAAAAAAACTAAACTACTTATTAAAAATGAACATTTTAACTACACACAGTCTGCTTAAGCTAATGAAGGAGGACAAAATACAGATCGTTGATGTACGACCAATAGATGCATATAATGGATGGCCCATGCAAAATGAAAGCCGGGGAGGCCATATAAAGGGAGCCAGAAGTTTGCCCCTGAAGTGGACTCATTACATGGACTGGATTGATATCATCGGTGCCAAAGGACTTCTTCCCGAGCATCAAATCGCAATTTATGGTTATAAACCGGAAGAGGCGGAGCAAGTGGCTCGTTTTTTCGAGTTGGCTGGTTACCACAATCTTTCACTATACCATAACTTTGTGGACGAGTGGTCCTCAAATGCAGATTTGCCCATGGACCGACTGGCCAACTATCAAAACCTGGTTTCGGCACACTGGGTGAATGAATTGATTTCCGGTGGCAAACCGCCACATTACAATAACAACCAATATGTCGTTGTTCATGCCCATTACCGCAACCGCGATGCCTACCTGAGCGGACATATTCCGGGAGCCATTGATATGGATACACTTGCATTGGAGGCTCCCGAAACATGGAATCGCCGTTCGCCGGAAGAATTGGAAAAGGCTTTGCTGGAACATGGCATTACAGCAGATACCACGGTTGTATTGTATGGAAAATACATGGATCCCGACAATGCAGACCCGTTTCCGGGAAGTGCCGCCGGAGATATTGGCGCCATCCGCAATGCTTTTATCATGCTTTATGCAGGGGTAAAAGATATACGCATTCTCAATGGTGGATTTCAGTCGTGGCAGGATGCCGGCTTCGGGGTAAGTATGGATGATGAGCCTAAAAAACCCTGTAAAAATTTTGGAGTTACCATTCCTCAACATCCTGAGCTGGCAGTAGATATACCCGAAGCCAAGGAGATGCTGTCGGCCCCTGATGCGGAGTTGGTATGTGTCCGCAGTTGGCCTGAATACATTGGCGAAGTAAGCGGGTATAACTACATTGAAAAAAAGGGACGGATTCCTGGGGCTATTTTTGGAAATTGCGGATCGGATGCCTACCACATGGAAAACTACCGCAACCTGGACCATACCATCCGCGAATTTCATGAGGTGGAGAAAATCTGGAAAGCAGTGGGCATTACTCCTGACAAACACCTGGCTTTTTACTGTGGTACCGGCTGGCGGGGCAGTGAAGCCTTTTTTAATGCATGGTTGATGGGCTGGCCCAAAGTTTCGGTGTTCGACGGAGGATGGTTCGAGTGGAGCAACGATCCTGCTAATCCATATGAAACAGGGATACCTGTAAATGATTTGAAGATTTAATAAAAGCACTCGTAATGAAAAAATTTGATTCAATAATAATCGGCTCAGGACAAGCCGGTACTCCCCTGGTTTTTAAACTGGCTTCAAAAGGGCAAAAAGTGGCCTTTATTGAAAAAGAACATCTGGGTGGCACCTGTCTTAACACAGGTTGTACCCCCACCAAAGCCTACGTTGCCAGTGCGCGCCGTATGTGGGATGCACACAATGGGGAAGACCTTGGAATTACAATTCCTGTGGGTGCAAAAGCAAACTTGAAAAAAGTGAAGGCACGAAAAGATGCCCTAATTTCAAAGTCGGTAAAGGGTATCCTCAGCGGTCTGCAAAGCAATAATAATATCACCTATATCAAAGGCGAAGCAGTGTTTTCGGGCCACAAAACAATTCGTGTGAACGATGAAGATCTTTTCGCCGAAAATATCTATATTAATGTGGGAGCCAGGGCGATTATTCCCGGTGATTTTGAAGGTGTAAACTACCTTACCAACCAGTCAATACTCGAATTGGTTGAAATTCCCGAGCATCTCGTCATTGTGGGTGGAAGTTATATCGGACTCGAATTTGGTCAGATATTCAAACGCCTGGGAAGCAAGGTGACCATTGTTGAGCGGAATAAAAGGATTATCAGTCGTGAAGATCCGGATGTAAGCGAAACCATTTTGGAATTCCTGAAAGATGAAGGAATCGAATTTATTTTGAATGCCACTTGTCTTTCAGGTAAAAATAATTCGGATGGAAGCATCACCGTTTCAGTCGATTGCAGGCATGAATCCCAAAAAATTACCGGAACACACCTGTTGCTTGCCGTTGGGAGAATCCCCAATACAGATACATTGAACCTTGAAGCAACTGGTGTAAAAACCAACGAACGTGGATTTGTGGAAGTAAACAACACACTCGAAACTGATGTTCCCGGTATTTTTGCTTTGGGGGATTGTAACGGAAAAGGAGCTTTTACACATACTGCTTACAATGATTACGAAATAATAGCTGAAAACCTGTTCGATGGAAAAACACGCAAGGTTTCCGACAGGATAGTCACTTATTGTTTGTATACAGATCCACCGCTTGGCAGAGCAGGAATGACCCTGGAGCAAGCCAAACAAAGCGGGAAAAAGCTAAAGGTCGGATACCATAAGATGGAAGATATAGCCCGCGCACGTGAAAAAGGAGAAACCAAAGGTTTTATGCGCATTGTTGTTGATGGAGATACCAATCATATTCTAGGAGCAAGCATTTTAGGAACAGGCGGAGATGAAATTATTTCAGGTATTTTGAACATGATGTACGCTGGTGCCTCATACCAGGTTATCCGGGATTCCGTGATTCCTCACCCAACAGTTTCTGAACTCATACCAACAATGCTCGAAGGACTTAAAGAGATTTGAACCCATGAACCAGCAAGGATTTCATTCAGAATTTAGTGCCGATACATTGAAAGGGCTGTCGGCAAAACCAAAATATTTGCTCTCAAAATATTTTTACAACGACATTGGCAGCCGCATCTTTCAGGATATTATGCAAATGCCCGAATATTATCTCACCGATTGTGAATTGGAGGTTTTTACATCTCGGCATAATGAAATACTTTCAGCCTTTAAGGCAGATAATAAAGCCTTTGAGCTTATCGAATTGGGAGCCGGCGACGGACTTAAAACCAAAGTTTTATTGTCCTCATTGGTGCATCAAAAAATTGATTTTAAATATATCCCGATCGACATCTCTAAACAAGCGGTAGCAGATCTGGTGCAGGATTTAAAAAAACAAATCCCTGATCTGCCTGTCGAAGGAATTGTAGGCGATTATTTTAATTTAATCAAAAAGTTAAATGGCCAATACCGTAAAATAATTCTCTTCCTTGGCTCAAACATTGGAAATTTTGAATGGAAAGAATCCATCAGATTTCTTCAACATTTAAGAAGCGTCATCAACATCGACGACATGGTATTTATTGGATTTGATCTTAAAAAAGATCCCGAATTGATACTCAAAGCATACAACGATCCTTCCGGACATACCGCCGCCTTTAATCTGAACCTTTTAAAACGAATAAATGATGAACTCGGTGGTCATTTCGATCTTCTGAATTTTATGCATGAAGAAGTTTATGACGAACATACGGGAACTGCAAGAAGTTATCTGATGAGCCGTAAAAAACAATCTGTCAGCATAGAAAAATTGGGGAAGGTGTTTGAATTTGAAGCCGGTGAGAAAATATTGATGGAAATATCGCAAAAGTACGATTTAGAACTGATTCATGAACTGGCAGAAAAATCCGGGTTTCAAATTGTCAGGAACTTTATGGATAGCCGACAATACTTTATGAATTCACTATGGAAATTAAAAAGGTAAAAAGATGAAAGCAATTTGGAATGGAAAAGTCATCGCGGAAAGCGATCACACCATCAATATCGAAGGAAATCAATACTTTCCCACAGGATCAGTAAAAAAGGAGTTTTTAACCGGCAGCGAAACACATACGGTATGTCACTGGAAAGGAACAGCCTCGTATTATGATGTGACCGTTGACGGGCAAACCAATAAAGACGCGGCCTGGTATTATCCTGATCCCTCTGCGAAGGCGGATAAAATTAAAGATTATGTAGCCTTTTGGCGTGGTGTGGAGGTGAAGAATTAACTTGGGTTTTCATTAATAAAAATGAAGAATAACAGATTGAATATCCGCACTTTTTTAAGCATTAGCATCACAATAATGGTTCTTGGATTTATTGGTGTTAATTATTCTGTAGAAAAAATTCGGCAACAGTATTTGGAGATCCAGTTGGAATCGAACCACCGTACGGCTCAAACAATTGCAAAGCTTTTTGACGAAAAGCTGGGAAGCGGTATAAAAGAGGAGGAACTTATCAAATCATTTCAATCGGCTATTGAAGGTAGTCATAGCGATGAAGGATATTTGTGCATGTTTGACCAAAAAGATGGTGTTTTGTTGTGCCATCCTGATACCAGTGCAATTGGTATGTCGATCAATTCGGACAAGATGAAGTTTTTAAATCTGAATGGGATGCACAACGAATTGCTCTTCGATGCAGTATCGACAACCAAAGAAGAATATGGCATCCTAAGCTTCAGTGAACCGGCCCGGTCCGAAATAGCCTATATGGTGCCTGTTCCGGGAACAACATGGAAAATTTCGGTTCACGAGAACCTGGATAAAGCCGAGAAATTGCTCACACAACTTCGATTGGTGGCTTTCAGCGGATTTATCTTTTTGTCATTACTTATTTCCCTGATTGCGACATGGGCGGTGCGTAAAATTAGTCGGATGCATGAAAAGGAAATCGAATTGAAAAACAGGGAATTGGAGCAAAACAATAACAAGCTGATCAATTTAAATCTTCAGATTGAGAATCAGCACGCGATCATTAGTAAACATGCCGAAAACCTCGAATACGAGGTCAAAAAGCGGACTGCCGAGTTAGAAAGTATTTATTCCAAATTAGCCGATCTTGAAAAATCGAAAAGTGATTTCCTGGCCATTATCAGCCACGAGCTACGTACACCATTGAACGGGATAATCGGGTTTTCAAACATATTGGAGCAAGAGTTAGAAAACGAAGATCACCTTGAATTTGTAACAGGGATCAGGATTTCCGGAGACAGACTTTTGAAATTTTCGGAAACAGCTTTGTTGGTAACCCAATTAAAAGTTCAAAGCAGCAAAATGGAATTCCATCCGATAGCAATCAGGGATACCATTTTAGAAGTGTTGAAATCATTTGATGAAGTGGTTCAGGACAAACATTTGAAGATAATTTTTGAGATACAGCCTGAAAGCGGAACCCTATTCGGTGTGGTTGATTTAATAAAACAATGTTTTAGAAATATCTTTGAAAATGCCATGAGGCATGCGCCGGAAAATGGCCTGATCAGCATTAATTCTTTTCAGGAAGCAGGTCATATATGCGTTACTATCCACGATAATGGTAAGGGCTTTAGTGATGAAGCCCTGCTGCGTCAATTCGATTTGTTTGGAGCCGACGATATTTCACATCACAGTGAAGGGTATGGACTTGGCCTGGTAGCTGCGCGCCTGATCATGCTGTCGCATTCAGGAGATATTCAGATTGCCAATCAGGCCGATGGTGGCGCCCTGGTTACGCTTAAATTTCAAAATTTACTTTAAAATAGAAGTGAAATGAAAATCGAAAAAAGAGGGGTAGTTGCCTTGATTTTTCTGTTGATTTTTCAGACAGGTACAGCACTCATTGCTCAGGAAACCGCTATTTTGGATAGTTTCACGTTGAATAAAAATGATGGGAAAATTTATTTAAATTGGGTTATCAGGTCAGGCAGCACCTGCGATGGTACAAAGATATTAAGGTCAACCGATCAGGTTCATTTTGAGGAAATTGGAGAGATATTGGGCATTTGCGGAAGCGCATCGTTTCCTGTGGGTTACGAATTTGTTGATGAAAACCCCGTAAAGAATCAGCGTAACTATTACCTGCTTGAGTTGGGAAGGAGTGGAACTTCCGAAATAGCTTCCATCGAAATCCTCGATTTGCACGACAAGGGTTATCAAATCCGCCCAAATCCGGCAAATACCCAAACCACCATTTATTTCGATAACGATAAACAAGAAAAACACCTGTTGGTATTGTACCACCTGGATGGTGTTTTGGTTCACACATCAGTTACATTCGGTTCGTTTGTTGACATTTACACCGCCAATCTTCCTGTAGGTCTTTATTTCTTTACTATTTCAGGAATCGAAAATTCGACCATAGTCAAGGGAAAAGTTGTTATTCGGCATTAAAGTACACGATATGGAAGTTATACTACAATCCAGCTAAAAACGATGATTCTGGAACATAAAAATTACCTCCTTTTTGGCAGAATGATCTTTGAAAAGGTTGTTATTAAACCGCCGTTTCAAAAATCAAACATTATGCCCGAGGAAGCGTGCTTTTTCTATATTATTGAGGGAAGGGGCGAAGCGGTTTCAGAAGTTGAACACCTTAAAATCCCCGTTCAGGAATCGGTGTTGATGAAATGCGGAAACTACATCACCAGGATGATTCCCACGCCTGCTTCGAATACATTTCATACAGTTGTTGTTCACTTTCATCCCGAAATTCTCAAAAAGGTTTATGAAAATGACCTTCCAAAATTTCTGCTACATCCCCGACCGGGGACAACGGTGGGCATGTCGAAGGTTAAAAGCTCCATTCTGATTGACAAATACATTGAAAGTCTGTTATTTTATTTTGAGAATCCCGAGCTGGTAAATGAAGATTTGTTGGTATTAAAACTAAAGGAGATCATCCTGCTGTTAACTCAAACCGACGACTCACCCGCAATTAATCAAATTCTTACCAGCTTATTCTCTCCATCAACCTACTCATTTACGCAAATTGTCGACGCCCATCTCTACTCCAATTTATCAGGCGACGACCTGGCCCAGCTCACCAACTTAAGCCTGTCGTCGTTTAAAAGAGAGTTTAAACGCGTGTATAACGACAGTCCGGCAAACTTCATTAAAAACAAAAAACTTGAAAAAGCGGCAGAGTTACTGTTGGTTTCCAACGAACGAATAACCGATATTGCCTACGACACAGGGTTCAATAATTTAGCCCACTTTTCAAAATCGTTTCAGGAAAAGCACGGCCAACCACCATCGGTTTACCGAATGAGCCAAAAGCACAAATAATTGACCTGAAGATTAAAATCAAGTGAAAATTTACTTTCCATCTTTGCTCCGTTAAACATTAAATGATCGAAAGATGGAATATGCAAATAAAATTACCACGGAAGCCGTATTGATAAATGCTTCACGACAAGAGGTCTGGAAACTACTTTTTCACCGTTTTGGTGAAACATATCTCTATAATCCAAACTTGGAAAGCTCGCATAAAACTATTTCAAAGAATTATCACAATCTACCTGTCGGGCATGTATTTGCCAACAGGCAGAATCTATAAATAAATAAAATAATTATTAAATTAAAATTAAAAATGGCACACTTAAAACTAGAGAATCAGGAGTATTCTCAAATAACAAATGAAATATTTGAAAAGACCAAAAAAGGATTAGGTTTTATCCCGAACATGTATCAAAAAATGGGTGCAAATACAGCCTTGTTGGATGCTTACACATATGCTTATGGAAGTTTCAGGGCTAATTCAGGGTTTAGCCCGGTTGAGCAGGATGTGATATTTCTATCGGTTGCTTATGAGAACAACTGTGCGTATTGTATGGCTGCTCACAGTTTTGTGGCTGATATGATGTCGAAAGTACCTGCCGGTGTAACCAAGGCCATCAGAGAAGGAGAGCCCATTCCCGATACCAAACTTGCTGCTTTATCAAGGTTAACACGATTGTTAACCATCAATAGGGGCAAGGCATCCCAGGACGAAATAAATGAATTTTTAGCTTTAGGTTATTCCGAAACCCATGTTCTGGGCATAATTGCGGGTATTGGCGTTAAGATACTGAGTAATTATTCAAACCATTTAACTTCACCGGAACTTGATGCTGCTTTCGCAGAAAGAGCATGGAGTCCTGAACATGTGCAGGGCTAGCACCACATGATTACGTTTAGTCGATGCAAATTCAGGTTGACTACTTCTGAATTTTTTAATTAAATTAGTGGCGGCACAAACCAAAGCCGCCACTAATTTAAACAACTGATACTCTATTATTTATTTAGCATGAAGATAGCCATACCCGATGATTACATTAGCATAATAAAGACACTTGATTGTTTTAAAATATTAAACGGACAAGATGTTTTGGTTTTGAACCATTTTGAACCAAATTCCCACCTGCTGGCCGAAAAAATTCACGATGCGGAAATTCTGGTCCTGACCCGTGAACGTACCACCATAAACGACGAATTGTTATCGAGGCTGCCCAAATTAAAACTCATCAGTCAAACCGGGAAAATTTCAAATCATCTGGATTTATCGGCGTGTACCAGGCACCATGTTGCTGTGAGCGAGGGGGTCGGTTCACCTGTAGCTCCGGCTGAACTGGCCTGGTTGCTCATCATGAATACAACCCGGCAAATCCCCGCCGCTATCGAAGGCATGAAAAATGGAAAGTGGCAGGTGAATATGGGTTCCACCATTCATGGCAAAACCATCGGAATTTGGGGTTATGGAAAGATTGGAAAACGAATGGCACAATATGCAAAGGCTTTTGGCGCCCAGGTGATGGTCTGGGGTAGCGACGCTTCGCGCAAAAATGCAGTGCAGGATGGATTTGAAAGTGCAAACAGCAGGGAGGCCTTTTTTAAAACTGCCGACATTGTTTCACTACATCTTCGCTTGAACCAAACGACGTTTGAAATTGTAAAGGAAAGCGATTTAAACCTGATGAAACCGTCTTCGGTTTTTATCAATACTGCCCGGGCCGAGCTGGTTGAAAAAGGAGCCTTATTAAATTGTCTGAAGAATGGGAGGCCAGGATTTGCCGGTATTGATGTTTATGAGGAAGAACCCGTTTATAACCCGGACTATCCGTTACTAAAAATGTCAAATGTTGTATGCACGCCCCACCTGGGATATGCAGAAAAGAACAGTTACGAATTGTACTTTGGTAAGGCCTTTGAAAATGTGATGAACTTTATCAATGGAAATCCCACCAACATTGCAAACCCGGAAGTATTAATATAGGTATCACTCCCTGATTAATAACTAAACAACATGTTAACATCGAAATTATTTTTGTAACAGTCCTATCTGGTTTTGGAATTGGAGTTTAAGCTTGACCTCGGATGCAATGCGCTTTTCCATGGTTAATCGCGCCATCAGGTAGCTTACTGTGGATTCCGCACCCTGGTTTATATTGACATAGTTTTCCTCCAATCCATCATAACATCCTCCCGTGCATGGATTGTAAATAATCTGATGTAAGCGGTTGTTACCTAAAAACCAGTTAAAAGCGATCACCATCTTTTGTGAGTATACTTCGTCGTGAAATACCTCCAAAAACTTACTTAAGGTCATGATGGTGTAGGCCACATCAATTGGTTGCTCTCCATATTGTCCTGCATCATGTCCCCTGAGCAGCCAGTTTTTGTTCGAGATGACTTCTATCCCGTTTTTTTTATAAATATGTGATAATAGAAAATTCAACGAAGACAGGGCGATCTCTTTGTAAATGGGTTCTCCGGTTACGATCCAGGCATATAACATGGCTTCAGGCAATGTGCTGTTGGCGTAAGTGAGATAACTTTCAAACCATTCCCAGTTTTCTGACGACTCATGCTTATACATCTGAACCAACCGGTCGGCGAAAGTTGTTAAAAGCTCAATACTTTCGGGATTTTTAAATGTTTCGTAATTGAAATACAACCCCTTAATGGAGAAAGCCATGGCTCTTGTGGAATGGACCGTACCTAAGCACCGCATGGATTTATCAATCAGTATTGTTGCCTGCGATATAAACTCTTCAGGTAATTTTCCCATCAGAGATACAACGTATCCCAATGCCCATATAGCCCGTCCATTGGAATCATCCAGGTTGGTGGTTTCGTTTTGAGCTGTAAACTGTTTGTTACCATCAACATAGTTCAAAAAATCTCCGGAAGGCTGTAGACAATGTTCGATGAAATCGAGATATATTTGGATATAAGCCAAATCTGTTTTATCGGCAGTCAGCTCATAATGCATGCACATCGCTATTAAGGCCCGCGCATTGTCATCCAGGGTGTAACCCGAATCAATATCGGGTTGATTAATAATTGAGAACTGGATGATTCCGAAGCCGGTTGTCAACTTTTTTATATGATCCAGGTTGATTTCCGGAAGATTATAACGAATTGCAATATTGTCGCCAACTTGTTTCTCAAAAAGCATGGCATGTGCAACGGCAGAATTCTCCCATGCTGTGGAACCTATTTTCTGCAGGGCATTTAAACTGATCTTCTTTCGCAATGGTTCATCGTTGAGTAACCGGATAACACCATCGGTCAATTGCTGTGCGTTGTGAAAATCAAAAAACATTCCTGTTTCATCTGATAAGAGTTCCTTAGCGTGAGGAATAGGGGTGGAAATGATGGGACAAGCGCAACTCATGGCATAGACAAAAGTACCGCTTACCGCCTGGTTGGGATCGCTGGCGGTAAACAGGTATATATCTGTCAATTGCAGATACTCGAGCAGTTCGGGTAAAGCAAGAAACCTGTTGATAAATTTTACATGGTCTTGAAGACCTGATTCAATTACTGTTGTTTCAAGCATTTTGCGGTATTTTTCACCTTCTGATTTTACCACTTCGGGATGTGTTTTGCCTATCACCAAAAACAGTACATCAGGGCTTGTTTTAACGATGGCCGGTAAGGCTTTTAAAGTAGTTTCAATATCCTTCCCTGAACTAATCAGCCCAAAAGTGGAAAGTACCCGTTTGCCGGATAACCCGTATTTTTCTTTTAATGATTCTTTCTCCAGGTGAGAGACCAGGTGGGTTCCGTGAGCAATAACTGAAATTTTTTGTTCAGGTACATCATAATCATGCTTTAACAATTCGGCGGCACTGTTGGTCATTACAACAATGGAACCGCAGGCGTCGGCAATAGTCTGAACGTTTGCTTTTAACCGCTCATCCGGCCGGGGCAGCACCGTATGAAAAACAACAATAACCGGCATAGCAACCTCATAAATAAATTGCAGGAAAGCTGCTTCCTGCTGATGAAAAAAACCAAACTCATGCTGGATCACAACCAGTTTGATGAGTTTGTTTTGATTAATGGATTGAGCCAACTTATGATATCCCGGGGCAAAAGAAGTGTCGAGTTTGTATTGCACTGTTTCAGGATACTCAAGGCTCATCTTCCCGGATTCCAAAGCGCAGACTTTAATCGAGAAGGAACTCCTGAATTTATTGTTTAGTGCCTTGATCAGATCCTGTGAATAAGTTGCTATCCCGCATTCCCTTGGGGGATACGAGGTCATAAATAAAATTTCACTTTTCATCTTTCAATGTATTATTGATTAATTCTTTCAGCAACGCTGAAAAACTCAATGAGGCGCAAGCGATGCGGGAATCGGCAGCCCCATAATAAATGTATAAAGTATCGCCAAACAAGGCTGTGCCGGTTGGGAAAACCACATTGTTTACATCTCCTCTTTTTTCCCATACATATTCAGGCGAGAAGAGTGCATAAGGCAAACGAGCTATTACTTTTGCTGGATTATTTAAATCAAGTAGAGCCGCTGCGCAGGCAGAATATACAATCCCATTATTAACTTCTTCAGCTCCATGGTATATTAAAAGCCAGCCGTGTTCTGTTTCAATCGGAGGGCATCCGCCGCCAATGTAGCTTGACTCATGTTCATAAACCGGGTCCATGATAATGTGTTCATCCAGGTGAAAGCAATAGTTTGTCCAGAAATCCCGGGTGAGTTCCTTTAAGTTCTTTACTGAAACAATTTGAATTCCTGGTCTGATCCGGTGAAGAAATACCAGGTTATCATTAATCCTGCGGGGGAAAAAAATGACATTCTTATCCCACAACATGATGTTTTCATCAGGGTCGGCTTTCCGGTTGTAAAATTCATTATTTCGGTAATATTTTTTATCTACTCTCTCTGCAGATTCACACAGGGAATTAAATTCCGCATAAGTGAAAGGGGGAACAATAAGCCCCTGTTTTTGAAAATGTCGCATATCTTTGGAGGTGGCCAGAGCTCCCCGTGCGTCTTTACCGTCATACGCGGTATAGGTCAAATAGTAAAGATCATCAATCTTTACAATCCGTGCATCTTCAACACCATGAGATTCGTAATCGAATTCCGGAAACAGAATAGGTTTTTCCCAACGTTCACCAATTGTCAATGGCCCATCCATCATGCAATAACCAATACTTGAGTAGTTACCGTTTTGCACAGCCCGGTAAAAAAGGTGAACATGGTCTCCTTCCTTTATTGCTGCGGGATTTAGAACGCCTTCGTTTTCAAATTCAAAATGTGTTTTCTCTAAAATAATGCCTTCTTTTTTAACGGTTATCATAAGGATTAGTATAAGGTGAACGTTTTAAATTAAACCCGAGAGAATCTCAGGGTACACGTCAAGGGTACTTATAAAGATCTATCAGGTGAGAGTTGTATCTGAACATGGCAAAATTACCTTTCCGTGTCCTTATATCCTTTGCACAATTATGGAAATATGTTACATGTTTCACAGACTTCGGGTGTAATTCAAAAGCAAGAAAAATGGGAAGTGGCAGGTGAACATGGGTTCTGCCATTCCTGGCAGAGCCATCGGAATTTGGGGTTATGGGACAATATAGTTTATCTTGATGGGTAATTCCAGGTAATAATTGTGATAAACAAATCAGGCGCCATCATTGTTTTGAAGCACGAATCTATCAAACTGTTATACCATTTATTGGATGTAAATCATTCATTATTAGCACTATACTCCAAATGCACTATACCCGATGAGTGCTGGTGTTTATTCCCTTCAGTCTGTATGATAATTATTTAGCTCTAAAACAATCAATTTTTCAATTCTGGATATTCCAGCAATGCTTTTCCAGAATCCTTCAATAAGCCAATCGACCATTTGACAATTACAAAAGAACTTATTATTGCAGCAATGGTATCAATGAAAGGAATATCCCAAATCATTGCAGCTACTAACCCTAAAATTGCAGAAACACTTGTCAGCGCATCGGCAATTACATGGAGGTAAGCTGCACGAATGTTATGGTCGGAATGCTCATGATCATGGTGCAACAGAAAGGCACTGGCAATATTTACAACCAGCCCGATTGAGGCCACCAAAATGGCTTCTTTATAAAAAATATCTACCGGATTGTAAAAGCGTTGAACTGCTTCAATCATAATAACTACGGCAAAAATCAGTAACATCAAACCGCTGCTGTATCCTGAAAGGGAAAGTATTTTATCTGAATTTCCTTTAAACTTCTCACTTTTAGATACTTTACGAACTATGATATAAGCTACCCAGCTTAGCCCGATTGCAAGCACATGGGAACCCATGTGAATGCCATCGGCCAATAAAGCCATTGATTTTGTTGTTAATCCGAAAATGATCTCTACAACCATTGTTATGGCAGTAAGTAGTACTACCAACATAGTTTTGTTCTCGTATTTGCTTTTATGCTCTCTCATAAATATTGATTTAATTCCGCAATTGCTTTATTCAAGTCTCGATCCAATTCCAGAAGGTTATTTACACTTTCATAGTAAATGGAAAGTTCAAGCATATAGTTTATCAGGGATATTTCACCTTTGTCCAACGCCTTTCTTAGAAGTTCTGAGTTATTGAATGATGCTAATTTTAATTTATAATCGTTTGCACTTTGTTGCAAAGAAATGGCTTTTGTATGTAGCATTTTCAAATGGCTGTATAGCTGAATTTTATTATCTGCTGTCGTATTTTCAAGTGCAAGCGCATTGGCTTTTGCGTATTTTACGGTGTTCTTGTTCTCCCACATGGGGATTGACAAGCCCACAGTAACTCCTTTAAAATCCTGACCAATCAATGATTCGCTCATATAACCTGCCTGAAATTTAGGCATACTCAAAGCCTTGTTTAGGCTTATTTGTTTTTGCGTTAATTCAACCTCCTTTTTCAACCAATTCAATAAAGGATTGATTTGCTCGGCTTGAACGTACCATTGCTCAAAATCGGTCGAAAGAACGATAACCTGAAACTCATTTTCTGCTAAGTTGACCGGAACACCACCATTTAAACGGGTCAATTCAGCTTGCAATGCTTCCTGTTCAATGGTAAGCGATTCCATGGTTTTACTCAAATTCAGCAAGTTTAATTGTGCCTTATTGTATTCCAAGATATTGGTTTCACCAATATCGAATTTCGATTTGTAAGCATCGGCAATGCTTTGCGCATGGCTAAGCCTGTTTGTTAGTTCCAATTTTAATGCATTTGTATAAATCAAATCGTAGCAAATTAACCGGGCATTCAGAAGCAATTCCTTTCGTTGCTTTTGATATTCCAGTTCAACTTGTTCGTTTTTAATGTTCGAAATTTGATTTTTATACCTGTACGCTGTTGGAAAATCGAAGGTCTGTTTGGCACTAAAATCTGTACGGTTACCAGTTGCCTCATTACCCCACAAATAATTAAATTCAATTTCAGGGTTCTGGAGGTAGTTCTCTGTTTTGTTGCCAATTTTATCGGCATCGGCTCTTTTTTGTAAAGCAGCCAGCGTGGTGTTATTTCTTTCAATTTGAGCCAAAACCGAATCAACATTGTTTTGGGCAGAAAGGTTTATTTGAAATGCTGTCAAGCTTATCAGAGCTATTATTATTTTTTTCATACTTCTTCAGTTTTAATGATTCCACGATTGTTTAAAATGCTGTAAACTATTGGGATAATGAAAATATTGAGCAGAGTTGATGTCAATAATCCACCCAAAATTACTTTTGCCATAGGGCTTTGGATTTCATTGCCGGGCAATTCACCTTGTACAGCCAACGGAATTAACGCCAATGCTGCCGTAAGGGCTGTCATTAAAATTGCATTCAAACGGTCGGATGAACCTTGAGTTATTGTTTCAATCAAGGATACTCCCCGACTTTGCAATCGCTGATAATTTGAAATAAGCAATATACCGTTTCGGGTAGCAATTCCAAAGAGTGTAATAAACCCAATAATTGCAGGAATACTCATTACTCCTGAAGTAAAATAAATTGAAAACACACCACCAATCAATGCCAATGGCAAATTCAATAATACGATTCCGGCAAGTTTAAAGCTTTTAAATTCCTGAAACAGCAGTAAGAAAATGATGAGTATAGCCAATATGGATGTTATCATGAGTGTTTTTGAAGCACTTTCTTCGCTTTCAAACTGTCCGCCATATTCAATCCGATAGCCTTCGGGAAGTTCTACATTTTCGGCTACTGTAGCTTGTATTTCTTCCACCACACTGCGCAAATCTCTACCTGCCACGTTTGCAGCAATTACAATTTTACGTTGCACATTTTCCCGGCTTATTGAACCTGACCCCGAAACTGAAACTACATCGGCCACTTGTTCTAAAGGCACTTTTTTACCGTCTTCGGTATCAATCAGGGCTGCGCGTATGCCTTCAATTGTTTCAGTATAATCGCTATTTAACCTCAAAACCAGATCAAAACGACTTTGTCCTTCATAAATATCTGCTCTTTTTTCGCTGCCAAAGGCAATATCAACATATTCGTTAAACTGTTCGATGGTGATGCCGTATTGCGCCAACATATTGCGATTGGCTATTATTTGAATTTGTGGTATTTCAACTTGTTGGTCAACATTTACATCTACTAAACCTTCGATACCTGTAATCGCACTTTTAACCTGATTTCCAATGACAAACATTTTATTCAGGTCGTTGCCAAAGAGTTTTATGGCAATATTTGCCCTTGTACCTGAAAGCATGTGGTCAATACGATGTCCAAGAGGCTGACCGACCGTTGCGGCAATACCCGGAATGCGCGCAATGGTTTCGCGTACATCTGCCATGAATTCCTCCCGACTTCGGTCGTTGAGTTCAAACGTGGCATCAATTTCGGCACTATTTACTGTTTGCGAATGTTCATCCAGTTCGCCCCGGCCTGTTCGACGTGCCGTTCCGGTAATTTCGGGAATGGACAACAATTCGGTTTCCACCAGATTGCCCAATTTGTTGCTTTCTTCTAATGAGGCACCCGGTTTTGTAACAACGGACAGCGTTAACGAGCCTTCGTTGAATTCAGGCAAAAAGCTACGACCCATTGATGTAAATAGCACGAGTGATAGGACGAACAATCCAAGGGAAGAAAAAACAACCGTTTTCTTATGTTCTAGTGCCCATGTAAGCGATTTTTCATACCAGGCGGTTAACTTTCGTACCAACCACTTTTCTTTTTCATTCCTTGCCAGATACTTTTCATCGGTAAGCATCAACTTTGTAAGCAATGGCGTTAAGGTCATAGCTACAATAAGAGAAACAAATAAGGAAACGATAAATGAAATACCAAGAGGCTGCAACATGCGACCTTCCATTCCTGACAGGAAAAATAACGGCAGGAACGCGACAATGATAATGAGTGTTGCATTCAATATAGATGCCCGAATCTCTTTTGATGCTTCAAAAACCACATTAAAGGATGATTGCCTGTCTGCTTTAGGTTTTTGTTGGTTTTGCCGTAAGCGCTTATAGACATTCTCCACGTCAATAATGGCATCGTCAACCAACGAGCCAATGGCAATGGCCATACCGCCCAAACTCATGGTGTTAATGTTTAAGCCCAAAGCTTTAAGCACCAATATGGCTCCAAGCAACGACAAGGGGATAGCCGTAAGAGAAATAATGGTCGTGCGAAAGCTTCCTAAAAACAAAAACAATATGATGACTACAAAAATACCCCCTTCAATTAATGCATTTTGCACATTTTTTACCGAAGTTTCAATAAAATCGGCCTGACGGAAAATTTTTGTGTCTAAAACAACATCAGGCGGTAAGGTTTTTTGTAGGCCATTTAGGTTGGCTTCGACCAATTTAGTAAGCTCCAGGGTATTGGTGTTAGGCTGTTTTGAAATGGCAAGAATAATGGCTGGTTTGGCATTCTGAGAAGCATGTCCCATTTTAACAGCACCACCAATTTTCACTTCGGCAACGTCTCTTACTCTGACAGGTTTGCCATTAACCGACTTTATAAAAGAATTACCCAGTTCGTCCACATCGGCAGTCCGGGCCATCCCACGCACTGCATATTCATTGCCATACTGTCTGACTGCACTTCCCGATGAATTCTGACTTATTCCTTTGCATAGTTCAGCCAATTCGAGCATGGAAACATGGTAGTATTTCATTTTTTCAGGATTCGCCAATATTTGATATTGCTTGTAATCGCCTCCAATAATGGTTACCTGTGAAACGCCTCCGGTTGCCAATATCAAAGGTTTTACATTCCACTCGGCAATGGTTCTTAAATTCATCATACTGGTGCTGTCTGCTTGAATTCCGATAAGGAAAATTTCGCCCATGATGCTCGATTGTGGAGCTAATGTAGGTTGCCCGACTCCGATAGGCATTAGCGATGAAACGCTAATGAGTTTTTCGCTTACAATCTGACGGGCTTTGAAAATGTCGGTACCCCAATCAAACTCGACCCAAACAAACGAAAAACCTTGCGAAGAAACGGAACGTACCCTGCGGACATCGGTTGCTCCATTTACAGAAGTTTCAATGGGAAAGGTGACCAACCGCTCTACTTCTTCCGATGCCATACCATGTGCATCTGTCATTACAACAACCGTTGGGGAAGTAAAATCGGGGAACACATCCACATCCATATTTATAGCGGTTCTCATTCCGATAACCACCAGCAACATTGAAGCTAGTAAAATGAGATACTTGTTGTTCAGTGAGAACTTTATAATATTATTTAACATGTGTGTTCGATTTAATGGTTATGACCTGAATGAGCATCCAACGTTCCTGTTGCCTGAGCCAGTTTTACAAGAATAGCTCCTGCAGTTACTACCCGTTCCTGTTGTGTAATACCTTTCACTATTTCAGTTTTCAAACCATCGGTTGCCCCCACTTTCACTTCTCTTTTTTCGAAGAGCTCGGGATGAACCTGCACAAATACAAAATAAGTGCCTTGTTCTTCCAATAAAGCGGCATTTGGTATTGTTAATGCCAGAGTATTCGTTAAAGTTTTTAGGTATACTTCAACAAAGCCGCCCGAAACAAAATCTCCTTTATTATCGATTTGAATATTTATTGGAAGTAAGAAATTATCATTATTCGTATTTCTGCCAAAAGAGACTATTTTTCCGTTTAGTTCTGCCAGCGTATAAGTCTCGTTGTTTTGAAGCAAGCGAATGTTAGCCGAATTGATTGTGGCTAAAACAGGTGCATACTTTTGTTGAACTTCTGCCTTTAACAGCAATGTTTTGTTTTGCGAAACGGCAACAATGGCTTGCCCTGCTTCAACATATTGCCCGTTTTGCACAAACACCTGTTTTATATATCCATTCATTGAACTTGTTACATTCTGTCCGGAAGCACTAAAGTTTTTAACCAGATTGTTGTAGTTTGCCTTTGCGTTTTCGTACTGGTTTGTTGCACTGAGCAAGTCCTTTTCTGAGATTATTTTATCCTTTGCCAGTTCAGTTAATCGCTCATAATCGGCTTTTGCCTTTTCGTAATTGTTTTTTACTTCCTGAAAGTAGACCGTAGAATTATTGTTGGCTAAATCACTTCCCGATATGGAAAAAAGAACTTGTCCATTTGATACCGCTTTTCCCTCCAGCACATTTTCAGCAGCAAACAAAACAGTTCCATTTGTTTTGGCTGTAATTATGGTTTCGTCACCCTGGGCAGACTGCACCTGGGCCGTGGTTTTAATAACCTGTCCAAAGGGTTCAACTTTAGGATATTCAGTTGCGAAATCAATTTTCCACGATTGTTCTTTTGTAAAAACTGTTGCATTGGTTGATGAAAAAACAATCTGTTCCGCTGCATGAATGGCATCATGTTCATCGGCATACACCTGTACTTCGGGAGCAATTATCTGGAATTCTCCTTTATCTGTTACAATGTCAAAAACCAATTGACCAACACCTTCGGTTTCGGGTGTTAATACAAATTTGTAAATGCCTTTTCGGGTTGGCTTATCAAGTGTATGGCTGGTTTCCTTGCCGTTAATTATTAAGCGGGCAGTCATACTTCCACTCTCCAACGCCTTGAAACCTGGTAAATGGGAGAAATGCGATAATATTTCACCTGTTTCACCAACCACAAAAGGGTCGGCTTCGGCAAAAACTTCAAATTCGTTACTGTAGGCGGTAATTTTTATTGAAACTTCATCGTGATGCGACTCTTCTGCATCATGGTTGGTATGGCAGCTTGCAAAGATTAAGGCAAGTGCTGTGTATAAAATGATCTTAATTTTCATTGTTCTATTGTTTAAATATTAAAAATCGTAGAATTGAATCCTAAGATCCCGATAGCTTCGCATCGGGAATCGGTACGACTAAGTGATTTCAGTTCATCCCGAATTCCCGGGATTTCTGAAATCACAGTCTCATTGATCTAAATAATAGCAGGAGGGCCTCGTAGCGCAGATGCCTTGAGGTAGCTTAATGATGATATTAAAAATGGGGGTTCTTTAAAGCACTTTCCTTCAAGATCAGGTGGCTTAAAAAGTTCTGTTCGGAATAATTCGGTATAAATGAGCAAAGAAACCTCACGAACCTGGGTGTTTGATTCTAACAGATTAGTTCTTTCAATTGTGAAATCATTCGTTGCTAAAATGTGATGATGAAAAGGAAAAGGGTGGTTATGTTCGGTACTCTTTTCTTCTTTTTGTGAATCATGATTGTGTTGATGCTCACCCTCGTGCAGATGTTTGTGTTCGTGGTCATCATCATGCTCAACTATACCAGAAAAATTCAAAGCCAAGTCCACATGATGATGATGAACAATCATCTCATGACTCAATACTACCAGGAATGATAGTAATAATGATATGGCATAAAATTTAATTTTCACAAATGCAAAAGTACGAGTTTCTTTATTTGTATTTTGTTTGAAGAAAATCAACCGTTGATTTGATCAGTTTTTTAAGAGCTTCCTGGTTGATGTCCGAAAATTTCTTAATGTAAATGCAGGCTTTTCCCATTTTGAATTTCCCCAAATCCTTCAGCAATTCATCCTGCCCCGCACAGCCTGAATATACATAAAGCGAGATGGCGGCTTTTCGGGGAGAAAACCCTACAAGCGGCCAATCGCCTTCCTGCCGGCTTCTTTCAGACTTGTAATGGTACTGCCCGAATCCGATAATCGAACCTCCCCACATTTTAGGTTCATAACCTGTAACATCCTGCATTAGTTTGAGAATTTCAAAGCTGTCTTTTCTCTTTTGTTCGGTGTCGGCAAATGAATTAATAAATTCGTGAACGCCTGCATCGTTCTGTTTGGTTTTTAATTCTGCCATTTCTTAAGTATTAAGCGATTATCATTTTCGATTTTAACCATTTCGTTTATCCAACCTATAACCTCAATCAGTTTAGGGATTCGATTTCCATATTTTATCGGAAACTGGCAAATATTCGGGAAGTGCAGCCGGGCCATACCAGTTAAAAATTTCATAATCCAGAAAACTGTTTTTTATTGCGGGGTCGGTTTGCAATAAATCCTGCGCCTCTTCGATCGAGTTAATATTGTTCAAAATAAAAATTCCCCTGTAGCTGTTTTCATTCTTCCCCAAAGGACCGGCAACAACGAGTTTACCCTCCTTAACCAACTTATTAATGTTATCCAAATGCCCTTTGAAACTTTCAGTGATCAATTGTTTTCGGCAGTGGTGTTTGTTCCAGTTTTGAGGATGACCAAATAGTACTTTTTCATTCCGTAATCGTCGGCGCCTAATTTTTCGGCCAATGCCTTATCGTAATCCGGATTTGAAATCGTTGTGTCTTGTTCAGTCGTTACGATACCTTGTTTCGTCATACCGTAACCATATCCTTTTTGCTTTTCATCCAAAACTTGAACGAAAATTTTGTTGTCAGAAAGTTTTTGGTAAACAATTTTTTTCGGAAAATCGTGGAATGCGTTTTCAAAGATAAATGTACTGTCGGTTTGCGTCATTTTAAACTCAATACCTTTCTTTTGATTTTGATCGAGAACAATGGCGGTATATATTATTTCGTTATTCTTTTGAATGATGTCCAGATATTCAGAAACAATTAGTTGCCCATTATTTATTCTGAACGAAATACCCTTTAACTCTTTGTTGTCAAGTTTATCCCAGTGTTCATAAATTTCTTTGTTCTCCATCTTCCATGTTCCCCGTAAAAAATCAGGAAAGGTAGCCTGACCAAAAGTCAAGTTGGCTAAAGTTATCAAAGTAAATGTCAAAACTAATTTCATTTTACCCTATTTTTTGTTGCCTGATCACTTTTCGCAACCCGCACCCCACTCGGTATTTCAATTGGGGCTGCCCGGCCGATTAAAGGCGTTGTTCCTGTTTTTTGATACTACTTTGCGAAAATAGAAATTAAATCTATAACGACGCGAATATGAGTTAAATCCGGTATTACATTACCAAACGGTGACACTAATAGCTTATAAAATAACCCAATCCTTCGATAAGTGCATAACCCACGGGGCGATGGTGGGTTCAACACTTCCGATATCGGGACATCGCCTGGCGCGGTGCGGTGCTCATAGTCCTGTTTATTATGCAGTCGTACATTATTCTTTATTCTATATTTTCAATCATGTTGATATCGGTTTAATTTATTTCAATTCGGTTTCTTTGCATGCGGTTAATTCATGTTTAACACAAATTCTTTGTTTCATAATAAATGAACCATCGGGTGTTTGGATGGTAAATCTAGGAATATATTTTATTGGTTTTAAATTGGGGGTTAAGAATTGATGGAGTCGATTGTCAGGTTTTGGTAACAAGTTAGTTGAGATTCTCTAAGTTACACGCTATGATTGTAAATTCACAAAACAAAAATCAACAAACCCGCCAAAATTTGATAAAATCAAGCTTCCGGGAAATTCCTCAGTTCGTTTGCAACGTACCAATTCTCTTTCAGGAATTAGTCCTTCAACCCAGTTATTACTCCGTATTTTTCGCCCATTAGTAAATGAGGATAAGATTGCCCGTTAGCCGGTGTTTTTGAAGTTTCCAAAACAAATCCGGCATCCTTCTGAAAGATCATTACAAAATCAGAACCTCCAAACAGGAAATATCCAAGCATATCTCCCTTAATTACACGTGTGCCAACGGTAATATTCGTCTCCCAATTTACCGAACACACCTGCGACATCCCAATTGGAAGCAATGCCACCAATCCGAAATCCTCTGTGTCAATAATCACGCAACCCCTTGTTTCGATTGCCTGCCAGCCCGGAATTGAATCATTCAGCATGTATCTTTCATTTGTCGCATCCCAGGTAATAATGCCGCCAACAGCTTCTTCATCATTAATAATTCTAACCTCTTTGATTACGCCGCCTACCGGAAAATGGTAGCGGTGATAATCTTGTACATTAAGAAAAGTGTGCGTTAAAGTACCTTCGGCAAATTCATTTTGGTACTGGCTGTCTTCGCCAATTAATTTTACAACCGAAATTAAGGTTCCCGATTTAATGGGCACACCATCTTTTTCGACAACATTAGAATTGATATCAATTTGCCATTCACCTTCGGGTTCAGCGTCTGCCGGAGATACAACAATGGTGTTGTCGTCGGGGGAAGCAATCGGCCGTTTATCCGGCGATTTGAGATACCTCGAAAAAAACCGGTTAAACGAGTTCCAGTTTGAAGGATCTTCGTACCAATCGTTCGACAAACCAAACCGATCATCAGCCAACGCCATTTGATAATATTCGTCTTTCCACGACTCCGGTGTATTGAGATACAAGCCCCATGCTTTATTGAAACTTACCAGCCAATCGGTGTAAGGCGTCACATACTGAAGTGAGTTATGATACAACCCCAGGCCCTCAAGCTCGGTAAGCGGCTGGTCGTTGATGAAATAGAAATAATCCAGGCTCTGATCAATCTTATCATACAACAAAGGGTAGGGTGTGCCCGGAAGAATGGTCCAGGGCATGCAGGTTTCTGCCCATGTAACAAATTCATAGTATTCTTCGAGCGTTTGCGCCGGATTTGTGTTTTTATCCGGATTCACCATCTTTGCCTGATCAATAGACTTGACTAAAAGCGATTTTATGTTCTGATTACTTTCAACAATGCCGATCAACTCCAATGTTTTATCTCCATAAGCGGGAGTATTGGACGAATCGTCGCGTTTACAGGATGTCAGAACCGTTGTAATGACCAAAAAACACAGAACAATCAAAAGGTGTAACGACTTTTTCATAACCTGATTTTATTTTAGATTTTTACAATACACAAATATAGGTTTTAATGGATTATGAATTTTTTTTGGGAACTCTTCTTCATCAATCATCCTCCATTGGCGTACGAATGGTTCGCATGCCCTTAAATACAACAATTTGTGAGTCAATAAGACAAATGCTGGTTCAATTCTGGCAACTGGACTATGTTTTGTTAAAAGCCTGATAAAGCGATAGTTGATACAGGTTGTGGTTATTGGTAAAGGCAAGCGTTGGAAAAAAACGCGCACCAGAGATTTTGTTAAAGAAGTGTGTTGTCACGCGTAACGCTATCGCTAAATGCGCGCCAGAGTTGGGTGTTTTTTTGTCACTTCTAACCCTGTCAGCGAAAGTTTGATAAGGCCGAATATTATGCAGTGCTTAATTCCTGCCAGCTACTCCCCCATGAATTTCTTCGGTTTTTTGATGGTAAAGGTACGGCTGATGTTAAACCCGAAATGGATGTCGCCATTCCACCATTTTCCACTTGTGCGCCCCATAATGTGTTCTTCAATAAGGCCCTCTGCATTCGATACGTATAATTGAAAAACATGACCGCCTGTTTCAATATCAAATCCAATGGAGAAGGGATCGGTATATTGCTCACGGGTTTGCTGTGATATGATATAATAATACTCAAAGTTGATGCTGACCCGCTTACTGATTTTAAATCGTCCGCCTGCCCCCAATGAAAAAACATCATTGTCATCCTCTTTGGTTTCAACGAGATTATAATGTACATGTGTTGGCACCAATTGAATTGATACGCCCGGGCTGAATTTACGCGCAATAAGCAACTGGTTGGCAAACGAAAGACGTGAACTAAAGAAATTGGTCCGATCGGGTTCAGACCATTTTAATGCACTCACCGCGATATTGCCATAATAATCAATCGAAACTGGCATTTTTCGTAAACCGGTACTTTGACGAAGAAATTTGGCTTTTACCCAGCCATCATATGTTTTTTTGTACGATGAACGGCCTATTCCAATACCCAGCCATTCGGCTAGTCCATATTGAAAAGCGATACGGGTAACGGCCTGGTCCAGGCCAAAAAAATCGTACGAACCACTGTTTATGGCTCCAAAACGATGCTGTACATTAAATATTAAATTACCAACCGGCGGATTTTCGATGGATTGCCCGATGACAAGGAATGTTGTTTTAAAGGTGGCATCGGTGTACTCGATGGTTGGTTTTTCCTCAGAAATCATATTCATCAAGTCATCCTGTGCAAAAAGACCTAATTGAATCCAGATCATTGATGCGGCTATGATTGTGCTTTTCAGGTTCATTAATTTGCGGATTTTAATGATTCCTTATTGAGTTCTTTCAGTTGAATATCAACATAAATATCGACATCTTCTGCAATTTTTCCTGCGACAACGTCAGGAATCCTGATGTTATAATCGGCCACCTGAATACTGAATTTTGATTTGCCATGGATTATTTCGGGTGTTACCTCTAAAGTCCCCGTTGCCATTACCTTGTTCGTCACATTATGAATGGTCAATTCCCCTGTTATTTCAGCATTATAAGTGCCTGGTGTTGAAAAATCAATATTCTCAGAGTTGGTAATTTTACCCTGAAAAGTTGCATTGGGATAAAACGTACTTTCAATATAGTTTTCATTGAAATGTTCTTGCATCAATGCTTTCTCAAAAATAAACGATTTCATCAGTACTTTAAAAACAATGGCTCCGGTTTTAATATCCATTGCAGCGTTCACCTGGCTGTTGTGTGCCTCGATGGTTTCCAGAGGAGCTTCGGAATGAAACCAGATGTGACCGGTTTTGGTGATATACCTTTGTCCGAATACCGAAGTTGATAATAAGACGATTATAGTGATAATAAGATATTTCGTTTTCATGATGTTGTGTTTTATTGAGTTATTATAGAGCAGTATTCCAGGATTACGTCAGTACCATTATAACCTGCGCAATAGCCTTTCATAACGACCTGTTTCATAAGTTTGATTTCCTGAACTTTATCCTGATAATCGGGTAATACCGAACAACGAATCCCTTCGTCACCAAACATTCCGGTGTTATATGCAAACACGATGATAACAGTTGAGTCGGTTTTTTCTATTGAAGACGGAATTCCGTCAATCTGCAGGACTTTACCTGTGTATTGAATTGCCTCGTCGGCCCTGTTTGCGTATTGGTTATAACACATTTGTGCAGGAAGTGTAAAATCAACTTCTGCAGTTTGGTAATTGCGATGGGGTTTATTGTAAACAAAGAACCATACATACATGGCAGATAGTACTCCGATTATGGCAAGGATAACAGCTATTTTTAATAGTTTTTTCATGATGTAAATGATTTAGTCAGATTCCTGATCCGTGTATAGTTTAGTTCTCAGGAGATCCTGCGTTTATCCAAATTTCAATTTTTTTAATATTACAGTCGGGCAGCATACCTCCTCCGTTTGGCATTGGTGGCCATCCTGCATCGTGTCTGATTACACCCAGGAGGCTCCCGTTTTTTGAGGCTGCAACAATTTCATTATAGTTTGTCAGGGATACATTTGCCGAAGGGAATCCTCCGCCGTGACAAACAGTACAATTGGCATTGATTACAGGCCAAACATCGTTGGTGAAGGTAACATTGGTCGTATCACAATTTGATGAACCGGGATAAAGTTCTTCAACATTGTCATTGTAGCATGAATGAAGGCTTACAACAAGAATTGCAGCCGTCAATAATCTCAGGGTTTTAGTTATCAGGTGTTCCATCTTCTATCCAAATTCGTATTTGATCTATTTTACAATCTGATAATTGCGGAGCGTTGCGTGGCATGGACACAAAGCCGGGATCGTGGTTTACGGCACCAAAAAGCTTTCCGTTGTTGGCCTGCACCACCACCGCGTTGTAATCGGTCAGGGTAAAACCACCCGAAGGTTGCGGACCGCTGTGACATCCCAGGCAGTTCAGTTCAACAATCGGCCAGATGGTACCCGAGAAGGTAACATGGGTGGTATCGCAATCCTCCTCGCATGCATTGTTGAGAGCTCCCTGCTCAATCCATTTTTTGATTTTATTCTTTTGTTCCAACGAAAGTGGGCTGGCCGGGGGCGGTGGCATCCTGTCGTCGGGGTCATCATCGGTTATTTTCTCATACAGGTCGCTGTTGCCGGGATCGAATGGCTTAATGTCGCCATATTCGATGATTGAAGCGTAGTCCACCAAAAGCACTTCCTGTTCGCCGGTGAGTTGATCGTGGCAACCGGTTGTGGCACAAGTGGAGATAATGAGTGGCAATATCTCGTTCTGAAAATATACCGTATCCGGGTCACAGGGATCTTCATTGCCGCCACCGGGATCGGTAAACGTGGTATCACGCACCCATATTCCGATTTGAGTCAACGAGCAATCATCAAGCATATTGCCGTCTTTGGGCATGGGCACATATCCGGTTTCGTGGTGCAGCGCTCCCAGCAGCGCGCCGTTTTCGGCCACCAGAGCCACATGGTCGTAGTTGGTAAAATCAAGGTTGCCCGTGGGTACGGCACCCGAATGGCATTCGATACATTTTGCCTGCAGAATGGGCAGTACGCTGCCATAAAAGGTAACATTCGCCGTATCGCAAACCGTGGTATCCGGATCGGGCGGCACAGGCTCGCCCGGAAACTCGGGGTCGTGCTTACAAGCTGTCACCAGCAATAACAAATTTGCTATTGCGATGACAGCTACATAAACACTGGTGTGATGAATTGATTTCATGTAGGTTTGAGTATGCATTATTTAAACTTTCAAATCAGAACTGTCAGGCACCATATCAGTGCCAGATAATTATTTTCGTCGTAGCACTCCTGTTTCCTGTCGTGATTTTCACAAAGTAAAAACCATTTTCCAGCAAAGAAACATCAAAATGGTGTAACTGGCTTTTCATTTGTGACACTATTTCTTTTTCCATCACCACCTTACCGGTAAGGTTGAGCAGTTGTATACTGTAATCATCGACGCTTTCGTCCAATTTCAGATTTACCGTTTGACTGGCAGGGTTAGGATAGAGCCTTGCCCCCATCTCCGACAAATGATCATCAATACCCAAAAAGTTATTTGTGGCGATGTTCGACAACGAATTAATGGTTCCACGTGTGGTGGGGTTGCATCCATTGGCGTTAATTACCTCAATATAATAAAACACTTCTCCGGTTAGCGCATCAATGTCGGTATATGAATTGAAACTGGAGGAGATGGTGGCGATCATTTCGTAGGCCGCACCATCAAAACTGCGGTAAATATTGTATGAAGGAAACGTAAAGCCTTTATAATCATTCCAGATGAGGTTCCACGAATTATTTACCCCCTTGTTAATGGAAAGGTGGATGGTTTGGTGCAGGGCACCCATCGGATAGACATTTCCCTCCGCATCGGAAAAACCAAGCTTGTAACGGTACGATTTAATGGCAGGATTTGAATTGGCATCAGTAAATATGGATAGGCTGTCATAGGCAACCGTGCCAATTGGCAGGTAAATGTTTGATTCATCCGATTCTTTGTAAATAATAAAGTTGCTAATCAGTTCACTTGCCGGTTTTTCCCATATCACGATGTTGTTGTTCGTTGCGCTGTCAACCGAAACGATACAGATTGGTGTATCGGGAAAGGACCGAACGCTAAACAAACCACTGGTGTCGCCTACAAAATCGTAATAGGTGTCTCTTACCCTGATCAGATACTGATCAGATTCCAATTGTGGTGTGGTCCAATCCATACTCCCTTCGCCTTCTTCCATGGCTGCATATCCCAGATAGTTCCAGGTTTGGCCATTGTCGACAGAATAGTCAACCACAACATAGTAAGCGTTGAGGTTGTCGTAGGTCCACGAAATGGTGTAATCCGAATCGGTATTCCATATTTCGCCGCCAACAGGGTTGTTGAGAGTGATGACCGGTGTTGCCATCAATACGAAACGATTGCTTATTCCAAATTGTGTAGCATCCGAAGCATCAGACACGCGCACCAGGCAACTATCGGAAGGTGTACCCGAAAGTGTCCAGCTGTACCAGCCTGCCGAGGCATCAATATTTTCGGCAACATTTACCCAGCTTTCTCCAAAGTCGGTGGATAAGTCAATGTTTACCTGGTTTAAATCGGGTGCCCACCAGTTAATCCATATCTCCTCCATAATGTAAAACTGCTGGCCTTCCCATGGATTGTACATTATTACTGGTGGAACAAAAATATGGAAAGGCTGATCGCTTACATCGAGCACAATACCATACTCGGGATCAACCAGCCTGACGAGTGCACTGTCCGTAGCGGAATAAGGCACATAAATGTTCACCGATCCCCCGGTCGGCTCACCATAACCGTAGCCAAGGTATTCCCAGTTTTGACCCCCGTCGTCCGAGAATTCGATGTATAAATAATAGGGCAGGTTGGTACCCGACCATGAAACCGTTTCGGGGCTGTTGTAGTTCCATGTTTCGCCCCCGTTGGGTGAAATAATGGTTGCTGTTGGCACCTCAAATAGTGAGAATGTGGCACTCAATCCGTAATCGGCAGGGTTGTTTGCATCGGCCACCTTGATCATACATTGGTCGGAAAGCGTTGTGGGGGTTGACCATACAAGTGCAGATTCAGTGTATGATGATGCAATCTGTATCCATGCGGCTCCCCCGTCAATGGTGTAATACACATCGAAAGTATCAAAGAAATAACTATACCACGAAAGGGTTACATCAACGCCGGCATATATCCCCTGGCCATTGAATGGCGTGTAAAAGTATATCGGGTTTTGAATAACCGTAAACACGCTGTCGCTTTCATCGGAAACTGTCGCATCGTTGTAAAGCGATATTCTGACGAGTCCGTTTTGTGTCTCATACAAATTGTTGATAACCGTCAGTTCACTGGTGCTGTCAGTGTCAGGTACATAAGCAATGTAATACCAGTAATTGCCTCCATCTTCTGAGAACTCAATGTATAGGTCAGCATAATCGCCATTGAGCTGCCACTGAATTGTTTGTGAGGTGTGCGACATCCAGGTTTCGCCACCGTTAGGTGAAAGGAGGGTGAGTGTTTGTGCCGGTGATATGACTGCAAATGAAAGCAAAAGCCCGATCAACAGCATCAACTTAGCGGAAAAGGTTTTTACGTTTGAAACCTGGTCAAATCTGAGCGCATGCCTGGTTTCTTTTTTTGTGGTGTGTGTTGCATAAATAGTTTTCATGTCTTCAATTTTTTAATTTTTGATAGGTGCAAAAATGGTTGCAATCAGGTGATTAAAAAAAAGAAACATGCCGAATGGGGATATTTTCATGCTGAACCGGTAAATTCAATGGCTGAATGCTTTTGCAATTGAACGGGTTGAAGCTGCCGGAAGGCTTGAAAGGGGTAGAATCAGTTAAAAGGGTTAAAATGTAACAGGGTATCCGATCATCTCCCGTAAGTAATAATTAGCTTTGATTGATGAAATATCCAACAAATACCTGGAAATTAAGGAATATATCTGATTGACTTGCAGTCGGCTAAAGCCAGACTGCAATGGATGTCCAATAAATACATTCATTGTAGATGAATAAAACACAATAAATTCCATTCCTTGCTGCTTGGCTTTAGCCAGCTGCAAAAAAAGTTCCTTCTGCTTTAGTAACAGTTAGTTACAGAAAATAACATCAATATAGAAAAACAGAGAATAGATTCCGGTTGTTGGGCAGTCGGCTAAAGCCAGACTGCAATGGATGTCCGATAAATACATTCATTGTAGATGAATAAAACACAATAAATTCCATCCCTTGCAGCTTGGCTTTAGCCTGCTGCAAAAAAAATTCCTTCTGCTTTATTAACAGTTAGTTACAGAAAACGACACAAGGATAGAAAAATAGAGAATAGATTTCAATTGTTGGGCAGTCGGCTAAAGCCAGACTTCAATGGATGGCCAATAAATACATTTATTGTAGATGAATAAAACACAATAAATTCCATCCCTTGCAGCTTGGCTTTAGCCAGCTGCAAAAAAAATTCCTTCTGTTTTAGTAACAGTTAGTTACAGAAAACGACACAAGGATAGAAAAATAGAGAACAGATTCCAATTGTTGGGCAGTCGGCTAAAGCCAGACTGCAATGGATGTCCAATAAATACATTTATTGAAGATGAATAAAACAAAATAAATTCCATTCATTGCAGCTTGGCTTTAGCCTGCTGCAAAAAAAATTCCTTCTGTTTTAGTAACAGTTAGTTACAGAAAACGACGCAAGAATAGAAAAATAGAGAACAGATTCCAATTGTTGGGCAGTCGGCTAAAGCCAGACTGCAATGGATGCCCAATAAATACATTTATTGTAGATGAATAAAACAAAATAAATTCCATTCCTTGCAGCTTGGCTTTAGCCAGCTGCAAAAAAAGTTCTTTCTGTTTTAGTAACAGTTAGTTACAGAAAACGACACAAGGATAGAAAAATAGAGAATAGATTCCAATTGTTGGGCAGTCGGCTAAAGCCGGACTGCAATGGATGACCAATAAATACATTTATTGAAGATGAATAAAACTAAATAGAGTTTACGATCATCACACATAAAGTTGCAAATCAACAGGTACAGAGTACCGCTAATATTTATAGAAAGACAAGAACACACTTTTTAAGGTGCAGCGCACCGTCCTATTTTCCCGTTTGTTTAAACGTAATCAATATTGCGGTACTGCCTAAATACATAATATACTTGTATGCAGCTCCACCCATTGATTAATGAGTCCGGTATAAAAAGGTGAATCATGAAAAACACTGAAATCAACACGGGAGATGATCGGATACCCCATAAAATGTATTTGAAATGGTGAACAATGATCAGGTATAATAAACAATTCTATTTACCTTTTAGCCATTCTTTAAATGCTGAAGACCGATCGGTACTTGTGGCGACGAATTCTTCGACAGGGGGTTCGAGTATTATTTTGATGCGTGATTTTGAATAAGCGATCATCGACTTTATTGATTCGAAACTAATGATGAAGCCTCTGTTTATCCTGAAAAAACGCTCACTGTTCAATTCACCCTCCAGTTGATCCAACGAAAAGTCAACGGGGTACTTTTTTTGATTAAACAGAACAGCATAAACAGTTTTATTTTCAATATAGAAATATGCTACTGCATTGATACTAACTGCATTGATTTTTTGCCCTACTTTAATTACCAACCGTTTTAATTCAGGAGATCGGTTGCGTTCAAAGATCTCCATAATTTGTTGGATATCGTACAAATTTGTCGGCGTCTCAGAGGTAGTTTCCCTGAATTTTTTCATGCTGATTTCCAGTTCTTCCTTTTTAATGGGTTTCAGCAGGTAATCAATGCTATTCACTTTAAACGCTTTTATGGCGTATTGGTCGTAGGCAGTAGTAAATATTATTGGGCTGGTTATTTTAACAGCATCGAAAATTTCGAAACAAATCCCATCTGCCAGATGGATATCCATAAACACCAGGTCAGGTTGTGGATTATTTTGAAAGAAATTAATACTGTCTTCGACGGTGTCGATTACCTCTGCGAACGCAATTCCGGGAACAATTTGCTTAAGCTGGTTTTCGAGTCTTTTCGCCGTAGCAGGCTCATCTTCAATGATCAGTACTTTCATTTTGAGTTAATTGATTATTGGAAGAATTACTTTAAAAATTTCATCATTCTCTTCTACCCGGATTTCCATTCCTGCAATTAGCCGATACCGTTCCCTAATGTTCCGAAGTCCGATTCCGGTTGATGTTTCTGTTTGTTTTTTCAGACGTTTTTTGTTTTCGATAATGATATTTTTATCGCCATTGGTAATGCTTACGAGGAGAGTTTTACCTTTTGCGATAACATTGTGCTTTAATGCATTTTCGGTGAGTAACTGAAGCGTTAAGGGTGGAATATTAGAGCCTGTTGTTTTTTCATCCAGATCAACTTGAAGAATGAAATTATCCCCGAATCGTTTCTGTTGAATTAAGGCGTAGTTTTTAATCATACGCAGTTCTTCCGACAACGGGATAAGTTCTTTTTCTTTCACTTCCAGAATATCCCTGAAAAATCCGGAAAGGGCTTCGGTGTATTTAACAGCATCTTCCGGATTTTCTTCGATAATGGAAATCAGAGTGGAAAAACTATTGAACAAAAAGTGTGGATTCACCTGATTTTTAAGTGTCTGAAATTCAACTTCCAGCAGTTCCTTTTTCCTTGCTTCCATTTGTTTTAATTTCCTGTCGCGTGTTTTTATAAACCAGTAGCCTAACACAACGATGATGATAGTGCTTAGCAAAACAAACCAGATGGATAAGTAAAATGGTTTTCGGATTTCAAAAGAAAATGAGCTTGATTCGCCGGATGGTTTTGTATTATTTAAAAATGCCGCCACCTTAAAAGTGTAATTACCGGGTGGAAGATTGGGATAAGTAGCCACCCGATCAAAAGTATATTTCCAATCGGGATCATAACCTTCCAATTTAATTTTGTACTGCATTTTTTTTGGTGCCATCGGCCAGTAACCTGAATATTCAAATATAAAACGGTTCTCGGATGCTGAAAATGTTTGGTCAATAACCGGGTTTAATGCCTCAAGGTTAACCGTGATTTTATCAATTGAAGTAAGGGGTTGGAACCTCATTCGATTGATCAGGTTGAGGTCGATTTGAATGATTTCGTTGTGTGTAGCAAAGCTTATAAAATCATCGTTTTTGTCAACACTGTTCAAGTCAGAACGCAGCAGGTTCAGGTCAAGTTCTTCATTCAAACAAACAAAATCGCTGGTGGCATGATTAAAAATATTCAATCCTTGGTCTGTCAGAATAAAGAGCAGGTTACCCTCGGCAGCGAGAGAATAAATATTGTTTCCGATGAAACCGTTGCCGGAATTATATTTTTCAAATTGTGTACCATTGAACTTGTAAAGTACCCCTGTTGAAGTACTGAACCAGATATTTCCTTCTCCATCTTCAATAATCGAATAAATAATATTATCAGTAACTCCCTGATTTTCATCATAGGAATAAAAAATATCCTCTTCCAATTTAATAATCCCGTTGCCATCGGTGCCAAACCAAACCCTTCCCCGGCTATCCGGAAAAACGGTATAAATAAAATTGCTGCTTAATCCATCTTCTTTGTTATAGGATTGAATATGCTTAACCTTCGATTGTTCATCCAGTGAAATAACGGATGATCCTCCAAGTGTCGCGACCCAAATTTTGTGACCCGAAATTGCAATGGATAAGATATTGTCGTTGACCAATCCTTTCTGAACATTTACAAATTGAAAGGATTTGTTATGGGGCTCAAAAACTACGACTCCTTGTCCAAGGGTTCCTGCCCAGATTTTATCTGAAGGATCAATAATTGAAGAAGTCAGTGTAGAAGAAAAAGCCAGTGCATTTTTCAGGAAAACGCTGTATCCATTTTTATCAAGACTTAAAAGAGTGCTGTTGTTGGTCAGCCAGTATTTTTGGTATCCAACAATATTGATCGAATGTATTTTGTTTTCAGGATAATCGGGCTTATAATCGATCACTTTTATCGACCCTCCATTGGAGACAAACAGCATATTTTTGGTTAAAACCCAGAGATTGCCCAGTCGGTCTGCCAGGGCTGCTTTTATATTTCGGTTGGCTTCATTGTCATTTAAGATGATGGATACGAGACTGTCGAGGTGCGGGTGCCTGGAATAAAATATTCCATTTTGTTTATCTACTATCCAAACATCGTTTCCCTCCATACTCAGTGAATTGATCGGCCCAAATTGTTTTCCTTGTGAACATTCTATTCTATGAAAGGTTGAATCAACGGGATTGTAATATCCTATTCCACCCTGGTGAAATCCAAACCACATAAAACCTTCATTGTCTTTAACAAGTGAAAGTACGATCAGGTCAGGTAGGTTTACAGAAAGAATATCAGATTTAATTGAATTAAACGTGCTGTCAACCGTACAAATACAGACTCCGTTATCGGTAGCAGCCCAAACATTATTTTTGGGGCCAAGGGCTATCTCGTATACATAATCGTCTGTTAATCCATTTTTTGTGTTCAGAGACAGGGTTGTGTTTTCGGCGCTGCAATACAAACCGCTTCCAAAGGTTGACCACCAGATTCTCCCTTTTGTGTCAAAAAGTATATCAGAGACGGAAGATGAATCATTCAGATAACCTTCGCTTTCAAAGGGAGCTAATTTTCTTTGAGAAGTATAGGCCAGTGATCCATCCTTAAAACCAACCCAAAGTCGTCCATCAGGCGACTGATTGATAGCCGTTACATATTCTGAACCCTGATCTTTACTATATTTTATAGCTTTTACGCCATCCCATCTGTAAAGACCATTTTGCAATCCAAGCCATAAAAACCCCGAAGAATCTGCAAAAATGACATTGATTTTTTCTACTGACACTTCTCCTGTAAGGTTAACCGGCTTAATCATCAGGTCAAAATCGCCCGAAAAGGCTTGCATGAAAACAAGCAAACCGAGAGCTGACAGCATATTTTTTAATTTGAAAATCAATCCGTGGTGTTTTTAGGTGTCAGGGTTGCTCGAACTTCAACAGCAATATTCTCGGCAATTTTCTGATAAACGATACTCGGAATTCTGATATTATGATCTTCAAGTGCTACGCTGAAATCCGAGCTTATTTTAATTGAATTATCAACAAATTCAATGACCACATCAATGATCCTTTCTTCTTCAACACCATGAATTGACAAAGTACCTTTTGCCCTGACACGAAAAGTGCTGTTGGCATCTTTGTTAATTTTTTCAATTATTTTTCCCTGAAATGTTGAGTACGGGTATTTATCAACTTCCATATAATTTTCATAAAAATGTTCCTGTTGAAGGTCACTGTTAAAGCCTATAAGCGAACGGTTTGAAATCTTGAAAGCAAAATGATTGTTATTCAAATCAATTGCCCCTGAAAGTTCATTTGATTGAGCTGAAATAAGTTCCAGAGGTGCCGCTGAAGTAAAAGTAACCCGGCCTTCATGTGTCAGGTAAATTTCCTGTGCATTCAACTGCATAACAAGACCGAAAAAGATCAATAAACCAGTCAGGTGTTTAAACATATATTAATTGGTGTTGGTTAAGCCCCCTATTAATCGGACAATTTAGTTTTCAGTTTCAAATGTAGGCAATGTTTCTTTGTATTAATCATTTGTTACTAAATCTTCTTAACGATTCTATATTGGCTCGACAATGAGCCTAAAAGGAAAGCATTTGTTTGTGGATGACTTCAAAAGACAAATTTTCTGGCCACACCGATTTACCTACCTCCGGTAGGTGAACCTACCTCCGGTAGGTGAACCTGCCTCCGGTAGGTGAACCTGCCGATTTACCTGCCGATTTATCTGCCGAAGGCATGGAGGCATGGAGGGAGGTTCAGGCCAAAACCAACCATAAAGTGTGATGCATTGTCGGCAATTGGCCTTATTTCAATGTTTGTAAAAATTGTCGTGCTGTCATTACTGGTAGATCAGAAGCCTTAAAGTCTTTTAAATTCCTGGTAATTATTAGATCCTGACCGTTTTCGATTGCAGTGAAATACTGAAGGGCATCCTCAAAGTCAGAGAATGAATCGTCATTTAATGCCAATCCAACTATTTTGTCGTCAAGAGGTAAAATATTGACTATTAACCTGAGCTTCCTTAATATTTCTTTTGCTTTCTGTGAATTTGTTTGTCGCAGTAGTGCATAACTCGTGTTTGCAACTGTCAACGATGAGATGTTAAGTTCAATAATTTTCTGATCTGCTAATGAAAAAAGATTCGCCGATTCCTCGTAAAATGGTTCTTTGCGTGATAGCAGGTCTATGACAATGTTGGTGTCGATAAAAAGTCGTTTCATTTATATTTTTCAATTAGATAGTCACCATATTCTTTTTTATAGTCAAAATCAGATGGCAAGTCAATTACTCCACTCAGACTTTTCACGAGAGGCGTAATTGGTGCTTTGTCTTTATGCTCTATTTCTCTGGTTAAACTGTCAAGATATGATTCAATCATTTTTGAGAGGCTGATCTTTTGTTTGCTTGCATAAATTTTCGCTCTTTCGATTACGCCGTCGTTAAGTCTTAATGTCAATTTTGTTTCCATATTAATAATATTTACGTGCAAATATACATAATATGTACGTCATGTCAAAATGTACGGATGATTTTTCTGTTCTTAGGATTATTGACAACGGTTCGTATAAGAATAGTAGCCGACTGCGTGGCACTTTCATGTCAAGTTGTAAGAAAGTTAAAGCGAGCTACCCCCGAACGCTTTCGGGGTTTGAATTTACTACATAATCGGCTATTATTTTAATACATTGTTGTGCTTTCGTGCTTTATTTCAGACAATTCGGTAACATTTCTAAAAATTCAGTGCATTTGTCATAATTCAGTTCATAAAAATTCACACCAAGATTAATTGTCTCATAATATTTCGCTTGGTTGTTTTTGTAATATTCTTCTGAAGGCATTTTCCAAAAATCATGTCCTAATTTCTCTGCGACAAACCATTTCTCTATTAATCTGGCCGCTCTACCGTTTCCATCTCTAAATGGATGTATATGGGCAAATCTTAAATGTATCAAGGATGCGAAATAAAAGACTTCAATTTCATTAAGGTGAGATGAAATTAACTCGCTTACATCCTGAAAGAATAATTTCATTTCTTTCTCTACAAATTCAGGCTCAACTGCCATATATGCCAAACCTTCTTTTCCAAATACACCGACCTGTTCAATACGATATTTTCCTCTTTTACTTCTTATCAGTAATGTATTTGAAAATATTTTATGACAATTCAATACGTTTTTTTCATTCAGTTTGTTAGCCTGTGCAAACTCATACGCTTCAATCAAGTCCTCAATTTCTTCAATTTCTTTTCCTACTTTGAATTTATCTTTATTCATTTCATAATTCATGTAAGAATTCAAATCAATGCTATTCCCTTCAATATTTGATGAATAAACGGCAGAAGACTTTGTAAGATATTCAAATCCACCTCGATTCTCCGAAAAATCAAAATCCTTAATCAATTTAGATATTTCATTTCCAATTGACTTCTTATATATGTCTAAATATTTTGTTTCGGTTATTCTCATTTAATACAATTATTTAAGCACAAATATACTCGTTTTTTATGTCAAACCTTTGTAGTACTGCGGTTTCTCAGCACGAAGCGCAACGAGTGGATAAACTCCCTTCTAGCGTTTATTTATCAACTACAATTCTTTTTAACTTCTTTATAATTAGGGTCTGCTGATTTTCTAGCTCACCAAACCTACATATTTTCGCGATAAATGATCGGTCCTTGGCAGAAAATATTTTTTCA
>MEOL01000018.1 GCA_001769215.1 Bacteroidetes bacterium GWF2_41_31
GCCCAAACAGACCACCCCTCCCAGTCAACACTTAATCACTATTACTAATTATTATTAACTATTACTACGGTTTACTTGATAATCACCTTCTTAAAAACGGATTTGCTATCGCTTATAACCCTAAGCAGATAATTTCCCGATGGCAGGTTTTGCACAGGAATTGAAACCGCCTCATTTGAATCTGGGTTTTCGTTATGATACACCCGAATACCCAACATGTTGGTGAGGGTCAATTGCTGAATGCTGCTATTATCCTTCATTTTCACCATGAGGTTGTCGGATACCGGATTTGGGTAGACCAATAAACCAGCTTCCTTTTCTGAAACACCAAGACATACATCTACAAAAAGGAACAGGGAAGATTGGTTTGTACAACCAAATGAATCGGAATAGGTGTAGGTAATTTCATGAGTTCCTGTGCCAGCCTGAGCGGGATCAAAGACGTTGTCAACCACCCCGTTTCCAGAGTATGTGCCACCCGCAGGTGTTCCGCCGGAAAGCGTAACAGGATCCCAATCTTCGATACAGAGTGTATCGGGTTCAAACCCGAGCCAGCTAACCTCAGGCAGCGGGTTCACAACTGCGGTGATGGCATTGGATGTTACCGGGTTTTGGGTGGTACAGGTTTCGCTGGAAGTGAAGGTTAGGGAAACGACATCACCGTTTTCGGCAACATAGGCAAACTCTGGAGTATTCTCTCCAGTAGTAGCACCATTTACCATCCATTGGTATTGAGGGGTGTTTCCTCCACCAGTAGTAGCTGAAGTGAAGTTGAATTCTGATCCTTCGCAGAGATTGTTTTGGGTAATCGCAATCGAGGCTGTAATGTCAATGTAGGATGAAACCTGCATTAGAAGGCTATTGGACTGGGCCGGGTTGCCGGAAACACATGCCAGTGAAGAAGTCATGATTACATATACCGGGTCTCCATTTGAGGGGACATATGAGTAGGTATCACCATTTGCGGCAAAGTTTCCGTTAACATACCACACGTAAGTTGGCGAGGTTCCACCATTGGTCGGGATGGGGAAGAAACTTACAATTGTTCCTTCGCAAACATTGTTTTGATCGGCCACAATACTGACACTTACAGGTAAGATTTCATTTACAGTCATGGACACCGTATTTGATGTGGCAGGGTTATCCGAAACACAGCCTAAATCAGAAGTCATGACAACATAAACCTGATCACCATCGATGGGAGTATTGGTAAAAGTACCCTGATCGCTGCCAGCGGTGTTGCCATTTATATACCATTGGTACGATGGATTACCCCCATTCACCGGGGTAGCGGTGAAAATTACCTGTGAGCCCTCACACACATCATTTTGATCGGCAACGATGCTTACATTGACAGGAAGCAGGTCGTTAACCAACATGCTGATGGTGTTGGAAGTAGCAGGGTTACCCGAGACACAATCCAGGTCGGAAGTTATAACAACATAAACCTGGTCACCATCGGCAGGTGTATAGATAAATGTGTCCTGATCGCTGCCAGCGGTGTTGCCATTTATATACCATTGGTACGATGGATTACCTCCATTCACCGGGGTAGCGGTAAGGGTTACTTGTGTGCCCACACAAACATCATTTTGATCAGTAACGATGGCCACGCTTACCGGCAGGACATCGTCAACCACTATGATTGTAGTATCGATAACGGCACATTGCCCGGAGTCGGGGGTAAAGATGTATTCATAGGTTCCTGGCAAGTCGGTGCTGATGGTAGCAGGGTCCCACGATCCCGAAATCCCATTGGTTGAAGTATCGGGTAAAGCCTGGGGAACCGCGAACTGGCAGTAAGGCCCAAAAGGGCCAAACACTGGTTGTTCGGGGCTAAGCTTAGTAATCACAGCACTACCGGTCATAGCTGTAGTTCCGATGGAATTTGTTCCTTCCACTGTGTAGATGCCTTCGGTTTGTAGCCCGAAACTAATTGGTAAGCCTGTACCGGCAACAGTAGGGACCTGGGCCAACCCGTCTTTATAAAGGGTATAGGTTACCCCTGATTTGGAGCCATCTAAACCTACCACTAATCCTTCGCTGCCCTGACAATATGAACCGGAACCTGTAACATTAAAAGCGATTGGTGGTCCTTTATACAAAATAGCTCCTAAATTGCTGACTGCCCAAATTGTATTTTCATCTGAACACCAGAGTCTGGGTTGCCCATAAAGACTTTGGTTGATTTGTTCCAGTTCCCAAGTCAACCCACCATCGGTGGTCTTTATGAGCTTGTTTCCTGAGATAGCATAGCCCGTATTCGCATCAAGAAATAATAGTGATTTAATAGTTAACGAAATAAAACTTTGCGATAGCTCATTCCAGGTCGCTCCGGCATCAGTTGTTTTTAGGATCACACCATAATTTCCGGCGCAGTAACCGGTATCTTTTTGTGGAAAGACAATGGAATATAAAAGGTTGGTTTCGTAGATCGTTGTCTTCACCCATGTTGCTCCACCATCTGTTGTTTTAGAAATCCTGGAGCTGAAGTAGTTGTTAGAACCACAGGTATAACCGGTATCTACGCTGGTAAAGTAAACCGAATTCTGGCTCAGGGCATAATTCAACGTCAATGCCCAAGTAGCGCCTCCATCCGTTGTTTTAAGAATACTACCACCAGCACCGGCAACATATCCCACATCAGAAGTAGGAAAATGTATGCTTGTTAAGCCTGCAGTAGTTCCTGTTGAAATAATTGTCCAATCTGTTCCTGCATTTGAACTTGTCAATAAGGTACCAGAAGTACCAGCGATAAAACCATTATCCTGATCTTTAAAGAATACCGAATTAAAGTAAATACCACTAACAGGTGAATTAATCAATTCCCAATTATAACCTGAATTTTCGGTCCTTATTATGGTACTGTTTGTTCCGACAGCATAGCCATTACTGCTATTGGCAAAGTTAATTGAATAAAGATCTGTTGAAGCGATGCCTGTTCTGCATTGTGTCCAACTCTGACCCGCATCGGTTGTTTTTATAATGTTACCATTACATCCAACCACATAAGCACAGGAATCTGATGTTAATGAAATAGAATAAGCTGAACAACCACTGATTAAAGGTGTAATACTCCAGGTAGTGCCTCCATCAGTTGTTTTACCAACGTCACCCGCATCGGAGACAAAATATCCGTTATTGCTATTATAAAAAGAGATTTCACGAATCAGACCGCTTCCCGAAGATTGTAAGATCCAGTTAACACCACCATCTGTAGTTTTAAATAACCATCCATTGGTTGTTCCAACATAACCGGTATTAAAATCTGTAAAAAATACTGAAGTAAACCCACCCCATGAAGGAGATATTGATGTAATCTGTTCCCAGGTTTGTCCACCATCAATGGTTTTAAAGAGTTTTCCCTGATCTCCACCAGCAACGTAGCCTGTATCTTGGTTCAAAAAGAATAAAGAGTAAAAGTGCGCGGTCGTATTGGAACTTAGTTGTACCCAGGATTCACCAGCATCTGTTGTTTTAAGGATGGTACCGGAATTACCGGCAGCGTATCCAATATTTGGAATTGGAAATTTAACGGTAAATAGCCCCAGATCCGGAATGTTGGGTACATCAACCCAATTTACTCCACCATCAGTTGTTCTTAGTATTTTACCTCCACCAAATCCAACAAGATTGCTTCCAACAGCAACACCGTTCAATGCATCTGTAAAATCAACCGATAACAGTCTTTCCTCCTCATTATCTCTAATAACGTTCCAGTTATTGCCTGCATCCGTTGTTTTAAGGATAGTTCCATAGTATCCAACAATATAACCGGTTTCAGCATCTGGAAAGTTAACCGACCGAAGTTCGTTCCCTGTTGGTAGTGGGTTTTGATATGCCCACTGTGCTTTTACTAAGCCTGCCAAGCTTATAAATGTGATAAATAGTAACGTTACTTTCTTCATAAGAATTGATTTGATTAATAAATATTTAATTAGTATGTGAACATTCATTCGTTTTCAACAGATCGATTTAAGCATTTACTTTAGTAATCATTATCCTGGTTCTTCTTTATATGAATCAAATGGTGCATCATCACTTCCCTCTTCTTCTTTAATTTGATCGATGATCCGACGCAGTACCATATTCTGAATTCGTTTCTTTTTCAGAAATGGATCAATATCCGGTTCTTCCGGATTATTATCGATTTCAGAAATTGTGACCTGATTTTTTGAAACTACTTCCTTTACGATTTTTTTCATTTAGCAATAAATGGTTGATAAAAATGACGTTGCAAATATCAGTTAGTTTAATCGGGGATTGCAAATAAACAGACTATACAAAATCCGAACCTTCAAAAGGTTTTATCCATACAAAATCCAAACAATTCAGGATAACACACACATATACAGCAACATGCGACTATTATGGAAAAAACAAACTGATTTGTGATAGCCATGATACTTTACCCGAAAAAGGCAAATGCCCCAATGAAGGAACTAAGGGCAATGAAAACTAAATTTGAGTCAGAAATGTAAACAGGTTGCTATCTGAATTGGAGATTCCAAGCTTCTTTCGTAAACGGTAACGCGCTACATCAATTGATTCCATTCTTTGTCCGGTAAGATCCGAAATTTCTTTGGTTGACATATTCAGGCGAAGATAAGCGCAAAGTTTCAACTCACTCTGCGATAGTTGTGGAAATTGTTGAAGAAGTTTATCGTATAAGGCATGGTTGGTTTCATGAAATCGTGATGAAAACTCTTTCCATATTTTGTTATCAATGTTCTGCTTCAATTCCTTATTTAACAATGACACAGCCTCACGTGCGTCTCGTTTATCGCCTTCTTTCTCAATTCTGATGAGTCGTTCGGATATTTCTTCCAACATCTCATTTTTCTTAAGTAATGCCATCAGGTTGGTAGTGAGCTCTTTGTTTTTATAGCGAAGCTTCGACTCTATCTGATCTTTTTCAAGTCTGGTATTTTTCATTTTTATTCTCTGACTTGAATTGATTAATGAAACGATGACCAAACTGGTGACCAGTCCAAAGAGTACAAATCCATAAATAATCCAGTTTCGCAATTGTATGTGTTTCCGCTCCCTTTCTACTTTTTCCTGATTATACTGAAATTCCAGCTTAAACATAGCCTTTTGGTTTTGAAGCATATAAAGACTGTCCCTGACATTATGTTTTAAGTTTGAATAATAATAGGCGTTTGAAGTGTCTCCCTTTGAGAGGAAAAGCTGATCGAGTAAGGACGATGCCTCCAAAATAATATGTAATGCACGATGAAATTGTCCAATTTCAAATGCTTCGAGGGCGTATTTTCTGCTCTGGTTCACATCCGTACTCAGGTAAAACTTGCTTAGATGCAACAAACAATCTGCCTTTCGCAGAGGATGATTTATCTCGACAAACAGGTTCATGGCTTGCTGGTAACATTGTAATGCAGAATCGGGTTGGTCCATTTGGTTATAAATTGCTCCGATATTAATCAGATTTACACCAGTTTGATACCTGTCGTTTATTTCACGGTTCACAATCTCGGCCTTTTTAAAATACTCCAAAGCTTTGGGATAGTTTTTCAATCCTTCCATGTAGACTCCAGCAATATTGTTAAAGTTTTGGGCGATACCCTGTTTATCGCTGATCTGCTGCGCAATTTCAAGGGATTTATTCAAGTATTCAAACGCTTTCTCGTAATTTCCCTGTAACATAAAATCAGCTCCAATATTCCCCAAAATCAATCCTGTTTCCTTCTTATCTCCAGTTTCTTCACTTAATTTCAAAGCCTCAAAGTAGTATGCTGCGCTTTTGTCGATGTTCCCGGTTTCGGCATACACAATAGCCAGAATCCCTTTGGCAATTGCTTCTTCTCTTATTTGGCCGGTACTTTTTGCCAACGCTATTGCCTTTTCTGCATTAGTTACACATGCGATAAAATTGTTTTGCGTGGATTGAATTCTACAAATGGAAACCAGTGACCTGGTTTGCAATTCAATGTTTTTTATCTCAAGTGCAAATTTGTATGCTTCGTCAGCATAATATAAAGCACTATCAACATTTTGGTTTTCCTCGATGGATGAAATACGTAATAAAAGATTGATTCTTTCTTCCGGCGTTTTTGCAAAGGTGCTTTGCAAGAGCAAACTGTCTTTTTCCATCCATGCCATTGCATTGTATGGAATTATCAATTGAAGTGTAAAAAACGTAAACAGTAACATTTGTCTACAAGCCATAAATGACAATTTGTTGATGAAGAACCACAAAGATAGTTTTTCTATTAATTTTGGCACCACATAAAATTATGACTGATAAATCACACTCTCATAATCTTTTAACCTGGTTTTAAGAAAACGGTATTAAATTTGTAATTTCAAAATTGGATAATGAACTGCCTCGCCGACTATCACAACGTTTCCTTTGGTGTAGAGAATAGTAATATTTGCAGCATTGAAGTGTTCAACGCTGAGACGATTGAATATATTGCTGTCTTAATCTTGATCAAAATCTAATCACGACAAAAGCTGAATCATTGGTACTATTGTTCGCGTGCAAAAAGCACGGCCTCTTTTTGATTGGTCGGAATGAAGGGGATGATCACCTGGTCAGGTTTTGGTATCAAGGATATAGGGCTTCTCTTAGTGACACATTATGCCTGACTAATTGCTCACAATTTATAAAGAGTTGTTTTGGAATAAAATGACAGCCTAGGTGTACTTATCTGCCTTGAGTATGGAACTGCACTGAGGGGAGGGCAAAACCGGGTAAGTTGTAACGGTTAAGGATTAATAAAAAAGGGGCAGCCCAAACAGACCACCCCTCCCAGTCAACACTTAATCACTATTACTAATTATTATTAACTATTACTAC
>MEOL01000019.1 GCA_001769215.1 Bacteroidetes bacterium GWF2_41_31
CGCTATTACATGGGTACGCCGTCGGATGCGTACAATTTGATGCGAAGTCTTGGATTGGGAATCACCGATAAAGATTTGGAAACAATTCCAACGTCAGACTCCGTATCCACTACGACATTCATGAGTGCTTATCGCGTAGACGTAACCACGTACGCAGGAGGAATTTCGCAGACGGACGACGGAGGATATCTCTTGAATGGTCAAACAGATGATTTGAATCCATTTTTTCCACCAGAAGGATTTATTGCAAAAACGAATTCAAACGGTAGCATCATTTGGTCAAAGCTTTTTCAATCATTTGAGTACACGACGGATCCCATGGCTACGCCATATGGCGATGAGGATGGACAGGAAATTATAGAAACATCAGATGGTGGAATTGTGGCGGTTGGAAATATCATCGGATTTACAGACGATGCGTATGTTGAAAAGAAAGAAAATTGGGACGATGTTTTTATCACAAAACTCAATGCGAATGGAGAACATCTTTGGACAAAGATGATTGGAGACTACGCAACGGATGTTGTGAATCAAGTTTTTGAGCTCAGTGACGGCAGTATTCTGGTCTCGCTTATGGTTGATGAACTGTGCAATTGCCCAGAGCCGGTTGATGCGGACAAATACTACGTCTTGGTAAAATACGATTCCGCAGGAGTTCGCCAATGGGTTAAAAAGACTAGTTTTATGAAGAGCGCGCTTTACACCGATCCGTTCATCATTCGTGAAACATCCGATGGGTTCATTATGATTGGACAGGCCAAAACGCCGGATGATTCCGGATACATGCATTCAACGATTTCTACTCTCACGAAAACGGACAAGAACTTGGACGTGCAGTGGTCAAAAAGTCTAGAGGCCATTCCTCAATCGTATGCAACTGTTACCGTGAATGCTGATGGAACCTATACACTCGGCTCTACGGAAATGTACATTTCTGCGGGTGATTTTCAGGATGTTGAAACCACGTCAGATGGTGGATATCTCACGTTCGGATTTTTCTCTTCACTCATAACACAAGGGAGTTATACCACCTATATTCCATCAACAAAGATCATGCTCGCGGCGGCAAAATTTGATGGTTCAGGTCAATTACTCTGGGTGAAGAGTTTGGAAAGTGGTATGGAAAAAAAGGAGAATCAACTTTTTGGCACAAAAACCGCAGATGGAAATTATGTGATTATGCTCAACAGTTATCTTGACGGTGACAAATTGGATGAATATTTGAGCGATCCAACCAAATACCTTTCCGTCTATTTGACGTCTGGATCATTTCTTTTGAATGTTGATGAAGATTTTGATGTCCATTGGTCAAAAACAATTGCGTCTGAAGAATATATCGCCCCACTCGATTTGCAAGCGACCACGGATGGCGGTGTTGTGATCGGTGGATATTATGTTTCTCCTGATGTCGCAACCATCCGTTTTGGAGAGAATATCTATTACCAGGATGCACTTCTCATTAAATTAGACGTGAATGGAAACGCCTCAGATGGAAGCAAGTGGATTTCCGATTACACGACGTTCACTGCAGCTGATGTAAGTCCCTATGTGATTACGAAAGATTTAGTGGTATCGATGGATCCGTTTGTGTTTCAAGTTGACGAGACTCCAACGCCGTCAGTACCAACACATGCGATAACGGTTAACGATTTGATTGCTCCAGTCACATCATCTGTTATCGCTGATACCAGTGCACCGTTGGCGGAGGTTCCAACAACATCCGAAGTGGAAACAAAAACCTTGGCACAAATAACCTATGACGACGTCGTGGCAATCGAGCCCACAAACGCAAAGAGCCAGGCAGTGCACGATGACCTAATTCCAATTTTAAATGAGATATTCGACAACGAAGTGAAACTGCGTGACAACATGGGAGGATATTCACTAGACTATACATTTAGTCGTTTAGTGACACAAATGGATGTTGATGCTGTACAAGAACTTCTTGAGACGGCTGGATATACAACCTACGATTCTGGAAATGGCATGCTCACAATGATGAAGGTCGGATATACACTCAGCATGACGTTTTCTGTTTACAATCAAAATAAGGGTACTTTGGGTATTACGTTCTAGAATAAGGTAGGGTAAGAGCTTCTTCTCGGAAGTCCTCAATGTTAGAAAAATACCCAAGATCAAAAGAACCTTTTTCTTTTTCTGATTTTCCATTTCCTTGGTCGAAAGAGTTAGACAAAATAGAATAAACCGCTAAATTGAAAACCTTGTTCAAACACGCGCCAGTTTACGGTTCTGAACTCGTCCACTATATGGAGCCAACAAAAAACATCTGTTTTACAGGTGTTGTTTGTTTGACCTAAGTGGGACGTCAGAACTGTGATAGAATTTATACGTATGAAAATCATTGATCACTTCAATAAAATTAGAGACATTCCTTATGCAATTCCATTAAGTTCTTCTGATGAAGACTGTTGCTGTAATGGAAAGGTAAGGAAATTAAAAGAACTCTTAGAACAGGAAGGATACAGGGTCAGATATCGTGTATGCACATTCTGTTGGAGTGATCTGTCTATTCCTGAAGAAATTCTAAACCTACAAAAAGACGATATAGCTACTCATGTATACCTTGAGGTCGATATAGATGGAACATGGATTAAAGTTGATCCGACTTGGGATGCTGGACTGGGAAACATTCTTCCAGTTGCAGATTGGGATGGAAAGACTGATACGTTACTTGCAGTTGCTTCAATTGAAGTTTATTCAGTTGAGAAAAGTGCTGAAATTATGAGTGACTGTCAGTCAGAAGATGTTGCGCAGAATCGTTCGGATATTGATGTAGGTTTTGAAATCGCATTTAATGCATGGTTAGAGAAAAATAGAGGTTAGATGAATCGAACCATTGTGGCTTCTAATTCCTGCCATCTTGAGGTTCTGAATTCGTCCACTATACAAATTTGCTGCGTTTATCATGAAGACAATTGTTGAGCGAAGCAGAAGTTTGGAGAAAGCCATATAATTTGCATCGTGATAAACTAACAGAGAAGACCCTGATATGAACAACCCTCGCTACACACTCGATGACCTTCGTTTTGGTATAGATGGCCAGACGTTTGAAAAGGCGGTTGGGTTGTATAAAGCCGGAAAGGTCGCGGAGTTTTCCGAGGACGGCATTGGGTATTCAGCAATGGTGATCGGGACACATCCGTACAAGGTGTATGTGCATGGCAGTGCTTATGATCGCGGCATGTGCACGTGTTACTTGGGCGAGCGTGACGAATTGTGCAAGCACATGATCGCACTTGCCTTGTATGCGATAGCGCGTGGGCGTACGCTTGCGCCTGAAGAGGTTGCTTCTGTTGAAGATGTTTCTTGCAGTGGGGTGTTGGGTGAATTGTCAAAGGCTGAACTCAAAGCGACCAAGGCCGAGATCACGACGGCAATGCGAAAAATCAAATCGTATGCTGGTCCGTCGCGAACGTGGTTTGCATATCAAGATTCTTTGAGCGAAGGGTGTCGCCGACTCTCACCTATTGTTTCGCGACTGCCTGTAAGTAAACAGACGGCCACGATTCTCATCGATCTGCTCATCAGGATTGACAGTAAATTGGCAACAGGTGGTGTTGACGATTCAGACGGTACGGTTGGAGGGTTTGCGTTTGAGCTCGTACAGGTTCTTGTTGAGTTCTTCAAACAAGACCATCGTTGCGTTGAAGCGTTTGAGCGTCTTGTGAAGGCGGACATGGGGTTTGGATTTGAGGACGACTTGATACGCATTTTGGATGAGGGATTTAATGAGGAAGGATAATGTTGACAGATAATGTTGACATCTTGTGAGTTTTAGTAAAATCGCGTAAATTAAAGTTATTCTTATGGATAAAAAACAACGATTCTTGCAAGTATACGCGACGCTTCCTTTGGGGGTGCGGAAGGAAATCGTGGCTGTATTGGATGATCCGATTGGTCCTGTGACTTGGGAAGTCACTTTTATTGAGGTTGAGAATGAGACGCCACTTGGCTTAGAGATTTTAGAAAGACTCGCAAGTATGCAAATTATATGAGCACACAAAATGTAGATAAAAAAATGAGCGATGAAGAAGTGCGTAAACTTGTTGTTGCTCGATTGTCTGTGTTGTCGCCTGATATGTATATTGCCGTCGGTTCTGATGGAAGCTTTTCTCGTGATGAGTTGATTCAACGCGTGGAGGCTAACGACGAGATCGGGAAAGAGATTGCGGACATCCAACTTGAATGGCTACGTTCATGGAAGCAGAGATTAGCCTAAGTATGTTTTTATTTACTCGACCGGATTACGATCCTGTTACAAAATACCTTTCCGCTTGGTCCTCGATTCTCATCGAGGAGGCAAGGACAAAGGCTATAGAGATTATTGACCTCGTTGGCGTCAAAGCCAACAGAAAGGAGTTTGAAGGACGGCTAAAGAAAAAGGAGCCGTCCCTTGTTATTTTAAATGGGCATGGAAATGATGACTGTGTGACTGGTCAGGATGAAGAACCACTTGTGGATGTTGGTGAAAATTCAAAGATACTCGCTGGTTGCGTTACATATGCAGTTTCTTGCAATTCTGCCACGAGGTTAGGAAGAGAGGTTGGCGTTCATCCTAATACGGCGTATGTCGGCTATGAAAAAAAGTTCAGCTTCATGCACACGCACGGGTTTTTTAAACGACCGGAAGATGATCCCGCAGCTCGGCCATTTATGGAATTTTCAAATCAGGTGGTTCGAGGTTTGATAAAAGGTCACACCGCACAAGAAAGTATACATCGAGCAAAGGAGGTAGGTGAACTGCATTTACGAAAATTGGAATCAAGTTTGTCAGATCCGAACGTACAGATGGCGGCAGCTTTTTTGTGGCGCGACATCTCGCATCTTGTTGTTCATGGGGAAGGCGATAAAAAAGCAATTTGATTCTATGACCAGAATCTACGAATCCGACGTCGAGGAGCTAACCATCCAGCTTCTCGAATCCATTGGCTATACATATCTCCCGCCGGAAGATCAGGAACTTGAACGCAAAGACTTTGCGGATTGCTTAAACTATGCATTATGAAAAAGATTAGAACCGTTGGGTGCTTTATGGAGTACGGCGCGATGCCAGACTTAATTCGAGGATTTCATGACTTGTTGAGACGGGTTGGGTTTATGCAAACGCCGTTAATGCCTCAAGACCAGTCCAGCTGACCGTTCTGAACCCGTTCACTATACGGAGCCAAAAAATCTTCGCTAGTTTAAGCGGAGGTTTTTTATTACCCCAAGAGGGACTCGAAATTTTGTGATAGGATGTGGGGGTATGAAAGTAT
>MEOL01000020.1 GCA_001769215.1 Bacteroidetes bacterium GWF2_41_31
TAAAATATTACCTGAAAAAATATTTTCTGCCAAGGACCGATCATTTATCGCGAAAATATGTAGGTTTGGTGAGCTAGAAAATCAGCAGACCCTACTTATTGCTAAAACCTGACAAACAATTCCATAAATTCTTAACCCCCAATTGTCTGTATGAAGATGTTGTGCGTATGTGTGACAGACACCTGTACAATTGAAAAAATTAGTATCTTTACTAAAATATTTGCAAAATGACAGATTATAAACAAATTATTACGATAGAACCTGGGAAACGTGGAGGTAAACCATGTATTAGAGGTATGAGAATAACTGTTAATGATATACTTGGTTGGCTGGCTGCCGGGATGAGTATTCAAGATATATTGACCGATTTTGACGAATTGACCGAGACGGACATCTATGCTGCATTAAGCTATGCTGCTGACAGAGAAAATAAAATTTATCAGATTGCTGTATGAGATTTTTGTTTGATCAAAATATCTCCCATAGGATTTTAAAATTGATTCCTGAGAAGTATTCTGGTTCTACCACGATTAAAAATGAAGGACTAATCAATGCTCCCGATAGAGAGATATGGGAATTTGCTAAATTAAATGATTATACAATTGTAACTCAAGACTCTGATTTCAATGATTTGAATTCTTTGTATGGATTTCCCCCAAAGATTATTTGGATACGTACCGGTAACTTAAAAACACAGGCTATAGTTGATATTCTAATTGATTACTCAGACGAGATTAATAAATTTATAGTTGATATCAAATATGGATGTTTTGAAATATTTAAATTAAAGTCAAAATAACACCTACACCCAGCGCACAATATAAAACAGTTGGGGTTCTGTGGTTTGTGAATAGCTCGTTTTCAAATCAACTTTTTCCCTCTTTTCCCCCCCCCGCTGGCGCAAGTTTGCAACTTGTGCCTTTCCCTCAACCAAGCCCTGTTAACCCAACTTGTGCGCATTTAGCCAGGCATAGCGATTAACCTAGAGAATCTCAACAAGCATATTACCAAAACCAGACAAACAACTCCATAAATTCTTAACTCCCAATTGTCTGTATGCAGATGTTGTGCGGCAAGCAAAAAAACACACTGTGCCAAATTACAGAATGATACAATGATTTTGTATTTTTGAAGAAATAAATGATGATGAGAACGATTCAACTAAATATACCAGATAGCGTTGATTTGAAAGATTACGATTTTTCAATGATAGTTGCTGCAAAATTATATGAGGACGCATTACTTTCAGCTGGACAAGCTGCTCAGATTGTCGGACTATCAAAACGAGCATTCATTGAAATGCTTGGAAAATATGGAGTATCAATATTTAGTAATTCCATTTCTGATTTACATTCGGATATAGCAAATGCCTAAGATTGTAATTTCAGATACCAGCGTCCTCATACTTTTTCACAAGATTGATGAACCCCGCTGGCGCAAGTTTGCAACTTGTGCCTTTCCCTCACCCAAGCCCTATTAACCCAACTTGTGTGCATTTCGCCAGGCATAGCATGTAACTTAGAGAATCTCAACATACCTGTTACCAAAGCCTGACAAACAACTCCATAAATTCTTAACCCCCAATGTAAAACCAATAAAATTAATTGCTAGATTTACCATCCCAACACCCGATGATCCATTTACAATGAAACATAGTGCGGATTTAAATAATTTTAATTGATTGAAAATGGGCAGGTTATTATGTGTAAAGAGGTTAAAAAAGAGGTAATAAATAACTGCTTGAGGTGGGTTTATCCACTCGTTGGGGGCAAGACTGAATAAACCTTATGATAAATAGCATATGATAAATGAAAATGACTTCAAAAGACTAATTAATTTGTCCGAGTCAACAATTTTGGACTTTAAACGAGAAATGTACAACTTTGTAAATGATATAGACAAAATTAAAACTGCTAAATTCGTTAAAGACATTATTTCCTTTGCCAATACGATCAGAACAGAAAGTTCTTTCATAATCATCGGTATTGAAGAAAAAAGAGATGGTAGCAAGGTCTTTCATGGTCTTGATACTTTCGTTGATGATTCTATTCTTCAAGATAAAATAAAAGATAAAGTATACCCTAGACCAGCTTTTTGCTTCTATACCTTGCTCTATGAGAATAAGAAATATGGAATTATTGAGATTCCAATCGTTAAATATCCTTCTCCAATTGTTCCTATTAAAAAAATGAAGGGATTAGAGCCACAATGTATCTATTTTAGACAGGGAACAACTAATACAGAAGCTAAAGGATATGAGAATATCAGAATCAATGATTGGTTCAGAGACATGCCAAATATATTGGAAGAGAAGTCAATTGTCGAAGAGGTTGGGATATTATTGAATAAGGCAATAGCAAATCGCGATAAACTATCTGTGATTATTTCTGAAACGTTGATACTTTCAAAAAAGTATGGACTTGAAAAATTGATTAATTTCTGTAAAAATGAAATTGAAGGTCTGAAAAACCGAGATAAAAGAGATCCGATTCAAAAATATAGATATAGAGTTCATCCGGTCTTTTTATCTCCAAACGAAATAAAAATAAATCAATACTCCAATGCGACACAGAGCTCTATTAAAAATGAGATGAAGGAATCAAATGATTTCCGGGAGTTTCAATTCTTTTTTAAACAACCAATATCAATACTTGAAAGCTATATAGAAAAAATAAAAAGCGAACAGGGAAGAACTATCGTTACTTTTAAGACAAGCGCACAGAAGGTGTTTCAAGAAAATGATGAAAAAGATTATCCTTTGACAATATATATATTTGAAGATGATTTGAATAGTATTTATTTGAGTATTCGGCAAAAACTCATCGATTTGTTAGTAGGAGTATGATAGCCCAGCCCCCAACAGCGTATATAAGCCATTGCTGGCAGCGGGTTTGCGTAAGTCAGCACTTTTGGTTGCCTTGTGGTAACTCGACTACAAAGCGCATTGGCAACGCAATGGCTCATACACGCGGACGTTAGCGCTAAATTTGGTGGCAACCTAAAATAATTTAATATGTTTGGCTTATTTAAAAAAAAACCTTCACACAATAAAGAGGAACAGAAAATCTTTCCTCAACTAAATGACATGGACTCACCAATTTCACTAGAATTATCGAATTTGATAGATTTACCGGCTGTGAAAGAATTACCAATAGACATATTCTTTAATATTGATTCCTTGCAAGATGATAAAAAGCAAGAAAACGTCTACCTGTATGAGTGGTTAATGAACGATGGCGATTGGGTAGAGGAAGGCCAACCTCTTTACATATATAGAGTTGGGGAGACACAGGTACTTTCTCCTACACCTAACTCGTCATATTTAGGTGTGCAGTCTGGAGTATTTGTATCTCAGAATATAACAGCCCTAAGAAGTGGAATTATTCAGATATTCAAACGGAAAAATGAGTTAATTATTAATGGAGATAAAATATACACAATTCATCCATTAGGAGCGTATAGTTTTGAAAATTCGCCATTTAAAGAAAGTTATTATTTTTTCTTTAACAAATACGAATGCACTATTCCTGTGAAATACTCCCATTCAAGAGAAAAAGAATGGCAAATTCGGGAATGGTATAAAAAAGAAGATGGTGAACTTGTTAAACAAGGTGAAACCATTCTAACACTTGGCTATTATTCATCACTTGATAACAAAGAAACCATTGATCATCATGCTGAAAAGGACGGCTTTCTTGATATAAATAAAGCTAATCAGGGCTGGAATACTTTAGTACAGAATGAGCTTGTTTATGTAATTCACGAAAAAGACGAAAACAGAATAAAAAGAAAATTTGTAAATATGCCAGATATTGTAATTGACGATTTCACTGGCAAAAAAAACATAAAATGGAAACAAATTGGTAGTATTTTTGGATATGCCGAAGGAATAACCTCTAAATCCATTGATAATCAATTATCTTTTACATTTTCATTCAATCATATAGCTGAAAAAGATTTTATTGTTTTTCAATTTTATTCAAAAGAAATGATGTTATCAAAAGATGATATTGTTTCTTTTCTATTCTCTGATAATAGGATAATTAGCTTTACAATTAATGGTATTTCATACAAGTCATCACACCCTTACATTGAAAAACTTTTCGAGAATAAAGTCTCAATTGCAGACGATGAATTACATCATTTTGAGATGGTTTATTTCGTAAAATGGAAAATAACACTAAAGAAGCAAAACCAAGAGATCATAGGTGGAAATGAAGGCTACTTGCAATATAAATCCCATAGTAATCTAGCAGCTGTTATACAAAAGTTTTCTAAAGAATATCGTGAATTGGTTAGAACAGAAATAGTAGATTACAAACCTTTAATAGATAGAGATAATTTATCTTCTTATTCCCAGACTTTAACAGAGGATGAATGTCATGTATATCTGATGATGGACACTATCAATTTTTATTGTAAAATTGGTATTTCAAACAAGCCTGAATGGAGAGAAAAAACACTTCAAAGCGAAAAGCCAACAATAGAATTGCTTGCATCTAAAAAATTTGTAAGTAGAAAAATGGCATCAAGTTTTGAAAAAGCCTTGCACGACACATTTTCTAATAAAAGGATAAGAGGAGAATGGTTTCAACTTGATTTTAAAGATATTGAAGAAATAAAAAAAACATTAAACAATTAATAATAAATAATGGTTGACGATCGGATAAAGGCAACAGCCAACACCCTCTGACTCGTCCTCGTTTGAGCGTAGCGGTAACGAGGGTGCAAGATTGCCAATCATTTTGGAAAGATCCCCCCAAGTCGCAAGTTTGCAGCTTGTGCCTTTCCCTCAACCAGTAACCTGCATGCCCTATATCTACACCTCAACCACCTACATCCATTCCACAATTTGATTGATTTCCTTGCGGTTTTTGGGGAGGACGGTTAACGGTTCTGTGGTTGGATATCCCACAGGAGTGATGGCATACACCACCTCATCCGGTTTAAGAAAAAGTGCCGAATGCAGGATGGCCGGATTAAAATTGGCTATCCAGCAGGTTCCCAGTCCTTCGTTGGTAGCGGCCAGAATCAGGTGGTCCATGGCGATGGTCAGGTCTGTTTCCAGAGAATTGTAACCATCGTGCTTCCGTGTCCAGGCATCGGTTTTACGGCCCTTCACGACGAGTACCACAGGCGCTTGTTTAAACCAATCCCTTTCATAAGATTGATGAATGGCTCTAAGCATGTTTTCAGAAGTTACCACCACAAAGGTCCAGGGTTGCTTGTTGGCCGCCGAAGGAGCCACCCTTCCCGCCTCCAGAATCCGAAGCAGCTTTTCCTTCTCCACCAGTTTTTCGTGATGATACCCCCTCACGCTGTGCCTCAGGTTTATTAATTCGTAAAAATCCATCGCATCCCGGTTATTATTGGCCATACAGTCATTCGATTTAAGTGAGAACGCCTACTTTTGTACAAAATTAATAAAATGAATGAAGTTTTTAATCTCGATTTTAAAGTCCGCGACTACGAATGCGATTTGCAGGGAGTAGTCAACAACGCCAACTACCAGCACTACCTGGAACATACACGCCACGAATACCTGGAGTACATAGGTCTCAATTTTGCTAAACTTGCAGACGAAGGTACCATGTTGGTGGTGAAACGCATTGAGATGGATTATCTGTTTCCGTTGCGCAGCCGCGACCACTTTCGGGTAGATTGCCGGCTCGAAAGAATTTCACCGTTGAGGTTTGGATTTGTACAGAACATTATCCGTTTACCGGATATGAAACCAATCGTGGCAGCAAAAATCATTGGCACCTCCATCAACCGGCAGGGGAGACCCTTTTTGCCGCCGGAAATTGATCAGGCTTTTTCTTCGTAGAAGAGGATTACAGGGAAGCGGGGAGCTGGAAGTCCGACCCCGAAAGCTTTCGGGGTCTTACAATTCCATAGCCGAATATCTCATAATCTTTCCTATTTTTGCCGCTTATTTAATAATTCCGACTTATCATGGAAATGCCCAGCAAATACAACCCGGCAACCACCGAGGACCATTGGTATCAGTACTGGATGGAGAAAAAATACTTCCATTCAGAACCCGATGAAAGAGAACCATATACCATTGTCATTCCTCCTCCCAACGTCACCGGTGTGCTGCACATGGGCCACATGCTGAACAACACCATCCAGGATGTACTCATCCGCCGTGCCCGCATGCAGGGCAAAAATGCCTGCTGGGTTCCCGGAACCGACCACGCTTCCATCGCCACCGAAGCCAAGGTGGTAAACAAACTCAAAGCACAGGGCATCGACAAATCCACCCTCACCCGCGACCAGTTTATGGAACATGCTTGGGAATGGAAAGAAAAACATGGCGGCATCATCCTCGAACAATTGAAGAAACTGGGTGCCAGTTGCGACTGGGACCGCACCGCCTTCACCATGGACGAATCGCTTTACGAATCGGTGATTGATGTGTTTATCGACTTGTACAACAAAGGGTTGATTTATCGCGGGGTGCGCATGGTGAACTGGGATCCGGGAGCAAAAACCGCCGTTTCGGATGAAGAGGTAATCCACAAAGAAGTTAAATCAAAACTCTACTACCTGAGATATCAGGTGGAGGGCGAAGAGGAATCGATACACATTGCAACCACCCGTCCTGAAACCATTCTGGGCGATACTGCCTTGTGTGTACATCCCGAAGATGAGCGTTATACCCGTTTTCATGGGAAAAAGGTGCTTGTCCCCCTGATAAACCGACCCATTCCTGTGATTGTGGATGAGTACGTAGACCGTGAATTTGGTACAGGAGCGTTGAAAATTACCCCATCACACGATATCAACGACTATGAGCTCGGTTTAAAACACAAGCTGGAAGCCATCGACATCTTCAACGACAATGGCACCATGAGCGACAATGCCGGTCTGTATATCGGAAAGGACCGCTTTGAAGTGCGAAAACTGATTGTTGTCGACCTGGAAAAATCAGGCAACCTGGTTAAGATTGAAGATTATATCAATAAAATAGGCTATTCGGAGCGAACGGATGAAGTCATCGAACCCAAGCTTTCGCTGCAGTGGTTCCTGAACATGAAGGAGCTGGCCAGGCCTGCGCTTGAAGTTGTAGAAAGCGATGAAGTGACTTTTCATCCGGCAAAACTCAAAAACATTTACCGCCACTGGATGGAAAATGTCCGCGATTGGAACATCAGCCGTCAGCTTTGGTGGGGACAGCAAATCCCGGTTTACTACCTCAAAAATGGCGAAATGGTGGTAGCCAAATCTCCCGAAGAAGCGTTGCAGAAAGCCCGTGTTGAATTCAACCGTCCCGATCTTCAGTCAGAAGACTTAAAACAGGATGAGGATGTGATGGACACCTGGTTTTCGTCCTGGTTGTGGCCCATCAGCGTTTTTGATGGCATCCGTCATCCGGAAAACAAAGACATCCGGTACTACTATCCGACCAACGACCTGATTACAGCCCCGGACATCATCTTTTTCTGGGTGGCCCGCATGATTATGGCCGGCATCGAGTACCGCAAGGAAATCCCATTCAAGAATGTATATTTTACAGGCATTGTACGCGATAAGCTGGGCCGCAAGATGTCCAAAACACTGGGCAACTCACCCGATCCGTTGGATTTGATTGCCGAGTTTGGTGCCGACAGTGTGCGCATGGGCATGTTGCTCACCGCTCCTGCGGGAAACGACCTGCCTTTCGATCCTTCATTAATTGAACAGGGACGCAATTTTAGCAATAAAATATGGAATGCCTTGCGTTTGGTAAAAGGATGGGAAGTGGACGCCAATCTGGAACCATCAGAGAGCAATCAACTTGGCATTCTTTGGTTTGAAAACAAGTTGAACCAGGAGTTAAACCTCATTGAAGATCACTTTGCAAAATACCGCATCTCGGATGCCCTGATGGCCACCTACAAACTGATTTGGGATGATTTCTGCAGCTGGTACCTTGAAATTGCCAAGCCTGCTTATCAGCAACCCATCGACGCCTCTACCCTGGAAGCAACCATTGGTTTCTTTGAGAAATTGATGAAGATGCTCCATCCGTTTATGCCGTTTATTACGGAAGAAATATGGCATTTGTTGCGTGAGCGCGAAGCCGGCAACGACCTCATGATTGCAATACTTCCCAAAGCAGAGGTGGTGGATGAAGAAGTTTTGAATGCTTTCGGGAAAGCCGAAAATATTATCAGTGGTGTACGGGCGGTTCGCAAGGATAAAAACATCCCCCAAAAAGACCCCATACAATTGTTGGTTCAGCAGGGCGAAGAGGCTCAATGCCGATTTTATCCGATGGTGGCTAAGTTGGGAAATATTGAGCAAATTACCTTTGTGGATGAAAAACCTGAAGCCTGCGTATCGTTTATTGTGGGTTCACAGGAATTTTATATTCCACTCTCACAGGAGGTTAATGTAGAAGAAGAGATTGCCCGATTGGAAGAAGAATTGAATTATACCATTGGTTTTTTAAAGTCGGTAGTGGCAAAACTTTCCAACGAACGCTTTGTAAGTGGTGCCCCTGCTGCAGTGGTGGACAAAGAACGTCAGAAACAGACGGATGCCGAAGCCAGAAAAACGGTGATTGAAGAGCAGTTGGCCGAATTGAGAAAACCGGCATAAAAATCAACTTTCCCAAAGTTTAAAACTTTGGGAAAGTTCAACATCGGCTACTCAGTTCCCTTCAAATTCTCATACAGGAAATCAGTCATCTTTTTAAATAAGTGGTAGCGGGTATTGCCGCCAAAAATACCATGATTTTTGTTGGGGTAAATCATCAGGTCGAACTGCTTGTCGGCAGCCACCAGCGCACTAACCAGGTCCATGGTGTTTTGTGGATGCACATTGTCATCAGCCCCTCCGTGTACCAGCAAATAATTTCCTTTCAGCTCTTTCACGTGGTTGATGGGCGAATTGTTGTCGTAGCCTGATGCATTGTCCTGCGGCTTTTGCATAAAGCGTTCGGTGTAGATGTTATCGTAATAACGCCAGTTGATTACGGGTGCAACCGCGATGGCTGTCGAGAAATAATCTGCACCCTGGAAGAGTGCGTTGCTCGCCATAAAGCCACCATAACTCCAACCAAATATCCCGATGCGGTTCTTATCCACGTAGGGCAGGGAGGCGAGGTATTTGGCTGTTTCGATGTAGTCGAGTGTTTCATATTTACCCAATTCCTTGTAAGTCATTTTCTTAAACACTTCACCACGAGCTCCTGTGCCCCGGTTATCCACCGAAATCACCATAATCCCGTTTTCGGCCAGCATCTCAAACCACATCAAATTAAACCCTCCCCAGTTGTTGACCACTTCCTGTGAGCCGGGACCTCCGTAAATTGAAAGCAATACGGGATACTTTTTTTCTGGATTAAAATTGGCAGGAAGTATTCTCCATGCGTTTAGTGAGACTTGTTCTCCGGATGGCAGCGTGATATCAGGAGACGTAAAAGTGAAAAACTCCACAGGGCTTATCTTATAACCCTTCAACTTGTCAATCAGGACTTTATTGTCTTCCAGCACGCGGACTTCTTTTCCATCCGATTGATTTACAGTATAAACAGGAGGGGTGTTGGCATCCGACCAGGTGTTGATGTAATAACCGAAATTGCTGCTGAAATTGGCGCTGTTGGTCCCAATCTGCGTGCTGATAACGTTGATGTTTCCCTTTAAATTGACTTCACAAACATCACGGTCGAGGGGCGAGCGCTCTGCCGATTGAAAATAAATCTTTTGTGCCACCGCATCGTAGCCATACATCTTGGTTACATCCCAATTGCCTGAAGTAAGTTGTTTCACCAGCTTTCCGTCCATAGAATAATAATACAGGTGGTTAAATCCGCTTTTTTCGGAAGACATGATGAATAACTTCCCGTCAGGGGTAAATGTCAGGTCATCGGTGATATCGATGTAATAGGGATTGTCTTCGGTATAAATCACGGAAGTGGCACCCGTGGAAGCATCGGCGAGCAGTATATCCAGGTGATTTTGTAACCTGTTGAGCCTTTGTACAGCCAATTTTGTGGCATCTGCCGACCACTTGATGCGGGGAATGTACTGATCGGTTTCAGCTCCGGCATCTACTTTTACGGCTTTGCCGGTAGCCAGTTCGTAGATGTATATGTCCACCAGTGAATTGTCCTCTCCGGCTTTGGGATACTTGTAGGTTTCCTGCGTGGGATAGAGGTCACCGTAGTAGGTCAAAGTGTATTCCTTCACACGACTTTCGTCGAAACGATAATAGGCAATGTACTTCCCCTCGGGTGACCAGAAAAAGGCCTTGGTAAAACCAAACTCTTCTTCGTACACCCAATCGCAGGTTCCGTTGATAATGGCATTGTGCTTACCATCGGTGGTGATATGCTTTTCTTCGCCTGTCAGCAGGTTTTTAACAAAGAGGTTGTTATCGCGCACAAAAGCCACCTGATCTGATTGTGGTGAGAAATCCGCCAGTTGTTGTTTTCCTCCCTTCGAAAGTGCCTCCAGGTGTTTTGATTTTGAATCGTACAAATAAAAGCTGGCCCGCGACGAATGGCGGTAGATGGCTTCCTCGTCGGTGGGGATTAAAAACAGGGTTTCATCTGCATTCATGGTAAATTCTGACAATCGAATGAGTGTGGTATCGCCTGCCGGCATCAGATCAATGGCATTTACCAGCGTGGTGACCGAATCACCGGTTTTGTAATCATATACCAACAATGAACCTTTGGTAATCCGGGTAAATTCTTTTCCGTTCTTCAATGAATTAATGCCGTGAACCCCTTTTGGATAAAAGGAATAGGTTTTCCAGATTTGATCCAGTGAAATGGTCTTCAGGGTGTCGGTGCTTTGGGCCGAAATGGCCAGAACAAAGAAAAGACCGGCAATGAGTAAGGATATTTTTTTCATCTTTTTACCTTTTATAGCTAATGAAATTGTTGTGATAAATTTAAAAAATCAAAGATATAAAATTGAGGGGAGTCATTTTAGTCAGAAGGATTTTTTAATGGATTTTGGATAAAAGAGAGGTAATTTGTGATGGATCGATGGATTTTCATCTTTTGAATTTGAATTTTTTTGTTATTTTTGCCATCCCGATGGGATATTAGCTCAGTTGGTTTAGAGCATCGCCTTGACAGGGCGGGGGTCACTGGTTCGAATCCAGTATGTCCCACCAAAAGCCGCAGCAATGCAGCTTTTTTTTATTTGCGGGAGGCACCGCCAATATTGTTGTAAGCCTGGATTTCAATTCAGGTGCTCCCCCCAACTTTTGCGAGCATTTTCTCCAAATCGTACCTCAACCCATAACCCTAAACCGTAACAACTATCTCTATCTCAAACATAAAGCAAATCATAGCCCGGTTGCCAAAATTGAACCAGCATCTCTTTATTGAATATTAATCGTTGTATTTAAGACATGCGAAACATTCGCTCACCAGTGGGGGGGGGGCGACTGGAGGGCGGTTTTAGCTGCCATCGCTAATTTATCGCCATTTTGGCTCGACAGGAATCCTCTCCCCATCAACCGTTGTATATTCTTCAAGGGAATTCTCCTTTGATTGAACCACCAAGTAAATCATCGTCTCATCAGAGGTGTTTACCAATCCGCGTTTACCTCCGGGAGCCACCCGCACAACGCTCCCCTCGCTGATACTAAAACAATCATCATCCACCTGGAAATATCCGGCACCCCGGAGAATGATATACGTCTCCTCATTCTTTCGATGCAGGTGGAAATAAGGAACCTCTGTTCGGGGTGGAATGGAATTAAACGAAATCTCAGTCCCTGTGGATTTGGTTGCCTCTTTCAGGAAAACTTTACCCTCTATCGTGCGCTTACTTACGGGGTGAATCAACGAATAATCAAACAACTCGCTTAATGATCCCAAATCTATTGCCGTGTAGAAGTTGCCTTCTGATATCTTTTGAATTTCTTTCATCTTTTTTTGATTTTTCAATTATACTCTTTGTAACTATCATGCCCTGAACGGTCTGCTGTCGCGGTAATTTATACATCACGTGGTATTTTACCCTTCTAAAATTCGCATTAAATCATCATTTATATAAAATACCTCAGCACCATCTTTCCTGGGCCTAAGAATTTTATAGTTTACCAGTTCATTCATATATTTTGTCAGGGTCGTTCTTGAGGTTTTTCCAATCAATTCTCCAATCAAACCGGGCTTAATGTATGGTTGACTGAATATAGCTTCATTTACCTCTTTGTTATACCATTTTATTTTCCCTTTTGCATATTCAAGCGTTGAATCCATCTGTGATAATATCTCATTAATCCGGGTATGTTCAATATTTTTAATTTTATGAGTAACGCAAATATAATTTCAATATATGATGTTAAAGCCATCTATGTCCATTTATTTTAAATTATTGGACAATTACAATTCCTGAGGTTAAAAACGGAACAAAAAGTAACCATTCGTCCAAATATTGCGGTATTTTGGACAATCCAGGACTTCTGCCTCAAAAATGCCTAAAAGGCAGCAAATGCTTTTTGGGTGAATTTGAAAGTAAAATCTTGCTGACACTAAGATTTATATTTTGGACAAAAATGTTCATAAAAGCCTGCCTACCTCAGTTAAATTGGCGGGTAATCAGTAGGTGAACCTGCCGTAAGTATAGCATTGGCAGGAGCACAATCGGGATATAATAATAATAATACCATTACGCCTATTTTGTAAATACATGATTGCCTGTAGTTTTTTTATGCTATTTCTAATCCAGTCCTTTTGACTAAATCAATCAACGGTGAATCCTCACTATTATTAAACCTCAATTTTCCAACAAGATAAGGCTCAATTTTCGAATTTACTTTTCTAGTCAAACTCCAAATTTTACCATTTAAATAGTCATCCTCGTTTTCTGTCACAATCATTATATCAATATCGCTTTCATCGGTAGATGTGTTTGACAAATAGCTACCATACAAATATGCTTTATCGATGGTTATCCCCTCTGAACGTAAAACAAAAATATATTTTTTCAATATCTCTACAATCTCTCTTTTAACCATTGTAATAAGGATTTAGTTTTTTCGAAATATTCATTTACTTTTAAAATGTTAGGTAGAACCGGATTATAATCAGGATAACGTCCTTGCAACTGATATTTCATCAAAATACCCAAAAATATTTCGGTTTCAACATCAAATTCCAAGTCTGCTTTTTCTGATAGATAAATCAAGTTATGAGACCTTGGGGCGACCTCTCCAGATGATTTAACAACATGGGCTTTAATAGCTTTCTCTATCACTAAATGACAGAAAAACAATCCATGTAGAATCCGTTTTTCTCGAATAAGCAAATCAGCTGTCATCAAATCATCCTCTGCTCCCTTCGTCCAATAATCTATCTGTTTTTTTATATCTATCATATTTCGTAATCTAAATATTCAAAATTACTAAAAACAATAATCAAACAGATTCATTCTCATAAAGTTTTCTAGTTTGCGATGTACATCATTAACTTACTGGTAACGAGTGGACTTGCTCAATTCTATATTTTCCTCTTTTGCTTTTTATATAACAGAAATTTTAAAAGTAATAATTCTTCTGTCCGGTTTTTTTAAACCACTTCGCACATGGTAACAAAAAAACAAGGGTTCATCCGGGTTTTCATTGGAGTAAAGATAAAAATTAATCCGGTATCAATAGAAAGGAAGGAATTTATTTTAAAGTACCACCGGAGATAAGAGCCCGGGGGCGCTTCACTTTGCCATGACAGGTCGAGTGACGGTTAAAAGGGGAATCCGTTTGATCCGTTTAATCCGTGTAATCTCTACCTATCGGCAGACTGGTGTGTTCTACCTTTTCCTTACTGAAAAATGCACCGAATCACCTCTAATGCCATATCCAACCACGCAACCGGCTTCAAGAACCAGTTTCTCCAGGTTACGAAGGCTGTCTTCTGCCTCCTCATCCATTCCTGGTTTGTTGAGGTAGAGGGCGTAATTGTTGCGGTAAATTCCCGGCGTGATGTTGGGCATCATCACATTGGCACCCACCTTCAACGCATCCATCCGCCCTTGTTTATCCAGGGCCTGCAATGCCGTGGTGGATGCGATGTTGATGTCCTGCATCAAAATGCGGAGCAGGGCGATCATCTTAAGACTAAGCTGTACGCGTTCCGAAACCGAAAGTAACTGGTTTTTATATTGATAAAGCGGCGTATCCTGGTGTTCGACGTACGGACCCATGCCACACATATCGATGTCGAGATCGCGCATAAACAGCAGATCGGAAGCCAAATCGTCCATGGTCTGGAAGGGCAATCCGATCATCACACCGGTACCAACCTGATATCCACATGATTTGAGTAAATGCAGGGCATTCAGTCTGGTTTGATAACGGTGGGTTTCATCCTGTGGATGAATCTTGTAATAGAGTTCCTGATTGGAAGATTCGATGCGCAGCAAATACCTGGATGCTCCCAGCTCACGCCATTTCTCATAGGTTTCACGGCTTTGTTCGCCGCACGAAAGCGTCACGCCCAATTCCCCTTTTCCCAATTCACGGGCACGGATCAGTATATTATTTACCCTTTCGATGAAATTTTCGGTCTGTAGCTCACCCGACTGGATCACCAAACTTCCCATTCGGCTGCTGACAGCGTACCGGATGGCCGAATCGATTTCTACATCGGAAACCACATAACGCTGGCAATTTTCATTGCTCTTGCGGATGCCGCAATACAGGCAGTCTTTTGCGCAGATGTTTGATAACTCGATCAGTCCGCGGAGATATACCCCGTTACCCACGTTCTGATGTTTGATGCGGGCGGCTTCGGAAAAGATCAATCGGGTTTCCTCCTCATTGGCTTCAAGCAGTCGGACCAGGGTTTCCCGGTTAAAATCGCGTTGTTTTAATATGGAAGCTACCGTTTGGCTCATAGCTCTGCCGGTTTCAAAGAAAACGGTGCCACAGCACGATCGAAAATACCATTCATATAAGCAATGGAAAGGCCGTAGTTGGTGACAGGAATTCCTGCATCCACGGCAGGTTTCAATCGGCCTGCCAGTTGTTTTTGGGTCACCACACATCCTCCGCATTGCACCACCAGTGCATAATCGGTCATACTACCGGGAATGGGATCCTGGCCGGCAACCACCTCAAACTGAATGCCTTTGCCCGAAAACTCACTAATCCATTTGGGAAGTTTTACCCGGCCAATATCATCACAGCTCACATGGTGACTGCACGACTCCAGAATGAGTACCCGGTCGCCGGATTTTAGTTCCGAAAGTCTGGGCGTTCCTTTCAGATAAAGATCGAAGTTGGCCCGGATGCGGGCAAACAAGACACTAAAACCTGTGAGGGGAATGTCTTCAGGAACAATCTTCGACACCATCCCAAAAGCCTGACTATCGGTTACCACCAATGCAGGCCGAAGACCTCTGGCAAATACATCAGCCAGTTCAGTTTCTTTTACCACCAGGCAGAGTGCATCCTGGTCGAGCACATCGCGGATGGCCATTTGCTGTGGCAGAATCATGCGGCCCTCGGGAGCTTCTGAGTCGATGGGGGTTACGAGCAGAACCAAATCCTTTGGCTTGATCATCCCTTCAAACAAGGAAGGTTTGAGGTAAGCCGACGGAGGAATTAATTTTTTAATCACCTCGGTGGCCGGAACCAACGAGTCATTACTCAGGGTACTGATGTCCAGTATTTCAGCATTTGTCAGCTGACCTATTTTTATTCTGGCTTCTTCGCTCAAAGGTTTCTGATCGGCTTTGTTGTGGAAAATCACAAACGGTACCTGATATTCCTGAAAGGCCTTAATCAGGTCCTTTTCATAGCTTCCGAACAGTTCGGAAACAATAACCAGAATGGCCAGATCGATGGTGCTGATGACCTTTAAAGTACGTTCGATGCGTTTCTCACCCAAATCACCGGAGTCGTCAATGCCGGCCGTATCGATGATGATGGCCGGTCCCACGCCAAAAATTTCCACCGATTTCTTCACCGGATCGGTGGTGGTGCCTGCAAAATCAGATACAATGGCTACATCCTGCCCGACCAGCATGTTGATGATAGAACTTTTACCATTGTTTCTTCTACCAAAAATTCCGATGTGTGGTTTAAGATCTTTTCCTTTGGACATGACTTTTAAGCTTAATTAAAAATACAAATCCCGTTGACCAGCCTTAATTTTCTCAATGCGGAGGCGCACTTCGGCTTCCTGCTTAGGATCGGTGAGCTCGCGGATATTTTTCTCAATCACTTTCCAGCCTTTTGAGGCAGTTTCCTCACCGGCATAATCCACAATGTATTCCGACAAGGTTAAGATGGCATTTGGTGTGCAAAAACGCTTGATAAATCCGGGTACGGAAAACTCCATAAAGTGCTCGCCGGTTCTTCCTAAACGGTAGCAGGCGGTGCAAAAGGAAGGAAGGAAATCGGTATCCAGCAGCTCATCTATCACTTCCGCCAGCGAGCGTTCGTCGTTGATCAGGAACTGTTCTCTGTTCAAATTCTGGATTGCTTTTTCGTTTTTATCAGAATAAGCTCCCATTTCGAGCTTGGTTCCCGCGTCAATCTGCGAACAACCATACTGAAGCACTTCGTTGCGGATGTGTTTTGGCTCGCGCGCGGTGAGGATCATCCCGGTGTAAGGCACGGCCAGACGGAGGATGGCAATGATTTTTGTAAAGTCATCATCATTTACGCGGTACTGCGGATCGACTTTAAAATCAGCAGCATCCGTTAAACGGGGGAAGGAAATGGTATGAGGACCAACGTTATAGCATGCTTCCAGGTGGTTGGTATGCCGGACCAAGCCCATGACCTCAAAACGCCAGTCGTACAGACCAAATAGTACGCCAATGCCCACATCATCCAAACCGGCTTCCTGGGCCCTGTCGAGCGAAGTTAACCGATAGTTATAATCGGCCTTTTTGCCACTGGGATGATACCAGGTATAGGCTTCGGGGTGGTAAGTTTCCTGAAACACCTGGTAGGTGCCGATTCCGGATTCTTTCACCGTCCTAAACCCTTCTATATCCAGTGGTGCAGCATTGATGTTTACCCTTCTGATCTCACCATTTCCGGTTTTAACCCCATAAACTGTTTTTACGTTTTCGGCAATAAATTCCGGAATGTAGTTTTTGTGCTCGCCATAAACCAGAATCAATCGCTTCTGCCCGTTCTGCTCCAGGGCCGTTACATTGTCGATAAGCTCCTTGTTGGTCAGCGTTTTTCTGATGGCCTCCGAATTGGAGCTTTTAAACCCGCAATATTTACAGTTGTTGGCACAGAGGTTACCAACGTAAAGCGGTGCAAACAATACAATCCGGTTGCCGTACACTTTTTTCTTCAGCTCTTTGGCACCTTGTTTAATTAGTTCCACCAATTCAGGATCGGTGGTGTTGATCAGCACCGCAACCTCCGGTAAAGTAAGCCGGTTTTTATCCAACGATCTGGCAATAATCCGTACGACCTCCTTTTTTGTTGAAACAGCCTCGTTGAGAAATGTTTCAATTTCTTCCGCATCCAAAAAAGGCTTGTCGGGTTGGTCGGGAATCTTATATTTTTCGGGGTAGAATTTCATGGCAGTGTAATTAGCTCATTATAAAGGAAGTGTCACCGTGAAGGTGGTGCCAATATCGGGTGTACTCTGCACATCGACTGTACCACCATATAAAACAACCAGCTTTTTCATGATGGACAAACCCAGTCCGCTACCGGAAATGTCCCTGGTTTTATCGGTTTTTATGCGGGTAAATTCCTGAAACAACCTGGACATGTTTTCTTCTGAAATGCCAATTCCGGTATCTTCAACCTTTATCACGATGGCGGTGCTTTTTTTCTTAATATTGAAGTGGATTTCACCATTTTCCTTATTGTATTTTACCGCATTCGACAATAGGTTATTGAAAATTATTTCAATTTCTTCCGTATCAGCGGTAAAAACCAGGTCCTCATCGGCATCAAAATGCACTTTTACATTTCGCTGAATGGCCAGTGGTTCGATGGTATGAATGGCCAGTCTGGCTATTTCGGCTAAGTCAATTTTTTTCAGTTCGCGGTTCTTTTTTCCTGATTCCAGCTTGGTTAAATCCAGCAAATCCATAATCAAACCACGCATGCCTTTGATGCGTATCAGCGACCTGTCGATCATGGCCATGTAATCGTCAATGCTGTCGCCTACCTGTTTATCCTGCATGATTTTCAGATACCCTTCGATGGCATTCAGCGGTGATTTAAGTTCGTGCGAAAGCACCGACAAAAATTGGAAGCGGATTTGCTTTCCTTCTTTGTTCATGCGTTTGGTCATCCGCTTGAGGAACAAATGCTTGCTGATGCTTTCGATGGCCGCCTTAAGCTCCTGTGGCGTAAATGGTTTAGGCACGAAGTTAAATGCTCCAAAATTGGTTGCCTTCACGGCGATATCAAGCGATGCATAGGAAGTAATCATCATCACAGCCGCATCCAGTTTCATTTTGTTGACTTCTTCGAGCACTTCAATCCCCTGAATGCCGGGAAGTTTATTGTCGAGAAGGATGATATCCACATGGCCTTTGTTGATGATATCGAGTGCCTCTTCACCGGTGGCCGCCTCAATCATTTCGTAGGAGAAATCCTCATCCAAAAAAGGAAACCCGATGGTGTAGTTACGTAAAATTCTTTCGATCCCCGAACGGATGCCGGGTTCATCGTCAACGATCAGTACTTTTAGTTTTTCCATGGCTTTGAGTTATTTTATCAGCATGTGTCAAAAATCGCAACAGGATTGCCAGCTTGTTTGTATATATAACTGGTTAAATTTTAAGCAGTTTATTGATTTCGCGGTGCAACTGATCGCCTCGGATACCTTTTTCAAGGTAGAGATCGGCTTTGATCCAGTTTTTATCTTCTTCGGTTTCCACCTTAAAGGTGATTCCCGTTTCGGCAGTAGCTGCCGTTGCAATGATTACCGGCATATCAGGATACATCTTTTTGGCTTTATAAGCCAGTACAAAACCGCTGTCCTGGGTTTCCATCATGAGGTCGAAGATGGCCAGATCGGGCCTGGTAGTGCTTAACATTTTCTCTCCCTCGCTTCGGCTGGAAGCCGTGATGGTTTCAAAACCAAAATGTTCAACCTGCAATTTCATTTGTTCCAGGTAATCATGATCATCATCTACAATCAGTACAAGTTTTTTTATATCGGACATGATACGTTTATTTAAAAATTTCTAATTCAAATGTTTACGTGGCAATGCGATTTTAAATTTGGTCCCTCTTGGACCCTGTGTGGTATCCGTCACCGACTTCACTTTTATTTGTCCCTTGTGCATTTTCACAATTCCGTATACCAGTGGCAATCCCATACCGGTACCTTTTCCAATGACTTTGGTGGTGAAGAACGGAGTAAATATTTTTTCCATATTTCCGGGCGTGATGCCCATTCCTGTGTCGGCGATTGTAATTTTTACTTCATTTTCAGTGTCTTCGAGTGTAACCGTTAAGGTACCGCCCTCCGGCATGGCTTCCACGGCATTTTTTTCAAGATTGGTGAGTACCTGCATAAACTGGTCGCGGTCGATCATGGCCAACGGGTTTTCTACGTCAGATTCAAATTTGATTTGAACACTTGCGGGTTTTATCACCGAATCAAGGCTGTGTTCACAAAACTCAACCATATTGGTTTCCAATAGGTTCACCTGGCTTTTTCGTGCAAAATTCAACAGACCTCCCACGATATTTTTACAGCGTTCGGCCTGTTCCACTATCAGCGACAGGTCTTTTGCCATGGGGTCATCTTCGGCAATCTCTTCCTTTAAAATATTGCTGTACATGGTAATCACTCCCAACGGATTGTTCAACTCATGGGCAATGCCCGCCGACAACTGACCCATGTTGGCCAGTTTTTCGGATTGACGCAAAGCCTGTCGGGCATTGGCCAGTTTTTCGTTGCTTTCGTTGAGGTCGGCGATGGTGCTGTGCATTTTTTCGATGGTGTACGGAAGGCACATTTCGCTTTCGGCCAATCCATTGAGGATGGCAATGGCATGTTCACGGCAGCTGTCGTAGCCACAGGCACCACAGTTAAGGTGATCAGCCGGTTCGAATTTCCCCAAAGATTTCAGCACCCTTGAAATTTCGCATTCATCGGGCAACTGCATGGCCTGTTCGGATGCAGTGAATTTGCGTGAGAAATCCACCTCTTTAAATTCTTCCACACGGGCAAACCACTCTTTTGTGTCCAGCTTTGTGAGCTTTTCGGAAACATACTGACTGATGATGCTGCGGCGACGGAAACGGCTTCCTCCTTTTGACATGCCAGGTCCCATAATACAGCCTTCACAGCACAAAAGCTCCAGGTGTTTTCCTTTCAGGTTTCCTTTTTCAAACTCCTTGATGGCGTCTTTGAAATTGTTCTTTCCATCGGTTACAATCACAGAACAATCGGTTACATCCGAAAATTTACCCATCGTGTTGAGCAAACCATGACTGATGGGAAAACCGGCTCCCTTGGCCGCATGCGGAGGATCGAAATCAACAGGTTTGATGGAGGTTGGGTTGAGGCCTGCCTGGTTGAACAAATCGCGCAATTCGGTAAAGGTGATGGATTCGTCGATTTCGGTACTTTCTGCTTTTTTCGCAATGCACGGACCAATAAACACCACCCTGACATCTTCACCATATGCTTTTTTAACGACGCGAGCGATGGCCACCATTGGAGATACGATGGGAGCCAGACTTCCAATCAGTTTGGGATGATGTTGCTCAACGTATGCCACTACAGCCGGGCAATCCGAGGAGATATAGCCTTCCTCCTGCCGTTGACTCATCAGTTTTTTATATTCAAGGGCCACCATATCGGCACCAAACGACACCTCTACTACCCGGAAGAAACCCAATTTTTTCAGCATCCCGACAAAAATGCGGTAATCATCATACTCGGTAAATTCGGACGGAAAACTGGGTGCCACAATGGCAATCGCTTTTTCATCGGAAGCAAGAAGATGGCTTACAGCATCCTTCATTTCAAAAAATGCTTTGGCTCCCTGGCTACAAACATTCACGCAATTCCCACAGGCGATACAACGTTCGCCCACCACTTCAGCCTGACCATTAATGATTTTAATGGCCTTTACCGGACATTCGCGCACACACGTAAAGCAGACCCTGCATTTGTCTTTTACGGTATAAACCAGTCGATTTCTAGTTACGTGTGTCATTAGTTATATTATTTAACTACCTCGCGTTGATGATAATGTGTATGCAGCAATTCATGACTTTTATGCCCCAGTGGCTCGCCAAGAAACTCTTTATAGAGATCAACGATCTCGGGGTTTTTATGCGATACTTTGATGCGTTCGGTTTCGTCGATGCGGTAGAGCGTCTGCATTCTGGCACGAAGTTGTTCATCACTCGTCCCGATATGTTGACCGCCGCCGCCGATACATCCTCCGGGACAGGCCATGATTTCAATAAAATGAACATCATTTTTTCCGGACCGGATTTCATCCAGAAGTTTTTTGGCATTGGTCATCCCGTTCACAACGGCCACACCCAATTCAAGCCCGTCGATGTTGATTTTGGTCTCTTTTCTGCCTTCAAATCCACGAAGGGCAGGTACCTGAAATTCGACCATTTCCTTTCCAGTAAGGGTACGATAAGCGGTCCGAATAGCCGCTTCCATCACGCCACCCGATGCACCAAACAGCTTACCGGCCGTACTGCGAAATCCAAGTGGAGAATCAACAAGTTCGGGTTTAATATTGAACATATCCACCCCAAAAAGCTTGAGAAATCTGGCTAATTCGCGGGTGGTCAGTACAGCATCCACATCCGAGATACCTTCGCGCGTCATTTCTTCGCGCTGTGCTTCAAACTTTTTGGCAGTACAAGGCATAATGGATACAGAATAAATTTCTTCCGGTTTCAGGTTTTCCTGTTCAGCGAAATGGCTTTTGATGATAGCTCCCATCATTTGCTGTGGCGATTTGCATGACGACAGGTTGGGGATAAAATCCGGGGCAAACTCCTCAGCATATTTCACCCAACCCGGACAGCAACTGGTGATCATGGGCAATACACCACCGTTTTGAACGCGGTGAATCAGTTCGGCAGACTCTTCCATAATGGTTAAATCGGCAGAAAAAGAAGAATCAAAAATATGGTCAAATCCCACTTTACGAAGTGCTGCATTGAGAATACCATTGATGTCCACTCCGGGTTCCATGCCCAGCTCTTCGGCCATAGAAACTGTAATTGAAGGTGCGTATTGAACTACCACCCGCTTTGCAGGATTGCTCAAGGCTTCCTGAATCTGCGCAAAGTGATTTTTCTCGGTGAGTGCTCCCGTTGGGCAAACCATGATGCATTGTCCGCAGTTGATACAACTGGAGGTATTTAATCCCTGATGAAAAGCAGTACCTATAATTGATTTGTTTCCCCGGTTGATAAAGTCGATGCAGGCCACTCCCATCACCTCTTCACACACATAAACGCAACGGCCGCAGAGAATGCATTTTTCAGGATCGCGGATAATGCTGGCACTCGAAAGATCGAGGTTGGCTTTGTTTTTAATTCCCCGGATGCGGCGTTCTGTAACATGCAGTTCGCTGCTCAGGTCCTGCAACTCGCAGTTTTTATTGCGAACACAGTACAAACAATCGTCGGGATGATTCGACAAAAGCAATTCGATGATCGTTTTACGAGATTCCACTACACGTGGCGAATGGGTGAGAATACTCATGCCCGGTTCAGCCGGAAAGGAACATGAAGTAATTAATTTTCCGGTTTTATTGTCTTCCACCACACACATCCTGCATGCACCCGTGGGCAATGCATTTTTGATGTGGCAAAGTGTAGGCACCCTGATCCCGTTTCGGTTCATGACTTCCAGAATGGTTTCGCCCCTGGAAGCTACAAGTGATTTATTATTGATATTGATGGTGAAATCCATGTTGAACTCTTTTATTTGTTAAGAAATCAGAATAGCGTCAAATTTGCACACCTCGAAACAGCTACCACACGATATGCACTTATCTTCCACAATAAAGTGGGGCGATTTCCTGGTGCCGATAATGGCATCGGTAGGACATTTCTTTGAACAGACGGTACATCCTGTACACTTGTCTACGTCGATTTTATAGGTGCGCAATTCAGTACACACGTTGGCCGGACATTTTCTGTCGAAAATATGCTCTTCATATTCGTGGCGGAACCATTTTAATGTGCTGAGCACGGGGTTTGGAGCCGATTGTCCCAATCCGCAAAGCGAAGTTTCCTTGATTACTTTCCCGAGTTTCTCAAGCTGCATGATGCCTTTGAAGCGTTCGAGGGACTCATAATGAGACCCATCGGTCGGCTTGTGGGTAATGCTTTCCAGAATTTCGAGCATCCGCTTGGTACCCTCGCGGCAAGGGATGCATTTTCCGCAGCTTTCGTGTTGGATAAAATCCATAAAGAACTTGGCAATATCCACCATGCAAGTATCTTCATCCATCACAACCAAGCCACCGGACCCCATCATGGCACCAATTTTCAAAAGTGATTCATATTCAATTTTAATATCCAGGTTGGCCTCTGTAATACAACCTCCGGAAGGGCCTCCAATCTGCACAGATTTGAATTTTTTTCCGTTCGGGATGCCACCGGCAATGCCGAAAATCACCTGCCGGATGGTAGTTCCCATGGGCACTTCAACAAGACCTGTCAATTTAACTTTTCCCGAAAGGGCAAACACTTTGGTGCCTTTACTGCTTTCGGTGCCAATGGACCTGTATTTTTCGATACCGCCGGCAAAAATTTCGGGCAACGACGACAATGTTTCCACATTGTTGATCACCGTAGGTTTGCCAAACAAACCACTAACAGCAGGAAATGGCGGACGTGGTCGTGGCATACCCCTTTTTCCTTCGATGGAATTGATCAGGGCGGTTTCTTCACCACAAACAAAGGCGCCGGCTCCCATTTTGACTTTGATGTCGAAATCTGTTCCCGTCCCGAAAATATTTTTACCCAGAACGCCTAGTTTACGGGTCTGATCCAGGGCAATATTTAAACGCTTGATGGCCAGCGGATATTCGGCGCGGATATATACATATCCTTTGGAAGCTCCAATTCCGTACGCTGCAATGGCCATGCCTTCGAGGAGTCTGTGGGGATCACCTTCGATAACCGCACGGTCCATAAAAGCTCCGGGATCACCTTCATCCGCATTGCAAATCAGGTACTTTTGATCGGCAGCGGTATTGTAGGCAAACTTCCATTTTTTCCCGGTAGAAAAACCACCGCCGCCACGGCCCCGAAGACCGCTTTGTTCAACCAGGTCGCAAACTTCAAGCGGTTTGTAATTTTTTATCAAATCAAGATAGTGACCGTATCCGCCAAAAGCCAGGTATTCTTCGATGCTCACCGGATTTACAATCCCACAATTTTTAAGTACTACGCGGGTTTGAGCAGCAAAAAACGGGTGCTCCATAAGGGTAGGAATGCCTTCCCAGATGCGGTTGGCATCCGAAGGAAACTGACCCAGAATTTCAGCATCGGCAGGGATTTCCAACTGAAAAATTGATTTTAGCAAATCTTCCACTTTATCTCCGGTTACGTGTTGGAACGAAATCCGGTTATAACCGGGAAGCTGCACATCCAGAAGAGGTTCTGCAGAGCATAAGCCGATACAGCCCACTTCTACAATGTCCGCTTCCAGTTGGTTATCAAGAAGATATTGTTTGGCTGCAGCCAGGGTTTTAGCGGCTCCGGCACCCAAACCACAGGTTCCTGCGCCAATAAAAATCACTGGTTTGTCGATTTTATTTCTGGTATGTTTCAACGAAAACGTGGCCTTATCCAGCCGAATATTCTGAAGAATATCCTCCTGGAGTCTGTCGAGCAGCACTTGCTGATGGTTATTTTGATGTTCCTGACACATGAGCTATTCCCCCTTTGTTTTATATGAATCCACAATTTCTTTGATGGACTGTGCTGTAACCTTGGCATGAAACTCGCCATTCACGCAGATCACAGGAGCTAAGCCACAAGCTCCGATACAAGCTACTACTTCAATACTAAACTGTCCGTCGCGGGTAGTTTGGCCGGCCTTCACTTTTAAATGTTTCTCAAGTTCCTGTAAAACAGTAGACGACCCCAACACATGACAAGCGGTTCCGCGACAAACCTGAACATGGTTCACACCAAAAGGCTCGAACCTGAACTGGTTATAGAAAGTGGCAACGCCAAAAATTTTACTGGCAGGAATATCCAGATATCTACCCACCTCAAGAATAGATTTCTTCGATAAATATCCTTCAGCAGTCTGTATTTCTTGCAAAATGGGTATTAAATTATCACGCCCGACTGCCGGGTATTTGTGGAGAACATGTTGAACTAAAGTCATTATTCAGGTTTTTATCATTTTAAACTACACTGCTTCCACCAAGCTTACAACTCATTTTTATCGGCGAGTTGCTTTTCAATTTCAGGAATCAACACGTTGGCGCTGACAGGTTTTCTAACAAAGGCGTTCACCGGAAACCAAATACTCTCATCATTCTCGTTGAGATAATCAACCCCCGCATTGCCAGTTACCATGTCTTTTACAAGAATTACCCTCAGGTCGCTGTAGGCAGGATCTTTCCTGAATTCACGGGCCATGGCCTGTACACTGGGCTTGGTTGTGGTGAGTACATCGATGGAGGTTTGAATAATTACCGGCATGTCCTTCAGTTCGGGATCGTCGATAATTTCTTTGGCCAGTTCAAATCCTTCGAAATGAGTGGTCATCATCACATCTAAAATAGCCAGATCGGGTCTTTCCTTTTTAAGCAATTCAATTCCTTGCTTTTTATCGCTGGCAGAAAGAACTTCATATCCCTTTGCTGTTAAGATGGCTTCTACAACGTTGATAATGTCGATGTCGTCATCAACAATTACAATTTTCTTTTTGGTATTCATAGTGAGAGCGTTTATGGTTTTTAATGTGGTAAAACTACTTTGAACCATCAACGTGCTATAGGCAGGAAAATACCTTTTTTAAAGGAAAATAGTCCTGTTTTTTATAGGGAAAAACCAGTACAATCAGGTAATGATTTGCGTGAAAGTACTGGTTCCTTAACAAGAATTGGAAAGGATGGGGGAGTCAACCCTCTTTATCCTTAATTTTGCCACCATGATTGCATTTAACCAATTTTCAGAAGAGTTACGTCACAGGCTCAAACATTTACCCTTGCCGGGAATATCTGTTCAATTAAAAATGGCTCCTCCCTCCCGGCGAGTTGAGATTGAACGAAATCCAAACCAGACTCCACGTAACAGCGCAGTGCTGATATGCTTCTTTCCAAAAAATGGAGAGACCCACCTGATCATGATAAAAAGAGCCGTGGACGAGACGGTTCACAGTGGGCAAATTGCATTCCCCGGCGGGAAAGCTGAAAAAGAGGATGACTCACTTGAAAATACCGCCTTGCGTGAAACTTTTGAAGAAGTCGGAATTCAACCCCAACAAATTGAAATCATTGGAAAATTAACAGATTTATATATACCGCCAAGTAATTATCTTGTGGCCCCTTTTGTGGGAATTTTACAGGAAGAGCCCCATATAACCCCAAATTACGAAGTAGATCGGGCTTTGATCATACCGCTTTCTGATCTGATGAATCAGGCCAATTGTATGGAGAAAACCATTTCTGTACGATCCATACAACTCCAGGTGCCTTGCTACACCCTTGACGGGGAAATAATATGGGGAGCTTCCTCGATGATGCTGGCTGAACTGCTCGAAGTGTTGAATCTTCCGCAAAAATCTTTCACATAAAAAAAGCCCCTGTTAAGGAGCTTTGTAAGGTTACGCCTGAGCAGTAGGTCCTCCCAGTGAGAAGGGCGGCAATCCACCGTCTTTGGATTCTTTAATAATACCATGGATCGCCTCGAATTTCTTCACATTGTCTTGCAAAGCTTTATACAAGCGTTTGGCATGTTCCGGTGTCAGAATGATTCGTGATTTAACTTTGGCCTTGGGTGCGCCAGGCATCAGTTTTACAAAATCGATAATAAACTCGGCATGCGAGTGAGTGATGATGGCCAAATTAGAGTAAATGCCTTCGGCAATGTCTTCAGGCAAATCGATGTTGATCTTATTGGCATTTTTTGGTTCTTCCATGATAGTTGGTTTTATATAACGAGCACCGTTTTGCAAAGGTGCTCGTTATGAGATTTTAGATATCGATCTGGTTATCATGCTTCATTACAGATTCATAATCCTCTTTGGAGCCTACAATGATATCTTCATACTTACGTAGACCTGAACCAGCAGGGATCTTATGACCGACAATCACATTTTCCTTCAAACCGAGCAAATTATCAGTTTTTGCACTGATGGAGGCCACGGTTAACACCTTGGTAGTTTCCTGGAATGAAGCTGCGGAGATCCAACTGTTGGTTTGAAGTGAAGCACGGGTAATACCCTGTAACACCTGCGTACCCGTCGCCGGTTGGGCAGGACGTGCTTCGGCGAGTTGTTTGTCGCGTCTTTTTAAAGCGGAGTTATCATCACGCAATTTACGGGCAGTAATAATCTGACCCTGGAGCAGGTTTTCTGATTCACCAGGATCAACCACCACCATTTGTCCATAAATTTCATCATTCACTTCGTGGAAGTCAATCCTGTTAACCAGTTCTCCCTCCAGAAACCGCGTGTCACCTGAATCTTCAACTCTTACTTTGCGCATCATCTGTCGGACAATGGTTTCGAAATGTTTATCATTAATTTTTACCCCCTGAAGGCGATATACCTCCTGGATTTCGTTAACGATATATTCCTGTACAGCCATTGGGCCTTTGATTGCTAAAATATCAGATGGTGTCATAACGCCGTCGGACAAAGGTGTACCTGCCTTTACAAAGTCGTTTTTCTGTGCCAGAATCTGTTTTGAGGTTGGTACCAGGTATTTCTTTTCTTCTCCTGTTTTTGAAGTAATCACCACTTCCCGGTTACCACGTTTGAGTTTCTGACTAAAACTAACTACACCGTCAATTTCGGAAACTACAGCAGGGTCGGAGGGGTTACGGGCCTCGAACAATTCGGTCACGCGGGGAAGACCTCCGGTGATGTCACCAGATTTTCCAAAAGCGCGGGGGATTTTAACCAATAAATCACCGGCTTTAATAGAGGCTCCTTCTTCAACAAGAATGTGAGAACCAACAGGCATGTCATAGGTATTAAGAATAATCCCGTCCTTGTTCAGGATTTTAATGATCGGGTTTTTATTCTTCAACCTTGATTCCACGATTACTTTTTCAAAATAACCTGTTTGGTCATCCGATTCAACGCGGTAGGTAATACCTTCGATGATGTGCTCGAATGAGATCGTACCCGCTGTTTCAGAAACAATAACAGCATTATAAGGATCCCAGTCAGCAATGATGTCTCCTTTTTTTACATTCGAGCCATTCTTGATGTACAAGTTAGCAGAATATGGAATGTTTGCAGAGGCCAATACCACACCGGTGGAAGGGTCAAGAATTCTCATTTCAGCCGAACGGCCAACCACAACCTGGTATTTTTTACCCTCGTTGTTGGTGAAATCAACTGTTCTTAATTCTTCAATTTCGAGATGTCCATCAAATTTGCTATCTATCTTCGAGGTACTTCCAACGTTTGACGCTGTACCTCCCTGGTGGAATGTTCTCAATGTAAGCTGGGTTCCCGGTTCTCCGATAGATTGAGCGGCAATTACACCAACAGCTTCTCCATCCTGAACCAGTCGGCCCGAAGCCAGGTTACGGCCATAACATAAGGCGCAAACACCTCTTTTCGATTCGCAGGTAAGTACTGAACGAATTTCAACACCTTCAATGCTAGAATCTTCGATGATTTTGGCGATGTCTTCGGTGATTTCCAGACCTGCCTCGATAATTACCTCACCTGTTACCGGATGATATACATCGTGCAGGGCGACACGGCCAAGAATACGGTCGTACAATGATTCAACTATATCTTCATTCTTCTTTAATGCATTAATGGTTAACCCGCGCAGTGTTCCGCAGTCAACCTCATTAATAACCACATCCTGTGCTACGTCGACTAACCTACGCGTCAGATAACCGGCATCGGCTGTTTTAAGTGCAGTATCTGCCAAACCTTTACGCGCACCGTGAGTGGAAATAAAGTACTCAAGTACCGAAAGACCCTCTTTAAAGTTAGATAGAATCGGGTTTTCAATAATTTCGCCACCTTTAGCACCCGATTTTTGAGGTTTGGCCATCAAGCCTCTCATTCCGGAAAGCTGCCGGATTTGTTCTTTGGAACCACGAGCCCCGGAATCGAGCATCATATATACGGGATTAAACCCCTGGTCGTCCTGCGAAAGTTCTTTCATCAGGGTGTTGGTCAAATGCGAGTTGGCATGTGTCCAGATATCAATAATTTGGTTATAACGCTCGTTGTTGGTGATAAATCCCATATTATAGTTATTCAACACCTCTTCAACTTCATCGTTTGCTCTCTTAACCAACGACACTTTTATTTCAGGTACCATCACGTTACCAAGGCTAAAGGAAAGTCCACCCTTAAATGCCATGGTAAATCCGAGATGTTTAATGTCGTCGAGAAAACGCGCCGTAACGTCTGTACTGGTCACTTTCAATATGCCACCAATGATATCACGGAGTGCCTTTTTAGTCATCAAGGCATTGATGTAACCGAATTCTTTAGGAACAAACTGGTTAAACATCACGCGACCAACGGAGGTTTCAATCATCCTGTTCACCGCGACGCCATCTACCACGTCATCCACTTTCACATTGATAATGGCATGCAAATCCACTCTTTTCTCGTTGTAAGCAATATTTACTTCTTCCGGCGAATAGAAACTCATGCCCTCTCCTTTAACAGGATGATCGGGTGTACTTTTTCTGGGTTTAGTGATATAATAGAGTCCCAGAACCATGTCCTGAGAAGGCACCATGATTGGAGCTCCATTGGCAGGATTCAGAATATTATGCGAAGCAAGCATTAAAATTTGGGCCTCCAATACGGCTGCATTTCCAAGTGGAACGTGAACAGCCATTTGGTCACCATCAAAGTCGGCGTTGAACGCGGTACATACCAATGGGTGAAGTTGAATGGCTTTACCTTCAACCAGTTTCGGCTGAAAAGCCTGGATACCCAACCGGTGCAATGTAGGAGCACGGTTTAACAAAACAGGATGGCCTTTGAGGATATTTTCAAGAATATCCCAAACTACAGCGTCTTTTCGTTCTACAATTTTTTTAGCCGATTTCACGGTTTTTACAATACCGCGCTCCAGCAATTTTCTGATAATAAATGGTTTAAACAATTCTGCCGCCATGGCTTTTGGCAAACCACATTCATTGAGCTGAAGATCGGGACCCACCACGATGACCGATCGTCCTGAATAATCCACACGTTTACCCAACAGGTTCTGACGGAATCGTCCCTGTTTTCCTTTCAGGCTATCGCTTAGGGATTTCAATGGTCGGTTCGATTCGGTTTTAACAGCGCTCGATTTTCTGGAATTATCCAAAAGCGAATCAACAGCTTCCTGAAGCATCCGCTTTTCATTGCGCATGATCACATCAGGGGCTTTAATTTCTATTAGTCGTTTCAACCGGTTGTTACGAATGATCACCCTGCGGTAAAGGTCGTTCAGGTCGGAAGTGGCAAAACGCCCACCATCCAATGGTACCAAGGGACGTAATTCCGGAGGAATCACTGGTACGATCTGCACAATCATCCATTCAGGGCGATTTTCAGCACGGTTACGTGCATCACGGAAGGCCTCAAAAACCTGCAAACGCTTCAGCGCATCTGCCTTGCGTTGTTGAGAAGTTTCAGTATTGGCTTTATGTCTTAATTCATAGGACATTTTATCCAGGTCGAGGCGTGCGAGCAAATCACGAACAGCCTCTGCACCCATCTTGGCAATAAATTTGTCGGGATGGGTATCGTCGAGATGTTGGTTTTCTGGCGGTAGAGTATCTAAAATATCAAAGTATTCCTCTTCCGTGAGAAAATCCAGGTATTCCACGCCATTGCCTTTTTTAATACCCGGGTTGATCACTACATAACGTTCGTAATAAATGATCATCTCCAGTTTTTTTGTCTGAAGGCCGAGCATTGAACCAATTTTATTTGGCAGCGAGCGGAAAAACCAAATGTGAACTACCGGCACCACCAGTTGAATGTGGCCCATTCGTTCACGGCGTACTTTCTTTTCCGTTACCTCTACACCACAACGGTCGCAAACGATGCCTTTGTACCGGATACGTTTATATTTACCACAGTGGCACTCGTAGTCCTTGATGGGTCCGAATATCCTTTCACAGAACAATCCATCACGTTCAGGTTTGTAAGTACGGTAATTGATGGTTTCCGGTTTTAACACCTCGCCATGCGACCTGTCAAGAATCGATTCAGGAGAAGCCAGACTAATGGTGATGTTGTTAAATGTGCTCGGAATTTTACTATCTTTTCTGAAAGCCATATGTTATTCTATTATTTTTATCAGGTTTACTAAAGTTTAATCGAAACTCAGTTCGAGCCCAAGTCCGCGCAATTCGTGCACGAGTACGTTAAACGATTCAGGTACGTTGGGGATAGGCATTACCTCTCCTTTTACAATTGCTTCGTAAGCTTTTGCCCTACCGGTAACGTCATCAGATTTAACTGTTAAAATTTCCTGGAGAATGTTAGCAGCACCAAAGGCTTCAAGCGCCCAAACCTCCATTTCGCCAAAACGCTGTCCTCCAAACTGGGCTTTACCCCCCAGTGGCTGCTGCGTAATGAGTGAGTATGGGCCAATTGACCTGGCATGCATTTTATCATCCACCATATGGTGAAGTTTCAGCATATAGATATAACCAACGGTGGCTGGCTGGTCGAAACGTTCGCCCGTGCCGCCATCATACAGGTAGGTACTGCCATTAACCGGCAATCCTGCTTTTACCATATATTGATTGATTTGGTCAACAGAAGCGCCATCAAAAATAGGGGTTCCAAAAGTCAATCCCAATTTTTTACCGGCCCATCCCAAAACAGTTTCGTAGATCTGTCCAAGGTTCATACGCGAAGGTACGCCCAATGGATTCAATACGATGTCAACAGGGGTTCCGTCTTCGAGAAAAGGCATGTCTTCTTCACGAACAATACGAGCCACAATCCCTTTATTACCATGCCGACCGGCCATTTTATCACCCACTTTAAGCTTACGCTTTTTGGCAATATATACTTTAGCCATTTGTACAATACCGTTTGGAAGTTCATCGCCCACAGAGGCAACAAACTGCTTGCGGTTATATATTCCAAGCAACTCTTTGTACTTGATGATAAAGTTATTGATCAGTATCTTAACAAGGTCGTTTTTATCCTTGTCGGTGGTCCATTTATCCGGGTTTATTTCCGTGTAATCGATTCCCTGAAGAATTTTTTGTGTAAACTTAACTTTAGGTGCAATGACCATTTCGCCATAGTTGTTGGTAACGCCTTGTGAAGTACGTCCGCCCACCAACTGCGACATTTTGTCGATCAGTTTAACTTTTAACTCAGCATAATTTTTGTTATACTCAGCTTCCAATACAGCGAGGATTTCTTTTTCGCGGTTTTTGGATTTTTTGTCTTTCACCGACCTGGAAAACAGGCTGCTGCCAATGACCACACCTTTCATGGATGGTGGAGCCTTAAGCGAGGCGTTTTTCACGTCGCCGGCCTTGTCACCAAAAATAGCACGGAGAAGTTTTTCTTCAGGTGTTGGATCGCTTTCGCCTTTAGGCGTGATCTTACCAATCAAAATATCACCCTCATTAACTTCAGCACCAATACGTATCAAACCATCTTCGTTGAGATCTTTGGTTGCTTCCGCACTCACGTTTGGAATATCGTTCGTAAGCTCTTCGATGCCTCGTTTTGTATCACGGACATCCAAAGAAAACTCCTCAATATGTACAGAAGTAAAAATATCTTCTTTTACAATTTTCTCAGAAATAACGATGGCATCCTCAAAATTATATCCTTTCCAGGGCATAAATGCCACCATCAGGTTTCGTCCCAGGGCCAATTCACCTTTTTGAGTGGCATATCCTTCACAAAGCACCTGGCCTTTTACCACTTTATCACCCTTGTGAACAATGGGCCGCAAGTTGATAGAAGTATTTTGGTTGGTGCGTTGAAATTTAACCAGGTGATACGTTTTAAGGTCATCATCGAAGCTCACCAAGCGATCTTCTTCATCGCGGATATAACGGATTACAATCCTCTCTGCATCAACATATTCAACACTTCCCTCACCTTCTGCATTGATGAGAACACGTGAGTCACGAGCCACGTTTCCTTCGATACCGGTACCAACAATTGGAGCTTCGGCATTTAACAGAGGAACTGCCTGACGCATCATATTCGATCCCATCAGCGCACGGTTGGCATCATCATGTTCCAGAAAGGGAATCAATGAAGCAGCAATAGAGGCAATTTGGTTAGGGGCAATGTCGATCAGGTGAACTTCTTCACGCGGGGTAATCGGGTAATCAGCCTGGTAACGCACTTTCACCTTTTCACGAACGAATTGCCCGGTTTCGGATACTATCGTGCTTGCCTGAGCTATAATTTTGTCCTCTTCCTCTTCCGCACTTAAGTAGATAGGTTTATGAGAATAATCAATGGACCCTTTGATGACATTTCGGTATGGAGTTTCAATAAAGCCCAAATTGTTAATCTGTGCATAAACGCATAGAGAGGAAATGAGTCCAATATTGGGTCCTTCAGGTGTTTCGATGGTACACAACCGTCCATAATGGGTATAATGGACGTCACGAACCTCAAATCCGGCGCGCTCACGTGATAAACCACCCGGCCCCAGGGCCGAAATACGGCGTTTGTGAGTAATCTCGCTCAGAGGGTTGGTTTGATCCATGAACTGTGACAACGCGTTGGTACCAAAGAATGAGTTAATCACCGACGAAAGCGTCTTGGCATTGATGAGGTCGGTAGGTGTAAACACCTCGTTATCACGAACGTTCATACGTTCGCGGATAGTGCGGGCCATACGGGCCAAACCAACCCCAAATTGATTAGAGAGCTGCTCGCCCACAGTACGTACCCTGCGGTTGCTTAAATGGTCAATATCATCAACGATGGTTTTGTTGTTCACCAGTTTGATGAGGTATTTTATTATCAATATAATGTCCTCTTTGGTAAGCACCTTGATTGACATTGAAGTATTGATATTCAGTTTCTTGTTGATGCGGTACCGTCCTACTTCACCCAAGTCGTATCTTTTATCTGAGAAGAAGAGCTTCTCGAAGATTCCACGGGCAGTTTCTTCATCAGGAGGAAGCGCGTTACGCAATTGGAAATAGATAAATTCCACGGCTTCTTTTTCAGAATTGGTGGTATCTTTTTGTAATGTATTGAAAATGATGGAATAGTCGGCCAGGGTAGGATCGTCCTTATGTAAAAGGATAGATTTTACACCTGCGTCCACAATCCGGTCAATATGGTCATTTTCAAGAATGGTTTCACGTTCGATGATCACATCATTTCTTTCGATGGTAACCACTTCACCCGTATCTTCATCCACAAAATCCTCGAACCATGACCGAACCACGCGGGCAGCCAATTTTCGACCCAGAACACGTTTAAGACCAGCCTTGCTCACTTTAACCTCTTCAGCGAGATTAAAAATCTCGAGGATATCGCGGTCAGTTTCATAACCGATAGCCCGCAAAAGAGTAGTGACAGGCATTTTTTTCTTACGATCGATGTAGGCATACATCACGTTGTTTATGTCGGTGGAGAACTCCATCCAAGATCCCTTAAAAGGAATAATACGCGCTGAATAAAGCTGTGTACCGTTGGCATGGCGGTGTTGTCCGAAAAACACACCCGGAGATCTATGCAGCTGTGAAACAACAACACGTTCGGCTCCATTCACCACGAATGTGCCTTTGGGTGTCATATATGGGATCATACCCAAATAAACGTCCTGAACGATTGTTTCAAAATCTTCATGATCGGGATCGGTACAGTACAGCTTAAGTTTTGCCTTAAGCGGAACACTGTAGGTTAATCCACGTTCAATCGCTTCCTCAATTGCATATCGGGGAGGGTCGACATAATAATCTAAAAATTCGAGTACAAAGTTGTTTCTCGCATCGGTAATTGGAAAATTTTCGGCGAAAACCCTAAAAAGGCCTTCGTTCCTGCGGTTTTCAGGATTTGTTTCCAACTGGAAAAAGTCTTGAAAAGACTTTAACTGAATGTCCAAAAAATCGGGGTAAGGAAGTTGATTTTTTGTGGATGCGAAACTAATTCTTCCGGTTTGTATTTCAGCCAAGACTTACAGTATTAAGTTAACAAGATCTGGTTTTGAGCCAGTTAAATTGAAAGAATGATATATAAGAGCATATAGGCGCAAACCTCTACCCCAATTTGGGGCAGAGGTTAACGACTTTTAGTGTACAATTGAGATGTTATTTTATCTCAACTTCTGCACCAGCTTCTTCGAGCTGTGATTTCAGTGCATTAGCTTCATCTTTAGTTACACCTTCTTTAATTGCTTTTGGAGCGGAGTCAACTAATTCCTTCGACTCTTTCAATCCTAAACTGGTTAATTCTTTCACCAATTTAACTACGGCCAATTTTGATTGACCGGCAGCCTTGAGGATTACATCAAATGATGTCTGCTCTTCTTCTACCACTTCAGCAGCGGCAGCAGGACCAGCAATAGCTACAGCCGCGGCTGCAGGTTCAATTCCGTATTCGTTTTTAAGGATAGCTGCCAGTTCGTTAACTTCTTTAACAGTTAAGTTTACCAGCTGTTCCGCAAATGCTTTTAAATCTGCCATTTTATTTTACTTTTTAATGTTCTGAATAATAAATCTTTAACTCAAATATAATTTACTGTTAGTTCCCTTTTTCACTCAGGGTTTCCAGAATTCCGGATAGTTTTTGACCGCCGGATTGTAGTGCAGAAATCACGTTCTTTGCAGGTGACTGCAACAAGGCAATCAGATCGGCAACCAGTTCATTCTTCGATTTAATGGAAATAAGAAAGTCAATCTGATCGTCACCCAAATAAACCGTTTCTTCAATGTAGGCGGCTTTAAGAATGGGATAAGCACTTTTCTTTCTATAATCCTTAATCATAAGGGCAGGCGCATTACCTGCTTCACTGAACATAACAGCGGTCTGGCCTTTTACAGCAACGTAAAGTCCGGAAAAATCTTTTTCAACATTTTCCATGGCTTTTTTCAGTAAGGTGTTTTTAACAACAGTAATTTTAATGTTGCTTTTAAAACTTAACCTCCTAAGTTTGCTGGTGGCTTCTGCATTTAATGTAGAAATATCAGTTAAATAGAAATTGTTGTTCTCTTTCAACTGCTGAGTTAAGGACTCGATGAGTACTTTTTTTTCTTCTTTTCTCATAGTTCCTGAATTTTAACCTGCAGTGGTTACTGATTTAACGTCAATTTTTACACCTGGACTCATGGTACTCGAAAGAAAGATACTTTTCACGTAAGTTCCTTTTGAGGACGAGGGTTTAAGCTTGATAATGTTAGTGACGAGCTCACGAGCGTTGTCAACTAATTTATCACTGGTAAAACCTAGTTTACCGACACTCGAATGGATAATACCATACTTATCGACTTTAAAGTCGATTTTACCAGCTTTCGATGCCCTAACGGCATCACCAATGTCCATGGTCACGGTCCCGGTCTTTGGGTTAGGCATTAAGCCCCTTGGGCCTAAAATCCTACCTAAGGCACCTACCTTGGACATCACACTTGGCATGGTAATTACCACATCAATATCGGTCCAGCCTTCCTTGATTTTCTGGACATAATCGTCCAGTCCAACATGGTCGGCTCCTGCTGCTTTAGCTTCCTCCTCTTTATCAGGTGTACAGAGAACGAGAACCCGAATGTCCTTACCCGTGCCGTGAGGCAGGGTTACAGAGCCACGAACCATTTGGTTCGCTTTACGCGGGTCAACGCCCAATCTAACGCTAACATCAACTGAAGGGTCGAATTTGGTGTAGGAAATTTTCCTCACTACTTCAACCGCTTCTGCCAAGGAGTACTCTTTATTTTTTTCGAATTTGGCTAAAGCTTCTTTGTGTTTTTTGGTCAATTTTGCCATATTCTTCTCCTGTTAACAGATGTGTATTTAAACATGTGAAGGGAATTCGCCTTTCACTCTCACGCCCATGCTTCTGGCTGTGCCGGCCACCATTGTCATAGCTGATTCTAAGGTGAAAGCATTTAAGTCTTTCATCTTTCCTTCAGCAATGTCTTTCACCTGTTCCCAGGTAATGGTAGCGACTTTATCACGGTTTGGTTCAGCGGAGCCTTTTTTCAATTTAGCTATTTCCATAATCTGAACCGCTACCGGGGGTGTTTTGATGATAAAATCGAAGGATTTATCCTTATAAACAGTAATGATCACAGGAGTTACCTTACCGGCTTGCTCCTGCGTACGAGCATTAAACTGTTTACAGAACTCCATGATGTTTACCCCTTTGGCACCCAATGCCGGACCTACGGGCGGAGAAGGATTCGCGGCCCCCCCCTTGATCTGTAATTTAATTAATCCACTAATTTCTTTTGCCATTTTAAACCAACGTTTAAAATTTTGATTACGTCTACACTATTCCTTTTCCACTTGCATAAATCCCAACTCCAGAGGTGTCTTCCTACCAAAAATTTTCACCATGACCTTGAGCTTCTTTTTCTCCTCATTGATTTCTTCGATCACACCGCTGAAACTATTAAAAGGTCCATCGACGACGGTTACGGTTTCACCTATAATATAGGGGATGTTGACTTCTTCGCCTAATTCGGCGAGTTCGTCCACTTTACCTAAAATCCGTTTTACTTCAGAAGCCCTGATGGGTTCGGGTTCGCCATGCGAGCCCAGAAATCCAAGAACATTGGGTACATTTTTGATGATGTGTGGGATTTCTCCCGACAACTCTGCTTCAATCAGGACATAACCGGGAAAATAGTTGCGTTCTTTGCTCACTTTTTTCCCTTTACGGATTTGATAGATCTTTTCAGTGGGGATGAGAACCTGGCTAATATAGTCTTGCAGTTTGAGATTTGAAATCTCACTTTCAAGGTATTCTTTCACCTTTTTCTCTTTACCACTTATCGCTCTAACAACGTACCATTTTTTTCCTGATTGCTCGGTCATTTTGCAGGTGTGTTGTGAATAGTTATAAACAGTTAATTATATAATAAATTGAACAGCTATCGTGTTGTAACAATGCTAAAGGTTAAAACAACCCGTAGAAACGTTCCAATACACTGGAAAACGAAATATCCATCAAATAAACCACAATTGCGATTATAAGGGAAGCAACGGATACTACGATTGCGCTGTTCTGCAGCTCACTCCATGTTGGCCAGGATACTTTATGCATCCACTCGTCATAACTTTCATTAAAATAATTGCTGATACTGAACTTTGCCATTTGAGAAAATTTAATCTGCACGGGTGGTAGGAGTCGAACCCACAACCTACGGTTTTGGAGACCGCCACTCTACCAATTGAGCTACACCCGTGTGCGGTCAAAACCGGAACCACTCCAACAGGAGTTTTCCCGGTTTTTCCCATTCATATTTATTTTACAACGAGATTATTCAAGGATTTCTGTAACCTGACCAGCACCAACAGTACGACCACCTTCACGAATTGCAAAGCGAAGACCTTTGTTCATGGCGATTTCAGCAATCAAATGAATCTCTACAGTCAGGTTGTCGCCTGGCATAACCATCTCAACACCTTCAGGTAACATAATTTCACCTGTTACATCAGTTGTACGGAAGTAGAACTGAGGACGGTATCTGTTGTGGAATGGAGTGTGACGGCCACCTTCTTCTTTTTTCAGGATATAAACCTCTGCTTTGATGTTTTTATGAGGAGTAACACTACCTGGTTTGATGATAACCATACCACGACGGATACTGTCCTTATCAATACCACGGAGCAACAGACCGGCGTTGTCACCAGCTTGTCCTTCATCAAGGATTTTGCGGAACATTTCAACACCAGTTACAACTGATTTTAGTTTTTCTGCTCCCATACCAATGATGTCAACAGGATCTCCGGTATGAATAACCCCTGTTTCGATTCTACCGGTGGCAACTGTTCCACGACCGGTAATTGAGAAAACATCCTCAACAGGCATCAGGAAAGGTTTATCCTGCTCGCGGGTTGGAAGTGGAATCCATGTATCACAAGCATCCATAAGCTCATGGATTTTTTCAACCCATTTTGGCTCTGAATTTAAGGCACCAAGTGCTGAACCTTGGATAACAGGAGTGTTTTCACCGTCAAATTCATAGAAGGTAAGCAAATCCCTGATTTCCATTTCAACCAGCTCGAGCAACTCTTCATCGTCGACCATGTCTACTTTGTTCATAAAAACAACCAGACGGGGTACACCAACCTGACGGGCAAGCAAGATGTGCTCACGGGTTTGTGGCATAGGACCATCGGTAGCGGCAACAACGATAATAGCACCGTCCATTTGGGCAGCACCGGTAACCATATTTTTTACGTAGTCAGCGTGACCGGGACAGTCAACGTGAGCGTAGTGACGATTTTTCGTCGAGTATTCAACGTGAGCAGTATTAATAGTAATACCCCTTTCTCTTTCTTCAGGAGCGTTGTCGATTGAGTCAAAAGACGCAAATTCAGCCAAACCATCAGCTTGTAAGGAAAGCGTAATAGCGGCTGTCAAAGTCGTTTTGCCGTGGTCAACGTGTCCAATTGTTCCAATATTTACGTGTGGTTTGGAACGGTCGAATTTTGCTTTAGCCATATCAATAACTTATTTTAATGTAAATGAGATTCGTATTCTTCTTTTCAGTTTCAATTTAATCAATAAAAAAATGAGCCGAGGATGAGAATTGAACTCATGACCTCTTCCTTACCAAGGAAGCGCTCTACCCCTGAGCTACCCCGGCAAAATTTGAGCGGGAAATCGGGCTCGAACCGACCACCTACAGCTTGGAAGGCTGTCGCTCTACCAAATGAGCTATTCCCGCTTTTCAAGTTTAAAGTAAGAAGAAAAAAGATAAAAGGTTGCAGTGAAAAATCAACTGACCTGTTCTTCTACCTTTGGCCTTTTAACTTTAGCCTTTTTGCCTAATTGTGGGGAGAGGAGGATTCGAACCTCCGAAGGCTGAGCCAACAGATTTACAGTCTGCCCCGTTTGACCGCTTCGGTATCTCCCCATTTCAACATGTTTACGAACTGAGCCAGTAGAGGGATTCGAACCCCCGACCAGCTGATTACAAATCAGCTGCTCTGGCCAACTGAGCTATACTGGCACTACTCAATCAAACAATTCGTATTGTTATCTTGATCATCATTACTGTCAGAACTGCCTCTGCAAAAAAATGCAGACCCCTGTTTAAAAAGGTCTGCAAAAATATATACTTTAGTTTTAACTACCAAAGAATTTGTGATAAAAAAACAATTTATTTTTTCAATCTTCCTTTATACTTCTCTAACTGCTTCTTTAGCGCATCGATAGCCGTATCTGCCGCCTCTTCAAAGGTCTTGCTTTGCTTCTTGGCATACAAGTCATAACCTGGGATTTGCATCCTGATTTCAGCAATCTTGTTCTCCCTGGTCTCAGTCTTGTCGAGTTTCAACGTGACTTCTGTCCCGATGACTCCTTCATACAATCCTGAAAGTTTTTCAACTTTCTTCTCAATGAAGTTTTCAAGTTTGGTGTCGGTTTTAAAATGAACCGAGGTGATGTTTACTTTCATAGTCATTCCTCCATTATTTAAGTTTGGCCCGTGGATGGGCTTCGTGATAAATAGTCTTTAGTTGTTCAATAGTGCTGTGCGTATACACTTGTGTCGCTGCCAGGCTCGCGTGGCCAAGTAATTCTTTAATGGTGTTTAATTCGGCACCCCTGTTAAGGAGATGGGTGGCGAAACTATGCCGCAGTACATGTGGGCTCTTCCTCTTCGAAGAAACTCCTTCGAGTGCCCGATGAGCGATATGATATATTAATTCAGGATAGGCTTTTTGGCCTCTGTTGGTCACTATCAGATAATCGTTGCCATCTCCAAAAGTCTTTCTCTTCATCTCCAAATAAACCAGTAATTGATCCAACATCTGTTTTGATAACGGAATTAACCGTTCTTTATTTCGTTTACCATGTACTTTAAGTGCAGACTGACTTGTATCAACAGACCCCTGGCGGAGTTCTTTCAATTCGCTCCTGCGCATACCTGTTGCATACAGCAATTCAAGAACTATGTGGTCGCGAATGGCCGGGAAAGCCTCGGGATGCTCAGCCTCCTTATCAAGGGCAACGGAAAGTTGTTCTTCCTCAATATATACAGGCAGGCGCTTGGGTGTTTTTAACGACTGGATGGCTTTTACCGGATTGACAGAAACAATGCCTTGCCGGAGAAGAAAATGATAGTAGGTTTTTAATGTGCTGAGCTTTCTGTTCACAGAAGTGGCAGAAAATCCTTGTTCCATGAGTGTCATCACCCAGGAACGAATCATATCACGAGTAGACTCTTCAGGATTAGAAAGTGCGTAGTGGGAAGTAAGATATTCTGTAAAGGAATCCAAATCAGTTTGATAGGCTACAACGGTGTGCGTTGAATATCGTTTTTCTAACTGAAGGTATTGAATAAACTTAGTTTTTGTCATGGGCAAAAAAAAGAAGAAATCCTGAACCAAAGATAAACTAAATTATCCCGAATTCAAAATTTCTTCTGTTAATTTTCCCTAATCGGGTTTATAAACCCATATCAGCTTGACGGAGCGATTGAACGTAAATGGCTTTGAGTTTTTGCTCACGGTTTACAACGGAAGGTTTATCGAAGCGCTGACGGGCACGCAGCTCACGCATTGCGCCGGTTTTTTCAAACTTACGTTTGTAACGTTTTAGGGCTCTGTCGATGTTTTCACCCTCTTTAACAGGAATGATAATCATAGCTAATACCTTACTTTCTTTTTAATTAATACTATTTTTAAGGGCTGCAAAGATATAAATATTTTTAATTCATCATAAGTTCGTTTGATTTAAAAAAAGATCCCTTAAAAATTAACCTCATTCCTTAGAATAGAAAAGCGAAGGAAGTTTTAAATAAAAGTCTGTTCTCACTATTTTTTATTGTTCCCGGCAACCTAATGGCAAGTGAACCGGGTCTGATAAGTATGAGATGTGAATAGTGCTTCACAAAGAACAAATAAGTTGTGTTTAATTGATGTGAATATCCTAATTTTGTGTTAACATAAACAACCTGAACCCGATGAAAAAGACAACTGCACTGATATTTTTAATCTTGACAGGATCAAAGCTTTTTTCACAAGTAGGTGATCCCATTATTTTTGATAAGGCCCGGCTCGATATCAACAACATAGAAGTCGGCATTAATACCAACGGGAACCTGTTTATAGGCCTAACGATACCAGCAACTTTGAACTTGGTTATGAATTCCCTAAAGGAAGTGGCAAGCATACATTTTTCAATTCCACTTTGTGGATTGGAGGCTTGAATGAAAACGACGAACTCAAGTTGGCTGGTGAACTTTACAACCTGGTTGGGCATGATTACTGGAATGGCCCGGTTTCGGTGGAAAATGGAATAATAAGTTGTAGTGAAACAACCGCCAATCAATGGAACAAGGTATGGAAAATTAGTGCAGAGGAAATTGCCTGGCACACACAACATTACCTTGACTGGGGATATATACCCATTGAAAATATTGCCGCCTGGCCGGCCCATGGCGACATCAACTTAAATCAATCTGCCAATCTTGCTCCTTTCGTAGATGTTGACAACGATCAGAAATACAATCCCATGAACGGTGATTATCCCTTAATAAAAGGTGATCAGTGCATCTACTTTATTTTTAACGATGTCAAACATCATAGCGAAAGCAACGGTGACAGCCTTGGCCTTGAAATTCATGGGATGGCTTTCGCTTTCAATTCGACCGAAAGTGAGGCCATCAACAACACCATTTTTGTAAATTACAAAATTTATAACCGCTCCAATATCTAACCTGAATAATTCATAAAAATCAAAAAAATAGAGGAGAAATGCATGTTATCTCATTGATATTTAGTATCTTTGAGTTGCAAAAAACAACATCCTCCTCTATGGGTAAAGATACAAAAAACAATAACAGACCAAACGCTGGATTTTCTGACTCCCGGCCATCAACATTTTTCAATCTGTCTTCGGTTGACCGTAAGAAAGCACAGGTTCGGTTTACTTTGGAAGAGACTTCCAACGATGGCGGCCTGCTTTTATTAAAGGAAGTTGACAGTCAGATTGGGTTGATTGACAGGTTATCTGGTTGCCTACAAGACAACCGTCATCAAAGCTACGTCAAACATAGTGTTGATTCTATGCTCCGCCAGCGGGTCATGCAAATTGCCGCAGGCTATGAAGATGCCAATGATTGTAATGCTTTGAAAGATGATGGCATGATGAGAGTATGCGCTAATGGCCAGCAAACACTTGCTGCCCAACCAACCATGAGCCGCTTCGAGAACCAAGCTGACAATAAACAGCTATACAAAATGGCCATGGCCTTTGTCGATAACTTTATCGCATCGTACGCGAGCCAGCCCAAGGTCATCATCATTGACAGCGATGACACGAACAGCTTTACATATGGCCAACAGGAACTGGCATTGTTCAACAACTATTACGGAGACTATTGTTTCATGCCCTTACATGTTTACGAAGGCATCTCGGGCAAGCTGATAACCACCATCCTCAAGCCGGGGCGCAGGAGCAAAAGCGTTAATGTGTTTGCTGTTTTGAAAAGGATAATCGATTACTTGCGCAAACACTGGCCCGACACACTGATCATGTTTCGTGGAGACAGCCATTTTTGCTCAAGGGAAGTGATGAATTACGTGCATGATATGTCACGGGTGGAGTTCATTACAGGGCTTACCGGCAATACAGTTTTGAACAAATGCGCTCAAATGACAGTTGAAAGTGCCCAGCGCAGCTACGAAAGCAGCCAAAAACCGGTAAAACGGTACCACAGCTTTATGTATAAGGCCGGATCCTGGGCATATGCAGAACGTGTAGTTGTCAAAGTGGAAGTCACCAGCATGGGCACAAACGTAAGGTTTATTGTAAGCAGCTTAAATATCCGGGCAAAAGTCCTTTACGAACAGGGGTATTGTGCCAGGGGGGCTGCCGAGTTAAGAATCAAAGACCATAAAACGTATTTGCTGTCAGATAGGATGTCGTGCAGTAGTTTCAAGGCTAACCAGTTTCGTCTTTTTCTCCATTCTGCAGCTTACGTGCTGATCCATACCCTGCAAAACGAGGTACTCAAGGGTACAGAGTTTTGTAAAGCAACCATGAAAACAATCCAGCTCAAGTTGATAAAGGTGGCAGCAAGGATAAAGTTTTTAAAAACAAAAGTGATAATTGACTTGCCGTCTGCATTTTACAGTAAATGGGTCTTCGAGAAGGCACTGAGTATGTTTGAGGTTTTACGCATATAAACCGAAAAACGATAACCATCTGTTCTTAAACATGTTGACAAATTTTCCTACTCCCGCAAAGTTTTCGAGACAAAAACTGACAGGGAAAGGTGTGTCCCTATGTTTACATATCGTACTGAATATCTGGTGGTAAGCTGTTTTTGGTGAGTAGACTGCACCTAAACGAACCTCACCTAACCTAATTTTGACAAAAAAAATGGGTTTGTGAATTATTCAGGCTAATACCACGATGCTTACATTGGCGCTTTCGCCGATATGGACATTGGATATTTTTTGGACGACTATTTTGCCACAGAAGTTCAACTGGGTGCCATCTACCAATACAATGGCGACGGTTTTGATGATGGAGAATCCGGTTATGGAAACAACCCCCCGGTGCAGGCCATGGCTTTGCTCGCCGGACCGCTCATGAATGAAAACAACATGGACGACCCATCGGGTGGTTGTGACGCCAGTATAAACGGTGTTGGATTTGGTGATGGTATTGTTGATAACGAACGACTTGGTTTAACTGGTTCAAGACGAATCAACAACGACATCTATAACTTTGGTTTACCTCATGTGGCACAGGAGTATTACAATATACTTTCAGGCAAGTATATTGATGGCCAGGATACCCGGGTATTTTGCGATGACTCGCTAACAACAGTACCCTGCAAATTTGCACAACCGGCAAATTCCGACCCATGCTATTGGGGTGTTGGTGGCCAAACCTGCCCCGTTTATGCAAACTGGAGCGATGAAACCGGAAATAGTGGTTTTCCCAATCTTCCGGGTGAAAGAAGCGGAGTGGCCATTTCAGGTCCATTTACCTTCAAAGCAAACTCCATACAAAACGTAGACCTGGCCTTTGTTTCGGCACGCGATTATTCAGATTCAAATTCGGTAACCCTGCTCAAAACCTACCTCACTGAAATTAAAAACACTTTTAACACAAACCCCAATGGATTTGGCGATAATTACGTTGGCGTTCATCAAATCAAAGGCGAGTTGGATCAGCTCTTCGTATATCCCAACCCTGCAAAAGAATATCTAACACTCTCAAAAACCGTGAGCCCTGCAAATGAGTTTGTTATTCTGGATTCATTCGGAAGGTCGGTAAAGAAAGGAAAGCTTGTAACCAACGTCATTCCTGTTTCTGATTTAAAATCTGGTATTTATGGCCTGCTTATCAATTCCCGGACTGAGGTTAAAGCCATCAGATTTGTAAAAGAGTAGCAAGGTGACTTTCACACCAGCAACAAATTAAAGCTGTTCTAAATTAAACTGAACCAATCGGACTGAACAAATAAAGGCTTAGATTTGTTTGTTTTTTACTGAAAACCATTCAAAATGATGCATTACCGTTTATTTTTTACACTGGCTGTTTGGATGATAGCTGGTTTGTGTGTCAATATCCTTGCCCAGGATACTATTGTTTCTAAACCAAAAAGCGATTCCACTGTCAATATTGCAGAATATGGAAATTCACTTCATTTCAATCAGTCAGACATCAGGCGATTGCCTTTTCAAAAACTTTCATCCTTTGGGATGATGGCTGCATCAGCCTATCAGATTAAGGGCGATAACACCTATTATTATGGCATGGCCTCAGAAGGCGACAACACCTATATTAATGGTATGCAAGTTCGGGATGCTTCCAACTTTCCTGTCAGGCTGATTGAATCATATAACCTGTATACCCGCCATGCACCCATCAACAGGGGATTTACGGTGGGCGGAATTACCGCCATCGAAACCCTCCATCCCGATGAATTTCTGGTGCAGGTGGACGTAAACACCGATCAGGCCTATAACATGCAAGGCACCAACGGAGAAATTTTGGTGAATATCCCATTCACCTCAAAGAAAAACCAACAAGGTAATCAGGGTGTTCCGGGAATTTTGATTGCAGCTAAATTTGCAACTACCAATAACACCGATCCTGTATGGAGAAAAACGCAGCAACTCAGCAGCGAAACACTGGCCTCTTTGCAAACCAATCCACTCAGTCTGGATGATTTTGGATCCGGTACTCTTCAAAATGCAGTCTTTATTACCGAAAAAGACCTGGTCGATCAAAAGGTACCCGAAAACAGCGGCAGAACAGGTTTTTACCCTTATATACAACTCAGCTTGCCCATCCTAAAGAACGGGATGCTGCAATTGGGGAATTACTCCACCATCGACGAAACACAGGTTTATAACCTGGGTAATTCTATTTTCAACAGCAATCGCAATGCATTGCAAACCCGGAGAAACTTTGACAATTTCATCCACTGGAAGCAGCAATTCAAAGTAAATCAGAAACTCAGCCTATCGTATGACCTCCACCTGCAATATTCTAGTTACCATCAAACCACCGGAGATCCCGAACATGGGAAAGATTTCTTCGACTATGGTTATTTGGGAAAATTCACTAATTACAAAACGCCCAACTATGAGATAGGAAGTGTTACTGTTGATAGCCAGGCCTATAACAATGTTTGGGTGTTAAATTCATGGGACTTCGACACACTGGTTACTTTTAAGCCTTCTAATATTAACCCTGAGTTAGCTGTCTACACTTCAAACTATTTTGACTTTTATGCAGATCAACCTGATAGCCATTTTCAGAATATGGATCAGATTATCCTGAATGGCGGACTCATAAATGGCGGTCAACCCCAAAGCGTTTACGGATTATTTAACAATACGGGTACCTTTACCTCTGGTTATCAGGAAATAAAGAATGACATAATCAGGGCACAATTGCAGATTAATGCTGATTACAAAATCCACCATTTTACCATTGGTGGTGAATACAATCGCGAAACGAGAAGCCACTATGCGCTCAACCCAAACAATTTGTGGGGTTTGATGCGTGGCATGACAAATTATCATTTGCATCAACTGGACAAATCCAACCCGGAAATCGTTATGTGGGAGGGGTCGGTCGACACCATTAATTATTATAGAAAGTTTGACGCTGTCTCACAAACGGAATTTTCAAAAAATCTCCGAAAAGCGCTTGGAATGCCTGTGGATGGCCTCGAATACATCCTGATTGATTCGTACGACAAAGAAAACAACACCATTGAGTACTATGATAAACATGGCAAAAGGCACACCGCCCATACGCCTGATAACCTATTGTCAATGAATCTGTTTACTGCCAATGAATTACTTAACGGAGGCCTTCCTTTGGTAAACTATGCCGGATACGATCATACGGGGCAAATGACTTCAGGAAACGATCCTTACTCTTTTTTTAGCGATTTCAGTATCAATGCCACAAAACCTACCTATTGGTCCGGCTTTGTGCAGGACGAATTTAACTGGAAAAACCTGCATGTAACTATTGGATTGCGAGTTGATGTTTATGATGCCAACCGCCCGGTATTAAAAGATGATTACTCGCTTTTTGAAATAAATTCAGTTGCTGAGGTTCAGAACCAGGGAGCCATCGAATTTATCAGACCCTCAAATATCGGAGGTAACTATTTTGTTTATGTAGACAGGGTGAAGGAGCCATCGAGAGTGGTCGGTTACCGCAATGATAATAAATGGTTTAATGCCGATGGTATTGAAATACAAGATCCCACAATTTTAGATGTGGGCAACGGTATTTCTCCCTCTCTTAAAAATCCTGAAATACAAAGTCTGCAAGGAGAATGGACCCCGGATATGACCTTTCAGGATTACAAAAGGACAACGAATTTCCTGCCACAAATTAACATCGATTATACGTTAATCGATCGCATTAACTTTTATCTAAATTATAGTTCTTTTACTCAAAACCCAACCAGCTATAACAATTTTCGTCCGGAGCAATACTATTACTGGTCTTCTTATTCTCAGTGGAATATCATAGAAAACCCCAACCTAAAACCCATGATGGCGGAGAAGTTCTTTACCGGAGTAAAATCCAGGGTTTGGAAAAACCTGGTGGTTGATTTATCCTTTATAAGTACTACCATATATAATATGATAAGTCTCAAAAGTTATGTTGGGGCTTATCCATCCACTTATGTCACCCTGTATAACGACCCACATCCGGTAACAACAAATGGATTTGAAGCACGAATCAACTACATAAGCACCACCGGAACCGGATTTTTCGGAGGTTTAAATGCAACAAAATTATTTACGGATGAAGAATACCCTTTCAAAATAGCGGTTAGCGACCTGGTAATCAATACAAATGCGGGTTATCAATTTGGAAACAAAAATAATTTCAGAGGTCCATCGTGGGCCAATGTGAAGGCATTGCACGGGCTTTCGGCTACTGTTTATTATCAATACCGCCGTGGAATTCCTTATTATTCAACACGGGATGTCGGCGGATACTTATACTCCGGAGTTAAGCACACTCCAAATATCAACCTGTTTAACCTCAATATCCAGAAAGATATTTCCCTTGGAACAAAAGCCATGATGAACGTCTATCTGACCATTGAAAATGTATTTAACTTCCAAAATGTTTACGATGTGTATTCATATACCGGAAAGCCAGATGATGATGGGCTTCTAACCTCTTATGATTTCCAGAATTTTATCGACCATCAACTAAACCCGGATTCATTCCGGTTGCTGTACCAGTTGCATCTGTATGATCCGACATTTTATGGTACTCCAAGGATTTGGAGAGTGGGCGTTATTTTCAGGTACTAATTCTGGCAGAAAACAATTAAAACGCCACATCTATCTTAACTTCAGCACCTTGCCTTCGCTTACCTGGATGCCATCAGGCAGGTTATTCATTTTATAAATCCGCCGTTCGCGTACTCCATACAGCTGCGAAATGCTGTGGATGGTTTCTCCCTGTTTTACTTCATGGGCAGGATGCTGCTTGTCGGCTTTGCGTTTCTTTTTTTCCAGATAAATGATGTCACCCACTTTGAGCCCATAGTCTTTATCGAGATCGTTGTATTTGTATAACTGCCATGTATAGATGCCAAATTCTTTTGCCAGGTTATTAAAGGTGTCGCCATTTACTGCAATCAAGAGCTTTATTCCATTGTTTGAGAAAAGCTGCCGGCCACTTGGATACCGTTCATCCTTTTTAAACTGATCGACCGTCATGGGTTTAATGGCGAACCTTTTTATATGTTTTACCTTACTCTCTTCCCCAGCCTTTTTCTCCTTATATAATTTATCATCGTACTGGCTCAGGTTGTATTTTTCGATGATGCGAATGAGCAATTCAGGGTATTTGGGATTGGTGGCATAACCTGCCTTTTTAAGCCCTTTTGCCCAGGCTTCGTAATCGGTTATTTTCAAATCAAATAAAAAAGAATACCTCCCCCTTTCGGTTAAAAAAAGGGAATGATCGCGATACGAATCCTCAGGATGTTTATACTTCCTGAAACATTCATTCTTTTCGTCGTCGTCCATGTAGTAGGTTTTCCCGGTCCATTCCTTGTGGCACTTGATACCGAAATGGTTGTTGGCTTTCAGCGCCAGTTTGCTGTTTCCGCTTCCCGACTCCAGTATTCCCTGTGCAAGGGTAATGGAGGCCGGAATGTGGTATTCATGCATTTTCCTGATGGCCACTTCTTTATAGGTGTTAATATAGTCCTCGGTGGAAATGCGCTGCTGGCCCTGAACAGTTACAATAAGCAGCATGCAAAAGGAAAAACCAATATATCGAAAATACGGAAATATCTTTCTCAATTTTGCCATAATCAATAACAAAGGTAACTGTTGCAATTTTCCGAATAACCCACCGATAACGCTTTTTTGCACAAAAGATTGTTGAAATAGCCATCCCGGTTTCACCACAATTGTTAATTTTACCCCCAAAATCGTTTATGAGTATCGATCTGATTTTTAGCCATTTTCCATCCCTGACGGACACACAACGCGACCAGTTTATGCAGCTTCAGGAATTATATGCCCATTGGAATGCACAAATCAATGTGATTTCACGAAAGGACATGGAGCAATTTTATAACGGTTATCCTTTACGATCTGTCTTGCCGGGTGTAGTTGTTAACTCCCCTCTGTTGCAAACACATACTCTTTTTTGCAACAACTAATCGTTTGGTTATTTACCGTGTGGTTAGTTTTGATGTGGGTCGTGCTCCATTTCAGCGTAATTCCTTGCACTGCTAAAAAGATAGCCTTCCGCATCGGCAATAATCCCTGTCCTGACAGGATTTTCATGTATGTAATTAAGCCGCGTTTCAAGCATATTATTAGTGCATAATACTAGGCATGGTTCTCATGGATCCACAGTTGCCTGTCGGCTAAACACAATAGCCCGGCCAACTACCTGAAAGGTAAAGAAATAAGCATCTTGCTGGTCTTTTATCTGGTATGCATAGTCCATGATTCAAAAATACGGGAAGTTATGATATGAAGGCGTAGTTGCATATTACCCCTAAAGGTAGGATCATAAACTGTTTATAAATTGACGTAAGTCAACGAACAATTCTAAAACCAATGGTGTTGTTTGTGGTGGAGGGTTTGCATTTCGAGCGGTTGGTCACGCGACTTATATATTTGTTTAAATCGGAGGATCCGCCACGTAAGCTTCTATAAACCCCATTTTCGGCACCGGTTGGATTATTGATGGGGCTGTTTTGATAATAGGTTTCATTGTACCAATCATTGCACCATTCCCAAGCATTTCCCCTCATATCATAGAGGCCCAGCTTGTTGGGATTCCGGGTTCCTACCTGATGTAACTGTCTGTTGCTGTTTACATCAAACCAAGCCAAGTCCTCTAACAGGCAACTATCTCCCTCCTGCGGACCATTGGCTTTGGACGCTCCACAGGCGGCGAACTCCCATTCAGCTTCTGTGGGCAACCGCCCTCCATTCCACCTGGCATATGCATTTGCACCAAACCAGCTTACTTCTACTACAGGCAGTAATTCTTTATCCTGCAAAGGTGAAAAGCTGCTTGCTTCAAATCTGAGAAGACAAAAATCTGATTCTAAATTAATAAAGGTCTGAACCTCTTCGAATGTAAAGCCACCATCATTTAGAAAATCACAATACTGCTCGTTGGTGATTTCGTATTTACTGATTTCAAACGGGTTAAGCTTAACAACATGGATGGGTTGTTCATCCATGGCGCCATTATTGCTACCCATTTCAAACTCGCCAAGCCCCATGGAAACAAATTCGACCTGTTTTGTTAAGTTCCTGATAGATGGACTAATAACTGTAAATTCTCCCACATGGGGAGAAGGGGTGTTCGGATATTTATCTATGTAATAAAAATTACAGAGAAAGGCATATAGTACGCCTGTTAGGAGGAAATGGTAAGGTTTCATAAAAATGGGCTTTAAGATCTAATGCTAAAATATAAAATAATTGAATCATCGCCATAAATTAATCATTAAATAATTCAAATATTACCCAAATCAGTCCTTGAGGCAACGAACACTATAGCCGAGCGTCTTGCTAACGTTGAGCCGGTACACCTTGGCGCTGCTATACCCCAAGTACCGTTCCCATACGTACGTACCTGAGTTCTCTGTAGATGACCACCAGTCGCCGTAGCTGCCAAGGTAGTAGAACGACCCATCGCTGAGGCGGTTGCCCCCCGGGAGGGCGGTAAAACCGCTGCTGTTGGAGGCGCCTGTGTTGGGGGAGTTCCAATGGGCGAGGTCGGGTTCTTTCATTTTTCCGCCTTCATCTGTTCCGCGCCAGCCTGTGGCATCAGCCTGGCTTTGACTCATGCCCAGAGCCATTTCCAAGGTTTTCCATTCTTCATCGCCAGGTAAATGCCATCCATCCGGGCAAACCCCTTGTGCTCCTTCTGTGGTCACATACTGCATCATCTCATCCCATTGGTATAAACCACCATATATATCACAATTGGCAGGATCATTATTGTAACAATACTTTTCAATCGTGCCATTGTTTGTTGGGCTATTTATTCCATCAATACGTGTTCCAACATTCAGGTTCTCTGCCATCCAGCAATGTGTACCAATAACTACAGTATTATAAGAATTACCTTCTACATCTAATATTGTTGCCGTTCCGCAATCAAAGACATCAATAATAAGTGTTGCATTGTTTGTTACACCATAGAATGAACAAGGAGCAGGTGTGGTAACAATACACCTGTATAAAAAACCATCCATACTTGTTGTTGGCCCAGTTAGGTGTAATTCGTTAGTAGTCGCGCCGGAATATATACCACCATTTGTAATATTGTTAAAACCAGTTCCATCGTCTTCCTGCCATTGATAGTTAATCGAATATCCGTATGCCGTAAACGTAAAAGCTGCAATACCACCAGTATAATTAGCTGCTACTGCATCACTAGGTTGTGATGTTATTTCAGCGCTATCTACACTTAAAGTAACGATATTTGTTTCCTGCGAGTCGCAAAAACCATTTGTTATTAGGCATTTATATTCATTGGTATTCATATCAAATGTTGTACTTGAAATTTGTAAACTATTTGTTTTTGTACCAGAGTATATACTTCCATCGGCAATTCCAACAAATTCACCTCCTTGCTTCTCCTGCCATTGGTACGTTAATAATTCACCAGAAACTGTGGTTGAAAAAGTAACATCACTACCGCAAAAATTATTTTGGTTTTCAGGCTGAGTAACAATTGCAATAGAACTTATACTTTTCACTAGAATATTCTTATAAGATACTGATCTTCCGCAATCATTTAAAGCGTAAACACTAATGTATCCATCTCCCCCACCTGCATTAACAATTAATGTTGTTGTTTCAGAACCGCTAACATAGTTCCAGCCTCCTCCTGGTAAATACCAATAGTATGAAGTTGCAGCGAAAACAGGTTCTATGCTATAGGATAGATTTGTTTCTGTTTGACATACTGTATCCGATCCGGTGATAATCCCTGGATTATCGGGTACGAAACAATCAGTACCACCAATTATTCTCCATTTACCTCCTGTGTAATAATTAAAAGAGGCAGTTGTTGTGTTAAAAACTAAAAGACCTTCAGCAGGATTGGTTATTGCATTGCGCTCTACCTCAGTCATGCTTGGTAATAGAATACCCTTTGAATCACTTTTCAAATCAAGTATAGCAGATTCATTAGGTGCACTACCATCAGCATTAATGGCAACTTGAGCTAAAGCGATATGCACTAAACTGATCAAAATGGTCAAAAGAATAATTTTTGAAGTTTTCATTTCATTGATTTTATTAGTGGGGTCAACCCTTATCTCCTCTTTCTAATCATGAAGACCAGAAAGAGGAGGCCAAATTTCCTACCTTTAGTTTATAAGGGTGATTTCATTATTTATAACAAATTAAAGTATACTTTCGTGCTATTCCAAACCTTTTCTACACAATTGTATAAGCGCCCCTTTTCGTTGTATAAAACAGGAATAATTTTGTATGAATGCCATTTAAGCCTGTTTTTTGTAGGATCAGATATCGGCTTTTGGATTAAAAAAGGGGCCTTTCGGGGTCTGCTTTTTCCGAAAAACGTCAGTTAAGGTCCTAAACGGCTTACAACATAACTTGGCGAGTAGTATGGCAAACCATTTCCAAAGTTTAGAACTTTGGAAAAGGTACAAAACCCATTACTAGCGCAAGTCCCCCGACTCGTGACAGTATCCCTACAACCCCAGCTCCTTCAGTTTTTTTATCCCTGAGGAGGAAAGTTTTATCGAATACTTTTGCAGGGTGTCGGTAAGAATGATTGCTTTTTCTCTGCGCGCAAACTCTTCTACATACATGGTGTTGATGAGTGCTGAACGGTTGGCCCGGACGAAGTTGGTGTCATCAAGTGATTCTTCCAGTTTGCCCATCTGGTTGCATATTACCTGTTTGATGCCATTGGCTAAAAACAGGTGGGTGTAGTTGCCATCGGCCTCACAGTATATGATCTGGTCGTGGGGGATGAGTTTGTACCCGTCGGGGGTTGGGATTTTTAGTTTTTTTTGATCCAGGAATTTCTTTAGCCTATCGAGTTTTTCGGTGAACTTATTGTCTGCCCGCTCTGATAAATACCGCCGGATGGTTTCGTTTAACCTATGGACTTCAATGGGTTTTGTGAGAAAGTCGAAGGCGGCATAGCGAAAAGCTTGTTCCGCGTATTCGTTGAAGGCGGTGATAAAAATGATGTTAATCGGGAATTTGAGTTTGCGTAGTTTCTGAGCCAGCCAAAAACCGTCTTTCCCGGGCAGGTTGATGTCTAAAAAAACCAATTCCGGCTGCTGATCGATGATGAGCTCGATCCCGTTTTGCGCTCCGGGAGCAAATCCGACGATATCGAATGGAAATGGGGACTGTGTCAGCAGTGCGGCCATGCTGTCTCTGGAATCCTGTTCGTCGTCAACGATAAGGGTCTTAATCACTGTGGGCATGGCGCTTTTTTTTGAACTGCCACAAATGTATGAAATAGTTGTCAGGTAACCAATTATCCGATAGTAAAATCATTTTCAAATTGAAGTTCGCCGGCATAGTTCAGCGCTCCCTTTGAATTAACAGGTGGCAAAGACATGAGTTGATTTTTTAATCTCAGGTTTTTGAAATTCCCTTTTTACAATATAACAGTTGCTTAAAACAGAGGAGGGGTTGTTGCAGTCGGCTAAAGCCAGACTGTAATGGATTGATTCTATTCAGTTTTATTCATCTACAATAAACATGTTAAAAGTACATCCATTGCAGCCGGATTTATCCGACTGCAAGTCGATCAGATTTTTACTTAATTTCCAGGTATTTATTACTAATGGGAGATGATCGTATACTCCATTTAAGAATATTAAACCTAATTTGCTATAACTACGAAATTGGATGGGATGTGTCTGGAAATCTGGAGGAAAAGTTGAAAAATACATTCGACCCGCCGGGTTTTTTCCAACCCGGCGAGTCAGATAAACTTCTAAACCTCCACCTCAACCCGTGTGCCGCTTGCCTTTCCCTCATTATCATACAAATCGGAGGTTGTCACCCTGATTGTGTTACCGGTTATTTTGCTGTTGAGGAGGATCATATCAGACATGATTTTCATTCCATTACCGCTTTCACGTTGGTATTCTTTGGCTGCTTTGCGGCCGATGCCGTTGTCTTCGACGATGAGGATTGTTTTTGCATTTCGGGTTTCGGCTTTTATCAGAATTCTTTTGTTGTCGGGCTTATTGCGAAGCCCGTGTTTGATGGCGTTTTCGACCAGTAACTGGATGAGCATGCGTGGTATTCTGGTGTTGAGATCAACGGAAGGTCCCACTTGCAGCAAAAAATTAAAATCGTCTTTAAACCGGAATTTTTCCAGTTCCAGGTAACTTTTTACAAAGTCAAGTTCAGATACCAGGGGGGCATCAACTTTTTCACCTTTGCTCATCATCGACCTCAGCAATTTGCTAACCCTGATAATCTGGTCATGGGCTTCGGTGGTATTGCCAATGGCCACATTGTGGGCCAGGCCATTTAACACGTTGAACATAAAGTGGGGATCCATCTGACTTTTGATTACCCTCATCTGAAGGCTGTTGATGGTTTCCTCCATCTGTTGTTTGCGTTGGGTCTGCATGGTTTGAAGCCGTTGTGCTACCCAAAGAATCAGTACTACCAATCCATAAATCAGTAACCACAAAGGATATTTCAAATAATACAATGGATTGGCCTGATATGAGTAAAAGTAAAGGTTATCATAAGCATGTAAAAACAATTCATTTTGGTTATGAACATTATGCCGGATACCCGATTCCAAAGTTACTCTGTTATCAGCTTTCAGGTGCGTTGGAACACGGACGAAATGCTTCAAATCAGGATCCGAGATAATTATTTCTTCCCCATTTTCAGTAATAAAGAGGGCTTCCTCTCTTCCATCGTTATTCAGGTCGCATTTCAAGTATAAGCTCACTTTTGAGAGGGAGGTCTTGATTCTCAATAGTTTGAAATCCTGATCAGTAAACACAAAATATCCATCTATTAATCCAATAAATAGGTAGTGTTTCCCTTTGAGTTCATAGGGTATGTTATACAAACGCATCTGTTTCCATTCTTCCGGTGTAAATTCAAAGGTTTTGCTCTTGAATTCCTTCCCGTTTGCTTCATGGAAAGCCATTTTTGCTTTGTATTCCTCAGGAATTTTCCATCCGGTTACAACAAATGGTTTGCCCCCATCACTTTTAAATTTACTTACCGAAACGCCGGAGGTGATACCCGGGTTTTCCTGAGGTGGAAACAACAACTCCAACTTGTTGTCCATACCAATAAACCATGATGAATGGTCGTTGTACGGAATATCAAACGACTTAAGAATGTTGGCTGTTGCGGAAGAACCGCAGTAAATTTCAGGGATGGAATCCTGGTTCAGATCGTTTACCAAACAATCTAACAAATAAGCCCCAAAGGAAGGAGAATGTATCATAAGGTCCTTCTGCTGATCAAAAATAAAAACGCCCCTGGGTTGTCGCGAAAATCCTGCATCCAATATAAAAATCAACTCCTTAGTCCCATCCCTGTCTATATCAAATGATTGTACATCATATACGAAATAGTCAATTTTATTATTTCTAATGGTAACAGTGGTGATCAGCTTTTTATTGAAGAGCCAAATGGCTTCGGGATAGGGCTGAACAGCACCCAGAAACACCGAATCCTCTTTAAAGTAAAAAACATATATTTCTTTGTATCCGTTATTATCCAGATCGGCACAGTAAAAATACTCAGGTTGAGTTGGAAAATATCCATTAAAGTTCCATTGGTCAAGCGTTAAACCTTCGCTATTTAATACCTTGATGGCTGCTTCGCTGTTTATTGAGTTATGAAAACTCAGAACCTGTTCATCAACTTCATCGCCATTTAGATCGCTAAATTGCACTGAAGCAGCGGGCTTGTCAATCAATTCTTCGCCAATGAATTCAGCTTTGAATTTGGAATCAGGATTGGGTAAAAACCAGATGATGGCCAGGGAAAAAGGTAAAGCCAGAAAAAACGGACTTGCGATGATGCTTAAAAGGTAATTATTTTTGCGGTGGCCGAACATTGAAAAAGGTCGTTAATAGGGCTCTAAAGATAGTAAATTATTACAAACCACCATTTAATCTTTTTTTGTTCAAAGATAAGTCTGCATAAATTGAATATCAAAAATAACCCCGGTTTCGCTACAATTGTTAATTTTACCCCCAAAATCGTTTATGAGTATCGACCTGATTTTTAGCCATTTTCCAACCCTGACGGACACACAACGTAACCAGTTTTCTCAACTTCAGGAACTTTATACCCATTGGAATGCACAAATCAATGTGATTTCACGAAAGGACATGGAGCAATTTTATGTGCATCATGTGCTTCATTCTCTGGCCATTGCCAAATACACACCGTTCAAGGATTTTACAGAAATTCTGGATGCCGGTACCGGTGGCGGATTTCCGGGAATTCCGCTGGCTATCCTTTTTCCCAAAGCATCGTTTCATCTGGTGGATTCCATTGGGAAGAAAATCAAGGTCGTAACAGAAGTAGCCACCGCCCTGCATCTTACCAATGTAAAAGCGGAGCAATCGCGCATGGAACAAATCGACGAAACCTACGATTTTATTATTAGTCGTGCTGTAACCAACCTGGGTGATTTTGTCCGGTGGACCGGATATAAATTTCACAAGAAATCGTTTAATTCAGTCCCCAACGGAATCATCTACCTGAAAGGCGGCGACCTTACCGAAGAACTCAAACAGGTGAGTGGTTATAAAAGACGGATCATCAACATCTCAGACTATTTTACTGATACCTATTTCGAAACCAAAAAGATTGTGCATTTGTATCGGTAAACTGAAATTCCTGCCAACCATGGTCCATTACTCAAATTCGACAGGTGACCCAAATGGCACCTTCCACTGTTAACATATGTTAAACCCTTGTCCAGGATTTTTTCATAAGGAATGAATTTTTTTATTTTGCAAACAAATCATTCAACCATTTATCAAAATAAGAAAAAATTATGGATATAGTTGTTGAGAACTTAGTAAAAAGCTATGGATTGCAGCGGGCCGTGGATCATATTTCATTCCGCGTACGAACCGGTGAAGTGCTTGGTTTTCTGGGGCCAAACGGAGCCGGGAAAACCACTACCATGAAAGCCATCACGACCTTTTTGGTGCCGGATTCGGGAAATATTCATGTTGGAAATTATTCCATCCATGAAGATCCCGAAAAGCTGAAGAAAAACATCGGGTACCTGCCCGAGAACAATCCCCTTTACGAGGATATGCCGGTAATTGATTACTTAAAATTTGTCGCCAATTTGCACGGAATTCCCAAACAGGAAATCAACGGCAGTTTGTTGAATGTAATTGATTTGTGTGGATTGGAGGCTGAAAAACACAAGAAAATCAGTGAGCTTTCAAAAGGATACAAACAGCGTGTTGGCCTGGCACAGGCACTCATCCACAAACCAGAGGTGCTTATCCTGGACGAACCCACTACCGGCCTCGATCCCAACCAGATTATGGAAATCAGGGAGTTGATCAAAAAGATCGGGAAAGAAAAAACGGTCATCCTGAGTTCACACATCCTGGCCGAAGTAGAAGCCACCTGCGACCGGATATTAATCATCAACAAAGGAAAAATTGTGGCCGACGGAACCACCCAGGACTTACGTAACCAGGCCAGTGGCAAGAACATTCTCAAAGCACGAATCCTTGGTGGCAACCTCGACAGCATTTTCGCTGCCCTGCAAAAGATTGATGGCGTTAAGGTAGTGGATTTCATCAACAAAGATCAAAACCGGTTTTATCTGGATGGCGATCAATCGAAGAACCTGGCGGAAGGCGTCTTTAATGCCTGTGTAAAAAACGGATGGATCCTCACCGAACTCATTCCGGTTGAAACCAAGCTGGAAGACATCTTCAAAGAATTAACCATGGAATCACCTGTCAAGAATTAAAATACAAGGAATATGAAACAAATTTGGATTATCACAAAACGAGAATTACAGGCCTATTTCGATTCGTTGATGGCCTATATCCTGCTCATCCTGTTTCTGGGATTTAGCGGATTTTTTACCTGGATTTACGGAAACGACATCTTTTTTATTAAGCAAGCTACTTTGATGCCCTTTTTCAACATTGCTTACTGGACGCTCTTTTTCTTTATTCCGGCACTCACCATGCGGTTGCTTTCGGAAGAAAACAGGATGGGCACCATCGAATTGTTGCTTACCAAACCCGTGAGCAACTGGCAGGTTCTGATGGGAAAATATGTAGCCTCGTTGTTGTTGATTGCCATCGCCCTGATACTTACCTTTTCGTATCCCATCAGCGTTTCTACGATGGGCAACCTTGACGGAGGCGAAGTATTCAGCGGATATTTGGCGCTCCTTTTGTTCAGCAGCATGATGATCGGGATTGGTTTGTTTACCAGCAGTATTGGTAACAACCAGATTGTCAGCTATCTGCTGGCACTGTTTCTCGGAATTTTCTTTCAGATTATCTTTGGCATGCTCGGACAAAGCCTGCCCGGTATTCCCGGCCATGTGCTCGACTATCTGAGTACTTCCACCCATTTCGAGTCGATGACCCGTGGTGTTCTCGACACCAGGGACATCCTCTTTTTTGCAGGCATCTCCTTCCTGATGCTGGTGTTTTCTGAATCTATGCTCATCCGTAAACGATTTGCTTAATCCCAAAAGAAAAGAATCATGAAAAAGAAATCATATCTGTCATCAATACTGTTGTTGATAGCCATTTTTATTGTCGTAGCGGTAATTTCCGAGAAGTTTTTCTTCAGGTTCGATCTCACCGAAGGAGGGCAGTATTCGCTGAGCAAAGCTACCAAAGACATCCTCAACAACCTGGAAAGCCCGGTAACAGTAACAGCCTATTTCACCGCCGATCTCCCACCGGATCTGGCTAAGGTAAAGCGAAACTTCCAGGACATGCTTACCGAATACAACAGCCTGTCGCATGGCAACGTGGTATTTAAGTTTGAAAATCCGAACAAGGATCAGGCTACCGAAAATGAAGCAATCTCTGCTGGCGTACGCCCTGTTTTGTTCAAGGCCCGTGAAAAGGATGAAATGAAACAGCAAAAAGTGTTTATGGGAGCCGTTATTTCCCTGAACAACCAAAATGAGGTGATCCCGTTTATCAATCCGGAAGGAAGCATTGAATACGATCTCACCACCGCCATTAAAAAACTCAGTGTATCCAACAAACCGCTGATCGGGTTTGTACAAGGACAGGGAGAGCCTGCTATCAATGCCTACCAGCAGGTGATGGCGGAGCTGGATGTACTTTATCAGGTGGAGCCAGTAACGTTGAGCGATACCATCAGGGACATCAATAAATTTACCACACTGGTGATCAGCGCCCCCACCGACACGTTTAGTTTAGAAGCCTTCCGGGTACTGGATAAATACCTGGACAAAGGTGGTAATCTGTTTGTGGCCTTTAACACCGTTGAAGGTGATTTGCAAACGCTTCAGGGTAAAAAGGTGGGTAACAACCTGGCGCCCTGGCTGGCACAAAAAGGAATCCTGGTACAAGATGGTTTTGTGTTGGATGCCAGCTGTGGAAGCGTAAACGTTATGCAGCAGATGGGTGGTTTTAACATGCAGACACCAATTAAATTTCCTTACCTGCCTTTGGTATCGCATTTTGCTGATATGGGCATTACAAAAGGACTTGAACAGGTGATGCTGGGTTTTCCAAGCCCGATCACTTTTACCGGCGACACCGCATTCAGGTTCACCCCACTGGCCATAACATCTGAAAATACCGGCATTCAGGAACTTCCGGTAAGCATCGATGTGCAACACAAATGGGCCCAAAACGATTTTAAGGCTGGCCCACAAACGGTGGCCGCGTTGGTGGAAGGAAGTTTCGGAAAGGATAATGCACGTATCGTGGTGGTGAGCAGCGGAGATTTTGCGGTAAACGGCACCGGACAACGTCCTCGCCAGCTTCAGCCCGACAACGTTAGTCTGATGGTGAATTCAATCGATTGGATGAGCGATGCCACCGGGTTGATCGATCTGCGTACTAAAACGATCACCTCGCGCCCACTTGACCAGTTGAGCGATGCTAAAAAAGCAACCATGAAATGGGGCAACTTCCTGTTGCCACTGATACTTGTAATTATTTATGGATTGTTCAGACTTCAATGGAGAAGAAAACAAAGGTTAAAAAGAATGGAGGAAGGTTATGTTAAATAAAAACAGAAATACAATCTTGATCGTCATTTTTACAGTGGTGGTGGCGATCTTTTTATGGTCACAATTCGGCACGCAAAACGAAAGCAATTACCGGACTGTCCTTGCCCAATTCGATACCACAGGCGTTGATCAGGTACATATTTTTCCGGCTGCCGGAGCTCCTGATTTCACCCTGAGCCGCAGCGGAAACCACTGGACCATTAAAAGCAGCGATGGAAAACAGTACGCTGCCGATCGCAAACTGGTTAAAAACACCATCGACTTACTCAATGGAACCAAAGTAAAACGGGTAGCTTCGCAAAACACGGAGGATCACGAAAAGTTTGCCATCACCAACGACAAGGGAACACGGGTTGAAATAAAAGCAGCCGGTAAAAAGCTAGCCAATTTGATCCTGGGCAAGTTCGACTATATTCAGCCAAAAAATGCGCAACCCGATGCCTCGGGACGTCAACCACAGGGTGAAATGATTTTTTATGCCGCATTGCCCGGCGAACCCACCGTTTACGTGGTAGATGGACAAGTGGGGTTTGGTGTTGGAAAAGATGTGAATTCCTTTAGGGACAAATCCCTTACAAATATCGATAAAAGCAATATCCTCGAGGTGACCATGGAAACTCCGGGACAAGAGACCGATCGTTTAGTAAAAGAGGGAGATAGGTGGCTGTTTAACGACCAGGTTGCCGATTCGGCCAAAGTAGCACAATATTTATCCAGGGTTTCGCGTCAAAACGGATCGAAGTTTGCGGAAGTGAAGGAGGTTTCGTCGTTACCACTGGTAAATGCTGTTAAGATTAAAGGAGATGGTTTCGATGAAGTCGTTATTCAGTCATTTCAACAAGATTCCCTGAATTTCCTTGTCACCTCATCTCAAAATGCAGAAGCTGTGTTTTTAGATAATGGAAATAAATTGCTCGATCGATTTATGGAGGATGGTGAATTTTTCTTCAAGGCAAAATAGTAACCTCTTGTACGTTAATGCCTAATGTGGCGCAATCGATGAAAAAAACGTGTTGTTGACCGTCCCGGATTTTTGTTTGGTGTTTAAGTACAGATGTAAGGTGAGATATTTATACTGATTATACATCTGTTACCTCCGTTATTTATTTTAAATTCGCCACATCTTTTAAAAAAAAATTTATGACAGAAACAATTAAAAAGTCATTGCGGGACTCGAAGACCGCCCGATGGACAGCACTTGCGATAGTGTCATTTATGATGTTAACCGGTTATTTCCTCACCGATGTGATGGCTCCACTCAAGGGTTTACTCGAAGGAAAATTAACCTGGGACAGCTCAGACTTCGGATTTTTTAACAGTGCTTATGGCTGGTTCAATGTGTTTTTGCTGATGTTAATTATTGGTGGGATCATACTCGACAAAATGGGTGTTCGTTTCACCGGCCTCATGGCAGCATCAGTAATGGTAGCCGGAACAGCATTAAAATATTGGGCAGTTTCGACGCACTCGCTTGATGGCGTTTTGTGGCATGTTGGATGGTTCGATGTAAAAGCTCAGGTTTTTATGGCTTCACTGGGTTTTGCCATATTTGCCGTAGGTGTTGAAGTTGCGGGTATTACCGTTTCAAAAATCATCGTTAAATGGTTTAAAGGTAAAGAAATGGCCTTAGCGATGGGTCTTGAAATGGCAACAGCACGTTTGGGAACAGCCGCAGCATTGGCAACCTCGGTACCAATTGCGAAGGCGTTGGGGGTAACAGATTTATCAAGACCAATTCTGTTAGCCTTGATATTACTTGTTATCGGAATGCTTACGTTTATCGTTTATATCTTTATGGATAAAAAGCTTGATGCTTCTGAGGCTGAGGCAAAACGCCTTGCGCCTGAAGAAGAGTCTTTCAAATTATCTGATATTCTAAATATTATAACCAACAAAGGCTGGTGGTATATCGCAATTTTGTGCGTATTGTTTTACTCGTCAGTTTTCCCTTTTTTGAAATATGCATCCGATTTGATGGTGAACAAATTTGGCATCAGTGAATCCTGGGCTGGTTCAATCCCTGCCATGCTGCCATTTGGTACCATTTTGCTTACTCCATTGTTCGGAAATTTATATGACAGAAAAGGAAAAGGAGCATCCATTATGGTTTTGGGTTCTATATTGCTCATATTTGTTCATGCCATGTTCTCCATTCCATTTCTTGACATGAAATTTTTAGCAATTGTCCTCATTCTTATCCTGGGAGTTGGTTTTTCTTTAGTTCCTTCGGCCATGTGGCCATCAGTTCCAAAAATTATTCCTGAGCGACAATTAGGTACCGCCTATGCCCTCATTTTTTGGGTTCAAAACTGGGGTTTGATGGGGGTTCCATATCTCATTGGTATTGTACTCGAAAAGTACTGTATTACCGGACAAGTTATGAGGGAGGGTGTAAGTGTTAATACCTATGATTATACTTTACCGATGATGATTTTCACCGGATTTGGTATTTTGGCATTCGTTTTTGCCTTATTACTGAAAGCAGAAGACAAGAAGAAAGGGTATGGATTGCAGTTACCGAACATTCAAAAATAATAGTTAATTAATAAAATTACAATAATGGCACAAGATATTTTAACATTAAAACCAACAAGTTTGTGGAAGAATTTCTACGAACTAACACAAATACCCCGTCCTTCGAAAAAGGAGGAGCAGGTCAGGGCCTTTTTAAAGAAATTTGGTGAAGACCTGGGTCTGGAAACCATTGTGGATGAAATTGGGAATGTCATCATCAAAAAGCCCGCTACCGAAGGCATGGAAGACCGCAAAGGCATCATCCTCCAAGGTCACATGGACATGGTTCCCCAAAAAAATTCAGATACCAAGCACGACTTTGAGAAAGACCCCATTGATGCTTATATTGATGGTGACTGGGTCACTGCCAAAGGCACTACCCTTGGAGCCGATAACGGAATGGGTGTTGCAGCCAGCATGGCCGTCCTCGAAGCCACCGACCTGGTACACGGACCCATAGAAGTGCTGATTACCATGGACGAAGAAACCGGCATGACCGGGGCCGAAAACCTGAAAGCAGGCATACTCGATGGCGACATCCTCCTTAACATGGACTCCGAAGATGAAGGTGAACTGTATATTGGATGTGCCGGTGGTATTGATACCTTTAGCGAATGGACCTATACTTCCGAGCCGATTCCTGACGGAATGGTTGCCTACGAAATTAGTGTAAAAGGCTTAAAAGGCGGACATTCAGGACTGGATATCAATTTAGGCCGTGGCAACGCAAACAAAATCATGAATGTGCTGTTGATGAAGGCTGCCGAGAAATACGGTGTTCGTCTGGCAAAGATTGAGGGTGGCAGCTTGCGCAATGCCATTCCACGCGAGTCGTTTGTTACGGTAGTCGTGGAAGAGGCCAAAAAAGGTGATTTCGAAACTTTTGTGAAGGAATTTGAAGTGATTGCACAGGAAGAATTTGAAGATGCTGACGGTGGTTTAATGATTATGGCTGAGCCTGTTGCACTGCCCGAAAACCTGATTGATGCGGCCACTCAGACCAATTTGTACAAAGCCATTCTGGAATGCCCCAACGGAACCATTAAAATGAGCGAAAGCGTTAAAGGAATCGTTGAAACCTCTACCAACCTGGCCATCGTAAAATCAGAAAACGGCAAGATCGAAATCTCCTCATTGCAGCGTAGTCTGGTAGATGCCGACAAAGATGAACTGGGCGCTACCATCCGCAAAGTATTCGAAGGTGCAGGAGGTACAGCCAAAAGCAACGGATCTTATCCCGGATGGAAACCCGATCCCGATTCGCCCATCCTCAAGGAAATGAAAGACGTGTACAACAACCGTTTTGGAAAAGTGCCTGAAGTAAAAGTGATCCATGCAGGTTTGGAATGTGGAATCCTGGGTGCCACCTATCCCCATTGGGATATGATTTCGTTCGGACCCACCATCCGCAACCCACATTCACCCGACGAAAAAGTGAACATTGCCACCGTGGATTTGTTTTGGGAGTTTTTACTCGAGACATTGAAAAACGCGCCAAAAAAGTAAGAAGATTTCTTGCATATAAGTTTAAAAGAGGGCAACAGAGCTGTTGCCCTCATTTTTTTAAAAGTTTGAAAACAAAGAGGATAAACGGGGTTGTGTTTTAATTTGAAATAAATTCACAAAACAATTTTGATTTAAGTAAAATAACCCTATTTTTGCACTCCGAAAAAACATAGAAAGAGATGACTAAAAGAACGTTTCAACCCTCGCAGAGAAAAAGAAGAAATAAACACGGTTTCCGTGAAAGAATGGCAACGGTAAACGGCCGGAAGGTTCTCAAAAGAAGAAGAGCAAAAGGAAGGAAGAAAATTTCTGTTTCTGACGAAATGAGTCGGAAATAGATTTTTCGGATAGATTCCTGAAAATATAAAATCGGGAGGTATGTATATCATGCCTCCCTTTTTAGTTTGTGGTTGGGTGGATGGAACAAACCAAATTGGGGCAAGGCATGCGTTGGAAAAAAACGCTCCAGGGATAGAGATAATTCCTGGTATCACAAATTGTGATACCAGGAATTTAATCGTTAATTTTGAGACCACTAAAAAGAACTTAAATGCCTGACGAAAAGAAACCCAACCAACTCATGTTGCCGGATGAAGTAATAATGAGTAAAATATATTTTATCAGGGGTCAAAAAGTGATGATAGACCGTGATTTAGCAGAACTTTATGGGGTAGAGACAAAGCGGTTAAAAGAAGCAGTAAGAAGGAATGTCGCCCGTTTTCCAGAAGATTTTATGTTTGAAATGACAAACGAAGAGTTCTTAAATTGGAGGACGCAATTTGCGACCTCCAATGCTGACAAGATGGGGCTGCGGTATGTTCCGTTTTGTTTTACCGAGCAAGGGGTGACCATGCTTTCCTGTGTTTTGAATAGCGAAAGGGCAATACAGTTAAACATCCAGATTGTAAGGATATTTACAAAAATACGCGAAGTGCTGATAGACAAATTAAGCATAAAGCTTGAGATAGAAGAAATTAAAAAGAAGCTAGAAAACCATGACAGAAATATAGAGCTGGTATTTAGCTACCTTGATGAACTCATTGAGAAACAAGAAAAACCACAACCCAGAAAGCGAATCGGATATAAAAGAAAGGGAGAAGAATAACCAGCCCAAAAACCAGGCGTTGTTGGTCGAAATAAAACGAAGTGATAACCATAGATTCATGCCTTCATGCCTTCTGCCGGTTCAACTACGATGAGGATTGGGAACGAAAAGTTATTTTCGGTTCTGTCCGAGTAAGATAATACTTTTTAACTTTGCCTAAATCTTGTCCAAGGATTGGGCGTGAAGTACTTGTAAACGAATGAATCAAATTAAGTAAAACCAATGAAAACAACCTGCTTAAAAAAACATCGGTTATGAGTCCCGCTGCTTCAACCTGCAATTCTTGGAGATTATAGACAAAATCCACCTCCCTGTATTCAAACCTATATTAATAAACACATGAAACAACTCATCACTTTATTCTTTATTTTAAGCTTGACTCAATTGGTGGCTCAAACAGATAAAGTCTACATCTTAACATCGGATTTCGGCTACTATTACCAGCATAAAGATCTTGCTGACGCTTCATACAATGTTACGGGATTAAGAAACTACGGGGAAAAGTATAATGCATTGACCTTTAACTTTTCGGCAGGAAAAAAGTTAAGAAACCATTTCTATTATGGAGTAGGAATATGTTATAGTTATGATCATGAGGAAATCAATCCTGATTCCGATACTCCTAAAGTAAGCGGTTCGTATGGTTATGGAACCACGATAGGTTTTGTCAATAAGAATAAAACTCAGCAAGGTATTAGTCCGCTTATTTTTATTCAATATTTTACCGATTTATCAAACAGGTTATCCTTCGCAACCGATTTCTACATGAAATACACTTTTAATAAAGCCAAAACGAGTAACATATATTATCAACCTGGTATCGGGGTAGGCACTTATTTAAAAGGTAATGAAAATATCAAAGTGACAAAGAAACAATACATAATCTTTGGGTTACAACCTATGTTAAGATTCAATATTTCAAAGTCCGTGGGCATTGAATTCCGATTTGGATTAATTGAATACACACAGAAAACCAAAGACGATGGCGAACCGGTTGATAGAAAGACAAATGGTTTAGAGATTGGTTTTAAGCCGGAAAACTGGTTACTTGGTTGTTATTTCAAACTCTAAATTAATTCACAACACATGATATATCAGATCAGTTCTCTGAATAGTCAATAAAATTTCTATGAAATATATACTCACTTTAATCTTTGTTTTAGGTCTGGTTCAATTGGAAGCACAAACGGATAAAAACTATATTTTAATATTGGATCAGGGATACTATTATCAACATAAAGACAATATTGATGCATCAAACGCTCTTTATGGGTCAAATCAGTTTGGGGAAAAGATAAATGATTTGACTTTTAACTTTTATGCGGGGAAAAAGTTTAAAAGCCATTTCTATTACGGGTTGGGATTGTCTTATCACAATTTTACTGATGAATTGAACCCAAAAATAGATGTACCTGCCATCAATGAATCGATTGGTTATGGAAATATATCAGGATATTCTTATAAGAAAGAAACGCAAAATGAAATCAGCCCACTTATTTTTTTTCAATATTTTACGAATATATCAAACAGAATTACCATTGCCGTTGATTTCTATTCGAAATACAGTTTTAACAAAACAGAAACCAACCACCTGCATTATGAGATTGACAGTGCTAGTTATTCCTATGTTATTTATGAAGAGATACATGAAAACACCGAAAAAGAGTATTTCTGCTTTGGGCTTCACCCGATTTTTAAACTTGATATTTATAAAAATTTTGGCGTGGAGCTAAGATTAAAATTGGTTGAATACACACAAAAAACCTATGACTCTGTAATTGATATAGAAAAAAAGACAAGTAATTTTGAAATAGGATTTCAACCGGAAAATTGGTTGATTGGATTCTATATCAGGCTTTAATATTGAATAAACTACCACACCACTGCCGTGCGAATGTTTCGCATGCCTTAAATACAACAATTTAAAAATCTGTGACGAGATGCTGGTTCAATTCTACCAACCAGGCTATGTTTTGTTTGAAGTTTGAGAAAAGGGTAGCTGTCGCTGCCAGAGTCAGGGGTAAAGTTTCCCATTGGATAAACGCGCTTCAGTGGTGTTTTTTTATCATCAAAACGTATAACCTATTCTTACATTCAGAGGTATACTTATGGTCCAATATTGTCCCTCCAGATTTTTATAATAGTAGAAGTTGGGGTGTCTAGGTCTCTCCATGGCATCATTAGGATTCATCCTATCGTAATGAGCTACGTCCTTATACCTCAATCCAATTCCTGCATAAACATCAATGGAAATTCTTTTTATAATCTTTTGATACCCAAATTTCAGGTTTAGACTATAAGTCTGTTTTTTTATTGAAAATGTGTCCGAATAGTTAGTGTTTAGATATGTTGTATCATAATAAGTATTCTCAACCCCAAAATTCCATACTTCTCTGTACTCAGTTCCTAAATGATCCAATTCTAAGCCAAAGTAAAATCCTGATGGGACAAATCTTTGAAAGTAAAATTTCTCTTCTATTGCAACACGATAACCTTTGTTATTTGCCGGAGGGGTTTGGTTATTCTCCGAAATACCAGCAGGCAATAGATATGATGCCGTTAATTGGGTTGAAAACTTTCTTCCGGTTTTACGCTCATAGGTTAATGAAATTGAGGGATTTGATAAATCAGCTAATTTTAATGGAGTTATTTTAATAATGTTGTTAATTCCGGGAATTGTGTCATACTGGCTGAAAACAGTCTGACCAAATGTAATTAGGGTCAATAAAAATATCAATCTCATTTTTCTTAATGTTTGCTTAAATCATTTTTAAAATCAAAACCATGCTCTTCCTTTAATTTTATTGTCTCTCTTTTAAAGAAACCGATGTTGCATTTTCTGGTAAAATAGTGCACAACGGGCGTGCTTATTCTTTGTGGCGGACTTTGAAAGATATATCTTACTGCCCACGATGATTTATATTTGGAACTAAAATGTTCATTTTCAATACTAAGCCCGCCATAAAGTATATGCAGTGTTACCAACCGTACTTATTATCTTGTCAATTGATAATCATTAATTAGAAGTCCTGGAGAAAGATTCAGTCTTGCCGTCAATTTGCGTATCATGTCAACAGTCAGCTTTCGTTTACGGTTCAAAATTTCTGAGACTCTGCTTTTCCCACCAATTTCATTTATTAAATCAATCTGCTTTAGTTGCATTTCTTCCATTCTAATTTTGATGGCTTCAATTGGGTCTGGAGATTCAATTGGATAATGTTTCTTTTCGTAGTCGTCAATCATTAGTCCAAGAACATCAGCTTCGTCACTTTCTGAGGTTCCGATAGCAGCATCAAAAATAACCTCAAGTCTTTTTAACGCTTGTTGATAATCAGAATCTGTTTTTATAAGTTTAATATTCATGTCTGTATAATTAGATCGTGTTAGCATTTATTTTATCATATTCTGAATGAGTTCCAATAAATCGAATAAACACCCACTGTTTCTCGAAGTTAAATTTTGTCACCAGTCTATATGAATTTCCTTTAATGTTGAAAACTATTCTGTTATCCTTCAGAATACTAGCATTTACATAAGTCTGTTTGACGTCATTTGGTGTCTTCCAAGTAGAATTCATTGTCGTGTCGAACCATGTTTTCAAATATTGTTCTGAATCTGGACGCATTAACCAGAATTCTCTTAAAGTACTCTTAGCAAATATTCTCTCCATTAGTTTCTATTCTGATGCAAAGATAATACAAATTCGCAAATTGGGAACTTTATTTTTACTGATTAATTTCTTTTAGTATGGTTGGCAACGAGAGTATAAACGCAATTCAGGAAATTTTCCATTTAGTATTTTTTTTTCTTTAACCTATTTCTACATAATAACCCACCCATTCTCAATCGCTTAAAACTATTTAAATCAACTATTAGTGTTATTGTAAAAGGATCATCGGGTATTTGGAAGGGTAAATCTAGGAATTAATTTTATTGGTTTGAATTTTAGTGTCATTATTTTGGTGAGTTATTTTTGGGCGATGAGAGGTTGTTGAGATTGATCTTTCTTAGATGGGATAACCTTCCAGGTTTTTTTCAACCTGGAAGGTTGAAGTATTTACGAATGTCGACTCCGAAAACTTTCGGGGTCAAATTTCATCATTCCACGCCAGAGGCGGGCAGGCCTTGTTCGATTGCTTGACTGCCGGTTTACCTACCGAAGGTAGGTGAACCGGCCGATTTATCTGCCAATTTATCTGCCGAAGGCATGAAGGCATGGAGGCATGGAGGCAGTTCGATATTCATATGCTTCCTGACCTCAAACCTTGAACTGCCCCGTAGCCGGAACAAAAAAAAAGCCCGGTGCATCGAACCGGGCTTTTTTTAAACTGGATTGTTCCTATTCTTCCGGCAGCAAAACCACCCTGAGGTAATGCTCCGAATTAAAGTACTTTTTCGCCATATTCTGAATATCCTCCGCCGATACGGCTGAAATCATGTCCTGTATTTCTTTGATGGTGAGCATCTCAGATTGATTGAAAAGACTGGCCTGAATTTTACCCAACCAATATTTATTCTGTTCTGCATTGGTTTCAAAATCCCTGATGAGCGTTTCTTTGGCTTTGCCTAAATTAATATCCGATGGCCCGGACTCCTGTAGGGCTTTCATCTCCAAGAAAACGGTTTCCGACAAGGTATCCGCTTTGTTTGGGTCGCATCCCCAGCCGATCATGACCGATATCTCTTCTTTTGGATATTTTTTCGTGTTTTGACTGGCCCTCACCCCGTACACTCCTCCCTGGTCCTCGCGCATGTTCTCGCGTAACCTGATACCAAGAATCTTCATCAGCATGGTCATCCTGATTTCGTTGGTGGCATTCCACTCAAACTCTTCATCCATCAAAATGGCCACAGTGCTTTGTGGTTCGGTGCCTTTGCGTACGGTGGCTTCGGTGGTTCCATCCGGAAACTTCGGGCTTACATCCTTCCATTTAGAGGCCATACCCGTGTTGGGCAAGCTTCCAAGATATTTTACAATGAGTGGTTTGATGGTGTTTAAATCAAAATTGCCTACGAAAACGAATTGGAATTCGTTGGCATTGGCAAACCGGTCTTTGTAAAATGCATAGGCCTTTTCCATGTTGATGCTGTTTAGCTGAGCTTCGGTTGGAATAACAACAGTTCTTATATTGTTACTTGTGGCCAATTTATACAATGTATCGTAGAACACAGCCCTGGGATTGGCTTTCATAAATTTAAACTGGGTGTTCATCTGTTCCATGAAGGTGAGATAGGCGGTTGAGTCGCTGCGAGGTTCAGTGAAATACAGGTAGGTAAGTTGGAACATGGTTTCAAGGTCCTTCTTAACGGAGTTTCCGCTTAGTTCCTGAGTGAGTTCCTGAATGGCCGGACTCACATTCACGTTTTTCCCGGTTAAAAATTTGTTTAAATCAATGTTGCTAAACCCGCCCAGCCCGCTTTGGTTCATTATTTGGGCCGCGTATTTTGCCGACATAAAATCAGCATCCGAAGCAAGAGAAGTTCCTCCTAGGCTAAATCCGGTCATCAGGATTTCATCGTTTTTGAAATCAGTAGGCTTCAGTAGCACACTTACTCCATTGTTTAATTTGAGTTTGGTAATGCCGAAGTTGTCCATGGTGGTTTCACTTATAATTTCTCCTCCCGGCAGCGGGTGACTGATGAGTGAGGTGGCAATGGCTTCCTCCTTGTATTTTTCCAATTTGCTTTGGGTAGCTTTTTTAAAATCGTCCAATACTTCTTGTTCGGTAGGAATGCTAACCCCCTCGCGTTCGGGCCCGTTGATCATAATCACCAGGTTGCTGTCGCTGATCAACTGAGCAGCCAGTTTGTTAACATCCATCAAATTAACCGACGGAAGCATGCCTTTGGTGAGTTCGTATTCGAACTCAATGCCGGGATAAGGTTCTTTTTCTAGGAAATTGTCGACATATTTCGATACGAACACCCTGGACGGGGTATGGTCTTTTTCTTCCAGCGCTTTTTCCAGGTCGCTGATCATTTGTGCCTTTTGGCGCTCCAGTTCAGCTTGTGAGAAACCAAATTGTTTCACCCGTTCATTTTCTTCGAGCAGCACCACCAAAGCCTTGTTGATTTGGTTTTCTTTGGTGACGGCAAACGACATGTAAGCATCAATCGAGCGGCCAAGAAATCCGCCATACATCGTGGCAGCATACAGGAAGGGTGACTCAGGGGTTTGATTTATTTCGTTCAAACGGGCATTTAACATGCTGATATATAAATTGGTGATAATATCCTCCTTGTAATCGTTTACCGTGGCAGTGGTTTTCTTGGGGTGTTTATAAAACAACATCACCATATTGGAGGTGGCTTCTACATCGGTGGCAATAGCGATAAGCGGTTCCTTGTTTCCGGGGATGTCATATTCCGCGCGCGGGCGTGCATTTTCAGGATTTTTCAGGTCACCAAAGGTTTCTTTAATCTTTTGTTCCGCGAAAGCGGGATCAATTTTTCCAACCACCACAACCGCCATTAAATCGGGGCGGTACCAGTCGCGGTAAAACCGCTTGGGTACATCATAGGCGCATGAATCGATCACCTTCATTTTTCCAATGGGAATGCGATCGGCATAGCGCGAGTTGTTAAAAATAATGGGGAACGACTTTTTCATCATCCTGTCGTTGGCTCCCAGGCCCAAACGCCATTCTTCATGGATGACACCGCGTTCTTTGTCGATTTCTTCGTCTTTAAGCGACAAATTCTTCGACCAGTCGTGTAAAATTAAAAACGCTGAATCGATCAACCCTTCGCGGTCGGCCGGGATTTGAAACATGTAGACAGTTTCGTCAAAACTGGTGTAGGCATTCAGATCGGCGCCGAAATCAACTCCCGAGCTTTCGAGGAAATTAATCAGGTCGTGTTCACTAAAGTTGGCAGTACCGTTAAATGCCATGTGCTCGATGAAGTGAGCCAGCCCTTGCTGATCGTCGTCTTCCAATATGGAACCTGCATTGACTACCAACCGGAATTCGATCCGGTTTTCGGGTTTCTTGTTTTCACGAACGTAATAACGCAGCCCGTTGTCTAAAGTTCCGGTAATTACTTGTTGATCGGTAGGCAGTTTGTGTTCACCCGCCGTTTGCCCTGTCAGATTGATCAACCAAAATGACAAAGCCATTGTTAAAATCAGGGTCAGAGATAATTTTGTTTTCATTTTTTAAAAGGTTTGAGCATGTTAATTTTGTGTGTGTAAATCTACACAATCATTTTTAAATGGGGCGTTTATTTGGTATCTATTTTAAATTTTCAATGACAATTTTTTACCTTTGTGCAAACCTAATCTTTAAAAATTAAGACATGAAAATTAATCGGTATGTTGACATTTCAACCATTGAAAGAGATGCAAAAAAAGACTACATCGATCGTCATTCGCCATTTGTGCATTGCGAGGATAAAGCCACTTTGGGAGATCCTTTTAAGGTGAGTGTAAAGATGGGCAATGAGTACACCCATCCTGATGATTTCGATCATTTTATTGCCTATGTACAACTGTGGAATGGTGAATTTATGCTTGGTCAGGCATCATTTGCGCCCGGAACACTCGGCAACAAACCCGGACACGCTCAGGTTGATTTTTACGTAGTTCCTAACAAAGACCTTAAACTAACGGCAATGGCTTTTTGCACCAAACATGGTTTGTGGCAATCGGATGAAATCATGGTGACGGTAAACTAGGTTTTCTAAAACATAAAAAAAGCCCGGATCGATCCGGGCTTTTTTTATGGAACAATGGGGCTACCAAATAATGGCCCTGTCTTCAACCGGAATAAATAACTTGTTGTCAGGCTGAATGTTAAATGCCGTGATGAAGGTCTCGAAGTTGAAAGGAGGTACATTTACCCTGGCATCTCCCGGGCTGTGAACATCTTCCTTCAACCGGCGTTGGAGTTCCTTGTCGCGGATATTTTGTCTCCAAACCTGTCCGTAACCCAGATAAAATCTCTGGTCCGGGGTAAAACCATCTGTTTTGTCAGGTATGGTTCCGTTATAGGCTTTTTGCAAGGCATCGTAGGCAATGCTCAGACCACCCAGGTCGGCAATGTTTTCGCCAAGCGTGAGTTTGCCATCTATATGGAGCGAATCGAGCTCGGTATAATTGTCATACAGGATAACCAGTTTGGCGGTTTTTTCGTTAAAACGTTTGGCGTCTTCTTCTGTCCACCAGTCGTTCAGGTTGCCATCTTTGTCGTATTGACGGCCCTGATCATCAAATCCGTGGGTCATTTCATGCCCGATTACTACTCCAATGGCGCCATAATTAACTGCATCGTCGGCATCTTTGTTAAAGAATGGAGGTTGAAGGATACCTGCAGGGAAAACGATTTCGTTATGGGTAGGATTATAATAGGCATTTACCGTTTGAGGGGTCATTCCCCATTCTTTTTTGTCGACGGGTTTACCAACTTTAGTGATGTTATAATCGAATTCAAATTCACGGGAGTTGAGCACGTTTTGATAATAACTGTCGGAAACGATTTTCAGTGACGAATAATCTCTCCATTCATCGGGGTAGCCCACTTTTACGGTGATGGCATCCAGTTTTGCCAATGCTTTGACCTTGGTTTCGTCGGTCATCCAATCCAGGTTTTTAATCCTGTCGGCAAAAGCAAGGCGTAAATTTTCGACCAATTGTACCATGCGTACTTTGGCCTGGGGCGGGAAATATTTTTCTACATAGAGTTGTCCGATGGCTTCACCCAATCTGTCGGAGGTAACATTGAGTACACGTTTCCATCGTGGCTGTAGTTCCTGACGACCCGATAATGCTTTACCGAAAAACTCGAAGTTCTGGTTTACAAAATCATCGCTCAGGTAATTGGCTGAATTGTCGAGTAAATTCCACATGAGGTAGGTTTTCCATTCGTCAACGGGGATGGTCTGCATCAGGTTACTGATTCCTGCAACGAATTCAGTTTGTCCCACGTTTACTTCTCCGGGATCGGGTAACCCGATTTCGGTAAAATACATTTTCCAATCGAAATTGGGTGAAAGCTGTACAATTGAATCCAAACTCATCTTATTGAAATTGGCCACCGGGTCGCGCAATTCAAGGCGTGTTTTGGAGTTTCTGGCGATTTCGGTTTCAATTTTCAAAACCGTTTTGGCTTCTTCGGCGGCTTTGGCATCGTCGTCACCTTTTAATATAAACATTTTGGCCAGGTGATCAAGATATTGGGCCCGCATTTCAACTGACCGATCGTCGTCGCTGAGATAATAGCTTACATCCGGCAGGGATAAACCTCCCTGATAAAAGTTGGCAATTTCCATGTTGCTGTTCGATTGATCGGCTTCCGAGAAAATATAAAATAAAGGATATTCGCCTTTGTGGTGTACCTGTCCGATGTATTTTTGAATGCCTGAAATGCTGTTAATCGATTCAATTTCAGCGATTTCATTTTCGATGGCTTTTACACCCAACTCATTGATGCGGACAGTATCCATGCCACTGTTATATAAGTCTCTGATTTTCTGGCTGACACTCCCGTTTGGCGCATCCTTTTTGGCCGAAACTTCTTCCACGAGTGTTTTGAGCTGAATCTGGTTGTTTTCGTTGAGGATGGTAAATGCACCATATTGGCTAAACTCCGGAGGTATTTCAGTGGTTTTCATCCAGGTACCGTTTACGTACCTGAAAAAATTATCTCCCGGGTTTACACCCAAATCCATGTTGGCCAAATCAATGGCCGGCACTATTGCTTCATTCTTCATATTACTGTTGTTGTTGCACGATAACACACCCAGCAACATTCCGATTGCCAAAGTGTAAAAAATTGGTTTCTTCATTTACAAGTTTAATCCTTTTGTGATTTTTATACAATCCTATTATAATAACGGAAAAATCCCTTACTGAAATCATCCATCGGATGGCGGATGCACCAGGATGCGATTTTTTTTATGACCGGGCAAAGGTAATAAAGTTGTTTTATTTCTCCCTACTTCACCCGGTTACTTTATAAAGGCTTTTCCGGAAGGCTTTCTTCGCTTCAGGAACAGCTATTTTTGTTATTCCAGACAAAACATTTTAAATTATCTGTTGGTAGATTGTGCGTTGCTTAGATTTGTTTATATTTTTGCCACATCAATGAAAGGAAAAAGATTGAATTATTTTAACCGCGTCCGTCGTATGTCAACCATGGGTTCAATAAGGGAGGTCGTGGTTTTATTTTTTTTTATTCTTTTTGTGCACTCTGCTAGTGGATATGCCCAGAAATCAGAAAGTTGGAAAAAGGTAAAAGACAGTGATGGGATTCAATCCTATGTGATGAAGTTACCTGATGTGGCTGTGAATAAAGTAAAGGTAGAAACCATTGTCAAGTCAAGTCTTTCATCACTGGTCGCTTTGATGATCGATACTCCCAGAAATAGGGATTGGGTTTTTTTAAATATGTATGCCTGTGTTCAACAAAAGGATGATGAATTTAACTGGGTGTATTATGGGCAAAATAATGCTCCCTGGCCTGTGAGCGACAGAGATGTCGTTGCACGCGTGCATTTGTTCCAAAATCCTATTACAAGGGAAGTCGTGTTTGAATCGGTTGCCGACCCCGACCTGAGGCCCTTGCATCAAGACTTTGTGCGCATACCCATGTTGCATTCTGTTTGGCGGTTTATTCCATTAGGAGAAGGCAGGATAAAGGTGGTTCTCGAGCTTGTTATCGATATGGGAGGCAATATGCCTTGCTGGCTTATAAACCTGGCAGTGACAAAAGGTCCCTCAAGTTCGATGCTTAAATTTGTTACTCTTGCCAGGGAAGAGCCTTATTTGAGTGCCCACATGGATTATATCAGGGAACCACAATGGTAATTTAGAAGCCAATTTCCAGATTGAACTGGTCTTTTAGCTTTTGCACATTTGGATTTTTTTCAATTAACCTTTCAAGTTTATCCCGGTCGGTGTATGCCTTTTTAGTCTGATTTTTGTCAGGAACAATGGCATGTAAGGTGATTTGGTTGTTGTTAAGTTCTTTCTTTAAATGTTCCATTAGTTGGTTGACAGACAAACTATTCTGTATAATTTGAATGGAATCCACTGTGTAGGTTATCTGGTTGTTATTTCCCAGGCGAGGAGTGTATTTTGCCAGGGCGTTGGCGAAGCTGGGTGAAATTCCTTCGTAGGATTTACAGAAATCAGTCCACGATTCTTCCAGCTTTTCCTGGGTAAATGGGTTATCAACGATGGGTTCGGGTTGGTTTTCTTCAGAGATGGATTGTTCCTTGATTGATCGAAGACCGGCTTTAATAGAAATGTTTCTGATGTTTTTCCCGTTCCCTGGTTCCTGACTTTTAATTGTCGCCGCAGTTTCTGTGTTCGTTTTTTGCACCGGTGTAATTTCCGGCTTTACTTCAATATTTTTTTCAACCTGTGGCTCAATGGGTTTTTCCGGTGCGGCAATCACAGGTGGTGGTGCCGAATATTCTATTTTGTTTTCTTGTGCGGTGGTGTTTTTTTGTTCTCTCGGGGCTGGAGGGGGAGGTGGCAGGGTGGTAGCCCCGGGGTGGCTGTTCGTTAATTCTGCTACTGTCATCAGGGCGATTTCAATGTGCAACCGTTTGTTGTTGCTGGCTTTGTAATTGATATCGTATTGATTGCAGATGTCCAGGGCTTTAAACAGAAATTCGGGTGTGCAATGCCTGGCCTGGTCCATATATTTTGATTTCAACTGATCGCTGGCATGCATTAATTTGATGGTAGCAGGATTTTTAATGACCAAAAGACTACGGAGATGGTCGCTCAAACCCATGATAAAATGCTGCCCGTCGAAACCGTTTTCGATAACTTCATTAAAAAGCAGCAACAATTCCTGGATGTCATTTCTAAGCAAATCGTTGGTAATTCTGAAATAGTAATCGTAATCCAGGATGTTCAGGTTTTCGATCACATTTTTGTAACTCATCTTATGGCCGCTGTAGCTTACGATCTGATCGAAAGTGGAAAGGGCATCGCGTAAAGCTCCATCGGCCTTTTGGGCAATGATGTGCAAGGCTTCGGGTTCTGTTTCAATATTTTCCTTCGAAGCCACATAGCCTAAATATTGTGCAATGTCTTCCACATTTATCCTGCGAAAGTCGAAAATCTGACAACGTGACAATATCGTTGGGATAATTTTATGTTTTTCGGTAGTAGCCAGAATAAATTTCGCGTAGGAGGGAGGTTCTTCAAGCGTTTTTAAAAAGGCATTAAACGCACTCTGCGAAAGCATGTGGACCTCATCGATGATGTACACTTTATATTTTCCCACTTGTGGCGGAATTCGTACCTGTTCAACAAGATGTCGGATATCGTCTACAGAGTTGTTAGAAGCCGCATCCAGTTCGTGGATGTTGAACGAAGCATTGTTGTTAAATGAGGTGCACGATTCGCAGGCATCACATGGCTCCAGGTTTTCGGTCAGGTGAGTACAGTTAATTGTTTTGGCCAATATCCGGGCACAGGTTGTCTTGCCAACACCACGCGGTCCGGTGAACAGAAAAGCCTGCGCCAGGTGGTTGTTTTTAATGGCATTTTGTAAGGTATTGGTAATAGAATGCTGCCCAACCACCTGATGAAAAGTGGCAGGACGGTATTTACGGGCCGAAACAATAAAATTTTCCATATGCTGCTGTAAAGGGCATCAAAAATACGATTTTTTTTTGTGCTTTAGGAAGTGTTAAATTTTTCTGTACTTTTGAAAAGATGGAAAGTTTGCTCGTTTTTGTGCCAAAGAAGTCCAGTCGGGTGCGGTATGTATTCAGGCTGGTGTTTAATGATTTGTTAAAATTACCCTTTTCCCTGACCTCCGACCTGGATGCATTCCAGTCGTCGGATTTACATAAACTGGTGTATGGAGAAAAACCCTGGTCCGACGATTTATTTTTTAAGTCATCAGGTTTGCTTTTTCAAAGAGGTATTGATTCAGTCGAATTGAATGCTTTTGACTATGAAGGGTTAAAGGCATTTTTTCCTGTGCATAATGCCGACTCGGCTTTGCCATTCGACGTGTTTTCTTCCATCTTTTATCTGGTTTCAAGGTATGAGGAATATCAACCCTACGTACCCGATAAGTATGGAAGGTTTACGGCGCATCTGAGCGTTAGTTCCAGGTTGGGTATTTTGCAAAAACCCATGGTCAATATTTGGGCTTTGATGGTAAAAAAAATTATCCAGGACAGATATCCCACCATTGTTTTTCCTGTTCGGCACTACCGTTTTGTGCCTACCTATGACATCGACTCGGCTTTTGCCTATCGACAAAAGGGATTGGTACGGTCGATGGGTGGTTATCTGCTGGCACTAAAAGATCTTGATTGGGAAGATATGTTTTACCGAACCCGTGTACTCCTCGGACGGGCAAGAGATCCTTTCGATACCTTTGATTTACAAATTGAATACCAGAAAAAATATCAACTTAAACCTGTGTATTTCATTCTATTCGGGCATTACGGACAATACGACAAAAACATCAATACCCGAAACCGTACTTTTCGGTTTTTGATTAAAAGGATACACGACTATGCCAGGATTGGTATTCATCCCTCTTACAATACAGGAGAATACCCGGAATTGTTGCACGAGGAAATTTCCTTGCTTGAGAAAGTGGTAAATAATGAAATTACCACTAGCCGGCAGCATTTTCTCAGGCTCATGTTGCCGCACACCTACCGCAATTTAATTGAAGAAGACATCTCGGATGATTACACCATGGGCTACGCCGCATTGCCTGGTTTCAGGGCCGGAATTTGCGATTCATATCATTTCTACGACCTGGATATGGAAGTGGAAACAAAATTGCGGATACATCCTTTTATGGTCATGGACGGTACCTTACGCGATTATATGAAATTAACCCCTGCGGATGCCATTGCCCAGATAGCTGCTTTGATTGAGGAGGTGAGAAAGGTAAATGGCACTTTTATCTCCCTGTGGCATAATGAATCGTTAAGCGAAGAGAAGCGCTGGAAAGGATGGCGAACGGTCTATGAGGCTTTAATTCAGAAAGCCTTGCCCTGACAATATCTTCCTTCGCCTGAATTTATTTGAAAAAATACATCGTCATGAGAAAAATAAAGTATCTTAAAAACGAAGAAATTAACAAGAAAAAGTGGGATGCTTGTATCACCCATGCTTTTAATGGCAATACCTACGCTTATTCCTGGTATTTGGATATCATCCATCCCAATTGGAGCGCATTAGTAGAGGAAGAATATGTCAGGGTGATGCCGCTTCCGGTGAAGCAAAAATATGGCGTAACTTATTGCTATCAACCTTATTTCGCCCAACAGTTGGGTGTGTTTTCTGTAAGTGTGCTTACCCCCGATATAGTAACCGAGTTTATCAGTAAAATTCCTGATTTTATCAAGGTGATCGACATGAACCTGAATAGTTTCAGTAATCCTGATTCTAAAAAATACTCGGTCGACCTGAGCAATAATTACATGCTTGATCTCATTCAGGAATATCCACGTCTTTCGGCCAAATACCGTTCTAATACCAAAAGAAACCTAAAGACGGCAGAAAAAAGTAAACTTACTTTAATGAAAGGAGTGGGACATGAAGAGATTATTACCTTGTTTAGAAACCACCGGGGCCGGGGTATGACCAAATGGCGCGATGAACACTACCAGGTCCTCAGCCGTCTGATGTACACAGCCATTTATCAGGGGCAGGGTATTACCTATGGAGTTTATAGTGAACGAAATGAGCTGATTTCAGGTGCGTTTTTTCTGAATAACAAACAGAAGCTCGTTTTTCTTTTTTCAGGAACCAATGCCGAGGGAAGAAGTTCATCGGCTCTTACTTTTCTCATCGATTCAGTTATAAAAGAATACTCCCCGGGTAAAATGATTCTGGATTTTGAAGGATCGAACAACGTCAACCTGGCCAGGTTTTATGCCGGTTTTGATGCCAAACTTACCCATTATTACCGACTTAAATTGAATCGCCTGAGCCCGGTGGGAAACTTGTTGTTTAAGGTGGCTGCGATGCTGAAATAAGTGAATGTTTGGGATAGCGGTTCACGACTTTGAATCAAGTCGTTTAATGCGCTCTTGATTGCATATGGTAAGTTATGTTGCATTTTCTCACTCGAACAGAAAAATTTAATAAATGACGCTTAATTGAAATATTTGACTACATTTGTATCCAAGTAGATACAGTATTAATGTTTTTTATTGAGAAAACGACTGAATTCGATAAATGGATATTAAAGTTAAAAGACTTGAAAGCCAAGTCAATAATACTATTTAAAATTCAGAAACTAGAAATCAACGACCAACTGGAGATTGCAAACCTGTTGGTGACGGAATTAGAGAAATGCGAGTAAATTTTGCTAGTGGATATCGAGTTTACTTCAAAGAAAAAGATGGAAAAATAATTGTTTTACTAATTGGCGGAAATAAATCATCTCAACAAAAGGACATTTTGAAAGCGAAAGAAATCTGGAAGCAATTAACAAATAGAAAAAATGGGAACTTCAAAATTTGACATAGCGGATTATTTGGACAGTAAAGAAATGATTGCTGAGTATCTCAATACTGTTTTAGAAGAAGGAGATAACACAGATGTAATTAATGCGATTGGTCATATTGCAAAAGCGATAGGAATGACCAAAATATCTGAAGAAACAGGTTTGAGCAGACCGAGCTTATACAAAGCTTTGTCGGACGGGGCTAAGCCACAATTTTCAACAATAATGAAAGTTTTAAAAGCCATTGGAGGACAACTTCAAGTGAATCCAATGTCTGCCTAAAAATATAACGACACCACAATAATGGTGATAAGTAATTGCTTATTCTCGACCATTTCTGAGAACCCGTAAGGATTTTCTGTTTGGTGTGTACTTCCCCATCCAACTACTTATAGCCCGAACCGTTGACCTGAATTAAGGATCATTTTCCGCGTTGTCAAATAATTTTGATTTCAGTCCGGCAATTCTTTTTACTTCCACTTTTACCTGCTTGATATGTCCATAATTTGTAGCAAGGTAAATGAGTGGGTTAACCATATTGCCCGAAAGACGCCTGATGACCGATTTGGTGCTGTAGAACTTCTTCCTGGCATTAACTTTGCCTAGTTGAAGTTCGTAAGGAGTCATGTTTTTGGGCTTAAAAACCACCGTGTTGTGGTCGTAATATTTCCAATCAGTGGTAGTAAGGCGATTTTCACTTTTCAGATTGTCATATGTTTTTGTTCCCGGATAAGGCGTTAACACGTTGAATGATACGGTATTTACTTTATTTTTAATCAGGAACTCAACGGTATGGTCGAAAACCTCTCTGGTGTCGCTATCAAAACCAAAAACCATGGAGGCATGAATGAGGATTCCCATTTTTTTTATCTTTTTAAAGGCATTTTCCAGGTGATCAATATCCTTGATGGCCTTGCGCATGGTTTTGAATTGTTCCTCTGCTACGCTTTCAATACCGAAAAAAAGCATTTTGCAACCACTTTCTGCGGCCAGTTGAATCAATTCATCGTCGGCCACGAGCAACGAAACCGAAGCCTGTCCCACCCACTTGATTTTTAGCGGTTTGATGGCCCTGAATAATTCTTTGGCGTACTTTGGACTTCCAATGATGTTGTCGTCCAGAAAAATAAACCGTTTTGAACCGGATTCCTTAATGTCGCGTACCACATTTTCGATGGGCACGTGCCTGATTTTCTCACCAAAAAGGTTGGTTACGCAACAAAAATCGCAGTGGTACGGACATCCACGGGTAGTGAGAATGGGGATCAAACTAAACCGCCGGCTTTGGAAAATTTTCTTAAAATCCTTGTGGATGTATTTCCCCAAATCAGGGATTGGGTCGTGGTAGGTTTTTTTCAGTTGGTTGTTTTGAAAATCACCTATGAGCGTTTCCCACACGCCCTCGGCTTCTCCAATGACTACACTGTCTGAATGTTGGAGGGCTTCATCGGGAAGAATGGTGGGGTGTACCCCGCCCAGGATCACCGTTTTGCCTCGGTTTTTAAACTCCCGGCAAAGGTCGTACGATCTTGGCGCGTTGGCCGTCATGCAACTGATGCCAACCAGATCGCAGTCCTGATCCAGGTCGATGGGTTCGGTTTCTTCCTCAACAATCGTGACCTCATGTTCTTTTGGAGTTAGCCCTTCCAAAATATAGAGGGCAAGTTGTGGCATCATAAGTCCTTTGTTGGTTCTTCTGTGTGCGTCTGTTGCGGGAGATATAAGTAATATTTTCATGAAAGCGCGATGAAATATTTTCTCCCTTCATTAAATATAAATTTAAGGTGCAGACTTGTCCGGGAGAACGTGGAAAAGGTACAGATTGGTAGCCGAAATGAGCGGTTTTACCGGCGGTAAAATTAGCAAAACCCGGGCAATAAAGCAACCGGCTATCAGATATCGTTTTTCTATGTGATTTTTATTAAAACTTTGAAGGTAATGTCGACCCGGATGTGCTTTGCTTACTTCGGTATATCATTTTGAGAAATGAACAATTAACTCTTTCGACAGGAGAGTGAATTTCATAATCTATTAATTACCGATCCTTCCATCTGTCTATTTCGAGGTAAACAGTATCGGCAAATCCAACATAAAGTGTTCGGTTGGGGATTTCTTCACCATATTGATTTACTTCAACTGTGTGCCAGCCACCACGGGTGATTTTAAAATCCATCTTGTTGCCATGGGTGGCGAACGTAAGCACCGGCCTTCCATCGGTTAACCTTCCAAAAATGAGCTGCCGGTCTTCAGGGTTCCAACCATTAAAATCGGGAGCCAGAAAGATTTGGTCGTTAACCGGTGTGTTAGCGGGGATTTTGTCGATGACTATTGTAACCTGATCCATTTCTTTTTCTGGTATGTCCTTCCAGTTGTCGATGGCGAGAGTAAGTGTGTCGAAATCCTGGTAGTTGTATTGATAGGGTCGAATGTCGGATCCATTGGCATCCACCTGGGTCGATTCCCATGAACCACGGGTGATCCTAAATTCAAAATCACCATTCCGCCTGGGCAGGTTGATAAAATATCTGCCTGTGGCATCCTTCCAAAATTTATAACGCAACTTCCCTGGATCCCAGTCGTTAAAACTGCCTGAAATATACAGCTTGGCATTTTCGGGTGTTGATTCCGGGACGCGATCCAATATAATGGTCATGTCATCATCACCGCTACCACCCATATCTTTCCATCTGTTGACAGTTAGAACTACCGTATCGGCATTCTCAAGATTGGTCTGCCGGTTCGAGATATCATACCCGTTTTTATCCACCTCTACGGTACTCCAGTCTCCTCTCGTGATTTTATAATCCAGCATAAATTTCTTTCGGGGAAGCGAATAAAACAACTGACCTTCATTGTTTCGCTGAAACTGGTAGTTTTTATCACCTGGTGCCCATGAATTCAGGTTGCTGGCGAAAAAAACAGGATCGGTGCCAGGTGTGTTTTTCGGCAGATGACTAATCAAAAGTACCACCCTGACGGGTTTGTTCTCGGGCTTGTCGGTCCAACCTTTCACAGAAACTTTTATGGTATCTTTTTTTCCAAATTCCATGGTGCGGTTTGAAACCTCATTTCCAAACTCATCCGATTCGGAGGACGACAACGAACCCCTGGTGAGTTTATACTCCAGGTTGTTTACTCCGGGCGGTCGGTCGATGGTGATGTACCGCGTTCCTGAGCTGGTTATTTTTGTTATGGAGGCATCGTCCGGATCCCATGAGTTCAGGTTGCTGGCCAGGGCTATCACATCATCTTCAGGTGTGTTTTCAGGTACATCCTCAATTACAATGGTCAAACGCGGACAGTTCGCCGGATCCAGGTCGTTCCAACTTTCAATGTTGTTTGACACCGTATCTTCATCAGCAGTAAATAGTTCCCTGTTGTTGATTTCGTCACCGCAGATGTCTTTTTCAACAGTAGTCCAGTCGCCTCTCGTAAACTTGTAATCAATTTTTCCAAAACCCGGAGGCAAGGTAATATAATAATTGCTGTCGGCCGCGAGGCTTAATTGGTATTTGGCATCACCCGGATCCCAATCGTTAAAGTTTCCGGTGATGTAGATGGGCTGTCCTTTAGGCGTGTTTTGTGGTATGGATTCCACCCTGATGGTTACCCTTTGGCAGGAAGCCAGAAAAATCAAGCCAACTGCCAGAAGAATTAACATTGGTTTATTGATCTTTGTTCTCATTTGTCAATCCAATTTAAAAATTCAGGAACCTTTACCCGGCTGATGAGCACTGGTTCACGAGTGATCGGTTCTAATTCTAGGTGAAGGCGGCTGTTAAAATACTTGCTTATTTTTTTTATGGACGAAATATGGACCAGGTAACTGCGGTTTGCCCTGAAAAAAATGGATGGATCGATCATCTCAGCCAATTGATCGAGTGCATAATTGATGAAATATCGCTTGTTGTTTTCTGTAACAAGCAGTACCTCATTGTCTTCAGCTTTAAAATAGGCCACCTCCGTGATGTCGATTTGTTTGATCTGGTCGCCGATGCGGGTGATAAAACGTGATTTATAACGGGTCTTGTGAAGTTGAAGCAATTGTTCAATCTGTTCCAATCGCAGCACAGTTTCTTTGTTGCTAACCTTACCGCCCAACGAGCGAAACTTGTCTAGTGCAGAGTTAAGTTCAAGTTGCTTCACCGGTTTTAAAAGGTAATCAATGCTGTTGACTTTAAATGCCTGAATGGCGTATTCGTCGAAGGCCGTGGTAAAAATTACAGGTATTGTCGCTTTGATATGCTTAAAAATTTCAAAACTTAATCCATCAGAAAGTTGAATGTCGAAAAACATCAGGTCGGGTTCAGGATGGTTGTTAATCCAATGGATGGTATCCTCCACCGTGTCGATGCAATCCATCACAAGGATGTCGTGCCCACACTGAGCAAGCAAGCGTTTCAACTCGCTTTGCGCGTGAGGCTCATCTTCAACTATCAACACTTTAATCCGGTTCATGTTGTCGTTTTTTTGTATAAGTTCTACAAGGTCAAATTAATGGAATTTTTACCACAAAATTTTCTCCGCTATTAAAAATTTCAATTGTTCTATCCGTTAGAAACCCATACCGGTTGCTTATATTTTTCAATCCCAATTCGGTGCTAAACTCTTTTGTATGTTTGAGCAGGATACTATTTTTAACTACCAGCATTTTATCTTCGATAAAAATATCGATTTGAAGTGGATTCTTCCTCGAAATAACATTGTGTTTAATGGCGTTTTCGATGAGCAACTGAATCGTAAGGGGCGCAATGCGGAAGCCGGGATTGTTGTGCTGCAGGTCTAAAATCACTTCCAGGTTTTTATCAAACCTCAACTGCACCAGGTTGATGTAGGACTTGGCAAACTCAAGTTCATTACTTAACAGGATCAATTCCTTGTCCCTGTTTTCGAGAATATACCGATAAACGTCTGCCAACTCCCTGACGAAATGCCCGGCATTTTCCTGATTTTCATAAATAAGTGATGACAAAGTGTTCAGGCTGTTGAACAGGAAATGAGGGTTTAACTGCGACCGCAACAATTCGAACCTGTATTCAGCATTCTCTTTTTTAAAACGTTCGAGTTCTGCCAGGCTGAACCTCCACTTATTTAAAAGAAATACGCTCAACTCTGATACCACAGCGATCAGCACGGCGGTAACCACCAAAGCCCCGATAATTATCTCATCTGCTAATGCAATATAATCTATGCGACCCAGCAGAAACCGGACTCCCCAACGTAACACCATTACTAAGATGATGGCAATGAGGCTATTTGATAAAAATTGAAGGAGGAATCGTTGGGCCGGATGTTGATCCCAATCCAAGGAAGTTTTCAACCGCTTGTTAAAGAAAAAAAGAATTTCAAAAACCGCGTAGGTAAGAAAAATGGATATCAGGTAATTGTTAATTGGCTGAAATAAAGGGTAGTTTTTATATACCAGGCTGAAAATAATATCCAGGATAAAATTGAATATGATCCCCAGGTAAAAACCGTAACTATATCGAAGCCATCTGTTTATTTTAAACCCGTTATCCATTTTTCGATTATCTCATTTTTAATCCCATGTGTTGTAAGATCAATAAATCATTACCAGATACGTGTGATCAAAAATACACATTCCGGGCATCTGAGCACTATTTCAATGAACTGTTTGTTACCAGGAGTTTATTTACAAGGGCAATTAACGCAGTACCAAATGCTCGTTGGATTCAGTATGTTCAATGGTTTGAGCGAAAACGACTTCCTTGTCTTTTACAATTTCAAAGGTATATTCGCCCATTGGAAACTGACCGATGTCGTATTTTAAATCGATAAGCGCCCATGATTTATAGCTTTTTTGGTACAAGATTTTGTTATTTTCTTTTACCCTGATTTTCACCTGATCGCCAACGTGTTTAGCTACTTTTACGTTAACCAGCGAGTTGTTGTCCATAAATATGGAGGCTCGTAAATCGGTAGTAACATACGAACACGAATCAGGGGAATCTGATTGAGGAAATTGTGCAAAACTGAAAGTGGCTATTAATGCCAGCGACAAGGTTAGGATGATGGTTTTCATGTTTTCTATTTTTTATGGTGAATTAATAATTTCAGAAGCAAAACTAGTCCGGGAAGGCAGGTTTTGAAATGAAAAAGCTGTGAAGTTCATTTTTGGGAGAGTGAAGTTTAAGATAGGAGGTGGAAAGGTAGTAATTATATGTTAGCTTTACGAGCCAGTTCAATCGCAATCGGTTAAAATGCGTGTCTTTTATTAGAATTTAAGCACTTTCCCCGAAAGAGGATTAAAAATCACTCCGATTACTTCCATCTGTTGTTAACTTGTTGATCGGTAACTTCTGGTAGAGCTATTTATTCTCCAACAAAAAAAAACAAATACCTTACGAACTTAATAGGTTTTTGATTTAAAGAATAGTGAAAAAGGTTTTTTTATTTTGTCTTAATAGTTGCAAATATTAATATATTTGTTTTAGGATTTTGTTTTCAATTCTTTAAAGAGTAACTGATGAACAATTAATATATGTGTTATTGAAGATAAAACTCTAAATATACCTGCTAGTTTGCCGGAGTAAAAGGAGTAAGTAAAATTAATTGAATACGAGAATTTAAATTTTTGATTTTTTTTAACTCACTATAATTACTTAACCTTAAAAACTTTTATTCATGAAAAAAATCTTCAAATTATCAATGGTACTCATTGCTTTGCTAATGAGTGCGGGTGAGATGTTAGCTTTTCCTCCGGGCTCTGTACATCTGTATAGAAGTGGCAGTCTCTTAAGTGACTATCCCACCATTCAATCGGCAGTTGATGCATCACAGGATGGTGATTCTATACTAGTTGATGCAGGAACTTTTATTGAACAGGTGACTATCACCACAGGAATCACACTTCGGGGCGCAGGTAGAGATTTAACAATTATTCAATCACCTGATAAAAGTTCTTTGGTTATTACCGGGGGGAATTGGAAAAACCTAAAAAATCAGGATATATACGATGTAATAGGTATAAAGGCAACAAATAATGTCGCTGTTGTAATCAAAGACTTGAGAGTAGATGGAAATGATCAGGGATATTTTCCTCTTGCTCCCGACATCAATGGATATGATTTTCAGGGGATTGGCGTATTTAATACAACAGTTACCATTGATAATGTTTATGTTACAGGTGTTCGGGGTCTTGCGTCAGAACAATTATTTTTTCCTCCTGCCGGTTATCCAACGGATCAACCATTGGGTTATAACCACAATACTGGTGTCTTTGCAGAGAGCAGCAGCGGAGCTGGACCACACACATTTACTCTTACTAATTCTTATATAACAAAATTTCAGAAAACAGCCATATTAGCGTGGGGGCCTACGCTTACTGTGGATATCAACAATAACATTGTTCAAGGGTATGGCAAGACTATGTGGAGTACCGGAAATGGCATTCAAATAGCTTCTGCTGTTTCAACAGGTGATCGGACCGGTACAACAGGCTCAATTACAAACAACCAGATATTGGATATAGGTTTCTTCCCGCCTGCTCCTGGTGAGCCAGGGGAATATGCCTTCAACCCATGGTGGGGCGGTTCTACCTGTATATTGTTTTGGGAGGCCGGAGACGGATTTATTATAGATGGGAATACGATATCACGCACAGAATACATCCCGTCATGGAACTCTGTCACAACTTCCAACAATGGAGGTTATTCGAACATGGCCATTGATGCGGTATCAACAACCAATCTGATGGTTAGTAACAATACCATTTTTAATTTTGACGAAGGACTAATTTCTGAGACTTATAATGTAACCCCTAATATAATAGCAACAGGAAATAGTATCTATAACAATACCCATGATTATGGGTGGGGCGGTGGTGACGATATCTATGTCCTGAATAACAGCTACCCTGAAGTAGTTGCCTATAATGCATCAGGGAACGGATTGGATGTTATTACCAATTTTCGTGATGGCGACAAACTGTATGTAAACAACTATGATGTAGTAGGAAGTGTTAATGGTCTGATTGGTGGTTTACCTACCATTGACTTTACCGGCGGAACTGTTACCGAAGGTGATGGTACGGCAGTAGCTGCCTATTCTATGCAGATATACTATGATGGCACTCAAACCCATTTATATATCGATACCGATGGTGTTGCTGATGAAGCTGAATTGGAGATATTGTTTAATGGGGAATATTTAACTTCTTACTTCTTATTGAACGGACCATTTATTGAATATGCAGGTCCACCAATACCACTTTCCAACTGGGCTATCTTCCTTGGTATCTTCTTGATGGGTGGTTTCTTGGTAGTGCTTTATAGGAGAAAACTATCAGTTGCATAAAACACAAACCTTTGGTAATAAAAAGCTGCTCCTTTTCTAGGGGCGGCTTTTTATACTTTGTAACGAGACCAGACCTGTGAGATACTCGTTAATTTTAGTGCCTTTTAGATTAATTTTCTTTCTGCCTTTGTTTTGTTGCTTACCTCAATGATTGATTTAAGAGCGATTCCTTTTTGGGTAAAGGTACTTTCTTTGGTACAAGAATAGGATTTGCAATAAGTATGAGCCATCCATCCCAAGTTTCCATGAACTATTCGATTCAAGACGAGCAAATGTAAATTAAAATAAGTTTGAACCTGCAATAATGACACCAATAAATATTCAGGCCTACATAGCCAATTGAATTTTTAAAACAGCAATTGTTTAAAATACAAAACCTAAGTATTTGCCCTATTAAATCCCTGTTTTCTGCCTCTGTTATATCACAAAAGTAATTGCGATCTTTCATAAAGAAACCTTTCGATGAATGTAATAACTGCCCGTATTTTTAATCCTTAAAAACCATTATCATTTCACTTTGTGTACTCAGCTAAATAATTGTACTTTTGTCTCAAATACTCAAGCCATGATCAGGGAAATAGGAACAACCGACTCTATCTTTAACAAGTTTATTTCAGAACTTCGCGATGTTACGATTCAGCAGGATAGGATGCGTTTTAGAAGGAATATGGAGCGCGCAGGCGAAATATTTGCCTATGAAATCAGCAAAACCTTCTTATACGAAGAAAAAGAAGTGATCACCCCGCTGGGCATGGCCCGGATGAAACTTCCAACATCACGGCCTGTTCTGGCCACCATCCTGCGTGCAGGGCTACCGCTCCATCAAGGGTTGCTTAATTACTTTGATACCTCCGACAGTGCCTATGTTTCTGCTTACCGGAAATATACCAAGGCAGAGGATTTTGTAATAAAACTGGATTATATTTCGGCTCCATCATTGGAGGGTAAAATACTGATATTAAGCGATCCCATGTTAGCAACGGGGGGGTCGCTCATAGCCGCGCTAAAGGGGCTCCTTCTAAATGGAGAACCCGCACATATTCATGTAGTTACCTTGTTGGCCAGCGAGGAGGGGATCATCAACCTGAAACGGCAATTTTCTTTGAAACCTCTGACTATTTGGGTTGGGGCTGTTGATGATGAGCTTACGGCCAAAGCGTTCATCGTTCCCGGGCTGGGCGATGCAGGTGATCTGGCTTTCGGTGCAAAAGAAGACTAACCCTATGACAGACTATCAACTGATAAAAGAGAACTTAAGTATCTCGTTGACTTCAATAAAAAGCCATTTATTACGTACTATCCTTACGGTGATGATTATCGCCTTTGGCATCATGGCACTCGTGGGAATTCTGACTGCCATTGACGCGGTTGAGTATTTCCTCAATAATAATTTTGCTATGATGGGAGCCAACACCTTCAATATTCAAAACAGGGATCTTCATGTTCATATCGGGGGAAGTAACAACAGACCAAAGGAATATACCGAAATCAGCTATCAGCAAGCCCTCGAATTTAAAAAAGAGTATCATTTTCCGGTAACTACTTCCGTCTTTACTTATGGTACAGGTATCGCCACCATCAAGTATCAATCGGTAAAAACCAATCCCAATGTTCAGGTGATGGGAGTAGACGAAAACTACCTGGCTACTGCCGGTTTGGAGATAGACAAAGGAAGAAATTTTAATCCCACCGAAATTGAAGAGGGAAGTGCTGTTACTTTGTTGGGTAGCGAAGTGGCCAAGACCCTGTTTAAAGAGAAGGAAAACCCGATCGGACAGGTTGTTTCTATTGGAGCCGGTAAATTTAAGGTAATAGGTGTGATAAAAGAACGTGGGTCGAGCGTGGGTTTTTCCGGCGACAGAAATTGTATGGCACCATTATCTAACGTCAGGCAGTATTTTTCACGTCCCAACATGAATTTCCGCATCAGCGTGATGGTTACGGACCCAAATCTGATGGATGCAGCCATTGGTGAGGCCACGGGTGTTTTTAGAAGAATCAGAAAAGACAAAGTGGGGCAAGATGATTCATTTTCCATTATTAAAAGCGACAACATTGCCAGTATGCTGATCAAGCTCACGGGGAGTATTCAGGTTGGCGCCACTTTGATTGGCTTAATTACGTTATTGGGAGCTGCCATCGGATTGATGAACATTATGCTGGTATCTGTTACCGAACGCACCCGTGAAATTGGTATCAGGAAAGCAGTGGGCGCCAGGCGTAAAACCATTCGAAACCAGTTTCTGGCAGAGGCTGTAGTGATTGCTCAAATTGGAGGTGTGTTGGGCGTGGTGGCCGGCATTATGGTTGGTAATATCGTGTCAATTGCCACAGGAAGTGCCTTCATCATTCCCTGGGCATGGATTGCACTGGGAATTGGCCTCTGTTTTGTCGTAGCCCTGCTCTCAGGAATTATTCCCGCTAATAAAGCTGCAGGTCTCGACCCCATTGAATCGTTGCGGTACGAGTAGTGAAAATATTTCCTGGTTTACCCTTTGTTTCAACTCTTAAAAAAGTCCGGTTATTGGCCCAAGCTATATTTTAATTTAATTTAAATTAGGATATAACTATTCAGTATATCTGATTGTTGAGAAGTTCTCCATCATACTTTTATCAACATTTAACTTACGATTCATAGGTTTGTATAACTTGTTTTGTATTTTTGCTTCATTACAAACAATTATAATCTAAAAAAAAATAATTTATGAAAAAAATCTTACTATTTACTGTCATCATGATAGCTGCGTTGTCTATCAACACATTGAATGCCCAAGTAAAAGGCGGGTTTAAAATTGGTGTGGATTTTTCTATGCTTAGTTTAGAAGACGAGGACGGAAACAGTTTTAATGAGGGATATGATCCCAAGCGATTAACATCACCAAGGCTTGGATTTATCCTTGAAGTGCCTGTGAATGATTTTCTGTTTGTCCAGACAGGTGTGTTCGCTGCCGCGAAAGGCTATGTTGTAAAAGACGAATATGCCGGAGTAAAATTCAAAGGGATTCAGATACTTGGAGCTATGGATATCCCAATCAACTTCGGATATAAATATAAATTAGATAACATGAGTCTTTTTGCAATGGCAGGTCCGGTGATCTCATACAATGTATACGCTACCACTGCGACTAAAGAGGGTTCAGAATGGGACAACAACAATGATTTAAAAATTGGCACCTCAGAGAGTGATTTCTTTAAACCTTTAAATATGGGAGTTAATATTGAAGTTGGGGTTGAACTAAGTCGTTTTCAGTTTTCGGCATCTTATACACAAGGGCTGTCGAATATAAGCAATATGGAAGGCGGAAATTTTAAAACAAATGTAATCGGATTGGCAGCTGCCATTAAATTTGGAAAAGTTGATGGTAAAAGTGGCGGATTCCGCAGATAGGAATTCGGAGACATATCAAAAACAACAAAAAATCCCGGTGCAAGTAAAATTGTACCGGGATTTTTTTTGTGTGTAAAACATAGATGGCTATTACCGTCTATTTTAAGGGTATGATCTCAACACCTTCATCGTAAGACTGATAAAAACCTACAAAGCAAGGACTTTATAATTTCTGGTTTTTGAAATTCCCTTTTTACAATATAACAGTTGCTTAAACAGAATGGTTTTTTTTGTTGCAGTCGGCTAAAGCCAGACTGCAATGGATTGACTCTATTCAATTTTATTCATTTACAATGAATGTGTTTTTTGGACATCCATTGCAGCCGGATTTATCAGGCTGCAAGATCAGATTTATTCCTTAATTTCCGGGGAAATTAATCACTGGTTTTTGAAATTCCCTATTTACAATATAACAGTTACTAAAACAGAAGCGTTTTTTTTGCAGTCGGCTAAAGCCAGACTGCAATGGATTGATTCTATTCAGGTTTATTCATCTACGATGAATGTATTTCTTGGACATCCATTGCAGCCGGATTTATCCGACTGCAGGATCAGATTTATTCCTTAATTTCCGGGGAAATTAATCACTGGTTTTTGAAATTCCCTATTTACAATATAACAGTTACTAAAACAGAAGGGTTTTTGTTGCAGTCGGCTAAAGCCAGACTGCAATGGATTGATTCTATTCAGGTTTATTCATTTGCAATGAATGTGTTTTTTTGACATGCATTGCAGCCGGATTTATCCGGCTGCACGATCAGATTTATTCCTTAATTTCCGTTTAGTTATTACTATTGAGGTATCTGGTAAATGTTTTCAGCATTTCGGTAACCTGTTAAATCGCGGTACCAGTCATTGAATAATGTTCCATTGCTTTCGGCCCATGCACCAAACTTCAGGTGTGCCGTTGTAACATCCACCTTTTCAATTGGATATTCAAAACTTTCAATAATATTAATGGCCCAGGGCAGGTTGTTTTCTGTACGGTAATATCTGCCCGTAGCAGGATTGCTGTTGTCGGCAGCGGTACCAAATAAGGCTGTTGTAGCCAGATCCGTTGGTACTCTGTCAACAAGGTGAACTTCAACTTCTCTCTGTCCGTTTACAAAAATAAATGGGTTATAAGGGGGAATACCTGAAGTGGTGAGGCTTACAGGTGTATTAAGTGTGATGGTAATTCTTAGTGTATCGGGTACAACGAAAGGGTAATTGGGATCAGTGTTTACACCAATTCCGCCACCTTCCTGAGGCAAAACATCGTAAGCGTCTTCCCACACCATCACCACGGGCAGTGTCTGTCCTGATTCCAGGTTTTTACTGTCTAAGCTTACAATGTTTCCGGGTACATTCAGGTCACCGGTAACTGAGGATATCAGGCTTTTATCGAAAGGCATCTGGAAACCAAAACCATTGTGATAGAAGGCACCATGTGCCCTCAAAATAAATTCGGCATTAATTTCTACCATGTCGTTGTCGGCATTGGTAACCTGATTGAAATTATAGTCAATGACGGCATCGTTAAAGTCGTAATCACCTTTGGATGGCCAGAGGTCTTCATAGGCCAGTGTTCCATAACTTCCCTGGTTAAAGAAATAGTTGTCGAAGGCTTTGTTAGGATCGTCGGGATAATTGTCAACATTGTCGGGCACTCCATCACCATCGTCATCTGCACCGGTATAGTCAATATTTGGAAATTGACTTTGGTCGATAGCCTCGATGGGATTGGCCGTTACATAAAAAATGGCATCGTTAAAATCGTGGTCACACGAAGAATTGTCTCTTCTAATGTCTTCAATACCGAGTAAGAGCAGGTTACGCCCGTTGTCATTAAGCAATACGGTATGCTGACGTAAGGAAGGATCTGATTCCGGATTTAGATTGGGGTTTGAATAAACAATCCACTTTCCATCGGTTACTTGTCCGCCAACCCAACCATCCGCCATCAAAGCAAAACTTACCGTCATTCCGGCATCAAACTGGCCAATATAAACCTTGTTTCCTGAATAAAGTCCTCCGCCGGAGCCGTCATAACTCACATTGGGATAAATAATGGTAATGGTATCAATATCGGCAGGGGTTTGCGGAGTTTGTCCGGTTGGATAGGAATAAAACCCGAGTACGTTTTTATATCCTGCTCGTTCGTGCACGAATGTGATCCATACATCGCAGTCTTCAATCAGGTGTAAGTTATAATCCCATTGCGGGAGTAGATATTCCGGGTGTGATTGAGGAAGAGGTTGTCCTTCGGGGAGTGTATTGTTAATGTCGTTCAGCAGACCCTGCGAAATAATGTCGTTTTGTGGTTCCAGATAATCAGGTACTCCTTGTGAGTTAAAGCCTCCAAGGTATGCAAAATCAGTATTCAAATCTTTGAGGTTCACAGCTGATTTTACCATGGTATTCGCCTGTTGTCCACCCAGTGTGATGCTGAAGCCATGGTCTGTAAGTTCAACTGCACCGGGAGAAGGTAGTCCTACATAGTCTGTGGTAACAAACAAACTTTGGTAGTAAGCTGGCACCTCATAATCAATTTGATAAATCCCGTTATCGTTGGTAGCGCCGCTTACAATTAATTTGCCACCTTCGAGCGGATCGCTGGTGTAAATATTGATTTTAGCTCCTTTTATGGGCTGGTTGGTGTTGTCCAGTGCCCTTACCTGAAATAAAGCATCGCTTGCCGTCGACCAATTGAAATTGTCTGCAACAACCAAATTGTTCATTCCTTTGGGATTGTCAATGGGGTTGTCTTTTTTCGTGTTGCACGAAACAACAAATAAAAGAAGGACGATTGAAAGCAGGGTAAAATTGACAAGTTTCATATTTTTTTATTATTAATGATTTTTATTTATTGAGATGGAGAGGCCATACCAATTATTTCGCCAAATATCACAATACATTTAAAATAGGCTTGTTATGTGTAAATAGTGTCATTGGTATTTTCCCATAAATGGAATTTATTCGGTGCTTACATCAAACGAATAAAACTGTGAATACCCCACAAGCCGGTCATATTCAGGTACTTTCTCCCGGTAATATACATAAACGGAGTATTGATTCTTTGTTTCCCAATGATCTCCTTCGATGAGGGTAACATCTCCTACGGATTCCCCATTTGGGACAACGGCATACAAATAATCGTAATATCCTTGTTTTAAGTACAATCGCCCATGGTACATATTGATGCGGTTGTCGAAAACCATTTTGCCTTTTTCATCCAGTTGCCAGTCGTTGAGTGCTCCTAAAAGATAGATCTCGCCCTCCTTTAACCGGGGCATTTTCAGGTAAAATTCTACCCAGGCGTATTCTCCTTCGGTACTGGTATTTTGTCCCTGCCGGGCCTTGATCAGTTTCCTGCCATTGATGTCTTCTATCAGGCTGTAAGGTTTTCCGGGTCGGGGCGCACTGGTGTGAAGTACCACGTTGTAACCATTTACATCGTTGATAATTTCACTGATATACATCGACTGATAATAGAAGCTTTTCATATCAAAATTCCGAAATTGATTTCCCCCGTCAAAGACAATGCCATCGGTATAATCGAAATTGAGTTGGTCAAGCATCAGCGAAGTAGGTTTCAAATCAACCTTCATGTTGTCGTATCGCCCATTTTGCATGATGTTCACACTCATGCGCAGTTCAGGTTCGCTATTAAATAAATCAGGGGTAAATAATTTTAGATCGAGCTGCTGTTTTTTTCTGACAAAGTCGAGGTTCTTTGGGTAATATGGGATGTTCACATCAATTTTCAGAAGCGGTTCCAACACGTAGAATCGTTTGGTAAAGAGCACATTTGCGTCCTCCGTATTGTCCATATATACCTTTATTATATAGTTGCCGGAACGTTTTATCTGGATATCTCTGTTTGGAAAACTAAGTGAGTAATTAATATAGGGAGGGATGGCATTCAATGAGAAGTTATAATTCGTAATGTCAGCCTCAAAAAATCCTTCCAGGTAATCCATCGGGTCAAGGTCGGAAGTTTGCCAATCTTTCGTGCAATGAATTAAGGTGTATTTGAAAAGAAACGACTGGTTGCTGAGGTCATCAAACGAAAGAGTCAATTTGTCGGTTGACCCCAATTTGATGACGGGAGGTGCCAATTGATCTCCACCAGGATAAAGCAGCACGGTCTGTATGTTGGCATCATAAACCAAATCATTATTTTCAACGGGCTGTGCCCACGCCTTGGTCGGCAGGAGGTAACAAAACAAACAGATGACGATCAATACTTTTTGAAATAGATGAATTTTATTTCCCCTCATTTTCTACGGTATAAATGATAAGTTTATGATTTATTTAGAGTTAGTAAAAATAGGTATTATTTCCAGACGATTCTCACATAAAACAGGATTATTGTCTAAATTGCGCCTCATTAATACATGAATTTATTTATATATGTCAACTAATTATCTTATTAATAAGGGTCTGGATATTAAGTTGTTAGGTGATTCAGAAAAAACTATCGTCGACTACAGTGCAAAGCGGTTTGCAATCAAGCCAACGGATTTTATAGGTGTTTTCCCAAAAATGATGGTGGCAGAAGGTGATTTGGTTCAGGTTGGAACGCCATTGTTTTATGATAAAAGTCGCACCAACATCATTTTCACCTCTCCCGTAAGCGGTAAAGTAGAAGCGTTAAAGCGTGGAGCCAAGCGTCGTTTGTTGGAAATCATCATACAATCGGATGATAAATTTGATGCGGTGCAATTTATGCCTCAAAAAGTGGATGGTATAAGCAGGGAAGCCATTATCGAAACAATGCTGCAAAGCGGTATTTGGCCTATGCTGAGGCAAAGGCCTTATTCGGTAATTGCCAACCCTGCCGAAACACCAAAAGCTATTTATATTCCCGCTTTCGACACGTCCCCATTGGCACCCGACTTCGATTTGGTTGTACATGGTAAAGGAGATGAGTTTCAAACAGGACTTGACGTATTAAAAAAACTCACCAATGGTTCGGTTCATTTGAACGTAGATGCGAAAAACACGACATCCAAGGTGTTTCTCAATTCTAAGAACGTGCAAATAAATAAGTTTAGCGGCCCGCATCCTGCCGGTAACGTGAGTGTGCAAGCAAGCAAGATAAGCCCCATCAACAAAGGAGAAGTGATATGGTATCTATACCCACAGGATGTGATTACCATAGGAAGTTTCTTTTTAACCGGAAAAGTCGATTTTACCCGCATCATAGCGCTTGCCGGTTCTGAGGTACTGAAACCAAGATATTACAAAACCGTTCTCGGAGCTTGCATCAAGCACATGGTCGAGGGCAATCTCACCAAAGGAAACAACCGGACAATCAGCGGAAATGTATTAACGGGAGAGAAAATTGAGATCGATGGTTTTGTCGGTTTCTATGATTCGATGGTGACGGTGATTCCTGAAGGCAATGAAGCCGAGTTTTTTGGCTGGTTGCTGCCTGGTTTTAACAAATTCAGTTTTTCAAAGACATTTTTGTCGTGGATGTTTCCCAACCGGAAATACCGCCTCAACACGAACCTCCATGGCGGACATCGTTCTCTTGTCATGACCGGCAAATATGAACAGGTGTTCCCCTTCGACATTTACCCCATGGCACTCTTAAAAGCCATCATGGTGGAGGATATCGATGCCATGGAAAATCTGGGTATTTATGAAATTGATGCCGAGGACTTTGCTCTTTGCGAAGTGATAGATACCTCTAAAACCGAGATGCAGTCAATCGTTCGCAAAGGCCTTGAGCTAATGCGCCAGGAAATGAGTTAAATATAAGTTAATCAGTATATATCGCATGAAAGCGCTTAGAAAACTATTAGACAAACAGAAACCCCATTTTGAAAAGGGAGGGAGGTTCGAAAAATTCCATACGGCTTTCGACTCTGTTGAAACCCTGCTCTTTGTTCCGGATAAGGTTACCTTCTCAGGATCGCATATCAGAGATTCCATCGATATGAAACGTACCATGATCGTGGTGTTCATTTCATTGATTCCCGCATTGTTGTTTGGGATGTGGAATATCGGAAATCAGCATTTTTTATCTTTAGGACAGGTACCTGAACTTTGGACCGCCTTTTTTTACGGATTTCTGAAAATGCTGCCCATTATCATTGTTTCTTATGCAGTGGGATTGGGTATTGAAATTGTTTTTGCCCAGATAAAAGGGCATGAGGTAAATGAAGGTTTTTTTGTGTCAGGACTACTCATCCCAATGATTGTGCCTCCCGAAACGCCTTTGTGGCAAGTTGCCATCGCGGTGGCATTTGCCGTTGTATTTGGCAAAGAAGTATTTGGTGGTACCGGGATGAACATTGTAAATCCGGCACTTACAGCACGGGCTTTTCTTTTCTTTGCCTATCCGGCTGATATGTCGGGCGATAAAGTTTGGATTGCCGATAAACTGGATGCTTATTCGGGTGCGACTCCACTAGGGAATGCATTGGTTGGTAATTTTGATCAGATTCCTTCAACTTACGATATGTTTATGGGATTTATTCCCGGATCGAATGGAGAAACCTCTGTTTTGATGATTCTTATAGGCGCCGCTATCCTGCTGGCAACAGGAATAGGCAACTGGCGAATTATGTTGAGCGTGGTTGTGGGCGGAATTGTTATGGGCTTGTTATTTAACTGGTGGGGTGCTAACCAATACATGGAATTACCCTTCTATAATCACCTGATTATGGGTGGATTTGCTTTTGGTGCTGTCTTTATGGCTACCGATCCGGTGACCGCTACCCAAACCAAAAATGGAATGTATATTTATGGATTTCTTATCGGTGCCATTGCCATTCTCATCCGTGTATTTAACCCGGCTTATCCCGAAGGCGTTATGCTTTCAATTCTGTTAATGAATGTGTTTGCTCCGCTCATCGACCATTATGTGATAGAATCCAATATCAAAAAGCGGCTCAAACGCATAAAAGTCTTAGTTTCTAATTAGCCAAAAAGAAGTAAAACTATGTATAGTAACGGATATATTTTCAGGTATGCTGCCATTATGGTCATCATTGCCGCCGCTCTGTTGTCTACAGCAGCGATGCTCCTAAAGCCTTTTCAGGAGCGAAATGTAGCCATTGATAAGATGGGAGGGATACTGGCCTCGGCCCATATTCCGGATGTGACGGCCAGTAACTCAATCAAATTATTTAATGAGTTCGTAACTGAGGAAATTGTCCTTGATCAAAATGGGGATGTGGTTGAATCATATACAGAAGCCAACAAGGAAAATGCAAAGGCATTTAGTCTGGATATGAAAGCTGAGCTCTATAAAAAATCGCAGGGCAAACCTTTTGAGCTTCCTCTTTATGTAATAAACAAAAACGGGCAATCACTCTATGTGATTCCTGTCAGGGGTATCGGTCTTTGGGGACCAATCTGGGGTAATATTGCCTTGAGCAGTGATCTGAACACCATTGTTGGTGTTACTTTCGACCATAAAGGCGAAACTCCCGGTTTGGGTGCCGAAATATCTACAGCGGCTTTTGAGGATCAATTTATTGGTAAAACAATTTTTGACAATCAGGGTCAATTTACTTCCATCATGGTAGTAAAAGGGGGCATCGGCAAATTAGCCGAAAGTGAGAGAATACATGGGGTAGACGCTATTTCGGGCGGTACCATCACCAGCAATGGCGTTAACGACATGTTGAAAGATGTGTTGGAGACATATTTACCTTATTTACAAAAACACAGATAAACCATGAGCGCAGAAATCAGAGAACGTGAGGCACTTTTCTCATCAAAGAATATTAAATTACTGAAAAATCCGTTAAGCCTCAGCAACCCGATTACAGTTCAGGTGCTGGGTATATGCTCGGCATTGGCTGTTACCGCCAAATTAGAACCCGCCATTGTGATGGCTATTTCCGTAACCCTTGTTACCGCTGTTTCGAATGTAGTCATTTCTGTCTTGCGCAATGGTATACCACCCCGAATCAGGATTATTGTTCAACTGGTTGTGGTTGCCACGTTGGTTATCGTAGTCGATCAGATACTTAAAGCCTTTGTGTATGATGTAAGCAAACAACTTTCCGTATTTGTCGGGCTTATAATTACCAACTGCATCATCATGGGCCGTCTCGAAGCCTTTGCCATGGCCAACAAACCCTGGCCTTCGTTTCTCGATGGAATTGGCAACGGCCTGGGCTATGGTTTGATTCTGATTATCATTGCTTTCTTCAGAGAACTGTTGGGATCGGGATCTATCTATGGATTCAATCTAATCCCTGAATCATTTTATGAACTGGGATATAAAAACAATGGGTTGATGATCCTGCCTCCCATGGCATTGATTGTGGTAGGTGTGATTATCTGGGTACAACGATATTATACACGTGATCTGATTGAGAAAAACTAGGTTGAACGATAAAACTCCATTATCATGCAGGAAATTTTTAACATCTTTATAAAATCCATTTTCATCGACAACATGATATTTGCCTACTTCTTAGGCATGTGTTCTTATCTTGCTGTGTCGAAAACCGTGAAGACTTCTGTTGGGTTGGGTGCGGCCGTTATTTTTGTTTTGGGCATCACCGTTCCGGTGGACTATATGCTTAATGAATATATCCTGAAGGCAGGGGCTCTTGCATGGCTTGATGCCAGTTTCGCGGATGTTGATTTAAGCTTCTTAAGCTTTATCATGTTTATTGCCATTATTGCTTCCATGGTGCAACTGGTTGAAATGATTGTGGAGAAATTTTCCCCTTCACTTTATTCTTCCCTGGGTATATTTTTACCACTTATTGCCGTTAATTGTGCCATTCTTGGAGGTTCATTATTTATGCAGGAACGTGAATATCAGAGCCTGGCACAGGCCACCTCTTTCGGAATAGGTTCCGGTGTGGGCTGGTTCCTGGCCATCGTCGGTATTGCCGCCATACGTGAAAAAATCAGGTATTCCGATGTACCTGCACCTTTACGTGGTCTCGGCATCACCTTTATTATTACCGGATTAATGGGAATTGCTTTCATGAGCTTCCTGGGAATTAAGTTATAGAATAATTAAATTTTATATACAATGATTTTATTGCAAGTTGGAATTGGAGTGATAATTGGCATAAGTATAGTCATCTTTCTGGCAACTATGTTGCTACTGGTTTGGTTACTGCTTTTTGCACGTAAAAAGCTCATGCCGCAAGGAAAGGTAAAAATTACCATCAACCAGGAGAAAGAATTGGAGATTGATCCCGGATCGACTTTGTTGTCTACCCTCGCGAACAATAAAATATTCCTGCCCTCTGCTTGTGGAGGCGGGGGAACCTGTGCCATGTGTCGGGTTCAGGTAACTTCAGGTGGAGGAGGCATATTACCCACAGAGAAGGGTTTTTTTACCAGAAAAGAACAGTCTCAGCAATGGCGTCTGGGATGTCAGGTGAAAGTGAGAGAGGATATGGACATCACCGTTCCTGCAGAAATATTTGGCATTAAGAAGTGGGAGTGTACTGTTGTTTCCAACCGAAATGTGGCTTCCTTTATTAAAGAATTTGTGGTGCGTCTGCCGGAAGGTGAAACGCTTGATTTCCGCTCAGGCGGTTATATCCAGATTGATGTGCCCAAGGTGGAAGTTGATTTCAGCACCATGGTAGTTGAAGACAAATACAAAGAAGAATGGGATAAATTCAAGATGTGGGATTTGAAGATGAAAAATCCGGAACCCATTTATCGGGCCTATTCTATGGCCAACCACCCTGCCGAAGGGAATATCGTGATGCTGAATATCCGCATTGCCACACCTCCATGGGACCGTAAAAAAGGTGGTTTCATGAATGTGAACCCAGGAATTTGTTCTTCTTATGTTTTCTCCCGCAAACCGGGTGACAAAGTGATGGTCTCAGGACCTTATGGTGAATTTTTTATCAAAAAGACGGAGCGTGAAATGATGTTCATCGGTGGTGGTGCCGGAATGGCTCCCATGCGGTCACACATCTTCGACCAGTATAAAACCAAGCATACCAGTCGAAAAGCTACCTTCTGGTATGGCGGACGCTCAAAACGTGAATTGTTTTACGTTGATCAGTTTGAGGAAATTGAAAGAGAAAACCCCAATTTTAAATTTGAAGTGGCTTTATCAGAACCACTTAAAGAAGATAACTGGAAGGGTTATACAGGATTTATACACCAGGTGATTTACGATAACTATTTAAAAAATCATCCCGAACCTGAAGATATTGAATATTATCTCTGCGGACCGCCCATGATGAATGCTGCAGTCCAGAAGATGCTCGATAATCTTGGAGTTCCGGAAGAAATGATAGCCTTCGATGACTTTGGAAGTTAATATAAAAAAAAGGTGACATTGGTTGTCACCTTTTCAGTTTTTTCTTGTCGTTAATATGGTACAAATTAAAGTATTCTAAAATGGTTAATCGCAGTTTAGTGTGTTTGTTGATGGTAATGGCGTCATTTCAGGTTTTTTCACAGGATGTGATTGTCTTGAAAAACCGGGCGAAAATTGACGCAAAAGAAGTTGCGATTAAAGGGAATGTGATACTGTATCAGGATTATACCGGAAATTCCGGCTATGAATACTCCGTTGATATAAACAAAGTAGATTATATTCAATATCAAAATGGGGAGAAGTTACAGGTCAATGAGATTGCCGTTATAAGTAAGTCTAAGACGAACTATGGCCTCAACCTGATTTCATTTCATATACTCGATTTTGCAATCAATAATTTCACTTTCTCTTACGAACGGATACTGGGCAATGGAAAATATAGCCTGCAAATACCCGTTTCATTTGGATATGGGGATAGTGGCGACAATGATTTATTGCCATTGCCTTTCGGAACTGATTATGAAAACTCTTTTGCTAATCGTTTTAGTACGGGGGTTTCGTTTAATATTTATCCTACCCGTCAGGGAAAAGTGCGTTACTTTTTCGGGCCTTCAATACAGATTGGTTCAGGGATATACTTTCCAAATTATTATAATGATAACCCTGACGAAATAAAAACCGGATTTATGGGTTTTATGGTAAACAACGGATTAATGATTACACCCATAGAACACCTGAGTATGGCCGTGGTTGGTTCCCTTGGAGCGCGTCACTTTTTTAAGATCGAAAATGGGAAAACCATTTCTACGCTTGGTATTTCGTTCAACCTGACTTATCGTTTTTAAATCAAAAATTATGAAAAAGCATTTGTTTCTGGCATTCACTTTATTGTTGTCGGTGTGTTGGTTATCCAACCTGACCGCTCAGGATTTTATTTACCCACGCGATCAATCTGCCCGTATCGCGGCCACTCATGTCGATATTGACAAAACTGAAACCAGATATCAGCTCTTTGATGGAAGTACCAGCGCTGTATTTGCCATGAACAACAGCGATATCAGCATGATCGTGTTTGAAGATGGGACCGTGAGGTTTTTAGAGAATGAGGATCAGATCAAAAAGGTTTACGATTATAACAAGAACTTATTTACCTTTCATTTGTTCGATTTAATAGTCAACGAATTTACCATTTCGTATGAACATATTTTTTCAAAGGGTAAAATAGGAGTTCAGATTCCACTGTCAGTGGGCTTCAGCAATGAGAATATTAATGGTTTTGACGATATTGACAATAAATTTTATTCTGGTTTAAACCTTAATTTCTATCCTACCGGACAAGGTAAAGTCCGGTACTTTCTCGGGCCTGGTTTCCAGGTAGGGACAGGCGAATACGAGCGGTATAATAATTATGGGGGAGACCCTGCTGAAAGGTTCGACACGTTCTTTTTTCGCTTCTTTGTTAACAATGGCCTTGTGATAAGTCCTGTAAAAGACATGAGCTTAGGTGTAATTGTCTCCATAGGGGTGAGGTATTTAGGCAACCCGGATGAGAACCACGACGAGATTAAAACCGTAGGGGCTTTTGCCTTTAATCTGTCCTATCGTTTCTAGCTACCATGTGCATCAGAAGTGATTTTTTGATACTACTTCTTTTGCTCGGAGCTTGTTCCGCCAAAAAACCGTCCGAAGCAATACAACTGTTGGGGGAGGCGCAGGGAACCTACTATTCAATCATCTATTTCGATAAAGAAGGGCGAAACGTACAAAGTGAAATTGATTCCATTTTGGATGCATTTGATCAGTCGGTTTCGTTATGGGTGCCCGAATCCATCCTGTGTCGCATCAACCGCAATGACTCATCGGCTGTTCCTGACCAATTTTTTATAGATAATTTTACTATCTCACAGCAGGTAGCCATTGAAACAGGCGGTGCCTTCGATATGACGATCGGGCCGCTGGCCAAAGCCTGGGGTTTTGGAAGCGATGGTGTGAAACATGTCGATCCTCAAATTGTTGACAGCCTGCTGAGTTTGGTGGGTTACCAAAAGGTACAATTGGTGAATGGTGAGGTGACGAAATCGGATCCGCGCATTTCGTTTGATTTCAATGCGGTAGCCCAAGGCTATTCAGTTGATGTGGTGGGCGGTTTTCTGGACCGTTGCGGCATTCACGATTATCTTGTGGACATTGGTGGCGAGGTGAAAGCCAAAGGACGAAAGTCGGATGGCAGCCTATGGAAAATTGGGATCGAGCAACCGGCAAAAGACAAAAACAGCTACCGGGTGTTGTCGGCAGTTGTTGAACTGGAAAATGCTTCTATCGCCACATCTGGAAATTACCGAAAATATTTTGAGGAAGATGGTGTCAGGTATTCGCATACCATCGACCCTAAAAGCGGATATCCTGCAAAGCAGACCTTGTTAAGTGCAACCATCTTATGCGAAAGCACTGCTTTTGCCGATGCTTATGCCACCGCCTGTATGGTGATGGGGCTGGAAAAATCTCTTGCCTTTGTTAATTCAAATCCAAATTTGGAAGGGTTCTTTATCTATACAACTCCCGAAGGGTTTGCCTCCGTGGCAACGGAAGGATTTAAAAATAAAATTACAAAGGAGTTTAATGAGTAATCTAGCTTACCTCAAATTCCTTAAATTGCATCACCACAGGTGAGGTTTTGTGTTCTTCTTTACCGTTTCCTCCTTCTTTACGACAGCTGCCGTCACCGGGGGCTCCTTCGCAGGAGCAACCTAAAGCCTTCCCCGTATGGGGGTCCACAGATGAACATTGTTTTTTAAACTCTCCGTTTTTTACCAAAAACATTTTTATGGCGAAACCAGCAACCGCCAGTCCAATAAATACAACAGATATCAACAATACTTTAAGAAACATCTTTTAACTTTTTTGCAAAAGTATCAATTAATGGCCGACAGGCCAAGGTTAGTTTCTAAATTAGTGCAATAAAACAAACAATTTCCTTCATTAAGTTCCTCAACCTCATCCAGGCCAATACAGGCGGCGGTCAGACAGGGATGCTTGCCTTTGCAAAATCAGGCATCCCATATGATGAAAACTACAAATCTGTTTTGATCAGGGCTTAGGTTTTTTTAAATTGTTTTCATTTACCCTATGAGATAAAAAAGTGAAAAAGTATTGAAAATTTTGTTGTTTTTTAGCTCAGTTCTTCTTTGTTATAAGCCGTTTTTGTTATTCTTGTCAGGGATGAATTGTCCGTAAGTCATTCCAGAAACCTTTTTTTCTCCCGACATTTTTCCTTGTTCGAAGTATTGCTCATAAATGTCGCCATCAGTTGCTCCATATTTTCGTATAACTTTGCCTGTTCCGTCTTTCAATATTTGCATTCCATTCTCTGTCCAAAAATTGATTATAAAATATTCTCTGTTACGGTATTCTCCTTCTTCAGATAGTTGTCCGTTTTCATACCATTCTCGATATTTTCCAGTGTCATTGCCATTTATAAAGTAGTGTTCAATATGAAGATTACCATTGTCATAAAATACTTTTCCGAGTCCTTCTTTTTTTCCGTCCTTATAATTTCTCTCTAGTTTAAGTTGTCCGCTTTCGTAGAACTCTTGTAAAATTCCATTCTTCAATTTGTTAGTCCAGTGTGAAATATGTTGAATGTTTCCATTGTCGAAATAAATTTTAAGTTTTCCATTTCCGTCAACTATAAGCGGAATCCCGTCTTCAGAACAATAGGTTACAATTTCAAGATTATCGCTGTCAAGTGAAAAGTAATTGCCCTGTGGAGAAATGGCTTCGTATTTTATAAGTCCATTCTCGTAGTATTCAGTCCACAAGCCAATTGGATTTCCATTATTGTCATATTGGCCTTTGGAAAACAACTTTCCATTTTCGTGATAAAAAGTCCAATTTCCTACCTGTAACTCTTCATTTACGAAGCCTTCACATTCAACTTGTCCGTTTGGATAGTATGTCTTGGTTGCTGTCATTTAAAATGGCTTATAACGTTTGAGTGTAGCGGCAGTAAGGGATTTCGGAGTTCGTCACTGTCAAGCTACACCGAAGTTTATGCGGGGCAGGATGCTCGAATATCACGTAAACCCTTATTGCCCGCTACACTTTGTTACCTGCTGGCCTTCGTTTCAGTCTGTGGTTATTTAAAAGCCAATTGTTTTATTTTTTGCTCGATTGTATTACAGTATAGCTACTTTTCAAATAATGTTTAACTAATGTAGTTGCAGCCAAAGCTGCAACTATTTGATATTTTTCATTTATTAGGTCAGATTTTTCTGGCCCTCCATAATCTGAAATTCCTCTAACAACTAGCCACTCCTTGTGACTATCTTCAATACAAGCTCTTGCGAATCCATAACCCTCCATTTCACCAGCAATAATATATTTTCCAATGGTGTTCTCTTCAGCAAGTTTTTCTAATGAACTTCCATCAGCAAATAACTTTTCACCTGAAACAATTACACCTTCGCCGACTGCTAAATCATCTTGCCAATTGGATGCTATCCAATTTTTATTTTTGGTCTCTTTTGATGAGATTAATATGTTAGCACTTGCCAGAGCATTCAGAAATTTTTCTTTCCATTTCTCCGAATCGTTTGTTAAGTGGGGGATGTCTCGACCTCTATGAACATCAACTGGTATTGGGTCTTGTCGTTTTATTGGTTCAGCATCTAATACTAATTTCTGATTTTCGTAGTAAACAATCTTATCTCCTAAAATAGCTGAATATAGTTTCGTTTTGGCCTTATTGCCTGCTGCAATCCCGCAAAGAATGATTAAGTTAATTTTAAAATTTTGTAAAATCAAGTGAGTGACTAAAGAACTTGAAACATTTCCTGCACTTCCAATCATCACATGAAGAATATTTAATTCTTTGTTGCTGTTAATGTCCTGAATAAGACTTGTCTTCCAAATTTTAATTCCATTTACATTCATAAATGGCTCTGTATCCTTAAACTCGAATGTTGTCTTTAAAGCATCTAATTCTTTGGGGATTACTGAAATTATTGCAACATCAAATTCGTTATTGTCATGAACAAGTGGCTTTGATTGGGAAGCTAATCCTTTAATCAGATCTTTCTTTTTAAAAACAGGAACAATTTCAAGAAACTCCGAAATGAAATCTTGCCGGTTAAAATATTTCAGGTTAAAATATCTCTTTTTACCTTCTCTTATAATTGAGAATTCATTTTCGCCAAACCAATCAGGTTTACGCGTGACAAAATTAATCTCAATGTTTTTAAATTCCTCTTTGCTTCGAAATTCACCTAAGATCTGTTCGCCTGTATTTTTTCCACCGCGGTCTGTTAGTCCGGCATGTATAACAATGCGAAATTGAAAGTCATTAGCCGCAAACTTGAAAATTGTATAAAAGTGATTGAACTCATGAAGAACCACTGGATGGGTTTCATTATGAAAATTTCTAGCCGTATAAAGGTCTTCAGTGAATGAACCATCACTAGGATCTGTAATTACAAACGTCAGAATAGTTGGATTTTCCATTTTTAATTGTTTTGTAAGTCATACTCATTAAATCTGATTTTTATTTGGTAACTATTTTTTTCTTTATCAAGAATTTGTATTCCATCCTCCCCACAAAAAGCTTTAAAGATTGGGAGAATTATTTTTTCAATTCCATTTATTCTACCATTAGGAACAAAAGGTTTGTTCTGAAAAATAACTAATTCAATAATTGGCCTCTCTTCGGATTTATTTATTATAAACTCAATGTTTACATTGTCATTTTCAGTACAGTGCGCTGCATTGTAAAATATTTCTTCAAAAGCATGAATGAATAAATCACTATGACCATTTACAAAAATGCCATAAGAACTAAATTCCTTAATTATGAAGTTTTTTCTTGTTGAAATTTCATTTTTAACCTTGCTGCTTTTTAATGCATTATCAATACATTTCTTTAAATCACATTTATACTTTTTACAATAATTTACAAATGGTTTTCCTTCAAGTAAATAATCCACCTGAAACTTATCCAATTCACGAACAAACAGCTTAAGCGTATCGATTTTTTTTAATTCAATAATGAGTTTTCTCTCTGCAATGATATTTTCTTGTAGGCTTATAAGGTTTGTCATACTATTGTATACAGAATCTTCTTTAAATAGATTATTGTATTGTAATTCATCACATTTTTTTAGATGCGTATCAATTTTGATCGCTATTAGGTTATCAAGTAATGAAGTTTTAAGGGTTTTTCTAATGTTTGTTGACAAATCAATTATTTCATTTATTTCATCATCAGACAAATCTCTATTTTCAATAATGCTTGTTATTCTGAAAATGATTCTTTTTAGTTCACTATGAGTGTTATCTGAACTTTGTGTAAAGAAAAACTTTCTCAAATTGAAGTAGGCATCATTTACATTGGATACATCTGTATTTTCAAAACTATGAATGATGGATTTTACAATCTCTCGTATTTTATGATTGGCATATATTGAATTACTATTATCCTTGTTATCTAATTCATCACTCATTCTAGATAATAATGAAGTAGTTTTTTCTTTAATATATCTGTCCTTCTGTAAATTAAAGAAACCTTCCCAAAGAATAAATGAAAGATAGTTTAAGGCACAATCATCGTCAATTGAAAATTCAAAAAGAGGCACAATGTGATCAATATCAAAAATTTCCCTGCCATAATAAGTATGGGCAAGGCGGACAAATGAATATTTAGTCCATTTGTAATTGAAATCATCTAAAGTAATGTTCTTTTCAAAAATTAATTTTGAAATAATATCCTTGGTTGTTTTAAACACATTTATAAGTAAATCTCTATGTACTCCAAATAATGAAGGTTCATGAAGAATACATGTAAGAACAAGTTCAAATTCCTTAAGTGTATGCTTATTACTTATTTCAAATAATCCTTTACTCGCACATTCAACAAGTTTATCAAATTCCTTAAAATATTGCGGATAAAATCTGTAGCTATCTATCTTGCCGAGTTTATCTCTCATCAAGAAAATTGAAATAAAATCAGGATCTCCATTAATTGTAGGTAAATATTTCGGATATATATATATATCGCCAGAATTTGAATTAAATTGATTTATTTCTTTTTTTAGCCTTTGTTCAATATATTGTTTGGTATGAGGTGGAAGATGTTTCCCTTTAAATTTATCAAGATAATTTTCAAGTTGATTCTTTTCAACGCAAAAGGGACATGAAACAGTAGAAGGAAAAACTGGAATGTGTAAATTGATACCAAATAGAATATTTGCATTTGCAATTACTTGAATGTATTTTTCATTTTCAGTCTTATTTATGTTTTTCAGATGCTTTACTTTCAATGATTTTAAACGTGAATAAAATTCACGGTAGAAATCTTCAATTCTACAAACTATTGATAAAACATCAATTCTGCCAACCTCTAAGAAGGATATTGAATCAATCATTTGAATTAAAGATTCTCCTGTTAAAGAACCACTATCAATTATAAGTATGTGCTTCCCTTTTGTTATTTTATTATATCTCTTCGGCGGAAAAGGGAAACGCCATCCTTTGCTCGTTTCAAACCTCTGCATCCCAAAAATATTATCAACATCAGTTCCAAAAACTTTATGAAAAGATTTATGAGTTACATTTTCAATTCCTGACTGGATTGGATAAAAAATGTAATCTGGTTCATATTTTTTTGTGAGCCATTTTGATTCAATGTCGCTTTCTCCAAGTTGAGTAACGATATTGTCATTGTCATTTCTATTTAGGTCTAAAATGAGATTGTTAATACTATTGATGTTGTCAATAACTTGTTTGAAAAATGGGAATTGATTTGGATTATTTTGAAGTATCCGTTCGAGATTTTCTTTAGCATTAACTAAATTAGTTCGCGTTGTTTCTTCTGCACCAAGATTCAATTGATATATTTTTTCACTAATTGCAGTATACATTTTCTCTAAAAGAAAGAATCCACTTTCGTTTTGAAAGAGATTTGGCATATCTGTAAGGTAGCTACTATGTGTTAGGTTTTGTTGAAAGTGACCCACTTTAAAATACTCATTTTTAAAGACTGATTCACTTCTCAACAAGTTCTCAGGTTCAGGATATAAAATTCTTTCTTTCTCACTATGGTTATAACTTAATTCAACTACAGTATTTAATATTGGATTGATTCTCCTTATTGATTCCTCCGAATCTAGATTTCTTGCATAATCTCTTTTTTCTGAATATTTGCGAAGTTGAAATCTGTCTGAATGAGAAATCAATTTTATAAACCTACTTTCTTCATAAGATTCATTAAATATTGATGGAACTTCATCACTTTCTATTAAGTCCGCATCTTTGATTCTACCATCAGCAATTGACATTACTGCTTGAATGTTGGCTTCCTTATCAGTTAATCGATCAATCAACCTATAAACCAATGAACCAGTTGAAATAACATCATTTACAATAATAATATTGTCTTTGGGATTAACTTTTCTAAAAGGCTTTTCTGTATTAAAGGAATAATAACTTGAAAGGATTATAAGTTCTGGGCAATTCACCAAAAGCTGGCTTTGGTCTCCTTTCCTCAAAAATTTGTAGTTATCATTTTCTTTAATTAAGTCTCTTATTGCAACCCCAATCAATTGACTACTAACGGTTACGGTTATTATCTTTTGAAATATCAATTTTTGATAATCAATTTCTCCTTTTTCATTTTTGGATTTATTAATGTATTTATCAAGTAAATATTTTGCAAAGAACTTTGCTAAGTATTTATTATGAAGTGATTCATAGAGAGATAAATATTTTGACTGGTATGTTCCTTTTGAAGTTAAAAAAATGTATTGCCCTTTTTCTGGATGTTTGGGAACTTCTCCATCTTCAATTAAATCAATCAAGAAGTTTTCAACAAAACGCTCTTTTGCACTTTCAAATTCTGCTTTTAGATTATTTAGATCGTTGAATAGAGAATAAATCCTTTCGTCACTTTTGATAAAAAAATTTCCCTCGATGGAATCAGTTTCTATAAATCTACTTACATCATAACTTTCTTTATCTCCGATCAATAGCCGAGATAACCAGATTTCATCTTCCTCGTTCCTAACTCCAATCCAGCTTATCTGAAGAATATTTTTTTCAATTTTAATGCCAACTGAATTGTTTATTCTCAAACAAGGAATAGGTCTATAAATAAAAGGTTGATTTGCCTTTTTTCTTAAATTCGTTTTGCAAATCTGAATTATTTTTTCATCAACTTCATCAAGGTTGAATATTACAGCTTTTGTATATTCATTTATTTTGGGTGTATTCGTTAGATAATAAAGAAACTTCAAGAAGATATGCCGCATTGGCAAAAATCCAAAGTCAATAAAGACTAGACAGTTTTTGGCTTTTAAAGCGTTGAGACTCTTTACAAACTCAGCAAAAAGCTTATTGTAGATTATTTTTGTAGAATTCAATTCATCATATGAAATTGCATTCAGTACTTTTTCGTATAGGAAAACTAAACTGACATATTCATATGAATTTGTAGAAAATTCCTCTAAAGGATTAATTGCAGGATCGAATTTTCTAATTTGGCTCTTATAAATATATTGGGATAAACTTTTATCATCAATTCTAACTGGTGAAAGCTTCAAATCTTCTTTTTGCTTTTCTGGCAATACAATTGAAATCATTGTTCCTGGAAAAAATGAAATGTTTTCCTCATAACAATTGAGTTTAATTGAATCTCGTACTTCATAAATTGAGTCAATGGTAGCATCTATATTTTCGGTTTTATTTTTACTTATATAAATTCTTTCGGAAAAATCATAAATAACTTGACCATAACCACTTCTCGCTATTATGAGGCCGTTAAATCTTCTAACCATGTCAATTAGAAAATATAAACCTCTTGCAATGAAATTGTAGTCATCAATGCTTTGGTCAAACGGTATCCTTGAAGAATCCATTAGAAATGCATACTCAAGGATTTGAGTATGCAAATGTTTTTTTTCATAACCAACTGAAAGTTCTTCTTTGAGTTGGGAGTTTTTAGCATTTTGAAATTCTAGTTCTAGGGTAGAGTGGATTCCAACACCAAAATCAAGAAATGTAAATTCTAAATAAGATATATTCTTAAATTCAGTTTTGTATTTGTCTAGGTTTGCTTCACGTCTTTCGTTGAATTTTTTAACCAAATCGGGATTAACTTTAACAATATCCAGTTTTAAGGCTTTCAAAACTCGATTTTTATCTTTATAAAAATCTAAAGTTTCCGGATATTTTTCGATAATAAACTGTTCAACAAAATTGATTGTATTTGGATTATCCCACCTATTGTTTAATGCAGAAGTAAAGTAACATTCATTCTCAAAATTCTTTTTCTCTTTTGCTTGAGAATGCTGTGAAGCATTTGCATAAAGTTCTTGTGTAATAATGTTGCTAATAATTTTACTTTCAAATGGTGAATAGCATGCGTATGTTTTGAGTTTCTCAACAATTTCTACCTCTAAATCAAAAAGACCTTCACTTTTTGAAATTCTATTTTTGCTTTTACTTCCTTCTAATACATCCTCATATTCTCTATCAAATTGCAAATCTCCACCTGAAGATGATGTGTCAATTACTGTGAATGGGATAACTTGATGACTGAATTTTGCTTTTACAATGTCTTGTTTGTAATTGTAGCTTTCAATTATATTTTTAAATTGAGTGTCTTTAATTCCAATTCTGATTAACATTCCCCAAACGGAAAGCAAAAACAGATTTCGATTTTTTCTTCTTTTAATTCTCTGGTCATTTTCTTCAAATTGATATTTTTCCTTGAAATGAATTAATTCGACTTTAGTATATAGATCAGACGAATTTATATTGTATGAATATGGTAGAAAAACTGTCACCTTTTTTTCAAGTTGATTTATAGTTCTTATCCATCCGAATAAGAATGCAATTTCTTCTGTGCTTATCCACTCTGTTAAAGACAAATCAAAAATTACTTCTTTATAAGATACATTAATGGAATCATCCCAGTATTTATCAAGGACTTCATTCAAGTCATTTTGACAAAATTTAATTCCAAATTGAATTTTAATTAAACTCATACTTAGGATTTACGTTTATTAAAATTGGTCTATTATTGCGGACATTCTTTTTTCCAGTCTTTTATTAAAATCTTATTCTGCTGCTGATTATATGCACTGTCGCTTTTTTTTTGGCTTGCAGGTAACGCTTACGGCTATGCCCAGTGCGGGATTAAAATGCACAGACTTATCTACCGTGAACAAACTTACATAAAAGTACTGACGTAACCAAACCACTTAACCCCGCATTGGGTATGAGACGATGTTACCTGCCGTTTTTCTTTCTGTCGAGTAGTTGTCGTGTTTCCAAATAGCTGTCATGTTTTATCTCTTGTCTGATTTTATCTGAAAGAACTTTGTTGTCAATTAATACTTCAATGATACCTTTTCTGTGAATACCGCAAGTTAGTTTGTCGTAAATAGCTTCAAGAGGTTCTTTACATTCATTCGTCTTGTTCGCCTTGTAAATATCAATGTAACTTGAAGCAAGGTTTTCAATGATATAATCTTGATTAAATTTATTAGCCAATTTTGCGAGTAATTTGCTGTCACCTTTTTGATAGTTTGAAATCAAAATTCTTGTCAAACTCTCTGGTCTTTTAGCAGTTTCGAGTTGCTCTAAAGCAAACTGTCTTATGCTTTTGCTTTGTAAAAAGTGCAATGCATCAATTGCGAACTCAACAATTCTGTTTTTTGATGTCGATTTTTGTTTTGCAAGTTGCAAAATAAATTCGCTATCAAAAGGAAATTTGAATTTGTCAAAAACGTATAAGAGTTTCTCTTTGTTGGCTTTGTTCTTTTCAATCAAAAGTTGATTTGCAATTACATTTATTTGTTGGTTGGTTAATTTTCTTTTCCAAAGCCGAATATATGGTTTACAGAGTATTACTTCTTCAATTATGTCCTTGTATATAACCTTTTCTCGAATATGATTTTTCCTGTTTTCTTCTATTCGTTTTATGGTGTCTAAATAAATCCTGATGAAACGGTTTTCTTTACTCGCATTTTCAAGTTCTTCAAACGCTTTAATTTTCGGATTCTCTCTTTGAAAGTGGTCAATTATCATATCGTCTTGCCAATCGTCAGGATTTTGTTCTAATCCTTTACCAATCTTATCTGCGATAAATATTAAACCCTTCAATCCGTCAAGTTCAAGGATTTCACTGTATCCAACCCAGTCAGAATGGTCAACTGGATGATTGAAAAACCTGTCATAAATTGCTTGTTTTGCTTCGGTGTCGCCTGTTTGAGCAAATATTTTAACAAGGTCAAAGAGTTGTGTCAGTGTCCAAGTGTCGTCTTGCTCCGTTGCAAGTCCTTGCAAAACTGCTTTGCGAATTTTGTCTTGCTGTTTTGAAAGTGCAATAAGTTCAGAAAGAAATAAAGCCCTACTATCTTCTGATTGTCCATCATAAGCAAAATTTGTAAGCGATGCTTTGATAATGTCAGTCGAAAAGTCAACAGTCGGGTTGTTTTGCATAATCAAATGAGCTTCGCCTGTCCCACGTCTAATGGAACTTCTAAAGGTCTTTTTAATTGTTTTACTGTCGGTCATTTTGCTGTCAGTTTGAAGTTGTGCACTGTCCTAAAATGGCAGGTAACGGTTTTTAGCTATACGCAGGCAGGGATTTTAACCACTGAACTTCCTACGAAGAAATGAACTTCAGTTTTACCACT
>MEOL01000021.1 GCA_001769215.1 Bacteroidetes bacterium GWF2_41_31
AGTATATAAAACTAATTTTTAATCATATTTAAACAAAAAAATAATACGTTTTTAATATAGAGTTGTTCATTTTCACACAGCCTGTGAATTCCGGGGTTACAAGGTCGGTCGTGCCGCTGGCACTGGGGAACGGGGTCGCACCGATGAACCTTGTTGTCATCTCGAGACCCAACTCCCCCGGAAAAAGCCCCGATGCCCATCGGGGCACATGGTATGATGACAAAACCCAAAGCACCGACCTGTCATATCGAAATCCGCTTTTTGCGGATGAGACCTGCCACCGGCAGGTAGGTATCCCCCAGGAATTGATAACCTCCATTTTTGCACCAACCTAATATACAGTATTTTACCAAAAGTTGTCATTGGTAGTAAGAAGACCCCCTTTTCCGGGAGTCTTCTTACTCGAGATGACAGGGTAACTCTCTATTCCCCACTCACCACCAATTTCCCCACCACCGTTTTCCCATCCTGCTCAGATCGGTAAAAATACAAGCCTCGTTGTAGGTTACCAACATTCCAGTTTGTGCGTGATGCATTCAGGTCAAGTTTTTCCACCAACTGCCCGGTGTGGTTATATATGAATATGGTAGCGGGTTTTGACCCCACCCCTCCCGATAGCCATCCGGGACTCCCCGAGGGGGAGGGAGAAGTTTCTGAAATTTCGAAGGTAACCCACTCTTTTGCCGGATTGGGATATACCCTCAAACCAAACCCATTGGCCGGGATCTCCTCCATGCCCACGCAGGTATAAACAAAGGTGGTTTTTACCTCTGAGTAAGGCGACTGCCCACAGTCGTTGTAGCTGGCGGTGGAAATTTGTACCTCACCCTGATAGCCGGTGTTCCAGGTGATGGTGGCGGTGAGGCTGTCTTGCGCCAAAGTGCCTGCCTCCTCAGGTTGCAGTTGCCATGTATAGCCCCAGGCTCCGGCTGCTGGTGCAAGGGTATAAACCGAGGTTGTGTCTGTTGTGTGGCACAGAGTATCCGGCCCGGTGGGGGCTTGGGGTGTGGCGGGTTGGTAGTTGGCGCAGTTTTTGAGGTTGAAGAGCCAGAAATCGTAGTCTCCATGTCCCTCACATTGCACATCTCCTCGCACCAAACTGTCATTTTCCGAAAAGGTGGGTGCCGTGGCTGCAATAATCCAGTTATCATCATCTTTTTGAATGACATTGTAGGCCGGACGATCTTGTACATAACTACCATAACATTGGCTCCATTCCAGTTCACCCTCCGCTGATAACTTTGTCATCCAAATGTCGTAAGAAGGTAACCCCATCCAATAATAATGATGAAACCCTTCCACATCGCCATCTTCAGACGTAGTTTCTGCCACTACCATAAAACCACCATCTTGAGTTGGGTATAAACCAGCCATTGAATAATCATAACTTGACCCACCCAAGCATTTCTGCCACATAATATTGCCAATGGTGTCGATACGGACTACCCAAATATCAGGATAATTGTCTTCATTTGGATGAAGACCTGATACATCACCATTATCAGATTCTGTTAACCCCAAAAATATATACCCATCCTCTAACTCCAATACTCCTCTGTTTCCATAATCATAGCCACTCCCACCATACAATTTCTGCCACTCAATCTCCATTTCAGGGGTTAGTTTTACAGACCATACATCGCCTGAACCATGGTGGGTTCCCTGCACCATGCCCTGAACTTCTTCGGCTTTGGTAGCAAAGAAAAACCCTCCATCTCGTGTTTCAACAATATCAAAAATGTTGTTTTGCCCCATATTGCCATATACACGGCTTTGAACGATTTCGCCCTCAGGCGTAATAATCATCAACCAATCGTCCAAATAGCCATAGTTTACCGGAACATCTCCATCAGAGGAAGTGGTGGCACCATAGGTCAATATATTGCCGTTTTTCAATAATTTCACATAGCCTCCGTATTCTCGCCCGCTGCCTCCATAACTGTGTTCCCAGATGATATTGCCCTCACCATCAATCTTTACTATCCATCGGTCTGCCTCACCATGATTCCCGGATTGTACATTGCCATCATCTGAATAACTGAGGGTACCGAAATAGAAATTTCCTTGATTGTCCGCAATAATATCGTTTGGATACTCTGCTCCCGATCCTCCATAGGTTTTACTCCACATCATATTTCCAGTGGAATCCACCCTGTAAATCAATATGTCTTGATCACCATTTCCTCCCATTGTTATATCATAATATACTTCCCCAAAAATAAGATACCCATCTTCGGTCGCCACAATACTCTTGGCTTCATCTGGCCACTCCGTACCATAGCAAGCCTGCCAGGATATTTGCATGTTGTTTTGTGCATGGGATGGTTGAGAGAAAGTGAGTATAAGAAGAATGAAAAATATCGAGAAGGTAAATGCTTGTTTTTTAGTTATATTCGCCAATAGCACAATGAACTGTATGCCATACAAATACATATATTTAATAAGTTGAGATTTTATCTTCATAGCTCAAAACTAATAAAAAACAGGTGGGATTAGTTGCATCCCACCTGTTTGATTAACGCATTATTTTACAATTAGTTTTGTTGAAGCAACTAATTTACCCGCGCTTAAGGTGCAAATATACACTCCGGATTTAATTTCTCTTGTATCCCATACGCGTTTCCCCTGAACTCCTGAAATGCTAATGGTACTAATCGTTTTACCTGTAACATCGGTAATACTGATCAAGCCTGTTGTTTCGGCAGGTGGAAGTTGCCAGGTGAATTCCGCCCAGGTGGAGGCAGGATTTGGATCAACCGATAGCTCTAGCCCCAAGGCCTTGGCCCACTCATCCTGATCGATGGGTTTAACTGTTTTTAAACCAATATTTTCAGGCAATGAAGGACGATCGAAATAATGCATGCCGTAGGCATACTCAAGGATGCTCCGTGCTGAGTACTTGGCACTTCCCAGTCCGTTGTCGGCCAGACTTGTAATGGTAGCCAGTTCAGAGGATGTTAATTGGTGAATGTTGCGCTGCTGTTGAGCAAATTGTATTTGTAGCTCCACCATGGTATGGTAATCGTTGTAAGCCAATAGTTGATCTCCTTCCAATTCATAAATGGACGGCAGTATGTCCAGCAGGCTTTGCGCAGAAGCGTAATCATCCTCATCCATATAAGTGGAAATGATCTGCTTGTCCATTTCGTAGCCGCCAATATTATCCAGCCAGTAGCGTAGTTGAACAAAATCCGTGATGCTGTCGTGCTGCAAACTTCGGATGATGTCCTGAGCTGCATTGACATACCCATGATGATACTTGGCCATTTGGTTTTGCAATACAGATTTGTAGGTAGAGCCGTTGGCAACCTGCATCAGTATGTCGATCATGTATTCAGGTAATGGATTTTCTTTGTCTTCCAGATAACTGATTAGCTCTTCTTTCCTTAATTCTTCCGGATTGGCCGACAGAATTTCGAGCAGTACAGCATCCGGGAAAACATCCGTCCGGTCCGACATGGCCATTAACACTTCCTGTGAAAGGTGTGGCGAATCACCAAGCAATTTGTTGCGCAGCACCCACATTTCGTCAGCAGTGGCACTTTCAATGTCCGATAGTTCGGCACTGGTGCTACCTCCATCCACAAGACTACTGTAAAGTATCTCAATATTGGTATAATCTGCCAGCTTTTCGGCAAATTCTGTTTCCTTTGCCAGTTTTTGAGAAGTTGTTAACTTGGTTGATATTCCGCCACTGCCATGGAGTGTTGGGCAGGTGTTTTGAATATCTATTGGAAATTTATAGACATAATCTGAAAATTTACTTAACCATTCATTTGGATTTCTCATATTATAATAGTATCTGATATCCTGAGTACCGTCATTTTGTAATTGCATCGTGCATGCTGATGGATAGGTTAATACATTGCCGGATGGCATATCAGGGTATCCCATGTTTCCTCGTATGGCTGAATTTGTTGCCACATGGAAATCATAGTCGTTGTAGTAATTCTGGTTACATTGATAGGTAACCCCTGTTTTATCGTCTAAATCCTCACTTCGATTGTATAGTTCAGCCAAATTCCCCACACTTAATCCTGTATATTTATTCCTGTAGATGTCATCACTAAATGAAGGGCAGGCAAAAACCCTGATGCCTGTGTAATGCCCATCCTCCGCACCCGTGAATTTCATAAACTCATTGTCCTCCAGGATAAATCCATTGGAAGAATAGATGTCAATTCCGAATGATTCAGATACCTGGTAGTTGGCTTTGCTCACAGGGTTTTCACCAATTTCAAATATTGAATTGGTTACGATGGCACCCATTGTTGTGAGTGCATAGACTCCTACACTGTTATTAGTAAATACTGCCTGATTAACTGTGAAATTAATCCTATCTGTCAAGTCTGCATTATATGAAGCAACCGCCCTGTAAAAACCTGAAAAATTTGAATGAAGGATGTCTTCCTCCGGGCATGGTTCTATGGCATTTTGGCAATTGGGCAACACGCTAAATTCGGATTCATATGCAGCAATGCCCTGGTTGTAAGGAGATACTCCATTGGTATTAGTGAGACTGAAGTCGCAGTTTTTAAACTCAATCCCCTTCACCTTATCCAAATCCACATGCTTGTAAAACGTATAATCCGGGATATAGTTTTCATTCAGTTCAAACGTACAATTGCTAAAATAACTGGCGTTACCAATTTCGGCAACAGATCCGGGCATGTGATTTTGATAGGGCATAAAATGTACTGACTTGGTATTGTTGGTAAAACGGGAGTCAAACGCTCCAACAATCCCTCCGGTACCCGAATCCCAAAGAACATTTCCATTCGCATCCCTGGTCAATAGACCAACAGCTTCTATGGCGTTTTCGATGGCAGAGTTATGCATACTAAGACGTCCCTGGTATTGTACCCATTGCATATCGATTAATTCAGGTTGCTGCGATTTGGTTTTGTCGCCCTGCACCTCAACGCCCTGCCACATCAGGTTACATTCTTCATGGTTTGTCAGGGTGGTACCCACCAATTCGAGGGTGGCACCGGGTTCGATAATGATTTCAGCATTTTTACCGAATTCATATACTGATCCGGTAATAGTAAGAGTTGCTCCTGAGTGAACCAATATGCCCTCCTCGAAACTGTAAGTATTGAGCGGAAACTCGGCATCGGGCAGTGTCCTGTTATTGAATACTTCAAATTTGGTGTCTTTAAAATCGTAGTAATCATCGTTGATACCAATGATAAACGTACCTTCAGAAGAAATACCTCTCGCATCTGTAATGATGTAGGAGTACTCACCTTCAGATAGTCCATCTTTGTAAAAATAATGATCATTCTCATCGTACTCAAAACCTGTGATGGGCACATCATCCTTCAGGCAGGTAATCGTATAATCAGGTGTTCCTCCACCGGCATAGATAGTTACTGTTCCATCTGACATTCCAGGGCAGCTTACATCTGAGGTTTCTGACATGGTGCTCAGCACATCATGTTTAGGCAGCATGTGATAGTCTAAAGTCCCGGGAACACTTTGATTTAATAAATAGGCTTCAAAGCTATAACCTGGCTGGAAGGTAAGATCCACAATGTCGTTCTCAAAAACGCCATTAACCTGATCAATGCGGCCTAAGAAGGTGGCATTGTTATTTACAGCATAAATATATCCATCAGGAGCGGTTTGCAGACTGGTACGTTTGTATTCACCTGAAGAAGCTAAAGTGTTTTTTTGTTGAATACTATAATTGTATTTAACAATCCCTGAATTAGCACATGAAAGATAGATAATATTATCTTCCATTTGGGAAAACTCAACTCCTGCAATACTGCCTTCTCCAATGTTAAAAACGTTAATGTTACTTGAGCTCGTATTAAAATTATAAGTTACCATGTATAAGTTACCGGAACTTTCTAATGTTGTCCATGCAAATTGAACTTGATCAGCAAACTGTTTCATCTCCATTTCGTGAGCACTAAAATGATCCTCCAGCAGATCGGTATCATATGGCACCAGATTTTCAACAACTACGTATAGAGGATCATTATTGATGATTTCCAGAATGCTAACCCTGTTTAGACCCTCTTCATCAGTAAGGTAGTACATATATCGGTCTCCGTTTAGTTCAGCGGACAGACAAAAATCCGTGTTTTTACTATGTCTATAACTAAACTTATGAGGAATAATTTCCAGGTTACCTTCAGGATTTTCAATCTCTGTGACCCACATTGCTCCCGGAGTAGCTTTTTCATGGCCTTTTGATGTATAAATTGCACAAAAAACTTCAGGATCATTAGGAGCATAACTACCCGGTTTTGGTACTATTTGCATTGTGGGATCCATTAGATTCAGAACCTCCGTCTGTTTTAACTCGCCTACACTATTGTAAAAGTAAACTTGATATTGATCACTTGCCACATAGCAAGCCAATTCCTGATTAGAATAATAGCCACTTGAGGTAGCGTAATTTAACCTGGTAAAATGAGCAGTAGAGCCCTGGGCTGAAGCACAAACCTGGTTAATAAGCCCGGATGCTTGAAACTGCAATTCCCAGTAATAAAGGGTACGGTATTCATTATTTGCGCTATAGGGTTGGTTTGTTGTCGCAATAACCCAGCTTCCCAAATGCTGGCCAATTAACTGATTTCCAATAATCAGGAATATTGTAAATAATAAAGTTTTAATTAAGTATTTCATATGATTTTGTATAGGTTAATTTATTTTATTTTAAATATTGTGAAACGATTAAGGGATGTTGTGTACAACCATGACAGATTTTAAACCCTGTCAGGGTTAAACAACATCCCCATCGTATGATAAACTTGTTCTTCCCCAGCATAAAGATGCGCTTGTGATTGGGCTGAAATTGATTTTTCATTCATCGGCAGGTTTGTAATTTATTTGCTGTAGTAAATTGCCATTATTTTTTGTTCTAACCGCAATCACTACTTTTTAAACACCTAAAATACATCCTAATATAATGATATACAATATCTTAATACAGTAGGTTTTTTCTACCCAAAAGGGTAGTAATTTGTTAAACGGAAATAACTAACAGATTGTAAATTAGCCTGATGCAGATGTTGAGGTCTGAAAGTTTTTTTTGCTGTTTTTCTTTAGAATTTGACTGAAAGGGCTGATTTATTCATACCAATGAAATATTCCTGAATGGTATCCTGCCAAATTTATCACAATAACCGCTTTTACAACTTTATCGTTTTTTCAACTGAAAACACCTTATTTGCTTGCTTTATTTAAGTTACCAAACTATAGCCCAATAAATAACTACATTGCGCATATCGCTCAAAGCAACTCCCTTGGAGTACCCATGCTTCCATTGCGTGGGCATACAGCCACAATCCTGCAAATATTTATCTTCAAGATATTTTCCAAGTTTTGCCTCAATCAGATAGAGGTTAAAATCAGAGGCCAGTCCACATAAAGTTTTTCCACCATACTCTTCTGTTTCAAAACGGGGTACCGGCAAACCCTGGGACAATGACTGGTTATGTTTCGCTAGCGATCGACTTTCAGGTGATTCATGGCTGTCAAATATTCTTCCTTCAATCTCGAGGCTGTCGCAATAGGAAAAAACCAAAATAAGCGAGGAATCGGTTGTGTTGACCACCGTATCAGACTATGCAGCAAACTTCAGCTTAATTTCCTGATATTTCTCTTTCGAATAGTTCACCGACAAGATCATTTCACCAAGGCCAAAACAATATTTCATCAGCTCTTCACCTCGTGGATTGTCAGCAAGTAAAGAAAACAGCGAACTATCAGGTATTTTATCCGGGAAGTGCGAAATCAAATGTGCATCAAACAGTTTTAACCGTTGAGAATACTCATTATCCAGGTTTGGCATTTTCGGAGATCGAGTACATTCGGTTATTAATACAACTATCAGGTATGCCAGGGAATATCAAAACATCATGCATTAGTATATGAAAAACCAGTAATTTATATAGTTTTTGCTTTTTGAAATATAGGCTCCAACAACATAATGCAATTGCTTGTCGGGGAGATATTCTTTACTTACTTTGTTAGAGTAAACATCCCCAACTCCAAACTCCAATACAGTTATATCAAAATCCTTCAGATTAAAGCAAAAACCACCCTCCTGACAATAATATTCAAACATATTTGGCATCTTCAAAGTGATCTCTCTATCACAATCATAGTCGAATATTTCTTCAGAAACATTTTTAAAACAAGTGTCTGACAGATTGATGTTGGTCAGGATATTGGCTTTAAGTAACTCATTTTTCTTTTCCAGAAATTTTTGATCATCAAGGTTGAACAAAATATTGATCCCCGAATGTCCATAAGCCTTATAACCTGGGGCAAATTGTGTTTCCGACAATAACCGGTTTTCAATATTTTCAGGCATATGCTTATTAAAGACAATCAATCTGTCACTAATAATTTCTTCTTTGAAAAGCTTAAAAAATTTCACTGTTCTACTTTGAGAACATGATAATGTGATTACTAATATTATTAGTGTGATGTAAATTTTCATGATAATTGAATTATTTCCCTATTATTCTTCTTAGTCTTTCGTTTAAAACTGGGTTATCCCAAATATAAAAGGTTGAAATTGCTTCATCATGCTTCATATACATTGAGCCTGTTGCAGATTGTATGTGAGGAATCATAGGGTTGATTGCGTTCTTTATTAATGATGGCGTATGATAATTATAGTTTGTTCTTGTATACATTGTATAAACTCCTACTGAAATGTCTATTTGATCAAATACATTAAAGCTATGTTTAGCTTCGCTCCCTTTTTGAGCATACGTTTGATTTGTAATTACCCTTGTTCCGCTCAAATTTTCAATTGTAATCGTTCCATAGCCAGGAACTATTTGATTAACTGGAAAATCATGCCGAATTTCTTCATAAGAAGTTTTTGGTTCTAAAGTATATCCCTGCCTGTCCATAAACACTTCAGCTTTCTTTCCTTTAAATACAGCCTCCACATTAAAACTTGATGTTTTTGAACCATCAGCCCCAGTAACTTTCGTTTTATTAAATTCGTCTGCAAGCATTTGATTCTGGTACAAAATGGTTAAATCACCAGAGCGTTTGTCATCCAATACTGATTCTCTCAACTTCCCATTTTCAGCAAAATGTTCCCAGCCTTCTCCATCAATTTTCTTCTCATCTCCTTTGCGGTATTCGGAATTATAATAAACATCTCCCGATAATGAGTTTATAAACCAATCTGCCGAAAACCCGCTCGGATCGGTGAATAATAAAGGATTATTCAGCACATAACTGTAGCTGTTATAACTTTGGCTGTATTCGGGCAGTTGAACGATCGGGTCAGGCGAAAGAAAACGGGCCAGCACAGGATCGTACATTCGGCCATTCATATTGATCAGCTTAAAGTCGTCCAGATGCTCGTGAAAGGTATAACCCCGGTCGAACAGGGATTGGGGCAACGTGGTGGCAGGGTCGTAATACGTCCAGGTGGCAGGGTTTCTTCTTCTGCCCCAGGCATCAAAGTTCAACTCCTGAACCACCTCGCCACTGGCATTCACAATGTAATTGATGCTTCCCAGGTGGTCTTTTAATATATAGTTGGTATGTTCCACTTTCTCGTTTTCGATGGTAAAGATAGCAAATACCCCGTTGGGAGCTCTTAAGTAATGCAATTGTTTTTTATTGCCGTGGTTGTCGGTAACTTCTTCGTAAACGGTGTTAAAGATCCGTTTTTCCAGTGTCACACCGGTAAGGTTGTTTTCAGATTTTTGCCAAACCCTTTCGCGATCGGTACCATAACCAATATCCAGGGTAAGGATGTCAGCGGTTGATTCGGGGGTTTCTTTCTCGGAAATGTGTTTTACCTTGTCGAAAGAGGTATAATCGATGGACTGGTAAAGCTGGCTAATGGTAGGTGGAGTGCCATCAATGCTTTCGATGGCAAATGGTTTTGAGCTGGTATTGTATGTGTATGCGCCCACATCTGATTTATTGGTGATATTACCCGAATTTCCATACTCAATGGTGAGCTGTTCTGCAGCATTGAGTCGTACTGTCGTAAGACGGTCGAAAGCATCATATATAAAGCTCTCTTTCAGGTTCTTAATCATGTCCTTACGGTGTTCGAGGTTCCCATCGGTATCCCAATTGTAATGATAGTTTTGCAGGCTATGCATCGACTGGCTGTTTTTGGCAAGGATGTCGGTGATGTTCCCGTTTCGTTGGTCGAAAATAATTTGCTGGTCGATGACGTTACCAAGATTTGTTCCGGTCAACATTCCAAACTGATTCATTTCTTTGGCTTTCCAAAGTTGATTCCCATCTTGATCTTTAATTCCATCAAAATAACCATATTGATTATAGGCATTGGTGGTAATAAAACCACTGGGCCAGATAGTTTGACGAGGTCGGCCATACACATCGTAGGTATATTCAAACACAAGCTTGGGTTTGTCGTTTAGTGTTTGCTTTTGGCTGATTACAAAACCAAGTTCATCGTACACATTTTCCACAATCACCATTTGCACCTCGCCTGTCAGAGGGTGTGTAGCTTTGGCATGTAACATTCCAATTCCAAATTGCTGTGTATCGTATTGCCAAACAGTGTTGTAGTCATTGGTAGTTTCTTCCGTTACCCTTCCGAGTTGGTCGTATACATAGGTGGAAGTACCCAATTCATCTGTCTCGCTGACGGCTTCGCCAAATGCATTGTATACATAGGTCGTTGTTCCATTGCTGGGCTTTTTAACGCTTAAAGTTCTGCCAAAAGCATCATAGGTATAACTGGTGGCAGCCGCTAACTCACCGTTTAATCTTGACCATGACAGTAGTCCATCGCCCCGGTAATAATACTTTACGTATGGTTGATTATTATCCGTTATTTTGGTTAACCAGTTCGCACCATTGTACTCAAGTTTTTTTACCTGTCCGTTAAAATCAGTTACGGTTATGTTGTTATGATCGTAAACAACTGTTTTAAAGGATTCATCTGGTTTGGTGATTCTTACAGGTTGTCTTACTTTATTGTAACTGGTATGTGTATAATCAGGCACAAAGTTAGGATCACCGGATTTAAAATAGGGAACAGACTCATCGGACAGTAGCCCTGTATAGATTTCAACGTTACCATAGTACTTTTTATCCTGATATACTTTTGTCCCATCGAGGCTTTTTGTGACTTTTCTTACTTCTCGTCCAAACGGATCGTAAAAGGTAAGGACCTCGGCATTCCCGGTAGTGATATCCCATGCGTAATATACTGAGGAAGCCGGGGCATCTTCATGTTTGCCTGAAGTACCTGGTATGGTCCATCGATTTACGTGGTGCGAAAAAGTTCCGTTTGGCAGCGTTTCTCTTAACAATTGCCCAAAAATGTCATAGGTATATTCCGTTTTTAACCCATTGGGGTCGGTTATTGATTTCAGTTGGCCCGTGTTGTCATAGTAATTAAAGGCTTGTATATGACCTAATGCATTGGTGGCGGTTTCTTTAAAACGTCCGTTTTCACTGAAAGTGTAGGTGTTGATTCTTGGTTCTATTCCACCATGAGTAGCCGAAATCTTTTCCTGCGTTATATTCCCATAGGTAGTTTCTCCATTGTCATAAGTATAATTAGCGGTGTAAGATTTTTCATCGTCTTTTTCGTAAACTACATCAGATAATTGACCCAGGTTGTTATACACAAAATCGATCTTCTTATCAATGGATTCTCCTCCATCAGAATCATAGGTTGTTGTAATTTCATCAATTAATCCCAGGTGATAAGTATTGCTGTTATTTAGATTAAGATAGGTTATGTCCCGGGTCTCTGAAATTGGCCAGGTAGTTAAGTTGTTGCTATAATAGTTGGTGACAAATTTGGGATTGCCATAACTATCAAAGTCACTGTAGGTTGTTTTTTGGTTGTTTTTCAATTGTCCTATAACATCATCATCATAGGTTTCGGTTCTTGTTTCGGTCAACTTACAAAAATACCTGATATGATTGGGGTCGCCAAGTCCATCGAAAGAAAAGGTATTATAGGTCTTAGTTATTGCACAGGTTTCCATTTGGATGGTTTCATTCATGTAATTTACGATGTGAAAATAGTCGTTATCCACATTAAAATATTGGTTGGTAATGGTACCGGTACGATGATCGCGTTGCTGAAATTTATCGAACCCCAAAAAGCCCTTTCCTATCTTATGGTATTTTGGACCTTCATAAAAATACTCAACCGACAAAAATTGCTTGTCAACCGAAGGGTAATTCACCTCCTGGTCCACTTCATGCTCTGTTAAAGTAACAACGTTGAGTATCCCGGGGTAATTAATCAGTGGAAAAGGGAGTGTAGTTTCACGGTTCTTTTCAGTAGGGTTTTTAACATAAACCAACTGAATTCCTGTATAAGGACTATATTCAATCTTGGTTTCGACACCAAATCCGTTAACAATTGAATTAACACAATTAATGTATGAATGATAGATCGGTGCGGTAAGATTGACTTCAAGATTGATTGGTTGAGGGTTTCCAGCTCTTCTTATGGTATGAGCGGTTATGAGCTGACTTTCCGAATTGCCTGAAAAATTTCCCATACAGAAATTTACCTCTGCCATTTCAACATCCTTTTCAACATCCATAAGAGGTTCATCATACTCGACCTGTTCTATTTGAATTTCAGACTTTTTTGGGTTAATGAGATAATCAGTACGGAAGTAGGTTGTGTAAAGATCTCCATTCTCATCTGGCACATTCTCATGCCTAACCACGCAAACATCACTATAGCCATCACCATTTAAGTCACCTGAGAATTTACGTATCTCCTTATAACCAATAGAAGACATCGTTAATGGAGCACTTTCAAGAAAAGCACCTTGTCCATAAGAATAATAAAAAATCCAGTTATTCTCTGCATCATTTTTAAAAAGCAGAACGTCTGTTTTTGCATCATTGTTAAAATCTCCCGAAACAATATCGCAATTAAACTGGATCTGGCAGAATTCATCTCTGCTTGATTTTACAAATATTTGTTGGCTATTGTCTGCTAAGCTTATCACATTTGAATGTTCATTACCGATGTTTAGGAGTTCTACTCTTCCATTTCCATCATAGTCTCCAACCAGCACCCGGTTAGGGTATTCAAATCCATCACCGCCTGTCAATACGGTTGAAAGTGGGTTGTCTTTAGAGCTAAGCAAAAACGTACATACAGCATTGGATCCCGAATAAAAGTTTATCATACATAGGTCATTGTACCCATTACCAGAGAAATCACCAACAAAAAATAAAGGGGGTTTTAGTGGATTATAATTTATATTAGAGAGTGTTTGCACTATTTCCTCCACATATGTAATTTTATCTTCAAACTTGCCAATATAGATTTTACTTACTCCATTATTTATGTCTACGCGCAAAATTTCATCGATTCCATCACCCGTAAAATCACCCGGAGATATATGAAGCAACGTTGTCTCCTCAAAACCATCATATTTATATACACTCGTATAATCATCATCAAAATTTAAGAGAAAATCTAAAGGGTAATACTTACTGAGATTTGAATAAATCCTTAGTGAATACCTATCGTCGATTAAATTTTTTGAAACATGCATCAAATCAGTGGCAGGATCATTGTCAAAGTTTAATCCAAAAATGGATTGCTGCCGATATTGGTTATCTGTATCAAAATTTAAAAGATACAACTCCGTATTTTTAGCATCTATTTCATACTCGCTGTTAAACCAGGTAAATTTGGTAGGATTATAATCGTTTGTACTTCGTCCATCAGAATCAAATGATGGCTGAATAAATGAAAGGTATTTTTTGCTTAAAAATCCATGGTCTTCATAGTCAAGCTTATAATTTTTAATCTCTTTATCTTCAGGAATATAAATAACAGATACGTCATCAAGCAATTGTGTAATCCGCGAAAAAATTGCTGATGAATTATCAGGATCAGTAAAATACTTTTTTGGTGTGTCAGTACGTTCAATAGCTTGATAATTAAACTTTATTTTATAAAAAGGAGCTGAATTTGTATTGCTATTGCCCGAATAAAGAATATAGTCAGGATAAAAACTGCCATTAACCTTGTCGTTGATGTAATGAAACTCAATATAGTTTTTGTTTTGATCGGTTATTTTTGTCAAATACCAGGCCAGGGGAGGTCCGGATTGTAAATAGTACCGGGTTTCAGTTGTGGTTCCGTATTCGTATTTTAGCCCGTTCTTTTTATAAACGATAAATCCATTTTCAATATTATACTGATCAACAGCGACAATTTTAGAAAAGGTTTCTATCTCTGGTTTGTATATTCCATTAGTACTTTTTTGCAAATAATTACCATCCAGCATAAGTTGATCATCATTATTCAAAACAACTGAGGAATTAAAACTATTATAATAATGCGTGTAGGGAACTCGTGAAATTTTTGACAACCCACCAATGGACCATCCATCACCCATGATGCCATCGCCTGCCTGACTATTGTACACAAAACTTAAATCTGGTGTCATTCCATTAATTCCCGGGGGTACTTCAATGGGCACATTATATGTGGCAGCCCCCATTGGTGAAACCATAAAGTCACCTGGTAAGGTACCAACGCATCCTCCTGAATTGTTATTTGGTAGCCCCCCCGAGACATTATCATTAGGTGGAACAATATAAAATGGATTAATACTCAATTTAACATGATTGTTTACATCTGGTGAAGCATGAAACCCACCTCCGTTGACCACCCCTGTATTCATTAACTTTATCTGGTCCCTGGCTGTCCATTCTTTGGTTACATTTGATAGAACATTTTCGGATAATTCAAAGGAGGTGCCAACATATTGCCCTAAAAGACTTGACATAGATATGGTGAACACCAATGCAAATATGGCTGATTTCATGAGTTCCTGTATTTTGTTTTATTGCTCTAAAGTGCTTATTGTAATTGTGATTATTGCTTTATCACTTTCCATGTTTTTTTATGCCCATCCACAACAAAGGTGAGCAGATAGGTTCCGTTTTCTTTGTCCCTGATATCAACTAAATTGACTGGCAATACATTGTCTTCATGAAAAATGAGTTCACCGGATACGGTATGCAGGAACATGGAAATTTTATGATCACCAACCCAATCATTCATTTCAACCGTAAACTGCCCACCGGTCGGATTGGGGAAAATCTTAAATATGATACCATCGATTTCTTCTTTATAACTGATTTCCTCCAGTTGAGTTATCTTAAAATTATCGACAGAATCGTTAATTCCAGTTTGTGGTGATGAAGTTAATACAAACTCTGAGACTTCCCTGATTATTCTGTTTCCTGCATTGTCGTGCTCAAAACGTATTTTAGACTGGCTAAGAACTACCAGCGGAAATAGGGCAAAAAACATGATGAAGATGATTAACTTTTGCATGGTTTTCTTATTTGTTTATTGATATCTCTACTTTTTCGAGTTGGTATTCAATGAATTGAAAAATTCCTGTTGTTGTTCCAGTATTTCTTCCTGCTTTTGCAAGCGTTTTTCCTGATCGATAATATACAATGTTAATTCTTCGATTTTTTGCAGTAAAATCGCATTCATTTCACTTACTCCATAGCCATTCTCACTGACCTCTTTTGCTGAAGGCACATCAGGTAAATGCTTGTTATCGTTAATGTATTGTTCTACTTCAGCCAAAGGTTTTAGTACAAAGGAGGTTCCAAAAACAAAATCAGACCAAAGGCTACTATGCCGTACCATGACTTCATCTGTAATTATCTTACCTTTTACAGCCAAAGCATAGTCGGTAGTATTAATGGTTCCAATCCCAACTTTGCCTTTGTTGAAATAAATATCATTGATACCGCTGCTCAACCACGGACTTGTTGCAGGAGCTTCAACCCACTTTGCTGTACCCTCATTATCAGTACATACTAAGATATATCCGGCACGTGCATCTTTGCCGATCTTTAAGAAACCATCGTTAAATACATAGTAGGATTCTGTATTGAATATAAGTCCTGCACTCTTTATGGCTCCAATACCATGAAATTCATTGCCTAAGAATAGATAGGCGCCTGAAGTACTGAGAGCTAATGCCCCCTTTGTTACCTCAAATCCACCACCTGTTGAAGTGCCATCATCCCAGACTGCAGGTTCGATAAATACCGAAGCAACTTCCGTTGTTGCGGCTTTGATGTGAAGCCTAGCTGCTGGTAATTCTTCAGGATCAAGGCCAAATCCAACGTTTCCTCTTTTAAAAAGGTAGTTCTTCTCTGAGTTGAAGATCAACCCTTCCGTGGCACTGGCACTTACCCCATGACCTAGTGTACCAATATAAATGTTTGCAGAGCTGTTATTAATCCATCCAGAAGATTGCAGGAAAATATCTGCATTCTCATCAGCATCCGCTTTGATATGCAGTTTGGCTTCCGGGGCTGTGACATTACCTATACCTACTTTGCCGGTACGATCTTGGTGTGTAGCATCTGACAATGACTTGCTAATAAAAAATGTAGGTGCAGTACTATTAAAACCAATCATCAACGTATTATCGTTCCCATTAATGAGATACTGAGTAAATGCATAGCCACTTCCTAAAACGATGGCCGATGTTGCTGATGATTTAATCTTCCTTCCCATGGCAAAACTTGCAGCCGCATATGCTTCCGAATTAATTCCAAATGCACCCGAAGCGGCACCATTAGAGATAGAACCATTTCCCATCGCAAATGCAGCTTGTCCATTGGCTGTGTTATTCTGACCAACACCACTGGCATTTGCACTTAAATTGATGGTGCTTTGATAACAAGAAGTACACTGCGACCATCCTGAACAAGAAAATAACAGAACTGAAAAAACTGTAATAAGTATGGACTTTTTCATAATTATGATTTAAAAAATTTAATTTGTTTTTATAAACTTACCTGAAGTTGTTACTCCTTCCCTTATAATCTGATATACATATGTTCCCGAAGATAAGGGCTGTACATTAATCTCTAGAATATTGCCCACGCCATTCACATGCTTTCTGACGACCTCCCGGCCAGATAACTGAAAAATCCGCAATTCAAGATTTGAAAGATTTGAAACAGGAAGTTGAATAAACATTTTATCCCTGACAGGGTTAGGCCAGGATGTTGAACAATCAGGTGCCATAATGGACTCATGTACAGTGGTTATGATATCGAAATCTTCCCTAAGCACTTTTAATACAAACACATCCGATTCGGTGGTATTTGCTTCGGTGCGGCGGTTACCATACAGCAAACATCCGTTATCGGCGGTGGCTACCATGCCCCATACATCGTAATTGGCATCCCAGCCATATTCTATGTATCCTAACAAATTGAGACCTGTATCTATTAAATAAATTTCGACAGGATTGGGGTTGGTGGGATAGAATTCAATTTTTTGTATGAAACCACCTATATATACTGTGCTGTCGTTTGCATAGGCCATACTGGTTCTATAGGCCGGATGATCAGAAGTGTCCGGTTTTCCCAAGGTTAGCTGCTTATAAAACCGCATGGCTGTATCAATAGTATAAACACGGATGTCACGTTCAGAGTTAATAATATTAAAACACGAATACATGTAGGTGGTATCGTTAATCCAGTGATCGGAGGTTCCAACATTAGACATCTTTGAATAAAACGATTTTATACTCAGGATATTAAAGGCCGAATCAAACCGAACCGGTCCATAATTATGAAGATTAAAATTCCCGGCTATAACCAAATAGTCGTTGGATCCAGGTATGGTGGTAAGGTTTTTGACCTCTTGACTGAACTGATATTGAGGTGTGCGAGTCATCAGGGTATCTCCTTCTTGGTTCAGTTTAATCAGGCATAAATCATCGTGTATTTGTCCTTTACTACCCACAATCACAATATTCTTGTCATTGTCTACAATTGAATAACCCACCGCAAAACCGGAATACATATTTCCATCAACAAGTTGATATGATTTTTCAAATAGTACATTTAAGCTGGTATCCATCTTACAGACCCACAAGTATTCATATCCTACACCCATTTCAAAACTATATATTCCCAATAGTAAATATGTAGAGTCTTCCAATAGGTTTATTGATTGAATAAAGCCATTTGTATCCGAACGCATAAGTCTTTTAGTATAGTAATCACCATTAGGATTTACTTTTATTATTAATGGATCATAATCACCATTGATCCTGCTTCCTATTCTCCCAACCATAATTACGTTGCCCGAAAAATCTTCGATGGCACTTATTATCAACTCATCTTCGGTAGTGCCATAGGTAAATTCAAAAGAGTTTTGCCCAGCGGCAAACGATATCCAGCAACAAAACAACAGGGTTGCCCAACCGACTTTTATCATATCTAAATTGTTATTTCAAGATTAGTATTCCAAATGTTCTACACTTATCCAGCCCGGTTTTACCAGGTGCCTGACCCCAAAATACAATTCGTTGTGATGCCGGATTCTTGCTTGACCATACTCATCCGTATCCAGTTTACCCTCCATTTCGCAACTCATGAAACTTTTACCCAGGCTGATCTCCAGGTTATCGTAAATCACCTCTTCTTCGTTGTGAAAATAAAGGTTCATTTCATCCGGGTCCAAACACGTTTCATTAGGGGTAAAGCTGCCGGTCTGGCTAACAATGTAAAATATCAGGAATTCGGAATTGCTATTTAGATATTCATCTCCAATAAGTGAAACGGTATCAATATCAGAATAACTGTAATAGCAGCCACTACAGGGCATATATATTGCCCTGTTGGACATGATGGCTTCGGATATCTGGTGGGCTGCATCTGTATCTTCAAACTCGTTGAGGTCACAATCGCCCAGCATTTCACCATAATGCCAATAGTCATCAATCCCAAAAGGATCGTAACCAACGGACAAAGCTCCCAGCTCTCCAAATACAGGTGTAATTAATATTGCGGCTTCTGCTTTACTTATCTGATGTATTGCAAAGTTCACAAGAATGAGCTCTTTATTATTAAGCGTACATTTACTTAGCATGTCAATAATCTTATTGGTTATTGATGCTCTCGTCACAGCCAGATTATCCATGCTAATATTGTTATTTAAATTGATATTAACAACGAGGGAATCCGTTTTCGATTCTGTTTTGGTGTACTGATAATTCGGAAAGGCATACTTTGCATTAAACCATGCCTCCATATACCAGCCGGCAGAGTCGATACTAAGCTGTTTGTTAAGTGAGTAGTTTGGGATTGTTTTGTAGTTTTCCATGATGCCATCGAACAATACTATTTTTCTACTGAACAGGCTGTCTTCTGCGGTCATCACCGAGGAGGTTTTCAGTTTATCAATGTTGGCATTGGGTTCCGATTCTACTTTGGTGTCTTTTTTGCACCCGTTTACCACTACCACTCCCATAATGAGTAATGCGACACTACCGGTTAAAGCTACTGCTGTAATCCGTTTTAAGAAATTGTTTTTTTTCATTTTCGTAGTTACTTTAATTGGTTATTTTATCTTATTTCTTTTTTTATTTTTTTGCACTCTCCATAATAATATGTCAATGGTTTTAAGAATGGATGAACACAGATTATATTCCGGTTTAAAGATGAACCATAAAAACGTGCTTGTCAAGCTAAAAATCAAGTAGGTTTTTTCTACCCGAAAGGGTAGGAAATTTAGGATAATTAAACCATATAGTGCTGTTTTATATTTATTTATGATTTTTTTAAGCAGTAATTTATTTTGAAGTCAAAACTGAATATTTTTCCGGATGGGTGAGTTGGAGCATACCAACAAACTTTTTTTTAATAAAAATAGCCCTTGGTTTTCTTGTATTCTAACTGTCAAAAATCCTCCATCAGCGCAGTATCTTGCCTCCTTGCCTTCGGCAGGTAGATAAAACGGTAGACCAGTGCAATTTCGCTGCAATTTCTCGATCTACAATTCATCCATATTGATAAAGATTGTGTGTCATGAAAAAACTCCGTTATAATTAGTAGGTATACTAAACATTAGTAGCTGGCTTTTTTGCATTTTTTCAACTGACAAGGCCATCTGATAGAGGATTAAAATAAATACAGGTAGTTTTTACTTTTTTCAATACTCTTCAATCCAAGAGTCTTTGTCAAAAAGTCGGTGAAGAATATTTTCCTGACCATCACTTAGAGCAATCTCTGTGTAGTCATAAATGAAACTTGGTAAAGCATCTGTCATATTATTTTCTTCCTTTTGACCTTTACGGCCCCTTAGCTAACTTAGCACTTTAATTGTCTCTATCAATATCAGAGATTAAAAAATGGATTGAGCACAATAAGCTAAGAATAAATAAACGATCGCCACCACTGATCGTGGCAGAATGCGTAACAATCATACAGCGTGATGCGGTCTTTAGAATCCCATAGATAAAATTTTTCGCGCTACTTTTATCATCTCTAAAAATTGCCTAATTTTGCCTACGCTAAAGGCGGTAGTAGCTCAGTTGGTAGAGCATCAGCTTCCCAAGCTGAGGGTCGTGGGTTCGACTCCCATTTGCCGCTCATAAAAAGACCTGCCGGATGATTTTCGACAGGTTTTTTTACTTTTATCGCTTCTAAGCCGCTTTAAATTTTTAGTTGATGGAACGCCAACTTTTATTCAATCACATCCCAAAAACAGGAGGCACTACCCTTCGGATTATTTTTAACCGGGTGTATGGACCGGATCGGGTGTTTTTTATCCACAGTAAAAATATCGGCAAATCATTGGATGAATTCAAAAACCTGGATAAAATCCAAAGAAGCACTTTCCGGGTTGTTTCGGGCCATGGAGCCGGGCTCTTTGCCGGGATGTTGATAAAACCATTTAGAATCAGTATTTTAAGAGAACCTCTTTCTCTTTTTCTTTCACAATATCATTATCTTAAAAAAAGCCCTGACTCAAATTTCCTGAAGGAGGTCAGCGAACTAAAATCCGAAGAGAATTACCTGGAATATGCTGTTACGCATGGACAGGATAACCTGCTTACCCGCTATTTTTCAAATTCTGTTCAATGGCTGGCAGACCCTGACATACCAATTCCCAACCTGGAAAAGGAAGGCGCTTCTATGCTCGAACAGGCAATTTCAAATTTGAGACAATATGATGCCCTGATCGATTTATCCAGGTTCGACAAGGGAGTTTATGCTTTATCCAAAAAACTGAACTGGTCCAAAATACCAATCTATCGACCGAGTAACCTGACCAAAAAAGACAACGATGTGATTCCTTTGTCGAAAGATTATATGGATCAGCTGCGGTATGTCTTAAGATGGGACATCGCTCTATATGAATATTTTATCAATGAAAAACTGGATATTTCTCTTTCTGAACCACGAAAAAGATTCGATTATCCGTTTTTCGTATTTCGCCAAAAAGCGGTAGTCCTGTTATCGAAAATGCTGGGGAAGAGTTAGGCTTAAAACATCTAAAACTTCGGTATCCTTCCGGGCGTGTGAGGTGCTTTCATCTCGTCAAGAGCATTATCTATCTCTTTAAGTTGCTGGTCGATTTTCTTCAGTTTAACCAATACCGGCGGAAACTCTTCCATCAAAATCCGGTAATTTTCTTTTTGCGTTTCGGTAGGTGAAGAAGTCGATTGCCAGGCCGTCCAGGCGATGGCCTCGAAGCGGCCATCGAGTGGCATATGTTCCGGAGGCACTTCTTCCCAGCTGGCTTTGGCAGGGGTTCCCTCAAACACAAATTTCAGGTCATCCAATTGAAGTTTGATCAGTTGTGCCTGATTTTTCATTTCCATGGCAGCTTGGCTGTGTTGCTGTAAAGCCTGCTGTACGAAAGCTGTTTTTTTCACCAATTCTTCCCTAAAATCGGAGGCAGCAGCATAAACACGGTACAAGTCATTTACCTGGTCGTAAAATTCAACCATTTCCTTTCTGTCGATAGCAGGAATAGAGGTATTGTTCAACACCACGGCATTAAATACGACCGGCCCTGTGAACGGTTTTAGTTTCCCTTCTTCAACCATGGACATTGTTACCGAATATTCACCCGGAAGAGCCAACATCCAGTCGCCGCTTTCCTTGGTTGGATCAAACTGATCTTTGCCAACCTTTACCGGAGACTGACTTCCGTAACGGAGGTTCCAATTTGTACGGTGAATGCCTTTGGATGCTTTTTCGTACAAGGTACGTACAGTCCTACCATTGTTATCCTTAATGTCAAACACCAGATAAGGCGTTATTTCTCTTTCTTCAGCCTGTAGCTCTTCACGGGAAGGCTGCGGAATGGGCTTTCCTTCTTTAAACAGGTCTTTTTCCAATTTCAGTCGTTTCGATTTCAACGATTCAGGCAACTCTTTGATGTAGTAGGTAAAGTTAGCCCCAAATTCAGGGTTTTCCGCTTTGTAATACGCCGCACCTGTTCCATAACGACTTCCCTCCTGAATATACATCAGGGCATCTTTTACCGGGAAAAACAAGGCATCATTGGTATCGAGCTTTTGCTGATCAATTTCGCGTAAAGCGGAATAATCATCCAGAATATATAAACCACGTCCAAAAGTAGCAATCACCAGGTCCTTTTCACGTTCCTGAACGGTGATGTCACGCACGGCCACATCGGGTAAACCGCTACCCATCTTCATCCAGTGGTTGCCTCCATCGAGGGTAAAATATATACCCAATTCTGTGCCGGCAAACAACAGGTTTTCATTTACGGGATCCTGCACGATGCTATGCACTACCTGATCTTTGGGCAAATCGCCTGCGATGGAAAACCAGGTTGCTCCTTTGTCACTGCTTTTTAGCAGATAGGGTTTAAAATCGTCGCTCTTGAGGTTGCTAAACGATGCAAAAACGACGTTTTCGTTAAAATTTGAAGGAAAAATATCACTTACAAGAGTATAATCCGGTACACCGGTAAACGAGGTAGATTTATTCCAGGATTTGCCATCATTGTCACTGATCTGAATCACCCCATCATCGGTACCGACAAACAGCAAACCTGCTTTTAAATGCGACTCGGCCAGTACTACCGCGGTTCCCCATTGAGAAGTAGAAACGTCCTTGGCCACGGCATCTGCCGGCCAGTATTTTCCCATAACGGGGAACTGGTTCCTGTTTTCGTTGCGGGTAATATCTTCGCTGATCACCTGCCAGGAATTTCCCCGGTCATCGCTTTTAAAAACCTTGTTGGATGCAATATACAGGCGGGTTGGCGCATGTTTGCTAAGGATGAACGGGGCATCCCAATTCCAGCGATAGGTTAACTCGTTTTGCCGTGGGGTAGGCTGTATTTTCAGACGTTCTCCGGATTTTTTATCATACCGGTAGATATTTCCATACTGATAAGCAGAATAAACGATGTTGGTGTTATTGGGATCGATGGCTTGCCAGAAACCGTCCCCGCCAAGGGTCACCACCCATTCGTCGCTGGTTACGCCTCCCCGGTTGGTATTCCGCGAGGGACCTCCCATGCTGTTGTTGTCCTGGGTGCCACCATAAACCCAGTAAAAAGGCTCGGTATTATCTGCATTCACCCGATAGAACTGAGTGACAGGCAGGTTGGTTTTGAATAAATAGGTGGTTCCACCATCCCAGCTTTCGTAGATTCCACCATCTCCGCCAATAAAGAAATGTGTTGTATTGTCAGGATCAATCCAAAGCGCATGGTCGTCCACATGGCGTTGGTTGTTGCTCAGGTTGCTCCATGTTTTTCCATCATCGGTTGAAAATTTGGTATAGGTATCAACAGAATAGAGTTTGTCGGCATCTTTGGGATCGCAATACAACTCGCTGTAATACTGACCGCTGCTGTAATAATCGTTTACTTTTGAAAAGGATCCTCCCCTGTCGGTGGAGCGGTAAACACCTCCTTTGTCGTTAGAGGCTTCAAACATCGCGTATACGTTGTTTGGGTTGACAGGGGAAACAGCGATGGCCATGCCGCCTTTGTCAACTTCAGGAATTCCATTGGTGAGTTTGTCCCAGGTTTTACCTGCATCGGTGGATTTATAAAAAGCGGATTCAGGTCCGCCACCAATTTTACCAAACTGCCGTCTGCGGCGTTGTTCGGCTCCGGCATAAATCACATCAGGATTTCCCGGCTCGAAACAAATGTTGGCGACTCCTGTGTTTTCGCTGATGTTCAACACTTTTTCCCAAGTTTTTCCGCCATCGGTGGTTTTATATAATCCGCGTTCTTCGCCGGGTCCCCAGGCTGAACCTTCCGCCGCCACATAAACCACCGACGAATTGCGGGGATCAATCAAAATACCGCCAATCTGGCGAGAGTCTTTTAATCCCATGTTTTTCCACGATTTTCCCCCGTCCAAAGTTTTGTATACTCCGTTACCATAACCCAGTGCACGTTGGTGGTTGTTTTCCCCCGTTCCGGCCCAAACCACGTTGGTATTGGTGGGATCCATGGTTATACAGCCAATGGAATAAATGCCATGATTATCGAAAACCGGTTCAAAAGTGGTACCGTTATTGGTGGTTTTCCAGATGTGCCCACTGGCCACTGCCACATAATATTCACTAAAATTGTTTGGGTTTACAGCAAAATCTGCAATTCGGCCTGATGAAAACGCCGGTCCGATGCTGCGCCACTTAAGCCCACTAAAGGTGGATGCTTTCAGGCTATCCTTTACGGTTTCTTCTTTCTTCTTGGCATCAGCCACACCAATGGACACCATGAAAATGAAAACAAGTACAATGGTTTTGAGTAAAAAATGACGTTTCATATTTTTTTGAATGATGAGTAATTTTTTGAAGGCCTAAAAGTAGAAAAATATTGAGAACCAACTTAAATTTATTTAGCATTCAGGATGCTATCCAATTTTATGAGTTAAAGAAAAAACAATCCAAATCGTGGTTGCCAATAAACCCATAACCAATAGCAGGTCGATCCAGTCGGGCATTTTCCATTTTTTTAATAATACCGATTGTCTCATTTGTTCTTTGATTAAAAACATGGGTAGAATCAATATGATGACCGTGATATTCTTTACGAATTCCGGCCAGGAAAATTCGGGCATCCGGTTGGCATAATTTATTAACACCACCACTATCCAGGGGAGTAAAATAGTGATGGTGACCCAGTATATCCGTTTTTTGCTTCCGTAAAAGGGAGCATCATACAAATAGGCAAAATACAAACGACCAACAATCACACCTATCAGATAAAGAAAGTAAACTGAGAATACGCCGCTGACCAGCAACACGGAAAAGGAGAACTCCATTGCCTTTGCAACGGCATAGGTGCCCATGCCAAAAATAGCATCATCTATAAACGTGCCTATTGAACCATTAAATCCCCAAATGGCCAGCCACAGCAAAAAATACAGTCCTGTGGTTGATTTCAGATTTACAAACATCAGCAAAAGAAGTGCCAGCATACCAATGGAAAAAGAAGCCACGGGTTTGGATAAAAAAACAGTCACCAGGGCATCAAAAGTCCATTTGGCATCGGTCAACGGAGTAAGGTACACCACCCCTTCCAGTCCCAACCTGGCCAAAATATCAAAATCGGCAGCAAAATACAAAGAGGAATATCCTGAAATAAAAAACAAAATGACATACGAACTTAGCGCCGTGCATAAAGAAATGAAGAAAATGGAATTTATATGTTTTATACTGTGGTAAAGATGGTCTGAGTTCATGTGAGTTACATTTCGGTGGAACAAACCGGGCCAATGATATTGACAAATATAATAAATAAGCAGATCAACAGGATGCTCATTTGAAGTCGGGTAAAGTTGAACACCTTTTTTGCTGTCCGATCTTTTATATAACAAACAGGCCGTTCATCCCAAAATAAATCATTTGGGATGAACAGCCGATCAATTGATTTCATTGTGCCAGCAGCAACTTACATATCTGCCGGGGCCAGCTTTACCTCTTCAGGAATATCGCCGGTCAACGTGGTAAAGAAGGCAACCATATCATCAACCTGTTGATCCTCAAATTCTTTATTCAATTGCAGTTTCCCCATGATTTGAATGGCTTCATCCAGATTGCTCACTCCGCCATTGTGGAAATAGGGATAGGTTTTTTCAACATTCCGCAATCCGGGAACAAAAAACATGTCTTTGTCGGCTTCGATTTTGGTTTCGTTGAATTTACCTGCATCGGCTACTGTGGGGTGCACATATTGAGTGTAGTCACCATACAAACCAAATTTTTGCAACATGGTTCCTCCAAGCAAAGGCCCTGTGTGACAGGCGATACAACCCTGATCGATAAACAGTTTTAGTCCTTGACTTTCCTGGGTGTTCAGGGCGGTTACATCGCCACTCAGATAGCTATCGAACTTTGTTGGAGTGATAAGGGTGCGTTCGAAAGCGCCGATGGCATGGCGCATATTGGTATAGGTAACTGGGGTCACTTCGTCTGGATAGGCTTCTGCAAACATTTTTTGATACATTGGAATGGCAGAAAGCCTTTGTACGACAACTTCTTCCGATGGCATGGCCATTTCTGCCGGGTTCAGTACCGGGCCGCCGGCTTGTTGCTCCACATCTTTATGACGGCCATCCCAAAACTGGGCTGTGCGTAAGGCTGCATTAAATGTGGTTGGCGAGTTTCGCGTGCCTGAAATTCCATTGTCACCAGGAGAAGTGGGCAGGTTGTCCACGCCATAGGTGTCTAAATTATGACACGTGTTGCAGCTTTGATTTCCGTCCTTTGAAAGCCTGTTGTCGAAATACAGGTGTTTCCCCAGTTTTACTTTGGCCTCAGTAATCATGTTGTCGGGATTCTCGGCTGCAGCAGGCAGGGGTTTAAAGAAGAGTTGTGCCTGCGCAAGCAGGTCTTTGTCCTGTTGGGTGATGACGTCATCGTCATTTTCATTTTGCGCTGACTTTTGAGCGTTTTGTTGGCAGGCTGTCATCATTATGGCAGCCAGGACCAGTGAGAATAAGTACTTTTTCATTTTTTGATAATTTCCTCCAAATTTAACAGAAATTTTTGGAAGATTGGTTAAGATTGGGGGTAAAAAATGAAAGCTAAACTCATGACAATTATTTTGTTAAATTAATGAGACTGTGAAACGCGGATGGAAATTCCAGGTTAATCAATTAAAAAACATTACTATCGTAAAAAGTATTATTTTTGTACAAATATGAAGTTGTAGTTCAATATTGTACAAATGTATATTCAAAGAGAAATCGAAAAGGCTATTGTTTCTTTTGCCCGGCAATTTCCTGTAATCGTGGTTACAGGGCCAAGGCAGTCAGGCAAAACCACCCTGGTGTGGAATGTTTTTGGTGACAAACCTTATTTTAACCTTGAGTTGCCTGATGTTAGCGACATTATTCAACAGGATCCAAGGTCATTTTTTAATAAGTTAACCAACGGAGCCGTGATTGATGAAATTCAGAGGATGCCTGAACTGCTCAGGTATATCCAGGGAATTGTTGATGAAGTCAGGCAGCCGGGGATGTTTATTCTGACAGGGAGCAACCAGTTTATGCTCATGAATCAGGTGACAGAATCGTTGGCTGGCAGGGTCGCACTATTTAAGCTACTGCCTTTTAGCCTATCGGAGGTGGAAGACAAACTACCAACCACACTAACTGATGATTTGATACTGAATGGGTACTACCCTGCTGTTGTCGCTAATCGGTTCGAACCCTACCGCACCTATCAAAACTATTACGAGACCTACCTTGAGCGTGATCTGCGAAGTATGATCAATATCAAAAATCTTTCAGATTTTAAAAAGTTTGTCAGACTTTGTGCCGGAAGGGTTGGTCAGATATTTAATGCCTCTGCCCTTGCAAACGAAACGGGAGTGTCGGTGCATACCATCAAATCGTGGATTTCCATTCTTGAAGCTTCTTATATCATTTTTCTTTTGCCGCCATGGTACGATAACATCAACAAACGTCTCATAAAATCGCCCAAAGTATACTTTTACGACACAGGACTTCTTTCGTATATCCTTGGTATTGAGAATAAAAACCAATTGTCGCGCGATCCGTTGCGGGGTAATATTTTTGAAAACATGGTGATTGCCGAATTTTATAAAAAAAGGTATAACCGGGGATTGGATGCAAGATATTATTTTTTTCGCGATAACCATGGCAATGAAGTTGACCTGATCATTCCTCATGGCAATGAAATACAGGGAATTGAAATAAAATCTTCGCAAACCTTCAACAAGGAATTCCTGAAAGGCTTACATTATTTAAAAGATATTTATCCTCAAAGAAATATCAATAATTTATTGATCTATGACGGAGAAGATATTGGAAACGTTAGTGATATGGAAATAATTAACTTTAGAAGTATTGCAAAGAAAAATAGATTGTTTTAGGCATCTATTTTGCTGTAGTGTTGATCATTGCTTAAATAGTTTAATTTCAAACCAGGGCATTTTTAATACGAGACGGATATCGGGTAATCCGGACCGCAAAATAAAATGCTACTTTTGCCCCATGAGTACCGATTTACAAATTACCCCGCTGGATGAGTGGCTCAACACCGGTGGAAAGCCGTTGGTGATAGCCGGTCCATGCAGTGCCGAAAGTGAGTTTCAGGTGATGGAAACGGCCCGGAGAATTGCAGAAATACCACAAGTAATGGTGTTTAGGGCCGGCTTATGGAAACCGAGAACACGTCCGGGCGAATTTAGTGGTGTGGGCGAAAAAGGCCTTCCATGGCTGACCCGTGTAAAAGAGGAAACCGGACTGAAAACAACCGTGGAGGTGGCTGATGCTTCACATGTGGAACAGGCATTAAAGCACGGAGTCGATATCCTTTGGCTGGGAGCACGAACGGTGGCCAATCCATTCTCGGTGCAGGCCATTGCCGATGCCTTGCGTGGTGTAGACATTCCCGTGATGGTAAAAAACCCCATTTCACCCGACCTGAAACTATGGCTGGGCGCCATTGAGCGTATCCATGCCATGGGAATCCGCAAGATGATTGCCATCCACCGTGGATTTCATTATTTTGAAAAATCCATCTACCGCAACGCTCCCATGTGGGAAATCCCCATCGAACTCAAACGTCTGGTTCCTGATTTACCCATTATCGTCGATCCAAGCCATATCTGTGGCCGGCGCGATCTTTTGGAATCCATTGCCCAAAAAGCCCTCGACCTCGAAATGGACGGACTGATCATCGAAAGCCATTTCGATCCCGACAAGGCCCTGACGGATGCAGCCCAGCAAATCACACCCAAAGCCTTGCAGGAAATGATCAACAAGTTGGTGATCCGCGAAAAGCGCGGCAATATTGATTTTGAAAACAAACTGGAAGAGCTACGTACCGAAATCGACAAGCTGGATGGCGAGTTGTTGCAAATCCTGGCCAAGCGCATGGAAATCATCGATGAAATTGGTGAATACAAAAACAAGAACGACATCACCATCCTACAGATGAAACGCTGGGCCGGCATCATCGAAGACCGTCTGGCCATTGGCACACACATGGGTTTGGAAGAAACTTTCCTGAAAGAACTCCTCAGCCTGATGCATGAAGAATCCATCAGGAGACAGACGGTGATTTTTAATGGGAAAGTGGGGGAAGGTTGAATATTAAAGTTTAAGCTCACTCCGAAAAGTATGTGTTCATTGATTTTCAACTCATTTACCCCTGACCCCTAAAGGGGGATTCGTTGAAAATCAATGAACTATCTAAAGTCCCCTTTAGGGGATTCCAGCCTGAGGTTGGCAGGTAGGGGTATTTGACTTTTCGGAGTGGACTCAAGTTTAAAGTGAAAAGTGAACTAAAGTTACCTGCCTGGCCGGTCAATGTCAATTAGTTAAGGAAAATAATCAGCCAATTACTTTGTAATTAGCTGATTATTATGTATATTTGAACATGTTTAATAA
>MEOL01000022.1 GCA_001769215.1 Bacteroidetes bacterium GWF2_41_31
TAGCAGAATGACGTTGCTTAAAGAAGCAATTGAAATAGGTGAACAGATCATTGAAAAAGCAACAAGATACAATATGAAGTTGGAAATAGCAGATGGTCGAAGTATAATGGCCGTGGCGTATTCCCAGGTTGGCGATTTCGACAACAGTTCAAGACTTTACTTCGAAAACCTGAAACTGTATGAAAAACTAAATGAGAAAAAACAACTTGGGAGAACGTTGGGAAACATAGGAGCTGACTTTCTTGAACAACATAGTTATGTGAAGGCATTGGAATATACGAATAAAGCCCTTAATATTGGTTTGGAAACCAACAATCTTACTTTAGTTACAGATCAATACAACAATCTTGCTGCAATTTACCAGGTTGGATTTTCCGATTTTACGAAAGCGATGCAGAACTACGTCAAGGCGCTTGAAGTGGCATTAAAGATAGAGGACTTTCAACAGCAAGGTGGTATTATGCTTAATATGGGCCGAATATATATGAAACTGAATAAGTCCGATTCTGCATTGTTTTATTTCAATCGGGCATTTTATATTTTCAAAGAACTAAACAATCCGGTTTTTATAGCTGATAGTTATACTGCTCTTGGGGATTTTTATTTCCAGAGTGGTGATTATGCAAAAGGAAAGAAATTTGCATTGTATAGTCTTAAAATTGGGAAAGAAAACGGAATACTCCAAACCATCTTTAATGCCAGTTATTTATTATACAATCTCTCTCTTGCCGGAAAAGATTCCTTAGCAGCTTTCAAATACCATATTTTATTGACCAATACCAAAGACAGCCTTTACGTGCTCCAAAATAAAAAAGAAATTTATAAACTTGAGTTTCAATATCACCAGGAAAAGATGCTTAAAGAGCAAAAGATGAGGCAACAAAGGTATTACTTTATCCTTGGTTTTATGATACTTGGCTTACTATCATCCTTAGCTTTTATCATGCTATTAAATTCCAGACAAAAAATCAAGATTAAAAATGCAAATCTTGAAAAAGAGAAAGCAGAATCTGATTTGAAGTTCAAGAGTAAGGAGCTAAGCATTAATTTACTGGCACTTTTGAAGAAAAGCGAAATGATTTCTGTTTTCAGTAAGAAACTTTCTGAACTTGAAAATTCTCCCTCAGGTATTGATTTCAAAGAAGCGGCAAAAAGACTTAACAATGAAATCAAACAGAGTACAGACGAAAGGCTTTGGCAGGAATTCTCCATAAGGTTCAAGGAAACCAATAGTGAATTCGATGATAAACTTCTAAAGAATTATCCTGATCTGTGGCCAAGCGAGTTAAAATTGTGCGCCTATCTGAGGCTTAACTTATCGACCAAGGAAATTTCGGACCTGACAGGGCAGCGAACCGAAGCGATTGAAAAAGCCCGGTATCGTTTACGTAAAAAATTCGGCCTGACCAATTCCGAAAGCAACCTGGTCACATTTCTTACTCAAATATAATTCGCAAATATTGAGTCCACTCCGAAAAGTACATGTTCATTGATTTTCAACTCATTTACCCCAGACCCCTAAAGGGGATTCGTTGAAAATCAATGACTCTCTAAAGTCCCCTTTAGGGGATTTAGGGGTTTTAAGTTCAAAGTTCAGCATTTGTTCCCAAGTCACGGCTTTAATAAAAATTGTTAAACACTGTAAACAAATTACTTAAGTAAGTTAGTCCAATATAAGTCCGGTAAATCTGATTGCTTAGGACAGTTTAAGTCCTGCCGTTTTTTTTGGTTGACTGAATACTTACGGACGATATTTGCATCCTAATTTTTACCGTGTTAAATGATGAAAAGCAATATAGATTTGAGTGCAGATGTGAAACAAATAAGCAATGACCCATTCTTACGGCGCATAGAAGTACAGAATACGGTAATAAAAAAAATCCTGGCAAAAATTGATCAAGTGCCAGATACTGAAGATGACCTTAAAACTGAAGATGAAATGAACTTAATTAGCTTCGGGAATGATGGGCAAGATGATCAAAAACAAGAAAAAGGAAAATAATCTGATCAAAATTTTATTAAAAGAAAAAAGGAATTCATGTACAAATCTAAATATTAATTAAAACAAATCACTATGAAAAATCAATTTACTTTATTTCTACTGTTTATGGCTCTATTTGAGTTCGGCTGGAGCCAGACCTGGGAACCCACAGGGCCTAACGGGGCTAATATTGTTTCGCTGGCTGCTACAACTAATTATTTAATGGCAGCGTCCTTCGTTCAAAATGTTTCGGGGGATGCCTGGTTGTCTTCAGACAATGGTGAATCCTGGCAATATATTACCGATAGATTGCCAAATACTTATGCCAGTGCCGTTGGATCATCCGGGGATATCATGTTTTATGCCTCAAGTTCATATGCGCTTCCCGGGATTTTTCGCTCTACTGACGATGGCATAACCTGGACCAGGGTATATAACAATCTGAGCTCTATTGCTTATGGCAGGAGTTTTTATTCGAAAGGAACTGACGTATTTTGTTGTTCCTATGGAGGGGTGCGTAAATCTACTGATTCCGGCGTGACCTGGACATTGGCCAATACCGGATTGACAACAGTAAGCGCGAGAAATGTGTATAACATGGAATCATTTGGTGACACGCTTTTCATCGGTACCGCTGCCGGGGTTTACCGTTCAATCAATAATGGGACAAATTGGGCAGTTGCAACTACCGGAATTGGAGCTACAAGGATATCCGGCTTGGTAAAAATCGGTAACACCCTCTATGCAGCCAATTACTATAATGGAGTTTTTAAATCGACTGATAAAGGTGCATCCTGGGTTGCTGTTAATAATGGATTGCCAGAATTGACCATGCGCTCTTTATATGCTGATAGCACTAATCTGTATGCAGGAACAAGTACCTCTGGAGTGTACAAATCAATCGATGGTGGAGCCAACTGGGTGTCAAACGATAACGGGATGAACGATAACGCGGTAGCATGCTTTTTAAAATCGGGAGACAGGCTATTTTCCGGTAGTCTTATTGGCGTTTATAAAACTACAGATGAAGGCGATAATTGGACTGACGCCAATATTGGGCTTGCCGGATATTCGACGGGTAGCAGGAATGATTTCGAATTTTCTGACTTCGTTAATCACGGCACCTACCTTTTCACCAGCAGCAGGGAAGGGAAGGTTTTTCGTTCAGCGGATAATGGAGTGACCTGGCAGCCTAATGGACCTATGAGCACGTTAGGGTCTACCTACACATCATTTGTATCCATTGACAGTGTGTTGTTATGTGCAATGGATTACAAAATTTATAAAACAACCGACTATGGAGAGAATTGGCAGGAGTTGTCAGGCTATCCGGGTTATTTCGGTCACATGGTGACCTCAGGTAACCGGATTTACGCTGTTCGGACCTTTGACTTATACTATTCAGATGACTATGGGGAAACCTGGACACAAGACACTACCTTTAGTGCATTTGCAATGTGTGTAAAAGGACAAGATGTATATGTGGCAAACAATGGTTATCAACAAATCTTCAAATCCGTAGGAGGAACGGCCCCGTTCGTCCAGGTAGGTGGTTTGCCAACTCCAATGCGCACATTCGGTGTTCTTGGAGATACATTGTTTTATTCTTCAAATAATGGAACATATGGTATATATAAATCAATTGATGATGGTGCATCCTGGACATCAGCCGGACTCAGCGACAATATCGTAGTTAATATGACAAGAAATGGTAATATATTATTTGCGCGCACCATCACTGATATCTATGCAAGGAACAATGCCGATGGTTCCTGGGTAAACATTACTTCAGACTTGCCAATTGACACCTATGCTCAAGGTAGAGGTAGTTGGAGTCTTTCAGTAAGCGAAGGAAAACTTTTTGCATCCGCATCATCCAGGTCCTTATACAAAACTGATGTTGCACAATTTATAGTGCCCTCCCAACCTGATCCAATTACAGGAAATACGGCTCCCTGCATCGGTTCAACAGAAATTTACAGTGTTCCCAATGTACCAGGAGAGACGTATACATGGGAATTTCCAATAGACTGGACTATCATTTCAGGCCAATCTACCAATTCTGTCACGGTAAACGTTGGCAGCATTCCGGGAACAGTAATAGTTACACCAACTAACTTCTTTGGTTCAGGCCCCTATCAATATTTGGTAGTCAACCCTTTATCGCCTGTTCCTGTAGAAGTTTCAATCATGGCCGATAACAACCCAAGTTGTCCCGGTTTCGAAGTTAATTATACAGCCACCCCGATAAACGGGGGTAACCCTTTCTATCAATGGTATGTAAATGGGGATTCTGTTGGTACAGACCAGGCAACCTATTCCTACATCCCGGATAATGACGATCAGGTGTACGTTGTAATGACTTCCGACCTGAATTGCATAACTGACAATCCCGCAACTTCCGATACTATAACAATGGTGGTAAGCGACTTAAATCCGGTGAGCGTGAGCATCACCGCCGATCAAAATGATGTGTGTGAGAGTACTATTGTAAATTTTCTTGCTATTCCTGTAGCTGGAGGCGATGCTCCGGTTTATCAGTGGTATGTCAACGGAACTTTTACCGGAAATGGGGAAACCTATTCCTATTCTCCGTCTGATGGCGATCAGGTATTTGTTATCTTGACTTCTTCACTCGAATGTACAACCGGCAACCCTGCGGTATCAAACCTAATCCAAATGCAGGTTTCTCCATACATTGACGTAACGGCTACTATCGCTATTACCCAGAACAACCTCTGCGAAGGATCAGAATTCAACTTCACTTCAGCTACTACGGGTGGTGGGAACGACCCTCAATACCAATGGATGGTGAATGGTGCCCCGGCTGGGGAAAACATGCCTGAATTTACATATATTGCCGAAAATGGTGATGAAATCAACCTGGTCTTCACTTCCGGCGAAACCTGTACCACCCAAAACCCGGTAACTTCAAATGCCATCACCGCAGTTGTGAACCCGCTGCCTGAGGTTAGCTGGCCCGGGTTTGAACCCGATACCTTGTGTATCGAAGATTGGAGCCCGGTTACACTTACCGGTGCAACTCCTACCGGAGGAACATACACCGGGGATGGTGTTGTTGGCAACACTTTTGATCCAGCTTTGGCCGGCGCAGGTTCTCACGAGATTACCTACACCTATTCCAATTCATTTGGTTGTACAAACCAATCTTCCCTGTTCCTTTTTGTAGATGTATGCCTGGGTGTTTCAGAAAAGGAATCTGGTTTATTGGTCTACCCAAATCCGGTATCCGACAACCTCATGGTGAAAATGCTGGACAATAGCAGCATGCAGCAATTGACCCTCACCAACATGTTGGGTATTCGGGTGTATCATAACGAAAACCC
>MEOL01000023.1 GCA_001769215.1 Bacteroidetes bacterium GWF2_41_31
AGATCCCGCGTACCTGTATGTGGCTTATGACACCTACACCACGGAGCTGATCGTGATCAATGAAGCGGGCTGCACAGATACCACTACCAGGGAGGTGACCATCTACAAGCCACCCGTGGCCGACTTCACCTGGGAAGAGACCTGTCAGGGCTATTACACGAACTTCTTCGACGAGAGTATCTCGGACAGTGCTTCGATCACCAGCTATTTTTGGAACTTTGGCGACACGATCTCCCTGCAGAACACCAGCACGCTAGAGGACCCCGGCCATATCTACGACACACTGGGCCTGTACCAGGTGAACTTGCTGGTCATTGATGCAAACACCTGCCGGGACAGCCTCACCCAACAGATAGAGATCTGGCCTGTTCCCACGGCACTGTTCACGTTAACAGACGACTGGGAAGGCAAGCAGGGCCAGGTGAAGCTCGACAACCTGAGCCTGGGAGCCACGAGCTATTTCTGGGACTTTGACGACATGTTTACCTCTACCGAAGAAAGCCCGGTGCACCAGTACCTCATGGACAGCGACCCGGTGTACATCTTAAGGCTGGTGGCCTACAACGAATTTGGTTGCCCCGACACGCTCGACTATCCCTACACGCTGATCTTTACAGGGTTGTATGTACCCAACGCGTTTAGCCCCTCGGTGAGTGATGCTGCCTTTAGGACATTCAAGCCTGTGGGCATCAACCTGAGTGAATACAAGCTGGAGGTCTTTTCTTCCTGGGGGAATCTGGTTTTTGCCTCCGAACTCCTTGAGAACGGGCAACCCGCACAGGGCTGGGACGGCACCTTCGATGGCCAGGACATGCCTACGGGCACCTACATCTGGCGCATCACGGCCCGTTTCTCCGACCAGAGTTACTGGCGCGGCAGCGACAACGGCGATGGCAACACCAGGACCCAGGGAACAGTAACGTTAATCAGGTAAGGAGAAAAATCTGAAAAATTGTAGTGGGTTATTTGTATATATTTAACAGGTTATCCTGAAAAAAGTTACTGTTAAAATGTTCAACTACAGCTGATTTGCCATTCTTACCCATTTCATTTGCTAAGTCAGGATGGTGATAAATTTGCAGGATCTTTTCAGTAAAATCCTCCACCGAATTCCATCGAAATGATAAACCACACTTGTAGGTGTTTACAATATATGCCTGAGGAACACAGTCAGAAACCACGATGGGCTTTTCAAAAAGCATGTATTGAAAAACCTTGTTGGCGAGACCTGATTCATGTTGCGGATTTTTTTCGATTGGGGACAAGCATATTGAACTGGCATAGATATAGGAGGGTAGAAGCGAAATATCTTTCCATGGGTAATGAATGGTGTATTTGTTTATCAATGGCTCTGATAACTTTTGGCTGAACCAATTCAACTCGGCTTTATCAACAGGTCCTATCAATAACAATGTTAGGTTGTGAATGGATTTTGATAATTCTTCTATTGAATCAAAAAGGAGGCCTATTCCCCTTCTTTTTGAAATGGCTCCAAAATAAAATAGCACATAATCATCCTGGTTGGCCAGCACGTTTTTGTCAATTGGAAAATGTAATAATTGGTTCAGGTCGGGAACATTGGGAAATACAATAAGCCGATCCTTATTTAAAAATGAATATTTTTTTAACAGGCCATTTTTAAAGTTTTCGCTCAGGACAATGATTTTTTCAGGAAATGACAGGAATTTTCCTTCCTTTTGCTGCCATTTCCAGGGTCTGACCAAATACTTTGAAATGGGTTTGTTCATCCATTTATAACCGGAAACCGCGTACGGATAATTTTCATGTAAGTCGAGAGTAAATTTGATATGCGTGTTTTTCACCGCATTAAAAGCCGCTTTTGACATATACAAGTCGTGCACATGAATAGCATCGATTTCATGCTCTTTGATAAACCTCTTGATATGCCATGACCACCAGTAACTATAGAAATCGAATGTGTTTGTTAGTGCATACAGTATATTTTTAAACTTCCTTTTAATAGCAATCCTGTGTATGGATAGGTTGTGGTTTATTTCTACGTTTGTGGCATAACTACCGAAGTTTAGGCAAAGTACTTTAACCTGGAAACCATGGCTGCTTAAAATGGTACATTCGTTCGTTACCCTGATATCATTGGTATATTCATTGTCTACAACCACACCGATTTTCATCATCATCTTTTACTTAAAACAGTGAACAAATATTGCTGAATATGCTTTTGCTAAGTGGAACGGGGTGCCCGCTATTGAAATCCAGTCCGGCACGGTCTCCGAAATACCAAATATTGCCCTCCTTCTGGGCGCTTGTTTCGATGAAAGCGCCACATAATAAAATCACCAGGAAGTAGCCTGCACGCTTGATGTCAATCGATGAAAAACTATATTTCATACAATCGTCTATTTCTCGCTTTAGTTACGTTTTTTGATCTCCTGATGCTCGCGTTTAGTTCAAAACCAATTAAAATGATAAACGAATTATAGTAAAGCCAAACCAGTAGGATAATCAACGATCCAAGTGATCCAAAAAGCACGTTATAATTGGAAAAGTTTTCGAAATAGATTTTTAATGAATAGCCGCCCAGGATAAAAAGTGCTGTCGCAAGTATTGAACCTGCAGAAAAAAACCGGTATCGTCTGGTCCTGTCTTTTTTGAGGCCAAAATAATACAATACTGAAACCCCGAGAAGAATACTGCCGGCTATAATCACCCATTGTACGATTGTGAGAATAATTTTTATGCCGGAGCCTGATATAATCTGATATTCATCGAGGATATCGATCGTGAATTTTCCTGTTGTAAGCAATATCATTGCTATCATCACCAGAAATGAGATTAACAACATCAGAAAAAAAGAATTGAGTTTTTGTCTCCACCAGGGCCAGGTTTCCATGCGGTGATAGCTTTGATTAAAACCGTCGATAATGGCATCAATACCATTGGTGGAAAAATAAATGGTCATAAAAAAACCAATCGACAATAAACCGCTGTGGGGCCGGCTCACAATTTCGACGATGGTTGGTTTTATCATGCTAAATACGCTGGCAGGGATCATCTTGTCCATTAAATCCAGCAAAGTTCCCTGAAGGTCGTTTGAAGTTACATAGGGAATGAGGGTAAATAGAAATAGCACCAATGGGATCAGGGCCAGAAAGAAATTGTACGCGATGGCAGAAGCCCTGTAATTGAGCACCCCTTTAAATAATCCCCTGAAGAAAAAATCCAACACGTCATACATGGCAACCCCATCAAAACCGGGCAGTACAATAAAACTCAATTTCCTGCGAACCAGGTGTTCTATTCCTGAAAAATGGTCTAGTATCCGTGACATGATATCCTTCAATTGGCGGGTGATGAGTGATGAACAGCCTTTAAGCTAATATCCAGACTTTTAATCTGATGGGTGAGTGCGCCCATCGAAATAAAATCTACTCCTGTCTCGGCATAACCACGAATGCTTTCAATGTTAATTCCACCGGAAGCTTCAGTTTCCATCTTCCCGTTCACAAGATGAACGGCCTTTTTTAATTCAGAAGTGGTAAAGTTGTCGAGCATCACGCGGTCGATTCCAGTTAGACCTAAGACGAGATCCAACTCCTTTAAGTTGCGCACTTCAACTTCTATTTTTAGGTTTTTCCCTTTTTGCCGCATGTATTCCCGGGTTCTTGTTACCGCGTTTTCGATACCCCCTGCAAAATCAATATGGTTATCTTTTATCATGATCATGTCGTAGAGACCAAAACGGTGATTTTGACCTCCACCTGTTCTTACGGCAATTTTTTCCACCATTCGGTTACACGGGGTGGTTTTTCGGGTGTCGAGCAATTTGGTTTTCAACCCCTTAAGTTGCCCTGTTACCTGATGGGTGAAGGTGGCAATGCCACTCATACGCTGTATAAAGTTAAGAGCGGTTCGTTCCGCCGATAAAATTGACCGCGATCTACCCCAGACTTTAAGTATATGATCTCCTTTTTTTAACGTGGATGCTTCCGGCAATAGCAATTCAACCTTCAGATCGGGATCAACGGCCTTGAAAACCATCAGGGCAACTTCTACACCAGACAGAATCCCGGTCTCCTTTGCTAACATATAGGCTTCGCCCTGTGCTTCACCTGAAATGGTTGCCAGGGAGGTGTGATCACCATCACCCAAGTCCTCAGAAAGGGCATATAGTATTGTTTTCAGGATGGTTTTTTTCTCGTTACTTGTCATGGTTCAGGGTGTCTTTTCAATGTCAATTTGCTGAATTAATTTCTGGTCTTTTTCAGGCTTCAAAAGTACATAAACGCGCCAAGTTCCATCACCAGAAGCGTAATTCCAAATAAAATATTCCTGTTTGTCTTCACTCCCCGATTTAGTGAGCTTTAATCCGCTGTTTGGGTGTTGTTTAAAAAAGTCTGATAAGTGCACCTTGGCTTGTTGCGCACTGACCACCTTCTTAAAGTCCTGGATATGAATCATCATATAAGGGGCAAACAACCCCGACATCTCCTCACTATCGGAACGTTGCAAGGCTTTGGTCAATTTGTCCGATACATTCGTTTGCTGCCCTGCAAGTGTTACTGATATCAGGATCAGACAGGTGTATAAAATAAGTTTTATCGAAACGGTTTTCACAGTCGTGGTATTAGAATCTCAAAGGTAACAAAAATTGATTTGATAGATCATAACGACTCTTTCACTAAGGGATTTTACTACTTTTGGATGCTTGTTTTCAAAATGCCAACGTTTATGAAATCGAATCGACTTTTTTTTGGCACGCTTTGCGTTTCCATCCTCTTTATGTCCTCATGCGATTTTAGTGAAGATGCAGGAGATAAGACTTTTAACCAGCAATTACAATCGTTGAACAGCTCCTTAAACAAGGTAGATAGTGCCATGGTGTTGATTGACGAAATGCAAAATGAACTTGATAAAGTGGAGGAGAGCCGCAAGAATGGCCTGGTGGAAAATGAGGAAGCGGAAATGATGAATGATAGAATAAAGAATCGATATGGACGCAGGATCGCAAGGAACTCAAACCTGAGCCCGACAAAAAGACTTCCTTTGTGGGCTGGCCAACTGGGACTTACCGAGCCGCAAGGAATGCTTTTGGATGAAGATTATTCGCAATCTACTTCTGAGAAGAATGTAAACGAGGGGTTTAACTCTGTGGTGATGGTTTATCGCGGAAGTTATGCTCAGGCCATGAGTCAGGCAAGTGATATCGCTGCAAAGGCGGGAATCCCCATGAGTAAAGACTTTCAGGACGCCCAACAACTGGCGGTGGAATACGGAATCGAAACTTTGAAAGGAATGGCTTATATGAATTTTGAAATGGGATCGGCTGAATTGCCTGAATATACCATGGCTATTACGGTGGATGAAGATGGCACGCTGACACTTTCGGTGACTGACACCCGTAAGCTGGCTGAACAGATGGACGATGAGTAAAAATTGAAGCTATGAATATTGTAATTACAGGTGCAAGTAACGGAATTGGTTTTGAACTCGTGAAAATTCTTTCATCGGGAAATGGTCACCAGGTGATAGGCATAGCGCGATCGGGTGAAAAATTGACCGAACTGGCGGATCAAACAAAGTTAAATAAAGGCGCGGGACGTTTTTATCCCTTTCCATTTGATTTAACCCAACCCGATTTCTCCAAAAACCTTGTCCCAGGCATCCTGAAAATAATGCCCCGGATCGACATACTAATTAATAATGCCGGTTTATTGATTAACAAACCCTTGGAAATGCTCACCGATGAGGACTTTGATCAGCTTTTCGAGGTAAATGTTAAAGCACCATTCAGGCTGATTCGTGATTTAACTGAGCATTTTGCACATCCTGCCCACATCGTTAATATCTGTAGTATGGGAGGCGTTCAGGGAAGTACCAAATTCCCCGGGTTGGCGTTGTATAGCGCAGCGAAAGGAGCGTTGGCTGTTTTAACCGAAAGCCTGGCAGTGGAGTTTTCTGAAAAAAAAATCTATGTAAATGCCCTGGCTCTCGGCGCCGTTCAAACGGAGATGCTGGGCAAAGCTTTTCCTGGTTACCAGGCTCCATTAATACCAGAAGAGATGGCTCGATTCATCGCGGATTTTGCGACCAATGGTCACCACGTTTTTAATGGTAAGATCTTACCGGTTTCGTTGTCAACACCGTGATCGTTTTGGGATCGCTGAATGACTTTCTACCTTATTTTTTTTTGACATCGTATTGTTTGCTAGTTTTGCCGGATAATTTCAAATCATCCGGTTTTGAACGAAAATACAGTAACACATCCCGGTTTTATTAAGGTGGTAGAAAGTCACAGGGTTGAGGTTTCTATCATTTCTGTTGCAGGATGCGCTTCATGTCAAATAAAAGGTTCTTGCTCAATAAGCGATACAAAAGTAAAAAGTGTGTGGATTGAAATGGCCGATACCACCGGTTATCAGGCCGGGGAAAAGGTAACCATCGAAATGCGCCAGTCGATGGGGACCTGGGCGGTACTGTTGGGATATGTTTACCCGTTTGTCGTCTTGCTGGCAGGGCTGATTGGTTTTATAGTAGCCGGACTTGATCAGGGCTTAGCAGGTTTGCTGGCTTTAGGCATGCTGGTACCTTATTATGGATTGCTCTATCTGATGCGCAACTCACTCAGCAAACGTTTCCAATATACTCTGCACAAATAGTTTCTTTTATCCTTTCTAAATAGCTGTAAGCCTTTAATTTATAGTCTTTCTAAGCAAAATTTCAAATCTTCTGTCTGTCAATATGTTTCGGTTTTTATAGGGTGGATGGTCATTTTTTTTGTGACGGTAAATATATGAATTCCAGATGATTATATCTCGATTCATGCCAAACAGCTCTAATAAGCACCTTATCTAAAAGCACTACTTTTGTAAATTACTAAATGGTCAGTGAGTCAGACTTAAAAAACATTAAAACCGAAAGTAGTGGACAACATCATTCTAATTGCCGTTTCGGCTCTGGGAGGTTTGGGATTAATTGCCGCGGTCATTCTCTATTATATTGCCAGTAAATTTAAGGTATTCGAAGATCCAAAGATTGACGAAGTAGAATCCGCCCTGCCTTCAGCCAATTGTGGAGGGTGCGGTTTTCCGGGATGTCGCGCCTTTGCTGAGGCCACGGTAGTATCTGCCAGGGAAAGAAAAAGCCTGGATGGGCTCAATTGTCCGGTGGGAGGTAACGAAGTGATGCAAGTAGTTGGAAAAATTCTGGGACTTGAGGTGGAAGCCAAAGAACCTATGATTGCTGTGATACGTTGCAATGGGTCAACGATCCATTCTCCAGCCAAGGTGAAATATGAAGGAGCCATTTCGTGTACATTCGCTCATGCTCTTTATGGAGGCGAGGGTGGTTGTCAGTTTGGATGCCTGAGCTTGGCCGATTGTGTCGATGCCTGTGAATTTGAAGCCATTCACATGAATCCCGAAACCGGTTTGCCCGAGGTAAACGACAGATGTACTGCCTGTAATGCCTGTGTTTTGGCCTGTCCGCGCGGCATCATCGAATTACGAAAACGGGGACCTAAAGACAAACGCATTTTTGTTTCATGCGTCAACATGGAAAAAGGTGCTCCCGCCAAAAAAAATTGCGAAGTGGCTTGTATTGGCTGTAGCCTTTGTCAAAAAGCCTGTGCCTTTGATGCCATCACCATCACCAGTTTTCTGGCTTATATCGATTTCAACAAATGTACTCTATGTCGCAAGTGTGTTGAGGTTTGCCCGACAAATGCCATCCATGAAGTTAATTTTAAGCCACGCAAACCAAAAGCAGAGACCTTGACCCCGGAAAAATCAGTTTCAGGTAAGCCGTTAGCAGATAAGCAGCTTGTTTCTGATTCATCCAAAACCGAACCGGAAAATAAAAAAGAAGAAATGATTGAAACCAAAGAATAAATCTGACAGCATGGGAATATTTAAATCATTTGTCTTGGGAGGCGTGCATCCGGCTGAAAATAAGCTGTCGGCAAATGCAGCTATTGAGGCAGTGCCAGTTCCAAAACAGGTCATCATTCCATTGGGACAAAACCTGGGAGCGCCCTCCAAACCTATTGTTAAAAAGGGTGATCAGGTGAAAACAGGTCAGCTTATCGCGGAAGCAAGTGGCTTTATTTCGGCCAATATCCATTCGCCGGTTTCAGGAACGGTATTAAAAATAGATCAATTTATTGATGTTACAGGTTACAAGCGCCCATGTGTGTTTATCCATGTCGAAGGAGACGAATGGGACGAAAGCATTGACCGGACGGATACTCTCGAATCCCATATTTCCCTCTCATCAGAAGAAATCGTGGCCCGAGTGAAAGCCTTAGGAATTGTTGGCCTTGGAGGAGCTACTTTCCCTACATCCGTGAAGCTGACACCACCCCAGGGCAAAAAGGCCGAATACCTGATCATCAATGGTGTTGAGTGCGAACCTTACCTGACCTCAGATCACCGCATGATGCTCGAAAAAGGTCGTGAAATCATCGTGGGGATTCAAATCCTGATGAAAGCCCTGCTTGTGGAGAAGGCGATTATAGGAATCGAAAACAATAAAACGGATGCCATCAATCACCTCACTGAATTAGCCAAAACAGATGAGCGCATACGCGTGATCGCTTTAAAGGTCCGGTATCCGCAAGGTGGCGAAAAACAGTTGATCAAAGCAGCGCTCAACCGGGAAGTACCCTCAGGCAAACTCCCCATTGAGGTTGGATGTGTGGTGCAAAATGTAAGTACGGCATTTGCCGTTTATGAGGCGGTTCAAAAAAACAAACCCCTTTTCGAGCGCGTGGTGACCGTTACCGGGAAAGCGGTTAAAAAACCCTCTAACTTCCTGGTTCGTATTGGTACGTCCACTCAGGATTTGATTGATGCGGCAGCGGGTATTCCCGAGAGTACAGGGAAGGTAATTAGCGGTGGACCCATGATGGGCAAAGCCATCACTGAACTTGATACTCCGATCGTTAAAGGTACCTCCGGCATCCTGCTCATGGAAAAGACTGAGTCGCAACGGCTGGTGGAAAACCCTTGTATTCGTTGCTCCAGGTGCACCTATGCTTGCCCAATGGGCCTGGAACCCTATTTGCTTACAAAAGCTGCCAAACTGGGAAAACTGCAGGTGGCCGAAAAAGAAATGATCATGGACTGTATTGAATGTGGCTCCTGCCAATATACCTGCCCCTCAGGCATTCCATTATTGGATTATCTCAGGTTAGGGAAAATAAAAGTCGGCCGGGCAATCAGGACAAGAATTAAAAAGTAAGGACAATGAATAAATTAACCATATCTGGTTCTCCTCACATTCATGGAGATGAATCCACCAAAAAAATAATGGTTGGCGTGGTCATTGCCCTCGTTCCCGCCATGTTGGTTGGAGTTTATTACTTTGGAGTGGATGCCATTCGGGTTCTTTTGCTGGCCGTTATCGCCAGTTTATTCTTCGAATGGGTGATTCAAAAGTATTTCATAAAAGGCACTGTCACCATCATGGATGGAAGTGCGCTCGTTACCGGGATTTTATTGGCAATGAATGTCCCTTCCAACTTGCCGGGCTGGATGGTTGTGGTTGGTGCTCTGGTCGCAATAGGCATGGCCAAAATGTCGTTTGGCGGACTTGGAAAGAATATTTTCAATCCGGCATTGGTAGCCAGGGTTTTTTTACTGGTGAGTTTTCCTGTGCAGATGACTTCCTGGCCAAAACCTGCCCCTATTACCGATGGTCTGGCCGATGTAATTACCGGGCCTACACCCCTGGGCATCGTTAAAGAAGGTTTGGGAAATGGACAGACCATGTCGCAGCTGGCTTCTGAATTACCTTCCTACACCCGGGATATGGTTGGTAACATAGGCGGTTCGTTGGGTGAGGTTTCTGTCATTGCCATCCTCCTGGGTGGGATTTATATGTTGTGGAAAAAAATCATCACCTGGCACATCCCGGTTTCTATTCTGGTGACCGTTGGAGTTTTCTCGGGTTTGATGTGGGGCTCAAATCCAGAACATTATGCCGACCCTGTATTTCATTTGCTCACAGGAGGGTTGATGTTGGGAGCCATTTTTATGGCAACAGACATGGTTACATCGCCAATGACAAAATCGGGACAAATCATTTTTGGATTTGGAGTGGGACTACTCACCATTTTGATCAGGCTGTGGGGGGCATACCCCGAAGGCGTTTCTTTCGCCATTCTCATCATGAACGCGGTTGTGCCGCTGATTAACAAAGGTTTTAAGCCTAAACGGTTCGGTGCTAAACCCGGTGTGCCCATCAAAGCTAAATCACTGTAAAATAGTTAAAACATGGCTTCAAAAAGAGAATCAAACTTTGTAAATATGGTGGTTACGCTGTTTATCGTCTCAGCGGTTGCAGCCTTTGCATTGGGTGGCGTTTATACCATCACCAAAGAGCCTATCGCACTAGCCAGGAAGGCTAAACTTGAATCGGCCATCAAAGCGGTTGTTCCTGATTTTGATCACCTGAGTACTAAAGTGGTGCCTGTGGCAGAAGGAGGTGATTCGTTGTTTTTATACGTGGCCTCAAAAGATGATCAGGTGGTAGGAACCGCCATTAAAACCTATACCATGAAAGGCTTTAGCGGAAAAATTGAGTTGATGGTTGGATTCCTGGATGATGGAACTATTGAGAACACCGCTGTGCTACTGCATAAAGAAACCCCCGGACTGGGTGATAAAATGGATCAAAGAAAATCAGACTTTTCACTTCAGTTTATTGGTAAAAACCCAGAAAATTTTAAGTTGAAAGTGAAAAAAGACGGAGGCGATGTGGATGCGATCACGGCTGCCACCATCAGTTCTCGTGCTTTTTGCGACGCCGTACAACGGGCTTACGATGTTTTTGAAAAAGAAGGAGGTGCAAAATAATGAGCCAATTAACTAACTTTACAAAAGGGTTTATCAAAGAAAACCCAGTTTTCGTTCTCCTGCTTGGGATGTGTCCTACGCTGGGAGTAACCACTTCAGCCATTAACGGTCTGGGCATGGGACTGGCTACTACATTTGTATTGGTGATGTCGAACCTGGTGGTTTCATTGGTGCGTAATTTTATTCCCGACAAGGTCCGGATACCCTCCTTCATCGTCATCATAGCTTCTTTTGTCACCATCGTAGAGTTGGTGATGCAGGCTTATCTGCCTGAATTATTCGAATCTCTGGGCTTGTTTATTCCGCTTATCGTGGTTAACTGCATTGTGCTCGGACGTGCCGAAGCATTTGCTTCAAAAAACACTCCGGTATCTTCCCTGCTCGACGGACTGGGCATGGGATTAGGTTTTGCATTTGCCCTGACACTGCTCGGAGGCGTACGCGAATTGCTGGGCAGTAGCGCTATTTTTGGAATCGATTTAGTGAAAGGTGACCTGATGCTGGTTTTTATTCTTGCTCCGGGTGCATTTATCGTGTTGGGTTATCTTATTGCCATCATCAACAAGTTGAACAAAGCCCATTAATACTTTGGATATGGAATATTTCGTCATCATTGTAGGATCAATTTTCGTCAGCAACATTGTGCTGACGCAGTTTCTTGGTGTTTGCCCTTTTCTAGGGGTTTCAGGTAAACTTGACACTTCTATCGGGATGGGTGGCGCTGTTATTTTTGTGCTCACACTGGCAACACTGGTCACCTGGATTATTCAGTATTATGTTCTCAATCCGTTCGGACTGGCCTTTATGCAGACCATCGTATTTATCTTGGTGATTGCCTCCCTGGTGCAGATGGTTGAGATTATCCTGAAAAAAGTAAGCCCTTCCCTGTATTCGGCTTTGGGGGTGTTCCTTCCACTTATTACCACCAACTGTGCTGTTTTAGGAGTTGCCATCCTGACCATTCAAAAAGATTTCGATCTTTTGGAAGGCGTAATTTATGCCATGTCAAATGCCATTGGTTTTACTTTGGCGCTGGTGATTTTTGCCGGCATCCGCGAACACCTCGATTTGATGGAAGTGCCAAAAGGGATGAAGGGTGTGCCCATAGCCTTGATTGTAGCTGGGATTTTAGCCCTGTCGTTTATGGGATTTACCGGGCTGGTGTAGGCTCGGGTGTCCTATTGTGTCCCGTTTGAAAATAGGAATAATCTTTCAATGATTTTTCAGTATCTTTGGCTTTGCAACCAGTAATTAAACCATGCAAACTGAACGCCTGATTTTATTGTCCGACATTTCTGTACTTCAGAAAAATAAACTCGTACTTACCCACGTCGACCTTGAGGTGTATGCCGGTGAGTTTTTATACCTGATAGGTAAAACCGGGAGTGGAAAATCGAGTTTGTTGCAGTTGCTTTATGCCGATTTGGCTCTTGAGCAGGGCGAAGCTACTGTATGCGGATATAATTTGAAGGTGATGAAGAGAAAAGAGGTTCCTTTTCTACGACGCAAACTGGGTATCGTTTTTCAGGACTTCCAACTGCTCGACGACCGAAATGTGCGCAAAAACCTCCAGTTTGTGCTCAAAGCCACCGGATGGACTGACGTGGTTAAAATAGAAGACCGTATTTTGCAGGTGCTCGATGAGGTAAATCTGGTGGACAAACTCAATGCCATGCCACATCAGCTATCGGGAGGCGAGCAACAACGGATTGCCATTGCCAGGGCATTGCTAAATCAGCCGAAAGTTCTGCTGGCAGACGAACCCACAGGAAACCTCGATCCTGATACCTCCAACGGTATTATGAGAATCTTATTTAATATAAGCGAAAAAGGAAGTGCTGTGATCATGGCCACACACAATTATAACCTGATCAATAAATTCCCCGGAAAAGTGCTGAGATGTGAAGAAGGTACCTTGTTAAAATCAGGTCAACAGTTTGATTAAGTGATCTACGTTCTGTCCGTTGTTATACATCTTGCCTAAAATCTGTTCACGCATCCGGATCGAATCCACAGTAAATTCTTTCTTAATCAAGTTTTTAATTTTCCTTTTAAGGGTCACTTCATTGTTGGCTATCACGCACAATTCATCCAGTTGGCTACCGCTGAGCATCTTATCATTAACGAGACAAAACCGGCCATTATACAGGTTGTTCAGCAGTTTTAGTTTGAGACCGGTTTTTTGGGCTGTAATTGAAATGTTGATGTGTGCATTTTCAATTAAATCCTGTAGGTGTTGATCATCCGGATTGGCTATTAATTGCACGTTTTCCATCTTATTTGTCAACGATTTAATCTGTTTTGCAGGATTTAGCCCGGCAACGATAAATGGAATGTCGGAATGATTAAAGACATTTTCGAGCAGGAAATTTACTGCATTGATGTTTTCAGCCACGCTTAAATTTCCATGATACAGCACATATTTCCCTCGCCCGGTTTGAGAATGGATTTCCTTAAATGGGTGAAAAGCCGGAATCAACTCAACATGATCGTAATGTTTGGCAAAATAGTTTTTATCGTTTTCCGAAATGGCGAGAATATAGTCGGCTTTGTGTAACACTTTTTCGTACCTCTTTAGCTTAGAAGCCTCATTTGAATAGTAGTATCTTTTAAAGAGATCAGGCTCAGCTTTGGCCAGGTGTTCGTAATATTCATGTTCGATGTTGTGGGCGCGCACAAGGAGTTTCCTTCCGGCCAGCCGCTCGTTATTTAGCAGCGCGCTGGTGTGCAGCCCTTCCATGAGGATGGGGTAGTCATCCATCATCAAAACATCCACCATTTTTTCTGAAATACGTGAACTCACCACGTACGGAATGCTCTTGAAAACCTGTTTCTTCGAGATGTCGCGTTCGTAAAAGTGTACCTTAAAAAACAACTTCTCAAGTGTTTTGGGGTGTTTTCTTCCGTATTCAAAGCAATGTAAATGTACTTTCACACCCTTTTCAGCCAGAAATTTGGCTTTGTAAAACACATCGATCACTCCGCCATAATTGGCAGGATATGGAATGTCGAATGATACAATATGTAAATGAAGGTCAGACATAATGGCTGTAAATGTCAATCACTTTTTTTTCTTCTTTCTCCCAGTTCAATTCAAGGGAGGCAAAACTACAATTTTTTTTCCATATCTTCATTTGTTCCTGATCTGCAATGACTTCATTTATTTTCTTTGCCATATTTTCCGGTTCGTGATCCGGGATATAACATCCTACCTGATAGGTGTCGATTATTTTTTGAATTTCAGGCAGTGGAGACGCGATTACCGGTATGCCCGCCTGGATATAATCGAACAATTTATTTGGCAAACTAAACCGGTAATTGAGGTTGGTACCTTTGTCCAAAGTCAGCCCCGCATCTGCATTGGCCGTGTAGTGCATCAGTTCAGGATAGGGCATACGCGGTTTGAAAATCACCTTGTCAGAAATATTCAATTCCAACACCCTTTTTTTCAACCATCCCACCACATCACCTCCACCAATGATCAGCAAAACAGTATTTTCAATATATTGCATGGTCTCCACCATTTCTTCAGCGCCGCGGTGTACGTTAATTCCCGCGCCTTGCATAATCAATATTTTTTTGTTTTCGGGTAAGCCCAACTCTTTTCTCGTTTTGATGATGCTGTCACCGGCCTTTGGCGGGATATTTCGAACAACCACAGGTCTGATTCCGTATTCATCGTAAAAAAGGTCGGCAATGGAGTCGTTTACCGTGAACACATCGGTAAGCCTGGGGAAGATGAAATGTTCAATGCCTTTCCAAATTTTTTGAACAACCGGTCGGTTGACCAGTTCCGGGACTTCGGTAAAATATTCATGACTGTCGTATATCAACGGTACATGCTTTATTTTACTTATGAGGTAGTTGGGCAATAGGGTGTCCAGGTCGTTCGATACAAGCAAATCTACTTTGTTAAAAAGCAAAAAGCCAAAAAGCCGGATATTATATTCAGCATAAAAAAGCGGGCCCTTTTCGAAAAGCAGGTGCATCCGGTTTACCGCGTATGGCCGTGCATCCATGTCAGGGCTGTTTTTTAAACGTCTGCCTATCAGCGTAATTTCAAAGCCGAGTTGGGAAATTGTTCCGCATACCTTCTTCACCCGTTGATCCGAGGTCAGGTCATTAATTACAGAAACAAGTACTTTTTTCCCCAATGTCTTAAGTAAGTTGTTGTTGGATGACACCTTTAATCTGATAACACTTTTTTAACAAATATATTGCCCCTAAAAATCAGTATCTTTGAACCATGTTAGACATAAAAAACGGTGTTTCGCTATTGCCTTACAACACATTGAAAATGAATGTGAAGGCAAATGAGTTTGTGGAAATTTCATCCATTGAAGATCTACGACATTTATCTTCCCAAAAAGGATTCCCGGAAAGAAAAAAGCTGATTCTGAGCGCAGGAAGCAATGTGCTGTTTTCGGGCGATTTTGACGGATTGATTATGCACAATGAGATTTTTGGAATATCAGTTGTGTCAGAGGCGAGCGATCAGGTAATTATAAAGGTTAATGGAGGAGAATCATGGGCTAACCTGGTTGAATATACCATTGGACAAGGTTGGGGAGGATTGGAGAATTTAACCCTGATCCCCGGGAAAGTTGGAGCGGCTCCCATCCAGAATATTGGTGCTTACGGGGTTGAGGTAAAAGATGTGATTGTGAGTGTAGAGGCCTTCGATTTTACCACCGGAAAGCAAGTCGTGTTTTCGGCTGATCAGTGCCAGTTTGGTTATCGATCCAGTATTTTTAAAACCACAGCAGCAGGCAGGTATTTCATTACTGCCGTTGTATTTCGGTTAAGCAAATTTCCCCGGCTTAATCTGACCTATGGTCCGCTAAAGCAGGCTTTTGAGGGAAGAATATCTGTTACTATTCGGGAGGTAAGTGCTGAAGTGGCCCGCATCCGCCGATCCAAACTTCCTGACCCTGATGAAATTCCCAATGTGGGCAGCTTTTTCAAAAACCCGGTAGTTGATACGTCCCTGGCGGATAAGATAAGAGAAGGATTTCCGCAGGTTCCTGTTTACCCTCAGGTTGGAGGACAGGTAAAACTGGCTGCCGGCTGGCTGATTGAGCAATGTGGATGGAAGGGCTATCGCATGGGCGAGGTGGGGGTTCATGAAAAACAAGCCCTGGTACTGGTGAATTATGGAAGTGCAACGGGCCAACAAATACTCGAACTCGCGAAAAAAATCACGGTCAGTGTACTTGAAAAATTTGGTGTAACACTGGAGCCCGAGGTGAATATCTATTAATTTATTCCTATCTGGGTTTTCTCCCGTTTCCTTTACCCGATGATTTTCGATTGCCCCTGAATCCCCCATCTCTTGGATTGGGTTTCGGGTTCCACGCAGGACCACTTCCCAATTGAGGGGGCATTGGAATTTTCATGACTTCACTGCCAATAAAATCTTCAATGCGTTTAAACTTATACATGTCATTTTCATTGACAAGTGTTAGTGCGACGCCGGTTTCATCGGCACGGGCCGTACGTCCAACACGGTGCACGTAGTCTTCGGCATCATTGGGGACATCGAAATTGATTACCAAGTCGATGCCTTTAATATCAATACCACGGCTCATCACGTCGGTGGCCACCAAAACGCGTGTTTCTTTCGATCGAAAACGCAGCAGTACTTCTTCACGCTCGCTTTGTTCCAGGTTCGATGAAATGCCCTCCACCAAAAATTGTTTACTTCTCAAAGCCCTGACAATTTCATTGACCTTTAGCTTTGTGGAGCTGAATATCAGTACACTTTTTACATTGGGCTTGTTGTCGATCAGGCTTTTTATTAGCGGCGATTTTTGTGCATCGTAGGTTAGATAAGCTGCCTGAAGTACCCCTTCTGCCGGTTTTGATATCTCCAGACTTAACGCGATGGGGTTCACTAAAATCTTTTTCGACAACTGACGTATTTTATCCGGCATGGTGGCACTAAACATCAGGGTTTGTCTGTTTTTTGGAAGGTAGGTAATGATCTTCAGGATGTCATCATGAAAACCAATGTCCAACATGCGGTCGGCTTCATCCAGGATCAGGTATTTTATCCGGTCGAATTTCACGTACCCCATGTTCAGGTGTGAGATGAGTTTGCCCGGAGTGGCAACAATGATATCGGCGCCGCTGGTAAGCGCTTTTTTCTGGGTATCCCAATCCGATCCATCGCCTCCTCCATAAACCGAAATCGACTGGATTTCGGAAAAATAGGAGAAACCCTGTATTTGTTGTTCAATTTGAATGGCCAGTTCACGCGTGGGGACGATGATCAGCGTGCTGGTTCCCGCGTGGGGCCGACCCATCAACTCATTGATAATGGGCAGGACAAATGCGGCGGTTTTTCCTGTTCCTGTTTGGGCGCAGGCTATCAGGTCCTTTCCGTTTAGTATTTCAGGAATGGCCATTTCCTGTATGGGGGTTGCCTTTTCGTAACCCATAAACGAGATGGTTTCAAGCATCTGATCGTTCAGGCCTAGTTCTTTAAAGTTCATCTTTAGATTTTGTTATCAAATGTTCTTGTTTTGATGCCGGATGATTGCCCGGTTAATTTTTTTCGCGATGAAGGGACCTTCATAAATAAATCCGGTATAAACCTGTATCAGGTCAGCGCCAGCTTCCAACTTTTCGATGGCCTCTTCAGGAGTTTCAATACCTCCCACCCCGATGATGGGGAAGGCTTTTCCCGATTTTTCGGAAAGGTATCGTATCACTTCGGTAGACCGGTTTTTAAGCGGACGACCGCTCAATCCGCCATTTCCAATGGATTTTATGGTTGATTCAGAAGAGGTTAACCCACTGCGGGTGATGGTGGTGTTTACAGCTACCACACCATCAATCAACTTATTTTTTGCCAAATCGATGACCTCATCCAGTTGGGCGTCGTTTAAATCGGGGCTTACCTTGAGCAGCACAGGTTTAGGGTTGGTTTTGGCCCGGTTGAGGTGTTGTATTTTTTCCAGGATATTGATCAGTGCCTCCTGATCCTGGAGTTCGCGCAGATCGGTGATATTCGGGCAACTCACATTTACCACAAAATAATCTACGTAATCGAATAAACCATTGAAAACTGTAACATAATCGTTTACGGCTTCCGTGTTAGGTGTCAGGGTGTTCTTGCCAAGGTTTCCACCGATGATGGCTTTGGTACGGCGTTTTTTCAGATTTTCGACAGCAGCATCGAGTCCGCGGTTGTTAAATCCCATGCGGTTAATCAGGGCATGATCCACAGGGAGTCTGAAAAGTCTGGTGATGGGATTCCCTTGTTGTCCTTTGGGTGTAACGGTTCCTATTTCAATAAAACCAAAACCCAGATCGGCTAATTCGTTGTAGCATTCGGCGTTTTTGTCGAATCCGGCAGCAATACCCACAGGATTATCAAAGTGCAACCCAAACAACTCCTTATGAAGCCTGGTGTCGTTTATGCTCGCAGAACACCGCACCAGTTGTTTGATGCCTGGAATGGCCATCCCGAATTTTAAAAGTGAAACTACCTGATGATGAACTTTTTCCGGATCAACTAAGAAGAAAAGAGGCCGTATCAGGTGTTTGTACATTCTTTAAAAATGAGATTTTTTAAATATTCCAAAATTGGAAGATAGTTGTTAAACAACAATATTACAATGCTTTACAAAAGTAATGCATTATTTCTCCTATTCAGCTTTTTCCTGTTCAGGTTCAACGGATTCTTTCACTTCTTCAACGGTTTCGGTGAAGTCGAGCATTTCTTTTTCCAGAAGCAGGTTGTACCATGAGAAGATTTTTTTCATGTCAGAGACATAAACGGACTCTTTTTCATAATCAGGCAGAATGGCTTCAAAAAGGGATTTTATTTCTGCCGATGACATTTTTTTAGGGTCGCTAATCGGCTTTCCCTCCTGGTGATCGAAAATCTTTTTAAGCACGATTTCGAGTGCAACATCTTCGCCCTCTGTATAAATGCTGATTTCTTTTAGAGAGCTCACCCTGTCGTGTGCGAACGAGGGCATCTTTTTCCCATCAACGAGCGACTCAATAATCAGGTTGTTTTTTGCTTCGCCAACCATACGATATAATCCGGGCTTCCCGGTAACAGATAAGATTTTACTTAAATCCATAAAACAAAAAAATTTATGCAAAAATAACGTTTTTGCTCCAATTTCAACACAAAAGTTTTTAACTTCCACAAAGACACCGAATCACCAGACTCAGGAAGAACCATCCATCATAAAAAGGGAATAAACGAGTGAAATGAAATTTCCTAAATCAACGTCAATCCGGTGTAATTTTCAGGTCTGATGGCCAGCAATTCCTCTTTAATTTTATCTGACACTTCCAGACCGAGGATGAAATTCCTCATAGAGGTTTCTGTAATTTTTTCATTGGTGCGAGTGAGGGCCTTCAATGCTTCGTAAGGATTGGGATAGTTCTCGCGGCGCAGGATTGTTTGAATTCCTTCGGCTACCACAGCCCAGTTGGCTTCCAGATCGGCAGCGATTTTATCTTCATTCAGCAGAAGTTTATCCAGACCTTTTCGTATCGAAGCCATCGAAATCATCATGTGAGCAATGGGAGTACCCACATTGCGGGTAACGGTAGAATCGGTAAGGTCGCGTTGCAGGCGTGACACAGGAAGCTTGTCCGATAGATGGTGCAAAATCGCATTGGCCATTCCCAGGTTGCCCTCTGCATTTTCAAAATCGATGGGATTTACCTTATGAGGCATGGCCGAAGATCCCACCTCACCGGCTTTTATTTTCTGTTTGAAATAATCCATTGATACATAGGTCCAGATGTCGCGACAAAGGTCGATGAGGATGGTGTTGATGCGCATCAATCCATGAAAATAAGCCGCCAGATAGTCGTAATGTTCTATCTGTGTAGTCGTTTTCTGACGGTGTATTTTAAGTGATTTTTTTACAAAATTGTTAGCAAAATTTTCCCAATCGACGTCGGGATAAGCCACCACATGGGCATTCATGGCACCTGTGGCACCGCCAAATTTCCCTGAAAAAGGAACCTCCTTTAACATGTTGAGTTGGTTTTCGAGGCGTTCGCAAAACACAAAAATCTCTTTCCCCAGTTTCGTGGGCGAAGCAGGCTGTCCATGTGTGCGGGCCAACATGCTGATGTCGCGCCACTTGTAACTCTTGGTGTTGAGTGCGTCCGTCAACTCCTCCAAGGCAGGAAGCAACAGCTCGCGGTGTGCATCTTTCATCATGAGCGGGAGGGCAGTATTGTTAATATCCTGTGAGGTAAGTCCAAAATGTACAAACTCCTTGTATTTGGCCAATCCTATTTTATCCAGATTTTCTTTTACGAAATACTCGGTGGCTTTTACATCGTGGTTGGTGGTTTTTTCCAACTTTTTGATGGCAGCAGCCTCTTCAACACCAAAGTTCTTGTATATTTCCCTGAGCTTGTCAAAATGTTTGTGACTCACCTCTTCGAGTCCCGGAAGCGGAAGCCTGCACAAGGCAATAAAGTACTCTATTTCAACTTGTACACGATATTTAAACAAGGCCTCTTCGGAGTAAAACCTGGATAATTCATGGGTTTTATCGTGGTATCTTCCATCGATGGGAGAAATAGCTGTAAGGGGAGAGAGTTCCATGGTTGTGAAAATTTTGGTAAAAGTAGGAAATTATGGAGAAACGGGGGAGGTCAATCGTTGCTGAAGGAAATAAGCGTATTACAGTAGAAATTAACTTTTCGTCCCACATCAGTAAGTGAGACGTGGTTGTTGCACTTTTCCAAGACAATGAAATGATTATTCAACCACTTCATTATCAAAAAATAGTTGGTATTCAACTTAAAGAATATATTTGCATTTACTATTTATACTAACCATGAAAATACGCTCTATCATGAAACTATTCTTATCCTTACGCTCTCTCGGATTACTACTTATTGCCACCCTGATTATTTTTCCCGGTTGTAACAATAAATCTTCCGATAGCAATCCCGCTTACAACGAAATACTCATTGGTGCCCTGCTTCCAATATCCACCTACGACGAAGGAATTCTTGGAAAAGCCACAATGCAATATGCAGTGGATGACTTTAATGCATTTTTGATAAAAGCAGGTTCTCCCGACCGTTTTAAATTGGTGATAGCCGACACCGAATCGGATTCATCTACGACAATTCAGGCAGTGGAGGAGCTTTATGCTCAGGGAGTCAGGTTGTTGGCAGGGGGACCCAGTTCAAGTATGGAACTTGGTGCGATAATGGATTATATCAACGTCCATCAAATGCTTATGCTAAATGCTTATAGTACAGCCCCCTCACTCGCCATCATGGATGACAATATTTTTCGTTTAGTTACCGATGACACCAAACAATCGAAAGCCATTAGCAAATATTTGAATTTTGATGGAATTTCCGCAGTCATTGTGGTTTGGCGTCATGACAACTATGGACAAGGTCTTAGCGAAGCTTTTGCAACAGATTATGTTGCGGCAGGAGGAACCTTAATAAATTCCATTCCTTATGACATCAGTACTACCGAATTCTCATCATTAACTTCTGAATTGAATTCACAGATTATTGCAGCCAAATCACAATATGGGTCTGAAAATGTTGGGATTTGTTGTTTCGGTTTCGATGAAACGACCATGCTGTTTGAAGATGCTTCTGCTCAGTCGGATCTGGGTACTGTTAAGTGGTATGGTTGTGATGGAAATGCAGTAATAAACGAAATGGCAAGCAATCCGGTTTCTGCAGCCTTCGCTTTACAGGTCAATTTTACCGCGCTTAATGTAGGATTGGGAACGGCCGATTTCACCCCAAAAAACGCGGCTAACTTATCCGAAAGGGTTCAGTTGGCAACGGGCTTACAACCCAATGTAAATACCCTTTCTGCTTATGATGCGGTGCGTATTTTCGGCAATTGCTACCTGGCAACCAACAACCAGGAAGTCGAATTGATAAAAAGTGTTCTCCCCGAAATTTGCAGTACGTATAATTTTCTGGGAATCACACGCGAACTTAACGAGGCAGGTGACCTCTTAAATGCCAATTATATTTTTTGGAAGATTGAAACTTCGGGTTCATCCAATATATGGAATACCTCAGCAACTTATTTTGCCGATGGTGATTACATTGAGTTAAAACATTAACAGGAGATGGATTCACTTTTGATATCGTTAACCTGAAATATCCAGATACTGATAAAGTGGGTGCTCCTAATATTGGAGTCCCCATTATTTAAAGAATTGAATTATATTTGGTCTAAAATCACAAAGAAAGAAACCTAAAAATAATTCAGAATGCAGCCAGTATATTCAATCGTATCAAAAAGAACTTTGAACAGGTTAGCCATCATCATAGTGACCATGTCTGGCCTTATGTCATGTAAATCCACCAGAGAGCTCCCCACAGTTCAATCCCTTGATTTTGAAAAATATGCCGGGCATTGGTACGAAATTGCGCGGTTACCCAACTCCTTTGAAGCGGGGTTGGAGCGTGTAACGGCCAATTACACGATTAAAAAAAATGGAAGGATAGCAATTTTGAACAAAGGATTCTCCGTAAATAAGGATGAATATAAATCAGCCAAAGGAACTGCCTGGTTACCAAATGTCAACCACCAGGGCAGGTTAAAAGTGCGCTTCTTCTGGCCTTTTTCGAGTGATTATTACGTTATGGCTTTGGATAAGGATTATCATTATGTTCTGGTGGGAACCCCTTCAAGAAAATATTTGTGGATCCTTTCAAGGACTAAAGAGTTGGATAGCGCGATCTATTTAAAATTGTTGAGTACAGCTAAAAGAAACGGTTTCGCAGTTGAAAATTTAATCGAAGTAAAGCATGAATAAAAAAACGCGCATGATATCCCTGAAGTATAACTTGCGCTATCAAAACAAGATTGTTTCAGTTTGTTATATTCAAAATTTTTTGAAATGAAGAAAGCATTCCTGGTTATCATAGGGTTGATCGCTTTCATCGGGACTCACCTGTCAGCACAAACCAAATATTACCCCCACGCTCCCGCCAGTTTCAAACTGGCGGGCAGGGCTTTCCGAATCCTGTCTCAATGTTCATTATCTTTGCTTTATCTCAGAAAGTGATCAAATCAGAGATTAAAATGCAGGACATCTTTTAACCTTTAAGAGGGTTGGCTGGGCAGAACAATTTACCAGAAAGTGTTATCGCGATGTTCTTATTGAGAGTTTTAACTACCCCTGTGGATTTTTATCATCATATAAAGTAGTAAAATGATAAATCACCCGCTAAAAGAAACTGGTACCAAATTTACCATGGAAACCTACAATTGATACTTTTGTCAATAAATGAGTTGTTGCTTGCCTGATTAACTATTGAATAATCTGGCAAACAAACTTTTGTCAACTGATAGTAAATAGATTATGTCGGATATTGTTCTGTTTTCAGTGGTAACCATCAATCTGGCACTCCTGTTTTATTCCATCGGCGTTTGGTCCGAAAGGGTGTCAAAGTTCCTAAAATCGTGGCATGTGGCTACTTTCTGGATTGGCTTTTCCTTTGACGTTACCGGCACTACCGCCATGCATTTTATTTCCGACAAGCCTTTTAGCTTAACCGACATCCATACGCTGACCGGACAGTTGGCACTATGGCTGATGCTGGCCCATGCAATCTGGGCGACCCGGGTGGTGCGGAAAGATAAATCGGATTTACGGAAGAGTTTTCATCGTTATAGTCTGATGGTCTGGCTCATCTGGCTGATTCCTTACTTTGGGGGTATGATGCTGGGAATGAATAGATAATAATGATGGGTTAGCAGAAGGATTGTCGTAAACCATTTGAACAAGACTTTTGAATTCAATAAATAATCAAAAAAGACCAATGAACTTCAATTTCAAGGATTTGGACAGGAAATTAATAAACCTCTTTGGCCTTTGGATCATTTTAGTTTCGTGTAGTCCGAATAACCCCAAGGTTCTTATTGAAACCGATTTGGGGAGTATTACCGTGGAGTTATACCAAAAACGAGCTCCGGTTACTACCGGCAATTTTTTGCGATATATTTTGGAAGAGAGGTATATAGAAGCCACATTCTACCGCGTTGTAACGCCCGAAAACCAACCCAACAGCACAACAAAAATCGAAGTCATTCAGGGAGGACTTTTTGAAGACAATCCACCTTTGGGTTTACCACCCATACCTCACGAAAGTACTGATGAAACAGGAATTTTGCACAAGGATGGCGTAATTTCCATGGCCCGCTATGAACCAGGGACCGCCACTTTTGAGTTCTTTATTTGCGTGGGCGATCAGCCTTCTTTGGATTATGGAGGAGGCCGAAATCCGGATAGTCAGGGATTCGCTGCCTTTGGCTGCGTCATCGAGGGCATGGAGGTGGTAAGAAAAATTCAACACCAACCTGAAAAGGATCAGTATTTGGAACCCAGGGTTGAGATTAAAAGAATGGTTGTAATCAACTAATGATCAGTTGTGTATCAATAATTAAACAAATTTTCAATAGTCCTGATTAAAATTTCCTGATGGGTTGAGATTTCTCCTGGCACGTGAATGTTTCGCCTACCATTAACACAACACTTTGTATATTAACAAATCGAGCGCTGGTTCAATTATGACTAACGGGCTATGCTAAGTTTGAAGTTTGGGATATCGGAAGTGGCATAGGTTGGGTCAGTGGTAAAGGCACGCGTCGAAAAAAGCGCGCGCCAGAGAGGTGAAGATAATTCGGCGTTGTGAGCAAGAAAAACATACATTTATAACACACTGGAACTTAAAAAATATATTGATTATCTTTGCATAAAGATTTTTACAATGAGGGCATTAGAATTTAAATCAAAAATTAAGAATAATCAAATTTTGGTTCCGACAAAGCTACAATCTGAGTTAAGAACCAATGGCGAAAAAGATGTTAGGGTTATTGTACTTGTAGATGACTCTGATATATATGATGATTTGATTTTCCAGCAAACTACTCAAAGTCAATTTTTAAAGGGATATGCTGACTCGGACTCAATTTATGACAATTAATAATGATTGGAAAAATTCAGGGCTTAAATTACCTTCTGTGATTCGTATTCATAAAATAGCCACACTTGAGAAAGACATGGTTGAAATGATCATGGGACAGATTGCTAAATCAACAAAAAATAAAATCCAGACAATTATTTCAAAGTTGACTGATTAAAAAAATTGCCTGTTGCTAATAAGCAGGACTTCCCCTCTATCCCAAGTGCCGAAGGCACGACCTACATTGTAACCCTGGAATTTACAGGCTGTGTGAAAATGAACAACTCTATATTAAAAACGTATTATTTTTTTGTTTAAATATGATTAAAAATTAGTTTTATATACTTAATAATC
>MEOL01000024.1:0-27959 GCA_001769215.1 Bacteroidetes bacterium GWF2_41_31
TTTTGATCAGAAAGCATCAAACAAATCTGTCCATTTTCATACCAGGCTTTTGTTGCTTTAAACATAAGATCAGCTACCATGTACTTCATGCCATTTCCTTTTTATTAGTTCTATATGTTCAAAAACGAGTTCTTCTGCCAATGTAATATCACTCACTTTCATTCCTTGTGAAAAATCCAACTCTACCGGTTCAATCCAGAATTTCGCAAAACCACCTGCTTTCCTGACATGCACATGAATAGGCTCCTGGCCTTCATTTGAGTAGAAAAAGAAAACGAAACCTAATTTTCTGAATATTTCCGGCATAGTGATACAAATGTATGTTAATAAAAACCGAAATGCAAGTTTTGATTGTTGGCTGCTCCATGCTCCTTGCTCCCTTCACAGCTTCGCCTTCTAAGTCCCATACTCAAGTTGTAAGGAACTAAGGATCAGGTTAGTGATCCGGACTGACTTTTTTAGGAATCAGTCAGTATTTTTCCACACGGGCAGGAGTTTTTCCTGGTTGATGTGTGGGTATTGCAGGTTGAATTCGGCTGTGGTGAACACAGCGTATCCTATTTTCCGGGAGATGATCTTCTGGGCCTTGGCCACGAGGGTCTCCAGGTAGTTGAGGTCGATATCTTCGCCGACGATGATCATGTTGAGGTCGGGGCTGTCGATGCCCCGGGCCAGATCGCCGATAAGATATACTTCTTTGGGGTCGCCGAGGTGGGTGATGACGCTATCGACGATTTCGTCCATGCCCACGTATTTACGCACCAGCCGGTTGATGTCGCTGAAAAGGGGGTGCCGGGTGTTGGCCTGGAACACTTTTTTCATGCCATCGGTGCTGCTGGTGAGCAAACCGGCTTCCTCAAAACGGTTGAGCTCGGGACGGACGGAGTTGGTACTTTCGCCAAATTCAGAAGCCAGTCCGCGCAGGTAGCCGGTGCTGGTGGAGTTCAGGAAGAACTTCAGCATGAGCTTAATGCGGGTCTTGGAGGTGATGAGGGCTTCGAGCATTTGGTAACAGTGTTGGGGTTTAATCCGGTGACGTAGTTTAGTGAGTAATGTAGTTGATTAGTGAGTAGCAAATGTACTCATGATTTTGTAATGTGCAAGGATTTTATAAAATATTTTTGTTAAGTTTATGTTAAGGTGTAAATCATCCCTTTCTGCTGTTGGGGGTTGCTTAGTACAACAACATCCTCTTCCGCTAGTGCTATGGTTTACAGATCCTCTGAGTTTCATACTCCGTTGCTTGCATCGAATAAAGAGATTTCGTTTGTTGAAACCTCGTTAGATTGATGCGAGGGTTTCATTCTGTGAAGCGTTCGGTTGCTTCGTTGATGAGGAGGTTTTTGATTTTATCTGATAATCATTCCCCGATCCCGGAAACATTTGGGGTTCATGGTTGTGTATCCCAGTGATTTCAATTTGGAATTTTTAAGTCAATCTACTGATGATATCCAAGGGGTTAAAGTTGATTTTGGAGAATGCGAACCATTTCTTTCCCAGGTCTTTGAGTGAGGCACCGATGTGGTAAACGTCTTTTTGATCAATGATCAGAAAGCGGTCGTGTGATTTTGAGAAGTGCTTCAACTCAATTAGCGGGTATTGCTGATTGTGTTTTTGAGGTCGGTTTCGAGCTGTTTGGATATCTTGCCGGTGAAGATCGTGGCTTTTACTTCAGGGTTTCTTTTTGCAAGGAGCAACAACACGGTTTCATCCACGTAGTTATCGATTAAAACGATAGTTTCTGCAGCATCTTTAATTAGCTGAGAAACGAATTGCCATGCGTCGAAGATTTGGCCATCGAAGAAAATGCCTTCATTTGGGGGTAGATTGGTTTGAACCTTAAATTCTATTTCGTTTATCCGGCCTTGGATGTGTTGAACTTCTTCTTCTATCCTGCTAAGGCGATGATTTACAACATGACCTTTTAAAAGGTATTCTTTCAAAATTTTGTTGGCCCAAATGCGGAACTGGGTGCCTCGGAGCGACTTAACACGATAACCAACAGAAATGATAACATCCAGATTATAGAATTTCGTTTTATATTTTTTGCCATCTGAGGCAGTAGTCAAGTATTCCTTGACAACTGAATCTGGTTGAAGTTCTCCTTCCTTAAAAATATTATTGATGTGAAGGCTAATATTTTGTTTCGTAGCATCAAACAGGTTCACCATCTGTGCTTGGGTGAGCCAAACAGTTTCATCTTCAACCCTTACTTCAATCTGTAAGTGGGATTGGCTTGCTGCTTCTTTGTAGATGATTATTTCAGCTTTATCCAAGGGAAATGGCTTTTTTTTGTGATGGGTGATGGGTGATGTTCCTAAATTATTAATGTATCTTCTGCTCCATGCTCCATGCTCCCTGCTCCCGGACACGCTTTCGCCTTCTAAGTCCCATACTCAAGTTGTAAGGAACTAAGGATCAGGTTAGTGATCCGGACTGACTTTTTTAGGAATCAGTCGGTATTTTTCCACACGGGCAGGAGTTTTTCCTGGTTGATGTGTGGGTATTGCAGGTTGAATTCGTCGGTGGTGAACACAGCGTATCCTATTTTACGGGAGATGATCTTTTGGGCCTTGGCCACGAGGGTCTCCAGGTAGTTGAGGTCGATATCTTCACCCACGATGATCATGTTGAGGTCGGGGCTGTCGATTCCCCGGGCCAGATCGCCGATGAGGTACACTTCTTTGGGGTCGCCGAGGTTAGTGATGACGTTGTCGATAAGCTCGTCCATGCCCACGTATTTACGCACCAGCCGGTGGATGTCGCTGAAAAGGGGGTGACGGGTGTTGGCCTGGAACACTTTTTTCATGCCATCGATGCTGCTGGTGAGCAGACCGGCTTCCTCGAAACGGTTGAGCTCGGGACGGACGGAGTTGGTACTTTCGCCAAATTCAGAAGCCAGTCCGCGCAGGTAGCCGGTGCTGGTGGAGTTCAGGAAGAACTTCAGCATGAGCTTGATGCGGGTCTTGGAGGTGATGAGGGCTTCGATCATTTGGGGTTTAGTGTTTGGTGTTCAGTGTTTAGTGTTTGGTGTTTAGTGTTTGGTGTTTAGTGTTTGGTGTTTAGTGTTTAGTAGTGAGTAGCAAATGTACTCATGATTTTGTGATGTGCAAGGATTTTGTAAAATATTTTTGTTAAGTTTATGTTAAGGTGGTTGGGGATGGATGAGGGATAGAACGCAGATTGTTATGATTGTTATGATTGGGCAGGATTTGTTTTTCTGTGTTCCTCGATAAATCTTCTTTTTAATGTATGCTCAGGGTATCCTTTTATTCGTTAGGTGTGGTTGCCGGAGTGGAGCTCAAGGCAGGATTATGACGCCCCGTTGGGGCTCTGGGAAGTCAAATGATGAAATACGAAGCCAATATCCAGCGATATCCATTGCCATGCGGCTTTAGCCCGTGGCACAAAGCAATTTATCCACCGAAAAACACCCATCGGGTTTAGATTAACATATGTTACTTTTTGGCTGTGGCAGTATGGTTATTAAATTTTAAACATCAGGTCATCACACAAGTACAACGTATGTCAGCGACCCATATTCCCGCGGTAAATAATAGGACGGTGCTCTGCACCTTAAGAAAATATTCGTTTTTTCTATAGATATTGTCGGTGCGCTGCACCTTTATTTTATACTAATAAATTCCATTATCTATGACCCGTGACGGGTCAACATCCATTGCCGCGCGGCTTTAGCCCGTGGTATCCGGATAAATTATCCAACGAAAATATCCAATCAGGGTGGTGGTCAGAGTAGTCAAGTAGTTGGCTGTAGGGTGTAAATCATCCCTGTCTGCTGTTGGGGGTTGCTTAGTACAACAACATCCTCTTCCGCTAGTGCTATGGTTTACAGATCCTCTGAGATGCATACTCCGCTGCTTGCATCGAATAAAGAGATTTCGTTTGTTGAAACCTCGTTAGATTGTTGTGAGGGTTTCATTCGGTGAATAGTTCGGTTGCTTCGTTGATGAGGAGGTTTTTGATTTTATCTGATAATCATTCCCCGATTCCGAAAACATTTGGGGTTCGGGGATTATGAGAGTTAATTGATCCCAATTTTTGAATTTTGAATTCCTTACAATTCTTTAAAAAATGCGGGTGCAAGGAGTATTTTTGCACTATTGCTTTTATTGAAAAGAAGATGCTCAAAGTCTTTCATTTTTTGATGAAAGTCAATGGTTTTAAAGATTGCTGCTGCGTGCTCTTTCAATTCTTTCATATTGGCTATTCCTGCTTTTTCTTTTAAAAAGCTGAAATCGGGTAAGGTTTGAGTGAGCAAAAACATGGCATCATAAAAGTCGCGCCCTTTCTTACGATCCAGCATGGCTGATACTTTCATGGCACACAATACAGCATCGGAAGGTACAGGCATGGGAAAAAAGAAGCCACATCCTTTTATATTGACCAACTCGGGTTTATAATGAATCAATTGATCCTGGCTCTCAATTTTGACCAAAAACTTTTCCTCCTTATGGCCACTCAGTCCTAATTCGAAAAGTAGTTCGGGAAATTGTATATTCCTTCGGAAGGCTTTCAATCTTGGGTTGATATGATCGTTTGCTTCAACGCGCAGTCCATTATTCCGAAGAAATTGCAAGACACCATCGGTCATCAATGTAAATTCTTCTTGTGAGATTGCTTTACAATCAAAATCAAGGTCTTCCGAGAAGCGATCGATCCCTTTGATCAAACGAATACTTGTTCCTCCGATAAAGGTAATTTTACGTATATAGGCAGTTGTGGACAGATAGTCGAGTATCATCAGTTGAATGTACTCCTTTAATATATATTTGTTTAACAGAGCGTTGTTACGCAAGACGGGCGGATAAAAAAGTTTTATTGTTTCAATTTGTATCATAGCCCATAGTTAGATAGAAGCAGTTGAATCCTGCGATCGAGTGCCTTGTTTTTGAAAGATTGTCGGTATTCATGCAACAGTTGTACATTCAGCTCCTCATAAAGAAAATCCTCATCAAGCCGCAAATCGACCATTTGACGCTGCGTATTATATTCAGGATAGAGGTAGAGTAAGTCGAGCAATGCTTTCTCGGGGCTTGCAAAGTGTATTACTCTACCATCGGGCATCGGCTTTAAAACGTAGCCAAACATCAACTCGCTTTTAACAGATTTGTAGTTGTATTGAGCGAATGTGTTTTTAAAGGAGGCTGTTTTCAGCGGCGTGACATTCGTGATTTGGATCACTGCCTCAGGAATAAGACCGTAAAATGATAAAGCCGTATGCAGGCTGATATAAGATGGTCGATAGATGCGGTTGGCAAAATAGAAGGCGTAGTCAGGTTTTTCTTTGTACTCGGGAAAAGTAAAATAGCCTTGTTTCAGCCGTATTAGCATGCCTTTATCAATCCACCTACCAAGGTTATTCCTGTCGAAGCCCGGTTGCCATGCGTATACCTGATCAATACTGAAACACGCTAAGTCGAACATTTTACTTCTAAACTCCAGGAAATTCATTTATTATATTTCTATTATGCTGCAAATATAGTGCGTTTTGGAAATATAAACAAGGTAACCCAGGAATTTATTCGAGGAGTTTTCAGTGGCAAGCAGAGTGCCCATTTAACATTTAACTATTCATTTACAACTTAAACACCTGATCGGAGCGCTCATCCACCATATTCCTCATATCCCTGTGAAATTTGCTTCGCATTTCACAGGGCAAGCCACAATTAACTTAGCCTGTTTTTTAATGAACTCCACATCAAAATCCTTATGCTTAGTGGTAAGTACAACAACATCCTCTTCCGCTAGTGCTATGGTGTACAGATCCTCTGAGTTGAATACTCCGCTGCTAGCATCGAATAAAGAAATATCTTTTGTTGAAACCTCGTTAGATTGACTTGAGGGGTTCATTCGGTGAAGAGTTCGGCTGCTTCATTGATGAGGAGGTTTTTGATTTCATCTGTTAATCATTCCCCGATCCCGAAAACATTTGGGGTTCGGGGTCGTTATCGATTACTCATTCTTCATTTTTTTGAATCAGCCACTTATATGTTGGAATCAGATGAATTGTTAGCTCGTTCATCGAAATTTGCTCTTCTTTATCCCAGGTTAATAATAAAAGATTTTGGCAATTCAATTCCATTGAGGCTTCAACCAGAGCACTCAACTCCCGCTTCAGGGTTTTGGGTTGGTTCATATCATAACATACCTGGATCAATTGCTCAATTTGATGTCCTTTACGAAGCACGAAATCAATTTCACGATCGTTGCGTGTGCGATAATAAAACAAATCTAATTCCGGCTTGTAAGCCCGGCGCAGTAGTTCCACAAATACAAGGTTTTCGAGTAAACGGCCATAATTGGGCGACAATTCAAACGAACGTGCCTTGACAAATCCGTTATCGATAATGTACATTTTCTGCGCTGCCTTTTGGTGTTTTTTTATTTTGTTATGGTAACGTGTAATGTGCTGAAACAAATAAGGTTCTTCCAGGTATCCGATAAATTTTTGAACCGTGGCAACACTATTATAATCTAATGCTTCTTTAATTTGATTGAAGGAAAACAGATTGCTATAATTGGATAACAAGAAGTTGGACAAATCATAAAGCTGTTGGGTTTGCCGCACACGATACCGTTTTAAGATATCCTTAAGCAGGATAGAGTCGAATAGCGATGACAGATAATTTTTTAATATTCCCGGATTTAAAACCGTTTCGGGAAATCCGCCATTGAATAAATAGGTTTGAAGTGATCCAAGCATTTTGCCGGTTTCGGTAGGCGTAGCATTTTTCGCCTCAGGCAACAGTTGATTATTGTAACGAATGGTTTCGGAAAAGCTAAACGGCAAAACTGTAATCTGAACATATCGCCCGGTAAAGCAAATCATCGTCGAAATTAAGATAGGCAAAATTCTGATCTTCGAGCAACTGTAAAGCCAGAACCGACTTTCCTGCTCTACGGGGCCCGGTTATGAGTTTGATGAGTGTTGTTTTTAAAAAATCAGCTTTGGCAACATCGTCAATACGGGGAATGTAAGCTTGTTTTAGCAAAACATTCCGCTCTTCTTTTTGCTGATTTAATATATTTCTAATCATTTTTGTGTGTTATACTGAACAAAAATAGCTTTTTTTATTCAGTACAGAATATTTAATGAATAACTGTTTTAAAAGTGAAATTAACGTAATTAGCGGTTGAAAGAGGCAATCCCGAATCGCTGTGCTCTCGGGACTGGTCCCGAATCGTCCCGAACATTCGGGACTCTCGGGACCTTCGGGATTCGGGGATTATTGATTACTATTTACCCAACGAGGCCAACGAAATCACATTTATTCCGTCTGGTCTGGGATAGCTCATTCCTGTTCCGGTAATAATGTTTAATGATTTGGGTAAGTCCATTTTGGCAGTATCAATATTTGCTGCAAATTTTTTAAGATTTTTGGCGGCTTCATCGATATATCCTACACCGAGTTTAATTTCAAAAGCGGCATAATTGCCATTACGTTTCTGTACAATAGCGTCAACTTCCAAACCATATGAGTCATTATAATGAAATACGTTTGCATCATTTGCTTTGGCATACACATTTAACTCGTGCGTTGCCAGTGACTCAAACAAAAACCCTGAATACTTTATATCTTTTACCAACGATTCTTTATCTAATCCCAATGCTGCTGCTGCCAAAGAAGTGTCACACAAATGTCTTTTGGGTGATTTACGCAACAATGCCGATGAGCGAATATGCGGATTGAAAGCAGGTTGTTCGTACAAAATCATTAAGCGTGACAGCGCGTCAAGATATTCTGTGATTGTATTTCTCGACAAATCATTTCTGTCAGAGGTTTTTACATCCTGCTCCAATGTTTTATTATCTACCAGCGTTGCTGTGTTTCTTGCAATTGAGCGTAATAAACTGCGCACTTTTAAGGGGTCGCGTTTAACCCCCGAAACCCTGCTCATATCCACTTCACAAAGTAAATCAACATATCCGTTGTTCATTTTGAGGGCGTTTTCTACATTTTCATTCAATAACGCTGGCCACCCACCAATCAGCATTTTATCTATAATGAAATCAAGCGAAATCCCTGCCTCGTAAAAGCTTGGAAAAGACCCTTGCAGTAGATCCGAAATCTTAACTATTCCAGACGAATATCCTAATTCCTGCCACGACATTGTGTCCAATTGCACAACAGTAAAACGCCCGGCGCCGCTATGTAGTTTGACGTCATCATTTGGGTTAGCCGAACCAGTAAGAATAAATTGCCCTTTAGCTTTGCGGTCGTCCACTGCGTGCCTGACATAATTCCAGATTTCGGGTTGTTCCTGCCATTCATCAATTAATCTCGGCGTATCCCCTACCAATAAAAGCTGTGGATTTGTTGCCATTATGAATGGAACCTGCTTGTCCCTGTCCATTTCTAAAACGCTTTTTGCAAATTGATTAGCTGTTGCTGTTTTTCCACAAGATTTTGGTCCTTTAATAAGCACTGCACCCGAAGCAGATAATTTCCCCAATAGATCTTCTTCAATTATTCGTTTTATGTAACTCATAATTAGTTATATAATTTCCACGCAAAGATATAAAGAATTTGCGATTGTGCAATATTCAGGGATTGTGTTGTGCAAAATTCAGGGATTGTGTTGCGCATTGTTCAATCCCGAATCGCTTACCCGCTTACCCATTCTCTGAACTATCTTAATATCTGTTAAAAGTGCTTAACATGGAAAATTAGGAAGATGCGTTTCATTAATTTGCAGCCGGCTTAAGCCAGGCTGCAAGGGATGGAATTTTTTGTGTTTTATTCATCAACAATGAATGTATTTATTGGACATCCATTGCAGCCGGATTTATCCGACTGCCGACTGCAAGTCGATCAAATTTATTCCTTAGTTTTCAGGTATCCTGTACCCGCTTACCCATACTCATAACTATCTTAATATCTGTTAAAAGTGTGTAACTTGGAAAATTAGGAAGGGCTTTAGCAAGAATTTTGATACTTTTGTGCAATTTTAACAGAAATCATATGTCATTTGATACGGATAAATTTGTTGGCGAAGGGTTGACTTACGATGATGTCCTTCTGGTTCCGTCACACTCTACGGTTCTCCCTCGTGAAACGGATCTGACAACTCGATTTTCACGCAATATCGCGCTTAAGATACCCGTTGTGTCAGCCGCCATGGACACGGTGACCGATGCCAAGATGGCCATAGCCATGGCGCAGGAAGGCGGCATCGGGGTGATCCATAAAAATATGAGCATCGAAAAACAGGCCATCGAGGTTCGGAAGGTAAAACGGGCCGAAAACGGTATGATCATCGACCCCATCACCCTCAACCGTGAGGCACTGGTGCAGGATGCATTAAACATCATGTCGGAGTTCGGCATCGGGGGAATACCGGTGGTTGATGAAACCCATAAGCTGGTAGGTATCGTCACCAACCGTGACCTTCGCTTTGAACGCGACCCATCCAAACCCATTGCCGAGGCAATGACATCCGAAAACCTGGTTACCACCACCGAGTTCACCAACTTCGAGGTGGCAGCAGACATATTGCAAAAGTACCGCATCGAAAAACTACCCGTTGTCGACAAGGAATACAAACTGGTGGGATTGATTACCTATAAAGACATCATCAAAATCAAAGCACATCCCAACAGCTGCAAAGATTCCAGTGGACGCTTGCGTGTGGCTGCTGCTGTGGGCATCGCATCCGACACGCTGAACCGCGTTGAAGCACTGGTGGCAGCCGGAGTTGATGCCGTTGTGGTTGACACGGCCCACGGTCATTCACAAGGCGTTCTCGACATGGTACGCGCTATCAAAATTCATTTTCCTCAAATCGACCTGGTGGCAGGCAACATTGCTACGGCAGCAGCGGCCATCGACCTGGTGGGAGCAGGTGCCGACGCCATTAAAGTGGGCATTGGCCCGGGATCAATATGCACCACCCGTGTGATTGCAGGTGTGGGTGTACCCCAGCTAACGGCTGTATATGATGTGGCCAAAGCCCTACGTGGCAGTAAAATTCCTGTGATAGCCGATGGTGGCATCCGCTATACTGGCGACATTGTAAAAGCCATTGCAGCTGGTGCCGACACCATTATGGCCGGATCGCTCTTTGCAGGAGTGGATGAAGCACCGGGCGAAGCCATCATCTTTGACGGACGTAAGTTTAAGTCGTACAGAGGTATGGGATCGGTAGAAGCCATGAACCAGGGATCAAAGGACCGCTACTTCCAGGATGCCGAAGACGACATCAGGAAGTTGGTTCCCGAAGGCATTGTCGGGAGGGTACCTTTTAAAGGCTCACTTAACGAGGTGATCACACAATTGGTAGGAGGACTTCGTGCCGGCATGGGCTATACAGGCTCACACACCATCCAGGACCTTCAACATGCCAAGTTCATTAAAATTACGTCCGCGGGTGTTACCGAAAGTCATCCCCATGACATCACCATCACGCGCGAAGCACCCAATTATAGTAGAAATAGCTAATTTAAACAAATAAATTTCTTAATAGAATGATGAAACATTTTCTTAAAACTGTACTCGTAATCCTTGTGGCTTTTTCGCCCAACGCGATGATGGCACAAAGTTCCCTCGATAAAAAAACGCTGGTTACCATTGGTGATGAAGCTGTGTCGGTGGCTGAATTCATGAAAGTTTACCAAAAAAACAATGCATTGGCCGACACCACCTACCGGGAATCTGTAAAAGAATACCTTGACCTGTTTGTCAACTTTAAGTTGAAGGTGATGGAAGCTGAGTCCCTGAAGATGGACACCATATCTGCGTTTGTTAAAGAGTTGGAAGGCTATCGTACCCAATTGGCCAAGCCCTATTTTGTTGATGAAGGAGTAAACGAAGCGCTGTTGCAGGAAGCCTACAACCGACTGTTGAAAGACATCCGGGCCAGCCATATCCTGATCATGGTTGACGAGCATGCCAAACCGGAGGATACATTGGCTGCCTTTAACAAAATCACTTCTATCAGGGAAGAAATTATTTCCGGAAAAAAAAACTTTGGCGATGCAGCCGCTGAATATAGCGATGACCAGAGTGCCCGCGACAAGGAGGCAGTACAAGGTCAGTCGGGTTTCAGACCCGGGAACAAAGGCGACCTGGGATATTTCACTGTATTTAATATGGTCTATCCTTTTGAGTCGGCAGCTTACAATACTGCTGTGAATCAAATTTCTACACCCGTTCGCAGCCGATTTGGTTATCACCTGGTGAAGGTGACCGACAAACGTGACGCCATGGGCGTTGCAGAGGTGGCACATATTTTTGTTGCCACAAGGCCGGATGCCACAGACGAGGATTTGGCCCGTAAGACAGAAAAAATTAATAATATCTACCAGAAGTTGCTGGAAGGCATGAGCTTCGAAGCTGCCGTTGCCGAATATTCAGAAGACAAGGGTTCGGTGCAGAACGATGGGAAGTTGAGTAAGTTTACCTCGAGCCGCGTGGTTCCACAGTTTGTACTGGTAGTTGATAGCCTGAAGGTGGGAGAAGTAGCCTCCCCCGTGCGCACACTTTATGGATGGCATATCATTAAGTTGATCACCCGTGAAACACCGGGCACTTTCGATAAAGAATCGCCTCAGTTAAAAGAACGACTGATAAAAGACCAACGCAGTCATAAAAGTGAAGAGGCTGTAATAGCCGCTATCAAGAAAGACAATCACCTTAAAATAGTTCCAAAAGCCAAAGATCAGGTCATTGCCCTGATGGATAGCAGCGTGTTACAGAGCACTTTTTTGTCGGCCAACCTGGCCGGTATGACCAAACCCGTCATGAAGCTGGGGAAAGTAAAATATACCCAGGCTGACTTCGCACTGTATGTAGAGAAAAATCAAAAGAAAACGGAACAACTTAACAAAGAGGTTTACCTGAATCAATTGTTCGACCAGTTTGTTGACGCCAACTGTCTGGCATACATGGACCAACGTCTGGAATCAATGTACCCTGAGTTCAGGGACCTGATGAGCGAATACCACGACGGAATTCTGTTGTTCAACCTCACCGATGAGGAAGTTTGGTCGAAAGCTGTAAAAGACACGTTGGGCTTACAATCCTTTTTTGATAATCACCGTGAAAATTACAGTTTTGGAGAACGAGTAGATGCTACGGTTTATAAGATCCGCAATAAAAAAGACACCGAACGGGTAGGACAACTGTTGGCTGAAAATGACAATGATGGCGATCTTGCCCAAGCCCTCGATCGCGACAGCATCAGGACTGTACGCATGTCTCCGGGAAAATACGAAAAAGGTGCAGATAACTATGTGGACGCCGTGTCCTGGAAACCAGGATTGACGGGTCCGATCACTTCAGACGTGGAAGACCTGGTGGTATTTGTTAAAATAAGAGAAGTGCTTCCTTCACAGCTCAAGGAACTCAATGAGGCCCGCGGACTGGTGACGGCCGATTACCAGGCCTACCTGGAGCAAGCCTGGATTGGACAATTAAAGGAAAAATACCCCGTTGTCGTCAATAACGAGGTGTTGAATCAATTACTTAACCGAGCCAATTAATCTATTCGATGAATTCAGCCAATGAACATGATCCTGCCCATATCACCTCTTGCCAACTCCACCAAAATAATGGTGCTGGTTCTGTGGTGGGCAGGGATGTTTTTATCCGGCTGCGACATGGTTTCATTGAAAGAGGATCAGGGTCGTGTTTTGGCACAGGTGGAAGGAGAATACCTGTTCTTGAGCGATCTGACCGGCGTGGTGCCCCAAGGGATTTCACACAGCGACAGCATCGCCCTGGCAAAGAACTTCATCAACAATTGGGTGAAAAACCGGCTCATGATTGTACAAGCCGAACGGAACCTGACGGAAGAACAACTCGACTTCAGCAAACAATTGGAGGATTACCGCAACTCGCTGGTGATCTATCGCTACGAGACGCTATTGATTGATCAGGAACTCGACACAGTGGTGACGGATGCCCAAATCATGAGTTTTTACCAGTCGCATTTGGGCGACTTTGAGCTCAAAGAAAATATCCTGAGAGCCTACTATGCCATTGTCAATAGTGAGACGCCACTGCTCGACCAAGTGCTTGAGGTATTTGATTTGCCTGACGCCCTGGCTGTAGACTCATTACTGTATTATGAGAAAAGTGACGACATGCTTTCGCTTTCGGTAGATACCAGCTATTGGATGAGTTTCTTTCAGTTCCAGCAGATCATTCCGATAGAGTCGTACAACCAGGAACTGTTTCTAAAGAACAAAAGGTTCATTCGTATAGAAGAAAACGGGATGGTTTTTTTAGTGAAAGTCGTCAACTTTAAAATCAAGGACGACATCTCGCCTCTCGAGGTTGAACGACAGGATATCCGTCATATCATCATCAACCAGCGCAAGGTAAGGCTGATTAAAAAAGTTCGTGACGATATTTATAAGAAAGCCTTGTATAACAATGATTTTGAGATATTTTAAGAAGAAGTTAACTTCCGTTAGAAATCACCAGAAAGCCTGCTCCGGATAAGTGAGATGGATAAAAAGATAAATTATGATACCGAAAAACATGAATTTGAAAGTTAAATCACCGGGAAAAGCCAGGTTCAGGCTGGTTGGAATGATTTGGTTGATGAGCGGGCTCTCCCTGATGACCATTGCACAGGAAGAAGGACAAGTGATCGATCAGGTAGTGGCCGTGGTGGGAAAAAGCATCATCCTGGAATCAGATATCCAGAACCAATACCTCAACTACCGCATGCAAGGTGGCATTGCAGGGTCGGCAACGGATATCAGGTGCTCCATCCTGGAAGAGGTGATGTACCAGAAACTAATGGTGACGCAAGCTGAAGTCGATAGTGTTGTTGTGACTGATGTTCAAGTCGATGGCGACCTGGAACGGCGAATTTCTTCCTTCATCCAACAATTCGGATCGCAGGAAAAAATGGAACAATACTACGGTAAAACACTCCCTGAGATAAAAAAAGAACTTCACGACATCGTGAAAGAGCAGTTGCTTGCCCAGCAGGTACAGAACACCATCATCAACAGTGTGACAGTGACGCCATCGGAAATTAAAACTTTTTTTAAGGGGATACCTGAAGACAGCATTCCCATGATCAAAACCGAATATGAAATTGCCGAAATAGTAAAAAATCCACCTGTGAGCATTGAAGAAAAGGTACGTGTGAAAGAACAACTGATGGATTTGCGCAAACGTATCCTGGGCGGAGAAAATTTTTCCACTCTGGCCATTTTATATTCAGAAGACCCGGGATCAGCAAAAAAAGGCGGTGAGTTGGGTTTCTATGGACGTGGACAACTCTATCCCGAGTTTGAAGCCGTTGCATTTAAACTTAAAGAAGGCGAGATATCGAATGTGCTTGAAACAGAAGCCGGATATCATATTATCCAGATGATTGAACGAAAGGGAGATTATATCAACGTCAGGCACATCCTGCTCGTTCCTAAAGTGAGTCCGCTGGATTTGTTTACTGCCAAGCGTGAACTGGACAGCATTGCCGGTCTGATTCGCTCCGACTCCATTACCTTTGAAAAGGCTGTTGAAAAGTTTTCGGATGCCGACAACAAAAACAGCGGTGGTATACTTATCAATGAATATACCATGGGCACCACATTTGAGGCTGAGCAACTCGATCCACAGGTGTCGTTTACCATCGAAAAGATGCAGGTGGGTGAACTGTCGAACCCCGTCCCCATGAAAATTGACAAACAAAAAGATGCTTATAGGTTGCTGAAGTTAAAGTCAAAGACTCAGCCTCATAAGGCCAATATGTTAGACGATTATGCACGTATTCAACAATGGGCTTTGCAGGAAAAGCAGATGAAAGCAATCAACAAATGGATTGATGAAAAAGCCAAGCAAACCTATGTGCGTGTTGTTGACGAATATAAAACCTGTCCTTTTGCACATCAATGGGAGATCAGGTAATCATCAGATTTTGGAATTGGAACTATACACATGAAATATAACAATGATGTGGAGGCGGTAGATGCCTTTGTGGAGAAATTTAAACTCCTGAAACAAGAGATTGCACGGGTAATTGTTGGACAGGATGAGGTGGTAACCAACACGCTGATCTCCATCTTCAGCCAGGGGCATGTGCTGTTGGTAGGAGTTCCGGGACTGGCAAAGACTTTATTGGTGAACACGATCGGCGAAGTGCTGGGCCTAAGTTACAACCGCATTCAGTTTACACCCGACCTGATGCCTTCGGACATCATTGGAACGGAGATTCTGGATGAGCACCGCAAGTTTAAATTTATCAAAGGACCTGTGTTTTCGAACATTATCCTTGCCGACGAAATCAACCGGACACCCCCAAAAACGCAGGCAGCATTGCTGGAAGCCATGCAGGAAAAAGCAGTGACCGTGGCAGGAAATCGATACAAACTGGACACTCCCTTTTTTGTGCTGGCCACCCAGAACCCCATTGAACAAGAAGGCACCTATCCCCTGCCGGAAGCTCAGCTGGACCGTTTTATGTTTAACCTGGTGTTGGATTATCCTTCTTTTACGGAAGAGATGGACGTGGTAAGACGCACCACCACCGGAATAATCACCGAAGCACGTAAAGTGCTTGATGGTGATGAAATCGCTTTTTTCCAACAACTGGTACGCAAGTTGCCGGTAGCGGACAATGTAATGGAATATGCCGTAGGATTGGTGGCTAAAACCAGAAATGGCACTTTGGCCGCGCATCCCTGGGCCAATCAGTATCTCAACTGGGGAGCAGGTCCAAGGGCCTCACAATACCTGATTATCGGGGCCAAAGCACACGCTGCTTCCAGGGGCAAGTACTCACCCGATATTGAAGATGTAAAGGCAGTGGCTTTGCCCATCCTCAGACACCGCATCGTACGCAATTACAAGGCCGAAGCCGAAGGTGTTACCGTGGACCGATTTATTGGTGAAATTATGGCGTAAGGGAGAGAAAAGTGGAAGGATGAGAAAGGTTGGAAGGGCAAAACCAACTCTTTTTGTAATTCCGACTAAAAAGACCCCCGGAAAACCCCGATATTGATGCGGGGGATCACATGGTAGTTTGACAAAACACAAAACCCAAAGCACCAACCTGTCATCTCGAAATCCGCTTTTTCGCGGATGAGAGATCTCCCAGGAAATGGTCGTTGCTTTTTTTTATCAATATAATAACCAACAAGTTACTAAAAATTGTCATTGGTATTAAGCGAACGTCAGTAGCGAACAGAGGAATCTCTCCCAGCAAATAACCAGCCTGAGAATCAATCAAGACTACATAGATTCCTCCGCTGCATAACCCTCCTACCGTCGGGTTATTCCGGTCGGAAGGACAAAAAGAGGGTGTCGTTTCTCCGGTCGGAAAGACAAGAATATTCCCGGATTAGTTGACTACTGTAAACACTCCTCGTTTTTCAGTGGTTTTACCGTTGTAGTCCTGATAGACGAGCCTGTAAAGGTACGTTCCTGTTGAAGAATGGTTTCCCATGTAGGTCCCGTCCCAGCCCTCATCGGGTTGTTTTGTTTCAAAAATCATTTGTCCCCAGCGGTTATATATCTGAAAAAGATATGACTTTCCGTTAAAGAACAGAAATACAGGTTTAAAAACGGGGGTTAGTCCACCCGGTCGGAAGGCATTGGGCATATATAGTCCGGTTTCCTGGGCAAAGGTGATGCGGTTGGACAAACTTCGTTCGCGATAACCATAGACGTTACCCGGGTTTTCCTCAGCCTCTATCCAATACACAGCCAATCCCGATTCAATGGGCTGACCTGCCAGGTGATCGGTATATTCGAGCACATCAGGGGAGACAGAGTCGATGGGTTGCAGAGTCTCCATGGAACCTGTCGAGCGAAAGATGCGGTATTGCATTATTCCGGCATCCATCCCCTCACAAGCATTCCATTGAAGGTGGTTTTCTTCGTTGGAGATGGCTTCTCCGGTCAGTAGCATGGTTGTTATGGTGTTGGAGACAAGGTCCTGGCGTCCACAGCTATCCACCACCTTCACCTGATAGTCATACGATTCCATGTTTACATCGGCCGTTTCATCGATAAATACCATCGGCACATCGGTTATCTCACCGCGTTCGATGGTCTTGATGAGAACAGGAGTAACGGACAACCTTCCGGACCTCCATACTTCCCATGTGCACGTTAAGGGAGCCAGGTCCACATCAACAGTCACCTCCATTTGCGATGAAGGAAGTACGCTGGCGTTGGCCAGATAGATAAATTCAGGAGCGATATACTTACCTGTGGTAATAACTTTTTGACATGAGGTGGACGTACTATTCCCAAACTTTGCCCGTATTGCATAGGTGTACGTTGTATCCTGAAGAATATTTTCATGGATAAAAGTAGTGGTACCGGCATCCACTTCACCCGCCAGCATAAAAGGCCCTCCGTTGAGGCTGTATAAAATCTGGTAACCATCCAATGGCGGGTTGGCATTTATATAAGGATTCCATTGCAAAACGGTTTGCTGTTCACAGGTAAATGTTACCGGACTATGCTGAAAAACAGGGGACAACTTGCTGTCGTCTTTTATGATACTCAAATTTCCACAGTTGTCTTCGGCAGCAAGAGAATAAATCAGGTCGGGATCGATACATGGTTGTACTCCGATATCAAGAAATCCCTGAAAAGGAGCCGATATGGGTATGGTAGCGATGGGAAAGTTGTTGCGATAGAGAATGGTACTTCTTGTATCGAAACTGATTGATGATGTCCAGCCAAGCACCACCTCGCCGGCTGCATTAACTGAGATGGAGTCGAAAAGGGGAGGAACAGGCTTCCTGGTCTCACTAAACCTTCCTCCGGCAACAGTCGAAACCGATCGACAACCTACCGGGTTGACGACTTCCACACGATAGCTCACCGTATCGTCACAAATATTGTTTTGCAAGGTGTCGTTATACAAGGTGCGATCATAATCATCGGCGATCATGGACCATTGACCTACAGGAACCTCTTGCCATATCTGGTACAGATTGCTATTGTTCTGCATATCATTCCACGAGAGCACAACGACACCTGACAGAGGCGGTTGCTGTGCAAACAACAACATGGTTCTTGCCGGAAGCGATTCAACGGTTCCGTCAGGATAGATGATTTCGACATAATAAAACCGGATGGCCTGCCCTGCATCGGCAGTAAGATGATGATAATTGGAGATGTCCGGATTGTATGTGTCCAATTGTCCCACCCGGGAATAGGTAATTCCATTATCGGCGGAATAGAAGACATTCTGTTGTTGAACGTCAACATCCACATTTGTCCATGAGATGGTTACACTTCCATCGGGATGAACTTCGAGGCAAGAGATCTCAGGAGTCGCATGATTCGCTCTCACAGTAAAGCCAACTACCAGCATCCACATCAGGAACACGGGAAAGAGCCATCCGGTGATATGGTGCAGGCACGGTTTCATTTTTCAGAAACGTCAAGGTCTTTTCTACCCACCACCAGGCGAATCATCTGATCAGGAACCAGATACCGGTTGGCAACATCGATAAGTTGTTCAGAAGTGGCTTGCATCATGGCTGCCAGACTTTGGTGATAATAACTAAAGTGGAGGTCGTGATCGCGGGCGGAGATATACTTATCCGACAGGGCAAATGGCCCATCGAAACTTCTGAGAAAAGTTCCATAGAGATAATTTTTCACCAGAGTGAGTTCCTCCTGTCCCAAAGGCACTTCCCTGAGTAGTCTCATTTCTTTACAGATTTCACTGAGTGCGGCTTCGGTATAGGCTGCATTTACTTCGGTGGCCACACTAAAAAAGCCGCCGTACCGGTAATTGACCAGGTGCGAACTGACCCCGTAGGTATACCCTTTTTCCTCACGCAGGTTAGTCATCAGGCGCGATCCAAAATATCCACCCAGCACCATGTTGAGTAGTTGCAGGGTATTGAAATCTGGATGGCTTTTCCCCACAATGGGCATCCCGATACGAATAGCCGATTGAAGGGCATCTGGTTTTTCCTCCAGGTGGTCGCCGCTGTCGATCATATGGTCAGCATAGTGCAGGCTCGGAAGTGAAAAATCAGGATGGCTGCCCTTGTGTTCTCCAAAATAACGATTGAGCAGTAAGGGAATTTCTTCGGTGATGTGACCACTGACTAAAATCCAACCATTCTCCGGTACATAGTAACGTTTATAAAAGTCAGCCACATCTGTTTTGCTAAGCAGCTCAAAATCCTCCAAGGTCAGGTGTTGCCCGTAAGCACTGGTTTTGCCAAAAACAAGGCCATTAAAGCCAATCATTGCTTTAAACTTCACCTTGCTGCTGTTAATCAAAAATTCCTGACGTTGTTTGTTCAGATAGGTTTGAAGTTCGTCTTCCGGGAAAACCGGATCATATAACAGTTCGCTTATCAACGGCAGCAACTGATGCAGGTATTTATTCAGTGTATAAAGGGTGAGGATGGCGGTATCTTTAGTGACCGAAGTATCGAGATAGGCTCCGTGGTAGTCGAGGGTGGAAGCAATTTGGAATGAGGTGTGGGTGTTGGTTCCTTCCCTCAGAAGACGGTTGGCGGCGGCTGCCACAAGGTGTTTTTCCTGAAAGGCTGATCCGGCATTATAGACCAGGTCGATTCGGGTCACCTCTTCCTGACCTGCCTCAATGAGGTAGGCCTTCACCCCATTATTGAGGGTGATACACCGGGGTTCATCGAGAAGCAACTTCAAATGTGTTGCGGGGTCGGGTGCTGATGTGCGGTTGGGTTGTGAAGATTGTTTCATAGCTGGCTACTTGCTTTGGGCATAATAAGTTAGGGTGTTTTGCTTTGACTCCACCAGCATCGATCGGGCTTGGTCGGCGATATCATTGCGGGTGATGCGTTGATACTTATTTACTTCATCGTTCATCGCAGCGGCATCACCCAGCATTTCAAAATAACCCAGGTTCATGGCTTTGTTAAGAACGGGCATCCGGGAAAAAATAAGGTTCGCTTCTATTTTATTTTTGATTTTTATTAATTCTTCTTCCGTGATGAGATCGGTTGCCAGGTGTTTTAGTTCTGTCCATATCGCTGCTTCGGCCTCCTCCATGCTTATACCATCCATTAACTTTCCTGTAATAATAAACAGTCCGGTATCAATGTCGCCGCTGATAAATGCAGTGAGATCGGTAAACAGTTTTTTTTCTTTCACCAGGTTCTGATATAGACGGGCAGAATGGCCATTTGACAGCACATCTGAGATCAAATCCGTGGTATAATAACCGGGGTCACGCCGCGCAGGCATATGCCAGGCCATATAGAGTGCATTTTGAGGCACATCGCGGTACACCGAAAGCCGACGTGCTTCTTTCTGTATGGGTTCACCGGGATAGGACTCTGCCACCAGGTTAGCGGCCGGAACCGGACCAAACCAATGTTCAGCCAGTTTAAACACCTCATCCGGTGTTACATCTCCGGCAATACTCAGGATGGCATTATCGGGGTTGTAATGCTGTTGATAAAAGGCCTTTACATCGTCGAGGGTAGCACTTTCGATGTGGCTGATTTCACGCCCGATGGTGCTCCACCGGTAAGGATGTACTTTATAGGCCAGCGGTTTGAGCAGAAGATACACATCACCATAAGGCTGGTTAAGGTAATTTTGTTTAAATTCTTCTATCACCACTTGTTTCTGCACATCCAGACTACGTTGTGAAAATTCGAGGCCAAGCATCCTGTCCGACTCCAGCCAGAAGGCTGTTTCAAGGTTGTTTTTTGGGAGAGTCAGGTAATAGTTGGTATAGTCGGAATTCGTAAAAGCGTTGTTTTCACCTCCTGCCCTTTCGAGTGGAATATCGTATTTGGGTATATTCACCGATCCTCCAAACATCAGGTGTTCAAACAAGTGGGCAAACCCGGTCTGTCCGGGATCTTCGTTTTTCGAACCCACCTGATAAATCAGGTTCATGGCGACGATGGGCGTATGGCGATCGCGGTGCACCAATACGGTTAGTCCGTTAGTTAGTTTTGTTTTTTCAAATGTTACCATTACTGAGTTTTAGTTCTCCACCAACTCCGGCAGAACGCTGTACACAAGGTGCTTTATGCCTTCAGGCACGGTAATCCGTGGGTTTTAATCGGCAAACTTAACAAGGATATTTGTAAAACGTTGTTTTATTTTATGAATTGTGTGTTAAAAGTTATTTAATTTTGTTGCTTTATTATTTGATACATGCCCAAAAACCAAAATAAATGGAAAGAGATCATAAAATATTTGACCTGATAAAGCAGGAAAAAGAACGCCAGATGCATGGAATTGAGTTGATTGCCTCTGAAAACTTCGTGAGCGATCAGGTATTGGAAGCCATGGGTTCGGTGATGACCAACAAATATGCCGAAGGATATCCCGGAAAGAGGTATTATGGTGGTTGTGAAATTGTAGATCAATCGGAGCAACTGGCCATCGACAGGGCTTGTGAATTGTTTGACGCCGAATATGCCAACGTACAACCGCATTCAGGAGCCCAGGCCAATATGGCTGTATTCTTTTCCTGTTTAAACCCGGGCGATACTTTTATGGGTCTCGACCTCTCACATGGAGGCCACCTTTCACATGGCTCCCCCGTTAATTCATCGGGTATTTTATACCAACCTGTTGCCTATCATGTAAATGAAGAATCGGGTACGGTGGATTATGAAGAGATGGAACAACTGGCCAAACAGCACAGACCCAAAATGCTCATCGCGGGCGCTTCGGCCTACTCACGCGATTGGGACTACGAACGCATGCGCGATATTGCTGACGAAATAGGTGCCATCCTGATGGCCGACATTGCACATCCGGCCGGTTTGATTGCCAAAGGCCTGTTGAATGACCCCATTGAATTTTGCCATATCGTGACTACCACCACCCACAAAACCTTGCGCGGACCACGTGGAGGAATGATTTTAATGGGCGAAGACTTTGAAAATCCATGGGGACAGAAAACACCCAAAGGAGAAATTAAGATGATGTCGGCAATCCTTAATTCAGCTGTATTTCCCGGAATTCAGGGCGGTCCGCTGGAGCATGTGATCGCCTCGAAAGCAGTGGCATTTGGCGAAGCCCTCACCGACCCTTACTTTGAATACATCCTACAGGTAAAGAAAAATGCCGCTATCATGGCAAAGGCCTTTATGGACAGAGGATACAAGGTGATTTCGGGGGGAACAGACAACCACCTGATGCTAATCGACCTAAGAAGCAAATTCCCTGACATCACCGGTAAGGTGGTGGAGAACACGCTGGTAAAGGCCGATATCACCATCAACAAAAATATGGTCCCATTCGACAGCCGCTCACCCTTCCAGACCAGCGGTTTGCGGGTTGGTACTCCGGCCATCACAACACGTGGAATGAAAGAAGCGCACATGGCTCCTATTGTTGAGTTGATTGATGAGGTCATTTCAAACATCGACAGCGCCGAAGCAATCGAATCGGTAAAAAAACGTGTGAACGAACTGATGAGTGGTTTCCCGCTTTTTGGATATTGAGTTCCTGACCCATTTGCAAAGTAGAGAGACCACTGACCATCGTGCCATAACACATCGAATAGGTATTTATAAAAAAGAAACTTTTAACAAAATATAAATCTTGAAATTCATTAAACTAAACCAACTTATGAGACACTTATTTTTTCTGGCCATTACATTGATAATGGCTTTAAGCAGCTGCAATAACACACCCGCCCCTGCTTCTCAAAATGCGAACTGGGCTCACACGGCAACCGTGGCAGACGTGATTCAAACCTCCAATTACACGTATCTGGAAGTGAATGAAAATGGATCAAACTATTGGATGGCCATCCCTAAAAGTGACATCGCTGTCGGTAAGGTTATTTATTACAACAGCGGCTTGCCCATGACCAATTTTGAAAGCAAGGAACTTAACCGCACCTTCGAAAAAGTGCTGTTTGTGCAGGTTATCAGCGACGATCCTTCCGGCGAGGCAGATGTAACACGAATGGCGCCGACAACCACGTTAACACCGGAGGAAAGGGTCACGGCAAATAAATCGGGTGGTGACAAAAAGAAAATAGAGATCGATCCCATTCCCGGCGGCATGACATTGGCTGAAGTGATTACCAATCGCGAGCAACTTGCCGGGAAAGAAGTAATGGTGAAAGGAATTGTTACCAAATTTAATGCGGCCATCATGAACCGCAATTGGATACATATCCAGGATGGCACTGAGGCAGGTGATTATTACGACCTGACCATCACCAGCAATGATGAAACCAAGGTGGGAGAAGTAGTTGTATTCAAAGGTAAATTGAGTTTGAACAAGGACTTTGGTGCCGGATATACCTATGACCTGATTTTGGAGGACGCGACATTGCAGAAGGAAATGTAGGAAGTTGAATGGTTAAATACATTCAAATTAAGGATGCCTGGCAAGGTGTCCTTTTTTTTTTGATATGGCTCATACTGATAGAAATCATCAGGCGCTTGCGGTATGGAGGTTAAAAATAACAACCAGGACTAAGGTCCAAGCGAACGCTTGAACCATTGGAGGACGCTTGCGCCATTTAGTGCCAGGACTAAGGTCCAAGCGGACGCTTGAACCATTGGAGTTTCCCCTTTTAACTAATGTTATGATTCAAAAAAAACGGGGAATCAATTCTTTTGTATTTTTACACCTGATCATAAAACAATGGAATGTTTGTAAAAAGGAACCTCAAAAATAGGTTTTTAGTCAGGTTCATTTAGCATCATCGCCTTATTAACAGAGCTGACAATGGAGCGCAAAAAATACTTATTAAACAGGGAGATATCGTGGCTCGAATTCAATGAACGAGTACTACAGGAAGCCATGGACACCGCTAACCCCACCATCGAACGGCTGAAGTTCCTGGGAATTTTTTCCAGCAACAGGGATGAGTTTTTCAGGGTGAGGGTGGCCACATTAAAGCGAATGGCCCAAATTGAAAAAATGGGCGAAGAGTACACTGAGTCACCACGAAAGGTGTTGTCGGAAGTGTTGAAGATGGTTGAGAAGCAAGAAAAAAACTATACTTCAACCTACTTTGATATTAAAAATGAACTTGAAAAACACCACATTTATTTTCTTGACGAAACAAAACTCGACAAAAATCAGGGAAAGTTTGTTCATCAGTTTTTCCAGAACAGCGTACGGCCCATCCTATTTCCCATTATATTAAAAGGTCTCCACAATCCCGACAGGCTTGAAGACAATGCCATTTACCTGGCTATTGTTCTGAAGGATTCTACCGGCACCATGAAGGAGGATTATGCCATTATCAGGGTTCCTACAGACGTCATCTCCAGATTTTTGATCCTGCCTACAAAAGGAAATAATAAATATGTCATGTTTCTCGATGATGTCATCAGGTACAACCTTGGAGAAATTTTCAGCCCGTTCGGATTCAATTCTTTTGAAGCGTTTACCATCAAGTTTACACGCGATGCCGAGTTGGACATCGACAACGACATCTCCAAAAGCTTTATGGAACAAATGAGTGACAGCGTTAAGAAACGACAACAAGGAGCCCCGGTGCGGTTTGTTTACGACAAGGATATCCCTTCCGACCTGCTTAATGCACTGCTCAGTCGGTTGAATGTAACCATGGGAGACCACATGCGTGGTGGAGGGAGATACCACAACTTCAAGGATTTCATGAGTTTCCCAAAGCTGGGAATAAAAAACCTGATCAACGAGAAGCAAAAACCCTTACCTCATCCACGGTTATTACCGCGTAAAAGCATCCTGAGCGCCATTGCACAAGGCGATATCCTGTTGCATTATCCGTACCAATCGTTTCAGTACATTGTCGATTTACTGCGCGAAGCTTCCATCGACCCGAAAGTCAGGGGGATCAAGATGACTTTTTATCGGGCAGCCCGCGACTCCAATGTGATCAATGCACTGATCAATGCCGCCAGAAACGGGAAAGATGTGACGGTGTTTTTGGAGATTCAGGCCCGATTTGATGAAAAAGCCAATATCTACTGGACACGTAAACTTAAAGAAGAAGGTGTAACCATCATCAAAACCCTGCCCGGCTACAAAGTACACGCCAAATTGTTGTTGATCAGGCGAAAAGAAGAAGGAAACAATGTGTACTATGCCAACATCAGTACCGGCAATTTTAACGAATCCACCGCCAAAATATATTCTGACGACAGTCTGCTGACCGCCAATCAGGAAATTGCCAACGAAGTGAATATGTTGTTCCATCTGTTCGAATCTCCCTATACTCCACCCCGTTTCAATCATCTGATTGTGGCGCCTTATCAATTAAGAAAGAGGCTTAACAAACTGATTAATCAGGAAATAAAAAATGCCAAAGAAGGAAAAGAAGCCTGGATGGTGATCAAACTTAATAACCTGGTCGATACCAAAATCACACAGAAACTATATCAAGCCTCGCAGGCAGGTGTTAAAATTGATTTAATCTGCAGGGGGATTTGCATTTTAATACCCAATATCCGGGGCATCAGCGAAAACATCCATGTCATCAGCATTGTTGACAAATATCTGGAACACTCAAGAATCCTGGTGTTCGCCAACGGCGGTAAACCAACCTATTATCTGGCTTCGGCCGATTGGATGATACGCAATTTTGATCACCGCTTTGAGGTGATTTGCCCTGTTTATGATCCGCAATTGCAACAAGAACTCTGGGACATGCTGCAAATACAACTCAGTGACAATACCAAAACCAGATTGATAAACCAATCAACTGTGAATCAATACAAAAAAGACGATAATATCATTAAGGTACAGGCTCAGGTCGAGATATACAACTACCTCAAAGCAAAAAATCAACCATGAACCCTTCTACCAAAAATCGCTTGATGAGACCATCTCATCTTTCCTTTTATCTTTTGGGATTGTTCTTGTTTATAGAGGTTTGTAAAGCGGGGGCACAGATCAACTACGATCATTTTATTCGGAGTGGCCAGGGCGAGCTTCAAAAAGAAAATTATCTGGGAGCCATCAAGGATTTTAATACAGCCATTTTCTCACACCATAAAGGTTTTGAAGCCTTTTTCCTGAGGGGAATTGCTAAATTTTCGTTGGGAGACTACAGCGGTGCCGCGGATGATTTTACCACCACGGTTGACATTCACCCATTGTATGCAAGGGCTTATTTGTACCGTGGTATTTCGTTTGACCAACTGGGCGATTACCCTCATGCCATCAGGGATTTTAACAAAGCCTTGGAAATAGACCCCTTTAATGCCGATTTCTTTCTGGCCCGTGGCGATACCAAAATGCACCTCCACAATTTTACAGAAGCCGTGAAAGATTATTCAATGGCCATACAGTTGGAGAGAAATATCGCAGCCGCTTACCTGAATCGGGGCGTCTCCCGGCATCTTCTTGGCGAAAACGTACTCGCACTGAAAGATATGGACAAAGCCATCCGATTGGATTACTTCAATAGCGATACATGGTTGAAACGGGGTATGATCTACGGAGAAATTGACAGTCTTAATCACGCATTAAGCGACATCAACCATTCGTTGTCGATTAACGATAAACAACCATTTGCCTATTTCCAACGGGCGTTGGTCAACCTGAAAAAGAAAGATACCCTCTCCGCTATCAACGATTACAATCAGGTCATCAGGCTCGATCCAAACAACGCGCTCACCTACTATAACAGGGCACTTTTGTTTTCGATTAATAAAGATTATCCGGCAGCATTAGCCGATTACACCGAAGTGATCAACATCAATCCTTATAACGTTTATGCCTGGTACAACCGGGGCAACCTGCATTATGAACTCGGGGAATTTGCCGATGCGGAAGAGGATTATTCTACTGCCATTGAGATTTTCCCTGACTTTGCCGGGGCTTTTATCAACCGATCGGCAACACGACAAAAGTTAGGAGACAAAAATGGAGCCTTTGATGATCATGAACGAGCAGCAGCCATTATCGCCGCAGCAAACAGTGAAGGAAAGGATCAGGAAGTGCTCTACAGCAGGTATGCCGACAGTGCCTATTTTAACAAAATTATCGAGTTTGAAGCAGATTTTGTTGATGGAAACAAGGAAAAAGGAAAGGTTCAATTTCAACGGGTATCAATCAAACCCAAGAACAACATTTACCTGATCTATGCACTGCCACTCTCCGATTCATTAAAACAACTGCGTGCGAAGAAGAGTTATTACGATGAGCAAATCACAGCCTTTAATACGGGCAACCCTTTGGGTATAAAACTGCTTTTCTCCACAGACAACTGGATGACAGATCATCAAAAAACAAAAAACGAACTTCGACGGATGGATTCAACCATCAGGAACACGGGCGACTCGATCAGTGCTTTTTTTATCAATGGAATTCTGTACAGCATGTTATCTGATTTTACATCAGCCATTAACGCGTATGACGAAGCACTCCTGAAAGACCCGGGTATTTCTTATGCCTATTTTAACAGAGGAACCACCCGTTTCGAAATGGATGAGTATGTATATAGTGAACAACAGTATTCTGATATCGTCACCATCAGCAGCAGTACTATTGCAAAAAAAGAAAACAAAAAGCCACGGAAACCGGATCATGTGTCGACATTAAAAGACTATGATGAAGTAATAGCCCGTAATCCGGGGTTACCATTTGTTTTCTACAACAGGGCTAACGTCAAGTTGAGCCTGCAAGACTTTCAGCGGGCCATCGACGACTATAGCATGGCCATCAAACTTCAACCTGATTTGGCTGAGGCTTATTACAACCGTGCTTTAACATTGTTGTTTCTCAACGAAGAGCAACTCGCCTGCAAAGACCTGAGCAAAGCGGGCGAGCTGGGGATTATTGAAGCTTATAACGTGATCAAGAGGTATTGTAATAAATAACCATTTAATTCCATTGCCCGCAAAAATGATCAGGATTAGTTGTAATGAGGATATGCAAAATAAAACGGAAAAACCTTCTTTTTAAAGCATCCCAATGCCGCAGGCATGGCCGATATTGTAACCAGAAATTTATTTCAGGGTTCTATAAATGTCATATCCCAGGTATTTCTCAGAGGATTCCCTCATTGCGAAAACAAGGGGATAGATCGAG
>MEOL01000024.1:28073-51229 GCA_001769215.1 Bacteroidetes bacterium GWF2_41_31
TAATTTAGGCTCAAAGCATCCCAATGCCGTAGGCATGGCCGATATTGTAACCTGAAATTTATTTCAGGGTTCTATAAATGTCATATCCCTTGTATTTCTCAGAGGTTTCCCGCATTGCGAAAATAAGGGGTTGTGGCGAGTAAATTTAGGCTCAAAGCATCCCAATGCCGTAGGCATGGCCGATATTGTAACCTGAAATTTATTTCAGGGTTCTATAATAGTCATATCCCAGCTATTCTTCAGAGGTTTCCTCCTTTGGTAAAATAAGGGGGTAGAACGAGCTAAGTTAGGTACATACCAAGGTTACCTGACGATTTCCATCGGTATGTACCATTTATTGAAGGCAAACCAAAAAGATTAGATATTGAATTTTTCAATTAAATCGACTACGCGGCATGAATAACCCCATTCGTTGTCGTACCAGGAAAGAACCTTTACTGTTTTCCCTTGTACCATGGTGCTCAACGCATCGAAAATGGACGAATGCGTGTTGTGGATAATGTCCACTGAAACAATGGGATCTTCTGTATATTCCAGAATACCTTTCATCGGTCCTTCAGCAGCCTCCTTCATGGCAGCATTGATTTCATCCTTTGTTGCCTCAGTTTTGAGGTTTACCACCAGGTCGACCAGCGAACCTGTCGGTGTAGGAACGCGAATGGCCATACCATCGAGTTTACCATTCAACTCCGGGATAACAATACCTACGGCTTTTGCAGCACCTGTAGTGGTGGGAATTTGCGAAACCGCTGCCGAGCGCGCTCTTCTTAAATCAGAATGAGGCGCATCGAGTATAATTTGATCGTTGGTGTATGAATGAATCGTAGTCATCAACCCGTTTTCAATGCCAAACTTGTCGTTAAGTACTTTAGCAATCGGAGCCAGGCAGTTGGTAGTACATGAAGCATTGGAAACACATTGGTCTTCATCGCGCAATTCGTTATCATTTACCCCCAACACGATCATGCGGTCGATGGCATCCTTGGATGGTACGGTAAGTACCACTTTTTTTGCACCATTTTTCAGGTGATCGCCATAGCCACCTTTGCTGCTTTCTTTGGAGCGGAAAATGCCAGTGGCTTCCACTACCACATCGGGAGTTTGAGCCCACTTGATATTAATTGGTGCACGTTCAGAGGTCACAGGATATTCTTTCCCATTTACAATCAAACAGCTGTCGTTGAATGATATCTGCCCGTTAAATTTTCCCTGGGTAGAATCGTATTTGAGCAGGTGCGCCAGGGTCTTTGTATCTGTAAGGTCGTTTATTCCAACTACTTCCATGTTAGCGCGTTCGAGAGCGATCTTAAACACGTTGCGGCCGATGCGGCCAAAACCATTAATTCCAACTTTAATTTTAGTCATGGTATTTCGAGTATTAAAAAATGAACTTCAAAGCAAAAACAAGAACAATTTCATACTTTTGTCGTATTGCCAATCTTGCTTTTGTGCAAAATTACATCAAATAGTTCTCAAAAATTCCCTATCTCAGGTGTTATGAAAGAAAAATTCGAATCGAAAGCCCTTGAAGCCAACCTGGCCGAAACACGGTATAAAGACATTAAAATACCACCTGATTTTCAAGACTTTATAAATCTTTCAAAAACCTATTTTGGAATCAACAAACGCGCAAACGATTGCGTCATCGAATTTCAGCATCCTTTTTCCAACAGAAAATTTGTAACCGAAGAGTTAAGAAATATCTTACTGACGGATTACTGGTTCTACATGGGTCTTGGAACAGGCGATGAAGCTTTTAAAATTCCCCTCCGGTTGATGCGTACCTTACTACTTGAACCTGGAAATTCAGATGACCATGCCCTGATTATTAGAACAATACTTGAATTTATTGGCAAATTGGCCAGTGAAATCAACGATTTCTCTCAAACAATCACTTTTTGCCTGAATATCCTGCGCGAAGGAATGGGAAACGATTCACTGAGTTTTATAAAATCCTCCAAGCATTTCGATCGGTACCTGAAAGAAATTGCCGATAACGAGTTGTTTAGCCAGACAGTTTTAGAACTCACCAAGGATATTAGCCGGGAAAACATTTTGTATTGGAAAAAAAACACGAAAATTGAAATCTGGCTCGAAGAACAAACTTCCATACTGACCATCGACAAACAAGTCCTGATTGATGCCATCGGATCGCCCTGGTTCGGAATGCTCCTGAATCAATTAAATAAAGCCGATACCTGGGAACAGTTGGTGAACAAACTGCCCGATTATGATAAAGTTGCAGAAATTCTGGCCGATGCAATCAGGTTCTTTCCGACCTTCATCGAAAAATTCTATTTCAGCTTTTACCTGTTGAAACTGCCCGGCATGGTAAACCACCGTGAGCGTTTGATATGGGGTTTGAACAAATTGGTACAGCAGGCATTGGATGAGGTGCCTCAGGATCAGTTAAGAAAGTTTATTGATCAACTATTCTTGTTTGCAGCAGGCCTGCGTCAAACGCATACGAGTTCGGTACTTGATATTTTTCTTACCGTGGGGAAAAAAACAATCGATATCGACAAAAAGAACACACACCAAATATCAGGGTATTTTGAAGAAAAACTAATCCACTTTGGTTTTGAAACTCCCGGAATTGTATACGTGAACGAAAACTGGCAGCTTTCTGTAAACGAAAACCACATCAAAAACATCAGTGTATGGCTTGAGTTGATTGAGTATTCGCAAATGGAGATGGAAAAATTATTGTCGACACTGATCGTAAATTTAAAACTGGGTGGCATTTTTCTCAGCGACACCGACTTGTTTCAACGTGAAATCACAAAAATCCTAAACTCCAACATTGCTCCTTTTTATAAAAAAGTAAAACAACTTACCCGCATTTTCCCTGTATATTTTAATGAAATTGGTGCCGAAGGCGAAATCAGGAAAGTGACCACAACCATGGATGAGATCTCCCATCGCAAGGATCAGTTGGTGCACTTTTTACGAAAACAGGTTCACACAGAAAGTAACAATACCCTTATTGGACTTACCCGAAAGATTTTCATCTTTTGGTACGATGGAAACCTGGAAGCCTTAAAAGAAGTACTCCCAAAAAATGTTTATCAGGGTATAGACAAGGAAAACGAGTATTTTGCACCCATTCACCACATGGTGATTCAGTTGTGTGACCTGAGTGGAAAGTCGCCTTCGGATCTGCTGGCATTAAGTGAAAAGAAATTTGAAAAACTGCTGGATGAGCTTACCGAGAGCAATGCACGGGATGCGGAACGACTAAAGGACACCCGCCGACTGTATGCTTTCCTCAAGGAGAAGTATTCATTTGAAACAGTGGACATTATCGCTTTGCTGAAACGCTATAGCTTTATACCGGACCAGGACATTGAGAAGTTTGCCAAAGCGCTCGAAAACGATGATTTTGAGACCTCTCTCAAATTCATTTATAGCTTTATGACCAAACTGAAAGAAATCATCTTTAACCCAAAAACAAGCCAGGGTTGGGAAAATATCTACCACAAAAGACATATTGCCATCGGGATTCCCTCCATGTATGGTACTTACCGGGAGGTAAAATTCGAAGCCCTGGGTTTGACTTTCCGACTGGAGAATGTGGCCACCCGGCTGATGGAGAAGGTGGTGGCGCAAATTAACCTGAACTATATTTCGGGCAAGACACTGAAAAACATATACACCATCCTCGACTACTTCCGCGAAGGGCTTGAACTGGACGGTGTTAATAACCAGAGTTTCAACTCGAATTTACGCATGCTCAAATACAGCCTCAGGTCGCAAAGTTTTAGCTTTGAACAGTACATCAACATATTTCAGTTTCTGGCCGAAGACGTGAAGCGTACCATCATCAAATACTTTTTAAAATCATACGAAATACCACTTCGTATCGTGGTTCAGCAATTGAACGACAGCAACAAACAAATGCCTGAAAAAGAGCTGGTGAAGTTGGTCAACAAAAAATCAGAACAATTTTACCGTGAGGTGATTGTAGATGCATTTTTAATGCAGCCCCTTGACAAGTTCATATCGCGTATTTTGGAATCGTTGCGCGAGATGTCGGATAACCTGCCTGGTCAGATGATTACTGAAATCATGTCGTACAACTCCGATTTGGTTATTGCCCGACTGGGAAAGCCCAATCCACAGGTCGATAACCAGGCTTTTTTGGGATCGAAAGCCTACCACCTGAAAAACCTCCGTATGGCCGGTTTTCCCATCCCGCCCGGATTTGTCATCACTACAGAAGCTTTTAGGAGATACAGAGCCATTAACGGCCATCCGGAGCTACAGAAGGAAATGTACGATTTAATCAAGGAACATTTGCTGCTGGTGGAAAAATCCTGTAAGAAAAAATTTGGTGACCAGCAAAATCCGTTGCTTTTGTCGGTAAGGTCGGGGACGGCCATCTCGATGCCCGGTGCGATGGATACCTTTTTAAATGTGGGGATGAATGATGACATCACCCAAAGCCTGAGTGAAATACCGGGATTTGAGTGGAGTGCCTGGGATTCGTACCGCAGGTTACTTCAAAGCTGGGGCATGGCTTTTGGACTCACACGCGATGAATTTGACAAGATCATCGAGAGCTATAAGGCCAAGTATCAGGTTGAACAAAAAATCGACCTGAGCAGTACCGCCATGCGCGAAGTAGCCATTGCCTATAAAGCCGCACTGGTGAAAAACAACATCCGTTTCGAAGAAAATATATTCGAACAGTTGCTTGCAACCATCAACCTGGTGTTTGAATCCTGGTCATCGGAACGGGCCAAAGTTTATCGGGAGCACCTTGAAATTGCGGATGATTGGGGAACGGCCGTGGTAGTGCAGCAAATGATTTTCGGGAATTTGAGTGCCAACTCCGGAACGGGCGTGGTGTTTACCCAGGATCCCACCAAAGAAAAACACGGGGTTAGCCTCTATGGCGACTTCGCGTTGAGCGGACAGGGTGAAGACATTGTTGCAGGATTGGTAACACCCCGTCCGGTAAGTAAAAATCAACCTTCTGCAGGACAAAATCCAGGTCGATCGCTTCAGGAAAAGTTTCCTGATATTTACAAGAGACTCAATCAAATGGCTATCGATCTCACCGAAAACCATGGGTATAGTCCCCAGGAAATTGAGTTTACGTTTGAATCGGAAAAGGCAGAAGATTTGTATATTTTGCAAATAAGAGACCAGGACATGGCCGGAAACCGCTCTGCAGACGTTTTCGAAACCCCACTCGACCAGATGAAACTGGCAGGAAGAGGCATTGGTGTGGGAGGTGGTGCCATGAGTGGGAGGCTGGCTTTTAATGACAAAGAAATACAACAACTTCGGACACAATATCCCGGTATTCATGTGATTTTGGTGAGACCAGACACTGTTCCGGACGATATCGGCATGATTTTCTCAACCGATGGCTTACTCACAGGTAAAGGAGGCGCTACCTCACATGCCGCTGTTACTGCGGTACGACTGGGCAAAACAGCCGTAGTAAACTGTGCCAACCTACAGGTACACGATCTGGAAAAAAAATGTGAACTCAATGGACATGTATTTCATAGCGGCGATACGATCTCCATCGATGGATATCTGGGAAATGTTTATGAAGGAAACTATCCTGTTAAAACCAGTCAGGATTATTTGGAATTTCACTTATAATGCCTCTGTGGCTTGTGTTGTGATGTCATCATTCATCCTGAAAATGAGCGATATTTCGGTTTTTTCTTTGCTACTGGATATATCTAAACCGGCTCCATGAATTTCCAGGAAAGTTTGAACATAATGCAAACCGAGCCCAACATGTTCATCACTATGATGCCTTCCCGCACCAAACGGCTTAACAATTTCCTCAATCTGGTCAGCAGGAATTACTTCGCCGGTATTCGAGACAATTATTTTCAATTGACCATCTTTTGTGGTAGTGGTAATGTGAATCACACCATTTTCGTTTGAGAATTTTATAGCATTGTCGATGATTTCCTGCATGCATCGCGTAAAATACATCTCCACAACTCTTATACTCGCCTGCGATTTAAATGAAGTTGAAAATGTCAAATGTTTTTCATTGGCATTTGAAAGATTTGCCACTATCAATTTTTCAATAACCGACTTCATGTCGATTTGTGTCCTCGCCATATCCCTTCCCGTTGTTTGCATCTGGGTTATTTCAAGGGCAAGTTTTGAAACTTCTTCAAGCCGCTGAACCGATTCATTCAGGATATCAAAAAGCTCTCTTAATTCAGGATCATCGATCATTTCGCTGAGCACATTGGCAGGTCCCAGTATACCATTTAAGGGTGTTCGGATTTCATGACTGATGAGTTTTAAAAATTCATTTTTTGCTTCATCAAGAACTAAAAGTTTTTTATTGGCATGTTCTAATTTAAGGTTCGACTCGTTGAGCTCCGCAGTTCTTTCATCAACTTTTTTTTCCAAAATTTCGCTCATTCTTTTCAGTAACTCCCGTTGCATCTTTAATTTGAGCTGAACTTTGACTCTTTCAATCAGTTCATGGGTATCGAATGGTTTGTAATATAATCTTGTGCCCCCAACTCAAATCCTTTCAACACATCCTCTTTTTGCACTTTTGCTGTGAGGAATATGATAGGAATTTCCCTGCTACGCTCATCGGCACGAACACGCTTGCATACCTCGTATCCATCCATCTTCGGCATCATAATATCAAGCAGAATTAAATCAGGCGGGTTATCATTAAAAACAGTTTTCAAGGCATCTTCTCCACTGATCGCCGTTTTCATGTCAAAATCTTCGAGCAATGAAACCAGAATACCAATGTTTGCTGGTGAATCATCAACAATAAGGATCGTATTATCATAAAGATCTTTCATATTTTTCAGCAAAGAATTGTTCAATCCAATCAAACATTAGTCAGGTTAATTTGTGATCTGTTACTTATATTTGTACAATATCGCCTCATTCATGCCAGCTTTATCTTACTTCCGGGTTAGCGGATTACCATTGAACCTTCTCAAAAACTTGATGGCCTGCCTATTTCACATGCTTAAAATGAACAGTACGCGAAATCTGTAATGCACTTAATCACTTATCTTACAGCGTATTAAAACAAATATAAAATAAGAACGGTTTTAAGGTTATAAAAGTACGCATAATTACTATCAACTATTCATTTAACTGCAATAATTGATTGATCAAAATGAACCTGAAAATTAATTTCGTAAAATGATGACGGCTATTCATAATCAACCAATTGGCGACAGAAGGTTCCTGAAATAATCTATTTCCGATTACCTTATTCAAATTAAATACAAATTACTTTAAAACCCATGTTTTTCTTGGTCAGCTCAAAGAGATTATATACTTTTACCCTCCCTTGAAAATCATCTATTTAAATATGAATTATTATCTATACAACCAACTATAACCAAAGACGAAATACCTAATTATGAAGAAAATTCATGTGGTCAATCCTGTTGTTGAACTCGATGGTGATGAAATGACCAGAATTATATGGGCCATGATCAAAGACAAATTGATTCTGCCCTATTTGGATATTGATCTGAAATACTACGACCTGAGTATTGAAAAAAGAGACGAGACCAACGACCAAATTACCATTGATGCCGCAGAAGCCATAAAAAAATACCATGTTGGTGTAAAATGCGCCACCATCACCCCCGACGAAAACAGGGTAAAAGAATTTGGGTTGAAGCAAATGTGGCGTTCACCCAACGGAACCATCCGAAATATACTGGGAGGAACCGTTTTTCGCGAACCCATTTTGATGAAAAATGTCCCCCGCCTGGTTCCGGGCTGGACGAAACCCATCGTTATCGGACGTCATGCTTATGGTGACCAATACCGCGCCACCGATTTTAGAACCAAAGGCAAAGGCACACTTACCATCACCTATACCCCCGACGAGGGTGAAGCACAAACTTATACCGTGCATCAATTTGATGGCGACGGAGTAGCCATGGCCATGTTCAATACCGATGAGAGTATCACCGGGTTTGCTTATTCATGTTTTAACATGGCACTGGATAAAAAATGGCCTTTGTACTTAAGTACAAAAAACACCATCCTTAAAAAGTATGATGGCCGGTTTAAGGACATTTTCCAGGAAGTGTTTGAAAAAGAATTTAAATCGCGTTACGAAGCTACAGGCATCACTTACGAACATCGTTTGATTGACGACATGGTAGCTGCTGCCATGAAATGGGAAGGTGGCTTTGTGTGGGCAACCAAAAACTACGATGGCGACGTACAGAGCGACACCCTGGCGCAAGGTTTTGGCTCTCTTGGACTGATGACCTCTGTCCTCATTACCCCTGACGGGAAAACCATGGAAGCAGAAGCCGCCCATGGAACGGTAACACGTCACTTCCGTGAACATCAAAAAGGAAAACCCACATCAACTAACCCCATCGCGTCCATTTTCGCCTGGACCAGAGGATTGGCTCATCGGGGAAGGCTCGACAACAACCAGCCATTGGTTGACTTTGCATTAAAAATAGAAAACGTATGTGTCGACACCGTTGAATCGGGATTGATGACCAAAGATTTAGCTCTGATTATTCATGGTAATAACCTGAAAAAAGAAGACTATCTCACTACGGAAGGCTTCCTGGATGCCCTGGCCAACAGACTTAAAAAAGAATTATTCTAATAAAATATACAACCATGACTGGCTTAAAACAAAAACTATACGAAAAAATCGAAGCCCACCGTCCCCGCATAAAACGGCTTCTGGATGAACATGGGGAAACTGTTATCAACTCCGTTACCGTGCAACAGGTGATTGGTGGCATGCGGGGCATTAAAAGCCTTGTTACCGACATCTCTTATTTGGATCCTTACGAAGGAATCAGGTATCGCGGTTATACCTTGCCTGAGGTATTTGAAAAACTACCCAAACCTCCGGGAGCAGAAATGCCCTATGTAGAAGGATTGTTTTATTTATTGCTCACAGGCGATATACCAACACAGAAAGAAGTAAATGATGTGATTTACGATTCTGTAAACCGCAGGCAACTTCCTCGGTATGTTTATGAAGTAATCGATGCCTTTCCAAACCAAAGCCACCCCATGGTGATTCTGTCAGCAGCGGTGATGTCGATGCAGCGCGAATCGGTTTTTAACCTGAAATACCAGCGTGGCATGGATAAAATTGACTTCTGGGATCCAACTTATGAAGATGCCATGAACCTGGTGGCAAAAATTCCGGTGATCGGAGCCTACATCTACAACAAACTGTATCGAAAAACCAAGTACGTTTATCAGGATCCAACACTCGATTTCGGCGGGAACTTTGCCTCCATGATCGCCATCGACAAGCCCTATGATGATGTTGCACGCATGTACTTCATTCTGCACGCCGATCACGAAAGCGGTAACGTCAGTGCCCATACAGGTCATTTAATTGCCAGTTCATTGTCCGATGTGTATTATTCAATTTCGGGGATGATCAATGGGCTGGCTGGTCCTCTGCACGGATTGGCCAACCAGGAGGTGCTCAGGTGGATTCAGGATGTTAGAATACGTTTCGGCGAACGAGTGCCAACCAAAGATCAAATGCGCGAATTTGTGATGGAAACATTGGATTCAGGTCAGGTGATTCCCGGATATGGGCATGCCGTGCTCAGAAAAACAGACCCCAGATATACCATTCAACGCGAATTTTGTTTGAAGCATTTGCCAGATGATGATTTGTTTAAATATGCAGATATCCTGTATCAGGTAGTTCCCGATATTTTACTTGAACAGGGAAAAGCCAAAAACCCCTGGCCCAATGTCGATGCACAATCAGGTGTTATTCAATGGCACTATGGCCTGGTTCAGTACGATTATTACACGGTTTTGTTCTCCATCGGTAGGGCACTTGGTGTACTCTCCAATATTATTTGGGACCGCGCATTGGGTTATCCAATCGAACGTCCGAAATCAATTACTACCGACATGCTCGAGCAAATGGTGGGGATAAAAAAATAGAGACTTTTCACCAAAAAGAACCCTCGCGTTGAAAAATGCGGGGTTTTTTTTTGCTTTGAAAGAAGAAACAAAATCTATAAAGTTACATAGGTCCAAGCGGACGCTTGAACCAGTTAGGTTTGCAGAATTAAAATAGAATTGCCGTTGCCTCAGGGCTGAACGTAACATACAGGTTAGCAAAGAAATTCCAGATGGTCACCACGGCAATCGCAAAAACTTTGGCTACATAAAAGTTCATTTTAAACCGGGTGACCAACAACCACAATATCATTGTATTGATAACAAGCCCGATGAGTGAGATGACGATAAACTGCGAGTACTCGAACATGATCTCCGGATTGTGACTTTCGAAGGTCCAAACCCGGTTTAAAAAATAATTTGAGGTGGCTGCCGAAATAAACCCGATGGCATTGGCGACATATTTTGGTATCCGAAGCTTTTCTTTGGTCAGATAGGTGATGCCGAAATCGATAAACAAGCCCGAAAAACCAACGATCCCAAACTTAATAAATTTTTGTACCAGCTCAGGGCTGAAAAATTCGGACATGCCAATTAATTAAAAGTTAAAACCTTATAAAGCAACTATCAGCACCTGTTTTTGGCCATCCCTGACAATATCCACGGTAATGCGTTGTCCGGGTTTCAGTTTTTTAAGCCTGGCCATATAATCATAAATGTTGGTTACCTCCATGCCATCGAGAGAAGTGATGCGGTCACCTTTTTTCATCCCGGCGGCAGAGGCTGGTCCGCCCGCAGTTACGCCACCTACACCAAGCCCGTTATTTTCTGTATTGGTAAAATCGGGCATGATGCCCAACTTCACTTTCAAGGTGCGGCTGTTGCGACCTTCTTGTTTTGGGGCAGCAGTTTCCTGGTAAACCAGAGCATCAGTCCGGTTGGCCAATTCAAATATCAATGGGATCGCAAAATCAAGGATGGCCAGCTCGCCCTCATAATTTATATTGTCTGCGTCGTCAAAAGGTGTGTGATAATCCTGGTGGGCACCGGTAAAGAAAAACAATACCGGCACACCGGCACCATAAAAACTGGCATGATCTGAAGCACCATAGCCTTCCGGTGAATGGGTAAAACCCATCGCACTTCCTTCTTCCATGGTTTTTAGGAAGGCTTCTGTTTCAACAGCCGTTCCGGTTCCTCCAATCATGAGGGAAGGTTTTTCAGCATCCAACCGGCCAATCATATCGAAATTCAACATCATTTTTACCTGTTTTATGCCGACCAAAGGATTTGACGCGAAAAATTGCGACCCTAACAATCCCATTTCTTCGCCTCCGAAGGCCATAAAAATCACGCTGCGTTTTAGCTGTTCTTTTTGTGAAGACATCCACTGGGCCAATTCAAGCACAGCAGCAACGCCGGAGGCATTGTCATCGGCACCATTGTGAATGGCGATGGTGTCCGGCATGCGCGAACCCGAACCGTCTCCACCAAACCCCAGGTGATCGTAATGGCCGCCAATTACTACAAATTCATCCTTCAACAACGGATCAGAACCGGGTATCATCGCTACAACATTGCAGGTGGTTACTTCCACACGTTGCAAATCGGTGGTCGCTTTTGCCTTACTTTTCAGCGGAAATGATACGGGCTGCATGATGGAACGAATACTATCTTCGAGCCGGGAAATGGTCAGGTTCTTTTCAATAAGTAATTGGTTAGCCAACGATTGGCTGATGTTTATGGCCATCATTCCGGCACCGGCTGTTACCCTGTTAAAGGTTTGGGCCATCAATTGGTCGCCGGAACCGTATTGCGGGCCATTGACAAACAGAATGCCAGCGGCATGATGGTCTTTGGCGGTGAGGGCCTTATCGCGGTCGCTTCCAAAGTTGGCAAATACACTTTCTTCTTTATCCGGCTCTGGATCACCACGCAACACCAACACCCATTTACCTGTTACATCAATTCCTTCATAGTCGTTCCATTGAAGCGAATCCTGGGCTATGTCCAATCCGAAACCGGCAAAAACCACTTCAGCATCGAGCGTTCCGTTCGAGGTAAATGGCATCAACTGAAAAGTACTATCAAAAATGCCGGTTGCTTCTCCTACCGAAAAGACGTTTGCCGATCCCGGTTCTACACTTACCGTCACATCAAAATACTGAAACCCATTGTCTCCAAGCAATTGTAAGCCATTCGCCACAAATTGATCACGAATGTAATCAGCAGCCACTTTTGCCTCAGGTGTGCCCGGCTTTCTACCTTTCAACGAGTCGGAAGCCAGAAAATAGACGTGCTGTTTCAGATCAGAGATCGTAATATCGGTGGTGGTTTGAGCTTTTGTCACAGGCATCAAGGCCATCAGGACAAAGACCCACCCGATTAATTTGAGGTTATTCTTCATGATACTTTATTATAATTTCGGTGGCAAAGGTAATATTTTACCGAAAGAGATTGAAATCATAGAGATTATCCCCGGGACAAGAGCAAAGCCTTCCTATGGTTTATGACTTACTTTGGCGCTTTTTTCAGCAGGTACAATCCAATAAACAGGAAAATAATGTTGGGAATCCAGGAGGCAATGGCTGGTGAAAGATCGCCAAAGGCAGAAAATACGGTACTTACCTGCATGAGCAGGATATAGGAAAAAGTAAGCCCAATACCTGCACCCAGGTGCATTCCAATACCTCCCCTCACCTTCCTGCTCGACAGCGCCACTCCAATGATGGTTAAAATGATGATGGCAACCGGTCCGGCCAGGCGTTTGTGTTTCTCAATTTCAAAATTCTTATAGCCAATCGATCCTTTTTCCTTTTCGGCAGCAATAAATGCATTTAGCTCATAGAGGTTCATTTCTTCATAAACCTCTTTCACCTTATATAAATCGCTGGCTTTCAAAGCCAGTGTGGTATCCATTATTTCGCCTTTCATTAGGTGCTGGTTACCAACGCTGTCAATGGTTCTGACAAAATAATCCCTGAGTGTCCACTTTCCACTGAGGGTGTCCAGGATGATTTTATCAGCCATGAGCTTAAAAACCAACCGCTGTCCTTCAAATCTTTCGATGGAGAATTTATACCCTGTCAACAAGCTGCGGTTATAGGTTTCAACAAAGGCGAAGGTGTTGGGTTCTATTTGCAAATGCAGGTTTCGGCTCTGGTCACGTACCAGGTTTTCCATGTAGGTGTTTTTAAACACCCTTCTGGTTTGGTTTGTTTTGGGAATCAGAAAGTTACCGAGGTAAAATGAAAAAATCGCCAGGATGACGGCTGACAATAAATAAGGGTATAACAACCGTCGGAAACTAACACCACTGCTCAGAATGGCGATGATCTCGGTATCACCTGCCATTTTCGAGGTGAAAAAAATAACCGATATAAAGGTGAACAGATAGATAAAAAGGTTGATGAAATATGGGATGAAATTGATATAATAATTGATAATAATGGCCTGCAAGGGAGCCTCGTTTTTGATAAAGCTGTCGATATTTTCGCTTATGTCAAATATAATGACGATGAGTATCAACAAGGTGATTGCATAGAAGAAAGTCCCCATGAACTTTTTGATGATATACCTGTCGATAATTTTCAGCATGTTTTAACCTCCATTCAATTAAAGTCGATTCGTCACCTGCGTAACCATCTGGTTTTTCCATGTGGTAAAATCACCGGCCACGATGTGCTCACGGGCCTGGCGAACCAGCCAGAGATAAAAAGCCAGGTTGTGCTGACTGGCTATCATGGCGCCAAGGATTTCCTTTGATATAATCAGGTGTCGAAGGTACGCTTTCGTATACTGGCTGTCGACCAACGAAACCCCATTGATGTCCAACGGGCTAAAGTCGGCTTTCCACTTTTCATTTTTAATATTGATAATTCCTTCACTGGTAAACAGCATCCCATTTCTTCCATTCCGTGTGGGCATCACACAATCAAACATATCCACGCCAAGGGCAATACTTTCGAGGATATTTGCCGGGGTACCCACTCCCATCAGATAACGTGGTTTATCAAAAGGAAGTATCCGACACACCAAATCTGTCATTTCGTACATTTCCTCGACCGGTTCTCCAACCGACAACCCGCCTATGGCATTTCCGTCGGCACCTTTAGAAGCGATGTACTCAGCTGATTTCACGCGTAGTTCCTTGTATGTACTCCCCTGAACGATAGGGAACAAACTCTGTTGGTATCCGTATACCGGAGGTGTGTTGATAAAACGATCAATACAACGATCGAGCCAGTGGTGTGTAATTTGCAGCGATGAAGCCGCGTATTGATAGTCGCACGGGAAAGGGGTACATTCATCAAAAGCCATCATGATATCGGCTCCAATGGTTCTTTCTATATCCATCACCCTTTCAGGTGTAAAGTTGTGCTTCGACCCATCGATATGCGACTGAAAAACCACCCCTTCTTTTGTCAGCTTTCGCCTTTCGGCAAGTGAATACACCTGGTAACCGCCACTATCGGTCAAAATAGGGCCATCCCACCCATTAAACTTGTGCAATCCACCCGCTTGTTGGAGAATATCGAGCCCCGGTCGCAAATACAAGTGGTAGGTATTTCCAAGTATGATTTCGGCCTTCACATCTTCCTTCACATCCTGAATATGCAAGCCTTTTACCGAACCGGCCGTACCAACAGGCATAAAAATAGGGGTTCTGATCGCCCCATGATCTGTTGTTATTTCGCCCGCCCTGGCTGCACTTTTTGGGTCTGTTGAGAAGATTTTAAACTGCATTCAAGAAAATTTTGCGCAAAGATAGGTGAATTCACCTAAGTTGAATAAATTTGGGACTTTATACGACTATGTCAATATTCTCTGAAATTTCGATCACATCTCTTGTTTTGCTTGGCTTGTTAGGACTTGCAACACTCATTCAATTAATCTATTACTGGGTAATTTTCGCGCGACTTGCTTTTTATCGCAATTCGGTGGTAGTACCTTCCGGTGGTAACAAACTTCCCGGTGTATCCGTTGTGATGTCGGCCAGAAACGAATATCACCACCTGGTAAAAAATCTGCCGGAGTTACTTCAGCAAGATTATCCCGATTTTGAAGTGGTGGTAGTAAACCACACTTCCTCTGACGAAACGGCCTCACTTCTCAAGGAGCTGACGCCTTTTTATCCTCATCTTAAAGTAGTTAGTATTGAACAAGAACTTAATTTTTTTAAAGGAAAAAAATTTCCGTTGTCCATTGGAATCAAATCCGCGAAAAACGAATTGTTATTGCTCACCGATGCCGATTGTGTGCCGGCTTCTAATCAATGGATTAAAAAAATGGTGGAACCTTACGACTCAAAAACAGACATCGTATTGGGATATGGCCCTTACGAGCCGCGAAAAGGACTGCTTAATTTACTCATCCGGTACGACACCTTTGTGGTAGCCATGCAATATCTTTCGTATGCTTTGGCCGGGATACCCTATATGGGGGTTGGCAGAAACCTAAGCTATAGAAAGTCGATGTTTATCAGGAACAAAGGATTTACTTCGCATTATAAAATCAGTTCCGGTGATGATGATTTGTTTATCAATCAAGTGGCCAATAAACGCAATACCCAAATCAACATTGACCCTGATAGTTTTGTTTATTCCGCTCCAAAAACCACTTTTAACGCTTATTTCAGGCAAAAACGGCGCCACCTGACCACAGGAAAATATTACAAAACAACCTTTAAGTGGTTGTTGGGGTTATTTAGTTTTACACAATTGCTTTTTTGGGTAGTGTTTATTTTAATGTTAAGCCTTAATATTCAACCCATCCTGGTGTTGTCTTTGTTTTTGCTCAAGCTGATAACAACCATCATCGTACAAAAAAATACAGCCGGCCGACTTGGTGAGCATCATTTATTATTATTTTCGCTGGCAATTGAACCAATTTATGTGTTTCTGATCCCGTTGATTACATTTATCAGTTCAATAAACCAGCCAAAAGCATGGAAGTAACTGTACAACTCACCGAAAAAGGTCAACGCGACTACCAACTGATCAGAAGGGCGCTTGAAAAAGACGATCAATACGCCTATGCTGAGTTGCTTCATCATTATCGTGACAGCTTGTATTTTATGATGCTAAAAATGACCAATGATCCAACCGATGCGGATGACCTCACCATGGAAGCATTTGGCAAAGCATTTAAAAATCTCTATCAATACACCTCTGAATATGCTTTCAGCACCTGGTTATTTAAAATTGCCACCAACAACTGCATTGATTTTATGCGCAAGAAGCGCAAAAAAGAAATGACCATTTCTGTTGGCCCGGAAACCGACACCATGCAAAACTCGGCGCAGGACTACGGTCCTGATCCTGAAGAGCAATTCATTATCAACCAAAAAATTACGCTTATCCGTGAGGTTGTCCAGAAATTAAAACCCCACTACAAAAAACTCATTGAGCTGCGTTATTTCAAGGAATACTCCTACGAAGAAATTGTTGAAGAACTTGGCCTGCCGCTGGGAACGGTAAAAGCTCAGTTGTTCAGGTCGCGCGAGTTTTTATTTAATGTGATGAAGAACGCCCAGGAAAAGATTTAGGAAGTCAGAAGCCAGAAGTCAGAAGCCAGAAGTCAGACCCCGATAGTCATCGGGGGAAGCAAAAGCGGGACAAGCGGGAAGTCGGATTCAATCGCGAAAAGTACTGCTTTTATTTTGTGGAAAAAATTCAAGTAATGACACCATCACCTTTCAATTGCCTTGCCGGTTTGGGCTAGGGCCAGGTGAAGTGGTCTAAAAAAACTGGACAGAAAATTATTAGTTTTATAATTTTCCCCTCTCGTCCCCGTTTGAGCCTAGCAGTAACGATCTTGCCTACCTTCGGTAGGTAAACCTACCTTCATGCCTTTCGGCAGATAAATCGGTAGGTGAACCTACCTTCATGCCTCCATGCCTCCATGCCTTCATGCCTCCATGCCTCCATGCCTCCATGCCTCCATGCCTCCATGCCTCCATGCCTTCGGCAGGTAAATCGGTAGGTATATCGGTAGATAAATCGGTAGATTCACCTGCCGTAGGCAGGTAAATCTGCCGCCCTTTAGGCAGGGATGCTTACCCTATCTCAGTTAGTTTCATGCCTCCTACCTACGCGGTAGGTAAACAGGCAGACAAGTGCAATGCGTTCGCTCCCTAAAAAACCTACAATTAGTGATTTCCCTGATATTGATTTTTAAGTAATTTTGCTCGTATGAAAATAATTGACAGGGATAATAAGATCGCATTTGCTGAATTGGAACTGATGGCAGAAAACATGTTCGGTGATTTGATAAAAGCAGTTGTTGATATTGAAAATGAAATAATGGCACTGGATGCAGAGTTACATGCTGACGAGGAAAAGGAACTTTTAGTCAGGGGCTCCAGGCAAGAAAACTTATGGGGGATCAACCTTTATCCTGAAGAAATCGGAGATGACTTTATCGAATTCGATTCGATGATAAACCTGCGCCCCTCGTGGGGCAATAAAAGCAGGGGTGTTGATGATAAACAAACTCAAGCCAAAATCATCAATATCGTAAACTTCTTGGTTGAGCGATAATAACAAAAGTGTTTTTTACCATTAAAAAATCAAGCGAGATGAAACCGGATTTTTACCATAAAAATTTATCAACGGGCGAATGGGAGACATTAAGTTTTGCTAAGCAAATGGCAAATATTGGTTCTGAGGTAGAAAGATCAATAAAATGGAAATCAAAAAACCACCCTGAACGCAGCCAATTGGCTTTTTTCAGAGCAATCGAACTGATGGATTTTACTATTTCAGATAAAAAAAACTTACAACGACTGGGGGAATTGTGTAGAACCAGGGAAGTGCTGGTAGATTATTTTTTTGCCGACAACCAATATGGTTCAACGGACCTTGCATGGCAAAAATACTTTAGAGCCTTTAACTGGATGGCTAATTTGCCCGAACAGCAGGATCGCCAATCGTAGCTCAACCAATCAAAATTTTAGGTTTACCAGGAGATGTCTCCCCTCTGACTTATTAAATAAAATTTTCAAGCCCCCAGTTACGTTCCGATGGTTATCGGAAGGGGGGGCGGGGTTACGCGGTTGTGTTTTTTACTTTTTTAATATCTTGTCGGCTGTTGAATAAATAAACTAAGTTTATTCTCGTTTCTGATATTTCGTAGAAAATGGTAGTCTGTTTGCTTAATACAGCTTTTCTTAGTCTTGGGTTATAATCTGATTTTGGAAATAATTTCGGGTTACTGGTTATCAGGTTAAGTTGTTTACTCAGCTGGTTTTTAAATTTGTCCACTTCTCGCTGTGTCCATCGATTTTGTAGATAATCTAATATCGACTCGAGATTATTGATGGCTTCATCTGACCAGAATAATTTATAATGATAAGCCATATTTATGCGCTATTTCGGAATGAGGAGTTACTTTTCCTAAATCAATATCACTTAGTCCCCTTTCAATTCCCATTTTTTGTTCATTTGTCAAATCAAACCACCAATCTTGATTATCCTTACGTGATTCTTTTACAATTTTCAGAAAATCAAGGGTGTCATCATCATCGAGCTGTGTTAACCACTCAATCAGTTCAAGTTTTATTGCATCGTGTCCCATATCATTTCGTTTTTTCAAAAGTACAAAAAAAAGAATCGTACTGACGTTTCTTTTGCTGTACAGCTACGCATTTTAAACACTCACTTGAACTCGTTTTGCAGTGGTAAGGATCTTGCCTACCTTCGGCAGGTAAATCTACCGCCCTTTAGGCAGGGAAAATCCTGATCCAATCGTGTTTTATACTAATTTTGCTACTTTCAAATCAAACCTTATCAGGTCATGAACGAATTTCAGGAAGCAATTTTAAAGGGGATTCCAACCAAATTGCCCGCAAAAAAACCACTTGATCCCAATGTAAGTCACGCGCCAAAACGAAAGGATATTTTAACTCGCGCTGAAAAACAACTGGCCCTGATGAATGCATTGCGGTATTTTCCCAAAGAAAACCACGACCTGCTGGCCCCGGAGTTTTTGGAAGAATTAAATACCTACGGAAGAATTTACATGTACCGGTTACGGCCTGATTATATAATGTTTGCCCATAACATCGAAGAATATCCGCATCACAGCAAACAGGCTGCCGCCATCATGCTGATGATTCAAAATAACCTGGATCCTGCAGTGGCACAACATCCCCACGAACTTATTACCTATGGCGGTAATGGAGCGGTTTTTCAAAATTGGGCGCAATACCTGCTCACCATGCAATACCTCGCCACCATGACCAACGAACAAACCCTGGCCATGTATTCGGGCCATCCCATGGGCTTGTTTCCCTCACATACTGAGGCTCCTCGTGTGGTGGTAACCAATGGCATGGTCATTCCAAACTACTCGAAACCTGATGATTGGGAGCGAATGAATGCGCTGGGCGTTTCACAGTATGGCCAAATGACGGCAGGGTCGTATATGTATATCGGTCCTCAAGGGATTGTTCATGGCACCACCATCACCGTAATGAATGCGGCCAGAAAAGTGGCTGCTCCCGGAGAAAATCCTTTTGCAGGGAAGCTTTTCGTTACTTCCGGCCTTGGCGGGATGTCGGGTGCACAGCCCAAAGCCGGCAACATTTCAGGTGTGATAACGGTAGCCGCCGAAATCAACCCCAAAGCATCCCGGAAACGGCACAAACAAGGTTGGGTGGATGAACTTTTCAGCGACCAGGATAAACTGGTGATACGGGTACGTGAAGCAAAAGAGAAAAAAGAAGTGGTTTCCATTGCTTATGAAGGCAATGTGGTAGATGTGTGGGAAAAATTCTACCAGGAAAACATAAAAATTGATCTTGGTTCAGATCAAACCTCCCTACACAATCCCTGGGCAGGCGGTTACTATCCTGTCGGGCTGACTTTTGAGGAAGCCAATCGCATGATGGCTGACAATCCGGCACTCTTCAAAGAAGAGGTGCATGCCTCACTTCGCCGACAGGCCGACGCCATAAACAAACATGCGGACAGAGGAACTTATTTCTTTGATTATGGGAATGCCTTTTTGCTGGAGGCATCGCGTGCCGGAGCGGATGTGATGTCAGTAGATGGACTTACTTTTAAATATCCCTCTTACGTTCAGGACATTATGGGACCCCTGTTTTTTGATTATGGGTTTGGTCCTTTCCGTTGGGTCTGCACATCCGGGAAACCGGAAGACCTTGAAACTACGGATCAACTTGCCTGTGAAGTATTGGAAGAACTGATGAAATCGTCACCCGAAGACATCCAAAGTCAGATGGCCGACAACGTACAATGGATTAAAGGAGCCAAACAAAATAAACTGGTGGTAGGGTCGCAGGCAAGGATTTTGTATGCCGATTCCATTGGGCGTATCCGCATAGCCGAAGCCTTCAACAAGGCCATTGCTGATGGGAAAATATCAAGTCCTGTTGTATTGGGCCGCGATCACCACGATGTAAGTGGTACGGATTCACCTTTCAGGGAAACCTCCAATATTTACGATGGATCAAGCTTTACGGCCGACATGGCCATTCAGAATGTGATAGGCGACTCCTTTCGGGGTGCCACCTGGGTCTCCATTCACAACGGCGGCGGCGTAGGTTGGGGCGAAGTAATCAACGGGGGATTTGGAATGTTGCTCGACGGAAGCAAGGAAGCCGATAAACGACTTAAGAACATGTTGTTCTGGGATGTCAACAACGGTATCTCACGCCGCAGCTGGGCCCGCAACGAGGGCGCTGTAAAAGCCATTTCACGGGCCATGGACGAAAACCCTAATCTTAAAGTGACATTGCCCAATATTGTTGATAAGGAGCTGTTAAACAGATTGTTTTAGGATAAATCCAATTGCTGATTTTCACAAGTGAAATGGATAAAGTTATTCCCATAAGAGCCGGAGTTGGAAATTGTTACCTGATCATTCATGCCACTGGATATTATTTGGTCGACACAGGAAGTCCGGGTTATGGGGAAAAAATCATTAAAAGCATAACTTCCAGAGGACTGAATATTAAAGAATTACAGTTTATCTTCCTTACCCACACCCATTATGATCATGCTGGTAATGCCCGCTTTTTGAAAGAAGTGAGTGGTGCCCCATTGATAGTCCATAACAGTGAAGCCGGGTTTCTGAAAAATGGTTGGCATGAAGTTCCATATGGAACCAACCCAGTGTTTAAAATGATTTCCATGCTTGGAAGAAAATTTAGTCCTTCACATGCCCGATTTGAAGCAGCAGAACCAGATATTTTATTTAATAATCAGTTTTCTACCATTGAGTTGGGTGCGCCAGCCACCATTGTACATACACCGGGACACACGTTGGGCTCGTCCACATTGATTTTCGGGAAACAGGCCTTCGTTGGCGATAGCATGGTAAACATGGCAGGAAGGATTTGGCCGCCTTTTGCCAATAATGAAACTGAATTGTTAAAAAGCTGGAAACTTTTGGCAGCGATGGATGTTGATTTTTTCTATCCGGCACATGGAAAACGACTTAAGAAAACGCTTTTTTTGGAGGCATTATCAAAAAAAACTGGGTAATGGCAGAAATCTATTTATCCTCATCACGCACAATTACGTAAATATCCTCATTGCTTTTCTTCATGTAATATTTTTCTCGCGCATACTTCTCGAGGCTGACGGAATCATTCTCCAGGGTTTTTATGGCTTTCTCAGTTTGTGATATTTCGTTCAGGTAATACTCTTTTTGATTGTTCAGTCCACTTAAAGTGTCGCTCAGGCGATATTGCTCCAACATGCTTTCCTGATCAAAAAAAAGCACCCAAACAGCGAAAATCAATCCTGTATAGAAATATTTGTTACGAAGAATTCTTCTATTGAACATACCCGGGCATTTTGGCAAAGATAGGCAGCCTTTGTCCTGATCGATACATTTGGATGTTTTTTTTTAAACTACTCTTTGTTGATGGAACAAAATAGCAAATCGGTTTCCATATCACCTGTCAACTTTCAACCATTCGGACATGTTGCTTCATGACTGAATATTATGGGTTATAAAAAGAGGTGTCTGGAGAAATAATTATCTTTACAGAAAAAAGGTCATGAAAATTGCATTGTTCTCTATACTGGTACTTACCGGGCTTGCTGCTTGCACAAATAATGAAAAGAAACCTGTTAATTTTCCAAGCCACGCCTATATTCCAACCAATTTGTTAAAGGAAAATGCCGATACTTCCCACTTGGTTTATGTACCCATTTATTCCGACATCTATCATCAAGATGGCTCAAAACGCATTTTACTTACGGCAACCCTGAGCATTCGAAACACCGATCTCCACGACACATTGTATTTATTCCACATCGATTATTACAATTCAAAAGGCGAACAGATCAAGAACTATTTGAAAAAACCTTTACAGGTAAAACCCATGGAATCCCTTGAATTTATAGTGGAAGAAAAAGAGAAGCAGGGCGGTGCAGGAGCCAATTTCCTGGTTCATTACGGGGGTAGCAGCCAATTGAATCATCCTGTGATTCAAGCTGTGATGATTGGCACATCAGGACAACAGGGATTGTCGTTTACCACGGATGCTGTGGATATTCATCCATGATGACCAACCAGTGCAATTAAAACAAAATAGGTTATCCTATCATCTCCCCTGCTGATTTTTAATCTCTGGTTTTTGAAATCCCCTTTTTACAATATAACAGTTGCTTAAACTTGAGGTTTTTTTGGGTGCAGTCGGCTAAAGCCAGACTGCAATGGATTGATTCTATTCAGTTTTATTCATCTACTATGAACTTGTTAAAAGTACATCCATTGCAGCCGGATTTATCCGACTGCAAGTCGATCAAATTTATTCCTTCATTTCCAGGTATTTTAATCTCAGGTTTTTGATATCTCCTTTTTACAATATTACAGTTCTATAAACAGAAGTTTTTTTTTGTTGCAGTCGGCTAAAGCCAGACTGCAATGGATTGATTCTATTCAGTTTTATTCATCTACAATGAACATGTTATAAGTACATCCATTGCAGCCGGATTTATCCGACTGCAAATCGATCAGATTTATTCCTTGCATTCCCAGTATTTTAATCTCTGGTTTTTGAAATCTCCTTTTTACAATATTACAGTTGTGTAAACAGAAGTTTTTTTTGTTGCAGTCGGCTAAAGCCAGACTGCAATGGATTGATTCTATTCAGTTTTATTCATCTACTATGAACATGTTAAATGCACATCCATTGCAGCCGGATTAATCCGACTGCAAGCCGACAGGTTTATTCCTTGCATTCCCAGTATTTTAATCTCTGGTTTTTGAAATTCACTGTTTACAATATT
>MEOL01000024.1:51292-51434 GCA_001769215.1 Bacteroidetes bacterium GWF2_41_31
TTCAGTTTTATTCATCTACTATGAACTTGTTAAAAGTACATCCATTGCAGCCGGATTTATCCGACTGCAAGCCGACAGGTTTATTCCTTGCATTCCCAGTATTTTAATCTCTGGTTTTTGAAATTCACTGTTTACAATATTA
>MEOL01000025.1 GCA_001769215.1 Bacteroidetes bacterium GWF2_41_31
CAGTTTTATTCATCTACTATGAACTTGTTATAAGTACATCCATTGCAGCCGGATTTATCCGACTGCAAGTCGATCAAATTTATTCCTTCATTTCCAGAAACTTTCCCCTTAATCCCAGTCACAAATATCATCTTGTTCAAATTACCGAAGAATCGTAACCGATCCCTGCATGGTAATTTTCTGTTCTCCCTGCTGTGTCATGATAAATACATCACATACATAATAATAAACACCCTCCGGGCAATCCTGGTTGTTGTTCTGATTTTTACCATCCCATTTTATTTCCGGATTCTGTGTGGTATACATCACCTTACCCCAACGGTTAAAAATGGTCATGTCGATGCGGTGAACATTTGCTTTTGGGTTAGCCGAATTTGAACCCATTGGCACCATCAGGTTATTAAAATCATCGCCATTGTTGGGTGTGAACACATTGGGAATTTCGTATACCGGACACGCATCATAACCAACACAATATGTTAAGCTTGGTTCACTTTCATTTCCAACGGAATCGATGGCTGTAACATAATAACAGCCCACCACATAGTCGATGTTTGTATGCAAATAATAGGTGGTATCGCGATAGACAACATTCACCGAATCAATCAACTCCACCACATCTGAACCGGGAGGAAGATAAAATAAGTAATACTTTAAGGCATCATGGTTACAGGAATCGTAGGGTAAAACCATTTTTAACTCATTGGAAATTTGCTCACAATCAGTATTTACCCACAGCTCAGGCTGACAAGGAGGCACATTGTCCACAGGTGAGGCACAAAGTAGCTGGCTATAATTAATCAATGGATTAGGAAGTCCGGGAATTGAATAGTTCCCATTGCTAACAACGTAATAACAGTATTCCTGTCCATTCACCAACTCAAGATCCCGGTAAACTTGCTCAGTAGTGGATCCTACCAGTTGATAATCAACAGATCCTGGATTTTTTCGATAGACGAAGTACAGGTAATTCGTCCAGGGGATATTCGGCATCCATTCAAGTTTAATTTCCTCATCGGCAGGGATAGCATTCAAAAAAATGGAAGATGCAGGTTGCGAACTCCCGATGTAACCAATGGATTCACTCTCCAGGTCAATACGATAGCTGTATGCCTTGCTAAAGGTATTCAAATTAACAGATCGGTCCAAATAGGAGGTGTCGTCAAGGCCTGAATTTACTGCTACCTGAACAGGATTATTCCAGGTTGTTCCCTCACTACGTTGAAGCACATACCGGTAAGGTCCGGGGTATTGAACTGTATCCAGGTCAATGGGCCTTGCCCAGTCGATAAACACCTGACCTACAGTTAAATCAGTACTATCGTTGGTTACATGGGTGATCATGGGTACATCACGTTTGAGATAGGCACATGCCTCGTTGGAAGCCAGACTTTCTGCCCCATCAAAAAAAGTGGCCGTAACACGATAGCAGTAATCCACCCCAACCACCAGACCAGCACCGTTGTTATCGTCCCTGAATGTAGTGGTTGAAGACCCATTCATTTCTTTTATCAGCTTAAATCCGGTATAACCGGGAACTCCTGTTTCACAATAACCTGGCTCCCAGCCCGACTCTCCACTCCGGCGATACAGCTTATAACCGATGGCATTTTCACATGACGAAACCTCCCAACTGAGGTTGATGGCAGCACCAAGAGGGTCCGCCATCAGATTTTTTGGAGCGGGTGCAATGACACTTATGAATACGGTTTTAAAGTTCACCAGATTAACCGGAAAACCAGCGTCTTTGGCCTTAAACGTCACCGCATAGGGTTCCATTCTTACATGTACACATTGTGTTGGCCAGTTGAACAATGTCGTCACGGTATCATTTCCCATTGCGGGATCGGGCTGTATATAGGCCGGGTTTTGCGACAGCTCAAAAGGACCACCAAAGGCAGTCATTTCAACATTGGTACCATCAGGATCAATGGCGGTGGCTTCAAACTGGAGAAAATCACCCGCCAGCACACAGGTATCCTCAATGGTAAAAATTTCGGGAGGATCGTGATCGCAGGCCACTATATTGATTTGCATATCGCGCCTGACTGAGGAAATTTTAACCCCAAAACGCCACTCCTCAATCACAAAAGCCACATTGTATTCCCCTTGCAACACAGGTGTTTCCCAAACGATATCCCCAGTAACCTCATCGATGCGAAAATAATCAGATGTCATCGGATAATCGTACCCGGGAATATCATAACCACCTGCACCCTTACAAACTACCAGATGATATGAAAGGCTATCTCCATCACGGTCGAAGGCGCCGGGATTATGAATATAAGTCTTCCCGACGCACCCCTGGTCAATTGGTGGGTTGAGGAGTTCAACAGAGGTGTTATTCCCAAGAAATGGATTGATAACCAGCAAGGTTTCGACGTACATGGGAACATTCACCGAATTGGGAATATTTACCACACCATAATTGCGGTTTGGATCCTCCACCGAAACGAGGTAGGTTGACGGTCCGGGAAAGGTATGCTCTCCTGTATATATGTTTAACGTGATATCTTCAACATCCGGTATGGGTTGAAAATAGATCCGGTTTAGCTCATCGCCTGTGTTATCGCCCCAGTAAATGGGCATTACAATTCGGTCATCATCAGCCGGGCTGGAGGTCCTTGTGTACATGGTGATGGTAAATTCATAGGTAAGACCCGTTACATGTCGATAGGTTATCTGGGCAGCCCGCTGGTGAGTAGCCAAAAGGATGTTACTGAATAACAGGAATATAAATAAGATGATGAAGTATCTTTTCATGTGGATGTTTACCGTTTTTCAAAACTACGAATAAAAACAAACCCTATGCCAAAAAATGAATATGTACAGTAGGAAAAACCCATATAGAGACATTATTTTTTTAGGAAGCTGAAGTTCCTGGAAGCCCAATAATTCACTAACTTTGCGGGTTTGAGGGAATAGTGGAATGACGACATCATCAACAGATTTAGATCGGCTGGAAATTCTTCGCTATTATAAGCGGTTGATCGAAGTATGGTATACACGAAAGGATACCCTCGACAGGTGGATGGTGAGAAAAGCCTTTCGACTGGCTGCCGATGCCCACAAGGACATGCGTCGACGCTCAGGTGAGCCATATATCCTTCATCCCATCAGTGTGGCCACCATTGCAGCCGGAGAAATCGGATTGGGAAGAACATCCATTATTGCCGCTTTGCTTCACGACACGGTTGAAGATACCGACATCACGCTGGAGTATATTTCGGGAATGTTTGGTGAAGAAGTAGCCAAAATTATTAACGGACTCACCAAGATTGAGGAAATTTCGGTGTCGAATACTACCGCACAAGCCGAAACCTTAAAAAAAATCCTATTGACCCTGACCGATGACGTCAGGGTGATCCTGATAAAACTCGCCGACAGGTTACACAACATGCGCACACTGGATGCCATGCCGCGTGAAAAACAATTAAAAATTGCTTCCGAAACCTTATTTATTTATGCCCCTCTGGCATTCAGGCTCGGATTGTATTCCATAAAAAGCGAGCTCGAAGAGCTTGCCTTTAAATACTCTCAACAAGCTATTTATCATGATATTACCCAGAGAATTCAGGAAAAGAAAGAAGAAAATGAAGCCTACTTTAAATCCTTTAAATCGCCCATAGAGACAGAATTACAAAAGCTGGGGTATGATTTTCTGATAAAGCTGAATCAAAAAACGGCCTCTTCCATCTGGCAAAAAATGAAAACCCAGGAGGTCTCTTTCGAAGACATCTATAATACCTATTCCATTGATGTTATTTTGGGTGGCAAACCATTGGATGAGAAAGTTCGATGTTGGGTGGCCTATTCAATCATCACCACAATATATAAACCTAATAATAAACGCCTTCGCGATTGGATTAGTACTCCCAAGGCCAATGGTTATGAGGCCATCCATTGCACCGTGATGGGATCGGAGGGAAAATGGGTCGATATCCACATTCGCAGCACCCGAATGGATGAAATTGCCAACAAAGGATACGCAGCTTATTGGAAATACAAGGAAACCACGCTCATTGATTCCAGCCTGGAAAACTGGCTTAAAAGAACCCAATTGCTGTTGCTGGAGAACGAAGACAATACATTCGACTTTATCAACGATTTCAAAAAAAACCTGTTTGCAGAGGAAATTTTTGTGTTCACCCCCAAGGGTGAAATGATTAACATGCCTCAAAATGCTACGGTACTCGATTTCGCTTATTCCATTCACAGCGATGTGGGAAACAATTGTATCGGTGCCAACATAAACCACAAATTGGTGTCCATCGATCATAAACTCAAGTCGGGCGATCAGGTTGAAGTGATTACATCCAAGATTCAAAAACCACGGGAGGACTGGTACAAAAATGTGGTAACCGCCAGGGCCAAATCCAGGATAAAAGCCGCCATCCGCAGCGACCGAAGAAGCTACAAGGAGCAAGGCATGAAAAAGCTGGATGAGTTGCTCAAACAACTCAACATTGAAAACAATAAAAGCACGCTGGCACAGATATTAAACGGAAACCGGGTTAAGGGTGCTGTTGATCTTTATTATTTCATTGCACTGGAAATGATAGGATTAAAAGAATTAAAAGAACTATTGCATCCGCAAGAAAGTCGCATCAGTTGGATGAGAAATTTCCTGACTCCGTTCTCCAAAACAAAAACCACGTCACAAATAGCCACCGCCGAGAAGCCTGACGAAAATAGCCCTCCAAATCGAACAATAAAATACAAGGCCGATTTTAATTCAAGCGATTACGTTGCTTCGGTATGTTGTAACCCCATTCCCGGAGACAACGTGATGGGGCTTTTATTTCCGAATGAACCTATTCAGGTACATAAAGTAGATTGCCCCACGGCCATTCAATTGATGTCGCAATACGGAACCAATATTGTAAAAGCCAAGTGGAAGCAGAAGGAAGGAATAAAATTTCTTGCCGGACTCAATATCAAAGCCATCGATAACATGGGGTTCATTCACCAAATCTCCACCATTATTTCTCAAGAGTTTAAAATTAATATCCGGTCATTTAATTTAAAAAATACCGAAGGGCTCATCGAATTAAATCTAACTGTGTACATCGACAATACAGACACATTAAAGAAACTCATTCGACGACTTAAAAAGATTAAGGAAATCATTAAAATTATACGACTGGAAAAAATCACATAATCTTCACATGTATATAAATTTCTATTTATAATTAAACCATATAAAAATAAAAAGTAGTATTTTTACACCCAAATCTGAGCTGGTAATGAAGTTTAATAGTAGAAAAGACACGTTTGAATCGGTAAAAAAAATATTTACTGATTACCTCGAATCGAAAGGGCATCGAAAGACGCCTGAAAGGTACACCATCTTAAAAGAAATTTATGCGACCGAAGGTCATTTCGATATAGAAACCCTTTACATACGCATGAAAAATAATAAATACAGAGTTAGCCGCGCCACCTTGTACAATACCATCGAATTGTTACTCGACTGCAACCTTGTCACCAAACATCAGTTTGGAAATAACTGCGCACAATTTGAACGGTCGTTCAAGTTTAAACAGCACGACCATTTTGTTTGTGTTGAGGATGGAAAAGTACTTGAGTTCTGCGATCCACGCATACAGGAAATACAAAAGTCAGTAGAAGAGATACTTGGCGTTGAAGTTGCATACCATAGCCTTACTTTTTATGGAAAATGTAAACCAGACGCCAAAGAGGCGAATAAAGTAGAAGACCATTAATTTCATAATATAACCAAAGCACGCTTAACAAATTTTGTATCTTTGTGCACCGGACTTGAACCCTGTTTTTACAGGGTTTTTTAATGCACAAATTATGAAAGTAGATGTTCTTTTGGGTCTCCAGTGGGGAGATGAAGGTAAAGGTAAAGTTGTGGATGTACTAACACCACAATACGACATCATCGCACGTTTTCAGGGAGGCCCCAATGCCGGTCATACCATCGAATTCGATGGAAAAAAGTTTGTATTACATACCATACCCTCCGGTATTTTCAACCCGTCAACCACCAACCTGATTGGAAATGGGGTTATCATCGACCCCTTTGTTTTTGAAAAAGAAGTAGAATCACTCGAAACTTCAGGTGTTCAGGTAAGGAAAAACCTGCTGATCTCGCGAAAAGCCCATTTAATTCTTCCTTCGCACCGACTGCTGGATGCTGTGTACGAAGCCTCCAGGGGAACCCTGAAAATCGGCTCAACCCTCAAAGGAATCGGTCCGGCATATACCGACAAAACCAGCCGCAACGGATTAAGGGTTGGTGATATTGAAAGCCCCCTTTTTCTCGAAAAATACAATGCACTTAAGCAGCAGCATTTCGCTATGGCAAAATCATATCATCCTGATTATATGGATATCATGATTGAAGGCTTATCGTTTGATGCTTATGAGAATCGTTGGTTGAGCGCATGTGATACGTTGAGGTCTATTGAAAAAGTGAACAGCGAATATTATATCAACAAGCAATTGGATCTGGGAAAAAAGGTTTTGGCCGAAGGAGCTCAGGGCACCATGTTGGACATTGATTTTGGCTCCTACCCCTTTGTTACCTCCTCCAACACCATTACGGCAGGGGTCTGCAGCGGACTGGGAGTCGCACCTTCGAGAATAGGAAAAGTCATTGGAATTTTCAAAGCCTATTGTACGCGGGTAGGAAGCGGGCCTTTCCCAACTGAGCTTTTTGACTTGTCGGGTGACCAGTTGCGGGAAACCGGGCATGAGTTTGGTTCAACTACCGGACGGCCACGCCGGTGCGGATGGCTCGATATACCCGCGCTGAAATATGCCATTATGCTTAATGGGGTTAACGAGTTGGTGATGATGAAAGCCGATGTGCTGGATGCATTTGAAACCATTAAAGTGGCTTCGCAATATGAAATTGACGGAAAGAGTACAAATGTAGTTCCTTACGATCAGGTAAACACGTTGTGTATTCCGGTTTACAAGGAAATAACGGGTTGGAACACCTCACTCGAAGTCGCTGCTTCCTACGAAGAACTTCCTGAAAACCTGCATCATTATGTCAATTTTATTGAAAAAGAAACCCAAACACCGATCAAGGTGGTTTCAGTTGGCCCCGATCGTTTACAAACTTTTATAAGATAGGTTTCTGGCCAATTTCTTCCAGTTTCTTGGTTGTGAATTGCTGTAAATCTGGGTAAAACGATTCAAAATCACTTCCGATTCGCGCATAATTTTTAACGAGTGCCGGTACAGCCCGGCTCATCCCTGCCAGGTAATGCGTCCTGCGATCCATTCCGTGAAAAACCCGGTGCAGATCAGGAATACTTGCATACGAAACCAACCAGTTTTGTGCAATCATAAAGGGCAAAATACGTTTGGTACGCGAAGGCAATTGAAAAAATCTGCGTGCCAGTATTTTATATACATGAAGCGAAAAATCGGTTAACCCGGTATCGGCATAACGATTCCAGTTGGCAGCCAGAAAATGATCGTAAAAAATATCGACCCCTACACCCGAATACCTTCCCATCGCCGGTTTGATCAGTTCGATGCTGTTTCTAACCACAGGATGATTGTCGGTAAACTGATCGATTGCCCGATGCAGGCGAATACCATCGATTACTGATGACGGGTAATTTTCCATTTGGCGACCCTTCACTGAATCTGCAATAAAATTCCCAAACAGGATCTCATCATTTGATCCGGACAGGTGAGCATGTGCCAAAAAATTCATCAGAATAATATTTAATTTCCTTCAATGGAATCCTTTGGCAAAAGTGCAAAGAAAATGAAAGTAAACTGGTTAAAAAAAGGAACACAAAACACCTCCTGTTCTAAGGCTTTAAAACATCCATCTCATCATTCAGCAATCGTTTGAAACCTTGTAATTTGATCAATTTAAAATCAATATAGATTAAATGCGCGGCATTTATAAACGGCTATTTTAGGTAATTTTGCACCAACGATTTACAATTGTTCATTTAAGAGAATGCAATGCAAAAACTACTATTATTGGGAGACGAGGCCATTGCCCAGGGAGCCATAGACGCAGGATTATCAGGTGTTTATGCTTACCCGGGAACTCCATCGACCGAAATAACCGAATACATACAGGCTTCCAGAGAGGCCAAAGAAAGAAATATCAGATCCAATTGGTCGGCCAATGAAAAAACGGCCATGGAAAGTGCCATCGGCATGTCGTATGCCGGGAAAAAGGCATTGGTCTGCATGAAACATGTGGGACTTAATGTGGCAGCGGATGCTTTCGTAAATGCTGCCATTACAGGTGCCAACGGTGGTTTGGTAGTTCTATCGGCCGACGACCCAAGCATGCATTCATCGCAAAACGAACAGGATTCCAGGTTTTATGGAAAATTTGCCATGATTCCCGTGTTGGAACCTTCCAACCAGCAAGAAGCCTACGACATGACCCGGTATGCGTTTGCACTTTCTGAAAAATTCGGTACCCCGGTATTGATCAGGGTTACTACACGATTGGCCCACTCACGTGCGGGGGTACAGCGAGTGGAAGTGCTCGACCAAAACGACCTGCACCTCCCTTCAAACCTCAAACAATTTGTGCTTTTACCCTCGATCGCCCGAAAACAATACAACCAATTGCTGGGGAAACAAGCCCGGTTTGAAGCCGACGCACTCACTTCGGGTTATAACCAATTGATTGAAAAAGATAACCATAAATTAGGAATTATCGCCTGTGGTCTGGCTTACAATTATCTCATCGAAAATTTTGAAGACCATCAGGTGCCCTACCCCGTTTTAAAAGTGGGACAATATCCGGTTCCCCATGACCTGGTTCGCAAATTATACGATCAGGTAGATGAAATTCTGGTGTTGGAAGACGGTTATCCATTGTTTGAAGAATTGCTTAAAGGTTACCTGAACAATGGTAAAAAGATCATGGGTCGTCTGGATGGAAGTATTCCCATGGCTGGTGAGCTCAATCCCAATATCGTGGCTCATGCTATGGGAATTCCTGTGAACGTAGGTCATCAAAACCCGACCGTAATTCAGGGCCGCCCACCTTCGTTGTGTGACGGATGTTCACATACCGACAGTTTTCTTGCATTAAACGAAGCACTTAGAAATTTTTCTTCTGGACGTGTATTTTCCGATATCGGATGTTACACGCTTAGCGCACTCAAACCGCTGGAGTCCATCAACAGTTGTGTTGATATGGGCGCTTCCATCACCATGGCCATAGGTGCTGCTGATGCAGGATTGGTTCCTTCTGTTGCCTCCATTGGCGATTCCACCTTCACCCATTCGGGGATGACAGGACTTTTAGACGCTGTCAACAACAACTCACCCATTGTGGTGGTGATTCTCGACAATTCAACTACCGGAATGACCGGAGGTCAGCAATCTTCGGCCCTTGGAAAGATAGATACTATCTGTTTGGGATTGGGTGTTCACCCTGATCACATCAAGATAATTACTCCTTTGCGGAGAAACCATGAAGAAAATGTAAAAGTGATCACAGACGAGCTTAATTACCAAGGAGTTTCTGTTATTATTGCCCGCCGTGAATGTATTCAGACTTTGGGCAGGAGAATGAAACTTAAAGCCATGCAAAAAATGGAATCCAATAACTAATGCGCATTAAATAGTAAAAAAAAAATGAAAAAAGATATCATATTGGCAGGAGTTGGCGGACAGGGTATTCTCACCATTGCTACTGTAATAGGGACTGCAGCATTAATGGAGGGACTTCAGTTAAAGCAGGCTGAAGTACACGGCATGAGCCAGCGTGGCGGTGACGTCCAATCACATTTACGGTTGTCTTCAAAACCGATCGCTTCGGATCTGATTCCCGAAGGAAAGGCTGACCTGGTGATTTCGGTGGAGCCCATGGAATCGCTCAGGTATATAATCATGATGAACAAAGAAACGGGCTGGCTCATCACCTCGATGAACCCTTTTATCAACATGAGTAATTATCCGTCGTTAGAAGAGTTACTTGCTGAAATCTGGAACCTGCCGCGGAATGTGACCATCGATGCTGAAAAAGTGGCAAAAGAACTGGGAACGGTTAAAGCAGCCAATATCGTTGTGCTGGGAGCCGCTTCCCCATACCTGGAAATCAAGTTTGATAACCTTGAAAAAGCCATTGAATCTATCTTCGCCGAAAAAGGCAACGACATGATTCAACTGAACTTAAAAGCTTTGCGTGCAGGAAGGGAATTGGCCGATAAACGCGGTTAACCATACCACATTAAAAAAACCCACCTCTTTAAAAATAAGGTGGGTTTTTTTATTTAAAGTATAACCTACTTAAGCTGCAAAGTCGACATATAATCGTAAAACACCTTTTCTATCTCAGCTGACAATTCAGGCTGTTTATACTGTTTTGTCATCTGCATCAACCGCTGCAACACGGCCATCGACTCCTGTACATCGTCATCGTAATAGGCTAAAAACCGATCAGGAAGCGAGCTAAAGTAAGACAAATCCTGAGTATATCTGTTGGTAAGTGCTTTCACTACTTCATTGGCTTTCCCGGTAGCACCGGCTTGATAATAATACTCTGCCCAGGGCAGCATATAATAGTCATAAGGAAATTTCTCATTCGGGAAAAACTCAAGCCCTTTATCCATAACAGCCACTGCAGAATCATTTTTCCCCTGATTGATCAGTGCCTGAGCCAATCGAATATAATTTTGTTTGGCCATGCCGGAGTTACGCGAACTCTCACGGTCAACCACCACATCCTTTTCATTGAGTCGTCCCCAACGCGCATCTTTATGCATTAATACTTCATAACTTCTGTCTGCATCCACGCCACCTACACGCTTCATATATTCGGCAGCTGGTACCGGTTTAAACCGATATACCACACCTTCCAGGTGACAAAACTGATCTACATTGAGTACCTTACTGATGCTATTGGGGTTAGCAAAATAGATGGGTCTCGACCAGTTGTTGGTGGCAATCAAGTCGAGTAGCATCAGGTCATTTCTAAATAAACCACCCTGGGTCAAATCCCATTGGATGACGCCCACTATTTTATCGCGGTCCTGCGCATCTACGGTCCCCGATTGAATAACCGCGTCAATGTCCACTTGATAGGTCAGGTGTTTCGCGGGCAGATAATCAATCCAATCACCATTCTGGAGAGGTACTTTGGAAGCCTTACTCTGGTCTTTTATAAACTGAATGGCATCGCGCAACTCAGCAGTATCAAGACGTTCAAAAACAGGCACATAATTTCCCTTTTTATTATAGAAATCCTGATCGATTGTTAAGGGCAATTTGTCCGAATCGTATACCTTTCTACCCATCTGATCCACATACCAATCGCCGGATGACAACATGTAGTTAACCACGCGTACATCTGTACGGATACCTTCCACTTCCTGGACATACCAAAGGGGGAAAGTGTCATTGTCACCGTTTGTAAATAAAATGGCATCAGGAGCACATGACTCCAGGTACATTCGTGCAAAATCACGGGCCGCGTATTTTCCTGAACGGTTATGACCCTCCCATCCCTGGCTGGCCATCAATACCGGGACGGCCACCAATGAAACCACGGTAACGATTCCGGCAGCCATGGTTTTGTTCGACATCACCTTTTGCAAACCATTGTACAGGGCCAATACACCCAGACCTATCCAAATGGAAAACGCATAAAACGAACCTGCATAGGCATAATCCCTTTCTCGGGGTTGTAGTGGTTGCTGATTCAGATAGATGATAATAGCGAAACCGGTCATGATAAACAAAAGCGCTACCACCCAGGTATCTTTGTTATTTCTGTTCAGTTGAAAAACAAACCCTAAAATCCCTAAGATGAAAGGCAGGAAAAAGAAAGTGGCCCTCGCCGGATTTCGCATGCTATCGGGCAGATTGCTCTGGTCGCCCAGACGCATGGCATCAATAAAACCAATTCCACTGATCCAATTTCCATGATTGATTTCGCCCTGGCTCTCAATGTCGTTTTGCCGTCCGGCAAAGTTCCACATAAAGTAGCGCAGGTACATATGGCTTACCTGGTAGGTAAAGAAAAAACGCAGGTTTTCACCAAAAGTGGGTTTATAAACGACCTCACTCTCGCCATTTGAATTTGTTACCCGGATTGGGATCCCTTTAACATCTCCAAAAAGCTTATACAATCGAATATGCTCCGGTTTCTGGTCACTCCACATACGTGGAAAAACTGTAGTAAAACGTGAATCATAGACAGGGACAGTCCCTTTGCGGTCATCCTTAATCACATACTTTCCTTTGGCATTGTCTTTTACATACACAGGGTTACCATCGCCGTGCTCCACCACCGGGGCATTGTAATATTGACCCTGAAAAATGGGCCAGGTACCATATTGCTCCCTGTTGAGATAAGAAAGTAAACTGATGGCATCTTTTGGTGCATTTTCGTTGATGGGTGTCCTTGCATTGGCCCTGATCACCAGCATAAAAAATGAAGAATAGCCGATCAGGATAAAGGTTAAAGCCAGAAGCGCCGTGTTTAGCACAGTTTTACCTTTAGCACGTGAATAGATCAAACCATAAGCAATGGCTCCGATAATGATGAGAAAGTATATGATGGTTCCTGAATTAAAAGGCATTCCAAGTGAATTGACAAAAAACAATTCAAAGCCACCGGCCAAATCTACTATTCCGGGAATAATCACATACATAATCACGGACAGTATAAGTAACGAAACAATTCCTGCCAATAAAAATCCCTTGGTGGAAGTTTTGTATCTTTTATAATAATAGACGTAAACAATGGCAGGGATAGCCAGCAGGTTCAGCAAATGCACGCCAATCGACAGTCCCATAATAAATGAAATCAACAGCAGCCAACGGTAACCTGTACGGTGATCTGCCACCTCTTCCCAACGGAGGATGGCCCAGAAAACCACGGCGGTAAAAAATGAGGACATGGCATATACTTCACCTTCTACGGCAGAAAACCAAAATGAATCGCTGAAGGTATAAGCCAAAGCACCAACCAATCCGGCACCAAGTACTGCCAACCCTTGCCCGTTAGTCATTTCAACTTCTGTATTCGGAACCATCAGTTTACGGGCCAGCATGGTGATGGTCCAGAACAAAAACAAGATAGTAAAGCTACTCGACAAGGCTGACATCGCGTTTACCATTAAAGCTACATGCTCGGTATTGCCCATGGCAAACATGGAAAAAAACCGGCCAAGCAACTGAAAAAGAGGCGCTCCGGGAGGATGACCAACTTGTAATTTGAATGCAGTGGCTATATATTCACCACAATCCCACCAACTGGCTGTTGGTTCAAGGGTTAAAAAATAAACTGTTGTAGCGATGGCAAAAACTAACCATCCCAGCAGGTTATTGACTTTCTTAAAATTTTTCATGCGTGGAGCTATTTATCACGAATAGATGTGAGGCGAAAGTACGAAATTCGCTTTTAATCTGTCAATTGCCCCAATCAATTTTAACACATTTTATCAGATGATAAAATCACACGATGAGATCCCGATAGAAAAAGTACTCAATTTCATTTAATCGCTATCTTTACAATCTTTATTATATATGGGAAAGTTGATAGGAGATGAAAGTGGTAATCAATCTTTAAGAAGAATATTTTTTCTTTTATCGGACTTAACGTGCGCTTGAATTCCGCCACGACTACCCTTTGTAAACTGTCATCAAAGAATCTTAAATTATGGATGATCATTCGTTTAACCCATTTATTGCGGCACAGCGGCAATTTGACCATGCTGCTTCGATTCTGGATTTAGACAAGGCTACTTGCGATTTGCTCAGAAATCCCATGCGTGAGCACCACTTTAGCATTCCATTGCGTATGGATAATGGAACGGTACAAATTTTCAGGGGATTTCGCGTTCAGCACAACGATGCACGCGGTCCTGTGAAAGGAGGAGTTCGGTTCCACCCGATGGAAACCATTGATTCGGTGCGTGCTCAGGCCATGTGGCTCACCTGGAAAACCGCCGTGGCCGATTTGCCTTTGGGTGGAGGAAAAGGTGGGGTTATCTGCGATCCACACAACCTGAGCCTGGGTGAACAGGAGAGGCTTTGCCGTGGGTGGGTACGTCAGATTTTCAGGGATATTGGTCCTGAAGCAGACATTCCTGCCCCGGATTTAATGACCAATGCCCAGCACATGTTGTGGATGCTTGACGAATACGAGGTACTGGCCGGTGGCCGCTATCCGGGTGCCTTTACCGGCAAACCTGTTGGCATGGGGGGATCGTTGGGCCGACTGGAGTCCACAGGATATGGTGTTATTATCACCGTGAGGGAGGCTTTGAAAGAATTGTCACTTTCTCCAGAAAAAGCAACTGTCAGCGTTCAGGGATTCGGTCATGTATCCAGGTATGCCATTGAATTGTTTCAACAGATGGGTGGCACGGTTACCTGTGTTTCATCGTGGAATCAAAAACACAACAAGAGTTTTTCCTATCAAAAAAAAGATGGAGTTCAACTGGAAGAATTGCTGGATATAACCGATTCTTTTGGAGGAATCAACAAAGAAAAGGCCCAGGATCTGGGTTATGAAGTACTCGACTCTGACGCCTGGCTGGAGCAGGAAGTCGACATCCTGATACCCGCAGCGATGGAAAACCAAATTACGTCAAAGAATGTCGCTCTGATTAAACCCTCTGTCAAGATACTTGCCGAAGGAGCCAATGGCCCCACTACACCGGATGCCATTTTGAAAATCAATGCCAAAAACATTTTTACCATTCCCGACTTTTTGGCCAACGCCGGTGGTGTAACCTGTAGCTATTTTGAGCAGGTACAAAGCAATATGAACTACTATTGGGAAAAGGAAGAGGTGCTGAGTAAACTGGATGTAAAAATGACTACCGCTTATATCGCTGTAAGCAACTTTGCCCAAATGAACAACCTCAACCTACGTGATGCGGCCTATGTGATTTCTGTGGACCGGGTGGCCAGGGCATGCCATGATCGGGGTTGGGTGTAAATGGAGCTGCTGACCATAAAACAAAAATCCGGTAAGCCTTGGCACTTACCGGATTTTCTTACCTATGCAAAAAATGTTTATTCATATTTCAACGATTCAACCGGGTTGGCTGAAGCCGCTCTCACCACATGGAAACTGATGGTAGCCAAGCCAATAATCAATGCCACTAACCCTGAAATAGCCACCGAATACCAGTGTATTTGTGTGTAATACACAAAACTCGATTCCATCCAATTGGTAATCTGCCAAATGGCTACGGGGACGGCAAACACAAATGAAATCAGAATCAGCCAAAAGAATTCCCTGAATAACAACAACATGATATCTCCTGTTAAGGCACCATTCACCTTGCGGATGCCTATTTCACGTGTTCGGCTTTCAGCAGTAAAGCTTGACAATCCTAAAAGTCCAAGCAAGGCAATAAACAGGGTGATAGAAGCGATAATCAAAAACAGGGTGCTAATCCTTTGCTCGGCACCATAACTTTCTTCCTGCATTTCGCTCAACATTTTATAATCGAAAGGACGCTTGTTACCAAACTCTTTCCAGCTTTGTTCAATATATTCGAGTGCCTGGTTTTTCTCACCTTCTTTATATCTTACCGTCATTAAGAAACGGGGCCGAGGTGAGATGAACATGATGATGGGTTCAATTTTGTTGTGAAGAGAGTTAAAATTGTAGTCTTTCACCACACCAATCACTTTCATGATTCTTCCGCCCGAGCGGTCGAGTTCCATCCCATAATTGATTTTCTTTCCAATGGCATCCGCTCCCCACCCAAATTGTTTGGCCGCGGTTTGGTTGATGATGACGGCAGCCGTATCGTCGGTTCCCATATTTTTGTCAAAATCGCGGCCTTCCACAAATTTAAATTCCATTGTTTTGGGATAATCATAATCGCATTGGGTGAGAATCACGGCCATCTCCTTCATCTCATTTTCCTGTTCAACCAACATCACCTGAATCCAAAGGTTGCGGGAAGGTACTCCTGAGGAATTGCAGGCAGAAACGATGGAAGGATTCTGCAACAGATGCTCCTTAAATGCAACAGCCTGTTTCCTGAAAGAAGTATCCTGCATCTCTAATACTACGGTATTATTTTTATCGAAACCCAGGTCTTTATTCTTTAAAAAGTCAAGCTGATCGCTAACAACAATGGTGGCAATGATCATCACGATGGCAATAAAAAACTGAATCAATACAAGGCCTCTGCGCAACCAATGGCTGGCTTTCCCTGATTTACCGGCATGACCCTTTAGTACTTTGAGGGGCGAAAAAGAGGATAAATAAAAGGCCGGATAACTTCCTGATATGATGCCAATAATAACACTTATTCCGAAAATTAGTAACAAAAAATCTGGAGTAGCAATGCCGTTAAAGGTAAACGCCTTCCCCGAAAGGGTATTAAAATCAGCCAATAACATGGAGGTAATAAGTAAAGATAGCAGATAAGCTATAAAAGTGAGCAAGAGTGCTTCGCTGATAAACTGGATAATCAACTGATATCTGTCAGCACCAATCACCTTTCGCAAGCCAACCTCTTTAGCACGTTTTGTAGCACGGGCCGTGGCCATATTCATGTAATTGATGGAAGCCAGCAATAAAATAAACAAGGCAACGATTGAAAATATTTTAATGTAGGCAATGTTTCCGGTAGGAAGATCAGCCGCCAGTTTGGAAGTCAGGTGTACCTTATCGAGTCGTGTTGCTTTTAGATCAAAGGAGGCATTCAACTGATCGCCGAGTGATTTCATGTACTTTTCGTAGAACTGGGGAAACTTTTCAAAAATGGATTCAATGTTGGAGTTTGGATTTAAAAGCACATAGGCATACAAGCCAATATTCCAGAACCTGTCAGGTTCCATACTGTTAAAATCCTCTCCGCCAGGGCGATGTGCCAATGTGGCTACCGACATCAGTGCATCAAACTTCAGGTGGGAATTTTCCAGAACATCGGCTACCACGGCAGTTACCTTGAACTGCATATCGTTATCCACTAAAACTATCCGGCCAATGGGATTTTCGTTGCCGAAATATTTTTTCGCAGAGGAGTTCGTAAGCACAATGGTATTGGGCTCAGCCAGGCATCTGTCGAGTGAACCGGCCAACAACGAATGGTTAAAAACATCAAAAACAGTGGAATCGGTATAATAAAAACGGTTTTCATAATATTCCTTATCGCCAATACGCACTAAAAGGTTGTCCTCGCCGGCAAAACGAACTACATTCTCAACTTCGGGAAATTCCAATTGCAAGGCAGGTGCCATGGGGAAAGGCACAATGGCAAAATTATCGTATTTGGTCCCTATCCTGAAACTTGACTCAATCCGGTAAATACGCTCATAATTTTTATGGTGCTGGTCATACGTAATCTCATCACGGACGTATAAAAAAATCAAAATAAAAGTGACCAACCCAATAGTTAAACCGATGATATTCAGTGCTGAATAGAATTTATTCTTCGCCATATTGCGTATGGCTGAAAGCAGATAATTTTTAAACATGGTCTTACAATTTACCCCCAGGTTAATTACTCTGGAAATTTTCCACTAAAATCTGTCCGTCAAAAAGGCGTATGATGCGGTGACTATATTCGGCATCACGCTGGGAATGAGTAACCATGATAATGGTAGTTCCCTTTCGGTTTAAATCGCTTAGCAGGTTCATCACTTCTTCGCCATTGGCCGAATCCAGGTTTCCGGTTGGCTCGTCGGCAAGAATTAATTTTGGGTTTGAAACCACTGCTCTGGCAACTGCCACACGCTGTTGCTGACCTCCCGACAATTGTCCGGGGAAATGTTTTTTCCTGTGTGAAATTTGCATTTGTTCAAGTACTTCCTCCACTCTCTGTTTGCGCTCTTTGGTCGGAATGCCAAGATAAATCAGGGGCATTTCCACATTTTCGAAAACGGTGAGCTCATCAATCAGGTTAAAATTCTGGAAAACAAATCCAATATTTTGCTTCCTGAGTTTGGCACGTTGGCGTTCGGAGGAGTTAGTTACATCGTGATCGAGAAAAATATATTTCCCTTTGGTGGGGTTGTCAAGAAGTCCTATAATATTGAGCAAGGTAGATTTACCACAACCACTGGGTCCCATAATGGCTACGAACTCGCCTTGTTTTATATCGAATGTTACCTGGCGTAGCGCCGTTGTTTCTACCTCCTCGGTAAGAAAAATCCTGGTTAAGTCGACTGATTTAATCATGATATTGAATATTTATATTGTTTGAGACGGATAAAAGTTTCTAATGTTACAAGGTTACTCATATTTTATAGTGTCGACAGGATTGGCCTTTGATGCGACCAAGGCCCTGACGGTAGTAATAAACATGGCCAGCAGGAATGCGGCCAGGCCACCAATTAAAAAGCTTGACCACTGCAATGGCATTGCATAGGCAAAATAGGACCGCCAATAATCAATTAACAGCCATGTGAGTGGAAATGCTATGGCGATGGCCACGATTACCAGCCAGATAAATTCAACAGACAGCAATTTGATCAACGAAAATTCTGTAGCTCCCATCACCCTTCGGATGCCAATTTCACGGGTTCTCTGCAGGGCCATAAAGGCCACCAATCCGTAAAGACCCAGTGCTGCAATAAAAATGATAATCATGGTTAATACCAGGGCCAACAATCCCAGAATTTCCTCACCAGCGTAAAGTTTCGCCAATTCATGATCGAACCAGGAATACTCAAAAGGCCTGCCTTTTTCCCAGCTATCCCAACGGTCCTCCACAAAATGAACGACCTCCTGCCTGCTGCCAGGGTCTACTTTAATGGCGGCATACTTAAGGAAGAACCTGATTACTCCGGGTGTTTCCTTTATGTTCAGCACAAATGGCCCCACAGGTTGGTGTAATGAAGTGGCATTGAAATTAGTAAACACGCCAATCACCCGTTCTTCACCCTGTAGCGAACTAAATCGCTTGCCAAGCGCCTCCTGATACGATTTCCATCCCAGATGTTTTACCATGGCTTCGTTGATCAGCATCCCCTTTTCGGGATCTGTTTTCATGGATTCGTTGTAATCACGTCCTGCCAACAATTTGATGTCGAATGTTTTCAAAAAATCGTACCTCACCACGAGGGCCGGGTAAAATTGCCAATTGTCATCAGGAAGTCCTTCGGGTCTGAATTCATGGGTATTATGTGCCACACCCAGAATGTCGTCCATGGCGGTCACGCTTTTTACATGGGGGTTTTGGAGCAGCTCATTTTTAAATCCTTCAAAATTCCTGGAAATCATGGTGTTGCTTATGGGGACGAGTAAAATATCCTGTTTAGAAAATCCGGTATCGGCATTTTTCATAAAACTCACCTGTCTGAATATATTTAAAGTGATTATAACCAGGATAATGGAAACTACAAATTGAATAACCACCAAAGCTTTACGTGCAGTTCCACTCCTGGCTCCCTTTCTAATTTTTCCTTTAAAGGATTCGATGGGATTAAATGACGAAAGAAAAAAGGCAGGATAAGAGCCGGCCAATAATCCGGTCAGAGTGGCTATCCCAATCACTCCCAATAAATAAAAAGCATTGGTAAAGCGATACAGGTCAATTTGCTTGCCTGCCAACACGTTAAACGTGGGCAGGGTAAATTCGATGAGCATCAAGGCGATGAAAAGTGCAAAAAGTGCCATTAACAACGATTCTGTTAAAAACTGAACCATTAGTTGAACCCGGGTGGCCCCGAATACTTTTTTGATTCCGATTTCGCGTGCCCGGTTAGCAGAGGTCGCGGTGGCTAAATTAAAATAGTTGATAATGGCAATGATCAACAGAAAGAAAGCAATGCTGCCCAGAATATAGAGATATGAAATGTTGCCGTTGGGTTCGATTTCGTAATCGAGGGTCGATTTCAGATGAATGTCTAATAACGGTTGCAAATACAAAGAGACGTGTTCCTTTTCGGCGTCGTAAAAATATTTCTGAATGAAAGCAGGAAAATTGGTTTCTAATTTATCTGCCATTCCCGGTTTTACAAGCAAATAGGTCCAGCAGGGATTCCAGACCCAGGTTTTTGGCAGGCTACCCCCATACATCTTGCGCAGGCTTGATAGCGAAGCCATCATATCAAACTGAAAATGAGAATTTCCGGGAACATCCCGAATGACCCCTGTCACTTTCAGGTCGAGCATTTTCTCGAACCGGATGGTTTTGCCCATGGGCACCGAATCGCCAAAATATTTACACGCGGCAGACTGTGAGATGACCACCGAATTGATCTCATTTAGCGCTGTATATGGATCGCCATAGATAAACGGAACATCGAAAATCTTAAAAAAGGTAGAATCGCCAAAAAAGAACCGGCGCTCATTGTAACTCTTATCGTTGTGTTCGATCAAAGTGCGTGGAACCTGCCTGTTGAAAACCCTGGTCACATTTTCAACCATCCCCGGATAGTCGCTTTTAAGCGTCCAGGCAACAGGAAACGGACTGCTTGCCGAATTTTCGCCAACACCTTCAAAGTCGTATACATTTACAAGTCGGTAGATGTTTTCAGCCTTTCGATAATGCCTGTCGTAGCTGAGCTCATCGAGAATATAAAGCCAAATCAAAATAAAACTGGCGATTCCGATGGCCAGACCGATCACATTGAGTGAAGTATAAAACTTGTGCTTTATCAGGTTACGACATGCTATTTTAAAATAATTCAACCACATGATTCAATTTATTAATCCTGAGGAATTTGGTGGCGGCGGAACATCAGTGGGATTTCGGTTTTGGTGGGAGGACCGATTTCTACCAGCTCCCAGTCCTTGTCGTAATCTTTTAGTTTGTGTTTCAGCACGGTAATCCTGTCAATTTCGGGGTTGCCTTCCCAACTCAGCAATTCAACCCTGTACTGGAGTGTTTTCTTTTTCCCGTTGATGCGAACATCAATTTCAACATTTTGCTCCTTATCGATGTCGGGGATTAAAATCACTATTTCTCTCATGGCTGTGTTATCTAAAAATAAGTTTCTCTTTGTTACCATAAGCGTCGTAGCGCGAAACAATTACTTTCTCACCCGGTTCAAGGCCTTCGGTAACTTCATAAAAGTTGGTGTTTTGGCGGTTGATTTTTATATTCCGACGCACGGCGAAGTCGCCAGACGGATCTACCACAAATATCCAATTACCACCCGTTTCCTGGAAGAACCCTCCCCTTTTAATGACCACAGCTTCGGTTTCGTTGCTGAATTTTAACTTCACCTGAAGGGTTTGTCCACGTTTAATGCCCTTTGGGGCCAGGTCGTCAATAAAATACAAATCAATCCGGAACGAACCATTGGTAACATCGGTATATATTTTCTCCACAACCATATCGTAAGTGCTTCCGCCATAATCGAATCCGGCTTCCTGTCCGATAAACACCCGTGAAATATAGCGTTCATCAATTTGAGCTTCCAAACGGTAATTATCCGGAATATCGATCTGTCCCAGATGCACACCTGATGACTTGGTTTCGCCTATCTTAAGATTAAAACTCGAGAGTTTCCCGGTGGCTGGTGCTTTCACATAGGCGTTTTCCATGTTTTTGCGCAACAGACTGACGTTCTCGTTCATACGCTTTAACGAAGTCTCAATGTCGATCTTTTGAGCTTCCCGCGAAATAGAGTCCAGGCGTTGCAATTTGAGAGATATCACCAGTTGTTTATTGGTGAATTCGGCCTCACGACTGGCATCTTCAAATTCCTTCTCGGCAATCACGCCCTGGTCGTGAAGATGCACTTTACGTTTGAATTCACGTTGAGCCACATCAATTTGATACTCCAACTGCACAATTTCCTTTTGACGAATATATTTGTTCTGTTCCAAGGACAAACGCGTGTTTTGCAGGTTGTTAATTTCGGCCAGCATCCTGGTTTCCTGCTCCATATAACTCAACTCCATGGAAGTGTTCAACAGCTTTAACAAGGTATCGCCTTTCTGCACCATGTCGCCGTCTTCGGCAAAAATAGCCTCAACCACCCCGCCCTGGATGGCATCGATATAATAGGTTTCCTTTGGGAAGACCACCCCATCGATGGGAATAAACTCCTGAAACTTGCTTTGCTGTACAGTTGCTATGGTAAGTTCATTTTTGTTGACGTAAAGCTTGGCAGATTTGTCGCGAAAAAACAACAGATAAGCCACCAAAACCACAAAGGATGAAATGGCTACCAACATTCCAATTTTTTTGGAAGTCCACTTTTTCTTTTCAATCATTCGGTCCATTGAATCAGTTTTTGTTAACTTTCGTTAACTAAACCTATGCCATACTCCATAACAATAACTAATCCTGACTATTATATGACTTAAAGATAAATGTTGAGGATACAAACGTTCGGTATCGTACACTTTTTTGTACACTGGTGAACAAATTAATTTTGGCTGTAAGCCCAATAAAACAGGCCATTCTGCTTACCCCAGCTCAAACGTAGTCACGCCAAATACATGATCTAAATCGACCTTTGGTGGTTTACCATGATACATGCGGGCTGTTTCGAACACCTTTTTCATCTTATATCGCTCCACGAGTTTATGTGCGGCTTCGTTGGGTTCGGGAATATCCAGAAAAACAGGCTCAACCTCTTGCGGGAACCCAAAAAGAGCACCTGAGATGAGGTTGGCAATATTTTCACTTTCAGAGAACAATGGTCCAATTTTATATCCAATCCTGCATTTTCTGATCATCCCAAAACCCAGAATGCTCCCCTTCTCCACATAAGTGAGGGCAAGACTTTCGGGTTGCTGAATCCAACATTCCAGGAATTTGCTTCGTTCGGCAGGAAAATACTGTCTGTCGTATTTGACTAACGAATCGAACGACACTTCTGAAGCTGGTATTAAATGAACATTTTCCACGCTCATTCCGGTGGCTTTGCCTTCCATGCGTATGTTGCGATAGGCCAACCGGTAGCCCGATTTGCGGTAATTGGGCTGCTGTTCCACCACCCCATCCATGCCTGCAACGCGTCCTTTCAGAGAATCATGACCCCTTTTCCAGATTTCATAACCATAGCCTTTTCCGCGGTATTCGGGAGCCACCATGTAAAATCCCATAAACCCAAAGTCATCGCCATATTTTACTGCCGATTTACAGGCGATCATGCTTCCATCCAGCTCACCGATTAAAAATCCGGTGGGATCGGTTGCATAAAAGCAGGGTGCATCGTATAAGCCCGGGTTCCAACCTTCGCGGGCGGCCCATTCAACAGCGAGAGGGATTTCTTCCTCCGTCATTTGGCGGATGGTGTATAGGTCTTTGGTCATTGGGATCAATATCAATGGTATTTTATCAACCAAAAGTAAGGATAATGGGCGAAAAGAAAAAAGATTACAGGTTATTTTCGGCGTCACGGTGAATCCAGGCAGCAATTAGAAAACCAGGGAATACAAAATTTGCTTTTCTTTGCCTTTAATTGGGATGTTTTGGAAGCAACCACATGGTTCCCTGTATTGTCTCTTCAATTAGATAAAATTAACTATATGAAAATTAGAAACTTACTTTTGTTTGCCATGATATCGGGCGTCATGGGTGGTTGGGCTCAAATCGCCCCCGATAAGTATTATGTTCAGTTTACTGATAAAAACAACTCACCCTATAGCATAAATGATCCATCGCAGTTCCTGACCCAACGGGCTATCGACAGAAGGACAAAACAGGGAATTGCCATCGACGAAAAAGATATTCCTGTAAACCCTCAATATTTGCAAGGTGTAGCCGAAATTGGTGTTGAACTGCTTAACGCCACCCGTTGGTTAAACGGAGTTACCGTATTTACCACCAATCCCGATTTGATTACTCAAATCGAGGCCCTTCCCTATGTTGCCTCCACACGTTCATTTTTAATCAATAAATCAGCAAAAAATAAACCCTTTTTTGAAGTTGAAGAAATGTTGGCTACTGAACATGAGCACATAACACCATCTAACAGGGGTGTATCCACACTTAATTACGGGAGTGCTTACGGACAGATTGAACAGTTAAATGGCATTAACCTGCATGACAAGGGATTTCAGGGACAAGGGATGGTGATTGGTGTGCTGGATGCCGGATTTGAGTTTGCTGATATTCACCCTGCCTTCGACAGTTTATTCGCGAACGGTCAGATTTTGGGTACAAAGGATTTTGTAAACCCGGGTGGAAATGTCTATACCGAGCATTATCATGGCAAGAGTGTACTTTCGTGTATGGGTGCCAATTTACCCGGTGAGATGATAGGAACAGCGCCAAAAGCCAGCTATTGGTTACTTCGTACCGAAGATGCGCCGACAGAGAACTTTATTGAAGAGTTTAACTGGCTATCAGGAGCTGAATATGCCGACAGTGTTGGCGTAGATGTGATCAACAGCTCGTTGAGTTATGCTGGTTATGATATGCCTGAATGGGACAATACCTATGAAGATTTGGATGGAAATACCGCGATCAGTACACAAGCCGCTGATATTGCAGCCGCAAAAGGCATCCTGATTTGCAACAGTGCCGGAAATTCAGGCGACTCAGACTTTCCATGGAATGGTGCTCCTGCCGATGCCGATAGTGTTATGTCGATTGGAGCCGTTTGGTTAGATGATACCAGGGTGTATTTTAGCTCGATAGGCCCGACTGTGGATGGCCGCATAAAACCTACTGTGATGGCTTGTGGTGCAGGAGCAACTGTTGCCAGCGGAAGCGATGGAATTGATGTGGGAGGCGGGTTCGGAACTTCCTTCGCTTCACCTATCATGACCGGGATGGTTACCTGTTTGTGGCAGGCATTTCCCGAATTGAACGTGATGGCGTTACAGGAAGTGATTAAACAAAGTGGTTCTACAGCTTTAAATCCTGACAATTATATGGGATGGGGTATTCCTGATTTCGTTAAGGCTTCCTGGTTGATCACGTCTGTTAATCCTCCAAAAGAAGGGAACAGTCAACTAATTAGAATGGTAACACCGAATCCCTTTTCAAATCAGGTGTCAGTGGTTTTAAACCTGGACAAGCCAGAGGTAGTTGGTTTCATTTTGACCACCTTAAACGGAACAGCGGTTACTCAACGCTCACAAAGGCTATCACCCGGTAACAACAGAATCAATCTGGATGAGGTATTGACCGATATGCCTTCCGGTATGTACTTTTTAAGGGTTACCACCTCCAACAAAATGGAAGTGACCAAGCTTCTTAAAAACTAGATTCAACCTACACAGGTTACAAAAAAAAAATACCCATGGATTACGCCCATGGGTATTTTTTTGTTCATTTTTTAACTTTTTGGCATCACTACTTTTCTGTTCTTTCCAGGACCCAAAGGTGTTTGTTTTTGTCTTTGAAAGCGATGATTCCCAGATCATTATTATAGAAGAAACTAAAATCGGAATTGGTAAATACATTGAAAAAGGTCTTATCATTTAAAACCACCTCCTCAATGGGTTTGGGGAAAAGATTGACGGATTGTATTGGAAGATCCCTTTGGTTAACGAGTAGGGTGAGCGTTTTAGCGTAATCAGAGCTTTGGAAATCAAAGGCAACAGAAACAGTGAGTTGATCGGAAACGGCGATGGTATCCTGAAAAAAAGGGTTCACGCTTAAATTCAACATGAATTTCATTTGGATGAACTCAGTGACTCCGTTGATAAAGAATTGATAGCTATCAACTGAGGCTTTTTTAACCTGCATCCTGCTGCTATCAAATTGACAGGGTTGTGATGCTGACATGCTCTCCAATTTGTATCCTCCATCGCCAAACAAGAATTCAAATTTAGCCTGACGGCCATCCGCGTCTTTAAAATACAACAACCTGTTTTCCAGATAGGGAATACTGATCCTGGAATCCTCCAGAAGCCTGAATTCCCCAACAAATTCTTCCCCGCACAAATCCGGCGGCAAATCAGGATCCCCATTTTTGCACGAGATGACCAACAACAGCGAGAGCAACACCACCGTCGTCAATCTCAGGCTGTGAATTGTAATGTCAGGGTTGGGGTGGTTCATCGTTCCGGTATTTATAATAGGTGTCCTGAAAGCCTCTGTCATGGTTATCAATTGATGCCACCCGAAATTTCTTTCCGGTTTTTACATTTTCATCTGGCTAAAGTAATGAAAATTCCATGTTTTCATTTTATATTGGTACCCGAAATTGATTTTCTGTATTGGCAACAGAATTTCTAAATACCCCAGGGATATTGGTTCCTGATTACACAAAAAGAGCCTTCCGGATCCCCTGCCAAATCCACATCGAAAATCAGGGGCGTCTGGTTGCCACAGTAAGGTTCGATGAATTTAATCACGTATTTTCCTGCTTCTACACCAACAATCTCTATTTCCAGATCAAAAAGGCAATTGCAACTACATAGCTGACTTTCTTCAAATTCCTGAATGACAATGGTATCACCGCTGGCGGTTACCTTACACGATAGATTTCCGGGACAACAATTAAACCCGGCATTGATGTGTTTGATTGTTAATTGATGGGTGGAGGTATCAAACTGATACTCTGCACAAGAAAGACTATCGGACAACGCGTTTGTAGTGGCGGCTGATTTTAAATCTTTACAGGCAGAGTTGCCGAGCAGACGGCCCGTAATACCGGCTGGATCATTGTTGTCCTGTTCATTTTTGCAACCCAAAACCAACATGGCAATAATTGATGCTGCCAGAACTGAATGAATTAATGCTTTCATGGATATCGATTTGAGGTGATACATCGTGTGTGCTCTTTCAATGGATTATTTTGGTATTTATTCCATTCCAAACACGGATGGGATAATCCTGATTCCAAAAATACAAAAAGAGAACCATAAAACAATCACGATCAGTTATTTGTTTCAACTAAATCTGATGAGTTGAACAAAGTCTCCGGGAACTCTACTTAAAACTGATAATACATCCCGACAAGGAATGATTGGGCGATGAGTCGTTTGGGAATCACCGGAATGCCGCCTGTGGGCGACATCTCTAAATCATAGTCAAGTGACAGAAAAAACTTCTTATACATTTTAATGTTGGCTCCTAACATCAGCGCCATGGTTTGCCCAAAGGGGTTATAAATGATGATTCCAATGGCCGCTTTAGGTCGTATTTTATTTCGGGGGTATATATATTCAAGTTGAAGTGGAATTTTATAAATGAGTTCTTGCTCCCCTTTGTGCCTGATCATGGAAAATAGAGTACCCGTTCTTAAAAAAAGTTTTTCATTTGCCCTTGGCAACCAGAAATGGGCAATAAATCCGGCCTGAAAATAAATATGATCATCCACATAATCGAACTTATGAAAACTTGTTATTCCTCCAACCACTTGAATATTAACCTTGGTGAAAGGTTGCTTTTTCTCATAAATAATACATTTCTCTCCCTGACACACCTCGTTGTGATAATCCTCTGCCAGTTCAACCAAATTTTCATTGTCAGGCACTTTCACCTTCGCAATTTTGGCCGCTAAGTCGGGTGCATCCTGCATGTAATAGTTTAATATTCCAATGTGGGTTTTCGATTGATATAAATAATGCTTGTCCCCTTCATATTTAACCTGTTCATCATAAGTAATTTCCGTGAGCGGGAGGTCTTCCTTATCCAGATAATAATGGTCGCCATTTTCGTTTCGCAGGTAGTAAATATTCACCTTTCCTTTTATCAGGAACTCCAAAAAGAAGTGTTCGCCAGCCAGTTCTCTTGAAACATAATATTTGCTGTCGATAAAACGAAAGGCTGAGATATCAGGTGGCAGGTACTCCTTCTCTCCGACCGGTTCGTTTGCTTTAAAATAACAAGATTTACCCATTAACAAGTCACCCCGGTAATCAATTTCACCAACCACCGTATCACCGTTTTTGGAGATGATATATCCTGGTTTGTAATCAGTTTGGGCCATCAAACATCGAGTTGCGGTGATAAATCCCAGAAGTAACAATGCCTTAAATTTCATTTTATTTTGTAAAGTTATTTGTAAAAAATGTCATGCAATTTTAGAATCGGTTTGTTTTTCGTACAGTTAAAAATTTCAATTTTGAATCCCCTCCAAAAAGTATGTGCTCATTGATTTTCAACTCATTTACCCCAGACCCCTAAAGGGGAATTCGTTGAAAATCATTAAACTATAAAAGTCTCCTGCAGTCTCTTTTGAGGTTCTTGACTTTTCGGAGTGGACTCAATTTTCAGTTACAAATATAGGCGTATTCCTTTATCAAGCCGGTTTGGTTTTAAAATAAATGGTATACCGGTTTTGACCAGGTTCATGAGATGAACAAAAAGACTATCCGCCCCGAACAAATTTTTCAAACCTCCATTCGGCCAGTTGTTTAAACCTGCACGACATATTCCCGCTGACCCGGTTATGAATGGACTCCCAAATCAGGCGGATTGGTTTAATATTAGACCATGTTTTTTTGCCATAGAAATTAAACCCCACCATCAAAAACAATTGCGACATTTCTTTCTCGCCTCTTTCAGGAATGGAAGTCCTGACATACATCGAAAACACACCAATGGGATATCCTCCCTGACATTCGTAAAGCAGGTACCTGGCATTGTCGGCGTCATTGGCAGCAGGAACTTTTTGAATTCTGATGGCTTTTAGATCGAATAAATGAAGCAGTTTCAGTCCGAAAAACCCATTTTTTAACCCAAATAAGTATTTTGAACGGCCAAAAAGAAATATCTGGATTTTATCCAATTGGTTATCCTGGAGGTTTACTTTGGCCAGGTTGTTGGGCCAGCAGGTAGAATCACCATTCCAGGCAAGCAATTCATCAAACAAAAAACTCGAAGGTACTTCAATTCCAATCCTGTGGATGTTAAGCATGCGATAATCTTCCACACCGATTCCAATTCGCTGAAGGATGCTCTCACAATATTGTTGACGCTCCTCTTCGCTATCGAATTTTACCAATGTTTTTATCAAAGGTGTGTTGATGAGGAAATACTTGATATCGGTGAAGATATTTTTGCTCCTGGAAGGGGGATATTTAGGTACAAACTCGTTCATCATTTTAAGCGTTCAACCGATCATTGTGTTAGTGATTCAAATATTATAATGGGTGGTTTTTATCTTTATTCATTAACACCAGCAAGGAATTCCAAATAAATGAGGCCAGCACCTTGACATTGAAGAATCTAAGGAAAATATCCCGGTAAGGTGCACTTCCGGTGAAAGTATCCCAAAGCATTGAGCTCGCTATTCTTTTATGACTAAGCTTTTTTTGCTCATCAATCACCATCCTGAGCATGGCTGATTTTAAAACCGGTGATCGCTGCACAACCTCAATCACTTTGAAAATAAATTTACCTACCTGATTATCTCTTTCCATGCGGTTGCAGGATGGCTGGAAATGTTTTCGAAAGTTCTTTTCAGATATGCCATGTAAAAAGGCCGTATTCGCGGCAGCATTAGCAGTGATATAAGCCGCTCCAATTCCATTTTTATACAGCTTGGTGGTAGATGAATCGCCTATTAACACCACCCTGTCGGAATACGCTGATTTTGCGCCATTTATACTGATATTTGGATAACACTGACATGCTATCAGGCTATTCAGTTCGATGTCGGGAGGAAAACACTTTTTCACCGGGCCAGACTTTAGAAATTCGGCCACCGCATTTTTATCCACATTTGCACCTAATAATACCAGGGTAACGTAATTACTTTTGGGGATCAGCGCGCCAAACTTGATGTTTGGAACATTCAACAGAAAAACATGCATCGAATTACCAAGATGCTGATCGATCAGTTTTCCGTCCAGAGGAATTTCGCAAATAAAAGTGCGGGTAGTTTTTGGTTCAATTAAGTCAGGACATAGCTGACGAAACAACTGAAACGATTTTTGATGAAGTCCAAAGGCCCCGACGGTCAAATCATAAAGCTGTTCAAAATTGCTACCGGTTTTAATTTTTATACCGTCATTTGATCTTTCCACTTCAGTAACGGCCTCATAAACAATTCGTGCTCCCTGCGCAACACATAATTCCATCAGGTAGTCATCGAAGCTTTTATGATTTTTTGGGATACATCCCTTGGGACCGATGCCCCTGAACATGGAAACTATTCTTTGTTCATTAAAAGGTGCCTCGATTTCCGTGCTGCCTTGTTCCAGGTGCAGTGTATATGACTTGATGCCTCTTCTGACAACATCCGATGGCAATGTAATACCTTCGGCTGAGAGCATTTCGATCAAGGATTCGGCTACGATTCCGCCACAGTGGTTACAACCGGCAGGACCGGCGCAGTTAAAATTCTTGCCTTCAAAAATGTCGATGCTGATATCCCGACCATGCTGTTTGGCCAGTTCAAAAGCCCTGATAGCAAAAAAACTGCCGGCAGGGCCGCCGCCAATCACCGCTATTTTAGCGCCATTTTGTAACACTATCTTCTTTTTAGCTTCCACAATATTTAACCCCGACGTGTGTCGAACCATGTTTTTTAATGTGTGAATACCCGATCAAGACATAACAGAACCCGGAATTGATGCCTATTAGATGCCGATGTAAAACAAGGATCCGTCACACCTTTAACAAGGATATTACAGCGTAAATATAGACATATTTAGCCAAGTAGTTTGGTTCAGGTACTTTATCACAATTTGAGCCTTATCAATACCACGGCAAAACCTACCAAAACCAAAGCAACCGGAATAAAATTACTGAACATCCGTTAGGGTTCTTCAGGATTTTACTCCGGTTGCAAACAGGGTGGCATACCGTTGCTAACATACGGCGCCAAAGATATCATGTTAAAATATGTGTACTATTTTGGTTGCGATTCTTCAAATCCCACCATCCAGTTGATGCCAAATTGATCGGTACACATTCCAAAGTAGGCTCCCCAAAATGTTTTGCTCATGGGCATTTTCACGGTTCCGTTTTTACTTAGCGCATTAAAAAGGCGATCGGCTTCGGCCTGGCTATCGGTATTCAACGATAGTGAAATATTATCACCCATCGAAGAGGTCATGCCAAAAGCACCCGAACTATCGCATCCCATCAAAACGGTTTCTTTGCTGATGGGCAATGAGATATGCATAATGCGTTCGCCATCTTCCGGAGGAAATGTCTGTCCATCCATAGGTGGCATTTCCTTGTATCTTCCCAGATAGGGAAATTCGCCGCCAAAAACCGATTTGTAATAATTAAAGGCCACTTCGCAGTGGCCATTAAAAGTCAGATATGCATTTACAGTTGTCATTGTTTTTAAATTAAGTTATTAATTATGATTGATTTACAAGATATACTATAACAATTATTCATTTTATATTTCGAGATTTCCATTGGCATGAAGGGCAAACCTGCCTTTGTTTTTGTCGTGGGCAAACTCTTCCTTTGGCCACGGCCATCCACCAAATTGTGTCTTCCGATAATCTTCAAAAGCGTCCCTGATTTCAGCTTCGGTATTCATAACAAACGGCCCGTACTGTACCACCGGTTCGTTAATGGGTTTGCCCTGAAGCAACAACAAATAACAATCATCTTCTCCGGCCTTTAATGTGACATCGGCCGCATCCGGCACCTCGACGGAATGATATGCAGGAATAGCTTCATCCATGATTTCCATCCCGTTTCCGCGGTAAAAATAAAGTGTTCGGTTGACTCCGGCTTGTGCCGATGGCAAAACCCAGACAGCTCCGGCTTCGAGTTTAAGAGTCATGATAGCCACCTCATGCTCGGGATTTGCTGCCCAGGAATCAGGTGTTGGATCGGGGGCAACCAGATTTTTCAATGTTCCGGCAATGAGGTTTACTTCGATAGACTGGCCATTGGCGTCTTTTTCTTTCAAAACAGGAATCTGATCTTCCCAAAGCATTTTAAAATGGGGTTCCACAAACTTGCTGACTTTCGGGAGATTTAACCATATCTGGAACAGCTCCAGCGGATTGTCTTTATCCTGATTGATCAAAGGGAACATTTCTGAATGTTGCACGCCTTTTCCGGCAGTCATCCACTGCACATCGCCGCTTCCGTATCTTCCGGCAGCACCGAGCGAATCGGCATGGTCCACCAGTCCGGTTTTAACCACTGTAACGGTTTCAAAACCGCGATGCGGGTGATATGGGAATCCGGGAATGGTTTGACCGTGGTACATGCGCCATCCGTCTTTCACGGTGAAATCCTGCCCAATATTTCTTCCGGCCAACGAGGCTGCAGGGCCCATTTTTTCATTTCCCTTTGGGAAGTTATCTTTGTGGTGAACACAAAAGATAAACGGGTCGCGGGTGGCCCATTGAAACCCCAACGGACTTATTTTTAGTGATTTTGAATTTTTCATTTACCAAACTTTTTAAAGAAAGTTACCTTCTTCAGAATTATGATCACACACTTAATAGCTAAAGTGATGAACAGGATTTCAAAAGTAACCATTTAACATCCGATTACATTTAACGGATTGTTAAAAAAACAAGAAATCCTATCAGCACAGTCAAAACTTCCAGAAACCAGGTGAAGTAATCCTGGGGATAAATGGCCGACCAGGTCAGTACTGCAAAAAAGAGGATAATCAGTGATTTCAGGTAATTCGTAAATGGAAATTTGATTAAAGATAAAACAAAAAGCATAAGCCTTATTTTTTATTGGTTTAATCTCACTTACCAACCCTCACCACCTCATCGGCTTTTTCAACATTTCCTTTATCATTTTGGTTAACTGAATATTTCCATTAAACCGCCCTTTAAAGCTATATAGTTGTTTATCAATTTCTTCAATTGTATGGTTGACGGGTTTCTCGCGGTTGGCTTTGACACTTTCTTCATTCAATTTCTTGATTTGTTGCCTGGTGGCTGAAGAAGGATCTAATTTTATCAAGGCTTTTTCCACCTCAATTCGGAATTCATCGGTGTAGTCATTCAGATGAGCGAATAAAGCCTGCAGAACAGATTTATCACGAGATTCGCCCAGTGCCCTAACCACCAGCATTTTGATGTCATAGGTTTCATTTTCAAGAAATCGCAATAGGTTTGGGATATGTTCTTTTTTGGTCCATTTTCGGATTTTCATTTTTTTTATTAAAAACCTGAGACTATTCATCAGTACTGTATTTGCAGATTGATATTCGGATCACAATCGGTTACATTTCAACATAAAAACAGAAGATTTCGCTTCCCAAAGCTACAAAACAAATAAATCAGAATTGAACCCTACAAATCCCACAAAAGTGGAACTGTTAAAGTTCACCAAAAAAAGTCCGTCAGAGCATCGATAGGATAATCTGACGAACTTCAAAAAAGGATTTTTTTCCTTAGAGCTCTTTGATCTCTCCAACCAACGCCTGCAGCGTATCTTTGGCGTTGCCAAACAACATGCGGGTTTTATCGTTAAAGAACAGGTAATTTTCGATGGCAGCATATCCCTTGCCCATGCCCCGCTTCATCACAATGATGTTTTTAGCAGCACGTGCGTTCACAATCGGCATACCATAAATGGGACTGGAAGGATCGTCCTGAGCGGCAGGGTTTACCACGTCGTTGGCGCCAATCACCACCACCACATCGGTGTTGGGCAAATCGGGGTTGATGTGTTCACTTTCGATGAGTTTTTCGTAAGGAACATCGGCTTCGGCCAACAACACATTCATGTGTCCGGGCATGCGACCGGCCACAGGATGAATGGCATATTTTACTTCTACCCCCTTGCTTTCGAGCAACTTATCAAGATCATGACAGATGTGCTGCGCCTGGGCAACAGCCAGTCCGTATCCGGGAACAATCACCACTTTTTGAGAATAATTGAGCAATACGGCCGCATCCGACAGGGTAATTTCCCTGATATTTCCTTCTTCATGTTCCATGGCGGCTCCACCGCCTCCAAAGGCACCAATGATGACATTCAATAGCGAACGGTTCATGGCATTGCACATGAGTACGGTCAAAATGGTTCCTGCCGATCCAACCAAAATACCACCTGTTAACATCGCCTGGTTGTTGTACAAAAAACCTCCCATGGCTGCCGCCACACCCGTAAATGAGTTGAGCAACGATATCACCACCGGCATATCGGCACCGCCAATGGGCATCACAAATGCAATTCCGTAAATCAGGGCTATAGCCAACAGGATGTAGATCAGGTAAGTGATTTCATCAATTTTTACCGATCCAAGGGTCATGATGTACACAATAAATCCCACCACAATCACCAGCAAACCAATGTTGATGTAGCGCATCAGGGGACTGCGGATATCGCCAATTCGTCCGTCCAGCTTACCGAAGGCAATCATCGATCCGGCAAACGAAACACTTCCAATAACCAACCCCAGCAGGATGGCGAGCACATGTCCGTTCATCATGCCATGTTCGGCTACAAGTGCTGCGCTGATGTGCGGGAATTCCATAAGAGAGATCAACGCCGCACTGGCACCGCCCATTCCATTAAACAACGAAACCAGTTGTGGCATGGCCGTCATTTTCACTTTCATGGCAATGGTCCAGCCCACAATGGTGCCGATGACAATGGCGACCAGGATATAGCCGATATTGCCGATGGATTGTCCGTCCTGCTTATGAAATAAGATGGTCGTAATGATGGCCAGCACCATACCGATAGCCGCATAGGTATTGCCCCGGCGGGCAGATTCCGGATTACTGAGCATTTTAAGTCCAACGATAAACAACACCGATGCGATGAGGTACGACAATTCCAGGATGGAATCAGTCATTGTGAAAGAGATATTTTCTGTGATGGTTATGATCTTATCCATAATTCCTTAGTTTTTGGTCTCTTTTTTAGGTTTCTTTTTAAACATGTCCAGCATGCGGTCGGTCACCACAAAGCCCCCAACCACATTGAGGGTCCCAAGTATTACGGCCAAAAACCCCAGCACCATGGCCAAGGTTGACTCGGCATGTCCCATGACGATGATGGCACCGATGATGACAACGCCGTGGATGGCATTGGCACCCGACATTAGTGGTGTATGCAGAATGGCCGGCACATTGCTGATGACTTCAATTCCAAGGAAAACAGACAACACCACCACAAAAATCATCTGGCGGTATTCAAAGAAGTAGGTGAGTATCTCTTGCATGATCTTAAATTTTAAGCATTTATAAAGGCTTTAACACGTTCGTTGACAAGTTGTTTTTCGTGTGTCAGGCAGGTGTTTTTTACGATATCGTCCTCAAAGTCCAGTTTCAGGTTGCCTTCCTTTTCGATGAGCAACTTGAGGAAATTCAGGAGGTTGTTACCAAACATTTTGCTTGCATCCGAAGGCATTTCGGATGGATAATCCGATTTCCCAACAATGGTGACCCCCTGATGAACGATGGTTTTTCCGTTTTGCGTCACCGCACAATTTCCACCGGTAGAAGCGGCGAGATCGACTACCACGGAGCCGGCTTTCATCGCTTCCACTGTGGCCTTTTCTATTAGTAACGGGGCTTTGCGGCCCGGAATCTGGGCGGTACAAATCACCACATTGGATTTTACCGCATGGTCGTGGATGAGTTGCTTTTGTTTTTGGATAAATTCTTCGGTTTGTTCCACTGCATACCCACCGGCACTTTTTTCTTCACGGGCGCCTTCCACCTCGATGAACTTACCACCCAGACTGGCCACCTCTTCTTTGACAGCAGAGCGCACATCAAAAACCTCCACCACTGCACCCAGTTTGCGCGCCGTGGCAATAGCCTGAAGCCCGGCCACTCCGGCTCCAAGTATGAGTAATTTGGCCGGACGAATGGTACCTGCAGCACTCATAAACATGGGGAAGAAATGGGGCAACAACATGGCCGATTCCAGCACCGACTTATATCCGGCGATGGTGGCCATGGAAGAAAGGATGTCCATGGACTGTGCACGGGAAGTTCGTGGTATCAAATCCAGACTGAATACCGTTTTGCTGTTGGCCGCCAGTTTTTCGACTACCTCTTTATTGAAAAAGGGATTGACCACGCTCAGGATGACCTGGTTTTCTTTTTTAGAATCCACCACATCCGGCTCAGGTGTGTTGATCATCAGCAGCACTTCTGCTTTTTGAAGTATTTCGGCACGAGTCATTATTTTGGCTCCGGCTTTCTCATACTGGTCGTCAGCTGCAAATGCTTTTAATCCGGCACCCTTTTCAACCCAGGTTTCAACATTCAGTTTCTTTAATTCGGCTACCCCTTCGGGCAACAAGCTTATTCTGTTTTCAAAATCAGGTTCTTTGATAATACCAATAACCATCTTGTTATAATTTATATTTGGCGCCAAATATAGCAATTTAGAACGGTTATTAATTGAACCTGTTGAATTTTTGTTCTTTAAATATGATCTATGGACCCATGGTGAGATGCTGGTTCCTGCTGATTATGCAGATAATAGCAGGGGTAGGCATGAAAAAAGTTTTGCGAATATTTCTACTGTCAGAGGAAAGATCATATATGCTACTGTTGTGCTTAATTGCAAGAGAGCAATCCCATAAAATTTTAAACATGGATATTTGATATTTTATTGTACTTTTGAGTTTATGGAAAGTAATGTTTTAAATAAGGATAAATTGATTAAATATTGGATTGATGGCTCGGATGATGATTTTGAGACCATGACTGCGATGTTTGATTCAAAGAGATATAGTTGGTCGCTTTTCATCGGTCATTTGATGATTGAGAAATTGCTAAAGGCATATTATGTTAAGGTAAAATCAGATTATCCTCCATTTATACATAACTTACTGAGATTATCTGAAAAAGCTGATTTAGAATTAACTGATGATCAAAAGGAGCAACTTGCGACAATAACTGCATTCAATATCAACGCTAGATATGATAACTATAAAATGAGTTTTAAGAAACAGTGTACGCCCGAATTTACTTCTGAATGGATTAACAAATTAAAAGAACTAAGACCATGGATAAAAACATTGGTATTGCAATAACTAAATATCTTGATTTGATTAAAGAAAAGTATTCTAATATTGAGAGTGCTTACTTGTTTGGTTCTTATGCAAAAGGAAAAACAACTGATGATAGTGATATTGATTTAGCCTTGATTTTTACAATTTTGGATGATTCAAGACGATTCGATGTGCAAGTTCAATTGATGTTGCTAGCATCAAAAATTGACTCTAGAATTGAACCACACCCAATATCTCGTGAGGATTTTAATTCTGGGAATCCTTTCGTCGTTGAAATTAAAAAGACTGGAATTGAGATAGCTGCATAAGCCACATAAGCACAACCTTATTTTATCCTATAATTGTACAATGTATTCCCTGCCGCGGAGATCAGATTTATCTTCTGGTCGTTGGACATTGAACCAATTGTAAAAGGAGTTTCACCAACCAATCCGGTGGAAATGATGGTGTTTCCTTTGCTGTCAAACAAGTAAATGGTTTTTTCATCATTGGCCACCACACCCATCACCTTTTGCTTTTTGCCCAGGTTAAAAAACTCAGGCCTGATGGTGATTTCTGAGTTGAAAGTATAGCTAAAAAGTAGTTTTTTAAACCGATCGAACACCTTGAGATCGCGGCCATTCAAGTAGATAAAATCCATGGTTCTATCGCCGTTAAAATCCTCATACAGGAAAAAATGCTCGGGACTATAGTCCCCAAAATCGGTGGATTTAAGTTTACCCGTGGCAGAGATATAAATCAATTTACCCTGTGTGTTTGTAGTAATAATAATCCCCTTGCTGTTGGTCATGTTAACATAATAACCTGAATTTCTGGCTTTGGTAAACTTTTCATTGATTACAATCCGATCCTTCCCCTGGCGATCCACAATTTTAACTTTGCCATCGATATCGGTAATTACAATATAATCCTTCCCATTGATCAACAAACGGGTCACCTTTTCATTGGCTACATTTTGAAGGTGGGGATTTTTCCAGCCTTCCACTTCATGTCCGTCAAGGGTAAAATTATTGACCGTTTTATCGGCCTGAGCCACCAACATGCGGTAATCGTTGTTACCTGAATAGTCGAACAAACTCAGCGGGCTGGTAGCTCCGGCATGTAGTTTTTTTGGATAGGAAGCCACGGATTTGCCTTCAACATCAAATAAATAAATGTGGCTGTTGGTATTGAAAAGGTACTGAATTTTCCCGTTTTTATAATAATCCACCTCATAAATTTCTCCGAAAGGGGTTCCTTCCAGACGTTTCTTCCAAAGCACTTTTCCATCTGAATCGATCAGATAAACGGCCGGCGTATCGTCGAACACCACCACCTGCTGATCGTTGTTGCGGTGATTGCTTACCAGAATGGGTTTCCCAGTTATCTGGTTGTCAAGGATTACCTTCCACATGGCCAGGTTTTCCTCGTGTACCACGGTAGCCTGTTTCAGATAAAAACTGGTGAATATCAGGTTATTTCCTGTGCTGAACTGAAAGGCTGCCCCCTGCATTTGATCCACCACCGCGGCATTGATCTCCAGCTTGCGCGAGGTAAATTCATTGGCCAGATCAGTAATTCTTCCCAACAACACGGAAGGTTCAAAATACAACAGCACATTGGAACTGGGAGCCAGGTTATCCGAAAATGCTTTAAAGTTGTCGTTCAGGTCCAGGGTCTTGCCTGTTTCGTAGTACCTCAACAGGTTGATCAGGCTGCTCTCGCTGTTGGCAAATACCACAAAATCGCCCACCAGCGTAAAATAATTTACCCCGAAGCTACCAAAAGCATCACCAAACAATCCGGGGATCAGGTTTTTACCTTTGATGTAGTTAAGAACATATCCGTTGTAGTTGTTTACTTTGGATTGTCCGGTGTTTTCGGCAATGAGCCGCAGATAGGCCGCCATCTTTACCCTGTCGGAAGTCTGAACCAGAAGCCAGGTGTTGCCCTCGAAATGGCCCGCCCTTTCGGCATTGGATATCAAAGTTACTTCTCCCGAAATGATTTCGGCCAGTTTATCCATCTCAAAATTAAAGTCAGCCGACAATTTTTTTCGCTCCTCCGGTGGATGTGCTTTGGCATACCAGGTTGGGAAATCAGAAAACCCAAGCGACAAAAGAAGGTTAACATTAAAAGGTGTGATGTTAAAACTGGTGTTTTTAATAGGCTGCTGATCTTTCATCCCCGACAGAAACGACTCCTGTCCCGGTGAAGTGTAGCCTGCCAGCAGCAGTTCATCATTTTTAATGATTAAATCAGTCTCGCTCCATTCTGCAAAGTGGGCCATCCAACGCAGCTTTTCACGCTCAGGTTTTGATGAAACAGAAGCCAGCCACGGTGCCAGCGAGCGGTATTGAAGATAAAGCCGGCCATCCACATGTTTACCTGCCGTTTTTTTCAGCATTTGCCAATCTTCCTGTTGGCTGAAATGAACCGCATCTCCGTGCGACCTGACCAGGGATTTCTCCATGGCATTCAGGCTGACTGAATAAATTAAATTTCCGGCCTGATAGGCAAGAAACCACACCTGATTGGTTTGCCCGTTCAGTATTTTCAAGGTCGGAATCCCCAGAATATCAATTTTCAGGACGGCATAAGTTGGCCCCAGTTGCTGTGCCAGATACCGGTTTAACGCCTCCATGTCGACATATTCGCCCAGATGGCTGATGAGTATAAGATTCACTTTTTCTTCCGAGGGTTCGTATTCAGCGCTAACCAGTAACGGGGCGTGCAACAGCTTATCTAGCAAGGATTTCTTATCTTTAAAAAGACTGTCCAACTGGTGACGTGAATCAATCAAATCGGCCACTACGGAAATCTTGCTAAAAGAGGCGCCTATGGCATTGTTGTTCAGTATTTTTAAAAAGGTCGTTTGAGGATCATCCAATTCCAGCACCAGGGCCGCATCCTGCGATACCAATGACCAGTGATCACCATCGGTAACAGCAAAATAATTGCGGTAAAAATAGGCTGCAATGGCACCGGCAACAAGGAGAACTACAATAAGTGTCAGGAGATTTTTCTTCATATGTACCGGCATTTTGGTGATCCATGTACAAAATTAGCCTAATTATTCGGCACAACGGCAAAAATCATGTCGAAGAACTAACAGGAGGATGTTAACAGAAAGGGTTATTTGCAGAATGGAACCTTGGGGTAAAAATCTAAACGAAGAGAAATACAAGGAATTAGATAAAAGTGACGAACCTCTACTCCAACCCTTTCGGGTAACACAAAAAATACTTGGTGGTGGGCTTGGCCAGCAGCGAGATATTGAGCTGATCGGAAGCCTCGGCAATGTCCATAACGGTACCATCCTTAAACAGGATGTTGATGTTGTCGCTGCCCAGGTGGTACATGTAGTTGGAGGTGCTGTCGGAAAACACAAAATTATCGGCTTCTTTGTCAGTAAGTCCCCATTTTTCCATGACCCTGCCGTGCTTTTCAAGGATGAGTTGCTGATCAAAAGGTTCACTTTGCATCTCAATTTTAAATAACCTCCGGTTGACCACACTCTGGCATAACAGGCGCAATACCTTGTCGGGATGGTTGGTCCAAACCTTCATGGAAGTAAAAATATCAAAATCATCCAGCAGGGTAAACATGGTGAGCGCATGCTCATCCTGTAGAAAAAGTTCCTTTGTTACGTGTTGTTTTAAGAAGTAATCAAGTGCGGGAGTGGCAAAAAGTGCCGTTCCCTGCATGCGCAACTCCTTGGCCCTGCGCAACACATGCATCAGGGTATGTTCGGCCACCAGCACCGTTTTGTGCAAATACACCTGCCAGTACATTAACCGGCGGGCCATGATAAACTTCTCAACCGAATAAATTCCTTTGGCTTCGATCACCAGGTTATCGTCCACCACATCAAGCATATTGAGGATGCGCTCATAGTTGACCGTTCCTTCGGAAACCCCGGAAAAAAAACTGTCGCGTTTTAAATAATCCAGCCGGTCCATATCCAACTGGCTCGATACCAGTTTATGCAAAAAAGCCTTGGGATGGGTGCCGTCAAAAACCTGAATGGCTTCGGTAAGCTTGCCGCCGAATTCATCATTCAATCGCATCATCAGCAACTTACTCAGGTATTCATGGCTTACGCCATCGGCAATGCTGTGTTCGAGGGTGTGCGAATAGGGTCCGTGCCCGATGTCGTGAAGCAGGATGGCCACGTAAGAAGCAAGTGCTTCTTCTTTGGTTATTTCATGCCCTTTCGACCGGAGTTCTTCGATGGCTCTTTTCATTAAATACATCGCGCCAAGCGAATGATGAAACCGGGTATGCAAGGCGCCGGGATACACCAAATGAGTTAAACCCAACTGCTTGATGCGGCGCAATCGCTGGAACCAGGGATGCCCGATTAAATCGAACAGCAAGCCATCGGGAATGCTGATAAAACCGTAAACAGGATCGTTTAAAATTTTGCGTTTGTTTACCATGTTATGCCTCACAAATTATGTTAATTTTGTTGGTTGTTACATCCATCTTGGGCAATAATGTAGTGATTTTAGCATTACAAAGGTACAGTAATTAAACACAATTAGCCTACTATGACCAAAATTAGAATCTTATGGGCCGACGATGAAATCGAGATGCTCAAACCACATATCATGTACCTGGAAGAAAAAGGCTATGATGTTGATGCCGTAAACAATGGCGATGAAGCCGTCGACCTGGTGAAAGAACACCATTATGATATTGTTTTCCTGGATGAACAAATGCCCGGAATGAGCGGCATTGAAACCCTCGAAGCCATTAAAAAAAGCCATCCCAACCTGCCTGTGGTAATGATCACCAAAAGTGAGGAAGAAGCCATCATGGAAGATGCCATTGGCAGCAACATTGCCGATTATTTGATTAAGCCGGTAAAACCAAGCCAGATATTGCTTTCGCTAAAAAGAAACCTTGAAAACAGGAAACTGGCAGGAGAAAAGGCTACCATGAACTATCAGCAAAAATTCAGAGAAATCAGCATGCGGCTGTCCGATCGGCTTAATCCGGCTGAGTGGGTGGATGTGTACAAAGAATTGGTGCGGTACGAACTGGATTTGGAAAAGTCGGACGACCAGGGAATTATCGAAATTCTAAACATGCAAAAAAGTGAAGCCAACAGTGCTTTCACTAAGTTTTATGAGCGTAACTACAAGGACTGGTTAAACAACAAGTCAGAGGATAGCCCAACCATGTCGCACACCCTGATCCGCGACAAGGTTTTCCCGCAATTGAATAAAGGCAAACAGGTGTTCTTACTGTTAATAGATAACCTCCGTTACGACCAATGGAAAATAATTCAGCCGGTCATCGAACAATTCTACCGGGTACAAGCCGATGATATTTTCTATAGTATATTGCCAACCACTACTCAATATTCGCGCAACGCCATCTTTTCGGGACTCATGCCCAACGAAATCAGAAAACATTACAACCAGTTTTGGACAGATGAGAACGAAGAAGGCACCAAGAACCAGTATGAGGAACAAATGTTGACAGAACTGCTCAAACGTCACGGAAAACATGTTAAAACATCTTATAACAAGATTCTTAACCTGAATGCCGGGCGTAAGCTTTTTGACAACATCTCGAACCTGATGCCCAACGATTTTAACGTGATTGTGTACAATTTTGTGGACATGTTGTCGCATGCACGCACCGAGATGGAAATCATCCGCGAGTTGGCTGATGATGAACCGGCCTACCGATCGCTGATGTTGTCGTGGTTCGAACATTCCTCCTTGTTCGATATCATAAAATTCCTATCCACAAAGGACATCACCTTAATCATTACCACCGACCACGGAAGCGTCAAGGTAACCAATCCGGTAAAAATTGTCGGGGATAAAGCAGTGAATACCAACCTGCGGTACAAATACGGCAAAAGCCTGGCATACAATGCAAAAGAAGTTTTTGAAATGGCTAACCCGGAGGAATATTTTCTTCCAAAACTGAATGTAAGTGCCCGGTGGGCATTTACCAGAGGAACCGATTTCTTCGCTTATCCCAACAACTACAATTATTATGTCAATTATTACCGGAATACCTTCCAGCACGGAGGCCTTTCCATGGAAGAGGTGCTTATCCCATTTATAACTCTCAACTCAAAATAATGGAAACATTGGTTGCCCGCAGCCTCGACGAACTATCGACTATTGCACTTAAGATCATTGAATGCAAGATGGAGGAACGGGTTTTCGCGATTAAAGGAAAGATGGGGGCAGGAAAAACTACCCTGATCAAGGCTTTTTGTGATGTACTTGAAGTGGAGGATGTGGTGAACAGCCCAACCTTTGCCCTGGTAAACGAATACCATACCGATAAGGGATCGCCTGTATTTCATTTTGATTTTTACCGGGTAAAAAAAATCGAGGAAGTATTTGATATTGGCTATGAAGAATATTTCTTCAGCAATGAATACTGTTTTATCGAATGGCCTGAAATGGTCCGGGAACTTTTGCCTGAATCTTACGTATATATCAACATCGAAGTTGGCAAAAATGAAGAGCGGATCATCCAGTTCGGCTGCTTAAATCATCCATAGAAAACAGGTTAAAGATGTCAATCTAATCTTTTTCTGTGGCAAACACTTTTATTTGATATTTAAATCTATTGCAATGAGCGAAGATCAAAAAAGTACTATTTCATATACTCCATCTGAGCAGTTGATTCCCAAGGAACAGTTGCTGGAAGCTGCTTTCGACAAAAACAAGCTGGTCATCGGAGTTCCACGCGAATTGTCGGAAGATGAAAACCGGGTGGCTCTTGTTCCTGAAGCGGTGCAGCTTTTATCCGATCGGGGTCATCAGGTGCTTGTGGAAGAATATGCCGGATCGGCGGCTCACTTTACCAACCAGGCTTACGCGGAAGCCGGGGCTGTATTGACTTCCGGGGCCAAAGAAATTTACCAGGCCGATATCATCCTGAAGATAGCACCACCTACCGAGAGTGAAATTGGCATGATAGCCAGGGGAAAAACGCTGTTTTCATCGGTGTTTTTACCCAATAATTCAAAGAAATATTTTGTACAGCTTTCGGCCAAAAAACCCAACGCGTTGGCTTTTGAGTATATCCAGGATAAATCGGGTGCCCTGCCACTGATGAAGTCGATGAGCGAAATTATCGGGAATACCACCATATTAATTGCTTCTCAGCTTTTGTGCAGTGTTACACACGGAAAAGGGGTCATGCTGGGAGGATTTCCCGGGATTAAACCAACGGAAGTAGTGATCATTGGCGCGGGAACCGTGGCAGAATACGCGGCACGGACGGCGCTGGGGATGGGTGCCTCCATCAAGATATTTGATGATTCCATTTTCAAGCTCCGTCATATCCAAAACATGTTGGGTCAGCGGATATATACCAGTACCCTGCTACCCAACGACCTGCATGAAGCACTGATCAAAGCCGATGTGGTGATTGCCGCCAAATATGCGGCACAAGGAATTTCACCTTGCCTGATTTCGGAGCAAACCGTGAAAAAAATGAAACCCGGATCGGTCATCGTAGACGCCAGTATTGATCAGGGCGGGTGTTTTGAGACTTCACATCTAACCACCCATACCAACCCTGTTTACCAGGTGCACGAAGTAACCCACTATTGTGTACCCAATATTGCCTCAAGCGTCCCCCATACGGCCTCTATATCGCTAAGCAACATTCTAACGCCCATGATACTGCAAATAGCCCATGAAGGTGATGTCCATGCCATGATAAAACGAAACCCGGGTTTTGCCAAAGGAGTCTATTATTACAATGGAATCCTGACCAATAAACACATGGGTCACCTGTTTGGGTTGCCTTCACAGGATCTGGAGTTACTGATTTCGGCTTTTAGCCAGTAGTCAGCAAAGAGGATTCTTAAATAAGAAACTGTCTAAGTTTTTTAGGCTCCATTAGGAGCCAAATATGGGTGGAAGAATCATTTTATTTGTTTGGCAGACTACCTTAAAAAAGTCAATCGATAATATGACCTAATTCAGGTTGTAAAAATTATCATTGTCCTCTCCAAAATGATCATTTAGACTTGTCAATTACAAGCTTTAGGTGATATGCTCCTTAATGCTTCCAAACAGCAACAAACAGCAATACCCAGCCGGAAATAAAACTGAGTCCGCCTAACGGGGTAATGGCACCTATCCATTTGATGCCTGTAATGGCCATCACATACAGACTTCCGGAAAACAGAATGATGCCTAAACCTATCAGTAAGGCGGACCAGTTGAGCCATCCCGATGGCCAGGTGGTTGATAAAATGCCTATCAGCAACAGGCCGAGGGCGTGGTAAAAATGATATTCAACACCGGTTTTATACACCTGCATCATTTCTTCGGTAAGCCTGGGTTTGAGGGCATGTGCCCCGAAAGCACCGATCGCAACTGCCAAAACCAGCAGTATGGCAGCTGAGAGTAAAATGGTTTTACTCATGGGTATTTTTTCTTGCAAAGATAAAATGATCCGGTGATTTTTGTCATGTCACCAGGCTGTATTTTGTTGTTTTCGATGTATTAGATAATAAGGTTTCTAAGAAACCGTTAAACATTAGTATATTACCGCACTTAATGTCAGAAGCAAGGACTGCGAAGCGGGAACAAGAAAAGATTGTAAAGTTGAGTCCACTCCGAAAAGTTTGTGTTCATTGATTTTCAACTCATTTACCCCCCTGCCTGCCGTCAGGCAAGTGACCCCTAAAGGGGGATTCGTTGAAAATCTATGAACTATCTAAAGTCCCCTTTAGGGGATTCCAGCCTGCGGTTGGCAGGTAGGGGTATTTGACTTTTCGAAGTGGGCTCAAAGTTAAATTTTCTTTATTCTATTGATTATACTATTTTCATTCATCACTTTACGGTCATAGCGTAATTATTTCTTAATGCACTTTGTGTGGAACCATTTTGTAAGCGCTTTTGTGAAACCAAATAACTCCACGCGGTAAGTTAACAAGTGTTAATACAATCACCTAAGTCACAACCCTTATGGCCAACCAACCGCTCATAACTTCCTAATTTTTCACAACTTACTACATTACAACCCTTTAACATATATTAACATGAGCCGGAACCACCATTTGATAACTTTGCCTTCAAATTCAAAAACAATAACATGTTAGAAACAGATATTCGTGAACTCAATGAAAGAATCCAGCGTGAGAGTCAGTTTACCGACCTGATTTACCTGGAAATGAACAAGGTGATTATTGGTCAGAAACACATGACCGAACGCTTGCTCATCGGATTGCTTGCCAACGGACACATTCTCCTGGAAGGAGTACCCGGTCTGGCAAAAACATTGGCCATCAATTCCCTGGCGAATATTATCGATGCCAAATTCAGCCGCATCCAGTTTACGCCCGACCTGCTTCCTGCCGACCTTTTGGGCACCTTGATCTACAGCATGAAAAAAGAAGAATTTGTAGTGAAAAAGGGACCCATCTTCGCCAATTTTATTTTGGCCGATGAAATAAACCGGTCTCCCGCCAAGGTGCAAAGTGCATTGCTCGAAGCCATGCAGGAACGACAGGTGACCATTGGTGACACTTCTTTTAAGCTGGAAGAGCCTTTTCTGGTCATGGCCACCCAAAACCCCATCGAACAGGAAGGAACCTATCCCCTGCCCGAAGCACAGGTAGACCGTTTTATGATGAAGGTGGTGATCAACTATCCAAAAAAAGAGGAGGAGAAAATGATCCTTCGGCAGAACATCAGCAACACAACGGCCAAAACCAACAAAGTACTGAGTATTCAGGAAATCCTAAAAGCACGTGAACTGGTGCGCGAAATTTATCTGGACGAAAAAATCGAAAATTACATCACCGATATCGTGTTCGCCACCCGTTATCCGTCAGAATATAAACTGAGCAAATTCTCCGGTATGATTTCATACGGAGCATCGCCACGTGCCAGTATCAACCTGGCGCTTGCCGCCAAAGCACTCGCATTTTTACGCCGGAGAGGGTATGTAATTCCTGAGGATATCCGTGCCGTAGCCCACGACGTAATGCGCCACCGGATTGGTCTGACTTATGAAGCCGAAGCTGAGAATATCACCAGCGAAGACATCATCAACGAAATTTTAAACACGGTTGAAGTACCCTAACCAAAAAAAATAAAAAAACCAGTGGAAGCACAGGAACTTTTTAAAAAAGTCAGAAAGATTGAAATAAAAACACGGGGCTTGTCGAACCAGATTTTCTCGGGTGAGTACCACAGTGTTTTTAAGGGAAGGGGTATGGCCTTTAGCGAGGTGCGTGAATACCAATTTGGTGATGACATCCGCAGTATCGACTGGAACGTGACCGCCCGATTTAACCACCCATTTGTTAAGGTGTTTGAAGAAGAACGCGAACTCACCGTGATGTTGCTGATTGATGTTTCCGGGTCAAACAATTTCGGTACCAACCTGCAACTTAAACAAGAGTTGATTACCGAAATAGCAGCAGTACTTTCATTTTCAGCCATCCAGAACAATGATAAAGTGGGTGTTATTTTCTTTAGCGATGTCATCGAGAAGTTTATACCACCAAAAAAAGGAAGCTCTCACATACTTCGTATCATCAGGGAATTGATCGATTTTAAGGCGAAAAATACCGGGACCAATATCGCGGAGGCATTGCGTTACCTTACCAACGTCATTAAAAAGAAATCAACAGCTTTTTTGATCTCCGACTTTATGGACAGCAACCTGGAAAAAGCCCTGCAAATAGCCAATTATAAACACGACCTGATTGCTGTAAGGGTAACTGATGATAGAGAGACTGAAATTCCAAATGTCGGGATGGTACGCATGCGCGATGCCGAAACCGGGGCCTTGCAATGGGTTGATACTTCCAATGCCAAAACCCGAAATGCCTTGCAACGGTATTCCCGTGAAAAAACCGCCGCACTTGATGTAGCTCTTGCACGTGCGGGGGTGGACATGGTCCGTGTATATACAGGCCGCGATTATGTAAAACCTTTGATGAACCTCTTTAAAAAACGTGAATCGAGAAAATAACATGAACCATCCCATCATCAAATCCATTTTCTGTTTTTTCATCCTGCCGGCGTTGTTGTCCGGCCTGAAATTGCATGGTCAGGAGGTGACTTCATGGTCAAAAATCGATACCAATGCCATCCTGATCGGACAGCAGGTCAACATGCAATTCGGAATCAGGCTTGCTGATGGCTATCAGGTAAATTGGCCTGCCATTGGCGACACCTTGTCGTCGAAGATAGAGGTGATCGAAAAAAGTACCGTTGATACCCTCGTTGATGATGGAGCGCTGCGGTTGATGCAGCAACTCACCATTACTTCATTCGACAGTGGTTATTTTGAAATTCCTTCCATTGATATTCAATTTTTTGCCGTGGGCGATACCCTCTTGAAAACGACTTCCACAGGAACGCTTTTTTTAAAAGTCAATGTGCCCGTAGTAGATACAGCTCAGGCCATCAAGCCCATCGTGGTACCCATCAGCGAGCCCTATACCTTTCGGGAAATATTGCCCTGGATTTTGCTTGGTCTGCTCGTCATTGCCCTCACCGTGGTGTTGGTGCTCTATTTAAAGAAGAGGAAGAAAAATCAACCTCTTTTTGAACGCAGGATCAAGCCGGCGCTTCCACCGCATGTACTGGCCATCAATAAACTGGAAGAATTAAGGTTGGCCAGGGTTTGGCAAAGCGGAAAGTTAAAACAGTACCATTCCGAAATTACTGACATCATGCGGGAGTACCTGGATAACCGCTACCACTTTGACGCACCTGAAATGACATCCGATGAGATTTTAGGGGCTTTGAAGAAACATCCTGTTAACCACCAGATTTACGAAAAACTAAGTGGAGTATTGTTTCTGGCGGACATGGTAAAATTTGCCAAAGCCCGGCCCACACCACTTGAAAACGACCTGAGCTTGTCGCATTGTGTTGATTTTGTGAACGAAACAAAAGAGGACAAACCTGAGAACCGGGATGCTGATCAACCTGCTACCTCTGAAATCTCTAAATCGAATAACCATTAGTACCCATGCAGAACTTGTTTAACATAGAACACTGGGCAAACCCTGAGTATTTTTATCTGCTGCTGCTGATTCCACTGCTCGTTGTGTGGTATTGGTTCAGGCACAATAAAACACAGGCCGAAGTCAGGTATTCCGGGATTGCCGCTTTCGCGGAAGTTAATAAAAGCCCGCGTACCTGGCTCATCCATGGACTTTTTGCACTTAGGTTGTTGGCTCTTTCACTGATTATCATCGCGTTGGCCCGTCCACAATACACTTCGTCCAAGCAAAATATTCAAATTGAAGGAATAGATATCGTCATGGCCCTGGACGTATCGGGAAGTATGCTTGCACGTGACTTTCAGCCCGACCGACTGGAGGCGGCAAAAGATGTGGCCGAAGACTTTATCAAAGGTCGGCCCGATGACAGGATCAGTATCGTCATTTTCAGTGGGGAAGCCTTTACCCAGGTACCTTTAACCACCGACCACGATATGATTTCGAATTTATTTAAAGAAATTAAAAGTGGCATGATTGAAGACGGAACCGCCATCGGTGATGGACTGGCTACCGCGGTGAGTCGGTTAAAAGATTCTGAGGCCATCTCAAAAGTCATCATTTTAATTACCGATGGAGTGAACAATTCGGGTTCGGTAGATCCGATGTCGGCAGCCGAAATGGCCAAAATGTTTGGCATCCGGGTTTATGCCGTCGGAATCGGATCGATGGGAATGGCCCCTTATCCCGTTCAAACGCCTTATGGCATTCAACTGCAACAAATGAAGGTTCAAATTGACGAAGAATTGCTGCAGAAAATTGCTGCCATGACAGGTGGAAAATATTTCAGGGCCGATAACAACAAAAAACTCCGCGACATCTATCAGGAAATTGACCAGATGGAGCGCTCGAAAATCGATGTGCAGGAATTTAAAAAGAAACACGAATCATACCTGCCATTTGCTTTGGCAGCCTTCATCCTGCTTGCTTTCGAAATACTGCTTCGCTATCTTTATTTTAAACGAATCCCCTAACCCCAGTTAATTAGCCGAACAATGATCAGATTTGCACATCCGGAATTTTTTTACCTGCTGATAATCGTACCGGTATTTATCCTCATGTTCCTGTATTACAGAAACTGGAAAAAGAAAGCGTTGAGGCGTTTTGGCCATCACGAGGTAATCCTTCAGCTCATGCCTAACCAATCGGGTACAAAAGGACTCATCAAGCTGTTCATCATTCTCATCGGAATCACTTTTCTTATTTTCGGGTTGCTCGATCCGCAGGTTGGATCGAAGCTTGAAAAAGTAAAGCGCGAAGGAATCGACTTATACCTGGTGCTGGATGTTTCCAATTCCATGCTGGCAGAAGATATCAAGCCCAACCGGCTTGAGCGATCAAAGCTGGCCATTAGCAACCTGATCGACAAACTGGAAGGAGACCGGATCGGAATCATCATTTTCGCTGGAAATGCCTACAAACAACTCCCTTTGACAACAGATTACTCCGCAGCCCGGCTGTTCCTTTCGGTGGTTGACACCAAAATTGTACCTACTCAGGGAACTGCCATCGGGGAAGCCATCGACATGGCAACCACCTCTTTTGGTGAAACGGAACATAATAAAGCGATCATCATTATTACCGATGGCGAAAACCACGAGGATGATGCCGTGGGAGCTGCAAAGAAAGCCGACGAACTTGGAATTAAGGTTTTTACCATTGGCATGGGATTGACTGATGGAGCTCCCATACCCCTGTTTGACAATGGAACCCAAACGGGATTTAAAAAAGACAGGGATGGAAAAACCGTCATTACCAGGTTGGACGAGGACATGCTCACAAAAATTGCCGCCGCCGGTGGAGGTGCCTACGCCAGGGCCAACAACGCGACCACCGGATTGACTAAAATATTTGAAGAAATCAACGCCATCGATAAAAAAGAAATTGAAACCCGACAGTTTACCAACTATGAAGATCGGTTTCAACTGTTTTTAGGTATCGCTTTGATTTTGTTCTTGTTGGAACTCCTGATTGCAGACCGGAAGGCCAGCTGGACCAGGAAAATTGACTTTTTTGGAAAACTAAAATAACATGAAAACCTACATTATCATATTTACAATCGCTTTGTTTTGGACAACTTACGGGATAGCCCAAAGTGAGAAAAAGAAGATCAGGGAAGGGAACGAGTTGTTCGAAAAGAAAGATTACTCTGCAGCTGAAGTAGAGTACCGAAAAGCACTGGAGGCTAAACCCAATTATTACAAAGGAACCTTTAACCTCGGCGATGCCTTGTATGAGCAGGAAAACTATGCAGAATCAGGAAAACTGTTTAACGAAGTTGCCGGGAGCAATTTAAGTGACAAAGAAAAAAGCGCGGCCCAATACAACCTGGGAAACTCCTTGTTAAAAGAAAAGAAATATGAAGAAAGCATTGAAGCCTACAAAAACGTTTTAAGGAAAAATCCAACTGACGAAAATGCACGCTATAACCTGGAATATGCACGCCAGATGCTGAAACAGCAACAAAATCAGGATCAAAACAAAGACCAAAATAAAGATCAAAACAAGGACCAGGACAAAAAAGACCAGGACAAAAAAGATCAGGACAAAAAAGACCAGGACGAACAAGATCAAAATAAAGACCAGGATAAAGACCAGGAAAAAAAGGAGGATCAAAATAAAGACCAGCAGGACAAAAAAGATCAGTCAAAGGATCAAAATCAGGATAAACAGGATCAGCAGCAACAGCAGCAACCTTTACAAATCTCTAAACAAGATGCTCAAAAAATGATGGACGCACTAAAAAATGACGAGAAAAAGACTTTGCAGAAACTTCAAAAAGAAAAGGCTAAAGCGACAAGAGGAGTAAAAACCGACATCGACTGGTAAAGTTGATGACAACTGTAATTGAAACGCACTATGGAATGTATTTTGTATCATTTCTAAATCTTTCAAAAGATTCAATTCAATAGGACAATAGTAGTATTTTTGACCGGCAAAGACCAAATAGCTATGATTATCAAACGCATATTTTTCATCACTCTGCTTGCTTTCAGCCTGATAACACAGGCACAGGACAACATCACGTTTACTGCCATCGGGAAACAAGTAGTAAAGGAAGGTGAGCGATTCAGGATAATTTATGAACTCAACGCGGATGGAGGCGCTTTTAGAAATCCAAATTTTGGAGGCCTTCAGGTGCTATCGGGGCCAAGCACTTCCACCAGTTCAAACATTCAATATGTAAACGGGAGGATGTCGAAAAGCTACACCATGAGCTATTCCTTTGTAGTTCAAGCCGGTAATGCCGGCGAGGTACAGGTAGGACCGGCATCAGTAACAGTGGATGGAAAAATAGTCCAGTCGAACCCATTAACCATTACCATCGTGGCCGGAGGAGGAAATACACAGACCACCTCAGGCGGACAGCAAAAAAAGGAATCCAATGAGTCGGGTATGTTGCAAGATGACGACGTGTATATTACCGTAGCGGTAAATAACAAGAATCCTTACCTTGGAGAACAAATTATCGCCACTTATAAAATTTACACCAAGGTTGCCGTGTCGAACCTGACACTAGATAAAATGACTGCATTTAACGGGTTTTGGTCAAAGAGTTTGATGGGCGACAACGCTCAGTACCGCCAGTCGACAGAGGTAATCAATGGAGAAGAATACATCACGGCAGAAATTAACAAGGTGGCCCTGTTCCCTCAGAAAACGGGAAAACTGATCCTGGAACCGGCAGAAATAACCTGTACCGCCCAACTTCGCGTGCAGAGCAATCAACGCAGAGGCAACGATCCGTTTGAGAGTTTTTTTAATGATCCTTTTTTTAACCGGAACGTGAAAAACGTAGAGGCCAGGCTTAAATCAAAACCAATTACCATCGAAGTACAACCCCTTCCTCAAAAAGACAAACCAGATGATTTTACCGGGGCCGTTGGCGATTTCCACTTTAGCAGCAAGATCGACCGCACCACACTTTCTGCAAATGACGCCTTAAACTTAAGCATCGAACTTTCCGGAAACGGTAATATCGAATTGCTCACCCTGCCTGAGGTCAGGTTTCCGGTTGATTTCGAAACTTTTGAACCAAAAATAACCACCAGCACCGTACCATCGACTACCGGCATATCGGGCAGAAAGAAATTTGAATACCTGGCCATTCCACGTAACCCGGGCGATTTTACCATTGAACCCATCACCTTTAGCTTCTTCAATCCCAAAACAAAAACCTACGAAAGATTTTCATCAGAAGCCTATCACATCAAAGTGGGCAAAGGTTCGGGAAACAACAATGATGTCACTTACAATGCATCAGCCAAGGAGGACATCCGTTTCATCGGAAAAGACATCCGGCATATAAAAACCATCATCGAACCCCTTAAACCCGTTGGAAATTATTTGTTTGGTTCCCTGTTTTTTTTCGTGCTGTTGTTTGTCATCTTTCTTATCCCGTTCATCCTGATCATCCTCTGGAAACGCATGGAAAAGCAGAACGCCAATGTTTCGAGAGTTAAAAACCGCAAGGCCAATAAAATAGCCAGGATGCGGTTGCAAAAAGCCGAAAAATTTAAACAATCGGGCAATGATAAGGGATTTTATGATGAAATGGCCCTGGGCATCTGGGGATATATTGCAGACAAATTCAATATTTCTCTCTCAGAACTTTCCATTGAAACCGTTCGTGAAAAGCTTCAGAATAAATCGGTTAGCGAGGAAATCACCAATAATTTTATACAATCGTTGAATAATATTGAGTTTGCACGGTTTGCCCCCGGCGATGCCCGTGACAAAATGGAATCAGTTTATAACGAGGCCATTACAGCAATTATGCAGGCCGAAAAAGCATTAAAATAGTTAAACCATGAAAAGAACAAAGAACTTCGCCCTGGTGGCTCTTCTACAGCTTATCGCATGGAGTGGTTTTGCTTATACACCCGATTCGCTAATGGCAATCGGTAACCGCGCCTACAATCAGGGCATGTACGATTCAGCCTTGTTGGTTTACGACCAGGTTGCCGGGCAAGGCCTGCAATCGGCTCAGCTTTTTTACAACATGGGCAATGCCCATTTTAAAAACAACAATGTCCCGGCTGCCATTTTATTCTTCGAAAAAGCCAGGAAACTGGCTCCTTCTGATGAGAATATTCAGTATAATTTGAGTGTGGCCAACAGCATGATTGTCGATAAAATTGAACAGGTACCCGAACTTTTTTATAAAACCTGGTGGAATTATTTTTACAACCTCTTCAATGCCGACACCTGGACTGTGATCGCCCTTTTTTTATTGACCTTTTTAATTATCCTGATCACCTGGTTTGTGCTGACCAAATCAAGAACCTCTAAACAGACCTCTTTTTACCTGGGTATTATCATGTTATTTTTCACCATTACCGCCTTTGGACTGGCATCACAAAAGTATTATTACTCCAAGGAACACCAGGAAGCCATCGTGTTTACCCCGGCCATCACGGTAAAAAGTTCACCTACACAAAGTGCTGTGGACCTGTTTGTAATACACGAAGGCACCAAGGTAAAGTTGTTGGACCGTGTTTCAGGATGGATTGAAATCAGGATACCCGATGGAAGTATTGGCTGGCTACCGGAAAATTCTGTTCAGGAGATTTAACTTTTCCTTCCTGCTGAACCGTAGTATTGGAGTAATGTGGAAATACTGAAATCTTTGTAAAAAAAATAGTAGCGTGTATAAGGATTCCAATTACGCCTTTATTACATCACTTTACTATTCATCTTTAAGTGTTTTCCAGAATTGTCTTATTTCTATACTTGCAGGTTCAACAATGTTAATTACACCATATTTTATAGGATTTCCTTCCGAATCTTCTTTTATCTGACCTAAGCAGCCTAGTGCTGATTCTAGCTTTATCAAACTTCTATGAGATCCAATGAACGGTGTAATCATTTTAGGGTCTTTATTCTGTACATTAAGGCATATTGGCAATTTAACTTGGGAAGCAAAATCAAAATCTTTGGTTTTATAATCTTCAACTCCTTGAGTTAGCATTACAACAATTACACCTTTTGAACGAAGGGTTCTCAATAACTCTTCTAGAGATTTTCGGGCATTTCTATTCTTTAAATATACATGAGCTTCATCAATAACAATGCAATAACGTAACGGAATAATATTATCACGAGGCTCTACGTCATTGGATGAGCTAAAGTAAAAATGAAAGTACTTAAGAAGCAAAAAAACACACAATTGGCGTAATGTATCGGATAGTGAGGGTGGTAAATTTAAATAAATGCTTTTGTCTATTATATTTTCCGAAATTTTGTCAGAGAACAATCCGCTTGACAAATCTTTTATTGCGGCATATAATGTATCAGGTTTGTTTTTTGTCGTTTCATAGTATTCATCCAACGACTTAAAAAGGTCAGAGAAATTTGGATGGATATTATCGTTTTCTTCAATTAATTGGCTAATAACAGTTTGCAAAATGTGTTTCTGAGAAACCCCAATATTTGGGACAAATGTAGCAACAGTGTCAACAAAAGCTTTCACACTAAATAATTTTTGCCTATCACCATCATGTAAATTAATTGAAATCAGAGGATTAAATTTAAGACCATCGTTAAGAATATCAACAAATTCACAATTTGTTTTATCAAGAAATGGCTGCAATTGCTGCGCATTCCCTTCTCCCTTATAATCGAAGAAAATAAATCTTACTTTATGATTAGTGTTAGTCGAAATCTGATACAGGATGTCTTTAATTAACTGTGTCTTTCCTGAACCTGCCATTCCAGCTATAGCAATATTCCGATTATCAAACTCTCTAAGGTCATTTATTTTTATTTCCACATCTTCATGGTTCTTTGATTTACCAATAATAAATGAAACAGGATTTAAATAATCATCAACTTGAAATAATTGATGGTTTATGTTTGACGTAGTGATTGTGGAAGACTGCAAATCAAGTCCATTCTTTATTAGTTTCATTAAGTATATAATGTGATTACCACTTGTGAAGTCTCCTTTTGAGATTTCACTATCTAACTTATGTAAACCATGGTCGATATGCAACTTAAATAACTTAGAAAAATCATCTTCGAACAATGCTTTATTATAATGGTGTTCTAGTATTGCTTTAAAGACAGGATAATTTGTTCGATTATCAACAATTGTCCCAAATAAACCACGGTCATCACGATAATCTCTTCCATCAGAACTTGGAACGATATCAATATTTAGGTCAAATTTCCTATTTGTTTGCAAACTATACGCAAATGCAATTCGTGGTACTATCCCCTCCGAATTAAATTTATATAACGATTTTAAACGGTCAATAATTTCTTCGTCTGCTTTACTTATTCTAATTCTCATAGCTTTGGAAATATCCTTTTTTAAAATTAGACTTTCTATTCTCGTTTATTATAAGATACGATTTAGCGACTTGTTTAACAATACTGTTATACCGACGAGGTGTAATTTCATTGTTCGTAGAAAGTAATACAACCTGACTTGATAATTCAGGATAGTAATCTTTTATAATGTTTTCAATATGCTCGTGATCTAATCTACCAAGTGGAGTATCAATAAAAATTGGAAAATCCTGAATTGCTTCTTTAAGAATTGCTTTAATAAGACATGATATGTAGATTTGCTTCTCACCAGTCGAAAAACTCTCCTTTGGAACTTCCTTACCATCTGCATCAATAAGTAATACTTTTAAACCCTTCCCATCTGGCAAAATATCAATTTTTGCATCCTCAATAAATTGGGCCTTTTCAGTATGAAGCTTGTGCATCAATTTTTTAAGTTCAATTATTACGTTTTTCGCCAATGAATCCTTCTTGTCTTTTTTCTGTCCATCAATGAAAATCTGTAAAGAATCAATATACTTTTTAGTTGTAGCAATTTTATCTTTAATCAATTTATTTCCTGTGCTTTTTTGAAGGAAAATACTGTATTGTTGATTTAATCGAATGTTATCCTTAAGCATTTTTTCTTTATGATTATCTAAGGCACCATTCTCTCCAATTAATTTCTCAAGTTGCCTTTCAACTTCATCCTTTTCCGTCATCATTTCCAAAACTGTTTCATCCTGTAAATCAGAGTCAATTATTTTTAATTGCTTCTCATTTTCACCAATCTGAACAAGAACAGAATTGAAATCTTTTATTGTTGTTTCAAATATTTCTTTCGAATGCTGTCTAATTAATCCTGATGTATTAAATATCAACTCCTTATCAGAATTACTTAAATCTAGCTCATAAGGAAGTTCAATTGTTTGCTCAGAAATACTAAAAATTTCATTTAACAGTCCTAGAGCTTTATCCGAATAAAAAACCTTATTTTTAAAAGTCATAGATCCATCTAGTGGTTCTGGTGGGTGATTGAATAATTTCTCAATAAATTTTTCTAACTTATGTTTAACATCAGCACTAGTTTCCTTTGAATTTTGTACCTTTTCTTGAGTTTCAATGTGTTCAATAACTTCTTCAATTTTACCCCCAAGCATAGCGAGCGGAATTAATTCATTCAATTCATTAAACCGTCTTTCTAACTCGACTTTCTTATCTAGTAAAATTATCAACTCATTGTAAATATTTTCTCGGCTTAAAGTTGATGTTTCTTTTTTACTGTTTTGGTTCAAATAAACTTGGTATTTCTTTATCTTTTCTTTTAAAGTCTTGATTTCATTTTCGTTAAGTGCTGATTTTAATTCAACTTCCTCAATTCTATCTTTATTAAGTTCGATAGCTTTCTCAGTATTGATAATTTGCTCCTTTACATTAGTATGTGCCCCTTCTTTTTTAAGGTTGTTTACATAGGTTAGCAAATCATCCTTTAGGTTCTCAAAAATATCCAATCCGAGAAGTTTTCCTAACGCATCATTCAATACGCTACCTTCATCTTTTGTAGACAGTTCAGCCCATGAAGCGATTTTTTCGGCATCAAAAAAAACAAACTTTGCTGCCTCAAGTGGTATCAGGTAATCATTTATAAAATTTATTTTATCTTCATAATCAAAAAATAAGTCATTTCCATTAATATCTTTTATATGAAGGTTTTCCTCCATTTTCTCTGTTAAATACTCACGTCTTATAATCACGACTTTATCTTCACTTTTTAGATTCTCAGGAAAATCAATATCTTTTAGCTCCACTTCAACATAAAAACTATCATTTCCTTCTTTTTTAGAATCCCAATTAAGAGATTGTTTTAAAAACCGTTGATAATTCGACTCTTTTTGAATTTCTCTTTTGAAGTTTTCATCAATTTGAATAATCTTTTCTCCATAAAAGCACCAGACAATTGACAACAAGAAGTTTGTTTTACCATAACCATTTTTACCACCTACTATTACAATATTCTTACTTCCGTCAGTCTCTATGTCTAACGGGTTATTCCCATAATATTGGCGAAAATTATCTAATACTATTTTACTTATCTTCATGATTCAACGACTTTTCAATTTCAGCATCAATGGTTTGTTGTATATAATGATTGCGCTTCTGAAGTTTTTTAACTTTTTCTGAATTCAATAGTTTTACCATCGATGTAAAGTCAACACCTCGGATTTCACATTGCTTGTTCAATTCAAACATCTGTTTATCTTTAATTTCTTTTATACTCATTAGTTGCATATATTAAGTTGTTGTCTAAATACAAAAAATTATCGTTGATCAGGTTTCTAATAATTAATTCCATATGAGATTCCTGGATTGAAATTCTTGAAGAAAATATTTTTGCTATATCTTTTACTAAAATACCTTTCGCACTCCTTACCTCAGCTGCAATATCTTTACCTAAGAACTTTGGGATGTTTTCATAATAAGCATATTCCTTACTATTCCTATGCTCGGCTAGTCCAACAAATGATTGATTAAAGAATGTAAATATCCCAGACTCATCAACTCTGAGGTTTGTAAGGATATTTCTTGCATTTGTATTTCTATAATTATTGACATAGTCTGTTATTTCCACTATATGTTTTGGTGATTTTTCTAATCTTAGATATTCTTCAACTATACTCCTGATTGTACCACCTTTAATTTCATTATTTTTCTCCCATACTTTTAGTCCATAAGTACTACTTCTTCCAAAATAAATTAAATTCATATCTCGCTGACAACTGCCCCTAAGTGCCTCTGCACTTTTAGTGATACTCGGGTTTTGTTTGTTCACAATATCAAATATTTCATATACAGTTAATGGTCTATTGCTTTCTTTTAGCACATCAATTACATAGTCTATCACTTGTTTTTTAGTGTTTCTTTTGAAAATTATATAGTCATTAATATCAATTCTTAGTTCAAACTCATTAAATAAAATATACTCTGCAACTTGCGATATATTTTCGAGATATTCAGGCAATTCACATATTTGAAAATCGAGTAAATATGCTTGAAAATGAAAACTATAATCCTCTTCAATTCTAATACTTAATCGTTTTTCAACATCATTTACCAACCTTTCAAAATCAAATACTTGAGAATATTCCAGTTTTACTAAATAGGTTTTACTCCAGTTATGCCCTAGTCGATTATTCTTATTAAAAATAATATCTTCTTCAGCTCCTATTAATTCATATTGCTTTGATAATAGAATTGATAATATCTTAATAATAAAAAGTTGATTGTAATTTGTTCCTTCATTTTTGTTGATTTCAACAACCTGTTCAACGTCAATTTCAATATAATTATTAGTGCAATCAATACCATACAAATTAATAGTATCAAAATCCAACCTTCTAATAAACGAAAATGTACATTCTAATTTTTCAAATATTTTCTTACGTATCTGTCGTATTCTTTCCTTAGTCAGATCAAATGATTTCCCAATGGCAGCAAGTGTGTTTTGCTCATAATCCAAGTAATAATTAAAGAAAAACTTAAACAGGATCGTTTTATTATGGTCAAATAAAATTTCATTTTCTATTAACACCATAAGTGTTTTAAATAAAGGTATTCCATTTATAAAGTCATAATTACTACCTATCTCCGCAAGATAAGAATTACTTAATTTAAATTCCTTAAGCAAAAAAGTGTTAAATAGTTCAATAATGATCTCGCTGTCGGTTTCAAATATTGAAACTAAATCAAGAAGTTCTTCTGTTGATTTAATAAAGCTCTTAATCTCGTCAAATGATTTTTCACCTATGTTCTTTAAGTACTTTAATTCAGTTTCTTGTTCAGTTATAAGCGTTTTGATGTCCCTTAACCTAATATTATGCCCGAAATATTTTAATAGTACGTTTGAACTTCTGACAGATAATTCTTTAAACCGATTTTCAAGTAAATTATTTAAAATTATCTTTTGTCTAATTGTAAGAATGTCAATTTTATTTTCAATTTGATTGATAGGATTTTCCTCCACAAATTTTGATTTTGGTACAATTACAAATGCTTCATATTTCTTGCATATGTTAATTAGCTCCAAATTTGATTTAGCACCACAATTACGAAGTTTTATAAAAGTCCCATAATCCTGATAATATTTTACAACCGTTTCAATGTCATTAAGATCGTGATTTTCGCATACATTTAAAGAACGAGGACTGAGTCCCTCTGTTCTGGATAATTCTGCCATACTAATATTTACGAATTCCATTCTCATTTCGTATATACTTCTTATGTGTGAATTGCGATAATATTTGAACCCTTAGGATAAAAAACTACGCTAAATAATCAAAAATAAATTGTTTACCCAATACCAATTTTTCTTTTTATTGACAAACAACTCTCTTGGAAACCACTTTTTTCTAAATTGCATATACTATTTCATTCCAACAAATTGTTTGAAGCTATCTTTTCTTAATAGAGCTGCTAATGTTACGAACTTAAAAAATGCTCTCGTCATAATAACTACCTAATTTCAGACAGTAAAAAAGTGGAGGTCAATATATTTCTACTTTTCGAATAGGTTATCTCAATGTCTTTTTACCAAAATTAAACAAAAAAATTGTACAATTTCCTTTTTGATAAAAACTATAATTCAAATTAAAAATTCATTTACATTTTAAGAATTAGATATTTGCTCAACTTTGGTGCAATTTTCAATTTAAATAATATCACTCTTTTGTTGTTTCTTAGTCAACACCCTGATTTTATTATACTGGCAAGCGGTGTGTTGATCCTTAGGCTCTCCCGAATAGTCGCAACTATAGGTACTATACTCAGACTATTTTGCCAAACAGGTGTTTTCATTACTAATGTTCTTCGTTAAAATACAATTTATAAAAGTTCATCTGCTTTTCGTCATCGCGGCCCTTTTCGATGTAGCGCCTGTCGCCATGGATGTACAGACTAAAATTCTTATCCAGTTTCAGCACACTCTTAAAGTTCTTTGCCTGTTTTTTGGATGCCCGGTCACTGATATCAAAATGATCGTCGATTTCGATTTTATATTCCTGTTCATATTGACTTTTATAGCTTTTAAAGGTGTTGGCCAACTCAGGATGATCGAGGACTTCCTCCGAAAATACCTCCAGATCGAAGGTATCGTGTTCACGAAAAAATTTGGCAGAATTGTTCAGGATTTCAGCTTCATCGGCCCTATCCATTGAAAAATGATCAGGCAAATAGGAAGTTACGAATTTTTTAGTCATCGCCAGCGCGTTATCAGTTTGATAATACGCATCTTTACGTTCGGCCAGATGCAGAAATTCATCAAACCAAAAATGCGCTTCAGTCTTATTCAGGTTGTCCACAGCCTCCACAACGAAACCGTTTTTTTCCTCCAAATTATAAATTAAACAACCTTTGTCGAGTTTGTTGATGTTGATACCATCCTCGCTGCCGATGGTATAATTATCCTTTACGGGATATACTTTCAGGTAGGTTTCGCGCGATTCCGATTTAAACAAACCCAATGCCTGCGTTCGGTTTCCTTCGAGGATGCAGTTATCAAACAACACCATATAAAATTCGCCGCTTTTTATTTTTGGATGGTTCGATTGGGCATACAGATGTTTCGCCAGGCTCATGCTGGTTTCAAAGAACTTGTCTGTATCCTCAAAAACATGTTTGGCAAATGCATACACTTCATTGAGATGAATATCCGATTCGTGAGCAAGATGGTAGCGTGATTCGGTTTTGAAAGGCGACAAAAAATAATGCTTTAACAAAGCACGAACATCATCTTCCAGATCAAGTTCATCTTTCGAAAACCGGATGCCATCATCATTGGTTTTATTTCCTACCTTGTGTAAGGCAATATGTTGTATTTCAATTTCGTCCATCATATTCTGTTATTTTGTCCAGATTTCATCGGCAAAAATCCATCCCGGGTTGCCGGCGCCCACATGCCAGTCGGGACAAAGCCCCTGCGATTTTGCTGTTACATGAATAAACCGCGCCTTGACGTTAAGCGGCCCCGTCACAAAATCATGTACAATTCCTCCACTTTCTTTGGGACCGATGGGATTTTGTATTGAACCAGCCTCCTGAAAAGTCTTGCCATCTACTGACACTTGAAAATGAACCGAGGCGGGCATAAAAATCCACGACTTCTCATCCTGAAGAAACCCGGCTCCTATGCTGTGAATTTGTTCCACTTCTCCCAAATCGACCAACACATCCATGTCGGTATTGTAGTATCCCTGCCAGTTTCCTGTCCTGAATTCAGTACCACCGCGGATGGTGTTAATCAATGCCACATCCCCTCCCGCGGTATATTGCTCACTGTAAGGCGTGTTGATAGTCACCTTCCGGTTGGCCGGAATTAAGAGATATTCAGCAGTTTCAGGAAAGCTGACCAAGCCGTTTACCGATGCGGTGGCTGTAAATTCGGTGGTCTTATTGATTACAATCGGGTCTCTGTAATGAATTCCTTCCCCATTTTGCATCACCTTTATATTGGCATTCCCGGATAAATCGGTTACTCCAACGGTGAGGGTTTTCTCAAAAGTCTTACTCTCCGCATCGAAACCAGGCACCGGGGTGATGGGAAAGTCAGTGATCTGTTGCGATGGTCTGTCCTCGTGATTCAGCCCCCATTGCTTGTTGGGCTCACGGTCGAGTTCAATTACCAGGTCACCACCATTGGCAATCATATCGAAGGTGATATATGACTTGGAATAAGTTTCACCATCGTAGCTAACCGATTGAATATAAAAATCATGATCGCTTTGGCGATTTGCTTCAATGCTAAATATTTTTCCATTTTCAAGGTTAATCTGAGCATTCTCAAACAGAGGAGTTCCCAGCACATATTGCATACTTCCCGGTGTAACCGGATAAAAACCCAATGAGCTCATCACATACCACGCCGACATCTGTCCGCAGTCTTCGTTGCCACTCAATCCATCGGGCTGATCGGAGTATAAATCGGTACAAATCTGATGAATCAGTTTTTGTGTTTTCCAGGGTTTGCCCACATAATTGTACAGGTAAGCCATGTTGTGGCTGGGTTCGTTGCCATGTGCATACTGACCGATCAAGCCGGTAATATCCGATTGTTCCCGACCGGATAGTTTTTCAGTGGTGGTAAACAATTCATCCAGTTTCGATTCGTATGCATCATCGCCGCCAAGCAGGGCAATGTGGGTATTGATATCCTGTGGTACAAAGAAATTGTATTGCCAGGTGTTGGCTTCTGTCAGCATAAAATTTACCTGGGTGGGATCGAAAGGGATCACAAATCCTCCATTGGTTTTCCCTCTGAAAAACCCTGTTTTTTTGTCAAAAATATTTTTATAATATTGTGCGCGTTGTATGAATGTTTGATAACCAACCTCATCGCCCAGACCTTTAGCCATTTGTGCAATACACCAGTCGTCATAGGCATATTCCAGCGTTTTGCTCACACTTTCGCCTTCCTTGTCGGCAGGAATATATCCTTTCGAGGTGTATTCATTCAAACCAAACAACCCCGATTGTGCGCTTGCTTTCATGGCACTCAGTGCCTTGTGCGCATCAAAGCCGCGGATACCCTTTATCCATGCATCCGTAATCACAGGCACCGCGTGGTAACCAATCATACAATTGGTTTCGTTTCCGGCCAGTTCCCAAACAGGTAACAAGCTATCGCTGCTATACATATCGAGCATCGAGTTGATGAGGTCGTTGGTACGGTCACGCTCGATCAGGGTGAACAATGGATGCAATGTTCTGAAAGTATCCCAAAGGGAGAACACGGTGTACATGGTAAAAGTCCTGTCCTGTAACACTTTCCCGGCATGGTTTCGGTACCTGCCATCCACATCCGAAAAGGTGTTTGGAGCGATCATGGTATGGTACAAAGCAGTATAAAAAATGGTCTTGTTCACATCATTGTCGTCCTGTACCTGAATTTTATTTAATTGGTCATTCCACAACCCTCGGGTTGCTTCCTGCACGGCTTCGAAATTCCACCCTTGAATTTCCTGCAAACAATTCTCCTGAGCACTATGATAATCCAGCGGTGAGATGCCCACCTTGACCAAAAGAGGGCCACCATCCATCATGTTAAAGGTCAAAACAGCCTTCAGATCAGTGCCTCTGGCTTCTTGTTTATTTTGCCAATACTCCCCATCAATGGCAATACCGGTCTCCTGAAAAGGTCTCGAAAAGTTTGCATAAAAATAGACCCATTGATCTCTGGCCCACCCTTTGCTATTTCGATAACCCATGACCTCATGGTCGCTGATGATTCGAAGTTCCAACCCCGGCATTTTTTCCGTTACCACGCTCTCTGTCAAGTCGATCACCATCCGTGCTTCATTGGTTTTTGGATAGTGATAGCGGTGCATCCCGGCGTGGGTGGAAGCGGTTAATTCCACCTGGATGTGGTCGTCATCCAAAGTCACCTGATAGAATCCGGGCGAGGCCACTTCGGTGGAGTGTGAAAACCGGGCGGCATAGCCCGAATCCGGATTTTCAGCTGTCCCCGGATCGAACTGAATCGCCCCAACGGTGGGCATCATGCGGATATCACCATAGTCGCCAACCCCGGTTCCGCTTAGGTGGGTATGGCTGAATCCCATTATCACCTGATCGGAATAATGATAACCCGAACAGGCATCCCAATTGTCTTTGCGTGTGTCGGGACTTAACTGTACCATCCCGAAAGGCGCTGTGGCCCCTGGAAATGTATGTCCATGACCACCTGTTCCAATAAAAGGATCTACGTAGTCCGCTAGGGTTTTAGGCGGTTCTTCCTTACAGGATATGAGTGCAAGTAACACAAATATCAATAAACTAAAACGGGTAAGTTCTTTCATGATGACGGCAATTTTGGCTTCAAAGTTAACAAGATGGCTCAAAACAGCCATTACAATCTTTGTAAATTCATCGAAATTTTCCCACGATAAACGAGGATCGATCCGGGCGCATCATTCTTATAATTTGATAGTTTGATCGATGTTCTGGTGCCAAAAAAACGATTCTGCATCAATTGCCCGACTTCACCCGATATCGGGTTATAATAATAGCTGAAACGGCTACTCTTCTCTTTATCAATCAGCAAAACCTTCGTCTTCGATTCATTTATCTTCAGGCGGGTTTGGGAATTATATTTCGCTTCCCTGAAAAGCAATCCAAAACAGCTGATGAGTGCTTCTTTCAGCGGTTCGCGATCGAGCACTGCCATCACATACTTCGCCTGTGCATCAAAAGGTGAACCTTCGGGAAAAAAGAATTCGAAATATTTTAAACCTACCTCCGAAACCATGGCCATTTGATAGCCATCATCCACTTTTTTTATCACAATAATCCCGGTAATGGTTCGTCCATGGAGGGTCAGTTCAGTTTTGTATAACGCCTTTAAAAAATCAGGTGCAAAAACGGTGGCTTTTGAAAGTTTGGGACCGGGATTACCCATGGTAGTAAAACCTGAAAAACGACACGATAGGGGCAGCATTGCCAACCCCAGCAGCATGATCAGGTGTGCCAATTTGATTTTCATCTTACTTTCCATTCGTGAGTTCAAACCTGCTGTCAGGTATCTCTTTATTCACCTGAATATCTTCAAACCTGATTGAGGTAAAATCGCCTCCCGGTTCGATAAAAACCACTTTTACAACCTGCATCGTCACCTTGTCGAAATAGATATCGATGCTTTCAATCATGCTTTTTACCTGCGCCACAACGGGCACAAGCCTGGCCATCATCTGGGTTTTTCCTTCAAAATAAACAGGTGCAAATTCGGCATTACCCACAAAATCGCCTCGTATCGCGGTAATAATCATCTTGTTGATTTCCCGAAACATGGGGTTGCCATCGGTATTAAACTCGCTGACCTTGCCATCGTTATCGATGGTAAATTTTCCCTGATGAATCAGAATGGTATACTTGATGGGATCCAGGTATTGCCACCGGACGTTGTTTTCTTTTTTAAAGAAAAACTGTCCATGGCTGGTTAGCACTTCTTCTAACATGTTCAGGTGTTTTTCCTGTACAAAATTACTTTGCAACGTGTTGGTGGCCGAAGCATGTTTAACAAGGCTTCGTGTGACAGATGAAATATCTGAAATTGGTTGAAAACCGGCCTCTTGTGCGCCAAGAAACAGGGGAAAACAACAGGCTAACAATAAACTATTGAGTTTTGTAAGGTTCATATACTTCAATGGATAAAAGTTGACTAAGAGACACCACCTGAAATTGGTTTTTTTGCAGCCATTCGAGGTAATTTCTGGTGATGTCGATGATATTTGGTGTGGTATCGTGCAATAAGACAATGGCTCCGGGTTGGGTTTTAGAAATAAGTCTTTCCAGGGTTTTATCTGGTGTGCGACAGGTATCGAGTGAGCGCAGGCTCCATCCAATGGAGATATACCCGAGTCGATTGACCGCGCGTGCCAGTACAGGGGTGGTAACACCGTATGGAGGTCTGAACATCAGGGTTTTAATGCCGGTAATTCTGTAAATCAGCTCGTGAGTCCAAAGCAATTCGTTGCGCATGCGCCAGAAATTAAACAAATCGAAAAAGCGCGCATGGGTATAACTATGATTACCAAGCAGGTGTCCTCTGTTGTGAATCATTTTCAACAACGAAGGCTGTTTCTTTGCCTTTTGTCCGATAACAAAAAAGGTTGCCTTTACGCCAAACTGATCAAGCAGATCGAGCAGACGGGGAGTGTTGTTTTCATCAGGGCCATCGTCGAAGGTGAGGGCAATTGTTCTTTCCCCGGTTTTTATGCTACAATGGGAAATCAAATAGAAATTTAAATGAATAAAAACCGAACCCAGTATTTTGAGCGCTATCAGCAAAAGGGTGAAATAAACCACCCACCACAACGACCACTCCCAAAACCAACAGCCTCCCATGAGCAAAAGCATCAGGTACAGAAAAACCAGGTTGGCTATTTTGTTGGCACTCATAACGAGGGTGTTTCAAGTAGTTTTTCTAAAAAGTGGGTTTCGATGCCAAACAACTTCTTCAGCGCCTGCACCTTATCCATTTTATACTGATTTACAGCATCTTCGCCACTTTTCTTCACTCCAACAATCAACACATTTTTTGGCGTGTGCTCGGTGGAGATAAACTCAAACACTTTGGTTGTGTATCCATAGGCTTCCATGATCAGGGCACGGATAGCATCGGTAAGGATTTCAGCCTGCCGTTCTTCCAATATCCCGTATTTGGTTATTTCGACCAAAGCGTTGTCCGGGTTCATCTGCTTGCGAATCTGCTTATGACAGCAGGGAGCTGTGATGATCACCCCGGCTTTTTGACTGATTCCCCTGAAAATTGCTTCATCGGTAGCTGTATCGCAGGCGTGGAGCGCGATGAGCAAATCTATTTCAGGTAAAACAGTTTTCTCAATGGAACCCTGGATAAATTTCAATTTTTCAAAACCTGATTTCTTGGAAATTCCATTGCACTGGGCTACCAGATTTGGACGCAACTCCACCCCTACCACTTCTGGTGCAAGCAACATCCTGTTGGTAAGATAATCATACAAGGCAAAAGTAAGGTAACCCTTTCCCGAGCCCATGTCGGCAATTGAAAAACTGATTGGTAATTTGGCCTGTTCCACCACATGACTCACTACCTCAACGTATTTGTTGATCTGCCTGAATTTGTCCTCCATGCCTTTCTTTACCTTCCCGTCCAAGGAGGTAACACCCAACAATTGCAAATACAGGTTGTTTTCAGGGGAAATAAACAGGCTTTTCTGTTTGTCATGCATAAATACCGGCTTCAGCTGCTGACTGGCTTCCTGTTGTTTGATGGTGCTTTTTCCGTTGGTAAATTGCATAAAATGAACATCCTTGTTGGCGGTGAGCAATATCGCCTGATAAAAATCCTCTTCCAAAGATTTTTTGATGAGTGCGAGGCCTTCTTCAAAGGAAAAATTCTTGGTAATGTCTTTGGTAGGATAACGAAACACGAACGACAACAACGTTCCTGCCTTAACGGACACCACTTTTGCATATATATTCTTCAGCTCACCGGAGGTATTTATTTTACTGCTCAGCGTCAGCTTGATAAAATCGGTATTCGACAAACTTTCCTCAATGAGCAGGAGCAGCCGTTGTAGATTAGGATCGTTCATATGCAAAATTTTAGCCTGAAAGCAATTGCAAAGGTCGTGAAAAAGTACCGATAATAACCCCGAAAAAAGTTATAACCACTTTTTACGTTTGAAGAAAAAAATCATCCCTGTGGTGACCACCACAATGACGATCCAAAACACCAGATAACTGTATTCCCAGTGCAGTTCGGGCATAAATTCAAAATTCATCCCGTAAACGCCTGCCAAAAAGGTGAGTGGTATAAAAATAGCCCCGATGATGGTGAGCACCTGCATGACCTGGCTCATCCTCATGCTCATACTGCTCAAATAAATATCTTTTAAGCCGGCATTTAATTCACGGTATGTTTCAATGGTATCGACTATTCTGATGGTGTGATCGTACACATCATTAAAATATTTCACATTGCTTTCATCAATATATTCGAGGTCATCTTTTTGAAAATGACTAATTACCTCACGCAATGGATACACCGAATGCCTCATATCAAGCAATTCACGCTTAGAGGTTTGTATTTTATAAAGAGAATTCGCCGTGGGTGAGCTAAACACCTCCTCTTCCAATTCCTCTAGTTGTGTCCCCATGCCTTCGATGGAATTGAAGTATTTATCCACGATCAGGTCAATGAGGGCATACACCAGGTAATCGCTGCCTTTGGAACGGATTTTAAATTTGGCGTGTTTAATGCGTTCCAGGACTTCCGCGAAGGTATCGTCTGCTTGTTCCTGAAACGTAATCACGATATGTTTCAATAAGATGATGCTGATTTGTTCAGGGACAATTTTCTGTTCTTTTCCATCATACACCAGCGATTTAAAGGTGATATAAATACAATTGTCGTATTCTTCCAGTTTGGGGCGCTGTGAGGTGTTTACAACATCCTCGAGAATCAATGGATGCAGATTGAACTTCTGTCCGATTTGTTCCACCAGGCTTGTTTCGTGTATTCCTTCCACATTCAACCAGCGCACTGATGAACCATCTTCCACATTCTTGATATCATCTATGCTGGCGAGTTTTGTCTGGCTATAGCTTTCCTTGTTATATTCTACCAGGTATAAATTAGGGATATATTCCCGTTTTTCACCAACATAATAAACGCTACCGGGATGCATTCCGGTTTTCCTGTTAATTTTCTGAGAATGAGAATTTTTTTTGTTGGCCATGCCGATAATCAATTAAATGTTTGCATTTGAAAGCATAAAACTAATAAATAATAATGAATACTATAAAACTGATAATTTTGAAGTGCAGCGCACCGAAAATATTGATAAGCCAATTTAATACCAGTAGATTCAAGGTGCGGAGCATCGCAATATTGATTATCCGGTTAAACAAACGGGAAAATAAGACGGTGCACTGTACCATAAAAAAAATCGGTTCTTGTTTACTATAGATATTGGCTGTACTCCGTACCTGTTGATTTGCAACTATATGTTCGATGATCATATACTCCATATAGTTTTATTCATTTACAATGAATGTATTTATTGGACATCCATTGCAGTCTGGCTTTAGCCGACTGCAAGTTGATCAGATATATTCCCTAATTTCCAGGTATTTGTTGGATATTTCATCAAACAAATCTAATTATTACTTACGTGAAACGATCGGATACCCTATTAAAAATTAATTATCTGATTTCCACTAAATAGGTTTAACTGCGAAACTTGAGTAATTTAACATTCACCGAAGTGGATTTTCAAATGGGATATCGTCGTCCGGATCATGATCGAAGGGTCCAACGCCGGGAGGATTAAAAAGACCCCACCGGTCGATGATGTATTCGAATTTATCAAAGCCTGAAACCCAATCGATAAAAAGCAACCGGTATTCTTCAATTAATTCCCTGATAATTGAAAAATATTCAGTGTGCTTAAACCCGAACTCTTTAAGTGAGTGTTGGTGCACCACCAGGTCGTGGGCCGCCTTACGGATGATGGTAGCAGCTTCCATTTTCATATCATAAAAACCAACATTGTGTGCCCCGGCAAGTTTTACTGTCAATTGCGCCGCATCATTCAACATCCACCCATTTATTTCCTGAAGGTGTTCATTGTCATCCGGTATCAGAAGGCTGATTTGATGCGCGACCTCAAAAATTTCTTTCCCTTTTTTATAAATAGGAAGGTCTCTTACATCGGTTTCTTTTTCATCGTCATCTTCAAACATAGCGCTGGGATTAATATTATTCAAATATAGTAAAAGCTATTTATCCTCATGTTTTTAATACTTGTAAAGAAACACAAAAGTTATTCGTAATGGTAGTTAGATTCAGAATTGAAATCACCTACAAAAAGCTTTGGTCATATCTCTTCCGTCAAACTCCTCATCACATAAACCAAATTGGAAGTCCGTTTGGTGTTGTCGATGATGTCGAGTTTCAATTTGTGCTTTAAAGCCACATCGATGACCATCTTGCGCGACACAAAATCAAGTTGGTGGTTTGCCTTGTTGAAGCCAATATTGGTCGAGAAAAACTCCGTAATCCGGGTTCCCAGATGACGCCTTTTTAAGCTGGCATCGGCATCGCGGATAATCACCATTCCCCCGGCTTGTAATTGACCAATGCACTTTTCAATCACCTGAATCTGCATCTCATAAGGAAGGTAATGCAGCACATCGGCCAGTACAAAAACATCTGATTTCTCTGGTGTAAATTGTAAAATATCGGCACTTACGAATTGCATTCGATCATTTTTCAGGGCACAATTCTGTGCCACAGCAATTTTCCTGTCATCATAATCCACACCTGTAATCTTCCGCTGTTGCGATCGCATTGATAGCATGTAAGTCAGAAATCCGTAACCACAGCCCAAATCAGTAATAACGGCCTTTTCGGGGATCATCTGGTCGAACAAAGCATAGTTATTTTCGAGCCGGAGCTTGATTCGGGTGTACCATTCCAGGATCGGCCCTTTATACATGTAATTTTTAATGATAAAATCACTAAGGTAATCCGTCGATTGCAGTTGATCGCGGCTGATCAGAAACTCATCACTAAAATATTTGCGCACCTGTTTGGCCTGTTCGCGGGGTGTTTGACCGAATGTACCCGAAGAAAGTTTAATGCGCGGAAGAAACCGGGTAATCTGTCTTCCTCGTTTCAGGAACAGTTCACTTTTCTTCAGGCATTCGCGTTGTCCGAGCAAGACAATGGGCAAAATATCCAGATTTAGTTCTGCAGCCAAATAAAACGCGCCTTTATGAAAACGCAGAATTTCTCCGGTTTCCGTGCGGTGCCCTTCCGGGAAAATGGCGACAGAGTATCCTTCTTCCACCTGTTTACGCACCTGATCAATCACACTTGAATAATCACCCGAAACTTCTATAAAACCAGCATATTGCAGGGCTTTCCCATACATTGGGTTACTGAAATTACTCGAGTTGGTCAAGATCACAATGCGGGGTGTGAGCAACATCAGCATCATCAAATCAACATGGCTTTGGTGATTGGCAATAATGATGGAAGGTTTGCTGAAATCTTCACCATCGGGATTGATAATATCCTTTTTGGAAAGGAAATTCATATAGATCATAAACCAGGTCAACGCCCTGAACATCCGGTGAATAAACAATTTCTTTTTGCTGTTTGATGCAGGCACAAATGGCATCAGCAACGATAACAGACTTGTAATCAACGAACCTGACACAAACACAAACAAGGCCCACATACTGAAGATAAAATCCACCAGATTGATGGGTCGGTTGCGCAAGCCACCCGAATAGGAAACCAGCCACCTGAAAATCCGGGGCAACAAGGTAAAGGTGATGAATATGACCGACAAAATTCCGATGATGGACATGAGTGCAATGGACTTCAAAGCCGGATGCTGTGCAAAAATTAATACGCCAATTCCAAGCAGGGTGGTAATTCCCGAAAGGATGACTGAGATTTTATAGGCCGACAGATCGTGATTTCCATATTTATATTCCTGTAACAACCCGCGCATAATAAAAATGCTGTAATCGATGCCCAGCCCGAAAATAAAAGTCAGGATGATGACATTAAAAATACTGAATTCGATTCCAAAAATCCCCATCAGACCTACTGTCCAAACCCAGCTTAACACCATGGGGATCATGGTAATCAGAGTCAGTTCAATGCGTCCGTAGGCAAGAAGCAAAATAATAAATACCAGCATGATTGAAATCCACACCAGTTTATTAAAGTTATCTTTCAGGATGGTTACAAAATCACTGGTAATTTTCCGTTTATCGATCACCCAAACATCAGGATCGCCGTCAAATGCATCGTACACTTTTTGAATGGATGCTGCATCGCCGTTTACCTTCAAAATGTTGATAATGGCTGTAATGGTGTCTTTTCGGATAAAATAATTATCCAGAAACAGGGTGTTCAGCATTCCCAGCGAATCGGCACTTACCGTATGGAATGGTTGATTGGTCCAGTCCAGAAATTGATGAAACGCCGAAGGTTTAAAACCCAGTTTTGCCCCTTCATCCTGTAACCTGACGCGCACTGAATCACCATGTTGATGCCAGAACAGTTGCCATTTTTCCAAAGCCATTTCCTGAGCTTTTAGAGAAGGAAGCAGGCTGTTGACAACCGTTGCCTGTTGTATTAATCCTTGCTCTTTCAACTTTTCAATATGATGAAACAATCGCTGGTTGGCTTCCAAAGCCTGTATTTCATCTTTGCCCGGCGTAACCAGGTAAATGGTTTTCTTGGAAATGGAGCTAACCCGCTCCATCTGCTTCTCTGCTGACTTTACCTTGCTGCTCATGTAATTGTTTTTCATCATGTCGGAATCGAAACCCACATTTTGCATGGTAAACAAAAATACCATTGTCAACAGGAAAATGACCCAGCCCAGTCCACGCTTCCGGCTTAAATCGAAGGCAGCCAGACGGTCGATCAGTCCGTATGGAATTTTATCATTTTCATCCGATTTGGGCATCAGGTGTGGTAACACAATCAACGAAAAAAGCGCTGCTCCCATCACGCTTATCCCGGCAAATAATCCCAAATCGTTGAGTGCCGCCGAGTTTACAAAAAGCAATGTAAAAAAAGCCGACATGGTAGTCACACTGCTCAACAAAATAGGCGTTACCAGATCGCTGAACAAATGCTCTCTGGATCGGTTTTGCCGAAAGTGACTGTAAATGTGCAAGGCATAATCCACCGATATGCCTAACAGGACTGAACCTATTCCGAGTGAAATGGCACTCATTTGCCCTTTTATCAGCGAGATGATGGCCAACGAAAGCAACGCCCCGAAAATCACCGGAAGGAAAATAACAAAAAAGGTACGTTTTCGTCTGAACACCAGCGTAATAACAACCAACAAGGCGATCACGGCCAAGGTAACCGTAATCATGATGTCCTTCTTTATCCTGGTGGCATTGCCCAATGCAACTACCGGGTTGCCAAAATATACCGCTTCAACCTTTTCAAGACCAGACTTTTGTATCGTCTTAATAAAGAAATCAACCCGATCGAAGAGCTTTTGATTGGATGTTGTTTTGTTGGTGGCTGATGGTGTGATGAGCATCAGCAAATGCCTTTTGTCGGTAGACAGAAAATACTGATTGTACAGCTCAAAACCCTCATTAATATTGAAGGATTGGATTTTCTTTAACCCCATCAGGTTAAAGTGCAAGGGATCGGAGGCAATCATTTTCTTGGTGGCCAGTCCCACCGGGGAAATTAGTGTGGAATAGTTGGATTTCAGGGTTTCTCGTATCTGTGCTCTGGAAATCAGGCTGTCCATGTGCTGATAATCTGCCGAATCGAGTATCAGGGGCAGGTAGCCGTTCAGGATTCCATACAACTCAAGCATGGATTGGTTATCGGGAGCCTTGTCGATGGAGGTAAGCAATTCAGGATAACAGGAGCTCATCAACGAATCGGACAATTGATCTGCAAACCGTGAAAGTTGCTCAGGTTCAGGTTCTGCCAAAGTATCCTTTAAGGAAAAATGAAAAACCACCTTATCCAGAAACCTGGAATTGGACAATACAAAGCTCATGTTGTCGATGGACTCACTTTTCGGAAGCACCTGGCTGATGTCTTCTGTGAGTTTCAGGCGAGAGGCCGTCAACGCCAGAAAACCAAGAAGTAACAGCAATATTATCAGCGATATAAGCCTGAATTTACCAATGATTTTATATAGGGTTTGAAAAATCAGACTCATGATTCGACTTCGATTTTTGAACGTTTGAAAACAGATAACACAGTCAGTGAAACAAGCATCACAAACAATCCCATCCCAATGGCCAACACCAAACTTCCCAGTACGTATTGAAATATGCTGTAACCAAACTCGTTGAGTGTGCTGTAAAAATGTCCTTTCATCACCTGATCCTTGAGATAATACATCATCTCGGTAGTAAACACCACGGGCTTGTCGACCAACAGTTTACCCAGTTCAAAACTCAGGTACACGATGAAGGGGATGAGCGGCGGGATGCTGATGTTGGAAGCCGTAAGCACCAGGATTTTGTTCAACCGCAGCAGATGAGCCAGAAAGGCGGCCACCAGCATTTGAAATCCCCAAATGGGAACGATGCCCATAAACACGCCAAAACCCAGGGCAAAGGATACTTTCAGGTTGCTTTCGTTGTGTTTTGACAGCTGCTCCTTCACGATGACGGATATTTTGTTGTTGGCCAGATACCGAAGAAGCTTGTATGGCCAAACCAGCGTTACCGTTATTAAAACCAACACCGTATTTAACAAACTGATGCGTGTAAAATCGGGCATGGGACGAAAATGGCTCACCCTTTCGCTTTTGGGCGGATAATAAACACGGATGGGGATGGGAATTATTCCGATGCCATTCCATTCGGCCCTGACCATGACTTCTATTTCAAACTCATATTTTTTGGTAAAAAAGGTCATGTTCTGAAGACGTCCGATGGGATAAAGCCGAAAACCCGACTGTGTATCCGGTAACCAAAGTCCCGTTTCGACCCAAAACCAGAAATTGGAAAACTTGTTGGCAAAGGTGCTTTTGCCCGACATTCCTTCGGCCTGGATATTTCGGGAACCAAGGATCAGATCGCCCGGATTTTTCTCACAGGCATCAATAAACAAAGGCAAATCACCGGCGTAATGTTGTCCGTCGGCATCGATGGTAATGGCGTTTTGATAACCAAGTTTCAACGCCCGGCGAAACCCTTCGCGCAAAGCCCAACCTTTGCCCACATTGTTGTTGTAACTGAGTAGCTGGAGGTTGGGGTAATTCGCCAACACGGTAAGTGTCTCATCTGTCGACCCGTCATTTACCACAATCACCTGATCGGTATAGCTCAATACATCATCAATTACCCCGGCCAATGTTTTGGCATTGTTGAAGGTGGGAATGATGACGCAGGTTTGGGTTTTTATGAACCGCTCACTGACATTGTTAATGTTGATCATTTACCTGGATTTGAGGTGTGGCAAAAATAGGAAAAATGAGGGTTGAAATCCAATGATCATTGAATTGAACTGTAATGGGCTTTGTTACCGTGATCAGTCGTGATTTTCCGAACTTCATCAAGCTTTATCAATATTAAATTATTTTCAATGAATTGTGTACATTTGACTACTGGCAGAAAAAACACAACCTTTTTAACTATGGTGAAAAAAATCCGGTTTAAAATCCCCTCACCGCTGGCACTGGCTATTATTCTGAGCTTTGTGGTGTTTGCACTGGCGCTGATATTTACGAAACCCTCTCCCACCCGCGTCTTCTACCCATTACAATTACTCGATTTTTACCAACGCGGCTTTTGGGATCTGCTCGCCTTTTCGATGCAGATGATGCTCATCCTTGTATTGGGTAATGTTTTGGCTCTGACGCCCTTTTTTCAGCGCGTCATTCAGGTACTATTGAATAAAATCACCAGCAATTCAACAGCCATTCTGTTTACTGCTTTTTTCAGTCTGTTGCTGGGATTGTTCAACTGGGGACTTGGACTGATTTTTAGTGCCTTGCTGGCGCGTGCCATTGGTGAACATGCCCGTAAGTCGGGGATGAAACTTAACTATCCATTGCTTGTGGCTGCCGCTTACACGGGAATGATGGTCTGGCATGGCGGCTTTAGCGGAAGTGCTCCGTTAAAGGTGGCCGAGAGTGGTCATTTTTTGCAGGATAAAATTGGGGTTATTCCGGTAAGTGAAACGATCCTCTCTTCCCTGAACATTGGGTTAAACTCCTTTCTGTTGATGGTTATTCCATTGACTCTGGTGTTGATTTCAAGGTGGAAAAAATCCTCCATTACGCTAACAGGTGATTTACCGGCGGTGATTTTATCTGATCAAAAACCATCCAAAAGGCAATACCTGGGTTTTGCATTGGGGTTGGCACTTGTAGTCATGGCTGTATATCAATTTTTTCAACAAGGAATTTCTGCTTTAAACATCAACCTGATTAACCTGATGTTGCTGGCTTTGGGCTTGTTGTTGTACGAAAACCTGCATGATTTTATGAAAGCAGTGAACCTGGCCATTGTCAGCTCCAGTGGGATCATGATTCAGTTTCCCATTTACGCGGGTATCATGGGATTGATGAACTATTCTGGTTTGGCAGCCATTTTCACACAAAGTCTGGTGTCCGTTTCGAGTGCATCCACCTTGCCTGTGATGGGATTTATCAGTGCGGCTGTGGTCAACTTTTTCGTTCCCAGCGGAGGCGGGCAATGGGCGGTACAAGGTCCGATTTTGATGGATGCCGCCTTGCAATTGGGTGCTTCGGTTCCAAAAACCATCATGGCGCTGGCCTATGGCGATGAACTAACGAACATGATTCAGCCGTTTTGGGCCATACCGTTGTTGGCCATCACCGGAGTAAAAGCCAGGTCGATACTGCCTTACACCTTTATCATCATGTTGGTTGGAGGAATGAGTATGGCGGTATTTTTGATGGTCTTTTAATTTACAACAATCTCATCCACAAAAAACCATGCATTTTCTCCCGTCCCGGGATGCCAGGAAGGATTTTTCCTCAAGCCGGTTACTTTGATTCCCAGCTTACTCCTGAGTTCCGGGGCCAACACTATTTTTACTTCCTGAATGGCAACCCGGCTATCAACAGAATCAACCGGAAAACCAAATGATCCCTTCACTTCATAAGGCTTTTCCATATCATACAGGGCAATGCTCCACTCCTGAGGCAGAAAAATCCAGGACGGCTGATCCTGATAAAAGCGCATCGAAACACTCCTGATGGTATCAGGATGCAACAATTCCATTTCAAGCTCCAGATCGCTTCCGTTATAGCCAATCCAATGGCCATCCGAAAAACCATTTCCGCCGATCAAACCATCTACCAATTTTGAGGCATCACCACCTGCATACCTGCTGTCGGGACTGGTTTTTAACGTAAGTTTTGCACCAAAGGCCTTGTGTTTGCTTATTATCTGCTTGCTAACACTTTTCATAGTCCCGTTTTCGATAATGGCCGCTTTTATGGTGGAAGAGGTGTTTACCGAAAAAGGGGCCACATACTTTGTAGAGAACGTATCCGGATCATCACCAGTGGTGGTATAGTAGATTTGTGCATTGGGAATTTCTGATTGCATTTCAATATTCCAGACACCTGCACTGTCGGAAGTCGTAATCATATTTACCTTGTATGAGCCTTTTGAATAATGGTATCCCAACGCTTCATACACCTTAAAATGACCCAGAATCCGCTGATAAAAAGACTCCCAGTTTTTATCCGTTGGTTGCGACCAATCCACCTCTGCCAATGCCGCCATTCTGGGTAAAACCATATATTCAACATTTTCCGGGTTTGCTAAATATTCGGTCCAGACATTGCCCTGGGCACCTAGTATGTGAACAGCTTCTGCACTATCGAGTTCTTCAGGAACGGGCTCATAGGAATACACTTTTTTAAGTGTCAGATAATTACCAAAGGCCAACGGTTCGGTTTCAGGTTCAGCCTGATAATGATTAAAATAACAATAGGCCCCCGGCGTCATAATGGCATCATGCCCCTGCTGTGCTGCGGCGATGCCTCCTGTTTCACCCCTCCATGACATCACGGTGGCATTGGGCGATAAGCCCCCATCCAGTATTTCATCCCAACCAATGAGTTTGCGGCCTTTGCTGTTTAAAAAGGTTTCGATCCGCCTGATAAAATAGCTTTGTAACTGGTGCTCGTCCTTCAAGCCTTCTTCCTTTATCAGTTGCTGACAAAAAGCACTTTCCTGCCACCTGTCTTTGGGAGCTTCGTCACCGCCAATATGAATGTAGGTGCCAGGAAACAGGTCGATGACTTCGGTTAGTATATTTTCGAGAAAGGTAAAGGTTTCTTCTTTGGGACAATAAATATCTTCAAAAACACCCCATGTGCCAGCCACCTGAAAAGGCCCTTCGGTGCAGGCATATTCCGGGTAAGCGGCCAATGCGGCCAAAGTATGCCCCGGCATTTCAATTTCGGGAATAATGGTAATCATCCTGTCGGAGGCGTATTGCACAATGTCTTTTACCTGCTCCCGGGTGTAATATCCACCGTAAGGTTCGCCATCATATTTCAAGGGCAGTTTATCACTGTGACCCACCAGCGTGGAATCGCGGAAAGCACCAATTTCGGTGAGTTTGGGATATTGCTTGATTTCAATTCGCCAACCCTGGTCGTCAGTCAAATGCCAGTGAAAAGTATTGTATTTATACATCGCCAACAGGTCGATGTACCTTTTGATAAAGCAAACCGGAAACATGTGCCGGCTCACATCCAGGTGCATACCCCGATAGGGAAAACGAGGCTGGTCGGTAATTTCAACCCCGGAAACAATGATTTCTGAAGTGATTACACTGTTGTAAAATGTTGGAGGGAACATTTGCAACAACGACTGAACTCCATAAAACAACCCTTTGGCCGAGTTGGCCTGTATTTGAATTCCATCTGAATGAACTTTTAAACGGTATCCTTCGTTGTTCAGGTTGTTACAGGAGCTGTCAATTTTCAGTAAAATTGTATTGTCATTGGATTCACCTTCAACCTCATCCACAATTTCGATGATAAACGGTGTGTAACTCCCAATTGTTTTTGCAAGATATTCCGCTACCTTTCTGGTTTCGTTCTGCTTTGAGCAGATCAATTTTGTTCTTCCGCTTATCGCGAAATACCCCTTGTTTGTTTGCCACTGCATGGGAACCGGGATGATGGATATTTGATCGTTACTGTTTGTTTGATTACAAGAAATCATGAACAGCAAACCGAAGGCCAGAAGTGCATAAAACGATTTTCTAATTCGCATGTTATTGCTATTTTGAATAATAAGAACGGCTATCAAACAATTGATTTTCATTATTTTGATACAATGCATATTGAAACCCTGGCACCATACTATAGGCTCCTACCTCACCTTTTTTATTCACGGCGATATAGCCTACCTGCATAATGCCGCCTTTGGCTCTTTCAAGGTTCGGATATTTGGATATAATACGCATGATGGCTTCCTCACAGGCCTGTTGTGGAGTTCTGCCTTGCCTCATCAGCTCAACCACTAAAAACGAACCCAAAGTTTTCATCATAAATTCGCCCATCCCGGTGGCAGTGGCAGCGCCCACCTCATTGTCCACAAACAAACCGGCTCCAATAATGGGTGAATCACCCACACGCCCATGCATTTTAAATGGCATGCCACTGGTGGTGCAGGCACCGGCCAGGTCCCCGTTATTATCGAGCGCTATCAATCCGATGGTGTCGTGGTAGGCGTTGGGATCTTTTTCCCAATTGGCCTTTGGCTCATACTTTTTTTCTTTTAGCCAGTTTTTCCATGCTTTCTCAGAGGAAGGGGTCAACAGATTCTCTGTTTTGAAGCCATTTTCAAGTGCAAACTGCAAGGCCCCATCGCCCGCCAGCATCACGTGGGGAGTTTTTTCCATGACCATCCTGGCAACAGAAATGGGATGAACAATTCCTTCTAAAAAACACACCGATCCGGCACCGCCATCAGGCCCCATAATGCTGGCATCAAGCGTTACATGTCCATCACGGTCGGGCAATCCACCCAGACCAACGCTGGCATTTTCAGGATCGGCTTCGGGTACACGAACGCCCATCTCGACGGCGTCGAGTACAGACCCGCCACCTTTCAGCGCTTCCATGGCTGCCAGGTTTGCATCCAATCCATGCGACCACGTTGAAATAATGACTGGCAAGGCGTTAACATCTTTGTTGGTGGATGAAAGTACGGAGCTTCCCTTCACTGCACCAGGCAACATCCCGGCCACAGAGGCTACAGCCATGGTTTGAAGAAATTTTCGTCGGTTTTGCATCGTTAACTATTCTGAAACCTAAACTTATATTGAGAAACTCACTGAAGGTTAATCCTCTTCAGATACTTCGACCACCCTGTGGTGAGGATAAGGTTTGTATCCATCCAGACCATAAAAGGCAATGTATAAATAGCTGAACACCGGAATGATGAATGACAGATGTACCGAGTAATTGTCGGCTATCATTCCCATAAAAATGGGTAAAAGAGCCCCTCCCAGAATCATCATCACCAACAGCGAGGATCCCTGACTGGTATGTTTACCCAAACCGGCAATGGACAAGGTGAAAATATTTGACCACATGATGGAATTAAATAACCCGATACCAATAACTGACCACATGGCAACGGCTCCCGTATTGGTAAGTGCAACAACCAACAACAGGATGTTGATGATGGCAAACAAATACAAAGTCCGGTTGGCCATGGCCCCTCCGATGATAAAAGCCACCAGATTGGCCAACAGGAAAATCCCGTAAACAGAAGCCGTAGCAAAATCGTTGAAAACACCCACGACAATAAACGAAACGGCCGTGACGCCCACCATGAGTAGATATTTTAATACTGAATTGCTCATCTTACTTAACGAAATGGCTCCCAGAAAACGGCCAATCATTTGTCCGCCCCAGTAAAAAGCAACATATTTGCTGGCCTCAGTGGCCGTTAACCCGGCTATTTCGGGCAATTTAAGGTAGTTTATCATCATACTTCCGATGCTCACCTCACCTCCTACGTACATAAAAATGGCGATCATCCCGAAAACCAATTGGCGATAACGCAACGCGCCAAAACCACCCTTTACTTCATCGGGATTGGTAAATCGCGGAAGCGGTGTAATGCGGATAAATCCCGCCATGAGAAAGAATATCAAAGCAAAAAACAGATAGGGGATTTTCACCGCATCGGCACCTTGCGAATCCTTAAAAAAGGTGAACACCAAAAACCCACCCAAGATGGGTCCGATGGTGGTGCCAAGAGAATTAAATCCCTGAGCCAGGTTAAGTCGTGATGAAGCTGATTTTTCAGAACCTAAAATGGAAACATAGGGATTGGCGGCGATTTGCAACAGGGTAAATCCCAGTCCCAATACAAAAAGCGCACTCAGAAACAGACCGTAGGCATGAAATTGGGCAGCAGGATAAAACAACAGTGCCCCGATGCCGGATATGATCAAGCCCCATATAAGTCCTTTTTTATACCCGATGCGGTTGATGGGATCGCCATAATAGGCCGAAATAATAAAATAAATGACCGAGCCCACGAAATAAGCCATAAAAAACGCGAACTGGACCAACATCGATTGGGTGTGGTTAAGCTCGAAGACTCCTTTTAAATAAGGGACCAGGATATCGTTCAGTACTGTCATAAATCCCCACAGGAAAAATAAAAACGTCAGGCTGATAAAGGCTGAAGTGTAGTTTTTGGTTTGGTTGGTCATAGAGTTGCTGTTAAATACTTCACAAAGATGGGGTTTTTTCTGTAAAGTTTAAAAGTCTATTTATCGCAATTCAGGTTAAATTGGCCATATCAATGAAAAAACAGCAAACCACCAGGCAAAAAAAAAGCCCTTCACAACGGAAGAGCTTTTTTTTTAATCATTTTTTAATTGTTTATTGCTCTACAATCACATCGATGTTGGTGTAATCGCCGCGGCTGGTAATCTCGTTTATTTTTATTAATCCCAGTTTTTGTCCAACTGTTTTAAACATAATTACATCACCAACTGCCAACTGGGTAATGGATGAAGCAGTACCTGTAAAAGCAGTGAAAACATAGGTTTCGCCAATGGCGTCAAAATCGGCGGCGGTGAGTGTTGTAGTAGAAAACAAGGTCTCGTTTTTAATGGTCCACGAACCCATGGCATAAACGGTATTGGCTTTTGAATCGGCAGGTGAGGCAATGGATGATCCATTCTCAGCACCTAAATAATAGAGGAAGTCAATATCTGCCTGGTGAGTTCCGGCATCTGCAATATTATAGGTTACCTTATTGACTGTGGAATAAAAACTACCATAATCATCATTAAAGGAACCCATGAGCACATCCACATTTTTTGTAACTGCAACACCAACAGCTGCATAGGTCAGAGTCAGACTCATGCTGGTACTTTGGGCGTTTTTATCTGTCAATAAAAAGGTTATTTTTTCTACTTTTCCGGCTGCCTGTGCATTAAACGTAAAATCAGCATTAAACTGATCGTCGTTAATTGTAAAAGTGGTGTCGACGAATGTTGAATTGTCCATCGTTCTGGTCAGTCGCAAGGTAGCTAACTTCTCGCCGGATTGTGTATTGGCCGAGGCCGCGATACCTACCTTGAAAAAGGTATTGGCAGGGATGGTTTCATCCTGGTCGGTATAACCGGCACCACCAATGAAATTAAGTGTTGGGGGGCTAAATGTTTCGTTGTCTTTGCTACATGATGACAATAAGAGTACGCCTGCAAAAAAGGCAAGCATTAAAAATGATAATTTTTTCATAATATTCATTTAAATTGATGGTTTATTAAAATTGATTCATATTTAAACGACAATTATTGTGCCATATTGCTGAAAGGGAGAAAACAGCTTGCTTTTTTCAGTAATTAACAGAGTTTCTTTTCAATAGAATTCTTAAGGTGGTTTAACTTCAAAACAGTGAACGTTTTAAATAATGACCAGAACTAAAAATTAAACTCTTTAATTGATTATTGGTGACATTTTATAACATTCAACACATTGGTTAGTCAATTTAATTCACCCAAACTCCTAAACCTAAAATCTTCCTTTACAAGACCTTGACGGGATGAGCTAAATAATACCTGCACCCATTCTCCAGGTAGCACATCAAAAAAATTATTACTAAAATTCCCCTCCATGTCTGTTTGTATCCACACATTCCTGGCCATTTTTTCTGCCGATATGGTGAGCAAATATCCATCCGAAACAGGTTCAGCCGAAAGCTGGATCCCGCTATTTTCAGGCAAAATCAACTCTTTTGGTTTTCCGAAATAATACAAGGCATCCACCAGCAAGTCGCTCTTGTCCCATACGCCGGCCTTTAAAACAACTTGTTGCATTTTGTGTTTGAATTTTTCAAAATCTCTTAACGACATTTGGGCAGCTACCACGCTGCTTCCGGCAGGTAAGGCAAACCCTGTTGAGCCTGTTTTTAGTGTATCTCCATCAAAAGTCATAAGCTGCCAACGCAATTCAGTATTTCTATCAATAAAACAATCGGAAACCACCCAGATGGCGAGGCTATCGTTGTTTTCCACAAATGAAACCAAAAAACGGTCGTAAGCCCTTTTAACAGCAAATTGCATGGTCTTCCAGTGATGGTTATAATCTATTCCAGACCAGGAAGTTACCGGCCAGCAATCGTTTAACTGCCAGTACATGGTGCCCATGTTATAAGGTCTGGCCCGGCGATGTGCCTCGATGGCCTTTTTAATGCCCCTGGCCTGTAAAAGTTGACTTACGTAAATATAGTCTTCAAAATCTTCAGGAACCTTAAAGTCGCGCTCCATGTATTCGCGAATTAGTTCTTTGCCCCGTGAATGCTTTTGATGCGCAGCCATCACTTCTGAATCCAGGTTTCGGTCCCCGGGCATCGTAAACGAATCAATGGTTTTTGGATCGGGCATACCCTGAAAACCATACTCACTAACGAACCGCCCGATTTTTACGTTGTATTCTTCAAAGGGCATGTCGCCCCACCAGACGCCCCAATAGTGCACATCCCCCTGTTGATAGGCCTTTTCCCTTCCCCATCCATTGGCGGGGGAGCTTGGCACATAGTCGGTTTGGGGGTCGTGTTCCTTCACTACACGTGGAATAATTTCCTCGAAAAGGTGCAGATAATCGTTCCAAAGTTTAGTTGAGTCCATCACAGAATACCCAAGCGACTTCTGCCAACCCCAGTTATGCCAGGCTTCGTCAATTTCGTTGTTTCCGCACCAAAGGGCCATGCATGGATGGTTCCTCAACCTGATAACTTGTTCTTTCACTTCCTGAGTCACATTCTCAATAAAAGCGGAATCTCCCGGATAAACCGTTCCCGCAAACATAAAATCCTGCCAAACCATTATCCCCAACGAATCGCATAACTCATAGAAGTCATCGGTTTCATATACGCCACCTCCCCAAACCCGCAGCATATTGATGTTGGATTGGTAAGCCATTATGAGCAGTTCCCGGGTACGTGCTCTTGTTACACGGGTCAAAAAGTTATCCTGAGGAATTATATTGGCACCTTTTATATATACAGGCTGATTGTTTACTTTAAACAGGAATCGTTGTCCTGATTCATCAGGTTCCTGAATGAGTTCAATCTTACGCAGGCCGCCATTAACACTGATGGATGTTTCTCTGCCCTCCTGATTCATTATAACCCGAAAATTAGTCAGGTCAGCATTTCCCATGCCATTGGGATACCAAAGTGTCGGGTCGAATAAGGTGATTGGAAGAGAGAACCTATTGATACCCGAATGAAGATCAACCCGGATGTTTGTTTTCATTTCTTCGCTTACCAACAGGGTTAATGTAGTTTTGCACGACTGAACACTTTCGATCAACACGTTCACCATTATTTGTGCAACAGAATCAGTCACCGTATGTTGATCAATAAAAACCTCTTTAAGTTTAGCTTCACTCCATGCCTCCAGATAAAGGGGTCGCCAGATACCCATTGTAACCAGTTTAGGTCCCCAATCCCAGCCAAACTGATAGGGTGCTTTACGGGTAAAGGCCCTGATTTCGGGAAGCGGAACGCCATATTGTGTTGCCTTTGTTTGATTGATTGGAACAGGAGAAGAAAAACGAACCTGAAGGAGGTTGTTATTTTTCTGCAAGATGGCCTTTACCGGGATCTCCCATCTCCTGAACATATTATCAGACTTAAGTACGAGGCTGTCGTTGATCCAAACCTCAGCGTAAGTATCCAATCCTTCGAACACCAGATTCACTTCATCGTGCCCCAGCATTGTAGCCGGTACATCAAAAGATGTTTTGAAGATCCAATCGGATTCACCCACCCATTGAACTTTATTTTCATTATCACGGAAAAAAGGATCAGGAATGATGCCTTTCGACATCAAGGCAAGGTGAACATCTCCCGGGCTGACGGAATCGATGATAAGCGAATCGGACATAGAATGTAACGTCCAAATCATTGTTTTCAAATCGAGCTTGTCCGTGTTCATCTGCTGACACGACATGATGAAAAAACTAAAAAGGATGAAAAACAGCCTGAGTGAAATCATGCGTAAAATTTGAGTGAAACCGGAATTCAAATATAAGTAAAAGCAACGATGAGACTTGTAAAAAGCCAAACTTTTGTACTTTTGCACGCTCAAACCAAATATCAGTAAATATGAACCTGTCAGGAGAATTGAATTGCGTGATTACACAGTCGATTCAAGTATCACCCATCATGAAAATCATCAAAGTAAAACCTGTTGAATGGAGTTTCCCTGCATTTACAGCCGGGCAGTTTGTAGCCCTTGGACTTCCTCCTGAGGCACCACGTTGCATCGAATCAACTGAAGAGTTTGCCGCACCCGCCACTGACAAGTTAATTAAAAGAGCCTATTCCATTGCTTCTTCCTCTACCGAAAATGCCGTAGAGTTTTATGTAACACTGGTTCATTCGGGTCAACTTACCCCCAGGTTGTTCGAATTACACATTGGCGATCAGGTTTGGATGGGTAAAAAAGCAGTCGGCATGTTTACATTGGATGAAGTTTCACCCGAACGGAACGTGGTATTGATTGCCACCGGGACAGGTGTGGCCCCTTACATGAGCATGTTGCGTTCCAACGCATTGACCAGGAAAGGGAAAATGATGGTCATTCATGGGGCAGCTAACAGTTGGGATTTGGGATATTCTTCTGAGCTCAAATTACTGGCGAGTCTGTTTGGTAACTTCACCTATCATCCTACCATAACAGAACCTTTGAAAGAACCATCAGGATGGGATGGAGACACCCGGTTTATTGGAGATATTTGGGCGTCGGGAACCGTTCAGGAAAAATGGGGGTTTAAACCCTTGCCCGAAAATACTGAAATCTTTCTGTGTGGCAATCCAAAAATGATAGAGGGAATGAAAGAATTGCTTGCCACCGACGGTTTTATCGATCACAAAAAAACCCGCCCGGGACAAATCCATGCGGAAGAGTTTTAGGGAGAAGTCAGAAGTCAGAAGTCGGGAAGTTGGAAGCTGATTCCCCCTGCCAACAGGCCAGGCAAATGCCTTCGGAATTAAGGCTCTTACAAATTAAAAAATCAATCCTTGATCAATTCACCTGACGATATCATTTGTATCAGCATGCAAATTCCGTCTGGAGAAATCATTGCTGAATGATTAGGATAACAGCTTCTATCTTATCCATTTCGCCCGATTTTTAACAGCGAATCTTTATTTAGTATTTTAAAATAATCAGAGTTGGAATCCACAATGCCTTCTTCTTTCCATTCTTTTAATACCCGAATCACACTTTCTTTGGTCAGCCCAGTAAGTTCTGCCAGATCCTGGCGCGAAAGATTTGACTTAAACTCTTGTGACTGAAACACATCTTCTGAAAGGTATATCAACGTTTCAGCCAGTTTGCCCTGCATGTGTTTGTGAGCCAGGTTGCCAATGTTTTGGTAATGCCTGATTATTTTTTTATTTAAGAACGCGATCATATCAAGAGCAAACTGACTGTTTTCTTCCAATACTTTTTTAAAGGATTCGACCTGGATAAAGCAGGCGGACGATTCCGTTAAAGCAGTTACCGTGTAATGGTGCCGGTTATCCCTTAAAAACCCGGGACCAATAATCAAGGTCATCGGTCTTACAACACTCATGATAAAACAGTCTCCCCCATGGTTTTCAATATGGATTTTAACCAGGCCTTTAGTCAAACACGCAATGTGGGTAAGAGGTCCGCCTTGTTTAATCAAGGTTTCCCCCGCACCAAACCTGATCTCAAACCTCGACTCATTTATTTTATCTAACTGCCCATCAGTTAACGACTGAAATAAGCTCAACTTTCGATTGCAATCAGCACAATTAGTCGACTGGCATGTTTCTGTCATATATTAATTTTTTGTGTACATTTGTTGAATAGAGTTCACATCCATGTTGTACCACTGCAAATATCAACAAATTTATTGATAAATATCAATCAGAAATGGATTTATTACAATTATACTTGAATACATGTCAATCACACCATTTAATTAGAGAAGGACAGAATCCTTAATCTTGTGGTGCGAAATCATTCTAACTAAAATTATCATAATCATGAAAAAAATCAACAACTTTTTCTTTATCGGTTCAGTAGCTTTGATGCTCATCGTCAGTGCTTCTTGTACAAAAGAGGGCCCTCAGGGGATTGCCGGTAAAGATGGCACAAACGGTACCAATGGTACCGATGGAACCGACGGAACAGCAACCTGCGTCGAATGCCACAGCAGCAATCAGGTTATTTACGCCAAGGAAAACCAATGGGCAGCATCGATGCACGCTACCGGAGCAGCTTTTGAAAGAAACGAAGGCGAATGTGCAATTTGCCACACAAGCCAGGGATTCCGTGGCAATCTGGATGGGAGTTACGACTGGACAGCAGCAGGAGCTATGATTAACAATCCTAATCCACAAAACTGTTACACATGCCACGAAATTCACCAAACCTACACCGCGGCTGACTTAACATTAACCGTTCCGGCTGACGCCGCTATTGCGCTCAGAAACACCACCAATACCCACAATTTTGGTAAAGGCAATGTTTGTGCCAGCTGTCACCAGGGACGTGATGTGGTTCCTTTCCCTGTAGCCGGTGGAGATTCCATCGTAGTTGGCTCCTCACGTTATGGTGTTCACCATGGTCCTCAATCCAACACCCTTGCTGGTGTAGGTATGGGATTATTTGAAGTGGGTAGTGGTCTGGTTAACTCAGCTCATGCAACACTAATTGCTGATGCTTGTGTAACTTGTCACATGGCTGAAGCCTACGGAACTCAATCAGGTGGTCACACTATGTGGATGGGTTACGACTATCACGGATCCGCTGTTCTGAATACAGTTGGTTGCGAAGTAAGTGGTTGCCATGAAGGTGAAGAGGTACAGGCAATTACTGAAGAATTTCAGGGTGAAATTGCCACCTTATTGGCTGATCTGAAACTGAAATTGGATGCTGCCGGTATTACTGCCGAAGGAAGCGACAATGCAATTCCTGATACTTACTCAGGACTTGTTGCCGGCGCTTGTTTAGATTACAAAGCCCTTACAGAAGACAAGAGTCTGGGTGTTCACAATCCCAAGTATGTTAAAAAATTGCTTGAAAACCTGAATGCAGCTTTATAGTGTATTAAAGAAATATGAATGATCTAAAAAAGGCTTCAGTTTTGAGGCCTTTTTAGTAATTAAAAACCATAGAAATTAAAAGATATGAAACGTTACTACAATTCCTCGTTATTCGTTCTGTTGGTGGCTACTCTTTTCTTTGCTTCCTGCCAGTATGATTTTGAAGTGAAACCCGCTCCGGAGCCACCACCAGATCCAGGTGACACCCTTAGTTTTTCAGCTGAAATAATACCCATTTTCACTGCAAAATGTGTCGCATGCCATGGGGGTAGCCAAGTTCCGGATTTAAGGGCTGACAACGCATACAACAGTATCCAAACCATGAGCTTAGTAAACCTGACAGTTCCCGCCGACAGTGAGATTTATACCTGGCCAAATCCAACCAATACGGCTAAACATGCCTGGAAGAAATATTCAGCTGCCGAAGCCGCAAAAGTGCTATTTTGGATTGAACAAGGAGCATTAAACAATTAAAAAAACTGAACGATGAATACACTCATTAAAAACACGACAATAGGCCTGCTGATGTTCCTGCTTATGGGAGGATCACTGGTGGCACAAGAAGAAACCGTTGTTGAAGACAAACCGGTTCGCTCACCTTTTGAAAGCGGAATATTAATCGACAACCAAACTTCAGTAATACCTGCGGCCAAAACACTTGAAATGCTTATTCAACATCGGTTTGGGAACTTTAATGCCAATGGCATTAAGGATTTGTATGGAATTTATGCCCCGGGGGCTAATATCCGCATTGGATTTAACTATACCCTGATCAATAACCTGATGATTGGATACGGTATTACCAAGAATAACATGTACAGCGACTTCCAGGTAAAATACACTGTTCTCGAACAAACTCGCTCTAACAGCATGCCGGTCTCCATTACCTTGTATGGAAACATGGCCATCGATGGCAGAAACAAAGAGGTATTTGGCCTGGACTATAAATCCACCCACAGGTTATCCTATTTTGGGCAATTGATCGTTGGAAAAAAATTCAACGATTGGTTATCCCTTCAGGTAAACACCAGTTTTTCGCATTACAACCTGGTTGACACCTCTTACGATCATGATGCGGTAGGCGTAGGTATTTCAGGTAGAATTAAATTCTCCCCGCAATCCTCCATTATATTCCAGTATGACGTTCCATTGAGAATAAAAAGTATTTCGGAAAACAGAGGATTCAAACATCCTTCCTTACCAAACTTTGCCATTGGATATCAAGCTTCTACCGGAACCCATGATTTTCAGGTCTATATTTCCACTGCCAGCGGAATCATACCTCAGGACATGTACATGCGCAACTCGAACAATTTCCTGAATGGGGATTTCATGATTGGATTCACCATCACACGACTCTGGGGTTTCTAGCAATTCTGGTTTTGGGAATGCAAGGCTAAACTTTTATTTCTTGAAAACACCATTCCCCGCCAGATACTCACAAGCATCTGTCGGGGAATATTAATCAACCATCAGCTATGAGCAGATTTGTAGCAAAATCAATTGTAATCGGTGTCATTTCATTGTGGATGATTGTTTCCGCATCTGCATCCAATGCTGAAGACACCGTTGTTTTTGAAAATGCTGAATTTAACCATCAGTGTTTTAAGTGTCATGGTCAGAAAACTTACCACTATTTCAATGAAGCATCAGGTAAGGTAGTTAAAGAACGGATGAACCCTTATTTTGTGATGGATTCAATCGAATTTTATCAAAGCAATCACAAAAGTTTTATGTGCACTGATTGTCATTCATCTGATTATGAAAATTTTCCGCACAATGGCGAGCTTCGTATGGAACAAAAGTTCAACTGCATGGATTGCCATGGCGGTGACGACACCTACGCTCAATATCAATTTGAGAGAATAGAGGAAGAATTCCAGGCAAGTGTACATTCAACCAAACACAGCGATGAATTTACCTGTTGGATGTGTCATAACCCACACTCTTATAAGATTAACGCGAGGAATAACGACAACATCAACGATGTAATTGTTTACGACAACAATATCTGCCTGAGTTGCCATGCCAATTTAGATAAGTACCAGTTGATTTCGGATCTGACCAACCCCAATGTTCTGGTAACTCATGAATGGCTGCCCAATCAGGCCTTGCACTTTAGCAAGGTTCGCTGTATTGAGTGCCATACCGAAATCGACAAGGAGATGCTGATCGCACACAAGGTACAGGTAAAAGAAAAAGCCGTGAGGCGGTGTGTTGAATGCCATTCGCAGAATTCGCTGTTGATGGCTACATTGTATAAATTTGAAACAGCTGAAAAGCGTAACAAACTTGGCTTTTTCAACGCGACCATTTTATCCGATCACTATATTATAGGTGCCAATCGAAATTACTATCTAAACGTTGCCAGTCTCATCATCTTTGGTTTTGTCCTTTTGGGAATTACAATTCATGCCATCATCAGAATAATGACTAAATAATATGGAACAGAAACTATACTTATATCCGGTCTGGCTCAGAATTTGGCATTGGGCAAATGCAGTGCTATTTCTACTTTTGCTCTTCACAGGCTTAAGTCTCCAGTACTCTTCCGTTGAATTTTCATTCATAGATTTTGATTTGGCTGTTACGATGCACAATGTATCCGGAATCGTTATTACCATTGCCTATTTTATGTTTGTGTTCGGAAATAGGTTTACTTCCAATGGTCGGTTCTACAAAGCCAAACGAAAAGGATATATTTTGGATTTGATGGTGCAAATAAAGTATTACATTTATGGGATCTTCGTACATCAAAAAACCCCTTTCCCTGTCACCGGGAATAGAAAATTCAACCCGCTTCAAAAGCTGAGTTATGTGGCCTCTATGTATTTTCTCTTACCCATCCTGATCCTGAGTGGATTCGCCCTGATATTTCCCGAGATAATCATTAAAAATGTTTTTGGCATGAGCGGAATTCACCTCACAGGATTGGTACATATTAGTTCTGGATTTGCACTTTCTATTTTCCTGTTTATTCATGTTTATTTCTGTACCATTGGAAAAACCCCGCTGAGCAATTTTAAAAGCATGATCAACGGGTGGCATTGATTTTTAAACATATAAAACTACAAGAGAACTACTTATCCCAATAAAATTTATTCTTAAAGATAAATTGACATTGTAAATTAACTATTTACCATACCTGTTTGAAGATGCAGAAAACAAAATACACCCTTAGTTTTTTCAGGACAATCGTCATCGTAACCATCTTCGTTGCCACAAACGGCTTATTTGCCCAGTCGACCGAAGATTGTCTGATGTGTCATGAAGACCACGATTTAAGCACAGAAATCAACGGTAAAAAGGTCTCCCTTTATGTGAACGCAACGACGTTACAGAATTCGGTACATAATCAGGTTGAATGCGCCTCTTGCCATAAAGAATCAAGTCCCGACGAATTTCCACATGCCGATGGCGTTCAGAAAATGCCTACGGTAAACTGCGGAAGTTGCCATAAAGGTGCAGAAATGGAGTTTACCAGAGGGATTCATGGCATAGCCTTTAAAGCCAACGCTCCATACGCACCTGATTGCAAGGAATGTCACGGAACCCACACCATACTGTCATCCCAAAATCCTAAATCGCGCACCTATAAAATGAACATTCCATTTTTATGTGGAAACTGTCATAAAGAAGGTGCACCCATCGGGAGACTATACAATATTACGGTACATAATATCGTCGAAAACTACAGTCAGGGCATACATGGCAAGGGATTGTTCGAAAAAGGACTACTCGTTACTGCGACTTGTAACGACTGCCATGGCAACCACCTGATACTTGCAGCCAGTGATAAGGGATCGTCGGTTGCGCCCAAACACATTGCACAAACCTGCATGAAGTGCCACGCGAACATCGAAAAAACTCATAAAAAGGTAATTAAAAATGAACTCTGGGAAGATCGCCCCGGCGCAGTTCCTGCCTGTACTGATTGTCACCCGCCTCATGTCGTAAAAACGGAAAGGAATGAAGAAGCCTTTTCCAATAATTCATGTTTGGCATGTCATGACCAGGGCGACAAGACAAAAATGAAACTCTTTAAGGGAGATACCATTGTAGGTATTGATGCCTCCCATATAGCCAATTCGGTGCATTACAACATAAATTGCATAAAATGCCACACCGATGTAAGTTCAAAATTCGAGCGGCCTTGTCAGGAACTAAAACGGGTTGATTGTTCCAATTGCCACAACGCTGTCTCCAATATATATTTTGACAGCGGCCATGGCAAAGCGTTTTTGGATCACCGGACAGATGCACCCTATTGTACTGACTGTCACGGGACACACCAAACCAAGTCGAAGTTCGATGACACTTCGCCAACTTACAGGTCGGCAATTCCCAAGCTTTGCGGGGGATGCCACAAAAAAGGCGGACAAGCTAACCTGATGACCGAATTAAAGGAAGTAAATGCTTACAGCGATTATACTACCAGCATTCATGGAAAAGGATTGAATGAAAAGGGATTGCTGGTAAGTGCCATTTGTATCGACTGTCATACCGCACATCATGAACTGAAAGAGGCGGACAGCGCCTCATCAGTAAACCCGAGTAATATTCCTGGTACCTGTGCCAAATGCCATAAGAGTATTTACGAAGATTATATCAACAGCGACCACAGCATCAGGGACAATACCAGCATGCTGCACTATCCAACCTGTACTACCTGTCATTCGGCACATGTCATTAGTGAAATTGATAAGGATAAGTTCATGAACGAAATAACCATACAATGTGGTTCTTGTCATCAGAAATTATCGGAAACTTACAAGGAGACTTACCATGGTAAAGCCTATCAACTTGGCGACATGAAGGCCGCGCGATGTTCAGATTGTCATGGAGCACATAAGATTCTAAAAGTTGAGAACCCTGATTCAAAAGTGGGTTTCAAAAACATTGTAAACACCTGCAAGCAATGTCATAGCAATGCAACTTTAGAATTTACAGGTTATTTAACACACGCCACCCACAACGATAATGATGTTCTGTATTATTCATTTTGGGGGATGACCATATTGCTGGTATCTGTTTTTGCTTTCTTTGGGCTTCACACCCTGATATGGTTGCCACAATCATTAAACCAGAGAAAAAAGAACAAACACAAACTACCGGAAGGACCTGTGAAATACTATCGGCGTTTTAATAAAAGGCAACGTTTCACACATCTTCTGGTTATTCTTAGTTTTCTGTTATTGGCCCTTACGGGAATGACCCTGAAATTTGCCCACATGGAATGGGCCACTTTTATGGCCAATTTGCTCGGCGGCGTTAAAGCAGCCGGGAACATTCACCGATTTGCAGCGGTGGTCACATTTGGATATTTTACCTTCCATTTATTGACCTTGTTTCAGTTAAGGGCTAAGGCAGGTGTAGGTGTGAAAGAATTTCTCTTCGGTAAAAACTCATTGATGTTCAGCAAACAGGACATCAAAGATTTAGGTGCTTCCATCAAGTGGTTTTTCGGATTGGGCCCACGTCCGGAATATGGCCGTTGGACCTACTGGGAGAAATTTGATTACATGGCCGTGTTCTGGGGGGTAGCCGTCATTGGATTCTCTGGTCTCATCTTGTGGTTTCCTGAATTCTTTACCTTATTCTTCCCCGGATGGGTCATCAATGTAGCACAAATTATCCACAGTGATGAGGCCTTACTGGCCACCGGGTTTATCTTTACCATTCACTTTTTCAATACCCACCTGCGCCCTGAATCGTTTCCCATGGATACGGTTATTTTCACCGGCCATGTACCTTTGGAAGAGTATAAAAAAGACAGGCCCCGTGAATACCAGGAACTGGTTGAGTCTGGCAAACTGGATTCAGTAGTGGTAACAAAAGAATTCTCCAAACCCTGGTTGAGAACAATAAGATTCTTTGGTTTTCTTTTCTTGTCGCTTGGAGTGATCATGGTTTTGTTAATTGTATATTCATTATTGATGGGTGTTTATTAATGCTAATCCGGAAGATCGTAAACAGGATACAGTTAGACATAATCGCTTTTGGAACGAAAGTTGCATCCTATAAAATATCATGGGTAAAAAAAAAGTTCAAACGGTATTATTACTAATTTTGGGAAAATATCACTTATAATAATTGTATCAATGATCAAACTGAACCAAAATAACCAGATAAACGATAATTTCAACTATCATAAAAATAACAACTTTTGAATCTATTAATTATTAATCAAATTATTACAACTATGTTAATTAGAAGTTTAATGATCGGATGTTTCCTGTTTTTCTTAGGAAGCTCAGCTTTGACGGCTCAGGATTTTGAATACGTCGGAGCAAAAAAATGCAAAATGTGCCACAATAAGCCTGCAACAGGTGACCAGTACAAAAAATGGGCTGATTCAAAACATGCCCATGCCATGGAGAGCTTAAAAGGTGATGAAGCAAAAGACCCTAAATGTTTAAAATGCCACTCAACTGCGGGGAGTGTTAAATCAGATTTAATCGTTACCCTTACTGTTGAAGAAGGCGTTTCTTGCGAATCATGCCATGGAGGAGGAAGCAAATATTTTCCAAATGCCATCATGAAAGACAAAGAAAAAGCAAAAGCTAACGGGTTGAAAATACCAGACGAAAAAACCTGTATTGCTTGCCATAATGCTGAAAGCCCCCATTTTAAAGGATTTAACTACAAAGAGGCTAAGGAAAAAATTGCTCATCCAACACCCAAAGTTTAGTTCATTTTAATAGGGATCATCCTACGAAGAATTACTTGCATTAGAAAATGTAGCCTGAGTGATCAGTAGGATGTACTTTAATGATTTAGTTTGCATCGCTTGTTTGATTCAATAATAAATTACGTTTTTATAGGCCGATAGCTAATTCATGTTAAAAAATATGCTTCAATCCAAATAAGACAATCTGGTTAATTTAAATTAACCAGATTGTCTTATCTTCACAATCCATTAAATTCAATTACGATGAAACTACCACGTTCATTTTACAGTTGGACAACCGTTGCCGGGGCCGCTTTAGCCTTTATCAGCTTTTTAACAATTGTTTTTCTCATGTCGGTATCCCTTATTTTCGATCATGGGGATAGCTACTCCGGTTTAATTACTTACATTATTCTGCCTGTTTTTCTAGTAATTGGTTTGTTGATGATTCCACTTGGGGCCATCCAAAAGTTAAGAAAAAACAGGGGTAAAATGGATGAAACAGTTCCTAAATTGCCCATAGTTAACTTAAACGATCCGGCACAACGGACTGCCTTATTTATTTTCATTTTGGGAAGTACTGTTTTTCTATTATTAAGCTCGGTTGGAAGTTATGAAGCCTTTCACTATACCGAATCCAATGAATTTTGCGGAACCTTATGCCACTCGGTCATGGAACCGGAATACGTTACCTATCATGGTTCGGCACATGCACGTGTAAATTGTGTAGAATGCCACGTAGGTAGCGGGGCAGATTGGTATGTTCGTTCCAAATTATCGGGTTTGTATCAGGTATATTCGGTACTCACCAATTCATTTCCAACCCCCATCGAAACGCCTGTTCACAGCCTTCGTCCGGCAAGGGAGACCTGTGAAAAATGTCATTGGCCCGAGAAATTTTACGACCGAAAGTATATTACCAACCGGCATTATCTTGCCAATGAAGAAAACAGCGAATGGGACATCAGCCTCCTGATGAAAACGGGCCCCAGGATTAGCGCACAAGGTCTTCATGAAGGAATCCACTGGCACATCAACCCGGAGGTTAAAATGGAATACCTGCCTTTGTCGCGAAAACGCGATTCCATCGGGTTAGTCATTTACACCAACTTAAAGACGGGAAAAGTAACTACCTATCGGGATGGAGATGTTGATTCTCAAGTACCTGAAAATTATACCGACCAGCTTCGTGAAATGGATTGTTTGGATTGTCATAACAGACCTTCCCACAATTACAAGAGCCCTTCAACCTTTTTTGATATGGCGATGCGGACCGGGAAAATTTCCAACACACTTCCAAATATTAAACTGACTTCGATGGGTATCCTGCAAACGGAATATTCAACAAAAGACAGTGCCATGGCCGGCATAAAACAGAAAGTCCTGGAATATTACGAAGAAAACTACCCTGAAGTATTTTCTACTGATGGTGAAAAAATAAATCAGGCGATAGCAGCTCTTCAGGAGGGATATTCAAACAATATTTTTCCATTCATGAAAGCACAATGGACACAATATCCCAATTACATCGGCCACATTGAATCGAATGGTTGCTTCCGCTGCCACAACAATTCATTTACCAGCGAAGAAGGCCGGGTTATCACCAACGATTGCGATTTATGCCATGATATCAAGGCTCAAGGTCCGCCCAACAATTTAATGTATGCCACCGGCGATAGCAGTTTGGTATTTAATCATCCCGAAGATATCGGTGACGAGTGGATGGTAACAAAATGTTTTGAATGCCACGAAGCACTCTATTAATCACCATTTCATTATCAAATTAATTGATTGAGGATGGCTTTCGGGTCATCCTTTTTTGCTTATATCCTGTAATAAACCACTGTTCTGGATTTGAAAAGCTTTTTCATCAAAACAAATAATCTTCTCCTGGCAAAATTCTTTAATAATCTTTGCGGCACTTTCTTTTGACATGCTTGTCATTTCGGCAATCTCAGGTGTCGACAGATCCATTTCAAAGGTGTTGGATTTGTAGATGTCGTTTGACAAATAAAGTAGTATGTCGGCAATTCGTCCACGACTGTTTTTTTGCGAAAGCCTCAACAACTTATCCATATAAAAAATTTGCCGGGTTTGTGTGTGCCTGAGGTACTCCTCCCAAAATTGCTGATTCGACCGTAAAATGTCGATAAATACAAGACTATCAATCAAACATATATGCGATTCACGCAACGCTGTCATGGTATAGTGATGCCTGTTGTTTACAAATAAGCCCGCGCCAGAAACAAAATCACCGGGGACAATAAGCCTGAAAATAACATTTCGGCCATCGCCTTCGAGGTACATTTTCGCCAGTCCATGAGCGAAAGATATGACATGGGTACACGCTGTTCCCTGCTTAATGATGGTTTCGCCAGGATGATAGGTTACCTCTACCCTGCATTCTTCAATTTTGAAGAGCTCCTCACTCGACAGCAATTTGAATATGGGTGATTGCAACATACATCCAACACATTGATATTGACTTGTAAAATCAGACATATTGAAACTTTATCAAATAATAACCATTGTTACTGCTACAAAAATTGTGAAATTTTTCATACATACGTCCATATTTTATCCAATGAGTGATTTTCAATCACCTTGGGATACAAAAAAAACCGTAATTATGAAAAATCAAACCGCAAATATAACATAGTTAAATGTTCATGGGCATTTTCTACCTTTGCAGCGATGAATACTTTTCCTGAACATTTTGAACAAAAAATCGGGTTCGATCGAATCAGAGCCCATATTTCCAAGTTGTGCATCAGCACCATGGGGAAAAACATGGTAGAGAAAATAAGTTTTTCTTACCAACCCGATGTGGTTAAAAGAATGCTCGACCAGGTGATGGAATTCATCAAGCTAACAACCACAGGGAAATCGTTTCCCTCGCAGGATTATTACGATGTGCGTCCTGAATTGGCTCAGGTTACCACCCCCGGAACTTATGTTGATCAGGAGACTCTCTTTAGTTTAAAATCTGTTCTTTATACTTTAGAAGCAATTAGAATCTACTTTATACAAACCCCTGCAACCGAATATCCTGAACTAAAGTCCCTGGCAAAAGAAGTTTTTATTCCCGAATTTTTGTGGGCTAAGGCAGATGAAATCATCGACAACAAAGCGATTATAAAAGATCAGGCCTCACCCGAACTGGCTGTGATCAGAAAAGAAATTGCCCAAAACCAACGACAGGTATTGCGCGAAACAAAAAAAGCGTTTGATGTGGCAAAAAAAGCAGGTTGGGTTCCCGAAAACAGTGATATCACGATTAGAAATGGGCGGGCTGTTATCCCGCTGCATGCCGCCGATAAAAGGTCTCTTGGCGGGGTCATTCATGATGAATCTGCCTCAGGTCAAACGGTTTTTGTTGAGGCCATTGCTTCATTTGAAATCAACAACACCCTGCGAAAACTGGAAGGCGATGAGCGAAGGGAAATCATTAAAATACTTGTTCGATATACCGATTTGTTGCGTCCGCATATTCAGGAAATCAGCCATGCCATTTGGTTTTTGGGTGTTATCGACTTTATCCGGGCCAAAGCCCAGTTCTCCATAAAAATAAAAGCATCGCGACCCATCATTTCTCAGAATCAAAATATAGAACTAAAAAAAGCCATCCATCCGCTTCTTTTTCTTTCTCATCAAGAGCAAAATAAGTCCATCGTTCCATTGGACCTTGCATTAAATGACTCCCAGCGAATACTGGTGATTTCAGGGCCCAACGCTGGAGGAAAGTCGGTTTGCCTAAAAACAACCGGGTTGCTTCAGTACATGCTGCAATGCGGATTTCCAGTTTCAGCGTCTCCCGATAGTGAGTTTCGGCTTTTTAAGCAGATTTTTATCGATATCGGCGATGAACAATCGCTTGAAAACGACCTGAGCACCTATAGTTCGCATCTCCTGAACATGAAGTTCTTCATGAAACATGCCACCGGGGATACCCTCATTCTGATCGACGAATTTGGTACAGGTACCGAACCACAGCTGGGTGGTGCCATTGCCGAGGCTACACTGGAGGACCTGAACAGAAAAAGATCCTTCGGGGTCATCACCACCCATTATACGAACCTTAAATTGTTGGCCGAACGCACCCCGGGTCTTGTAAACGGGGCCATGTTGTTCGACTCGAACCTGATGCAGCCACTTTTTATTCTGCAAACAGGTCATCCCGGGAGTTCATTTGCCTTCGAGATAGCCCGAAAAATCGGGTTTCCTGATCATGTACTCAATGCGGCAAAAAATAAAAGCGGTGGAAAACATGTGCAATTTGATGAACAATTGCAACAGTTGGAGATTGATAAGTTGAGATTGGAAAAACAACAACAACAAGTAAATTTTACAGACGAAAACCTGAAAATACTGGTTGAAAAATATGAGGTGTTGTACGAAGAGCTGCAAAAATCGAGTAAACTGATTATCAGGGAAGCACAGGAAAAAGCGATCAATATCATCAGCAATTCTAATAAAGCCATCGAAAAAACCATAAGGGAAATTAAGGAAGCCGAAGCGGATAAAGGAAAAACCCGACAGTTGCGCGAGATTCTGGAAGATACCAAATTACAACTCGCCGATGAGGTTTTAAAAAACAAGCCGGTTCAGTCTTCGGAAATCATCCATCGTAAAAAAAGAAAAACGAAACATACCGGTATCCCTCCTGAAATAAACCTCCGTCCTCCGGAAACGGGTGATTATGTGCGCATTCAAGATGCAGGAATAGAAGGTGAACTGGTTGAGCTAAAAGGAAATACCGCCATATTGAATGTAAATGATGTCAGGTTAAAAACATCTGCAAAAAAACTGGTAGTCATTCCAAGACCCAAACTTATTGTAAGAAGAAATAGCGGTTATAAAAGTATTATCAACGAACTGAACCAGAAAGTGGCCAACTTCAGCATGTCGATTGATTTGAGAGGCATGCGAGCCGATGAAGCCCGGTCGGAATTAAATAAATACATCGATGACGCCATACTTCTCAACATGAGAGAGGTCGACATTCTGCATGGAAAAGGATTTGGTATCTTACGTGAAATGATCCGGGAATACCTGCAAAGCATTGATGAAATCGATCATTTTGGAGATGCACCCATCGATCAGGGTGGGGCGGGAATAACGCGGGTTGTGTTCAGAAAGGATTAGTCATATTTAAATTTTCATGTCTGTATCATTCAGTTTTTCTGACTTTTAGCACCTAATTAATAAACACCTCTAAATAACAAATACCCGTTTTTCCATATAACATATACCCCTATCTTTGCGCCCAATTCCATGTGAGCAACATTCCTGATTTACCCGTGATCAAACGGGGAGAAGTGATGGCACGAATCAATGGGATTCAACCTCTTGTGAATAGCATCAGTCAAATTAATAAACACTTACTATGAACCTTTATTTTTGGATACCTGTCGCCATTTTATTAATCCTGCTGATAGCAGCCTTTTATAAAAAGTACAAACTGCTCAAGAACATGGAGCAAACCCCCAACAGTGCCCATTTACTTGAATTAACCGATGCCACCTTTAAGAAAACCATCCAAAAAGGAGTTACACTGGTCGATTTTTGGGCTCCGTGGTGTATGCCTTGTAAAATTCAGGGTCCCATCGTTAATGAGGTGGCAGAATTGATGCACGACAAAGCCACCATCACCAAATTAAATATTGATATACACAAGAGGACAGCTTCAGAATTAGGTATCAGAAGTATCCCTACCATTATCATATTTAAAAACGGAAAGCCTTTTACAAAACTGGTAGGTGCTAAAACCAAAAATGTACTCACAAAAGCCCTAAACGATGCCCTAAAGGATTAGTTCTCTGATAACCGGGCAAGTGCTTCCCTGTCCTTTTTGGGCAGCTTTTCGATGACCAGGGCATAGCTGTCGTTAATCCACTTGAGAAGCAATTGCTCAAGAGTCATTTCATCGATCATTACAGTATTCCACAGTGCCTTATTCATATGGTAACCCGGCAACACGTAGGAATAACGTTCGCGTAAGTCAATCGCTTCATCCGGATCGCACTTCAGGTTCATGCTCAACTGACCTTCTAAATTCATCAAGGCAAACATTTTTCCCATGACTTTAAAAACGAGCGTGGTTTCATCAAAAGGGAAACTTTCGGTAACGCCGGGCAGGTTTAAACAGTACAACCGTAATTTTTCAACATTCATTTCTCCACATTTACAACGATTGCGACAAAGATAATTCGATTAATCCAAAAGCCAGGCGAAAAATATACTTGCTTTTTTGGTAATTTCAGCTACTTTTGCATGATAAGAGATAAGTTAACCGGAAAAGATGCCACGCTTTGAAGCACGACTTGTCTCTTTTTTTGTTAACCCCAAAATATAAGTTATGGGCATCAAAGAAAAATCAATCGACCTAAAGAAGCGCATGAAAAATGCGTTAAGTGGTGGTGGTGAAAAAGCAATCGAAAAGCAAAAAGCGATTGGAAAGCTCACTGCCCGTGAAAGGATCATTGCCTTGCTCGATCCCAAGTCGTTCTATGAATACGATTTATTTGTAGAACATGCCGGGAAAGATTTTGACATGGATAAAAAATACCTCCCCGGTGATGGTGTGATCACAGGAACAGGTACATTAAGCGGCCATCCAATTTGTATTTACGCACAAGACTTTACAGTAGCCGGTGGTTCGCTGGGATGGATGCATGCCAAAAAAATTACCAAAATTATGGACCATGCCCTGAAGTTAAAAGTTCCTTTAATCGGGATCAACGATTCGGGTGGTGCACGTATACAGGAGGGCGTAAACTCTCTGGCAGGTTACGGGGAAATTTTCTTCCGTAATACGTTGGCTTCCGGCGTTATTCCTCAAATTTCAGTGATCCTCGGCCCATGCGCAGGTGGAGCAGTATATTCTCCGGCACTTACCGACTTTGTATTTACAGTTGAAAAAATAACCAAGATGTTTATCACCGGACCTGAGGTGATTAAAACTGTTTTGGGTGAAGAAATTTCGATGGAAGCCCTTGGTGGTGCAAAAGTACATTGCGAAACGACGGGTGTTGCGCACTTTTATGCTGAAAGTGAGGAAGAATGCTTCAATCAAATTAAGCAGCTGGTCAGTTTCATTCCCTGGAACAACATCAACAAGGCAGAGAAATTTCCAAAGAAATCGCCTAAAACAAAGCGCTATAAAATGGAAGAGGCCATGCCGGCTGATCCAAAACAACCTTACGATGTTCGAAACGTCATCAAAGCCATTGTGGATGATTCCGACTTTCTGGAAATACAAGAACTCTTCGCCAAAAACATTGTGATTGGTTTTTCGCGTATTAATGGCGAAACCATTGGTATTGTTGCTAACCAACCCCTTTATCTGGCAGGTGTGCTGGACGTAGATTCATCAAATAAAGCAGCCCGGTTTATCCGCTACTGCGATGCATTCAACATTCCATTATTTACTTTGGTCGACCTTCCGGGATATTTACCCGGTGTTGATCAGGAACATGCCGGGGTTATACGTCATGGTGCAAAAGTATTGTATGCCTATTCGGAAGCTACTGTCCCTAAAATCACACTCATCACACGTAAAGCTTATGGTGGTGGGTATATTGCCATGTGTTCGCATCACTTGCGAGCCGACTTTGTATTCGCATGGCCTACCGCTGAAATAGCGGTAATGGGCCCTGAGGGCGCTGCCAACATCATCTTCCGAAAAGAGATCACTACAGCCAAAGATCCTGAAGAAATGCGCAAACAGAAGGTTAAAGAATACAAGGAAAAATTCGCTAACCCTTACGTGGCCGCTGCATACGGATATATTGATGCCGTGATCGAGCCGAATGAGACACGAAAGATTATTATGCATGCACTCGACATCTCCAAAGAGAAAAAAGTGCAAACGCCAATGAAAAAACATGGTATTCCTCCATTTTAAACCGCTGAATCATGGATAAAAACGACGATAAGAAAATCAGGTTCAGCTCCATTAATATTGATGGGGTTAAATATAAAACCTTATTAACTGAAAAGTTTAAACACAGGACGCCCTACGTTGAAACTAATCTTAACATAATGACCGCGTTTATACCGGGCACTATCGTGGATGTGTATATAAAAGAAGGTAAGAAAGTGAAGGAAGGTGATACGTTGCTCATTCTGGAGGCCATGAAAATGCGCAATGTGATACAGGCTCCTTATGCCGGAAGCATCAAAAAACTGTATGTACAAAAGGGCGATCTGGTTTCAAAAAACCAAGCACTGGTTGAAATGGAATGACGACTGCTTACAACGAAAATCGCCGGAATATTTGATGAGTCTGGTCTAGAAAGGTAATAGAACGATTTCAGCCACTTTTACCCCTCCCTGCCTGCCGGCAGGCCAATGTCAATTAGTTAAGCTATTCTAGCGACTAATATTGTCGGGGTATTGCTGTTAGAGGTGTCAATTTT
>MEOL01000026.1 GCA_001769215.1 Bacteroidetes bacterium GWF2_41_31
CTAAAATATTACCTGAAAAAATATTTTCTGCCAAGGACCGATCATTTATCGCGAAAATATGTAGGTTTGGTGAGCTAGAAAATCAGCAGACCCTATATATCATTTGCTTCTTTCATTGTGGGCACTTTATTAGGTATTATAGTTGGCATTTCAATAAACAATCTATATTTAAAAAAAGTATTTCTACTTTTCAACGATACAATAAGAGCCATTCCAATGTTGGTAATGATTTTTTTTGTGTATTATTTCCCATTCAAGCAAATCTTTGGTATATCTCCTCCCAATGCTTTATATTCTTCAATAATTGCAATGAGTATTACTCAAGCTGCATATACCGCTGATATTGTCCATTCTGCTTTTTTAAATGTTTCAAGAAGAACAATAATGGGCGCTAAGGCGCTTGGTCTAACTGAAAGAACCATACTTTATTACATAAAATTACCAGATATAATTAGACAAATATTACCTGCTGAAATTGCATTTTTTATCGGCATTATTAGGTTGTCTAGTTTAGCATCAGTTATTGGTGCATCCGAAATCGTATTTGTAGCCAGAACCTCAATTACTCAAAATTTCAGATCTCTTGAGGCATGGATAATTGTTGCATTAATTTATATTATAATGGTTCTGCCGATTACATACTTTGCAAGGAAATTTGAAAATTCTAAATGGATTAAAAGAAAGTGGTAGAAAAAACAACAATCTTAAGATGTGAAAATCTTCATAAAAGTTTTGGAGATAAAAATGTTCTGTCAGATTTAAATTTGACATTACACGAAGGGGAAATTATAGCTTTAATTGGTGAAAGTGGTATTGGCAAAACAACTATTCTTAAATGCCTGAATTTACTCGAATATCCCGATAAAGGTTCATTATTCTACTATGACCAGATCTATTTTACTGATTCAAAACCCATTTTTGAACCGTATGAACTAAGAAGAAAAATAGGATTCGTTTTTCAAGATTTTAACTTATTTCCCAATCTAAATTGCCTAACAAATATTACTCTCGGTTTAATTAAAATACTAAATAAAAGCAAAACTGAGGCAAAGGATATTGCATATGATATTGCTAAAAAACTTAATATTGAAGATGTCCTTCTTCGTTACCCTGAGAGTTTATCGGGTGGTCAAGCCCAACGGCTTTGTATCGCTAGAGCCTTGGTTTTAAAACCTAAGATCTTATTATTGGATGAAATAACGTCAGCGCTTGACCCTAAGACAACCCGAAATGTTATTGATGCGATTAAAGAAATCAAGCATATTAATAGTAATCAGTCTGTTATACTTGTCACTCATTTATTAAAATTCGCGACAGATTTTGCTGACCAAATTGGCATGATTTCAGATGGTAGGATTATTGAACAATTACCCGCAAAGGTTTTTGAAAAGGAATGCAAAGAGGCAAAAAGTAAAGAGTTCTTAAAATATTATAGTTAGCAAATGGAAGCAAAAATAAATACATATAAAGAAACAGCAGCAACGTTTCAAATTAAAAGACCTGTTTTATTGCAAACTCATAAGTCAAATTATCATGACTGGAATTTCAATGATGATGATTTTAGTGTTTTCCTTCACTGCTTCCTTTTATTGAAAGACAATCAATTGTTAAAAGCTATTCAAATACTTAAAGGATCAAAAAAGAACATACTTAACAAATACCTTCTTCCGTATCTGGGAAAAAAAGAGCAAACATTAATGTCTAGTACTACTGAATGCATTAATATTTGGCCTAAAACCAACTTAGCACAAATGGAATATAATTTCATTTGCCAAACAATTTTTGGTGCTATATTCAATTCTGATATTGTACCTACTACGTTAATTGATATTGGTACAGGAGATGGCTTTTTATTGGAAAAACTGATAACTGTTTTCATTAAATTAAACCAGAAAATAGATATTGTTCTAATTGAGCAAGATAATGTATTATTGGAAGAAACTTATAAAATGATTCATTGTAAATACCCAACCCTAAATTCAATAAGTTTAATTAATAGTAAAATTGAAGATGTTGATTTTCATTCATTCAATTTAGACAAAGCTACCACAATTGTTCATGCAGCATCTGTGCTACATGAATTGCCGCATTTCCATAAGTTTAAAGTCCTAGATAAGTTTAAAACAATATCAAGTAATGTATTCATTTCCGAATTGGAAGCAAACCATGATATTTCTGATAAAGATTTTGTTAGTTTGGCTAATTCTGCTTATTATTTTTATTCTGGTCTAATTCATGATACATTTATGTCAAATAATCTTAGCGATAATGAAAAAACAGAATTCATAAATAACTACCTTATTTACGAAGCTTACAATATTTTAATCAATGATTATAGAAATCGGATTAATTACCATACAACTCAGCTGAAATGGGAAGAATTGTTCATAAATAGTAATTGGAATTTTAACTCACATGTAGTCAAATTTGCAAATACTCTCCCCAATTTTTTAACTTTTCATCTAAAAAGTTAAATGTTATGATTCATATTTTTAATTATTAGGTCTTCGAAATGCGCGATAAACTTACGTTGTTATTCATACTAACCATGATGTTCGTTATCAATAAAACTAATGCACAGCAAAATGTTGTAACAACTAATGATTCAATAAATAAGTTTGAAAAAGATAGCATCGTCAAATTTGAGTTTGGTGGCTCAAATTATTCTGTTTCAAAATATATCCCAAGATCAGGCACCCAAGTTGGCCAGGGCATAGCAAATCAAACCTTAGCATTTATATCTTACTCTAACTTATCAACCTATTTTTGGCTAAATTATGGTTTTCCCGACAAAAGAATTACTGAAGTTGATTATGGCATTGAATACGAATATAAATTAGCTGTTGACTTTTTAAAAGGAAGTTGGAATATTAAAGCAGGTGCTCATAACTATATTTTTCCTGTTCCAGATTTGAGCAACTTTATTCTGGAAGGGTCACTTTTGTATAAAGGTGTTATTGAATCAGACTTATTATATACTTATTGCTTTAAGAGCAAGAAAATTGATTCAGGGAGCAGGTTATATTTTGAAATAAGAAAACCATTTAAACTAATATTGGCAAAAATAAAGACTCTGTTTTATCCAACTCTTTCGAGTGCATATCATTTCGGTTTTTATGGGTGGGAAGGTTTTGGACATATTACACCAGGGGTAAAATTAAAAGTTAATCTATCTCATTGTTCAATTAACACTTTTTTGAAATATCAAATTAGTAGTAATGATATTATTAAAGGTTATACTAAACCAAAGTTTTTATATGGAGGACTTGGAATTGAATTTTAAGCCAACAACACACAGCCAAGCACATTTGCAATTCGCACAAGCCAACGCAAAAACCAAAAATTGCAAAAGAGCTTGTCTGTTTTCCGACGCTACCTCTGCCGACACTAAAAAAACTAAATCTTTTAAGGACTGAGTAACAATGACTAAATTGAAAACACATCTCAAACCATTGACAGTCAAAAACGCCCTGTTGGTAACAAAGTGTAGCAGAAATAAGGGTTTCAGTGGTATTTCAAGCATTCTGCCCCGCTCAAAATTCAGTGGCGGCAGACAGGAAAGTAGCCCGCAATCCCTTACTGCTTCTACACTCAAACGTTACCGCCAATGCACCAAGAGAGAACAGTCTGCATGAAAAATCGCGATTTCTAGACATATCGATATTAAATGTATAGATTATGTGTAAACCTTCGGCCTCCTACATCTTGACCAGATTTCAAGATCAATCTATCTTGCGCCCAAAAAAATCATGCACAAGAGCGACAAATATTTTGAACTTATCAGGCAGCAAGAGGCATCTGGTTTTAGTGTAAAAGAATTTTGTTCCAACGAAGGTATTGCTGTATCGACTTTCTATTATTGGATCAAAAAGTTGAGGGATCAGTCTGGTAAAAATGATTTCATTCCCTTAATCATCAACAATCAACAACCCCGGTTAGCACAGACGCATCACAAACCAAGTCATACATCCGGTTCCGTGGGATTTGCACCCGGAAGCGACCATTGGTTCGAGGTGGTTTATCCCAACGGAGTTGTTCTTCGTGTACGAAAAGATATTGCCTTGGCTGAGCTCAGGGTGCTTGTGCAACTGTTTGGTTAAGGAGTCATGTTTCATCTGCATCAATCCCTGCGCTACTACTTGTATCCTGCTCCCGTTGATATGCGCAAGAGTTTTTACACCCTGAGCGGAATCGTGACTTCTTCGATGCACCGCAATGTATTAAGCGGTGAAGTATTCATTTTTGTAAACCGCAAGCTGACCATTATGAAAATACTTCATATGGAATACGGGGGCATGGTGATCTATCACAAAAAACTGGACAGCGGAAGGTTTAAACTGCCATTTACAGACGAAAATACCCACTCGTTAACCCTTGATTGGAAAGAGCTGATCATGATGATCCAACAGGTTGCACAGAAACGAAAAAAGTTGCAAAAAAAGTGTTAAAACCCTTGATTTTATTGAGGTTTTTCGTCGTGTGAATGGAATATTTTTTGTACTTTTATCCCATAAATCAAAGGGATATTGTACTGTTTTATGCCTGAAAACGACACCTTCATATCATCACTTTTACAAGAGCGTGACGAGTTATATCTGGAACTGGAAAAATACCGTCGGGCGGATCAGGGTGCACTTGAACAGGCATTAAATAAGAATCAGCAATACGAGGAGAAGATCCGTCAGCAGGATGAAAAGATCAAGCATCTGACAGATCAGTTGGCTTGGTTACGGCGTAAACTCTGGAAGCCAAACAGCGAACGATTTATCCCCCAGGATCCCAACCAGCGCAAGATCGACTTTGATGGACTGGATGTGATTGAAGAAGAACAGACCCTTATTGAAGAAGCCCAGCAAGAGATCATCACCTACCAAAAGAAAAAGGTTGTAAAAAAGAATAAACCTGTCCGGTTGCCTTTGCCCGAACATCTGCGCAGGGAACAAGAGATTATCGAACCCGAAGGCATCGACGAGAATTATATTCGCATTGGAGAAGAAGTTACCGAAGTATTGGAAATTAAACCTGGTGAGCTTTATGTCCGCCAGATCATCCGCCCGAAGTATGTTTTAAAAAACAGCCTTCAGTTAGCCAATGAAGAAGGTGAATCCCAACAAGGACAAAAAGCGGTTGTTATTGCATCACTTCCCCTGATGACTTTGTCAAGAAGCAATGCAGGTGCAAGTTTGCTCACCTGGATGATCGTTGGTAAATACCATTACCACATTCCTTTTCACAGGATGATCAAAATGTTGGAGCAATCCGGCCTCTTGTTGCCCGCTTCAACAGTCAATGGGTGGTTTGCCGCCAGCGTTGACCTGCTTAGGGCCTTGTACTACCGACTAAGGGATATTGTGCTCTCAACAGACTATATCCAGGTCGATGAAAGTACAGTCCCGGTAATAAGTGACAAAAAGCAGGGAACAGTCAAAGCATACCTTTGGGTAATCCGGGCGGTGATGGAGAATCTGGTCTTCTTCCATTACGACCGTGGGTCGCGGGCACAAAAAGTGATTATTCCACTGTTGCAAAATTTTAAAGGAGCTATACAAACCGATGGGTATGACGTTTATAATATTTACGAACGCAAGAAAGGAGTATTGTTGCTTGGCTGCTGGGCACATGCCCGCCGTAAATTTACCGAAGCGCTGAAAGAAGATACCAAGGGTGCCCAATATGCTTTGGAACAAATCGGCATGATTTATCAGGTAGAGTCAATGGCTGATGACCAGGGTTTGGATGCTGAACAACGGGCTGATCTGCGCAAACGCCTGGCTTATCCTATCCTGACAGCCTTTGAGAAATGGCTTTACGCATATTATCCGAAGACGATCCCCAAAGGCAGGATGTATAGGGCGGTATCATATACCTATAACCTGTTCCACCGATTGTCCCGCTACCACCTGGATGGCCGTTACAGGATCGATAATAACCTGATTGAAAACACCATTCGTCCGCTGGCCATCGGCAGGAAGAATTACATGTTCTGTGGCAACCATGATGCGGCAGAGAATGCTGCGGTGGTTTATTCCTTGTTGGGAACCTGCACGGCATGTGGTGTTGATCCGCAGCAATGGCTTCAAGATGTACTCACCAGACTGCCCTATTACAACAATGATTACAGCAAGGATCTGGCAGAACTGCTCCCCCACAACTGGAAGGCAGAAAAAGACTCCAGGTAAATCCAACTTTTCTTGTAAAAAGCTGTAGACTTCTAAAAATAACGGAACCATTCTGAAGTCAATCCAGATTTTTCCAACAATCCGGTAAAAATGTTGGAGCATCCTGGGGACTGATCAATTATATGCAGGAGGCCGAAGTATTACGATTATGTCGATTTCTTTACAAAAGAAACTATCTTTGTATAGATTGTTTAATAATCTTTCCACATGACTAATTGGGGATTAAAAGAGCTTCCGTTAAATATTGACGTAGAAACCAAAAAGATTTTAAAGGCTTTGCCAGTGGCACATGCAGCGTTAGCTGAGTTAAAAGGGATTGCTTCGACAATTCCCAGTCAAAACATATTGATAAATACACTAGGTCTTCAAGAAGCAAAGGACAGTTCTGCTATTGAAAATATTATCACAACCCATGATGAATTGTATAAGTCAGGATTGAATTTGGATGCTTTTAAATCACTTGAGGCTAAAGAAGTTCAAAATTACATATCGGCCCTGAAAAAAGGTTTTGAACTTATTACAAAATATGGATTGTTGACAAATAAAACTATTCTGCAAATCCAGGAAGTACTGGAAGACAATAATGCCGGCTTTAGAAAATTACCAGGAACGGCTTTAAAGAATGCTGCAACTGGAGAAACAATATACACTTCACCTCAGAATTATGAAGAAATAATGAGGTTAATGGCAAACCTTGAAAAGTACATAAATGACTCCACTTTGCAGGATTGTGACCCATTGATAAAAATGGCGATAATTCATTTTCAATTTGAAAGCATTCATCCTTTTTATGACGGAAATGGGCGAACAGGCAGAATCATTAATATTCTTTACTTGATTATGGAGAAGCTGCAAAATCTACCGATTTTATATTTGAGTAATTATATCATTAAGCACAAGTCTCAATATTATAAGTTTCTACAACAAGCAAGAGATGAAAACTTATGGGAGGATTGGATTCTGTTTATGATAAAGGGGGTTGAAGAAACGGCTAAAGAAACCATCGAACTCATAAAAAAAATAAAGGATTTAATGCTTGATTACAAACACCGGCTAAGAGACAATTACAAGTTTTATAGTCAGGATTTATTGAATAATTTATTTAAACACCCATACACAAAGATTGAATTTATTGTCAATGATTTAGGGGTATCAAGACTAACTGCTGCAAATTATCTAAATAAATTGTCGGATGATGGAATGTTAAGAAAAGATAAGTTAGGAACGGGAAACTTTTACATTAATGAAGAATTATTTGAATTATTAACTAAACGATAATTAAGCACAGACGCTTATAATGCATATACTTTATGGCGGGTTACGTTATGAACTTGTCTGCCACAAAGCATATGCTTCCCGTTGCAGAAATAGACTGACAACATACTAAAAAAATTAAAATCAGAAATTAATGACAGATTTCAAAGAAAAAAACTCAATTGAAAGATCCAGGGAATTTCTTGCCAATGAAAGAACTTTTCTTGCCTGGATACGAACAAGTATTGCTTTGATGGGCTTCGGCTTCGTAATAGTGAAGTTCAGCTTATTCTTAAAACAACTCTCATTACTTTTAGAAACATCGGGTTTGCCAACAAAAGGATATTCGGCAAATATTGGGATAATTATGGTTGCGATTGGTGTGATCATGGCTTTCCTGGCTTTTCTGCAATACAAAAAGAATCACAGGCAACTAAAAAACAATTACTTTGTTTCCTCCTCAATGTTGTCGCTGTTGATAACCTTTATAATAATAGTAGGCGGTATTTTTTTATTGTTTTACTTGCTATCAAATATTTGAAATACATCTCAACTTAAACCTATTTTATGACGCTATTAAAAATAATCTACCTTAGGCTAATAAACAGGACTTTGAATGGATTGAACCAGCCGATAGCAGGTAACACGCAATAAAAAAACACAGGGCAGGTAGTGCTAGAATTTATTGTTTTAACATTTAACAAACCACCTGACTCATCCCAGTTTGAGCGTAGCGATAACAAGCATGCGACAGGGGTGCACGATCAACTCTTTTCCCAGGTTATACTTGCCTTGCCGGCCGCGTTTCACGGCGGAAAGGTTTTAGAAGTGGAATCAGTCTCCATAACTCCCCACCGCCCAAAAATAAATCACCAAAAGATTGACCCTAAAAATCAAACCAATACAATTAATTCCTAGATTTACGCCACCAAACACCCGATGCTCCAATTACAAGAGGAAGAAAGAAACCGATTTGACTAATTATAAACGGTTAGAATTGTGTAATTTAGTGATAATGGGATTAAATGAATACTGAAGGGAATATTAACAACAAAGCTTATATAATAAGCATAGTGACAAATGGCTGTATGCGGATGTTATGGGCAATTTGTAAAAAACAACCTTTGAGAAAACACAATCATGAACAAATGAACACATACACTGGCAGTTCCTAACTGACTAGAAATGTTATCATATAATTTAAATTGTTTTACTTAAAATAAATTAACCATGAAAAGCTTTACTCAAAAAATCAATCTAATCATTATCGTAACAATTCTATTTTCTGTAAGTGTTACCTACGCCCAACACCGCCAACTAACAAGAGATTCAGAAAAAGCTTACGAATCACAAAAATTTGATGATGCTGTTTTTTTAGCGATTAATGCACTTATGCAAGATCCGTCATTTGGAAGAGCAATAGAGGCACTTCAATTGGCCTTACCAACAGCTATAAGAACTAATGAAAGTAAAATCGCTCAACTGAAAGAATCAACTGCTAGTTTCTCTGGAGATTATACTGTTGATCAATGTCAGGAAATTATTAATCGTTACAATACCCTAATAAAAATAAGTGACAATTTATTGAATTTACCTGTAGTTAAACCTAAAAAGGGAGACCCAGTCACATTTGAAATTAAAAATTACAATACTGAATTTAGTGAAGCTAAAAATGAACTAATTAAAAATAAAGAACTAGCGGCAGAACAACATTATCAATCTGGATTGAATTTGTCAAAATTAGTGGATATCGAAAATAGCAAGTCTGCCGCAAAGGAATTTGCAAAAGCTATGAGTTTTGTTCCTAATTATAAAGACGCCTCATACCTATATGAACAAGCAAGAAAACTCGGAACAAAAAGAGTCGCAATAATACCATTTGAAAATAAGAGTGGTAAAAATCAATATGGAGCTATTGGTGAAATGATAACAGACCAAATCATTACTAATTTATTAAAGAATCCATCAGCAATGGAATTTACAGAAATTATTTCAAGAGACCAACTTCAACAGGTAATCGAAGAGCAAAAATTGGGCTTGAGTGGATTAATTAGTGAAAACTCAGCAATTGAAGTCGGAAAGATTTTGGGCGTTAACGAATTAATAATTGGTCAAATAACACAAATTTCTTCTTCGCAGACACCGACAACAAATAAATCATATAAAAATGAAAATACAATTTATGCAAAAGAAGGTAATTATAAGGTTTACGCAAACGTTACTGAATATAAGAAAGGCGCAAGTGCTTCAATAAATGGAAGCTACAAGATAATTGATGTGCAAACCGCAAAAATGGTAACAGGAGACTCCTTTAAAAAGGATTATTCTTTTGTTTCTCAATGGGCTACCTTTAGTGGTGATGAGAAAGCCTTAAGTAATGAAAGCCGACATTTATGTAGCCAACTTGAGCAAAATCCTCCAAGTGACGAAGATCGGGTCAATATCGTATCAAGTGCTCTTGGAAATTCTTTGGTTCAAACGATTATTATGTATGTAAAATAATTATTTAATAATATTCAACCCTAATATGCCGGCATAAAACATTGGGGGAGAGGTGGTTATTTGAGTCCCTAACTCATCCTCGTTTGAGCATAGCGATAACGAGCTTGCCTACCTTCATGCCTACGACAGATAAATCGGTAGGTAAATCTGCCGCCCTTTAGGCAGGGATGCCTACCACTAACTCATCGCAGTTTGAGTTGCGGTAACAAGCATGCGACAGGCGCGCACGAACAACTCTTTTCCCAGGTTATACTTGCCTTGCCGGCCGCGTTTCACGGCGGAAAGGTTTTAGAAGCGGAATCAATCTCCATAACTCAACAACGCCCAAAAATAAATCACCAAAAGATTGACCCTAAAAATCAAACCAATACAATTAATTCCTAGATTTACCCCACCAAACACCCGATGATCCAATTACAATGAAGTAGAAAGAAACCGATTTGATTCATTATAAACGATTGAAAATGGGCAGGTTATTAATTATAAAGAGGTTAAAAAAAAGGGTAATAGATAAATAACTGCTAGAGGTGAGTTTATCCACTCGTTAGGTGCAATAAAAAATAAAAATAAAAACAATGGATACAACATTTCCAAGAATTTTTGTAGGCTCATCATCAGAAGACCTTGATGTAGCATACGCAATACAAGACAACCTTGAAAAAGTTGCTGATGTGACTGTATGGGATCAGGACATTTTCCAACTTACAGAGACTACATTGACTAGTCTTATTACTGCAATAAACCAATTTGACTACGCAATATTTGTTTTTAATTCAAATGATGAAATAATAATACGTGGGGAAAATTTTCAAATAGCTCGAGATAATATCATTTTTGAGATGGGATTATTTATTGGAAAAATGGGAAAGGAAAAGGTGTTTTATGTCATGCCACATGGAATAAGCAACTTTCATTTGCCTACAGATTTAATTGGGACAACAGCTGGGAAATATAGGACTGACAGACAAGATGGAAATATAAAAGCCGCACTTGGAGTATTTTGTAATAGCATTAGGAAAATAATTAATTCGAAATACATTAAAGAAGAGGAAACTATTACTCCTGAGAAAATATTTGTTGGTAAATGGAATAATTTCTATGTGGATAATACTGATGGGAAAAGATCATTTGGCACTGAAGAAGTCATTATAAAAAACAAAAATGAATATTATGTAAATAATATTTTATATTTTAAAATTAAAGACTTCAAAATTGATAGAAAACACGGAAAAATTTCATTTATTAAAGTAGGTGTATTAGATGACAGAATACTTAGAAATGAACTTAAAATAATATCCGGTAAGTTGTTCGTTGGAACAGAGAATGAGAATACTGAAGTAAATTATGAAAGAATAAATTAAAGCACCTAACAATGCATAATACTTTATGGCGGGTTACGTTATGAAAATGAGTATTTTAGTTTCAAATATAAATCATCGTGGACAGAAAGATTTGTTTTTTAAATCCGACATAAAGCATAAGCTCGCCCGTTAGACATAATGCACAAAAAAATAACAACATTACTAAAACTAAATGAGAAAATTAATTTACCTCGTCACCATTCTTTTGATAGCTACGTCAACACTGTTTTCACAATCATGTTTGCCTGATGGCATTACTTTTTACAATCAATCTGCGATTGATAATTTTCAAAATGACCATCCAGACTGTACTGAAATAGAAGGAAATGTTGAAATTAGTGGAAATAGTATTTCGAATTTAAGTGGTTTAAATATTCTGACTCAGATTGGTGGAAATCTAGATATTAAAGGTTGTAATGGACTAATAAATTTAACTGGACTGAATAACCTGATAACTATTGGTGGAAATTTGTGGATTTCTGATAACAGTAATCTTAATACATTTAGCGGTTTGGATAACCTTACCACCATTGAAGGAGGCCTCTATATCCTTACAAACAATTCAATAACCAATCTATTTGGACTTGGAAATCTATCATTGGTAAACGGATCCTTCAGTATTTATAGCAACTCGATATTTAATAGTTTTGATGGTATTTATAGTTTGTATATTATAGGTGATGTTTACATTTACTATAACTCATCCTTGACAAATATGTCAGGTCTGGAAGATTTGATTCTAATTGAAGGTATACTTGATGTACAATCAAACCAAAACCTTACCAGTTTTACCGGACTTGAAAATTTGACTTCAATTGGAGGGACGCTTCAGGTTAGTAATAATATTTCACTATTAAATTTTACCGGACTTGAGAACTTAACTTCAATAGGTGATGAACTTTTAATCAGTTTTAATCAATCTTTACATAATTTGGATGGGTTAAATAATTTAACGACGGTCGCCGCCACCCTCGATTTATATGGAAATGATAGTCTTGAAAACATCCAGGCACTTGAACACCTGACTCATGTTGGTGCAGATCTTAACATCAGTGGCCATTCCATAACAAGTTTATCGGGACTTGAGAACCTTGTTTCAGTCGGGACAGATCTCAATATATATAGAAATTTTAAATTAACAGATATATCATCTTTAAGCAATGTTACACATATTCCCGGTTATCTTTGGGTTAATTCAAATACTCTTTTAAACAATTTAGAAGGATTAAATAATATAGCAAGTATTGGAGAATTCGTTAAAATATATTCAAATGACTCATTGGCTAACTTGTCTGCATTGTCTAATGTTAATTCTATTGGAGGATATCTTAATATTCATTCAAATTTCTCACTTACCAGCTTAACTGGATTAGATAACATTGAACCGGCAACAATTGACAGCTTATTTATTTACGACAACAACAAATTATCTTCATGTGAAGTAAAAAGCATTTGTGATTACCTGTCTTCTCCAACTGGAACAATAGAAATATATGATAATGCAACAGGATGTGACACACAAGAAGAAATAGAGGTGGCTTGCCTGAATCTAGGAATATTAAAAATAGTTAATGAGCCCTTGTTTGCACTATATCCCAATCCGGCAAAAAAGACTGTCGCAATTAATACACAACGTATCACAGGCCTAAGTAAGGCAATCATTTATAATGAATTTGGCCAACAAGTATTTGTCATAACAAACGGTTTTAATAATATTGACATTTCAAAACTTAGACATGGCATTTATTTTATCGAATTATTTTCAAAGAATGAAAAAATTGGAGAAGATAAGTTAATTATTGTAGATTAAAGCACTATGCCTAACAAAGATGTGTATGGTGCATGGAGGTTACGTTATGAATATGAATACTTTAGTTCCACTTGTCTGCCGGTTTACCTACCTCCGGTAGGTGAACCTGCCGATTTACCTGCCGAAGGTATGGAGGCACGGAGGGAGGAGGCATGAAATATAAATCATCGTGGACAGAAAGATTTTTCTTTTAAAGTCCGACATAAAGCATATGCATGCCCGTTGGCGGTCATTGAACAAAGCAGTCGGACAACTATAACAAATTAAAAAATAATTTAACTTTGGACTGGAAATTACAGCCTATATGAAGTTTAAATATGAATAAGGAAAAAATATCCATACGTTTTTTTGATGACCGTGAAGTGCGTGCGGTTTGGGATGAGATAAATGACAAGTGGTGGTTTAGCGTATTGGATATTATTACTGTTCTTAATGACCAGGATGACTACACTAAAACCCGAAACTACTGGAAATATCTTAAAGCCAAATTGAAGAAGGAAAATAATGAGTTGGTTAGTGCTACTACCCAACTGAAACTTTTAGCAAATGATGGTAAAAGATATTTAACTGACATGTTGGATTTTGATGGTATAATTGCTTTAGGGAAAGAATTTCCGAGTAAAAAGGCCAACCGATTTATAGAATGGTTTACAAACAGCGATGAAAGCATTGACGTAAAAAGCAAAACAAAAGCTTATGCTTTATTTGAAAGTTCATTTATAAATAGCATTGAAGTTGGTACAACTAAAGGATTGCAACAAATACACGGTTATTTATTTGGTGGATTGTATGATTTTGCAGGACAAATTAGACAAAAAAACATAGCTAAAGGAGGCTTTCAGTTTGCCGTATCACACTTTTTAGGGGACACATTAAAGCAAATAGAATCAATGCCAGAAACCACATTTGAGGAAATTGTCGATAAATATGTGGAAATGAATATCGCTCACCCTTTTATGGAGGGTAATGGTAGAAGTGCGAGAATATGGCTGGATTTAATGCTAAAAAAGAATCTCAAAAAATGTGTAGATTGGAGTAAAATAAGCAAACAGGATTATATGAACTCAATGATGTTGAGTCCAACAAAAAGTGGTGTTTTGAAAACACTTTTGGAAAATGCACTCACAACTAAAATAAATGATCGAGAAATGTTTATGAAAGGTATTGACTACTCATATTACTACGAAGAAAATGATTAAAAAATGGACAAAAATATAGGACATAAAACAACGAACCGCCAACAAAGATGCATAATACTTTATGACGGGTTACGTTATGAACCTGCCTGCCCTGCCTACCGGGCAGGCGGTAGGCAGGAATGAGTATTTTAGTTCCACTTGTCTGCCGGTTTACCTGCCTACGGTAGGTGAATCTACCTACGGTAGGTGAATCTACCGGAGGAACGGAGGCAGGAGGCATGAAATATAAATCATGGTGGGCAGAAAGATTTTTCTTTTGAAGTCCGCCACAAAGCATATGCACGCCCGTTAAGTCAGCCCAAAAACAGTATATTAGCAACTTGTTTTAAAACGGCTTATGAGAAATTCTGTATTTATCCTATTGTTTTCTGTTCTGAGCTTGTTTATTTCGCTAATCGCAATGGCCACTTCTTATTATAACCAGATGCCTTTGGCAACCTCACCTGCTATCAATGCCGGCCACTCTGAACTAAGCGCAACCATTGATTTTACGGGTGCATTGCGGGAAGGAATTGCCGATATCGGGGCATTTGAAAATACGGTTGTAAGCATACCTGCTGATCAAAACCATGCTCAATCCCTTGCATTAAATATCTTCCCCAACCCGGTAACAGAATATGTTACAGTAAACGCCGTATGGAACCAACCTGAGGAAGTGACCATCGATCTGTACACCGTTTATGGTAAAAAAGTTGATTCATATCATTCACAAGGCAAAGCACAACAGATTCAACATGTTTTTTCGTTTCATGACAAGCAACAGGGCATTTTTGTTTTGGTTTTTAAAGTGGGTGACATTAGTTTTGTAAGAAAAATTATTATGCAGTAGCGATAGATTTTTATTGAGTAAAAGAACAAAACCAATCAAAAAGCTGAAAAATGAAACCCGTTAACAAAGGAATCAGATTAGTACACTTTATTGTCGATATGATGATTATTTTGATCATCGTGCGAATATTGGAAGTTGTGAGAATTCCTTTGGATGAAAGAATTATCATGCTGATAGTATTTCTGTTATACTATTTTACTATGGAATCGATAACAGGTCAGACAGTGGGGAAAATGATTACGAAAGCCATGGTGGTAGATTCCCATAAATCAAAGCCCGGAACTTTAAGAATTTTAGTCCGAACAATATTGCGACTTAACCCATTTGACGCTTATTCCTATCTTTTTGGATTAGATATCGGTGCACATGACAGCTTGTCAAAGACCTGGATTGTAAAGAAAACATGAGAATAATTTGGAAACAATTACATCATATGCACCGATAAGCTAAAAAATGGATGATCTAACTTTAAAATACCGACAGAAATTATAACTATCTCGGCAGGTATCAATAAAAGATTAATTTTACATAAATGAAACACTCTGTTAATTCGCTCTATTTGCTTCTCATCATATTCGCATTCAACAATATAAATGCACAGAGTTTTGAGAAAAAAGAGTTTAAGCAGGCGAATACCATCATAGTATTTGTAGGTGACTCCACCATGGAGCAGGCAAAAGAAAGGTTTACCAGCTACCTGGATGGAAAAGGATTTCATGTTTATACTATAAATAAGCAGAAAGAGAGTCCCGTTTTAGGAAAAAAAGGCGAAAAATCATTTCAGCTGAATCAGACAAATGATAAGCCAAAACTAATGTCGAATAATTCCATTAGCGGAGATACCATCAACACTGCTTTGGTCTCTCTTTACGATATGATGATGGGACAGTATTCGGCTCGCTTAAAGTTTTATTCTGCCAAGGACAAATCGGGGAAATTATACATTGCTGTTACCGGCTTTGTTTCAAGCAACGCCTTTGGTGCTGATTTTTTCGACCTGCAAATGCAAAAGGGAGGAAAAAGCTCCAATTGGGCGCAGCGCGAATTGTTTAAAAAAATGAACGAATATCTGTTACAGTACGAAGATGAGAATGAAATCATGTATTCAGCTGATTAGAAGTCATTAATACTATACAAGCCATGAATAAAAATAAGCTATTTAACGGAATCGTTCAACTTTTTACCCTCATTTCGATGATATTCCCCATGGCTTTGTCAGCGCAATCCACCTGGATTTATGGCGTTGTGGACGAAGGGGCCTATACTCCGGCCTATTTAGTCAGACTAAACTATTCCACTACTCAATTCGATACTGTTTCCTATTTGGGCGAACAATACATTGCCGATTTTGGTTGTTGTATTGATCCGTTTAACGGGAGGATGTTTTTGAGTGGGTTATTGTTTGGGCAAAGTGGTTTTCTGCAAGAGATCGATCTTAACACCTTAGAAATCGTTTCTTATGATAAACATTTTTGGAGTCAGGATATGGAATACAATTTTTTGAATAATTCAATTATCTACCGTGTGGACAGTGCTATGTGGAAAGTGGATTTAGAAACAGGGATTGAATCCAAGATCAACGATATCGAACACATTGACGGCCATTATTGGGGAAGTCCACGCAGCTACAATCCCGCCGATAACACTTTTGTATTTTTTGCTGTACAGAATAATGAGTCCTATTGCTTTGTAATTGACGCATTTACAGGTGTCTTGAAAAGTAAAAAGCAAGCCAGCAGAGTGCTCTTTTCATTGGCCGTCGACTATGCGTCAGGAAAACAATACGGTAAGTTTAGCGGAACAGTTTATAATTTCGACCCTTACGGATTTAAAGTCACCGAGTTGGTTACAATTCCCGATTATAAATCCGAGCTCAATGAGCAACAATCGGTTTATGATCAAAACAACAAGAAATATATAGTGCCTTATATTGCCGCCGACAACCAACCTAAATTTTGCGTGATCGATATGGAAAACTATTCCATTGACACATCGTACGTTCAGCCCAATTCACAAATGAATTTACATGAAATATTCTGCCAACCAAGAACAACCTTATCCCTGATCAACGATACACTACGTTCGACTCACGGATTAAACTATCAATGGTATCTTGGTGGATTACTAAACCCATTGGTCAACACTCAATACTGTATTCCTGTCGAATCAGGAGATTACCAGGCTCTGGTGGATTACCCTGAATATTCAAGCCTGTCGAATACTGTCTCGTTTGAATACACCGATTTACAAACAGATATACAATCCGTAGTTGCCCGGATAGTGCCCAATCCATTTCGTGACCGGATAGAAATCATCGGGCACAACAATGACTGGAACAACTTCACGTTAAAGATATTCAACGTGCAAGGAGATTTAATCTATGAAAATAACGCGTTGGATTCATATATACCCGGCCTCGAATTTTTGAAGCCCGGCTTTTACCTGTTTCGTTTAGAACAAAATGGAAATGTGGTTTTAAGACAAAAGATGGTGAAAAGTGGGTGAAAATAGATACATATATCATACTTAAAAAGAAATTACCAGAGTATATAACCCCCATCACTGGCGCGCGTTTAGCGAAAGCGTAACGCGTGACCATAAATACCACTCCATACCCTAAAATGGTGTCTTTACAAGAATTGGTAGATAAAGATAAATAATCCGTTCTGATAATTTTGATCTTTTTGTAAAATAAAAAAACCACTTTTGAGAATTAAAGCTTACTTTTATCCAGGACATTTTAAGTAAACTGATGCAGAGTGGAGTATTCACTTTAAAAAAGGCTATCCGCCGGAGGCGGATTTAGTTCAACATCATGTATAATATTTTGGAGATTAGGTGGTTACATGAAAGCTTCTGCCCGGCACTAGCTTTTGTAACGGCAGACAGTAACAACGCCCGCAAGCCCCAAGGTATCATACCTCCAAACGATGTGTAATTTAACAGGAGATGCAAATTCAATAACCAAGTGCATTATATCAAAAAGTTTATAGAGATATATGAATTAACGTTTAGAAAAATATTTTGATTATTTTTACTGTTATTTAGTACTATGAAAACAAATTCAATTATGGAAAAAATTAAGTCCTATCTTATGGAGCTTACAATAGTTACTGCTGGTGTTTTGATTGCATTATTTTTAAGCAATCTTACAGAAAGCAATCAAGAACGAAAGTATCACATTGCATCAGTTAAAACCATAAATAATGAAGTTAAAGCAAACTATTCCGGTTTAAAAGGAGTAATTAAGAAACAAAATAATTTACTAGACACACTGACTATATATAGAGACGCTCCAACCTCAATTGTCGACCTATTCAAAAAATCAAGTGGCTTACAATTTGCCACATTGAGCAATGCAGGATTGGAGTTTTATGAAAGAAACCAGATTAATTCCATTGATTTTGAAATGATGTCAACACTTATCCAAATGAATATCTTATCAGGGGTCATTGATACTAAATTAGAAAAACTTGCTGAATTTACTTATTCTAATACCCTTGGCAATTCTAAAGAAATTAAAACGGTGGTCATCTTGCATTTACAGAATGTTTTAAATACTGAATATCAATTACTGGAGCTCTATGAGGATTATATTGATAAAAATATTAAAACTGAACACAACACGAAATAAAAGACTACACACCTAACTCATCCCAGTTTGAGCGTAGCGGTAACAAGCTTGCGTCAGTGTCGCACAATCAACTCTTTTCCCAGGTTATAATTGCCTCTCCGGCTGCGTTTCACGGCAGACAGGTTTTAGAAGTAGGATCAATCTCCATAACTGCCCACCGCCCAAAAATAAATCCCCAAAAGATTGACCCTAAAAATCAAACCAATACAATTAATTCCTAGATTTACCCCACCAAACACCCGATGATCCAGTTACAAGAAGGAGAAAGAAACCGATTTGACTAATTATAAACGATTGAAAATGGGTAGGTTATTATCTGTAATGAGGTTAAAAATAATAATGCTAAATAGAGAGCTTCCAGAGTTGGGTTTATACTCTCGTTGACATTCATTGGAAAAAATAAATAATGTAACCTGGTTTTATTAAAAACAATATTCATGCACAAATAGAAACAAAATCGAAATATTATGAAAAAAGCAATCCTTTTACTTATTATGATCAGTGTTTCCCAGTATGCTTTAGCCCAGAATGACAATCCTGATTGTCTTGAAAAGACCTTCAAATTTTTCACCGTTTTTGATGGTTTTTATCTTACCGATTATTGCAAATATGCTGAATTTGGCTCTTATGAATTTATAGTTGACAGAGGTGCCAGTGCAATAAAAAAAGAAGGTGTGTACCGGGAAGTATGGTTCCACAAAAAAGACGATAATAGCCGGGTAGTCTCTGGCCTTCAGATACTTCAAAACCATGTAAATGCCCTCAAAGCCGTAGGCGGGGAAGTTGTAAAAGAATCAGACGGATCTGTATTTAAAACCACTTACAATGGCAAAGAATTATGGATTTATGTGAATGCAAACACGAATAGCACCGATTTGGATAATTACGGCATCATCTCCATTGAAGTTGATGTGATGAAACAGGAAGTAAGTGCATTGGATATAAAAGAGAGTATAGCTTCGCAGGGGAAAATAGCCCTGTATGGTATCCTTTTTGACACCGGAAAATCTGATATCAAGCCTGAATCGGAGAAAGCGATAAGCTCAATTGCAACCTATCTTAAGGAAAATCCTGGAGCATATGTTTACATCGTTGGACATACCGACAACGTGGGGAATTATGATATGAATCAAAAACTTTCAAAAAGCCGTGGTGAATCAGTTAAGAATTATCTGGTAACAAAGTATAATATTTTAGCAACCCGATTGACAGGTGATGGCGTTGGTCCTGTATGCCCTGTTACAACAAATGATACAGAGGAAGGCAAAGCTCTCAATCGCAGGGTGGAAATTGTGAAGAAGTAACCTTAAAATTGTAAAATGTGACACATGAAAAGTAGAATCATCGTTGTACTCTTGTTTGAACTGAGTCTGACATTACTTCAGGCACAAACGGTTAATGACATTAATGGTAATGTGTATAAAACTGTAACAATCGGTAATCAGATATGGATGGCAGAAAACCTGAAAACCACAAAGTATAATGATGGCAAGGCAATACCATTAGTTACAGATAATGCGGCATGGACAAATCGTGATTCAATAGCTTTAACAACCCCTGCATATTATTGGTATAATAATGATTCAACAATAAAAAAAACATATGGAGCATTGTATAACGGTTATGCAGTAAAAACAGACCGACTTTGCCCCACCGGCTGGCACGTTCCGGATGATGCTGAGTGGTCAAAACTAACAGCTTATCTTGGAGGTGAAGATGTTGCAGGCGGCAAGCTGAAAGAAACAGGAACAGATCATTGGCAAAGTCCAAATAAAGGAGCTACAGACGAATCCGGTTTTACTGCTCTTCCGGGTGGCTACCGAACCATGAATGGTAAATTCAATTACATTAACGGCGGCAGTGGTTGGTGGAGTTCGACCAAATACAATTCAACCTATGCTTGGTCACGGGGGATGCATAGTGATACTGACCATGTGAGCAGAGGAGCCAACGAATTGCCAAATAGTTTATATGTTCGTTGCCTAAAGGACTAAACCATTTGATTAAATAACCAACGAAACACTAATAAATAGGACTCTGAGCGGCGCGCAGCGCCCAACGATGAATCCTATTTATTAGCAGCTTGTGATTTTTATCGTGGAACCTCGTTTTTACTTAATGTCAGGCATTCGTGTTATATCTTCAATATGAACAAGCGTTAACTTCCAATCACCATTTTGCTGTTTACTCCATACAAGGCTGTAATTTCCTTTTTCTTTAAGAACAGGGCCACCCGGAGGAGTCAGATCAAGGCTGTATGACCCACCATCATAGGCTATTGATTCACTCACTCCTTTTATTAAAGAAGTTGTTTGGATGTTACTTAGCACTTTGACTCCTCCACTAATCCAATTTTGAACGATTGCCTTTACTCCTGTATGTATTAACGAATCATTCATTACAATTGCATTGTCAGCAATCGTTTTCACAATTGCTGCAGAATCATGGTTGTTCCAACCTGCCAAAAACACATTGGTTAACGAATCAACATTAACAGATTCACTTTGCAGTAATGTATCAGTTGATTTTGTAGATGTTTGATTGCAACCAATAATTGCAATACAAAAAAGAAAGATTGTTAGATTTTTCATCGAAATAAATTTAACGTTTGTATTATTTTTTTCCATTTCAAATTTCTTTAATATAGTTGCTAATGTCTGTATAAACTCACCTCTGGCAGTTATTTCGGCATCACATCCATACTGTACCTCAGCTTATTACCGGAAATTCTGTAAACTTAAAAAAGTAAAGGTAAAATTAAATTTTCCTGAAACGACACACGACAAACTTTTTTGCCCATTTTTAAGGATTTGGAGCTATTATCCCGTTGTGTTTACTGTGTAAGTGAGCTTACCTGAAAAGTAAAAAATGCTCAATAAGGGACTTTTGGCGTATCTCTCCGACCAACCCCTCTTGCTTGCCCGGTACTTAGGCGCTGGTTTTGTTCAAAAAAAAGTACGCGTAATTAGGCCACAATCGATGCATGGGTATCAAGCGGTGCAATTTAAAAAGTTGGACATTTTAAAACTTAATCCCTTTCAGTTTGCCGCGCTATTTAGTTAATGTTAAAAAGCTCATATTTAATACTTTCTGATCAGTTTTTTTATATTGCGTGCTATACGCTGTGCTTTATTCTTCAATTATTAACTTTTGTCTAATTTTTAATTCGCCTGAGAACAGGTCTATAATATAGATTCCCTGGCCAAGTGTCGAAATGTCGATATTTCCTCTTATTTCATTTATGTGCAGCACCTTTTGTCCAAGTTGGTTGTAAATATTTACCGTTTCTATTTTCAAGCCATTATTACTTGTGATAAATAATTTGTCAGTTGCAGGATTGGGGCCTATTGAAAACTCAGTATTGATATTGATATCTGCTATACCTATCGCCTGACAAGCGGCCTCCACTTCTGCCTGAGTGTTGCAACCTGTGGCATTACCCTGAATTTCAATGGTACCTGACGGATTGGCCAGATAATTACAAATGCTTTCAACGGCGCAAAAAGACAAAGATTCGTTATTCCAGATGTGTAAGTTCTCTATTGATCCGGCATCAATATTCTCCAAGCCTGTTAAGCTTGCAAGAGTCAAATTATTATTGATCCAAAGATATCCTCCAATAGAAGTTAAACTATCCATTCCATTTAAATTGCTCAACAAAGGATTATAGAAAATATAGAGGTCATCCCCTATTGAAGTAAGCTTGCCCAATCCTGTTATATCCGATATGACAGTGTTGCCCGAAATTTCAAGCTCTCCTCCGATGGAAATCACATTATCCAATCCGGTAAAATTTGTCAGGACAGTGTTACCCCCAATTTCAAGGTTACCCCCAACTGAACTTAGATTGCTCAGGGCTGTTAAACTGGCCAACAAGTCATTATAAAAAACTGCTAAGTTTCCTCCTATGGATGTTATATTGTCTAATCCTGTCAAATTTGTCAAGTTATCGTTATCATCAATTTCAAGATAATCCACAATGCTTGTCAATCCGGAGAGCGCATTTATATTCATAAGGGCATTGTTATTTCCAACATGCACCCCACCTCCAACTGAAGTCAAATTGTTCAATCCCGATAAACTTGTCAGAGAATCATTGGCGTCAATTTCCAAGTCACCTCCGATTGAATTCAAATTGCTCAGAGAAGATATGCTTGCCAGGACATCATTAGCTGCGAGGTAAACGTCACCTCCGATGGAAGTCAAATTATTAAGTCCTGTTGTGGTGGTGAGAGAATCGTTGTACTCTATCCTCATGTTGCCTCCTATTGAAGTCACGTTATCAAGCCCTGACAAACTGTTTAGAACAGCATTGCCTCCTATCTGATCCTGGCCAATTATCAAATCCCCGGGAATTGAAGTTAACCCTTCTAAACCTGATAAATCAGGGAGGACATCGCATTCAATAATTTCGACATTACCTCCGATGGAAGTTACATTGGATAGCTCTGCTATACTGATTAAATAATGATTTCCTCCGTAAGGATAATAACCAATTTTCAGATCTCCTCCGATGGAAGTCAGGCTTTCCAATCCTGCCAAAGTGATCAGGGAATAATGATTATAGATCTCAAGTGCTCCGCCAATGGTTGTTAGCTGGTCAAGTCCTGATAAATTGTTCAAAACAGTCCCTTCAACTTTAAGTCCTTCACCGATAGAATTTATACTGTCCAGGCCTGTTAGATTATACAGGTTTCCGCTGGATTTGATCCAGAGGTTTCCACCGAAGGCAGTCAATACATTTAATCCGTTCAAATTGGTGATATCGCTTCCTTCAATTTTAACATCCCCTTCAATTTCTGTGCAGCCAGGGTTATTGGATTGAAAACTGTCAATTGCTGCCTGATTTGAAAATGTAATTCCTGCCGGAAGGCAGGATTGAGAAAAAACTGGTGCCTGAATAAGAAAGGCAAATGCGATGAATAATGTTAACTTTTTCATGTCTATTATTTTTAGTTAGCAAATGTTCTTCTTGCAAAGTGCATAACCTCTGGATAATCTCACCTCTGGCAGTTTTTTCGACATCACATTCTCTTGTACCGCAGCCCGTAACCGGTAATTCTGTAACCTTAAAGTAGTAAAGGTAAAACTATATTTTCTTGAATCGACACACGATAAACTTTTTAGCGCATTTTTATGGATTCGGAGTTACAATCCTCTTGTATTTACTGCGTAAGTGAGTTAACCTTAAAAGTTAAAAAAATTCAATAAGGAACTTTTGGCATATTCCCCTGACCAACTCGTCATGCTTGTACAGTACTGAGGAGCTGGTTTTGTTTGAAAAAAAATGCACGATCAGGACACAATCGATGCATGGGTAAAAAAACATTACTGCCTGCCTACCTTGTATCCTACCTCCCATGTCGGCATGAAATCGGCAGGCTTACCTACCTGTAGGTAAGCTCGTTACAGGTACGATCAAACCAGAACGAGTAGAGGGCGTAATTTTTACCATCTTAAAAATATCCCCATATTAAATTCAAATCTGGAATAGTTATGTTTAGACGGTTCTATCTGTTCAGTTATCTTGTTTTCAGAAATCCATGTTTGAATGGTACGGAAATAATTTATACTTCTTTTGGAATAGTAATAATGTGAATTTAGTAAAAAGCCAAAAGAAGTTTCCTTAATTTTAAACACCATTAATCTCATATCAATTTTTGGCTGAAAATAGGGTTGATAATCAGTTTTTGTTTCATAATGATATTGTTGTCTTTCATTGGATAATTTCTTTTTGTGATAAAAAGTTGCCTCCTCCTTCATAAAAGAAGAAATACCCAAATCGCATTTTATGAGGAGCATAAAAATACCATTATCAATTGGCTTTAGTGCCGGAGAAAGATAAAAACCTAGATCGTAAATTGTAAATTGTTGCACATTATAATCCACCAGGTAATAATCGGGTAAGGTTTGTATTTGGTATTCCTCAAAATTAGTAATCCAATTTTTGTTAAGCATTGAGCCAATGCCAACACCCAACCAAGGTGTAATAAAATAATGTGCTGAAATATCATAATTATCGGGTATAATATCATCCATCATTATCAATTTAATATCTGCAGACATTTTTGAAAAGAAGTCGAATTTATATCCCAGTTTCAATATGATTAAATCGATATAATCGGGCTCATAATCAACATAATTAATAAAATCCAGATTTTCATTTGGCGAGGTTTTTTCTATTTCGAGCTCTGCAATTCCAATAGAAAATGAGAACTCCTGATTTTTTAATATCTGGCCTTGAGCAAATAAACTAAAGCTAATCAAGTAAAAGATTATAAAAACAGGAAGTCTCATAGTCTAAGATTAAATTATTGTAAATATTACGGTCGTACCAAAAAGTTCATTTCCATTGTCTAAAGTTACTTTAACTTCAAACTGAGCATTTGTGTTTTTTATTGATGTTTTTAGCACAAGTATAATGGAGCTACTTTTGTGGCGAGATTGTATGTCATCTAGCCATGATATTCCCTGGCTTAAATTGTGGTACATATCAAAGTCATCTCTTGAAGAGCATAAAATATGTTCCGATATATCATCACCTGCTTTTAAAGATTCATTTATATCTATAAGTGTTTTTACCTTAATATCTACAACTTTATTGAGTGGAATGTAACTCGGTTCAATATCGTAAGCTCGTGCAGTCTGAAATGAGAATGTCTGCATTAAATTTGAGGAAAATGTAGCTGCATAAAACATTGATGTATCAGACAAGGTAAGTTTCAAGGCCACTGCATCCGAGTAGATTGTATCTGTTGTATTATAATAATCCAAATACCTGTCACTATTATCAATACCTATAACACTAATATGATTATAGTTTATTTCTATAGGGTCTTGAGAATATGGCGTACAACTGAAAAAAAGCTTAATCCCAAAACTTAAAATAAGTAAGATTATCACTTTCGGAATAAGAGTTATTACATTTTCTTTCTTTGTGTTATTCATGGTCGCTGTCTTTTTATTATGCCACTCAAAGTCTGGCTAAACTCACCTCTGGCAGTTATTTCGGCATCACGTCCATCGTGTACCGCAGCCTATAACCGGCAATTCTGTAAACTTAAAGAAGTAAAGGTAAAATTATATTTTCTTGAAACCTCACACGACAAACTTTTTAGCGCATTTTTAAGGATTCAGAGCTATAATCCCGTTGTGTTTACTGCTTAAATGAGCTTACCTAAAAAGTTAAAAATGTTCAACAAGGAACTTTTGGCTTATCCCACCCGACCAACCCGTCTTGCTTGCCCGGATCTGAGGTGTTGGTTTTATGTAGAAAAAAATGCACGATCAAGACACAATCGATGCATGAGTATCATGCATTCTCGTTACCGCTACACTCAAACGAGAACGAATAGAGATTTATTGCTTCGCTCAAACGAAAATGAGTAGGGTTTCACCCACTCTTTAGCTATGATGCAAAATTAAGGGCAATCTGTTCGTTTGAATTGTCCGCCCATTGCAATAGCCAAGTGAAGAAGCCGTCTTGTGACAGCTCCTTCATGGCTATGCTGAAAATGATGGGCTTACCGTTTCTCATACTTAGAAGCGATTAAGCATCAAGTTGGTGTTTTTTTGTCGGACTATGTAAACAGGAAAATCCTGCGACAAATTTACTTCCGCAATAGACACAATTTTGTCCGTCCGAAAGAGCTACGTGCTTCTTTGTCGGGCTATGCAAACAAGAAAATCCACCAACGAATTTCTTACCGCAATACTTACATTTCATATCTGCCATAATTATCGGTGTTTATTTATGCCTACTCTTTTCGGTTTTCGGCTTCCCCGTATTATTTATTGATTTCAGTCGTCTGAAGATTATGGACTCTAATCAACTCTTCCTTGTCTATTGTCGTCTGTTTTACATGCCCGCTAACGGTAGCGGCATGGCCAGTAAGGGTTTGCGGGGGATTTCCAATCAAGATACACGAAGATTTAAAACGTGCCATAATCCTTCGCATATCACAGAAACCCTTATTGGCTATAGCGCGAGTTACCAAACGTATTTTTTTATTTATCAATAACGTCTAATATAACTGATGATAATTCCCACCGATAATCTCCACCCTGATATTTATGAGCATCTGGATGATAAACCCTAATTGCTTTTCGAGGAATTTCTTTGTGCTCTAATAAACATATTTCTCCTATCGCCATATTTTTAATTGCAACTTTTCTAATTCCAGGAAATGTTTTCTCTAATATATAATCATATTTTGGCCCTGTTACAAAAACGATTGCGTCTGGTTTTAATATTTCAAGTTCCACTCTGAAAATATAATTTTTGTCATATGTTATTTTCTGCTCAACATCGGAGGGAACTTTTCCATTACCAAAATAGTCGTGCCTAAGTAGATTTGTCCATAAAATTCCAGTTTTTTCATTATTACTTCTTAATTTTTCAACAAGGATGTCCATGAATGTAAAAATTGCTCTTTTATAATTATGCCCTATATTAAATGACTTGTATAAGTCAGTCAAGGCAAGCAGGTATTTATCATAGTCACTTATGTCTTTCAATAACCCACTATTTTCTCTTTCCTTTTGATTAAACCAGTAATTTGTTTCCTTTCCGACATATAGCACTTTATTATCAGAGTCAATATATTTTCCAAATTCAGCATTACAGTTTAAAAAAATTGGAGAAGATATTTCAAAATTTTGAATTTGGTCAAATATTACCTTGTCCGCAAAAACTTTGTTCATGTAGTCAAGATACAATTCATTTAATTGGTTTTGTAAATTTTCCATAAAGTCATTTTTAATATGTTTAGTAACATCTTGATAAACTCACCTCTGACAGTTATTTCGGCATCACGTCCATCGTGTACCGCAGCCCATAACCGGCAATTCTGTAAACTAAAAGGAGTAAAGGTAAAACTATATTTTCTTGAAACCTCACACGACAGACTTTTTAATGCATTTTTAAGGATTTGGAGCAATAATCCCGTTGTGTTGACTCCGTAAGTGAGCTAACCTAAAAAGTTAAAAAATGTTCAACAAGGAACTTTTGGCTTATCCCACCCGACCAACCCGTCTTGCTTGCCTGGTCCCGAGGTATTGGTTTTGTTCGTAAATAAAAATTTGAGCGTCTTGCATCTGATAAGCAAATAAATTAAAGTAACTTTACCGCTATAATTAAAGCCAGTAATCACACTTTAAATGATACAACAATGGTAAAAGAAAAAGAAACCAAAGAAAAAAACACGAAAAAAGAACCCCAAAAAAGCTTAAAGGAAAAAAGAGCCGCGAAAGCCGCCAAACGGGCAGAAAAGAAATAAAAATCCTTTAACAGAGCCATATTCAATCCGGTCTTGTAAGGCAAAAATGCTTTGAAGGCTGGATTTTTTTATTGGTCATCTGAACCCGAAAAATGCCAATTCATTGAATTCCATTTTGTTTAACTCCCTGTTGGGTTTAAAGTGTAAGCTTATCTATTTTCAACACGACCCATAAGTGAGGATTCGTTGACAATCAATTTCCTATTCAACCAACACCTTACCCGTCCATTTTTGTCCGGAAGACTCTATCGTGATCAAATACATACCCCGGCTAAGGTTTTCGACCGGAATACCAATCGAATTCGCCTCAGTGGATTGATTAAATAACCTGTGTCCGGCAAGATCGCTCAAAATTACCCGGTTTGGCCCTTTTGCAAGCAATTCAACATGAAGTATATGGTGCGCCGGGTTAGGAAATAACTTCACTGGTTTTTCCATGTAGGTGGTGATACCAACGCCCGTATCACAGGAAACCAGAGCTGTCCATCCCGGCTCAGACCCGGCAGCATCAGAGTAAAAGTGGATGGTTAACGCCCCCAACGTGCCTGATGATAGTATTGTTCCGGGAGATTCTGTTCCGCACCAGGTTCCCAAATGAGGTGAATTCATATCCGGGCCATCGAAAATTTCGAGGTAATCATAATTACAATTGGCTTCAAACTCTATATTAAATTCAAGAAACTCCAACTTAACCACTTTTTCCGTGTCAGCAGGATAAAATGTAAAGGTATGGTCCTGATTATGTGAATAGCTTTCAAATGGACCACCACTGTCATAAAACAAAGCGCTACAGGTTGTTGCCTGGCCTGTCCCCATATTATAGGCATCATAAACATGAATATATCCTTCTTTTAGCTCAGTATCCGAATCACCACTCAGGTCAGTAACTGCCAGCTTAACATTATAAATACCGGGTGTGTTGTATTTGATGCCAATGGGGTTTTCCAAAACGGAGGATGCGGGTGTCCCACCCTCAAAAGTCCAATTCCAGGAAACGATATCACCGCCAAAACTTTCATTACTAAAACTGATTGGTGAATTGGTTCCAATGGTGGTTCTGGTTGCAACAAAGTTGGCGGTAAGCATGGTAATAGGTTCTAACTGCACACCCAAAACGGTTGTTTGCCTGTCGTGTAAACTGATGGAGTTATAGCTTTTGGGGAAATACCCAACAGCGGAATAAGTGACATTGTAACTTCCTTCTTTTATAGGCCGGTGGTAATCGCCGACAGGCAATCCACTGTATACCCATGAATTATTGTTATCATGACCATCCATGGTTACTTTTGCCTCGATGGGGTAACCGGTTAATTTGTCGGTAATCACACCCGTCAATCCAAACTGGCATTGTTCCATGTAATTGATCAGGGACCGGTAATTGTATTCCCAGAAAGAGGGTAACTGGTTGGCCTGTGGTGTTTTTTGTGATGATATCTCTATTGTCAACTCACGACAATAATGAAAATAATTCATATAATCCTGGCGGCCACCTGTGATGGTGTACCAGGCATAACCATTGGTGATACCATTGTTTAAATCGGTGAAGTAACCTGAATTGCTGTTGGCGTGTACCGTGTCGACATATTCGCGACTAACGAACACCCACCAATCATTATCGGCCGAAAGCTGCGACCAGGTATCCCATGGATAATTGCATACTTCGGCCCCGCCATGAAAATTGCTCGACATAACAAAATGCTGGTTTTCAGCAAAATCCATAAAGGATACAGTTTCAACCTGATACGCATTCCCATCCGGGTGAGGGCCATCGTCGGGGTCAGCATAATTGCGGTTTAAGTCGATACCATTGGCATTATAGCGCGTTGCACCAAAAACGGTATTGTTTCCCCCTGCAAAAGTACCATCGGGATTGGCCAGCGGATTAATCCAGATGTCGGTATTGTCGACCAGGTTGGTAATCCTCTGATCGACGCCATAGTTATTCAATAAGTAGTCGATATACCTTAGCATTAACACGTATCCGGTGAGTTCATCGCCATGAATGCTGGAAGTATACATAAACTGTGGCTCATTTTGGTCTACCCCCAATTGATTGTTGATGTGGATAAAATACAAAGCCTTACCTTCGGTAGAATTTCCAATGGAAACCAATTCACACAAATTGGGGAAATCCGTTGCAAACTGCTGCATCATGCTCACGTAAACATCCCAGGTGGGATAGGCGTCCCAATCATTCAGATCACGATCAGGAACTTTGGTTATCATTTTGGGCTGTTGCAGCATGGAAGGTGGAGTAACTAACCTAAAATCGATGTTCAGACTACGAAATTTTTCGAATTCTCTTTCGTTGGCATAGGCCACCACTTGCTCTCCCGATACTTGATCAATTGAGATGATCTGTGAAAGTTCGTTGATGGCTTTTTCATCCTGTTTATCAATTGAAAAAGTAAACACGACTTCTTTTCTGTTTCCGGAAAGCGTTTTAAAATCAGGCTGAGCCATTAACGCACCAAGAAAAAATTGAGTTAATAATACTAAAAGGAATATCTTTTTCATACTTACTTTTTAACAAACGACCAATTGTGCAATTGACACGTATGATCCTACATTCGTTGCATACCTGATAACAAATCAGACCACCAATATTTCTTCCAAGGCTTGTTGGATTTCGTCTTTTACGGGCACCAAGGGCAGTCTCAGGTAATTTTTACAAATACCCAAACTATTCAAAGCAGCTTTTATACCGGCCGGGTTTCCATCGGCAAAAAGCAAATCAATCACCGGTAACAGCTCATAATGGATTGTTCTGGCCTTTTTAAAGTCACCTTTTAAGCAATCGGCTACCATCTGGCTGAATTCACGCGGCAAAGCGTTGGCAACCACCGAAATAACCCCTTCGGCACCCAATGCCATCATGGAATAGGTTAGTGCATCATCACCCGATAATACTGAAAATCCATCAGGTTTTTGGCGTATGATTTGCATTATTTGTCCCAAATCGCCTGAGGCTTCTTTTATTGCGATGATATTTTTAAAATCGTTGGCCAACTTAATAGTCGTATCTGCTGAAATATTGGAACTGGTACGTCCGGGAACATTGTACAAAATTACTGGCAAGGGTGAAGCTTTCGCAATGGCGGAAAAATGAGCATATAATCCACGTTGGTTGGGCTTGTTGTAATAAGGCGCCACCGATAAAATGGCATCGATCCCACTAAAATCAGTGTTCCTGATCTGATCAAGGATTGCCTGGGTATTGTTTCCACCCATGCCCATCACCAAAGGAATTTTTCCAACAATTCGGGATTTAACAAAAGTCATAACCGCCGACTTTTCCTCCGTTGTCAGCGTAACAGCTTCGCTGGTTGTACCCAACGCGACGATAAAATCAACTTTTCCTTTTAACAGGTGTCCGAGCAGGTTATCAAGTGAATCATAGTCTATACTTCCGTCAAGGAAAAAAGGTGTGACGATGGCAACACCGGTTCCTTTTAGTTTTTTATTCATGGACATTCAGTTTAATATTTTTTAAATAATGCACAAAATGATCTAATATAGATGACGAGGGATATTTCTGGTCATCCAATTCAAGCATAAAATGAAACAGGTTTGAAAAAACGGGGTGATAAATACCTGCTTTTAAGGCTGCTGGTATCTGGCGCACCAATTGTTTATGCATCCCGGAATTACACCTGTTCATACTGATCAGAATATCGGCATTCATATTTGAAAACAATTCCGTCAGCCGTTTATTTGGTTGCCCCAGAAAAGTAAAATCGTTTAATGAAAAAACGGGAACCTGATCCGATGATAAAGGTGGTTTTGTAACCCCGGTATACAATGCCAGTACAACTGCTTTCTTAAAATGCAACTTTGCCTGGGGCAGCAATTTCTCAATGCCGTTCAAGTCGGTGGATTGCCTGATACAAACCAATAAAACTACCGAACATTCTTCCATTGTCGCAGGGGTATGATGCAGAATACCGGCATCACCACTGTCGAATTTCGTCAACAGGTCTTGCAGGGGCTTTTTTAACAGATTTATTATAACCAAAATAGCTTCTCTTATTAGGGTGTAAAAATAACAAGAATTTAACTGCAGGGTAAACAATCATTGTACCTTTGTCACATCTAATGTTAAAAAATTTGATAAAAGTAACATTCTTAGGATCAGGGACTTCTCAAGGCGTTCCGGTTGTTGCCTGTTCATGCGCGGTGTGCCGGTCGACAAATATAAAGGATAACCGACTACGATCATCGGTACTCATCGAAACCAACGATCAGGTTTTGCTCATTGATGCAGGCCCCGATTTCAGGTATCAAATGCTCAGAAGCGGAGCTTCAAGACTGGATGCCATTTTGATTACCCATGCACACCGTGACCACATTGCAGGATTAGATGATGTGAGGTCATTTAATTTTATCTATCGGAAACCAATGGATATTTACGTTTCCGAAAAAGACCAAAGTGAAATCAGGCTTGAGTTTTCGTATGCCTTTGGTGAGGCTGATTATCCCGGACTTCCAAAATATAACCTGCATACAATTACTGATGAACCATTTAACATCAATGGAACAACCATCACCCCATTGAGGGTACTTCACCGAAGCATGGAGGTGTATGGATTCCGAATTGGCGATTTCGCATATATTACCGACACCAATTATATTCCCGGATCGACACTGGCGCAATTGGATGGGGTAAAATACATGGTGGTAAGCGCGATCAGAAAGGAACCGCATGTTTCACATTATAACCTGGAACAGGCTGTGAACGTGCTAAAATTTATCAATCCTGAAATAGGCTACATCACACATCTGAGCCATCTCATGGGTTTTCATGAGGAAGTAGAAAAAGAATTGCCTCCGGAAATCCGGCTGGCCTATGATGGATTAGAGCTTATTCTGTAGAACTCTTTTTTAAGTTGATACTAAGAAAAATGGGGTATCCGATCATCTCTCGTGCAGATTTTTGATGTTATCTCAGATTTTACAATATAACAGTTGCTTAAACATAAGGGGGTTTTTATTACAGCCGGCTAAAGCCAGGCTGCAAGGAATGGAATTTATTGTGGTTTATTCATCTACAAAGAATGTGTTTATTGGACATCCATTGCAGCCGGATTTATCCGACTGCAAGTCGATCAGATTTATTCCTTAATTTCCAGGTATTTGTTGTATATTTCTTCCAACAAAGTTAATTATTATTTACGGGAGATGATCGGATACCCCATTTAAAGTAATTTGTATTGATCCAGCTTTTAAAAAATTTAGAAATTATCTTTGATTGTTATCGCCGTGCGCCGGTTCATGGCCCTGCCCTGCTCGTTTTGGTTGGTGGCCAGTGGTTTGGTATCTCCCACTCCCTCCGATGTGATCCTCCCGGATTCAATTCCGTGGTTTACCAGGTAGGCAAGCACTGACTTGGCACGCTTCCTCGATAGTTCAAGATTAAAAGACGCAGTCCCGATACTATCGGTATGCCCGGTAACCAGAACGCCAATAGTTGGGTTATCCAAAAGAAAATTGGCCAGGCGATCCAGCTCTGGCTTCGAGGGAGGCAATAATTTGTCGCTGTTAAAATTGAAAAAGATATTGTTTAGGTTCATAGAAACACCTGACTTAACAGGCTGAAGAGCGTACACTTTATCGATATGGGGTTTATTGGAAGTGTTTTCAATTACTATCTGCTCCGAATAAAACAGGTATCCTTTCTTTGAAATATGAAAGGTATAGTTGTTTTTTGGATTTAAAACAACCAAAAACTCACCTGTAATCGGATCCGTTTTTAGGTTTATTTGTTCAATCACCGCGGGAAGTGTCAGTATCTCCACCTCAGCTTCCAATGGCTTGCCTGTCATTTTATCCACCACAATTCCGGCCAGTAACACTATGGATTGCGGAGCCACCGTTTTCGGGATCGGGAAGTCCCAAATATCCATACCACCCATTCCGCCTTCACGATTTGAAGAAATCCAACCATGCGTACCCATCAGGTTTACAAACAGGTTCACTTCATCATAGCTGGTGTTGATCGGAACGCCCATATTTCTGGCTCCGCTCCACCTGCCGGCTTCATCCTTTTTAACGAAATACATGTCATAGCCTCCCAAACCGGGATGACCGTTTGACGAAAAATAAAGTGTCTGTCCATCACCATGGATAAAAGGTGCCATTTCATCACCTGCCGTGTTGATGCTATCGCCTAAGTTAACCGGTGTGCCCCATCCCTTTTCAGGAATATAATTCGATTTCCAGATGTCAGCACCTCCTTTTCCACCCTCTCGTTTGGAAGTAAAATAAATTGTTGTTCCATCCGCTGAAATCACAGGTTGCGATTCCCATCCCGTTGTATTGATGCGCGCGTTAAAGGCCACCGGGGTTTGCCAGGATTGACCGATCCTGTTGGAGTAATAAATATCGCAACTTCCTTTGCCATCAGGCCAATAACAACCTGTGAACAACATGCTGCGCCCGTCAGCACTCATACTCATTCCACCGGCATTGTATCCGTCAGCCCAGGGAAGCTGCATGGCTTGAGGCCGGGTCCAGGAGGTATCCGTATAATGGGCTACAAAAAATCCTTCGGCGTACATTTCCTTACCTTCAATTAGTGTATCACGGCGGGTTTTTCTGGTGATCACCATCATTTGATCGTCAGCCGTTAAAAAATTGACAAACTCATCAGACGATGTATTCATGATTTTGCCTGTATTTTTTATATTAACATCTGACGGCTCTGACTCAAGTTTCGAAGCTACGAGGGTTATTTTTAACGCTTTGGAAACCACACTATTTTGGATGGAATCCAGATGATTGAGCGCTTGATAGCTCTTATAGTACTTTGCCGCGAGCCGATAGTCCGCAACATCGTAAGCCAATGTGCCCATGGAAAAGTACATCTGAGGATATTTTAAAGAATCGATAGAAAAGGCCCTTTGAAAAGCGGCAAGTGCTTTATCAGGATGCTGCCCCTCCTGCCACATTTCTGCCAAAAAAAGCCATCCCTCGATAAAATTTTCATCTATTTTTAATGCCTGCTTCAAGGCGTCAATAGCTAGTTCAGGGTTTCGTTGGATGGCATGTTGCTCTGCCTGATTGTATAGTTTCTGTGCCTTTTTACTCCGGGTAGATAAGTTTAGCTCCTGCCCATAAAGTCCGGTGACAGTAACCACGACAACCAGAAAAATGACTGCCATCGCTCTTAACATTCGTGCAATTTTATCCGGTTCCTTCATTTATTTTGATACTCAAAAACATAAACTACCTAAGACCAACAATTCTGAGATATTTTTTAATAATTGAGGCTAAAGTATATTAAATCGGGGTTTTTTGCGTTTTTTCAACAGGGATTTTGTTAATAAAATAACTTACCCCGGCCAAACCACGATGGTGCAAAGTTTAGTTTTACTCTATTTTAGATCCGAATTCAAATGAAGTTAAAATCACTGATTCCCTTTACTTTCTTTTTCATTTTCCTGATTATTAACAGCATCCCTGCACAGGAAACGGTCTATCGGATGCCTCCTTCAGAAACCTACCGCAACGCGCTGACGTTGTTTGAACAACAGAACTATGGCGCTGCCAGACAAATGTTTGCACAGGCAATGCAGGAAGAAAAAGACAAGCAAGGGGCCTTTTTTGAAAATGCGGCCTATTACAGCATCGTTTGTGCCGTAGAACTTGAAGACAAGGATGCTTATAATCAGGCGTTGATTTTCGCTGCAACCTACCCAGGAAGTGCCTGGATACCTTCCATTCATTTTCAATTGGGTCAGCTCCTGTTTAAGGACAAAAAATACGATGATGCATTGGAAATGTTTCAACAAATTTCACCACAGCAATTAACGGCAGATCAACGGACTGAGTATTATTACCAAATTGGTTACAGTCAAATGAAGTTAAACAGGTACGACGCAGCCATTGCTAATTTCACCAAAATAACCGGATCAAAAACAGAATACGGCAGGGCTGCTAACTACTACTACGCCCACCTGCAATATATGAAGGGCAACTATGATGAGGCATTGAAGGGATTTAAAGCCATCGAAAACGACAGGAGATTTAAAAAATACGTGCCCAACTACCTCATGCATATTTATTATATCCAGGGACAATTTGAAAAAGTGGTTGACGAAGGGAAACTCTATTTTGAATCGGCAGACAAAACCACCAGGAAGGAGTTGGCCCGGTTGCTTGGAAATGCCTATTACAACCTCAAAGATTATAAACATGCGTTGGAATATTATACCGAATATGAAAACGGGGGCAGGCATGACCAGAGCCCCGGCGAACAATACCGTATCGGGTATACTAAATTTGTGAATGGCAAGGAAGCCGCTGCCATCCCCAATTTCCAGGAAGCAACCAAGGAAGGCGGTACCATGGAACAAAATGCCTGGTATCATTTAGGATTTTGCTATTTGTCAACCGATCAGCAGAAGTTTGCACAAAATGCGTTTTTAAAGGCATACAAACTGAAAAACGATCCACTGCTAACCGCTGACGCGTTATTTAATTATGTTAAAACAACCATTACACTGGGCGGCGATCCATATAACGACCCGGTGAGTACCATCGAAGAATTTATAAAAGAAAACCCGGGAACATCAGAATCGAACCAGGCATACACCCTGCTTTCACAATTGTATTTAAGCAGTCGCAACTACGATGCCGCTATCCTGTCGATTGAAAAAACCAATCGGCCAGACAAACAATTACAGAAGGTTTATCAGCAAATAACTTACAATCAGGGAATAGAATGTTTTAATCGGGGTGCTTACAACGATGCACTGAGTTATTTTGAGAAATCGCAGACTTATCCCATTGATGGACGACTCATGGCCTTAAGCATGTTTTGGCAAGGCGACACCTATTACAGATTAAAGCAATTTGACCTGGCCATGCGAAAATTTTCAGCCTTTCTAAAAATGCGTGAAGCCGGTCAAACTGATTTGATGTCGACGGCCCAATATAACATGGCTTATGCCTCTTTTAACCAGAAGGATTACTCCCTTGCTATTCGTGATTTTGAAAAATTCCTCTCCGGTTCGCCGGCACAGAAAAATCTGATAGCAGATGCCTGGTTAAGACTTGCTGACAGCTATTTTATCTTAAAGCAGTATTCCACAGCCATGCAATGGTATCGAAAGGTGATCGATGCGAACAGCCGTGATGCTGATTATGCTTTATACCAATTAGCTACCTGTTATGGATCGGCGGGTAATTTTCAGCAAAAAACAAATTCCCTAACCCAACTCACCGAACGGTACAAAGCATCGAATTATTACGATGATGCCTTGTACGAAACAGCTTCTACTTACCTGATTATGAATGATCAAAGACTGGCAATCAACTATTTTAACCGATTGGTAAAGGAAAAGCCAACCAGCAACCTGGCAAAAAAAGCCCTGGTGAAAATGGGCTTTCTTTATTACAAGAACAACCAGTTTGAAGAGGCCATAAAAGTTCTTAAACAGGTTGTAGACCGGTATCCTGCTTCATTGGAAGCCAAAGAAGCGCTGAATACGCTACAAAGTATATTCATGGACATGGGAAAAGTTGATCAATACTTAACCTATGCCAAGGGCCTCGACTTCGTTCAAATCTCCACCAGTCAGGAAGACTCGCTGACGTTCACCTCAGGGGAAAACTATTATCTAAACAATGAATGCGACAAGGCCATTCCTTTGTTAAATAAGTATGTGGAACAATATCCAAACGGAGGATTCGTGCTCACAGCTTATCATGAGCTCACGCAGTGCTTGGAAAAAACAGGGAAAAATCAGGAGGCACTGGTTCTTTATGAAAAGATTGCTTCGTTACCCGAAAACCAATATACCGCTGAAGCACTGGTAAAATCAGCCAGAGCAGCTTTTGCCGGTGGTGATTATGGTAAATCGCAGTTGTATTACGGGCGGCTTTCAGAAATGGATAACAATTCTTCGATGTGGCTCGAATCACTCGACGGCGTGATGCAGAGCGCCTACCTTAATGGTGATAATCCGGGAGCCAAAAAAGCCGCAACAGAGTTGTTGATGACCGAAAGGGTGGGTAACGATCAGATTATTAACGCTCATTTTTTATTGGGCAAAATAGCCATGTCGGAAAACAATCAGGCCCAGGCCTTAAAAGAGTTTACTATCACCACCAATCTATCCGCCGGAGAAAAAGGAGCCGAATCGAAGTACCATGTGGCACTGATCAACTACCGTGCAAACAAACTTGAAGAGGCTGAAAACGAGGTGTATGAACTTTCTGAAAAATATCCCTCCTCCGATTACTGGATTGCCAAAGCCTTTATCCTGCTGGCAGATATTTATGTTGGCCGCGACAATATTTTTCAGGCTGAACAAACGCTACAAAGCGTGATAGAAAATTATAAAGGGGAGGATCTTAAAAAAATAGCCGTTGAAAAGCTTGAGCGTCTTCGGAAACTGAATGAGGATAGAAATGCAAAAACCGATAACGAAAATATTGAAGATAATGAAAATGAGACAAAATAGATCCATCCAGAACCTGCTCTTGGTTTTTTTGTTTATTCCCTTAACGGCCATCAGCCAGCAAGGTACTGACGAAATTACCCACCGTGAAGAAGTGACCATCATTGGCTCATTCGACCCTTCGATTAATGAAGCTTTTAAAATCAACCTCCAGCCCACTACCGAAATCAGTCCAAATGATGAAAAACCTTCCTTCACCTTTGAAGCGTTGGATGTTGTTCAACCTACTGAAATCGTGAGCGATCCAATCACCCCTGTGGCCATCAACCCATCCACCCGCGAAAACACTTACAACAACATGCTGCTTGCCGGGATCGGGAGCCTGCTGACTCCCTATCTTGAGTATTTTCATTCGCATGGTCAGCGCAATCAATACCGGTTTAATGCCCATGCACACCACATTTCTTCCTTTACTAACATCCGGGATTACCAAAAAAGTCCTTACAGCAAAAGTGGCTTCGATTTGGATTACACTAAATTTCTTAATAACCATTTACTTAACACAGGTTTTAATTATCAATTCAATACAAACCGGTATTATGGTTATAAACCGGATGATTTCCCATCGGCAGATTTTAGCAACGATCAATTGAAACAAAATTTCAACCTGGTGGAAGCAAACGTAGGCCTAACAAGTAATTACAAGAGCAAGAAAAAATTACACCATGATTTCAACCTGAACGCGTGGTATTATTTTGATAACTATAAATCGGTTGAAACAAGTATCAATTTCGACTTTAATGCCTTTAAAGAATATGCTTTAAGCGATTTACTCGAATACCAGCATTTAGGAATGAAGGGTCATGTTACCTATTTTGGATCTACCAACAGCATCGGTTCTGCTACCTCTATGCTGATCACTGCAACGCCTTATTTTAAAGGAAACTATGGAATGTTTAGCTTTGATGCCGGACTTCAGTTTAACTTTTTGAATACCAACTCATTTGATTTCTATTTCTATCCCATACTGCAAGCCTCAGCCAACTTAATTGATGAATCGCTCACCGCTTTCGCGGGAATTGATGGCAGTGTTGACTATCAGGGTTACAGGAAACTGACCACCTTAAATCCATGGTTAAACCCAGTTGCAACGCTGGATTGGGATCGGGGGATGCGTGTGTTTGGAGGCTTTCGTGGTAATGTTGCTCATAAAGTTAATTATAGCATTCAGGGATCCTGGAAAAAGTTTAACAACATGTATTTTTTCATCAATGAGCCTCAGGTCATTCCGGGTTTTATTTCCTCTTATCCGCAAAATAAATTTATCACCCTCTTCGACAAAGGAAGCCGGGTAAGTCTGGATGCGCAAATTACCTATACCGTGCAGAAATCTGTAAAAGTTTGGGTTGGCGGACAAATCAATTCCTATTCTTTGGATTCGCTAGCACAACCCTACCATAAACCATTGAGCAATTTCCAACTGGGGGCTTCATTTGTCATCAAACAGAAGCTAACGGTAGAAACCGAGCTGTTTGGCAGCGGAAAAAGATACGCCCTCGATGTGGCATCATTTTCAATCAATGAAGTCACCCTGGATCCCTATATTGATTTCAATTTGAGCCTGAATTATCAACTTAACGAACAATTTTCTGTCTGGCTCAGCGGCACGAATCTGTTAAACAACCAATATCAGCGGTACTATCAATATCCTGTGCAAGGTTGGCAAGTGATGGGGGGAATTGCCTACAGGTTTTGATGTGAGCGACCCTTATTTTTCTTCATATCCACTGAAGTGTAAAAAGATATATTGTACTGATATATAGAACATTAATTCATAAATATTAATTGTATTTTTATGATTATGTTATGGCTAACCAAAAGGATATTTTGTTAACTTTGCACACTTATTAAACCTGAGAAATTCAGAGAGCAATTATGACGGAAGAAGAAAAAATGAAGACCAATTCAGCACTTTATACTGCTGATAACATTCAGGTGCTGGAAGGATTGGAAGCTGTTAGAAAACGCCCGGCCATGTATATTGGCGACGTAAACATGAAAGGCCTTCACCACCTGGTTTACGAAGTTGTTGACAATTCCATCGATGAGGCCATGGGAGGCTATTGCAACAAAATCGATGTCTGGATTAACGAAGACAATAGCATCACGGTTTCAGATAACGGGCGTGGTATTCCGACTGGTATACACGAGAAAGAAAACAAATCCGCCCTTGAGGTAGTGATGACGGTTTTGCATGCCGGTGGAAAATTCGACAAAGGATCGTACAAAGTGTCCGGCGGATTGCACGGAGTTGGTGTGAGTTGTGTGAATGCACTGTCATCAAAATTGGTAGCCACCATATACCGTGATGGTAAAATCTACCAGCAGGAATACTCAATAGGTAAACCTGTCACAGGAGTTGAGATCAAGGGAGAATCAAAAATAACCGGTACCACCATTCATTTTTTACCTGACAAAGATATTTTTCTTGTTACCGATTACGATTTTAGCATTATTGCTGCTCGTCTTCGTGAACTTGCCTACCTGAATAAAGGAATCAGGTTAAGTTTGACCGACAAAAGAAATACAAACGATAACGGTGAAATTGTGACTGAGCATTTCTATTCGGAAAACGGACTTAGCGACTTCATCAGTTATCTGGACGAAAACCGGGAACATTTAATTCCGGAACCCATTAGCATCGAAGGGGAGAAAAGCGGTGTTCCGGTGGAAGTTTCCATGCAATACAACACCTCTTTTTCTGAAAATCTGCATGCCTATGTCAACAATATCAACACCATTGAGGGAGGGACCCACCTTTCAGGTTTTCGCAGGGGACTCACCCGAACGTTGAAAAGCTACGCCGACAAATCAGGGATGCTAAAGGCGCTGAAGTTCGACATCAGTGGAGATGATTTCAGGGAAGGGCTTACCGCGGTGATTTCGGTAAAAGTGGCTGAACCTCAATTTGAAGGTCAAACCAAGACCAAATTGGGTAATACAGATGTGATGGGAGCCGTGGATCAAATGGTAAGCGAGGCCCTGTCGCATTACCTGGAAGAAAATCCAAAAGAAGCCCGCATCATCGTCCAAAAGGTTATTCTGGCAGCTACAGCCCGTCACGCCGCCCGCAAAGCCCGTGAATTGGTACAGCGTAAAAGTGTGCTCAGTGGTTCTGGCCTGCCCGGCAAACTGAGCGATTGCTCAGAAAAAGACCCTGCCTTAACAGAAATTTACCTCGTGGAAGGTGATTCTGCAGGTGGCACGGCCAAACAAGGACGTGATAGAAAGTTCCAGGCCATACTGCCACTCAGGGGTAAAATCCTGAATGTGGAAAAAGCCATGCCCCATAAAATATTTGATAGCGAGGAAATTAAGAACATCTATACAGCGCTTGGTGTAAGTGTCGGCACTGAAGAGGACTCCAAAGCTCTCAACCTGGCAAAATTGCGCTACCATAAAATCATTATCATGACGGATGCTGACGTGGACGGAAGTCACATCGCCACCCTTATCATGACTTTTTTCTTTCGTCATATGCTCGAACTCATCGAGAAAGGGTATATTTATATCGCTACGCCACCTTTCTACCTAATCAAAAAAGGAAAAACAGAAAAATACTGCTGGACAGAAGAACAGAGAGAACAAACCGTACGCGAGTTTTCCAACGACGGAACCGAAAAAGGGATTCATATTCAACGATATAAAGGTCTTGGTGAAATGAACGCCGAGCAACTTTGGAGCACAACCATGGATCCTGTACGCAGAACCCTGCGGCAGGTAACCATCGAAAATAGTGTTGAAGCCGATCATGTGTTCTCGATGCTCATGGGCGATGAAGTCCCTCCACGCCGGGAATTTATCGAAGCCAACGCTAAATATGCCAGAATTGACACATAAAATCATATAGACATTCTTCCGGAAGCCCGTCATAATATATGTCGGGCTTTTTTTTATCAAATATTAACCCTGCACCATACCAATCCATTTGGTGATAAATTATATTTTTGCCTCACTTTACTAAACTCTACCTACTTTTTATCATCATGCAACATGCCCCTCTAAAAATAAAATCCGCAATTTTCCTGTCGCTTTGCATGCTTGTTTTTTTATTCAGCAACAATAGCTATGCCCAGCTTACAAAAATAATGGGCACAGTAACCGATAGTGCCACAGGAGAGCCACTTCCATTTGTAAATATCGTTTTTAACGGAACCTCTATTGGCGTTACGAGTGATTTTGATGGCAACTATTCCATCGAAACCAAAACCCCGGGCGACACCCTGACTTCCTCATTTATAGGATATCATAAAAACGCCAGGCCTGTTGCTCATGGAAAATTCCAGGTGATTAATTTTGTCATGATTTCCCAAAATATACAACTTGAAGATGTCGTCATTCGACCCGGCGTAAACCCGGCGGAAGTAATCCTTCAGAAAATTGTAGATAACAAGCCAAAAAACGACCCCGATCACTTCAACTCTTATCAATACGAAGCCTACACCAAAATTGAACTCGATGCCAACAACATCACCGACAAACTTAAAGAAAGAAGAATTTATCGCCCGTTTCAGTTTATATTCGACAATGTTGATACCTCCACCGTTAATGGAAAAACCTATCTCCCCATATTCTTGAGCGAGACATTGTCTGATGTTTATGCTAAAAAAGAACCCAAATCGTTTATCGAAAAAGTGAAAGCCACCAAAATCAGTGGTATCAATAATAAAAGTGCCGTACAATTGCTTGGGGATGAATTTTTTCACACCAACATTTATGACAACTACATCGAAATTTTTCAACTCAACTTTGTAAGTCCTATTGCCAATGGCAGCCTGCCGTTTTATAAATATTACCTGGTCGACAGCGCCTTTTTTGGAAACCTGTGGTGCTACAAAATTATGTTTAAACCCAGGCACAAACAAACACTAACATTCACCGGGAACTTTTGGGTGCACGATAGTACCTTTGCCATCAAAGAGATGGAATTGCGTATCGCCGATGATGCCAACCTCAACTATGTGAACGATTTAGTTATCAACAAGACCTTCGACCGTGTGGAAGGTCGATATTGGGTACTGACGAGAGACTATACCATCGGCGATTTTAATTTAATTGAAGACAATAAGCAAATACTGGGCTTTTTTGGTAAAAAAACCACTTCATACCGAAATTTCGTCATCAATCAACCCAAAGACAACAAATTTTATCAGGCCCCGGTAAACGTAGTGGTTGAAGATGACGCCTTAAGCAAAACAGAAGAATTCTGGACTTCCGGTCGCCATGAAAACCTCACCAAAGATGAACGAACCGTGTATTACATGATCGATACACTCAAAACCATTCCTCAATTTAAAACCTATATTGAGATTATCGAAATGGTGCTGACCGGATATTATGTGAAGGGCAACTTTGAAATTGGGCCTTACGCTTCCATGCTTAGTTTCAACGCGGTGGAAGGAACCAGGTTCAGGATTGGTGGCAGAACCAGTAACGCCTTCAGCACCAAGATTATGCTTGGCGGATACCTTGCTTATGGCACGCTTGACAACAAACTAAAGTATGGAGGCAATGTACTGTATATGTTAAACAAGAATCCCCGGAGGGCATTGAGCGGGTCGTTCAGATACGATATGGAACAATTGGGTGCCAGTCAAAACGCTTTCCGCGAAGACTTTTTCCTGGCATTTCTTTTCAGGAGAGAGCCGGCCAATAAGTTGTCGCTGGTTGAAGAGATAAAGGTGAGCTACGAACATGAATGGTTTACAGGGTTTAGCTCTACGTTAAACCTGAAGAACAGAAACCTGTACCCTGTTGGTGGAGCTAAGTTCGAGTATTGCTATTTGGAAGATGGTATTCAGAAAATTGGCGAGCAAACCGCCATCACCTCAGCAGAAATAGGGCTCGATGTGCGCCTGGCTTATAAAGAAAGAATTTCGATGGGTGAATTTGAACGCATCAGCCTGGGGGCAAAATACCCCATACTCAATATCCGTTATGCCTATGGCATTCCCCATGTATTCAACAGCGATTATGAGTACACCAAAGTCCAGTTGAGTGTTAGCCATTGGTTTAATGTGTTCAATTTTGGTTGGTCAAAATTTCGCATCGAGGGAGGACGGATATGGGGAACACTTCCTTATCCCCTGCTTAAATTGCATGAAGGGAACGAAACCTACTTTTTTGATGAGGCATCATTTAATATGATGAATTACTATGAGTTTGAAAGTGATAAATACCTCAGCGTTTTTTACACTCACCATTTTAATGGTTATTTGTTGAACCGGATTCCATTATTCAGGAAACTTAAATGGCGCGAGGTGGCCTATGTAACCGGCCTTATAGGCGGATTGGACGATGCCAACAAAACATATTCAATACATGCGGATGATATCTTGTATCCCTTAACAAAACCCTATTTTGAAGCCGGAGCAGGAATTGAAAATATTTTTAAAATTATCAGGGTGGATGCCATTTGGCGATTATCTTACCTCGACCACCCGAACGTTATACCGTTTGGCATCAGGTTTAGTTTACAATTTACTTTTTAGCAAGCACAATAAAAAAAGCCCCATCGTAAAGAGGAGGCTTTTTGGTAAGCATTTTTTATTCTGGTGACATCACTAGAATTCAAGGATTTCTTTCATTGCCAATGTGATCTTTTCGACGTTGGGAAGAATCGCTTTTTCTAAAATCTTGCTAAACCCAACCGGGGTAAAAGTAGATCCGACGCGTTTTACAGGCGCATCTAACCATTTAAAAGCTTTCTCGGTAATAAGAGAAACAACCTCCCCACCAAATCCGGCAAACACCTTATCCTCATGCACGACAAGAGCCCTGCTTGTTTTTTCAACAGACTTCAGTATTGCTTCTTCGTCCAAGGGCAGCAACGAGCGCAAGTCGACTACTTCTATTTCCTTTCCTGTTTCCTCTTGTATCTTATTGGCAGCATTTACACACATGGGCAAGGTATTTCCATAGGTAAACACACTTAAGTCCTTGCCTTCACGACGAATACGGGCCTTTCCAAAAGGAACTTCAAAATCATCGGGCACCATTGCTTCTGAAAGTGGGTCATTATAGAGGGCCTTAGGCTCAAGAAACAAGGTCAAACCTTTTGACCGCATGGCAGTACGCAACAACCCGGCCGCATCATCGGCATAAGCGGGATAAACCACCCGCAACCCCGGGAATGTGGTTAGAGTCGCCTCGATGTTTTGACTGTGGTAAAGTCCGCCACCTATGTACCCTCCGGAAGCCAAACGCACAATCACGTTGGGGGAGAATTTTCCGTTGGAACGCCAGTAATCGTGTGAACTGTCTACCAACTGCTCCATGGCGGGCCAAAAGTAATCGGCAAACTCGGCTCCTTCTACCACCACCCTGATTTGATCATTAAAACGGGTCATGCCATTGGCCGTTCCCAGGATATAGTCTTCGGCAATAGGAGCATTGAATATACGGCCTTCGCCAAATTCCTGCTGCAATCCTTTGCTCACGTTAAAAATCCCACCCTTTTCCTTGTTGGCCATGTCTTGTCCAAACATATAGGTATCAGGGTTGAGCCTGAACTCGTCTTTAAGGGTTTGGTTCAGGGCCTGGATGAGTTTTAATTTCTCGCCCTTTGTTCCATCGTGCAATCCTTCAGGGTATTTCGTGGAAATGTAAGGCACGGGCGACACAAAATCCAATATGGTGGACGGATCGGGATCGGGTGAAATAAGTGCTACTTTGTGAGCGGCACTAATGATTTTTTTGGCTTCTTTATCCAGGTTATTCAATTCCTCCTCGGTGAATTTTTTTGAATGAACCAATTGTATCCTAAACCTGGTAAGCGGATCGCTCATCCGTACACAATGTCGCTCATTTTCATCGCGATAAAGCTCATGTTTATCGCTATTGGAATGAGAAAGGATACGCACACAGTTGGCATGGACAATCACCGGTTCTGAATGTTGGATGGCATGTGCTTTGGCCGCGTCCATGGCATTCATCGAGTCGAAAACATTTTTTCCATCGCAGTACATGATACGGAGATTGGCAATGCCACGGTAGTTTTCGGCTGCCCGGCGGTTGGCCGACTGATCCCGCTGAGGGACGGATATGCCGTATTGGTTGTCTTGAAAAACAAAAACCACAGGAAGTTTTTCTTTTGATGCGCCATTAATGGCCTCAAAAACATAGCCTTCTGAGGTGGATGACTCGCCTTGAGAACTGATGGCAACACCTGGCTGATTATAAATTTTTATCGACCGGGCTACACCGGCAGCATGTAAGGTATGATTTCCGGTAGCGGAGCTTACATTTTGAATGTTCCATTCCGGCTTGGCAAAATGGTTCGACATATGGCGCCCGCCAGAAGCAGGGTCTGCCGCTTTGGAAATACCGTTCAGGATGATCTCCTCGGCGGTCAATCCAGCTGAAATAGCCGTTAGCATATCCCGGTAATAAGGGAAAAGAAAATCGGTTTCCCGGTTAAATACCTGTCCGATAGCCAACTGAATTCCATCGTGCCCCGCATAGGGTGCATGATACGACCAGCCAAGTGCTTGTTTCAGGTAATTGGGTGCTTTCTCATCCAACTGACGACCCAGCGTCATCAGCTGATACCACTTCGTCAGGGTTTCTTTATCGGTATTATCTAAGGTGTACTTACGATTTTGAGACATGGATCCTTTTTAATTATTGCGGCTGCAAAATTAACAATTGTTTTTTAAATTAAATCGATTCTAAATTAATATGTGAAGAGTTACCATATTCCCTGTGAGGTGATTTAAAGTTCATTTCCCGAATTTCATTCAAAATTTTAATATATTTGATGCATTATTTTAAATTTTAAGTTTACCAGCCTTTATAGCCCATGCTATCATGACACGGTAATCCAATAGCCGCCCATCAAATCATTTTTTATTATGCACCTCCGGGATAAAACCAAGGAAGAACTCTTAAATGAGTTACAGGAATTGCAAAAAGCGAATCATTCCTTACAAGAATCATACAATCGTCATGTTTCCGAGAGTAAAAAGTTAGAGATTAGCCTAAGATTAAGCGAAGAAAAATTCCGTTTGGTTTTCGAAAATACAAGCGAGGCAATTCTGTTTACACAACCTGACGGAGCCATTCAATTCGCCAATCAGGAAGCCTGCAGAATTTTCGGGTTTAGCAATGACGAGTTTCAGACTATTGGCAGAAATGGCGTTGTTAATTTGAATGACCCCCGCTTACCAAAGGCACTCGAGGAAAGAAAACGAACTGGTAAATTTAAAGGTGAACTGACTTTTGTACGTAAAGATGGCACCATTTTCCCGGGAGAGCTAACAAGCAATATTTATGTCGATTCCCAAGGTGTACAACGCACCAGTATCATTGTCAGGGATGAAACTGACAGAAATTTAGCGGATGAAGAGCTAAGGAAAAGCGAAGCCAGGTATATGCTTTTGTCCAACCAGTTTGAAGCCATTTTAGACCACATCCCGGGTCTGATATTTTATAAAGACACCAAGAATAACTTTATACGGGTCAACAAATATCTTGCACAGTTACATGGTAAATCGAAGGAAGAATTGGAAGGTAAAAACCTGTCGGATCTATATCCGAAAGAAGATGCCGACAACTATTACCAGGATGATTTAGCTGTGATAAATTCCGGCCTTGCCAGGATGAATATAGCAGAACCATGGGAAACTGAAACTGGTGTGAAATGGGTAAGTACAAGTAAGATACCTTTTGTTAACACTAGCGGGGAAACAATTGGTGTTATAGGGATGTCCATTGATATTACAGATCGCATACAGGCAGAAAAATTACTGAAAAACAGTGAAGAGAAATTTAGAAAAATGGGCGACTCCGCGTTGGATGCAGTAATTTTGATCAACGATCAAGGGTGCATCGAATACTGGAACCCTGCAGCAGAGACAATCTTCGGCTACGCGAGCGAAGAAGTCCTGAATAAAAATGCACATGATTTGATTACTCCTGAACAATATATAACAGCATATAAAAAAGGATGGAAGATATTTTCAGAAACAGGAGAAGGAACTGTCATTGGGAAAGTAGTTGAACTATCGGGCAAAAGAAAATCAGGGGAGGTATTTCCGATAGAACTTGCCTTATCCGCGCTTGAAATTAATAATTCGCACTGGGCATTGGGTTACGTAAGAGATATCACCAAGCGAAAGCTTGCTGAGCAGAAAATTGAGCTCAAAAACGAAGAACTTGAAAAAACCAACGCCGTAAAAGACAAATTCTTCTCGATCATCGCTCACGACCTTAAAAGCCCATTCAACTCTATTGTTGGCTATTGCGATCTGCTTGTTGAAAGTGTGAAAGATGAAGAATACGATGGGATCGGGAAATTCGCTGAAATTATCTCACAATCCTCCCACAGGGCTATCAACTTGCTGATGAACCTGATGGAATGGGCTCAATCGCAAACCGGCAGGATGGAATTCAATCCGGAGCATTTCGAAATCAAGAGCCTCATCAATGAAACGGAGCTTTTATTTGAAGACATTGCCGTTCAAAAAAACATAATCATCAGCAAAGTATTGCCAACAATAACTTCGGTGTATGCCGATAAAGCCATGATTGGAACCATATTGAGAAACCTGATCGCGAACGCCATAAAATTTACAGAATCAGGGGGAAAGATCATGATTTCAGCGGAGGAAAAGCTAAACGGGTTAACCGTTTCGGTGGCTGATACAGGTGTCGGCATCCCGAAAAACAGAATTGAAACATTGTTTAGTATTGATGAAAGCTATTCAACCCAGGGTACCAATAACGAGAAAGGCACCGGACTGGGGTTAATCCTCTGTAAAGAGTTTATCGAAAAGCATGGCGGCAGGATTTGGATTGAAAGCAATCGGGACAGTAGTTCCGAAAAAAAAGGAACCACTTTTCATTTTACGATACCGAAAAACTTAAAACGATAAAATACCTTGATGAATCATAGGTAAGCGCCTATAAAAAACAACCAAAAACTTGTCAAAGTGCAGCGCACCGTCCTATTGACAGACAATGTAATATGGAACCCTGTAAGAACGGGACAGGCACGGATTATTTTGATGGTTATGTAGGGGTGTGATTTTGAAGTGTCGGTAATACCCCTATCCCATGCCTCCTGCCTTGGTAGGTATATCAGCAGGAAGGTCCCCTTTCCTCATGAGGGAAAGGCGATTGCGTGGTTTTTCATAGTGGGTTTGTTACTAATCTCTAACTTATTGTGTTATTGTCGTATTAAGTTATTTTGTATAGTGGGACTAAATTGACTGAGCCACTGGCTAAAGCCGAGTGGCAATGGATAATGAACTATCCTGAGGCTGACCCGACAGACAAGAAAAACCCGGCAGGTCAAGGTCGCCATGTCTTAGGCATCACTTGCCACTTTTACTCCACAACAAAAGTGGCTCTTTCCAACAATCCATTATCTCCCCTGATCACAACAACATACAATCCACTTTTCCACTCCTTTACATTTATTGTTTCGGGTTGGTGGGTGGTGTAAGCGGTTTGGATCAGGATCTGTCCATGCCAATTATAGATAAGGAGTTGGGCATTACTCATATCGTGATCAGGTATCGAAATAGTAACAAAACCCCTTGCCGGATTGGGATAAATGCTTAGATGCCCTTCGTTCAAATATGGATCACCTATGGAAGTAAGCAAGTCGCAAAAACACGTTTCACAGTCGGGTTGATTGATATACAATACCACATCATCTTCTTTAAAACATGCAAAGCTGTAGAAATCGCCACATAGGTAGTAGGTGTTGATGAGGGGATTAAACAGACCGAACCACTCCACACTACCAAGACCTTCAATCCAGGTGTCACTCTCATCAAAGTGCCAGCGTTTGCGGTATTCGTTGTTCAACATCATCACTGAATCGATGGATGTTACCACTTTGTAATGCGATTCTTCCCAAAATTCAGGTTGATCCTTACAAACACCTCCTCCTACTGAAAACCAGGCTGTGTCGCCAGATTCAAGAGTATAATCGTACAACAGACTCTCCGCTAAACCGGGCAATTTAACAAACACCTTTTTGTCGGGAGTAGACCGGATAGCCCCAAAATAGGTTGAATTTGGATTTGAAAGTGTAGTATCAGCCAGTTGATAGATTTTGTAATAGGTAAATGAAGTATCCTTGGTTGCACTCATCAACGTATCACCTATCAAACCATACCGAAAATGCCAGTTTTGGTTTAGCAGGTTGTTTTCACCAATGGTATTCCAGATGGCGTTGCTATCGGGGAAAACAGGCGGTGGATATACATGTATCATATGACTGGCTTCATTTGTGCAACCATCCAAACCGATAACCGCAAGGGAAACCGTATATTGCCCATACGCTGTATATATATACTGCGGGCTTTGTGTGATGGCAATGCCCCCATCGCCAAAGTCCCAGAACCAGCTGATAATCTCACTCGTACTCTCTCCTGTGAACTGCACCAGTTCATTTAATTCCGGATAATCGTTGCTTATCGAAAAACTTACATCCGGCAGATCGGAAACTGTCAGATTATGAGTAATGGTATCATCGCAGCCAAGCGTATTGGTCACCACTAAGGTAATGGTGTATTCTCCCGGATTGGTAAAAATATGGCTGGGATTTTGCAAGGCACTACTGTTGTAGCTACCACTGCCCGGATCGCCAAAGTCCCAATCCCATCCAGCCAAATCAGGACCTGAGTTCTCACTGGTTAGGTCGGTGAATAGTACCGGGGTGCCAAAACAGGCGTCTTCCCAGGTAAATTCTGCCACCGGCGAGGGCACTACCTGTACCTGGCGCATGCTGGTGTTCTGACAGCTGTCGCTATCGGTCACCGTTAAGGTGACGTCGTAGGTGTTGTCGGTCACATACAGGTGGCTGGTGTTGGGGTTGTTCGGGGCGTTGATGGTCTGAATGGTGCCATCGCCAAAGTCCCATTCCCATTTTACTATTGCACCGTTGGGCGAGCTGCTCAGGTTCATAAAGTGGATGCTGTCGCCCTGGCAGGTGGGTGCAGTGTACTGAAACTGTGAGTTAGGCAATGGATTTACCTGTACGTCATGGCTTACGCTGTAAGTATCGCCATAAATATCTACAATGGTCAGTGTTACGGTATAGATGCCATCGGTGGTATAGGTATGTATGGGGTTCTGCTGGGTGCTGGTAAAACCATCGCCGAAACTCCATATCCAGGTGGTTACGTTTGGTATGTTGGTAATGGTGCCATCCACGGTAAACTGGATCTCTTCACCCATACAGGCAGCGCTCCAGGTAAACTCCACTCCCTGATTACCAACGGTAATACTTTGAATGTTGGTATCAGAGCAACCAGAACTACTTTCTATGATCAGAGTGACATCGTAGCTGCCGGGGGCGGTAAACACATGGGTGGGGTTCTGGTTGGTGCTGAAGTTGACAGTGCCACTGGCGGGGTCGCCAAAGTCCCAGTTCCAGGAGATGATTGTCCCGCTGCCATTGGGGGTGCTCTCATCCTGAAAAGTGGTCGTGGAACCAACATAGCCATCAGACCAACTAAACAGGGCCATAGGCGACAGGGTGATGCTCACCTGTTCTGTACTACTATTACTATAGCCTACATTGGTGGTCACCGTGAGGGTAATCTCATAGATGCCGGTCGTGGCGTAGGTGTATGTCACATCGGGGTTCTGGGGGAATTCCACCGTCTGGGTGTTGCCATCGCCAAAGTCCCACTCCCAGGTGGTGATATAACCACTTTGGGCGGTGGAGGAGTCATTCATCTGGGTGGGGGCACCTTCGCAGTTTGGGCTTTGGACACTAAAAGAGGCCGTACACTGCCCTTTTGCAACCATGTCAATTAATAAAAACATAGCTGTTGCAGCTATTATATAAAGCCATTTTGTATGAGAAAACATCATCTTGGGTTTAAATTCATAAGTAAATGGTAATCTGCTTCATTTGAAATCGAATGTATCTTTCATTTTTCATGTGGTACAAAGCTAATATTATTACTAAACCGAAAGGCGTTTCTGATGTTAAATCTACAATAATCTGATGGCCTCTTTTAATTTAGAACCATTTTAATTACTTTTGCCCTGCCTTTTTCGGGCGTTTCATCCTAACCTGATCATTTCATGAAGAAGACAAAAATCACCCTGACTGACATAAACCTAAGCAAAGAAGACATTCTGAACGACTACCGGATTGCCAACGAAAGCCGACAGGCCAGTTTGCTGGGACGCCGTGAAGTGCTGACCGGAAAAGCCAAGTTTGGGATTTTTGGAGATGGCAAGGAAGTACCTCAGCTGGCCATGGCACGTGCTTTTAAAAACGGCGATTGGCGATCGGGCTATTATCGTGACCAGACATTTATGCTGGCAGCAGGCATGATGACACTGGAAGAAATCTTCGCACAACTCTATGGTGACACCGACCCCGTAGCTTCTCCCGGGACAGGTGGACGACTGATGAACAACCATTTCGCCACCCGTTCGCTGGATGAAGATGGAAACTGGCTCAACCTGATGGAAATAAAGAATTCCTCTGCCGATACTTCACCCACCGCCAGCCAGATGCCCCGCTCATTGGGATTGGCCCTGGCTTCAAAAAAATACAGAAGTCTGACTGGCGACATTGATGTAAGTCAATTTAGCCTAAGCGGTGATGAAGTTACCTTTGCTACCATCGGCGATGCTTCCACTTCTGAAGGTCATTTTTTTGAGACCATCAACGCTGCGGGCGTGATGCAGGTTCCTTTGGCCATTTCAGTTTGGGACGATGGTTGGGGAATTTCAGTTAACAATGTCCATCAAACCACCAAGGGCAACATTTCGGAGATATTAAAAGGTTTTGAAAAGCAAAAAAAAACCAATGGTCTATATATTTACAAGGATCACTGCGGCGATTATGCCAGCCTGAACCTCACCTATAAAAAGGGAATTCAACTATGCCGGGAAGAACATGTTCCCGTACTGTTTCATATTCAGGGATGCACACAACCTCAAGGCCATTCCACTTCCGGCTCGCACGAACGCTACAAATCACCTGAGCAGCTCAAAGAAGAAATTGCCAATGATTGCATTGTCAAGATGCGTGAATGGATCATATCCGAAAAAATTGCTCCCCCTGAAGAACTTGATGAGATTGAAAAAAACGCCACCAAACGTGCCCGGGAAGCGAGGAAGAATGCATGGAACAACTTTCAGCAACCCCTCATCGACAAGAAAAATGAGTTTTTAAAACTGGTAGACATCACCACCTGCAACTGTGCACAAACAACAGCCATAGAACAGATTAAGAAAGAATTACAACACATTGGAGAACCCATCAGAAAAGACATTATTTCTTCGGCTAAAAAGATCCTGCGCCTGATTTGTAATAACTGCAGTAATCCTAAAAACTCACTCAAAACCAATGTTAGCGAGTGGTTGAACAATGAAACCGCAGACAATGACCGGCGTTTTAGTTCGCATCTTTATAGCCAGTCGGAGAAAGCGGCAACTAAGATTACCGCTGTAGCTCCTGTTTTCACTAATCACTCATCCATGGTGCCAGGCAGGGAAATCCTGCGCGATAACTTCGATTGCCTGTTTGAACACAATCCATTGCTGGTGGCATTTGGCGAAGATGTGGGCAAAATTGGAGGTGTGAATCAAACCTACGAAGGACTTCAGGCCAAATATGGCGAGCACCGCATTTGGGATACAGGTATACGGGAAACCACCATTATCGGTCAAGGGCTGGGCATGGCCATGCGTGGTTTTCGTCCCATCGCCGAAATACAGTATTTTGACTACCTCTTATACGGCCTCCAGGTGATGAGCGATGATCTCGCCACCTTACACTACAGGACTCGTGGAGGGCAAAAAGCACCGATGATCGTGAGCACTCGCGGACACCGCCTGGAAGGCATCTGGCACAGTGGCTCGCCCCTGAGCATGGTCATCAATTCCATTCGGGGTGTGCACGTGGCCGTTCCGCGCAACATGACTCAGGCAGCGGGTTTTTATAATACCTATCTCGAATCGGATCAGCCTGTTTTGATTATTGAACCTTTGAATGGCTACCGCCTACGTGAGCGTAAACCGGATAACCTGGGTGAGTTCAGGGTGCCGGTTGGCCAACCCGAAGTGCTGACGGAAGGAACAGATGTTACACTGGTAACCTACGGAAGTTGCGTTAGAATTGCCGAAGATGCTGTGGAGCAACTGAAAGGTTTTAATATTTCAGTGGAACTGATTGATGTGCAGACCTTGCTTCCATTTGATATAAATCACCGCATCGTTGAATCGGTTAAAAAGACCAACAAAGTGGTTTTCTTCGATGAAGATGTGCCAGGTGGTGCCACCTCGTTTATGATGACGAAAGTACTGGAAGAACAAGGAGGATATTTTCACCTGGATGCTGAACCGGTCACACTCACCTCCAAAGCTCACCGTGCTGCCTATAGCACTGATGGCGACTACTTTTCCAACCCCAACGCGGAGGATGTTTTTGATACCATCTACAACCTGATGCACGAATACAATCCTGGGAAATATCCGAAGATTTTTTGATAGAACGCGGATTTTTATGATGGTTATAATTCATTTCTACGTGTTAGATTTGGTTAAATGAATGATCATGCTATCGGCTTGTTATTTGTTGATCAAAGAATCCCATCCCGTTAATGGGACGTTTTGAAATAAAAACACTTATTTTTGTATCAAATTCATTCTCTGTGATTCGGTTTATTGCATACATGTTATTGATATCAATCCTGCTGGCAGCCGGGGGTTGCAACAATGCAGAGGAGGAAATGGCTGATAGATATCAGAAGAAAAGCGATGAATCATCTGATATCAGTCCGAAAGCTCAATTCATTTCACCCTTAGCTTCTATCGAATCATTTCAAATTACAGTATCAGGAACTGACACCATTTATTCATCACATTACCAAACAAATGTTGCCAGAGAGGTACCTATGACCATTCAGGAAATGGCTGCAATAAATGGCGGCCTTAAACAAACGGATCGCAGCACTCCGATGCAGGGTCAGCATACTTTTCTTAAACCTGACGAACCCGCCTGGCAATTGCGTGTGCTTTTCGAAAACGATATTTTCACAAATACCGATTTTTATTACACCAACGGTGTCAATATTGCTTTTACAACTCCGTTGGCACGCACAGGGTTGTATTTTCTGTTGGCAGGTGTGTCGAAAAGCCCCGATGTGGAATGCACGGGATTTTCCATTACTCAAAAAATATACACCCCGACCAATCCCGATGTTGACTATGTACTCGCCGGCGACAGGCCATTTTCGGGTTATCTTACACTGGAACAGTTCAGGGAAACCTACTCTTTAAAAAACAAGCTGATCATGAAAAGCAGTCTGGAATTTGGTATCCTTGGGCCAGCCTCTTTTGGTGGCAAAGTGCAATCGTCCATCCACCAGATCGAGCCCATTGGCTGGGACAACCAAATACAAAACATGGTGGTAGTCAATTATCGGTTTTTAATTGAAAAAGGATTAGTCAGCCACCCCAACGCCGAGTTAAATGTTACCGGGTCGGTAAGTGCAGGCACCGCTTTTAACAATATAAAACCCGGGATTTATTTTCGGGTAGGACAATTTATCCCGTTATTACGCGGCGACGCCTCCCTCACCGAAAATGGTTTAAATACATTGAACTGGCAATATTGGTTTTTCATAAAATCACAGGCGTCCATCGTATTGTACGATGCAACCCTTCAAGGTAGTTTATTTTCAAGCCAAAACTCGTATGTTATCCCGGCAAATCAAGTCAATAGGTTCGTGCCACAGGCAACTGCCGGCTTGGCTTTGTATTACAAAAGAGCCGGCTTGGAGTTATCGGCACATTATTTAACTCCGGAATTTAAAGGAGCTCAATACTTCAGGTGGGGAGGTATACGCCTGGTTTACAGTTTTTAATTCAGTTTAAAATAAATGAAAATACAAAAATCAACCAATGGTCATCCTAAAAAATTTGACTACCCTACGCAGGGGGAACTTCAGTTTCCGGTTACCTATGAATTAAAAGTAGTTTTTGATGCCCATTCCGATGATACAGAAATCAAAAACCGATTGGAAGCTATTTTTAAACAACTTCAGATCAGTCATGCTTTTTCAGGAATAAAAACCAGCAGTAAAGGCAGTTACCGAAGCTATTCGTATCAGGTTTCCATTGTCGACAAAACCACGATGGAGAACCTTTATACCGAACTTAAAAGTGTGCCCGGACTAAAAACAGCATTGTAATGGAAAAAGTTTTAGCCGTTGCCATTGGAGGAGCCGCCGGCACAGTACTGCGATATATCACCTTCCTGTATTTCGATAAAGGGCACGAACATTATTTCCCATGGGCGACTCTGGTCATCAACCTGATTGGATCGTTTCTCATTGGTTTTTTGTGGGGTCTTTTCGACAAGATGTACGTTAGTCCCGGCATTCGACTGTTTATATTTGTCGGTTTGTTGGGCAGCTTCACCACTTTCTCAACCTTCGCGTTCGAAGTGTTCAACATAAGCAGGAATGGCAGTATGCTGCAAGGGCTCATTTATATGATAGGCACCAACATCATTGGGATTTCTTTGGCCGCCGGTGGCTATTATTTATCAAAACTAATCTGATGCACGAGATTGAACCTTTTTACGAGTGGCGCGACTTTTATGTGGCCTCCGAGGATCGTTACTCGCCTTTTTATGGACGTGAATACAGCGAATTTGAACTGACCCACGCCATATACAACTACCTGATACACCCACAGTGGGATCATTTTGGTTCCGCCACCCTCTACCTGAAATTGCTCATGGTAAACGATGAAAAGCAATACGCCATCATCGAACTCATAGGCGAATGGAACGACACTTTGTACAATGACATCATGTATCTTTATCAGGAAGTTATTGAACCATTGATCGACCGGGGGATTATATATTACATCCTGATAGGCGAAAACGTGCTGAATTTCCATGCCGACACATCCGACTATTACGAGGAATGGTCTGACAACCTGGAAGATGGATGGATCGTTTGTTTGAATTTCAGAAACCACTTAATAGATGAATTTACAAATGCCAGCATCGACTTCTACATGGCCATGGGAGGTAAGTTTAATGAACTCAACTGGCGTGCCTATTCGCCAGATGAGCTTTTCCACAAGGTTAACAGGATGATCACCAAAAGGTTAAATCCATGAGTCTCAAAGCCATCCGTTTGACCATCTTTGGAAAAGTGCAGGGTGTGGGTTATCGGTTTTATACCCAGCGCAAAGCACAGGAATTGAATCTTACCGGATGGGTAAAAAACCAACGTGATGGCACCGTGTATGTTGAAGTCGAAGGCGAAAAGCAAGCCGTTGATACCTTTATCGATTGGTGCAACGAAGGTCCATCCTGGGCTGAGGTGCGTTTGGTACAAACACAGGAAATTCCCTTGCAGGGATTTGATGGATTTGTGGTGAGGTAACAACAAACGCATCCCGTTTTGTCAACTCAACAGCATAACGAAGGACTTCCAACTTAAATATATACAAGCTCAAAATGATTCCTTCCAGGCTCGTAAAAACTCGCGTTTTCCGGGAGGACCCGGAAGTTTTTCAATCCGAAATCCAATCGATTGTAATGCTCGTTTTACCAATCCTTTGCTGGAATAAGTAACCAAAATCCCGCCCGGCTTCAGGGCTTCATACAACTTCCTAAATCCCTTCTCCGTCCACATTTCAGGTTGTGAATCCGGTGAAAAGGCATCAAAAAACACCACATCGTATTTACTGCGCTCCGGTTTGGCATCCTGAAAAGAAACCAGCTGTTTGTCAAGATAAAAGAGCGGGGTAATTGGAATGGAACTCTGCGCCGATTCATGCATGCGATGGAACAATGTGGTATCGATATCCAGCAAATCAGCATAGTTTAACGCTTCAATTTCGGCAGCAGAAACAGGATATAACTCAATGGCAGTATAATGAATCTTCACATGTTTCTCCTCCCCTGCCTGCAAGGTCAGCAAGGCATTTAACCCTGTACCAAATCCTACCTCCAAAACCCAGACGTTCGATTGATTTAAGCATGGCCATAATCCCGCTTCGATAAAAATATGCCGCGACTCCTGAATGGCACCAAAAGTACTGTGGTAATGTTCACCACTTTGGGCATTGTATAGAGTCGACGAACCATCAGCTGTAATAACAAGCTGATTATTAACAGAATTCATTATTCAAATTAGGGACTGCAAAGATGCGAAAAAATGATATTGTCCTCAAAGGAACATGAAATAGTTCATTGATTTTTTAAGTAGCCTCTTGTTTAGTCATCCAAATTTGAAATTACATTTGCATACATTTATAATCTTGAAACGGGTGCAGCAAATTCCAAAACCAATTTCACTCCGATGAAAAGTATTTACACCATTGCACTGCTGGTGCTCTCGAACACTTTTATGACTTTTGCCTGGTATGGGCATCTTAAGTTTAAAGAATGGAAATGGTTTGAGGGATGGCCTCTGGTGGTGATTATTTTAATCAGTTGGGGCATCGCGTTGTTCGAATACATGTTTCAGGTGCCGGCTAACCGGATAGGATATCAGGAAAACGGCGGGCCATTTTCACTCGTTCAGCTTAAAGTAATCCAGGAGGTCATCACACTGGTTGTTTTTTCAATGTTTACATTGGTTTTGTTTAAAAACGAAACGTTCAAATGGAACCACCTGTTAGGTTTTGTTTTTTTAATACTCGCGGTTTATTTCATTTTCAAAAAGTAGCCAATCCAAACAGGTTGATATTGAAAGCTTACATTCGAGTTTCAACCACGGTTATGTTTCACGTAATTAAGGTAATGGCTCATCGACCTGGTCATACAAATCATTTGAAACGAATCTAAATTAGATTGACTGTTAAAAAAATAACAGCCTAATCGGATGAAAAAACCTACCTTTGTGGGGTTCAATTTTTTAACAAAAATCCGTTAAAACAGCAATAGTTTATGAAAAAAAATGTGATTATTATCGGCGCTGCCGGACGCGATTTCCACAATTTCAACACCTATTACCGTGGAAATAAAAATTATAATGTAGTCGCTTTTACTGCCGCTCAGATTCCTGATATCGACGGCAGAAAATACCCGACTGAATTGGCAGGGGATTTATATCCCGAAGGAATTCCTATTTATGATGAGTCGAACCTTCCTCAATTGATAAAAGATTTAAAAGCAGACGATTGTGTTTTCTCCTACAGCGATGTTCCTTATCCAAGGGTGATGGGTGTTAGTGCCATCGTGAATGCAGCAGGGGCTAACTTTATCCTGCTCGGACCCAGGGATACCATGGTTAAAAGTACCAAACCTGTGATTGCTGTTGGCGCGGTTCGCACCGGATGCGGAAAAAGCCAGACTTCGCGCAGGGTGATTGAATACCTCATGGCAAAAGGCCTGAAAGTGGTTGCTGTTCGTCATCCCATGCCTTATGGCGATTTGAACGCACAAAAAGTACAGCGATTTGCCACGGTGGCCGACCTGGCAAAACACAAATGTACCGTTGAAGAAATGGAAGAATATGAACCACATGTAGTGCGCGGAAATGTGATTTATGCCGGCGTAGACTATGAAGCCATTTTACGTGCTGCCGAAGTTGACCCGGATGGTTGCGATGTCGTGCTTTGGGATGGAGGTAACAATGATTTTCCTTTTTATAAACCCGATTTAAACATCACCGTAGTCGATCCTCACCGCCCCGGTCATGAGCTGTCATACTATCCCGGTGAAGTAACCTTGCGTTTAGCCGATGTGGTAGTCATCAACAAGATGGATACCGCTGCTCCCGAAGCCATTCAAACCGTACGTGAAAACATTTATAAAGTAAACCCGACAGCCATTGTTGTGGATGCTGCTTCCCCAATCGCGGTGGACGATCCAGGCATCATCAAAGGCAAACGGGTGTTGGTGGTTGAAGATGGCCCAACCCTCACCCATGGTGAAATGAAAATTGGTGCCGGTACGGTTGCTGCCCGCAAATTCGGAGCCGCAGAACTCGTTGATCCACGTCCATTTGTGGTGGGTAAACTGGCTGAAACGTTCCGAATTTACCCCAACATCGGAACCTTGCTTCCCGCCATGGGATACAGCGATCAGCAGCTCAAAGACCTGGAAACTTCTATCAACAATACCGATTGTGATTCTGTTGTAATTGGTACACCCATCGATTTGAACAGGATTGTTAAAATCACAAAACCCAACACCCGGGTGTATTACGACTTACAGGAAATTGGCCAGCCCGACCTCAAAGGTATTCTGGATGACTTTGTAAAAAAATACAAACTGGATTAATTAACACTTTTCCTTTAAAGGCGGTCTTAGGGCCGCTTTTTTTTTGATTCCCGACAAGATGAATGCAGATTGGTCAGACTTGAGCATGATCCTCAGAAATATCCACCTCCCTGGTGCGAGAATGTTTCGCGTGCCCATGTTCATCTCGAAAGAATCTCGTACGAATGGGACAGGCACGGAGCGGAGTGACAAGACCTATCTACCTACCTACCTACCTACCTACCTACCTACCTACCTACCTACCTACCGTAGACAGGTCTCACCGCAAAGCAAAAAAATCCCTGTTTGTCTATATTCGGTGCAATTATCCGTTTTATCCGTCCTATCCGTGACATACTCATCATCCCCACCTGCCGATAGGAATAAGCCCGCCGACGTGCCTGTCCCGTTTATACGGGGTTCTATTTCCCTACATTCTATTTCCCAATAAATTTATGTGAGCCAAGAAAATCCATGCAATTGATACCACCGTAACCGCATGATGTGTACTTTTGAAGCAAATTTGTAAAAATGCGTTTGTTTGCAGCTATTGTTTTATCTTGTCTGTTACTACCCGTAGCCACGACCAAAGCCCAATCTACCGGGTTTGGCAGCAACGTGATGTCCGTCGGGGAGGCGGATGAAAGCCCTAATCCTCCTCCCAAAGTGAGTGTCAGTCTGGGAACTTCGTTTATGGCATTTTCAGGGGTCAATGCCATCAATACCTGGATCATGCCGCGAATTACCATGCCTGTCACCAAAAAATGGAGTATCTCCTATGGCATGGGCTATTCGGCTATTTTTATAAATGGTTTTGAAAATACATCCGGGCAACAAAACCACAGTCAATACGGACATCTGTTTGTTTCCGGACAATATTTGCTTACTAAAAGAATCTCGCTCACCGGGACAGCCTACAAAACCATGATGCTTAATCCATCTCCAAAAGATGACCAACCCAGGGATAGCCGGTTGGATTTCAGCAGCCAGGGTGTGATGCTCGATATGAATTATCAGTTAACCGACCATTTTCAAATCAACGTGGGCCTGGAGTACCGAAATCAAAACTATCCCATTTACCCGGGAATGCATCCCGGTTTTTCAACCGGTTCTGGCAACTTCATGAATGAACGTTATCTTCCTTATCCATAATCATATAGCCAAAATGCCTGTTGTGCCAGGGCAACTTACCTTAATAAAAAAATTCCACCATGAACCTATTGAAACGAATTGAGGCATTTGCCCGTTTGGGTTATCTTATGCAGGAATCAGGCAATGCAGGCAACCAACCTTCATTTAAAGGTGCTGAGGAACAGCGTGCTTTCGAAGAACTTCAATTTGAAATCTGTGATGCTCCGCATTACAATGGGTGGTTTACTGAGCCAATGGTACGAAAAGCCATCAGCTCGTTGGGCAAGTCAATGACCATGGAAAACCTTGAAAAATGGCTGAAACCATACCTGAAACATCTCGCGGAAATAAATGAAAACCAAAGCATTGGCCTTGTAATGGCTGGTAATATCCCGGCAGTAGGGTTTCACGATTTGCTGTGCGTACTCATTACAGGAAATAAGCTTAAAGCCAAACTTTCATCCGATGACAACCGACTGATACCTGCTTTGACAAAGTTACTGGTGGCCATTGAACCAGGATTTGCTGATTCTGTTATGTTCACAAATGACCGACTCAATGGCTTTAACGCCATCATTGCCACGGGAAGCAACAACTCAGCCCGCTATTTTGAGTATTATTTTGGAAAGTATCCACACATCATCCGGAAAAACAGAAATGGTGTAGCAGTACTAACCGGTAAGGAATCTCAGGACGAACTTCAACTTTTATGCAGCGATATTTTCAGCTATTATGGATTGGGATGCCGCAATGTTTCGCACCTTTATGTGCCCAGGGAATATGATTTCGTTCCACTTTTAGATGCTTGTCAACAGTGGGTTGCAGTAAACGACAACCACAAATATTTCAATAATTACGAATACAACAAGGCCATTTTTCTGGTGAACAGCACTGCTCATTTCGATGCAGGAAACCTTCTCGTCACCGAAAGCGCCTCTCTGGCATCGGCTGTAAGCGTGCTTCATTACGAATACTATTCAAATGTAGACGGACTACAAAAAAAACTGGAGGTGCTACAAGATCAAATCCAATGTGTGGTCGCCGCTGATTCCCTTTTTGACTTCAGTATTCCTTTTGGCAAGAGCCAGGAACCTCAGCTTTGGGACTACGCGGATGGAATAGATACCATCGGGTTTTTAATGGGTCTCAAATAAAGAATTTATTTTTTCCAAATTATTTGGTTATTACCTCCAAAGCAACTATTTTTGCAGCCCTTTAAAAGTGCATTGAAAAATCAGGAAAAATGAAAAAAGATATTCACCCAAAGAACTACAGACTGGTCGTTTTTAAGGACATGTCAAACGATTACAGCTTTATAACCAAATCAACTGTGAACACCAAGGACACGATTGAGTGGGAAGACGGTAAAGAATACCCGTTGGTAAAACTCGAAATTTCACATACTTCTCATCCCTTCTTTACAGGTAAGAGCAAATTGATTGATACTGCCGGTCGTGTTGATAAATTCAAAAACCGCTACAAAAAGCATTTCGACCAGAAAACACCTTAATCATTTTTCAGTCGATTCAACATACAAAGTCCTTGTGTTTCGGCACAAAGGGCTTTTTTTTTATTAACAAGCAATTTTCTAAGTGCTTTTTCGTATCTTTATGGCAACACATAAAAAATCATATAAATCAACTTGTGTATGAATTATATTCTCTTTGACAGCTTTGGAAGAGACAGCCTGCTGCCTTTTACTTTTACGCGTCCGGTGGCAGATATCCGGGTTGGAATACTCACCATCCGTGAAAAATGGGAGTTTTACCTGAAATCGGCAACTTCTTCCCTTACACAACAATACCTTAACCCTAAGTTTCCCATTTTGAAAGAAAAAGACAACCTGCTCATCAATGGATCGGTATTTCCTACAACCAGGTTAGTACAGAAAATAGCTGAACTTGAGCCCGGTCATATCCTGGCAAAAGGAGAAATCATCATCGCCATGAGGGTGGAAGAATCTCAAATTGATGACTTTGCTTCGCAAGAAATCGACAGTACCATTGAGTGGGAGGAGGAAATGGTCAAGCTGAATGAAAATTGGGAGATCTTTTCATTTAACCCGACAGCAATTGTTGAAGATTTTAAACTCATCACAGCAGGCAGAAAGTCGCAACCACTAAGCAAAACTAACTTTGTTACCGGCGATCCGAAGTTAATTTTCCTCGAAGAAGGCGCTCGTTCTGAATTTGCATTTCTCAATACTACCGATGGCCCCATATATATAGGTAAAGAAGCCGAAATCATGGAAGGTTCCAAAGTGAGGGGACCATTTGCTTTGTGCGAACATGCTCATTTAAAAATGGATGCGAAGATTTATGGAGGAACTACTGTTGGGCCTTATTCCAAAGTAGGCGGAGAAGTAAGCAACTCGGTCATTTTTGGATATACCAATAAAGGTCATGACGGATTTTTGGGAAACTCGGTTTTGGGTGAATGGTGCAACCTGGGTGCAGATACCAATACATCGAACCTAAAGAACACCTATGATATCGTCCGGCTTTGGTCATACGACAAAGAATCGTTTGTCAGCACCGGATTGCAGTTTTGTGGCCTTATCATGGGCGACCACAGCAAATCAGGAATCAACACCATGTTTAATACCGGGACGGTGGTGGGAGTTTCGTGTAACCTGTATGGTGCAGGGTTTCAACGGAATTTCGTTCCCTCATTTTCCTGGGGAAGCCCCAGTGGAATGAAATCCTACAACTTCGCCAAAGCCGTTCAGGTTGCCGAAGCAGTGTATAAGAGACGGAATATGGAATTCGACCAAAATGAGAAAGATATTTTCGAATTTCTCTACAACCTCAATGCAGACTAAACCAACCTGGTAAAACAGCCTTTGGCATATCATTTGACCTGTTATAAAGCCTGTTTAACATTCGGGTCAATCTGTTTAACTGAAATCCATATCAGGTTGTATTACAACAATTTGATAATATTTAAGAAATACATCAGTTTTCGTACTGACATTTTGACCGTCACAAAAATCAAACTATGAACCACCTTTTGTCATTGACAGATATCATGGATGCAGAAACCGAATTTTTCCCTTTACTTTCATCAGAAGATGAAGAGATGATGAACTCGGAAGATGTTCCTCCGATTTTACCCATATTACCATTGCGCAACATGGTGCTTTTTCCAGGAGTGGTTATTCCCATTACGGTTGGCCGGGACAAATCCATCAGCCTGATCAGAGAAGCATACAAGGGAGACCGCACCATTGGTGTGGTAGCTCAAAAAAACGGGGAAGTAGAAGACCCTTCTGAGGAAGATTTGAACCGTGTTGGAACTGTTGCCAAAATCATCAAAATACTTCAGATGCCCGATGGCAATACCACCGCCATTATCCAGGGAAAAAAGCGTTTCGAAATCAAGCAAATCATCCAAAGTGAGCCCTATTTCAAAGCTGAAGTAAACGGATTTGAGAAGTCTAACTACCTACCCGACAACAAAGTATTTGATGCCATTATTTCGTCCATTCGTGATCTTTCGGTACAAATCATCGAAAAATCACCCAATATTCCTTCTGAGTCGGCTTTCGCCATCAATAATATTGAGAGCGCGGTGTTCCTTGTCAATTTCGTTTCATCTAATCTGAACACCGACAACCTGACCAAACAGGCCCTTTTGGAAATGACTGATTTGGAAGCCCGCGCCAACAGAGTGTTGGAACTGATGACGGTAGAATTGCAGATGCTCGACCTGAAACACGACATCCAACGAAAAGTAAAAGTTGACCTGGATAAACAACAGCGCGACTACTTATTAAACCAGCAGTTGAAGACCATCCAGGAAGAATTGGGCGGTGGTCCCCACGACACAGAAGTGAAGGAGTTAAGCATAAAGGCGGGCAAAAAGAAATGGAGTAAGGAAGTTGGTGAAACATTTAAACAAGAGTTTAGCAAATTACAGCGAATGAATCCCGCGGCGGCGGAATACAGCATCCAGCTCAACTACCTGGAATTGTTTGTTGAATTGCCCTGGAGCGTATATTCCAAAGACAACCTCGACCTGAATCATGCGTTAAAAGTATTAAACAACGACCATTACGGCCTGGAAAAAATAAAAGAACGCATCATCGAATACCTCGCCGTTCTGAAACTTAAAAACAACATGAAAGCGCCTATCCTGTGCTTTGTTGGCCCTCCCGGGGTAGGAAAAACCTCTCTCGGAAAATCCATTGCCAAGTCATTGGGGCGTAAATATTTACGTATGTCGTTGGGGGGTGTGCGCGATGAGGCTGAACTACGTGGGCACCGTAAAACCTATATTGGCGCCATGCCGGGAAGGATTATTCAAAGTATTAGAAAAGCCAAAACATCCAATCCGGTTTTCATGCTGGATGAAATTGACAAGGTGAGCAGCAACAACTACAGTGGCGATCCGCAGGCGGCTTTGCTCGAAATACTTGACCCAGAGCAGAATATCGCCTTTTACGACAATTACCTCGAACAAGAATACGACCTTTCGCGGGTGATGTTTATTGCTACCGCCAACACGCTGTCGACGGTTCATCCGGCATTGCGCGACAGAATGGAAATCATCGACCTGGCAGGCTACCTGATGGAAGAAAAAGTGGAGATCGCCAAGCGGCATTTGATACCAAAACAACTGGAGGAGCATGGCGTTAGAAAAGATCAGGTAAAGCTGAGCAAAATTGTCATCGAAAAAATCATCGATCAATATACACGTGAAGCGGGTGTGCGGCTGCTTGAGAAACAATTTGCCAAAGTGATTCGCAACAGGGCCAAATTTATTGCCATGGACGAGGTTTACGAACCGAAAATCGAACCGGCTGATTTAAAAGCAATTCTGGGGGCTCCCATTTATCAAAGAGACAAAGACATTTCGAATGATGTGGCCGGTGTGGTCACTGGACTGGCCTGGACAGCAGTTGGTGGCGAAATCCTATTTGTAGAAGTCAGCCTCAGCAAAGGAAAAGGCTTGCTTAAGCTTACCGGAAATTTGGGCGATGTGATGAAAGAATCTGCCACGCTGGCATTCGAGTATTTAAAATCCCACGCGCGTTATTTGGGTATTGATGATGAGGTATTTGAGAAATGGAATGTGCATGTGCATGTACCGGAAGGCGCTACCCCCAAAGATGGCCCATCGGCCGGGGTTACCATGCTCACCGCGCTCACCAGTGCATTTACACAGAGAAAAGTTAAAGCTCAGATAGCCATGACCGGGGAGATGACCCTGCGCGGGAAAGTGCTTCCTGTGGGAGGTATTACAGAAAAAATACTGGCCGCCAAACGAGCCAATGTGAAAGAAATCATACTGTCGAAGGAAAACTTAAAGGACATTGAAGAAATTGATGAAAATTACATCAAAGGACTCAAGTTCATTTATGTGAGCAACGCCATGGAAGTACTGGAAGCCGCCTTATTAAAAACAAAGGTAGATCGTCCCTTAGAAATCTAAAAAAACGCGCTCCCGGACCGGGTTGTAATCGCAGGAAAGGCCAGGTATTTGTTATCCTGAAATGATAAAAATATTTACTTCACTACAATAAACCTGCAAGAGGTCTTGGTGTTCTTTCCTATCAAAACAGCCTCATAAATACCTGATTTCCATTCTTTCAAATTGATTGTCAACTTGTTTCCTGACAAATGTGTCAATTGAAAAACCTGGTTTCCTGTGGCATCGAAGCATATAAATTTGGCATCCGGGTCAAAACCAACTTCACTAAAAAACGTAACCTGCTCCCTGGCGGGGTTTGGAAAAGCAATCAATCGTTCATCTGTACCTGTATTGAATTGAGGCACACTAAGTAGCGTAGTAGCCTGCTTTAAGACGATATCCTGATTCGGGTCAAAATATAGCATACCGGGTTCACGATCGAATTCAAAAATGAAATGTTCGTTATTAACCAAATTCCGAACTCTGACGATGGTATCGGTGCCATCATAAAAAGCCACCATTACCTCCAAATCCATCGGAAAGAAAGGAGCATCGGTTTGAACCTGACTGGTCAGAAAATGCGCTTGCCAACTTCCTGGCTGCTCTTCAGTAAAATAGAATTCGTTAAAATAAACCGGATGGTTGGGTTGCTTCACCCAGGCATCGAAATACCAATGCAAATCCTCACCGGCTACCTCCCCTATTTTTGTTGCAAAATCATCCGTTACAGCCGTTTTAAATTTAAAATTAACGGTATCCTCTGCATAGCTTTTGATGGCCTCAAAATACACCTCATCACCAAGCAAATAACGCAATTGGTGAAGCACACAAGCCGATTTGGCATAAGTAATGGCATAATTGAACATCACACCATTATTTGGCGGGTTGTCAATCCACGACTCATTGTAAATGGCCCAACCCGGATTTTGGCTCAGATAGGTACCGGCATAATTTAAAACACTATTTTTATAGTTGTTGTAATTGTATGGCTCCAACCACAAAGCTTCCGACCAGGTAGCAAAACCTTCATTCAACCACAAATCGGCCCAGGTTCCGGGGCTAATCATATCGCCAAACCACTGGTGCGCAAACTCATGCACCATCAGGCTTTCGTACCAGCAGCCGTAACATAGAGTGGTCAGCGTTTGGTTCTCCATCCCACCCCAAACAAATTCGTCATTGGCAGTGGCAAACCCACTCTTGGTGAAAGGATATTCCCCATATTTATTTGAAAAATAGTAAGCCATATTATTCACCTTGGCCATCGCGCCAATGCCAGGCGCATCCTCACCATAATAATAGACAAATGGAACAGAGGCTCCATCGGATGGCCGAGTCCAATAGATGGTAGAACGGTGATAGCCTTTTTTGGCCGTAATAACCATCAGATAGGTAGCGATGGGAATTTCACTAAGCCAATGATATTCAACAGTACCTGCATCCACGATGCTGTCGACCAAGGTCCCGTTGGAACCGAGCATCACCTCATCAGGTACCAGGGCAAATACTTCGAGTGAAGCCTTATCAGAGGGGCTATCGTAACAAGGGAACCACTTGCGCGCACCCTGTGGCTCACAGTCGGTAAACAGGTAGCCGCCTGACACAAAAAAAGCCCCGTCTTCGATCTCCAGATGTTGATAATAGATGGTAATGGAAGCTGTTTCCCCGGGTGAATAGGTTCTGTCGAGCTGCACAGTCAGCAAGTTGTTTACATGATCGAACGAAATACCGGCTCCTGAAACCTGTGTGATGAGCAACGACGACTGCACTGCGTTCAGGACAATGGAACTAAGTGATGAATCCACTTTGAATTCTACCACGGCCTGTCCATCAAACACCTGGGTATAGGGGGAGTCAAAATTGTCCAGGAAATCGAGGGTCAGCGTGTATTTTTGCACATCATAACTGTGCCGGGGCGAATTCGGTCCAATCGGGTCGCGCTTCAAGAGGTTGTGGTTATGCTGTTTTTTCATGGAACAATAGGTTGCTCCATCGGTTTCAACTTGGGAAATAAGCAATTGAGGAATGCTTGTCATCAGCAGTAAAACCATGAAAATACTAATCGTTTTCTTATTCATTGAGGGGTTTTGTTAATTTTGACGGATAATGCACAAAAGTAAAAGAATAAATTACATCGCGATTGAAAAAAAGACCTGTTTATAAAATCCTTTTAAGTCTCCTTCTTTCAAGCTCCATCTTGGGTTGCCATCCTCGTCAACATCAGATAGAAAAGCAAATATTTCGGTACAATGAGGCAGCAGGGTTGGTCAATCTCGATCCGGCCTTTGCACGCGATCAGTCGCATACCTGGGTTTGCAACCAGCTGTATGATGGATTGGTTCAACTCAACGACAGTTTGACGGTATTACCGGCCATAGCCCATTCATGGGAAATTTCTCCCGATGGGCTCGACTACACTTTCCACCTGCGCAAGGATGTTCTCTTCCACGAAAACCCTGTTTTCGATAACAAAACAAGGAAAGTTACAGCCCGGGATGCCGCTTACAGTTTAAAGCGTCTGCTCGACCCCGCAACAGCCAGTCCCGGGGAATGGGTACTTTCGAAGGTCCTATGGTCGGATGGGGTTCCGGTTATCAACGCTATAGATGACAGCACGCTTACCATCAGGCTTGAACAGCCTTTCCCGCCTTTTTTAAGCATCCTCAGTATGCCCTATTGTTCGGTGATTCCAAAAGAAGCGGTGGATTATTATGGAAAAGAATTCAGGGTTCATCCGGTGGGAACCGGTCCGTTTCAGATGCAAAACTGGGTCGAAAACATCAAGTTGGTTTTGCGACGAAACCCACGTTATTTTGAAAAATCGGGTGACACCTCTCTCCCATTGCTGGATGGAATCGCCATTTCGTTCCTCATTGATAAGATGACTGCTTTCATGGAATTTGCCAAAGGCAATTTCGACTTTATGTCAGGAATCGACCCCTCCTACAAAGATGAACTACTGAACAAATCAGGAGAGCTTAAATTAAAATACCGTGACCGTTTTTCCCTGCTAAGCCAACCCTTCTTAAATACAGAATACCTGGCCATACTCGTCGACACCTCGTTGGCCTCAGTCCGAAATAGTCCGTTAGCCATTAAAAAAGTACGCCAGGCCATCAACTACGGTTTCGACCGACAGAAGATGTTACGATATCTCAGAAACAACATAGGCGTTGCAGGAACCAAAGGCATGGTTCCTAACGGGATGCAGGCCTTCAACCCAAAGGCCCGTTATGGATATGACTTTCAGCCGGAAAAGGCAAGACAACTGCTTGGTGAAGCAGGGTTTTCTTCCGAGAACCCGATACCGCTCATTACGTTGGTCACCACGCCAGATTACCTGGATATCATCAAGTTTGTGCAATCGCAGCTTCAGGAAATAGGGTTCACAATAGCCGTAGAAGTTTCTCCTCCCGGCTCTGTCAGGGAAATGAAAGCACAAGGTAAAATTCCCTTTTTCAGGGCTTCCTGGATAGCCGACTATCCCGATGAAGAAAACTACCTTTCCTTATTTTATTCTAAAAACTTTGCTCCTCAAGGACCCAATTACACCCATTTTTCCATGCCCGAATATGATTCCATCTATCAATTGGCCATGTCAGAATACAATCCAAACCAACGGACTGCTTATTACCGTCAGCTCGACAGCCTCATCATGGAGGAAGCGCCTGTGGCCATTTTATATTATGATGAATCGGTACGAGTTGTTCAGAAAAATGTAAAGGGTATTACAACCAACCCCATGAATATGTTGAACTTAAAACGAGTGACGAAAACCCTGAACAACCCTTAATTTGTTAAATGATTTTATCTAAAACTATATGAGCAAACTGATCACGATCAACGCCTTAGACGAAATACCGGCAGCTTACCGGCAAACGCCCATCGGGTTATTGGTATCCTATCACAACCAGCTTCTTGAATTTGAACCTTACGAAAAGGCACAACTTCTGATTGGCATGTGCATGGATAACCGAAAACATCTGCATATTCCCGATAATTTCACCTTTATTATCCGATCGGGTGGAGCCAATTTAAAATACAGTGAGTTCAAAGTATCTTATGCCATTGCCATTGGAGATATTCAGCACATTGCACTTATCGGACACAATAATTGTGGCATGGTTAACCTGGTGGCACGTAAAGATTTGTTTATTGAAGGACTCATAGAAAAAGCCGGTTGGGACAGGATGTTTGCCGAAGAGCACTTTAATCATTATGCTCCTTTTTTTGAGATAAAAAACGAAATCAATTTCATATTAAGTGAAACCAAACGACTCAGATTGCGCTATCCAATGATCATGGTTGCCCCACTGTTCTATCAGGTTGAGGACTCGAGACTTTATTTTATAAAGGAAACATCCATTTGATTTGTCCCGAATAATAAAACTTAATATCTATCCAGCTATTTTTCATATTTATTGTATATTTACAATCTGTAGCATTTGAACTGTTAACCAAGGCATTGAGTGGGTAGATTATTGAAGTTAAATCATTTATTACTGTTGCTTGTTTAATTTATTTCACCTCTCCTGCCGCCTTTATTTTGATAGCAATTCCTTCATCTGCTACCACATCAACGCAAGGATTAACGGAATCGGTAACTAAAAAAATGACAACATGAATTCCGATGAAATTAACTTAGAATGCCCCACCTATCATTATTATGGCACCATACCTGAAGGCAAGGTTCAATCGCGTGAAGTTAAAAAATCAGCTACTGCCAGAACAGAAAAAACGCGTCAGCTCTATTTTGACACCAAATCGTCTGCGTCTGTAGAATTTCCTTATTGGTACACCCGTCGATGGGAAGAGTTGGAAGGTGAAATAACAATTGTTCGAAGGGCCGAAGCACTGAAATCAGGTTTTGAACACATGACACCCGCCGTTTTTCCCGGTGAATTGTTGGTGATAGGAAAATCCAATTATCTCAGGGGCTCCTATCCGATGCCATGGCTTTCCGAAGCTTTTTTCATGGCGCAGGAAGATCAGCTCTATAAAGATGCGCTGGAAGCAGGAAAAATCAGTGCCGATAAAGTGACCACTATGGGACAAGGGGGAGGCAATGTTACCAAAAGTGCCGGAAATATACTTTCTATTGCAGGAAAGTTCGGTCTCAGAAAAGAGGAAATGCCTATTTTACTGAATATCGCTAAAAGGTGGTTCAACAAGTCGGTGGATGATGTAGGCCATAAGTATGAACAACTGGTACCTGGTTATCACGAAAAAGAAGAAATCATGCGGGCCGTTATTTGCATGTTTGATTCAGGATATACCTTGCCACAAGGACGTGAGGTTATGAACTACTTTTATCCCTTGCAATATGGCATTGAGGGGATTAAAAATATTTGTAAGGAGAAAATTGATCAATCAGCCGGAGTTCCCGAAATGGACAGGATCTATTTTTACAAGGCAGTTCATGTCATGCTCGAAGGGATGCAAAAGTGGATTAATAACCATGCTGCTGAAGCCAAGCTGATGGCCTCATTAGAAGAAGAACCTTCAAATAAATCAGAATATCTGGAAATTGCCGACAGACTAATCTGGCTGGCCAACAATCCTCCCCGGAATTTTCAGGATGCTTTGCAATTGGTTTGGATTTTTCATGTGGCCGTGCTGAATGAGGATGCTATCTCAGGTTTATCACCAGGTCGACTTGGACAAGTATTATATCCATTTTGGAAACAAGACATGGATCAAGGCAAACTAACCAGGGACCGAACACTTGAATTACTTGAGTGCATGCGCATGAAGTTCACCGAACTGGATTGTTTTGCTTCGATGGGTGTTGTGGGTGGCGTGCTCAGTGGCAATACATTCAACAACTTATGCATTGGCGGACTGACAAAAGATGGGGAAAGCGCTGCCAACGAATTGGAGATGCTGATGCTGGAATCGGCCATCACCTGCGATACCCCTCAACCCACCCTGAGCTTATTATTCGATGAAAAACTTCCCGAAGAGTTTTTGATGAAAGGGATTGAATGTACTAAAATAGGAACCGGATATCCTGCCTGGATCAACAACCGTGTAGCCATGGAATTCCTGCTCAACAATTTTAAAAAAGAAGGAATGGATGTGGAAGAAGCGCGTGCCTGGTCGATTGGCGGATGTCTGGAAACTTCAGCGGGAAGCTGGATGCCCCTGGAGATAAACGGAGTCGTTCATTATATTCCCGGAGGATCGGCACCCGCCACCAGTGTGGGCGTCCATTTTATTTCATTACCAAAAGTCTTAGAGGCCGTTTTATTCCACGGATTGGATAAAAGAACAGGAAGGAGGGTTTATCCTGATCACGGTTTTGAGCTGAAATCGTATGATGAAATCTGGACAGCCTTCAAACAATATTTTAGCCTGACGGTTGAAGTATTAACGCTTACGAACAACATCCAACACGATATTTGGGGTAAAATATCACCTTCGATTATCAACAGCATGCTAAAGCCCGACTGTTTGGAAACGGGAAAAGACATCAGTCGAAAAGGCAGCCGTTACAACCGGACTTTTAACGTGGAAATCTGCGGGGGTGTTAACCTGGTTAATTCATTGGCATCCATCAGACAAAATGTTTATGAGCAGCGTAATTTTTCACTTGAAACATTAAAAGAAGCCATTCAGGAAAATTTTGGATATGTATCGGCACTCGAAACAAAATCGTACAGTTTAACCGAACAAAAAAAAACCGAAAACTACCTCAAGTGGCTTAAAATTCACAAACAATGCCTGAACGCCCCAAAATATGGCAATGACGATCCCTATGTAGACGGTATTTTCAAAGAATGGCAGGGATGGTTTAGTGCCATGTGCGAAAATTATCTTTCGCTCTATGAAGAACCTTTGTATTCGTGCCAGATTTCCGTTTCCACACATGGTCCAATGGGAGCAGTAACCCTCGCCACCCCGGATGGAAGACTGGGTGGAACTACTTTTGCTGACGGTTCTGTTTCCGCCTATCCCGGAACCGACCGAAACGGTCCCTACGCCTTGTTTTCTTCTGCTACCTGTTACAACCACGCGTTGTCGCAAAATTCTCAGTTGAACATGAAAATTCACCCATCCGCTATTCAGGGACGTGAAGGGGCACGCAAATTTTTGGAGATGATAAAATCTTACCTTCGAAAAGGAGGATTTCATGTCCAATTCAATGTTGTTGATTCGCGTATGCTGAAAGATGCTCAGAACCATCCTGAAAAATACAGGGGATTGATGGTGCGTGTTGCCGGATTTACCCAATATTGGGTTGAACTCGGTAAACAAATACAGGACGAAGTAATTGCGCGTACCGAATACGTCGACATTTAATTTAACACCTAAATCAATAGATATGAACCACCTGGACTGTGCGTATTATTTGGCTGTTGATGTTTACAAGGGAATTTGTAAACGAACAAAGGAAACCATTAACTCAGATGATTCAGCATGCGATGACTTTGAAAAAGCCCCCAAATGCAGGTATTGCAAACACTTTTCGCTTAATGGAGATCTCCTGGGTAAATGCATGTCAACAACAATAGCCTATCCTGATATGAAGGCTACAACCTGTAAAGATTTTTCATGGAATTGAAAAAGCATCTCGTTGGCAGAATTTTCGATATCCAGGGATTTTCGGTTCATGACGGCCCGGGCGCAAGAAGCGTGATTTTCATGAAAGGATGTTCGTTACACTGTTTTTGGTGCTCCAACCCGGAAGGCATCTCTTTCTCAAAACTTCCCATGTACCATGCTCCCTTATGTATTTCCTGTGGTAATTGTATAGCTGCCTGCACCCATCAGGCATTGCAATTACAGGATGATACGCTTCAGATTGACAGAATGTTCTGCAAACAATGCAACGAACAACCATGTGTTGACCATTGCTTTACGGATGCCTTGCGGATGAGTGGCCGCGATATTTCGATTGAGGAGCTGTTTAAAATTATTCAACGCGACCGGCAGTATTGGGGGAAGGATGGAGGTATAACCTTAAGCGGAGGGGAACCACTCATCCAAGTTCATTTTGTCTCTGAATTATTAAAAAAATGTTACGATGCCTACATCCACACGGCCATCGAAACATGTGGACAGATCCCTTGGGAACATTTTATAAAAACAATCCCCTTTATCGACTGGATTTTTTTCGATATAAAGCACATGAATCCCTGCATACATCAAACCGGGACATCAAGTGACAACTCACTCATCCTAAGTAATATCAAAAAGTTAAACGAATCATTTCAAGGCAAACTGGTATTTCGCATGCCCTTTATTCCGGGATTTAACAACAACATTGAAAACATGGAGGCAATTGCCGACCTGATTTCAAACACAAAATGGAAGGAAATCAACCTGTTGCCTTTACATCACCTGGGAAGAGAAAAATACGTTCTTTTGGGTCAGGAATACGAAGGAATTCATTACCAAACTCCTTCGCAACAGGAGTTACTTGGGGCCAAAACCTTTTTTGAGCGCAAAGATATCCATTGTTATATCGGGGCTGAAATGTCTTAATTAATTTTCAGTTTAACTTTTGTATCACAAACCACTTCATCAACTTCTCTGTTCTTTTCTATCTTATCCGATATTTGGTTAATTTTGCGAGATGAGTCAAAAAAATAAACCGATTTTCGATAGGCGCATCTTTTGGGATGTGAACTTCGAGCAGATTGATTACGATGTCAAAGCCAGCTTTGTGATTGAGCGCGTTTTTGAACGGGGTGATGTGGACGACATACGCCAATGCCGGCGTTATTACGGGGATGAGCTGGTAACGGAAGTCCTGCTGAAAGCCAAATTTTTGCCGGAACACCGCATACATTTGGCGAGTGCAGTCATTGATAAACCCATTGAATCATTCAGATGCTACACATTGAGACAGTTGAACCCGGGACTCTTTCCTTATTAAAGAAACTAATGAAGTTGCCATCGCTTCAGAAGTTCTCTTTGGTGGGAGGAACGGCCCTTTCGTTGCGTTATGGTCATCGCAGTTCAATTGACCTGGATTTATTTTTTCATGAAAAGTTTGACCACTTACAAATTGAAGACGAATTAGCTCAGGAGTTTGGTAGTGAATTTGTTTATGAAAGCGGCCATAAACAATGGGGAATCTTTTGCTATCTCCAGAAAATTAAAGTTGATGTAGTATATTTTCCACATCAGCCGATCAGTGAATTTGTTGTTGAAGATACTATCAGGATGTACAGCAGTGCTGACATTGCCGCTATGAAGATTCAGGCCATCCTGGGCAGGGCCCGGAAAAAAGACTTTTGGGACTTGCATGAACTCCTTCAACATTTTACGTTGCAACAAATCGTGGACTGGCACAAACAGAAATACCCCACACAGATGCTGGCCATTAGTTTACCTAATGCAATTACCTACTTTATTGAGGCTGAAGACAGTGAAACACCGGTCAGCTTCAAAGGCCAGACCTGGTCACAGATCAAGAGAGATATTTCGAAAATAGTAAGCGATTATCTAAGGTAGTGAAATAATCTTGTATTAAGCCCAATGGAACTCATTAGAGGTCACTGAAACCATTAACAAATTAATTGTTTCTGAACTTTAAAAAAACAATTAACGTTTGAACGTACCATTCACCTGTTATTAATGAACGATCCGAAAATATTTTCCGATAAGTCTATTGAATAACCACCTTTTCGAACCAGCTATGCTTTTCGGTAATTATATAAACAAAATATACCCCTGTAACAACCCGGGTGGTCCAATCAAACCTATACTCGCCGGCATCCAGTTTTCCATTGAAAACATGTCCTACCGTTTTACCATTGACATCACTTATCAAGACTTCAATATGGGTTGACTCAACCAATTGAACATCCATGTGCATAATGCTATTGCAAGGATTTGGATAAATGGTAAACAAATCTGAACTGTGATATTTAACTTCTTCTGTACCAACCTGCTTTGCTCCAATATCCATAATTGCACCTTCAACAACATTCAGGCTATACGGAATCCCTTCCGGAACTAAATACCAACTATTAAATGATCCTCCCCAACCAAAGTTTAAGTGATAAAAATCGTCAGTATTATATCCATCGGCTACCAAATTATGTCCGGCAGATCCATCGCTCGTTATCAATGCCAGGAGTACTGGCATCCCTTCTTTAATATTGTTCTGCATGTGTGAATAAAAGGAAGTGTCGCTGTCATAAACCAACAACGATTCTTCGAAACCAAAGCGCAAAATGGCATCATAAGCCTGATCTACACTAAAGGTACCAGATCCACCTGAGGCATATACCTGATGTGCGGCTACGCCACATCCAAATACCAAGGCTGCCATTTCATTGTCATTTAGCAAAAGATTATCACTGTATTTCGACGCGATGGAATCATAATATAAGTTGAGCATCGGAAAAGGGGCAAAATCGAAGGTCTCGTAGTCGTTGTCAATCCAATACTTGTTTCCCCCATAGCTATGGTAGTAATCATCATCATCTGAAAAGCGGGTTCCATTGATTGTATTGGTATAATTAATAATCATGGCCAATGCCACCGAAGGACATCCTGCTACACTACGTTGATTGGTAATATTATCCTTCGGACAGAAATTATTATACGGAGCCGACTGCGACCAACTGGTTTCGACCCATCCACCTGTGATAGTGGTTCCCTGTGGAGGCCATTGCGCAAAGTATCTATCCTCAACAACTTCCCCCAGAAGGAATTCCCATTGTTGGCGATTTGCATTGATTCTGTCATGCGAAACCCCATTATGGTGTTTGAGGCGGTTTTCAATATCCTTGAGCAACAACTCTTCGAGTGGGTTTACTGAATTTATTTCTCCCTCATAGCTTCCTGTATATGAATAGGCCATTACAGGTGAAATCTGCTCATTCGCAGAAAACACCACAAACCCTTGCGGGGAAAGGCCAAAACGATAGGCCAACGTAATTCCGTTGTTGTTTACAACCGAATCAACCGTTGCTATGTTGTATCCTGAGACTTCAACCCGACCGGTAAGCCATGAAGAGGCCGCTTTTTTCACTAGTTCAACACCCATATTTTGTGCGTTACTCACCAATGATGTCAGAATAAAAAATATAAAAAAAGGAACAACCATTATAACTAATGGTTTATTTCCATGAATACGGGGCACCAGTGGTTGTACTATAATGAGAGCCCTGCTCATTTTCATTGATTGCGTGTTCATACTATTGAAGTTGAATGGTTCTATAAAACAGCTTCAGTCTGCGATCGACCTTTGAAACAAAGGATTAAGAAAACAAAAATAGGAAATCTATAGAACTAAATTGAATAAATATAAGCACATTGTGCCCAACAGAAACATCTTACATATCCGGATGCAATTAATCAAATTTTAATCCACTAAAAGAATGTAGTTTAGAGAGTTTTTAGTACTTTTGCAGCCAATTTTTTTTAGTATTTTTATAAAATGATCAATATAACACTTCCTGACAATTCGGTAAAGCACTATGAAGCGGGAGTAACCGCTATGACCATTGCCAGGGACATAAGTGAAGGGTTGGCCCGTAATGTACTTGCTGCAAAAGTAAACGGTGAAGTTTGGGACGCTACCAGGCCCCTCTATTCAGATGCCAGTGTACAGCTACTTACATGGAATGATGAAGATGGCAAATCAGCCATGTGGCATTCATCTGCCCACCTCATGGCCGAAGCCATTGAAATACTTTACCCCGGCGTAAAATTTGGCATCGGACCCGATATTGAGAATGGTTTTTACTATGACATCGATTTCGGTCCTTATGACATTTCGGACAAAGATTTTGGTAAGATTGAGCAAAAAATGCTTGAACTGGCCAGAGAAAAACAGACTTACGACAGAAGTGACGTTAGCAAAAAAGAAGCCATTGACTATTTCACCAACAAGGGTGATGAATATAAGCTGGAGCTGATTAATGACTTACCCGATGGTGAGATCACTTTTTATAAAAGCGGAGTTTTCACCGATCTTTGTCGTGGGCCGCACTTGCCCGACACGGGTTTTATTAAAGCCATCAAACTTTTAAAGATCGCTGGCGCCTATTGGCGCGGTGATGAAAAACGCAAACAGCTCACCCGAATCTATGGAATCAGTTTCCCCAAGAAAAAGGAGCTGGATGAATACCTGGTTTTATTGGAAGAAGCCAAGAAACGGGATCACCGGTTGTTAGGAAAAGAGCTTGAGTTATTCACGTTTTCGCAAAAAGTAGGTCAGGGATTACCCCTTTGGTTACCTAAAGGAGCTGCATTGCGTGAAAAACTGGAACAATATTTAAAGAAGGTTCAAAAAGATGCAGGATACGATTCTGTCATCACCCCGCACATTGGAAATGTGAACTTATATAAGACCTCTGGTCATTTTCAGAAGTATGGTGCAGAAAGTTTCCGCCCGATTACCACGCCCATGGAAGGGGAAGAATTTTTTCTGAAACCCATGAACTGCCCCCATCATTGCGAAATATTCAACTTCAAACCCCATTCATACAAAGAATTGCCTATCCGGCTGGCTGAATTTGGAACCGTGTACCGTTACGAGCAAAGTGGCGAGCTGCATGGTTTGACCAGAGTTAGAGGTTTTACTCAGGATGACGCGCATATTTTCTGCACACCCGACCAGATAAAAAGTGAGTTTAATGGCGTGATCGACATTATTCAACAAATTTTTAAAGCACTCGATTTTAATGAGGTGTTGATTCAGATTTCACTCCGCGATCCCAATAATCCGGAAAAATATATTGGTACCGAAGAAAATTGGGCAAAAGCCGAACGCGCTATCATTGAGGTAGGAGAAGAGCGGGGCCTGGGTGCAAAAATCGTCTATGGAGAGGCTGCATTCTATGGACCCAAGATGGACTTTATGGTCAGGGATGCCATTGGCCGTAAGTGGCAGTTGGGCACCATTCAGGTGGACTACAATTTGCCAGAACGGTTTGATTTAACCTATATCGGAGCTGATAATGAAAAGCATCGCCCTGTGATGATTCACCGTGCCCCTTTTGGATCGATGGAGCGGTTTGTGGCCGTATTGATTGAACATTGTGCCGGAAATTTCCCGTTGTGGCTTACTCCTGACCAGGTTATCATCCTTCCCATCAGTGAGAAATACCAGGAATATGCAGAAAAAGTTTTAAGTTTGCTAAAAAAACACGAAATTCGCGGCCTGATTGATTCAAGGAGTGAGAAAACCGGAAGGAAAATCAGAGATGCAGAGATGAAAAAGATACCTTTTATGCTGGTTGTTGGTGAAAAAGAAGAAAATGATCAGTCGGTATCGGTTCGTAAGCACGGCGAAGGTGATAAGGGTACATATAGCATCAGCGACTTTGCCGAACTTATTAACAATGAGGTAAATGCAATCATGCAGGTAAATTAGGTTTAACATAATTAGGAGGAAACATTATCGCAAATTTTAGAGGAAGAGGCGGAGCCCAAATGAAAAAAGAAGATCCTAACAGGATCAATCAACGGATTACCGCTGCGGTGGTTCGTTTGGTTGGAGACAACGTGGAAAGTGGTATATTCCCGCTTCGCGATGCTTTAAATCTTGCTGAGGAACAAGCTCTTGACCTGGTTGAAATTTCAGCAAGTGCAAGCCCACCGGTTTGTCGCATCATGGATTACAAGAAGTTTCTTTTTGAACAAAAAAAGAAACAGAAAGAAATGAAGGCTAAAACAGCCAAGGTAATCATCAAAGAAATCAGACTGGGACCCAATACAGATGAACACGATTTTAACTTTAAGCTCAAACATGCCGAGAACTTTTTAAAAGAAGGGGCAAAAGTTAAAGTGGATGTGTTTTTCAAAGGACGGTCCATCATCTATAAAGACAAAGGAGAATATATCCTGTTAAGATTTGCTCAAGAGTTGGAGGAGTTTGGCAAAGTTGAGAGCCTGCCAAAACTCGAGGGCAAACGCATGATTATGATCCTGACACCAAAAAAGTAATTCTATTGTTCACTAACTATAAATAATTAAGTAATGCCTAAAATGAAAACAAAATCCAGTGCCAAGAAAAGGTTCACCTTTACCGGCACAGGTAAAATTAAGAGGAAGCATGCTTATAAAAGTCACATCTTGACTAAAAAGTCAACCAAACGTAAACGTAATTTAACCTACTTTACAGTGATTGATAAAGCAGATGAAAAGAACATTCGTTCATTGCTTCGCAGTTAATTTATTATTGTTTAACTTTTGCTTTTAGCTCAAAAAGTCTCCTGAAGAGGAGCGCTAAGGTGAAAAAAAATTAAAAAAAATGCCAAGATCAGTAAATTCAGTTGCTTCAAAGGCACGGAAAAAAAAGATCCTGAATAAAACCAAAGGTCAATTTGGTGCCAGGAAAAATGTTTGGACGGTCGCGAAAAATTCGTACGAAAAAGGTCAACAATATGCCTACCGGGACAGACGAGTTAATAAACGTAATTTTAGGTCGCTGTGGATTATGCGCATCAATGCTGCTGTTCGTCTGTATGATATGACGTACTCCGAATTTATGGGTAAAATACACGGTAAAAACATCGAAATCAGCCGCAAAGTACTCGCGGATTTAGCCATGAACAATCCTGAAGCTTTTAAAGCGATTGTTGATGCTATCAAATAAAAGTAACCTTTCAAACAAAAAACCCGGTCTCTTCGCAGAAACCGGGTTTTTTTTATTCCAATCCATACTTTTTCATGCGCCGGTCGAGCGATTGCCAGGTAATATTCAATAGCTCGGCTGTTTTTGCCTTGTTGTTGTCACAGGCTTTCAATGCGTTTTTAATCAATAATTTGACACTTTCTTCCAGGTCAAAATTGGTATCTGTCAATCCTGAATTTACTTCATTTGAATGTTCACCCGGATTGTCCATTGAAAATCCGTTTTTTCCATTTTTTGAAGATTTTCCATTTAATGAGGATTTCCCAAGAATTGTAAAATGCTCGGGCAGCAGTGTATTTCTTTCGCACATAATCACAGCACGTTCCACGATATTTTTTAATTCACGGACATTTCCGGGAAACAGGTGCTCCTTCATCATTTGAAACACTCCGGGGTCAATTTGAGTAATGGTTTTGCCCATTTCCTTCGCATAGAGTTTTACATAATGGTCAACCAGCACGGGAATGTCTTCAACACGATCACGAAGAGGTGGTATTTCAATAATAAAAATACTCAATCGATGATATAAGTCTAACCGAAATTTGTTTTGTTCCGACATCAATTCCAAATTGTTATTAGAGGCAGCAATCACTCTTACATCCACTTTTTTACTTTGTTTAGACCCCAACTTGCTCACTTTTCTTTCTTCGAGTACGCGAAGCAATTTTGCCTGCTGATGCAAGGGCATATCCGAAATTTCATCCAAAAATAAGGTACCGTTATCAGCTATTTCAAACCAGCCACTTTTATCCTCGAAGGCCCCTGTGAAAGCACCCTTTTTATGACCAAAAAATTCACTCTCAAACAGTGTTTCCGGTATAGCGGAACAGTTGACAGAATAAAAAGGTTGATGAGCCCGTTTACTTAAATAATGAACACCATGGGCTACCAGTTCTTTTCCTGTTCCGCTCTCGCCCAAAATAAGCACGGAGGTATTATCTGTTTGAGATACTTTTGTCATCATCGAAACGAGGTGCTTCATAGCGGCGCTGTTTCCAATAAGTTGAGAACCAATATTTTCGAGTAGTTTCCTTGACAATATATCAACGCTGCTATTGGCAGCCTTTAGTCTAACGGCGATTTCCAGATAACGTCGGGTACGTAAAATGGCATTGTCGATATCAATTAAGCGAAAAGGCTTTGGAAAATAATCTGATGCTCCTGAGCGCATCGCCTGTATTACCGTTTCCATATCTCCATGACCCGAAATCATGATCACCTCAATATCGGGATACTGACTTTTCACCTGTTTCAATACATCCAGACCACTCATTTCAGGAAGTTTAACATCGAGAATCAGTATATTGATGGGGTGCATAGTCAACTGTTTAAAGGCCTCAGAGGGAGCCGCAGCCTTAAAAACATGATATTTCTTATTTAACAAGAACTCTTCAATTTCATCAAGAACTCTTGGCTCATCGTCAACAACGAGTATATTGAGTCGGTCAGTCATATCTATTAATTTGGCAGCGTTATAATAATTCTTGTAAATTTATTCAATTCACTTTCAACATTGATGGTTCCATTCATTTCTTTTACAATACCATACGAAATCGACAGCCCCAGCCCCGTACCTTTATCCGCACTTTTTGTTGTATAAAAGGGGTTAAAGATATGTGGCAGAACTTCCTTGTCAATTCCGGTTCCATTGTCTTCAACAATCACCATGGTTTCCCCGGCCTCTTGTTCCAGGCTAATCATGATCATTTTTTTAAAGAAGGCCTGGTCAACTTTGGCACGCTCCTCAACAGCATATTTTGAGTTTGACAACAAGTTTAGAATCACTTGTTCGAACCGATAGCTGTTTCCCCTGGTCAAAAACTGTTGATCAGGTATGCAAAGTCGCAAATCAACCAGGTGATCTTCGAATTGCTTTTTTACCATCGACAATGCATTTTTGATGCCCTGAACTATATCGATGGTTTCAACCTCCATTTTTTCCTGATCGCGCGAAAATATCCGCACATGGTTGATGATATTCCGGATACGGTCAATGTCGTCGAACAAAACACTAATTTTTGATTCCAGGTAATCGTTTGTTAACGTGCTATCCATCAGCTTGAACTGTATGTTTTCGAGTCCCATTGAAATTCCGCCCAACGGTTGATTTATTTCATGAGCCAATCCGGCCGAAAGTTCGCCGATGGACTCCAGTTTTGATTTCTGAACAAGGAGTTGTTGTTGCTGTTCCACCCTGTCGATCTCTTCTTTTATTCTGAACTCAAGATGTTCATTGAGTTTAAACAGGTCGTTTTCGGCTTGTTTTCTTTTTGAAACATCAGAAATAAAAGCCAGTTGGGCAGGTTCGTTATCCCATTCGATTAGGGTCGTTTTCATTTCAATCCATCGTCCACCGGGCATTTCAACTGTTATTTCCTTTCGTTCAGGTAATTCGGTATCTTCCTGATTTGTCAGGAAATCATTGAGCTGATCTTTATACTGGGGTAAAAAAAAGTCTGAAAACTGCTTTCCGATGATTTCGCGGGGCAATTCAGTAAAAATATCGCTCACCCTTGGATTGATTAAAAAAACTTCGCCACGCTTTATCATCACAATACCGTCGTTGGCATTTTCATAGATATGACGGTATTTTTGCTCGCTTTCCCGCAACATTTCTTCCGCGAAAGTACGATCCTTGACTTCCTGCTCCAGCTCGATGGTCCGTTCCCTCACACGTTCTTCCAATCCATAATTCAAACTAGTTAACTCATCCTCAACATTTCGTCGATAAATGGCACCACCCAGGTTATAGGCAAGCATTTCAAGCGCGTTGATTTCAGCATCCGACCAAGTACGTTCATCAACACAATCGTCAAGTCCCACAAATCCCCACCAAAGATCTTTTACAAATATGGGAATTGCTAAAACAGATTTTACCTCTTGTTCAGAAAGCAACTTCTTCTCCTCCTCGTTTTCAATGGAACGGGTAAGAGAAACAACAATTTTTCGATTGACCAACAGGTTTTTCCAACGATTAAAGATTCCGGAGTCAACGGGTATGTTTTTTAAATGTTCGTTATATAACTGGGGTTCGATACCATCAGCAACCCACTCATATATCTGGCTGATGACAACCTCGGCTTTATGTATATCTCTTTTAAAAATATAAACCCGTGAGACCCTTGTAACAGTTCCGACATTCGCCAGCACTTCAGCAACCGTTTTGTTGTTTACACCCTGTTGGAAAAAAGTAGCCGTCGCCAAACTCAGGGTTTTAAGAATATTTTCGCTCCTATCGCGTTCTGATTCAGCCAGACGCCTTTTCGATTCCTCCTCATGAAAATTCTTTTCGAGCAGAATGTCTTTCACTTGCTCCAGAATAATCTCTTGTAACTTGCTAATATTGATCGGTTTTGTTAAGAAACCTTTAACCCCCGATTCAATGGCTTTTAGAAAAAACCTCGATTCACCATAGGCCGACATAATAATCACCCTCACCTGCCTATTGTGGTTGCGGATTTTATTAATCATATCCAACCCGTTCATCACCGGCATTTTAATATCCGTCAGAATCAGGTCGGGTGAATGTTCAATAAACGAATCATAACCCTCTTCACCATTTGATGCCGTAACAACTTTGGATACAATTCGATCTAAAAGTTGAGCATATACATTCCTGATGACTTTATCATCTTCCACCAGCAACAATGTAATGTGATGCTTTTCAGCCATTATCATGAGAATTACTTAATGTTTATATTTTTTTTCACCCGCACGAATGTTAACCGGAAGTTGATTTTCGGGAGGAACTAGTGGACAAGACCACCTTTGAGCATAAGTGCAATACGGGTTATAGGCATCATTAAAATCAAGCATGAAGTGGGTGCTATCCGGAACAGGAACGTCGAGATAGCGTCCGGCTTCATAGCTTTGAATCCCGTTGGTGCGATCGCGAAATGGAACGAAAAGCATCTTACCGTAATCGGGATGGTCGATGGATTCCATATTTTGATAGGCTGTCAACTCACAGAGTGTATCATGAACAGTAAAAGCAAGCTTGCCATATACCCTGTATATTGGCCGTCGGGAAGTGTTGGTGGCCAATTCAAATGGTGGAGAAGAGGTATCTACCTTTATTTCTGCCCATATCCGATAAAGCAGATCAGGCTCAAAATAATGAAATCCATGAAAATCACGCCTTTCTTCCTTCGAAAAGGGAGACAAGGTGCTGTCAGCAAATGCAATGTCTTTGTCCTTACGCAAATAGGTGATTTCATCTATCCATTGACCCTCTTTCAGTTTTACTTCAAAAAAACGTTGATCAGGATGAAAAAACAGCATGGCATAGGGAGTTGCTACCATTTCATTGGAAACATTTCTAAACCCTTTGCTACTCTTCCACCAGGTTTCTGCTTGAAAAGTACGGTCGGGATGAGAGATGATTCCCACCTTAAACTCATTTCCAAGAGCCTTTTTAAACAAATACCTGCTCCGTCGCGAATGCACGCCTACCGAATAGATATCGATTTCCTTTTCCCATTCAGGATGCTCATCGAACAATGATTTCACCATCAAACCAGTGCCATAAGTCCGGTCGACAAAAATATTGGTGGGTATATTGGCTTTATAAATGGTATCGGTAAAACCATAATATTTAAGGGTGTAAATGGAAGCTTCGGCTGTATTTCGGTATGGGGCAATAAACTCGTAAATGGTGATGGGTATCCCTGTTACAATCATTCTCTCAAAACCATTGTTCTTATAATAATCCAGTGCATCCAATATCACGTAAGTGTCAACCCAACCTTCAATAACCAATGTTTTGGCATTTACCGGATCGTTTACTGCTAAAAATTTCACCGATAATGATAAAAACAAACGCCCTGTGATCAGCAACAGCACGATGATGATCAACCAACCCAACCAGGTCGGGCGCCAGCAATTTCGTTGTTTAAACATCCTCATGGTACAAGATGGATTGGCAATTAAAAGTTACATTACTTTTGTCAAAGTTAAAAAAATACTTATGGAACTGGCTGATTTAAGATCTGATTTTGGCAAATATACTTTTAACCCTCAGTTGGCACCCGAACATCCTGTTCAGCTTTTCTCAGATTGGCTGCAAAAAGCGAGTGATGCTCAACTTAGTGAGTTTAATGCCATGGTATTAAGCACAGTCAACAGCCAACATCAACCTTCTTCCAGGATTGTACTACTTAAGGACTTTACGGATGGAAAATTTGTATTTTATACGCATTATGAAAGCAGAAAAGGAAAGGATCTTGCTGCAAACCCCAACGCAAGCCTTTTGTTTTTTTGGAAGGAGCTGGAAAGACAAGTACGCATCGAAGGTTTGGTTGAAAAAATACCTTTTAGCCAAACCAATCAATATTTCAAATCGCGTCCTTTTGAAAGTCAACTGAGTGCCATCGCTTCTCCACAAAGTGAACCCATTGATGGAATTGAGACAATTACCAGGCGAAGGGATGACATATTAAAGGCAGGAATCCCAATTGAATGTCCGTCAAACTGGGGCGGATATGCTTTAACGCCAACTTATTATGAGTTTTGGCAAGGAGGCCTGAACCGGCTCCATAACCGACTTAGTTATCATCTAAATAAAAATATGTGGAATAAACAACAACTGGCACCCTGACACTTTGAAGCACCTAATAAATTATTTGGTTGCCATGTTGTTTAAATCATTAATAAAACCGGCGATGGTTTCCTGATCAAAGTTTTTCTCAAATGCCGCTTCTTCTAATGTTCCCCAAATAGGCTCCCCACACATAATACATCGAATCCCTTTTTCCATCAGGTAACGGACAGAAAACGGGTATTGTTCAACCAGTACCTCTATTTGAATATCCTTGGTGATCATGACGAAGGTATAATCTTAAAATTAAAATGAGCGGATGTTGCTTATGACAAATCGTGTACCACAAGTCCTGAGCGCAACTTGGGTTCAAACCATGTAGTTTTTGGTGGCATAATCAGTCCATTGTCGGCAATATTAATGAGTTGGGACATGCTAACAGGATACAAGGCAAAAGCCACTTTCATTTCGCAGCTGTCGACGCGTTTTTTCAGTTCACCCAAACCCCGGATTCCGCCAACAAAATCAATGCGCTTCGATCGCCTCAGGTCATCAATACCCAAAATAGGTTCAAGTACCTGGTTGGTCAGAATGGTAACATCCAGCACTCCGATGGGATCGTTGTCATTATACGTGTTTCTATTGGCCGTTAACGAATACCAGCGACCATCCAAATACATGGAGAAATTGTGCAAGCCATTTGGTTTATAAATGTTGTCAGTCCCCTTGTCAACTACCTGAAAACTTTTCCTTAACGCTTCTAAAAAAAGCTCAGGGGTATGATTATTCAGGTCTTTCACCACCCGGTTGTAATCGATAATTGTTAGCTGATTGTCAGGAAAATGAACGGCCAGGAAAAAATTATATTCTTCGTTTCCTGTGTGGTTGGGGTTTCGCTGTTTTTTCTCATTTCCGACCAAGGCAGCGGCTGCGGTGCGGTGATGCCCATCGGCCACATAGGTAGCAGGAATGGCTGCAAATAAATCGACAATCCTGTCAATGAGTGCTTTCTCGTGAATGGCCCAGAACTGATGACCTACCTGGTCTTCTCCGGTAAAATCATACTCAGGTGAATTATTTTTCACGAAATCGGCTACGATCTGGTCAATTTCCTTCACCGCGGGATAAGAGAAGAAAACAGGTTCCATATTGGCATTGGTAATGCGAACATGTTTCATGCGGTCTTCTTCCTTATCAGGACGTGTGAGCTCATGCTTTTTGATCACATTGTTTAAATAGTCTTCAACGCTGGCGCAACCTACAATACCAAATTGGGTTTTCCCAAACATCGTTTGAGCATAGATATAAAGCGAGTCCCGGGAATCAGGTAAAAGCCATCCATCTTTTTTAAAGGCATTAAAGTTGCTTTTTGCTTTCTCATAAACCTCCTGGCTATACAAATCCAGATCCTCAGGGAGGTCAATTTCAGGTTTTATAATATGAAGAAGAGAGTACTTGTTGCCTTCTGCTTCGTGGCGGGCTTCTTCGGAATTTAATACATCGTAGGGCCTGCTGGCCAACTGTTGTGCAATTTCTTTTGGCGGGCGTAATCCCTTAAATGCCTTTAATATAGCCATATACAGGTTTTAATTTATGTTAAAAATCGAGTCAAAAAAAAAGGACTTATCAATTATCCTCGTTGGAATCATCCAACTCATTACCACCAATGACTTCACCATAGTCGTTGAAACCATGCAATCTGGATCCATCGTTTCCTTTGCCATTGTATTGATAGTTGCCGTTGTTACCATTGCTGTTGCCATTAGAGCGCTGCAACGATGAAATAAGGGCACCAATCATTTTCGTCATTTCCATCAGTTGGTTCCTCGAATCTTCCTCGTATAAATCGGATATGTTGTTTTGTTTTCGGGCCAGCATGGTGAACACAATACATTCCCGAATGGAGCTTTTGGCCATCTTTAAATAATATACGAACTGGCTCTTGTTACGAGCTGATCCTTCTGCGATAAAAAGCGCTATGTTGCGCGCTGAGTCGTTGAATCGCAGGACAAATTCCGATTGGTCGTTGTTTGGAAACAGCGATGTAATATCCTGAACCCAATTGATATATTCCAGGGATTTATGGTAAATACGCAAATCTTCAAACCTAAAAAAGGTTCCTGTTTTCTCTGATTTTTCAATTCTTTCGGTCTGGTTGGACATAGTGAATAAATTAGTGTTGATAATAGAAAAGTAATAGGCCATCTAGAAGTGATATGGTGCTGCTAATTGGCCGGACACCGTCAGGATGATGTTCCATCCTTTGTTTATAAATTGTGGACATCAGCCTAATTAACCTGATAGGTGGTATCGTCCTGTTTAATAAATCCAATGATCTGACGTGCAGCAGCCACCCCGGCATTGTTATTGGCTTCAGATGTTTGTGCTCCCATTTTCTTTGGGGTACAAAAACAACGACTGCCAAATTTTTCTTTTAACAAATCATAATTATCAGGGGCAACGTCAGAAACATACTTAAATGAATCTGAAGTCTCAAACCATTTTAACAAACCGGCTTCGTCAATTACCTCTTTACGGGCAGTATTGACCAGCATGGCACCTTTTTTTGTTTTCGATAACAGGTCGAATCCAATGGATTGTTTTGTACTGGCGTTGGCCGGGATGTGCAAACTGATATAATCGCAGGTTGAATATAATTCATCTACGTTGTCTATCGCAGTTACACCATCGGCTTCGATGGCAGTTTTGCTCACGAATGGATCAAACGCGGATACTTCCATACCAAAACCCCTGGCGATGCGTGCCACGTGTTTCCCTACATTTCCATAGGCATGTATGCCCAGTTTTTTACCAAACAATTCAGTGCCGGAAGTGCCGTTAAACTGATTTCTGGCTTGATAAACCATCATACCAAGTGCTAATTCTGCCACAGCATTTGAATTTTGACCCGGCGTATTCATCACCACCACTTTGTGAGCCGTGGCTGACTGTAAATCAACATTATCGTAACCCGCCCCGGCCCGTACCACAATTTTAAGATGGGGGGCAGCATCCATTACTTCTTTGGTTATCAAATCGCTTCTGATGATGATGGCCTCAACATCGGCCACAGCCAGAATCAATTCTTGTGGGCTGGTATATTTTTCCAGGAAAGCGCATGTAAAACCTGCCTCTTCGATTACGGCCTTGATTTGTTTTGCGGCACCGGCTGCAAAAGGCTTATCGGTCGCAACTAAAACTTTTGTCATGATAGTATCATTTAGTAATTTACTGTTAATACCCTTATTTGTTCAGGGATTCAAATTCTTTCATGGAGTCGACCAGTGCCTGAACACTTTCGATGGGCAATGCATTGTAGGTAGAAGCGCGGAAACCTCCAACAGAGCGGTGGCCTTTAATTCCGATCATTCCCTTTGAAGTGGCAAACTCGAAAAAAGCCTTTTCTTTGTCTTCAAACCCATCATTCATTACAAAGCAAATGTTCATCAACGACCTGTCTTCCTGATCGGTAACGGTAGCCTTAAACATGGGGTTCCTATCTATTTCGCTATAAAGCAATCCAGCTTTTTTAATATTAACCTTCTGCATATTTTCTATTCCTCCATTGTTTTTAAGCCATTTTAATGTTTGCAATGCAGCAAAAATGGGCAATACAGGAGGTGTATTGAACATGCTTTCGGCTTCGATGTGTGTTTGGTAATTGAGCATAGTGGGGATCACCCGGTTAACCTTACCCAGGATATCGTTGCGGATAATGACAAACGTAACGCCGGCAGGAGCCAGATTTTTTTGAGCACCACCATATATAAGGGCGTATTTTGAGATGTCGATGGGACGGCTAAAAATATCTGATGACATATCTGCAACCAAAGGAACGGGCGAATCCATATCGAATTTTATTTCGGTACCATAAATGGTGTTGTTGGTGGTGATATGGAAATAATCGGCATCCGATGGGATGGTAAATCCCTTGGGAATATAATTAAAGTTTTTGTCTTCTGAAGAAGCTACTACTTCGGTGTTGCCAAGCATTTTGGCTTCTTTTATCGCTTTTTTTGCCCAAACGCCGGTGTTGAGGTAAGCCGCTTTTTTATTGAGCAAGTTGAAAGGAACCATGGCAAACTGGGTACTGGCACCTCCTCCTAAAAACAACACTGAATATCCTTCGGGAATTTGAAGTAATTCTTTGAATAAGGCAACGGCCTCATCAACAACAGCAATAAACTCCTTGCTTCGGTGCGAAATTTCCATAATAGAGAGCCCTGTACCAGCGAAGTTATGAATTGCTTTTGCAGTGTTTTCAATAGTATAATCCGGCAATATTGAAGGACCGGCATAGAAATTATGTATTTTCATGGTTTCTGATTTAATAGTTCAACATGATCGCAAAGATAAAAACAATTGAGAAGACAACGTTATATTTTTAACTTAGAATGGTTCTATTTTCTATGGTTTCATCGATTTTTGACTCTAATTTCATGCTGTGTTCCGAAGGTCTGTTAATTTAATAACAATGAATAAAGATTGTCCTCTTTTGTGCACCACACAAAACTTGCTACATTCGCATCACCAACTTTAAATGTTAGATGAAAAAACAGATTTCACGTTCCGTTTTAGGTCATGAAGCGTTGCTTTTGCTTACAGCCATTATTTGGGGGTTGGCCTTTGTGGCACAACGGGCAGGAATGGAAAGCATTGGTCCATTTGTTTTTAACGGCATCAGGTTTCTGCTCGGAAGTATTTCCCTGCTTCCTGTTATCATTTTGTTAAACCGCAACAACCTTACTGACGGCAAGCAAGGCAAACGCCCGGCACATCAGGCGATGAAATACAAGCTCATGTGGGTCAGTGGAATAATCTCCGGATTGGTTTTGTTTATTGCCTCATCGTTTCAACAAATGGGTATGGTGTTCACTACTGCCGGAAATGCAGGCTTTATCACCAGCCTTTATGTGATCATGGTTCCATTGTTGGGACTTATCTTCGGTTTAAAAGTAAACCGGTACACCTGGATGGGTGCCTTGCTGGCAGTGATCGGGTTATACTTTATTTCGGTTAATGCAGGATTTTCAATCCAGAAAGGCGATATGTTGGTGCTGGCGAGTGCTTTCTTTTTTGCCATCCACTTGCTGATCATCGGGTATTACTCCAACAAAACCGATGTGCTTATGCTGGCCTTGATCCAGTTCGCACTTACGGGTATCTTAAGTTTGATTGTTGGCTATTTCACAGAAGTTATTGATATAAACCAAATTAAATTGGCAGCCATCCCCCTGCTCTATGGGGGTCTTATGTCGGTTGGTGTAGCCTACACCCTGCAAATCGTTGGTCAGAAAAAAGCGATCCCGGCTCATGCGGCCATCATCCTCAGCCTGGAAGCACTTTTCGCCGCACTCGGAGGTTGGCTGATTTTGGGCGAAATGTTCACCGCCAGGCAAATAATGGGAGGAACCTTGATGCTCTCAGGCCTGGTCCTATCTCAGCTCACCTTTAAATCAAGCCAAAAAAATAAATTGTTAGCGTTTATGTTCCCTAAGGTCTGATCCAATGATAAACTTAGCATCATCAGGATCCAACAGGTTTCCCTGTAAATTGTAACCGGACGATCCAAAACTGACCTCTGCCCGGCCTTCGCTAAAAATGTTGATATTCACCATGAGCGTTTCAACTCCATAGTGAGACTTCACTTTAAAAGAAATATAAGTGGGTTTGTCGCTGCTTTTTGGTGGTTTGAAACGATAATCCTGAATGATCCCTTTCATGGTAAACCCTCCAACCCCATTGCTGCCCACATAAGCAGGAGATGCCACTTGCAGGATCACACTATCACCAATGACGTAGATAAAATTGGTCATGGATGAGAGGGTAGTGTTTTCAACACCCTGGCGTCCTGCGCTTGCCTGATAGGCGTCCGCCATGACATGGTTTATCCCGATCATATAATATTTTGAGGTAAGCAATTGGGTATAAACGAGCTGCTGCATCGAATCTTTGGTTGCTTGTTCATGCTTCAGTCGCTCTTTTTCAAGCTTCCGTTGTGATTTGGTTTGGTTTTTTTCTGCCTGGGCTGAAAGACCCGATGAAACAAGCACTAACAGAAGAAGCAGGACAGTTGTAATGAATGATTTTTTCATAAAATATATTTTAATTCGTTTTATATAATCCTCAGCCTAAGAAACTTAAATCGCTGCCTTGAGCATACTCCCGGGGCTCATTCCCGAATTGGAACAACCTGGCAGGACGGCTTCCCAACAGTTTAATTTGATTTCCATCAACTAAGAGCAAGCTGGCCTCACGCAGACCCAACACCTTCATTTTTTTATTCACCACCAAAAATTCTTCTATGCGCTGTTGCCTGGTTTCACCCCCATGTCCTTCCGGATTGGCATCCAGATAATGTGGATTAATCTGAAAAGGAATCAGGTTTAAGCATAAAAAACTCTCCGGTTGAATGATGGGCATGTCATTGGTGGTCATTAAAGTAGGACAAGCCACATTCGATCCTGCACTCCAGCCCATGTAGGGTGTACCACTTTCGGCTTTTTCTTTGATGGACTTCATGATTCCGGTGCGGTGCATTTCGGCCACCAGGTGGAAAGTATTTCCCCCGCCCACGGCGATGGCCTCCGCCTGTTCAACCATCAGCACAGGATTGTTGGTTTGGTGTACCGATTCAGTTTCAAATCCAAGAGATTCCATCACAACTGCCACCCGTTCCAGATAAGCATCATACGATTTGGTGAGGCTCTCCGTATTTAATCCGACTCCGGCATAGGGCACAAAGGTTATTTTTTTTATTCCATTTGATTGAAGGAAATCGGCAATGTATTTTTTGGGCCACTCCAGATAGGGCGCTCCGGCCATCGTTGAATTACTGATTAAAAGAAGTTTTTTATTCATTTTTGTTTTTAATATGTTGAGACAACCTGATGATTGATAAAATGACCGACTCAGCCTGCAATTAATTTTAATTTGCCAAACACAGCTTCGAAAGCATGAGTGCAAATATAAAAATTCTAACCAATAACGGGAAGCAATATCTGACAAAACCTATCCTTGTCAGCGTACTATCTTGCGACTGCGAACGCGAAAAGAGGATTAAAACAGCCGGTTTTTTCGGTAGGTAAAGTTAAAATAGCTGAACCACTTATCGTTGCCTGTATAGTTTTCTAATGCTTCACCCACCGAAGCATCTGATTTTTTATCCATTTGTGCTAATCCTTCAGCTATTCTCCCCATCAGGTGGCGCATATCCGCCTTTTTTATCTTCTGTTTTCTGGCCATCCACAAATATTGCAATGCTTCCTGATAATTGCCTTTATCAATATAATATTGGGTTGTTGTGATTGTTAGCAACGACAGTTTTTGCTCTCCGACAAAGGTGTACAAAGAAGGAAGGACAATACCCATCGTATCCAGTTGATGAGCCAAAATATACTTCAGCAGGTTCACGTAATGGTCGATGGCAGCTGAATAGCCACGTTCAAACAATAATTTCTTAACCTGTCTGTTTTGGTCCAAATAGCTTACAATCGGCTGACAAGCTTGTTCAACCAGGAGAAACTTTTTCGCGTTCAGGTCACAGCCCTCAAATTCTGATTTCAAATCCTGTACTGATTCATATACCTTCTCAACGGAAGTAAAGGCACGAGCTCGCAAAGCCGCCCTGATTTCATTAATAGCCGACTCGAGTTTTTGTTGTACCACCATACAATTCCGGGCAGCTAATTCCTGGTGACTCAGGGACAGCAGTTCTGTTGCTTTTGAATTGGTTCCGTCCAGATAGAGTTTTTCGATGGAATCGGCTTCAGCCAGTTTTGTGGTGGCTTCGGGTAAACGCAGCGCCCAAATATAATACTTCGCTTTTTCAACCATCGTTTCAATGAGTGGGAAAGCGACACTGTCAATTCTGTGGTCAATAAGTATACGGCCACCGTAAGGAAGCCAATCGCCAATTTTGTCTGCCATAACCAACTGTTCGAGTGCCACGCCAGGTTGTCCGGCCAATAATAGCCTGTCGCTTTGTTGAATATATACCTCAAAGAGTTGTTTCGCAAGTTGATACAACCGGATTGTATCAGTAAGATAAAAATCAGCATGCCCTTTTAAAAATGCGTCGATGGAAGCAAGTTTCAAACCCGCATCAGGGAATTGGTTCTGGTTCAGCATCCATTCAAAAATATCCAACTGTTGATCAAGGTATCCCTGAAGGTTAATCCTGTATGCGGAATCGATGGCAGGATACCATGCTCTTCCAACGTGCTGTGCCAGAAATGTGGTTTTATCAAAAAGTTGCACTTTATCGGTATACGAAAACTGAAGAGATGGCAGTTTGTTTAGGGATATGATTTCACGAAACAAGCCCGGCAATGCGCTATCCTGAGGAACCATGTTAGTTAAAAAATCAAGGTGACTGTCAATCATTCCATAAACACGCTGAAAATAATTACGCGACAACTGGCTGTTGTTCGACAGGCAGGCCATTCTGCCAACTTTAAGATAAGATGCCGCGACTCCATCGAAAGCGGCCAAATAAGCAGTATTAAAGCCATGATTGGACGGGAGGCTGAACGATGTTTGAATGAAGGCAGCATTGCGAAGCAACAACAGGGCATATACATAGTCATCAACATCATTTAATTGCCGTGCCTCCCTGGCATAAAGTTCACTGATACAGATTGGGATTTGCATTTCGGCATGATTCGGTCCAGATGCGAAATATTGTATTATCTCGCGCAGAATACCAAGTTCATTGGCTTGTTGCGGAATGGAGGCCATCATTACCAGGGCGCTCGCGACGGAAGGCTGATGGGTTTCGGCCCACTTCAGGTAGTTTGTGCTTAAAGCAACGTATTGCCTGCAAAATGTAGTAAGATAGTCCGGCTCGACCACTTCATTTTTTCGCATTTCCTGGTCGAATAAAGTAGAAGCCCGGTTGGCAAACCGGTTGAGTTGTTCCCGCATTATTAATAAACCTTCGGGGTCGAACCTATCGATGTGCAAGTTTTGAACAAACGACTCCTGTTCAAGCAACCATTTTAACCTTCCCAACTCGATGTGGTCGATCATCAAATTGGCTGAGGATCGGTGATTCTCGTTGGCATGTTGTTGATATTTGGCATTCACCGCTGTAAGCAAAGCATGGTATGAATAATACATTTGAACCTGGCTAATCCATTCCATTGCCTTTAACTTCTGGGGTGATCGAAAAGAGTATTGAACCTGGTCTATCTTAAGCGCCAGCTCCCCTATCCTGCCGTTGGCAAATTCCGAAACATCCAATTGAATTGAAGTACCATCGGTTGGACAAGAAAATGACATGGTGTTTCGCAAATGCCGGCCATTGTACACCTGTATCCCGGTGGCCACCTGGCCGGGCCAGAGAACGGAATCGGCACTAAACCCTTGAAACTCATTTTTACCTGTAAGGGTTCTCTTGTGAAAAGACACATTCAACATCAAGTGATTGGGGGAAATTTTATCCAGCACCAGATGAAATACACCGGAGGCGTTTATGCGGATACGGTTGGGTGACAGATTAAAAGAGGAAGCCAATGAATTAAAGATAAATACTGCGGTGGTGTCATCGGAAATATTGCGGTAATTCAGGTCCTCGCTAACCTCAACCGTACTTTGAAATACCTGTGCCTTTACCATTAAGCCCGTTATCAGGAAAAAGCACAAGTAAACAACTTTTTTTTTCATTTATTACGACAATTTAGCGGCAAAGGTAGTCAGGTAATTCAGGTAAACAAAGGCTGTTGAAAGTTTGATGAGGTAAAACGCAAATGGCTTTCAGGCAATAGGTAGTTTATGCATCCATTGCCGATAAATTATGAATGCACACTTGAATTCATTAGTTTTGCAACCTAACAATCCAGTGGCGCATGATTTGTTTAAGCATCATCACATTTCCATTACACGATCCCATTTATATCATTACGATGATGATTATGGTTATCCTGTTGTCGCCCTTGTTACTTAAACGCATTATATAGGAAAAATGACAGATTTTTTTAATCACATAATGAAAGAATTTGAATTGCCATTAGGAAATCCAGTCCTGGCATTTTCTTTAATTCTGATTATTATTCTACTCTCAGCTACGTTACTTAGAAGATTAAATATACCCACGATAATCGGGTTGATCATTTCAGGGGTAATTATCGGGCCTTATGGTTTGAATTTCCTCGAAAAAAATTCTGCAGTTGACCTTTTCTCAACAATAGGGTTACTTTATATCATGTTCATTGCAGGTCTTGAAATCGACATGAAAGAGTTTAAGGTGAACCGGAACAAAAGCCTTGTTTTCGGTTTTTTCACTTTTTTTATCCCATTGAGCATTGGTTTCCCGGTTTGTTACTATTTTCTTCAATACGACCTAAATGCGAGTTTTCTTACTGCAAGTATGTTCGCCACTCATACTTTAATAGCCTATCCCATTGTCAGCAAGTTAGGGATTACGAAGAATCAGGCGGTTGCCATTACAGTTGGGGGGACAATCCTTACCGACACAGCAGTACTTATCATATTGGCCATCATAATAGGTAACAGCCAGGGGAATTTGGACCAGGAGTTTTGGATTAAGTTAGTGGTTTCTCTAGGGATCTTTTCAGCCATCATGTTTTTTATTATTCCAAAAATTGCAATATGGTTCTTTCGAAGACTAGAAAGTGAAAAACATTCTCATTACATTTTCGTGTTGTCAGTGGTTTTTTTTGCCGCCTTTTTGGCCGAAATAGCGGGACTTGAGCCGATTATTGGAGCCTTTATGGCTGGATTGGCTTTAAACAGGCTTATCCCTCATTCATCGGCCCTTATGAATAGGATTGAGTTTATTGGGAATTCCTTGTTCATTCCATTTTTCCTTATTAGCGTTGGTATGCTGGTGGATTTAAGTGTTATCGCAAATGGTTGGGTAGCTTTAACTGTGGCTGGAACACTTTCGATAGTGGCTTTATTCGGAAAATGGTTTGCCGCATTGCTCACTCAAATCGTATTTAAGTTTTCAAATTCACAACGCCAGCTTATTTTCGGCTTAAGCAGTTCGCATGCCGCTGCCACACTTGCTGTTATATTAGTTGGTTACAAAGCCGGTATTTTGGATGAGAACATCCTGAACGGTACCATTATCCTCATATTAATTACTTGTATGGTAGCCACTTTCGCAACCGAAAAAGCAGCAATGAAAATTGTGGTTGAAAATGAAGATGATATTTTCGACTTGCAAAATGCCAATGGGCAAGACCATGAACATATCCTTTTACCTATTGCGAACATAGAGAATATTGAAAAGTTATTGGAATTTTCCATCTTCATAAAAAATAAAAATTCGTCTAATCCCGTATCCATTCTTTCTGTGGTTTCCAATAACAATGAAGCTGAAATAAACATCTTTAAGGCAAGAAAGAAGCTCGAAGAATTTGTAAAACAGGCTTCCGCATCAGAAACAATAGTAAATGTTATTACAACCATCGACCACAATGCCGCTGGCGGAATAGTACGTATTTCAAGGGAGATCATGGCTAATACAATCGTTCTAGGATGGCCCAGGCATCCTGGATTAATAGATAAGCTGATCGGTGAAAAAGTAGACAGTATCATAAATAATACCAACAAAACTACTTTTATATGTCATATTGAAACGCCTTTGGCTTTACACAAAAGAATCGTGGTTGTGGTTCCTCCTTTAGCAGAGCGTGAAAGTGGTTTTGAACAGTGGTTTTCAAAAATTGCGAAGCTGTCTCAAGAACTTAGTATTCCCATCTTGTTTTATTGTAATGCTGCTACCGAAAGGATAACTGATAAATTGTTAAACAAGTTCAGATTAACGACATCATTTAAAATAAATAACTTTGAAGATTGGGAAGATTTTCTTGTTTTATCCAAAACTATTTCCAACGATGATTTGTTAGTTTTAGTTTCAGCACGTAAGCGTACAGCCTCTTATATGGGTGCCCTTGAAAAGCTTCCGGCTAAACTCGAAAAACATTTCGCAACAATTAGTAGAATTATTATTTATCCTCAGCAATACGCTGACAACATAAGTAGCGAACAGTTCAAAGACATTTCCTCAGAACTGTTGCTTATGAGGATTGACTCAGTGCAGAAAATTGGCAAAGGCATAAGTTCCATTTTTAAGAAAAAAGATAATGAATAATATACTTAAGTACAATGAATATCAACGCAGATTGTTCCCCTCACCTCTCATTGACGCCAATTGGAGTATATAATTTGGTAAATCTATAATTATGATTTGTGAACAAAAAATCTGGCATATGATATTTCAATTCTGCTATTTCTTCCTTTAGCTATTACCCTTTTGGTAACAAGTGTAAAAGACAGACAAACAGACAGAAACGATATAGATAAAATTGAAATAAGAAAGGTTTAGCTTTTTAACCGGGCAGTGCAAATTTGATGGAATTTATTTTATTTTTTTCTTCCCACCTGTAAAAGAAGAAAGAAACCCCACCTGCAAAATAGCACACCCGACCTTCCGCCTGCCTACCGGTAGACAAGGCAGGCAGGTTTACAAACCCCACAAGCCAACGGACAAACCAATTCCGAAAGCATTCAGGATGCAAAAGGGATGTTTTTTACTAACGCTCGGCAGAAGTTTGTATTTTTACATTTTGAATATTTAAAAACAATATGAATATGTTTAAAGAAATACCTATTCATTTTATCTACATCTTACTTGGTGCTGGATTTATTGTGATTATACTTTTCACCTATTTAATATTAAGGCTTTCAAATTCTGAGAAAAAGAAAAAGGTGGCTGAATCAAAATTTCAAGAACTTGAAAACAGTGTCAATGCATTGCAACTTGAAAAACTTGAATCGAAACTAAATCCACATCTTTTTAAGAACATCCTAAACTCAATTCAATCACACGCATACCAGACATATTTTGCACTTGATAAACTTGCAAATGTTCTGGATTACATTTTGTATGATAGTCGAAAGAAATATGTTTCACCAAAGGAAGAAATAGAATTTGCTTTAAATCTGATAGAAATTAATAAAATTAAAATTAGTCCGCTTTTTGAATTAAAGGTAAAAACCAAGATTAATGAATCAGAACCTCTTTATGAACAGAAACTATTAACTCCTCTAATTTCTATTGACCTCATTGAAAATGCTTTTAAGCATGCCGACTTACAAAGCCCTGATGCTTATATATCTATTGTTTTCGAGTTTAATGATAATGTTTTTTGCCTTAACGTAGCCAATAAAATATCTGCAAAAAGCCCGATGAAAAAAGAGAATAGCGGCTTAGGCTCTGAATTACTGGAACAAAGGCTTAAAATAATCTACAAGAACAATTTCAAACTTGATAAGTTTATTGAAGGCGATGTTTATATTAGTCACTTAAAAATTAATCTACTTGAACACAAAGCTCAAATGCTTGCTGCTCGATGATGAGCTAAAAGGTTTATCGTATCTTAAAATGCTATGTGAACAAATTCCTGAATTAGAGGTTGTAAAGGCTTTTAACAGTCCGGTAAAATTCTGCGCAGATCTGTCCAAGCTGGATTACGACCTATGTATTTTGGATATAGAAATGCCTGAAATGAACGGTTTGCAAGTTGCTAATTTACTAAATGGCTGCCCTGTAATTTTCACAACTGCTTACAAGGAATATGCCGCTGATGCCTTTGACCTTAATGCAGTAGATTATATTCGTAAACCATTAACTAAAGAACGGCTTGAAAAGGCTGTGAAAAAAGCTTTAAGCCTGCACAACAATGCAAAAGAAACGAAAGAATTTTTTCATCTAAACACCAATAAAGGCAAAGCAATTCTGTTTTTTGATAAAATTGCCTACATCAAAACATCTGAAAACGATAGCCGCGACAAGGTTGCTCGATTATTTAACGGAGAAGAATTTGTTTTGAAAAACATCACATTTGATAAGCTGACCGACTTACTCCCCACCGCTGATTTTTGCAGAATAAACAAAAAGGAAATCCTTTCCATTAAAGCTGTTCAAGTGTTTTCATTTGATGAAATCACCTCTAATTTAATTTCAGACCAAGGAAAAAACATCAAACTTTCGTTAAGCGAGAATTACAGAAATGAGTTCTTGCAGAAAGTCAAAATCTGACTCATTACATATTTTTTCAGTCTTGTTACATAATTGCTAATCTTTATTTCACTCCCGTTGACAGCATTAAAATAGTCCTGAATTTTACCCAAGATTTTAAAGGTAAATGAAGAATATTTTCATTGTAAAGTATTGCACTATGAAAAGAATCTTTAGCGGGCTATTTATTTTGCTCTGTATTCATTCAGGCTGTAATCAAGAGACAAAGTCTAAAAATCTATCCCTTGATTTTTTGGGTGAATGGCATTTGGATGAAGCCTCATCGTCCTTTATAAATAGAGGCTGTTTCTCTCTGGAACTTGATGGTCCAATCGCCAGGTTTGAAATCACAAAGCATAAAACAAATTACTTGATCAGAATTAATAATAGCACAAATACTTCATGGCAATCCGCATTGTCCAAAAAATACATTAGTGGCAGTCAAATAATAAATACTTCTGATATCAGCAGGTTTTGTGGTGAACAAACAACGGTTCGGTTGATATTAAGGCTTGACCATGAATCCCGCGATAGAATAAAAGGAAGATTGGAAACATCCTGTACTCCGTGTCCTGATATAGATTTTGTAGCATATCGAATTACTCATACTAAACCATTAGATAAATGAAAAAATATTACGAATGGTTGACCCTATTTATTCAGCCTTGATACTGACGACTATTATCAGTTTTCAATTAACACAGTAATAATCTTAACAAACCAGAAAATATGGACAAAATTCCAACTTTTCAAAGCAGATTAAGAAAAAATATAGTTACAGTTCCCGAAGTAATCAATGAGTGTTCGGGGATTCGAATTTTTGGTCAGTTACTAAAATCCTTTTTATTTACAACAGACGTTGCAATTATTAGGAACACCAATGCAAATGCCATCATAGCGGTTTATCCATTTACACCTCAGCCACTAATTTCACATTCGCTTTTTTTAGCATCTGATAAGCCAATTCTTTGTGGTGTTGGCGGAGGAATAACAAATGGATACAGGTCTATTAACCTTGCCGTTGATGCAGAATTTCAGGGCGCATTAGGTGTTGTTTTAAATAAGCCAACATCAAATGATTTAATAAAACGACTTAAAGATAAAATTGATATACCCATCATTATAACAGTAGTTTCAGAGAATGAGGACTTTGAAGGGCGAATCAAAGCAGGCGTGGATATATTTAATGTTTCAGGTGCAGAAAAGACTTCGAATATCATTAAAATAATCAGAGAAATAAATAACGAAATTGCAATACTAGCTACAGGTGGAAAATCAGAGGAAACAATACGGCTGGCAATAAATTCTGGTGCAAATGCAATTTCGTATACGCCACCTACCATAGGAGAATTATTTAAGGACATTATGAAGAAATATAGAAATGAAGAATAATCAAATTCAGTAATGTTAATATTATAAAACTATAGTTTTGTGACCGCTATTTTAATACGTTAAAAATGAAAAAATTTAGAAATATTATCTTTTATATAGGAATTGTTGGTGGATTTTCTGCTTTAATGTATTGGATTGTTTTGTTGGGTTCAAAATTAGAAAATGGCCGAAAAATAGTAATTCCGGAATCTGAAATTAGTCAGTGGGGCGAGTTTGTTAATTCTTTCCTTCTCAATTTGGAACATCCGTTGGCTATATTATTGGCACAGATTGTCACCATTATATTTGTAGCCCGTCTTTTAGGTTGGTTGTGTACAAAAATAGGCCAACCAACGGTTATTGGTGAAATTGTTGCCGGTATAATCCTTGGGCCTTCTTTAATTGGTTTCTACTTTCCCGAATTTTCATCTGCACTATTTCCTGTCCATTCCTTGGGTAATCTAGAGTTTATAAGCCAGATTGGCCTAATCTTGTTTATGTTTATTGTGGGCATGGAGTTGGATTTAAAGGTACTTAAAAATAAAGCCCACGATGCGGTAGTTATCAGTCATGCAAGCATCATTATTCCGTTTGCCCTGGGTATGGGTTTAGCATACTTTATTTATGAATCGTTTGCTCCCGATGGTGTTCTGTTTTCTTCTTTCGGATTGTTTTTGGGCATTTCAATGAGCGTAACCGCATTTCCGGTACTTGCCCGCATTACACAGGAACGGGGAATCCATAAAACCAGAATTGGAACAATTGTTATTACTTGTGCAGCAGCAGACGACATTACTGCATGGTCGTTATTGGCATTTATTATTGCTATTGTAAAAGCAGGTTCTTTTGTTAGTTCCATTTACACCATTTTTTTGGCATTAGGGTATGTGATTTTTATGATAAAGGTTGTTCGGCCTTTTCTAATGCGTGTGGGAAACCTTCATGCATCCAGAGAAAACTTGACCAAACCGATTGTCGCAATCTTTTTTCTTACCCTCATTCTATCGGCTTATGCTACCGAAGTAATCGGGATTCACGCTTTGTTCGGTGCTTTTATGGCAGGTGCAATAATGCCAGATAATGCGAAATTCAGAAGTAATTTTATCGAGAAAGTAGAAGATGTTGCATTGGTTCTCTTGTTGCCCTTGTTTTTTGTATTTACCGGTTTGCGTACTCAAATCGGATTGCTTGACGACCCGTATCTGTGGAAAGTAACGGGGCTGATAATTATTGTAGCTGTTACAGGTAAATTTATCGGCAGTGCATTGGCTGCAAAATATGTTGGTCAAAACTGGAAAGACAGTTTAACAATTGGCGCTTTGATGAATACCCGGGGTTTAATGGAATTGGTGATTTTAAACATAGGGTATGATTTAGGAGTTCTGACTCCCGAAATTTTTGCCATGATGGTTATTATGGCATTGGTAACAACGTTTATGACAGGTCCGGCTTTAGCATTTATAAATTGGGCATTCAAAAGCCCAAAAACAGAAACCGAACTCGAGCTAAGTGCAATTAGTAAATTTAAAATATTGGTATCATTTGGCAATCCTGAAAGGGGCGTATCGTTACTGCGATTAGCAAACAGTCTGATTAGAAGGCTTAACGGAAGTGCTTCTGTTACCGTAATGCATTTATCTCCAAGCAAAGAACTGAATAGATATAATTTAGATAAATATGAAAAGGAAAGTTTTAACCCGGTAATTCAGGAATCACATAATCTCAATCAAAAAATCACAACCCTGTTTAAAGCATCTAATGATATTGAAAATGATATAGCTTCGGTGGCCAATAAAGGCGATTTTGATTTGCTGCTCGTCGGTATAGGTCAATCAATTTTTGAAGGAAGTTTATTAGGTAGGATATTTGGCTTAACTACAAAAATCATTAATCCCGATAGAATTATAAATCAAGTCACTGGAAAAGAGAATATCTTTAAAGATGCACCCTTTGATGAAAGAACCAATTTAATTATTTCAAAAAGCAATATCTCAGTTGGTGTCCTGATAGATAAGGACTTAAAGAGCGTTGACAAAGTTATTATTCCATTGTTTACTGAAAATGACGCATTCTTAATAAAACTGGCACAAAAATTAATTCATAATTCAGATGCACAGATTACAATCGTAGATGTTAATGGACGAATAAAAAACAATATTGATGCGAAAGAATCGATAAAAGCAACTGAGCAAATTGCCCCAAATCATGTTAACCTGATAAATGCAAACGGAATTGATTTAGATTCCATTAGTCAACAGAGTTTAATGCTAATAAGTATATTTGGATGGAAAAATTTAATTGATGAAAAAAGTACTTGGCTGGCTAAAATTCCTTCAACTTTAATAATTGACAATAAATCATAGCAAACACTAATCAAATCAATAATTAATAAAAACAGACGCACAGTTGCAAGCCCAACGGCCCGTTTGCAGGCGGGTGGCCAATAACGCACGTATCGACAAAGAAAACAACAAACTCAGGCTTGCCCATTGTACCATTTCATTTGGCATGACATAAAAATACAACTTCTCACCCATTTTGGAACCGATCTGGGCATCGGAATCAGGAAGATCGTTGCTCCTAATCCTGCACCCTTTTTTTTGTATCGGAGGCACCAGCCTTGACCTTCTATGGATGACGGAAGGAAACATACTTCAATCCGGAAGTTCGTTGAATCTCTTCCGTACACAACTTGAAATCGAACTGAATAGCCCGGAGGCCATCACTCAACTGCTTGAAAAACCACTCGGAAATCACTTGATTTTGATTTTTGGTCATCACAGGAACCTGTTTGAAAACTATCATGAACTGTTTGCAAAACAAGTTAATGAAGACAGGTTTTTCCGGCAAACAAATGGACTTGGCTATTTGTTGGGGAGTTTATCCGAAAGGGACTTTGCAAGATGGCTTTTCAAGGGATTTGAATTGGAAAGCAATTTGCTTATCCTAACGTTACAGCCTCAAACACAATCAATTAGCAATTTGGTATTATTTAGAGGCATTCGAATGAATAAAAATCCGTAAAATGGGTGACCTTTGCACAGGATTTTATAATTTTGCCTCCTCAAATAATATCAGTTTATAAAACATTTCGTTTATGGGAAGAGCTTTTGAATACCGCAAAGCATCAAAAATGAAAAGATGGGGTCAGATGTCACGGATATTTCCCCGCCTGGGAAAAATTATTACCATGGCAGCCAAAGAAGGAGGCCTTGATCCTGATTCAAACTCCAAATTGCGCAATGCCATTCAAAATGCCAAGGCCCACAACGTACCAAAGGACAACATTGACGCTGCCATTAAAAGAGCTGCGGGCAAAGATTCTGAAACCATTGTCGAAACCATTTATGAAGGCAAAGGGCCGCATGGGATCCTGGTAGTAGTGGAATGTGCCACCGATAACACCACGCGAACGGTGGCCAACATGCGCAGCTATTTCAACAGGGCAGGAGGTTCTTTTGTCCCGTCAGGATCACTGGACTTCATGTTTACCCGCAAGGCCGTGATCGAGTTTGACAAGATAGAGGGAATGAATATTGAAGACCTTGAGCTGGAATTGATTGATGCCGGACTGGAGGAAATTGATGAAGAAGGAGGTGTGGTGTATGCTTATGGCGAGTATACCCAATTTGGCTCGTTGATGAAAGCCATTGAAGACATGGGCATTCAGGTAAAAAAATCCAGCCTGCAACGTTTTCCTAACTCGCCTGTCGAATTCAACGAAGAGCAAACTGAGGACATTGAGAAATTACTTGAGAAGATTGATAATGACGAAGACGTCCAAGCTGTTTTTACCAATATGGCTTAACGTTTCTTGTCCAACAACCGGGAGGCCAGATCGGGTCGCTTTAACTTCATTAATCGTGTCTGAATAAGCTGTTTAAATTCTGGTTTGTACCAGAAAAAAAACATGTTCTGCGCTTTTTTCTCCTCAGCGGTTTTAGCCGAATAAACAGGTTTCATGTTGTCCGGGTTGATTCCCGAATAATACATCACGGTTGCATTGGTCATTGGAGTTGGTGTAAAATCCTGAACCTGTTCAAGTTGAAAACCGGCGTCTTTCGTATCTACAGCCAATTGAGCCATGTCGGCTTCGGTGCAACCCGGATGACTCGATATAAAATAAGGAATAATCTGCTGCTTTAATCCGGCATCCTGCGAGGCCTTCATAAACTTCTTCTGGAACAGATCATATAAGGCAAATGGGGGTTTGCGCATGAGCGTTAGCACATCTTTGGCCGTATGTTCAGGCGCAATTTTTAATCGTCCTGACACATGCTTTTGAGCAATTGTCCGGATGTACTCGTCCATCGACTTTCCTCCATTTTTATTGCGCTCGGGCAACAGTAAATCGTAGCGGATGCCACTTCCAATGGTGACTTTTTTAATTCCCGGAACCTCGTCCACTTTTTTATACAAATCCAACATGGGCCCGTGATCGGCCTCCAGGTTAGTACAAACAGTTGGATAAATGCAAGATGGACGCTTGCACAAAGCACACTGTCCCAAATCCCTGCCTTGCATCTTGTACATATTTGCAGAGGGGCCGCCCAAATCCGAAATATGGCCTTTAAAATCAGGTAACTGTGCTACTTTTTTCACCTCTTCGAGGATAGACCGTTCGGAGCGTGAGGAAATAAATTTGCCCTGGTGGGCAGAAATGGTACAAAAACTACATCCTCCGAAACATCCCCGGTGCATGTTGACCGAGAATTTAATCATTTCGTATGCAGGGATAGGCCCTTTGAATTTGTACTTAAAATGAGGAAGCCTGGTGTAAGGCAAATCGAAGGCAAAATCAATTTCTTTTTCCTCCAGCCAGGGGATGGCAGGATTAATGACCACATACTCATCACCTGACTTTTGCAGCAATCTTTTTGCATTCATGCGGTTCGACTCCACCTCTATTACCCTGAAATTTTTCGCGTAAGCCACTTTATCTTCCAAACAGGTCTCATGCGAATTCAACTCGAAAGTCTCCCATTTTTTGTTAACTGGAATTTGATCCCGCGAACTCACTTTAAATACGGTTTGCTGAACCGTATTAATTTTATTAAACGGCACACCACGAAGCATCAAATCCACCACCTGCATCAGTGGTTTTTCGCCCATCCCATAAACAATTAAGTCTACCTGGCTCATGACGATCATCGATGGCAACAACTTATTTTGCCAATAATCGTAGTGGGTCACCCTACGCAACGAAGCCTCCACCCCACCAGCAATGATTGGCACATCGGGAAACAGGTTCTTAAGTATTTTTGAATAAACAATGGTAGGATAATCGGGCCTGAAACCAGCTTTATTTCCGGGTGTATAGGCATCGTTGGAGCGCAACCTTTTTCCCGCAGTATAATGATTTACCATCGAATCCATTACTCCTGCCGAAACGCCAAAAAATAGCCGCGGTTTCCCCAACTTTTTAAAATCGCGCAAATCATCGCGCCAGTTGGGTTGAGGAACAATAGCCACTTTGAGCCCCATGCTTTCGAGCACGCGACCGATGACCGGCATGCCGAATGATGGATGATCGATATAAGCATCACCACTAAAAAGGATTACATCGAGCTCGTCCCAGCCCCTTTCTTGTACTTCTTTGAGGGTAGTGGGCAGCCATTGCGGTAGGTCGGTAGGTTGCATAGTTGATAATTAGTGAGTGCAAAGATAGTAAAGTTGGGAACCCTCAACAATCCCATCCATTGCACCGCGGCTTTAGCCCGGTGCAGCCCAAGCCCCATCCATTGCATTGCACCGCGGCTTTAGCCCGGTGTATCAGCCTACTTTGCACCGCGGCTTTACCCCGGTGCATCAGCCTACTTTGCACCGCGGCTTTAGCCCGGTGAAATAAGGCCCAATCCCATCCATTGCACTGCGGCTTTAGCCCGGTGCTCTCAGCCCAAACCCCATCCATTGCTCGACGGCTTTAGCCCGGTGCTCAGCGCAATAACCTTCCATCATTAGTTCTCAATAAATGGATTTTCAACGACAGAATTTATATTACTTTTGAAGTCATCTGCCAACTTCTGAATATGTCAATTGAAAATCTACCGGGTAAAACAAATACGTTCCAACTCATGCCCGACCGGGAGGGAAAGAACGTGGCTACCTTGTATACACATCCCTTTTTATCACCAACTAATAAGGCCGTTTTGTATATTCATGGTTTCAACGATTACTTTTTTCAGGAACACATGGCCGATTGGTTCACCAACCTGGATATTCAATTTTTCGCCCTTGATTTAAGGCGTTACGGACGATCGCTGCTCCCTCATCAAAAGCCTGGCGGCACACATGACATCACTGAATATTTTGAGGAAATAACACTGGCTTTGAACTACATACGCACAAAGGAAGGAATCAAAAAAATAGCACTGATGGGCCATTCAACCGGTGGATTGATCACCTCATTGTATTGCAATCAGTTTACAGACCAATTTCCGGTGAACGCTTTGATTTTGAATAGTCCTTTTTTTGAATTTAATTTGAATTCGGTAGAAAAAATGCTGCTTCCTGCTATCGCATGTATCGGCAAATTTTTTCCCGGTATCTCATCACCTTCCGGTTTAACCAGAGGGTATGGAGAAAGTATCCACAAGCAGTTCCATGGCGATTGGGACTTTGACCTGACCATAAAACCCATCGAAGGTCATCAGGTGGATTTGGGTTGGATTCACACGATCCATTCTGCTCATAAAATGCTACAAAAAGGTTGGAACATTGATCTTCCCATCCTGGTCATGTATGCTGAAAGAAGTGTAAAACCGGGAGACTATCGCGAAGACATGCAGACAGCGGATTCGGTGTTAAATGTTGCAGATATTGAACGACTTGCCGACAGGTTAGGAAAACAGGTTACTAAGAAAGCCATTCCTGAAGGCATGCACGACCTGATGCTCTCAAATAAAAAGGCACGACAGGAAGTGTTTAAAACGATAAAAGACTTCCTTCAAAACAAAACCGACATTTTTAATAATTGAGCTACCAAACGATCACCTTTATTATTCCATTACTTTTACCGGATCTTGCCTCTATAAAATAAACTCCTGGCAACCATCCGGTAATATCCATCTGTATTTCTTCATTTTGTGAATCTTCTATATAAACCACGTTGCCAATCGAATTGATAATTTTAAAGTGGGTTAGGATTCCTGCATTTGACTGATGGATGATCAGCTTGTCGTGGGCCGGGTTTGGAAATGCATATAATTTTGGTTCTTTGGACGGGTTTTCTTCCAATCCAACCAAATCGGTGGTGTAGGTAGCCGTCCAGCCGGAAGCTGTAATCTCCGCATTGGAGGTAAAAACAACAAACATGATTCCGCTGGTGGCAGTTAACATGGGTGGGATTTCATTGCCCGAAAATGCTCCTATCACCTCATTTCCATCGTAGATGGTAACCACATCAAAGTTGGGTTCGGTATCGAAGGTATCAAATTGCAGTTCAATCAGTTGAACTCCGGGAGGAGCAATCATCCACATGCACATCGAAGCATTGTGATAATTGCGCGGGCCACTACCATCGCTTAAGGCGCCCGAAATATCCGGGAGCATTTGGTTTGTAGTGCAGTAAACCGGAATCTGAGCTTCAAAACCCACCAGCCAACCCGAAGCACCGGAAACCGATTGTGTTTGAAACTCCAGAAAAGCCTGATCACTTTCAACCACCAAATCATCAGGAAGTTGATCTCCGGAATAGGCTCCTACTCTGGGTGCAGTTGCCGAACCACCCTGGTATATAAATAAGGTATCCCCTTCTGCTACATCAAATTGTATAAAATGTAGCGTGATCGAAGTAATCGAATCCTCCGGAGCAATCAGCCAACTACAGTCTGCCCCGGGCAAATAACCATACAATGGACCACTGCCATCGCCAATGGTACCACTGGTGGTATTGAGTTCTGAAAACCCGGCACATCCTGCCGGATAGGTATAATTGATTGAATCAGGAATGGCATTGATGACCAGTTCCTGTGCCAGGTTAAAATTACTGCCACCCGGATTCAGGGCATCCGTATAAAAATACCCATCAAATGAACCACTCCAGCCCCAGTTAAAATGGAAAAAGTGTTCATCCTGATAACCATCGCACACAAAGGCATGTCCGTTGATATTGGGCACCGACCAGCCGGCATAGTATAACGGAATATTCCGGTCGAGATGGTTGATAATCAGGCTATCCCAATCGATATTGGTGCTGTCACGGAAGACATATTGGGTTTCGGGGGCAAATTTAAAGAAAGTACGCAAGGCGTAGGCGGCTTTGTGGTTGTACATTCCCGAACCATCGGGCCCATAAACCAGATCGCAGGCAACTCCCAGATGATACAACAATTCAGCAACGGCGAGGTTAGAATTGTGCAACGAAACCGCCATTTCATCCCAATGGTAAGTGGTGTTTCCAAAATCAGCCGACAAGGTTCCATAAACCGGATCATCATAGGAGTACTCGCCAATCCCTGTTTCGGGCCATCGGAAATAGTTGCAAAGCTGTCCCAACGTGGTGGGCACACATCCCACATAGCAATGCCCTCCCGGACCGGCAGGATCAGAGGGGCACATTTCGTTATAATAACGCCCCTGGTCCCAATTGGTGGTGAGCAAAGGTTCCACGCCGCGCGACCAGGAGGAATGAATAGAGGAACCGGCTTCTATGGAAAGGAGTTCTTCCCATTTTTGAAGGATATCCGGTGTGCCCGGAAAGTCGTTTTGTATGATTTCATTTAATGCTTTCTGGTATTGCGACAACCATGCGGCTGTATTGGCAGGTATATTTTGCGAATCAATTTGTCCTGTGGGAGAATAAGCCAAAATGGGCTGTGCCGCATCGGTGGCAGATACCAGAATCCAGCCATCAGGTTTCATATTTATTTGGAAATAAATTACTTGTTCATCGTATTCAAAAGAGGTGATGTCACCAACTTCTGGCCTAAAGCCATTCGTAACAGACATCATCAACACATTCGAATCCCAAAAATTAATGGCCAGCCTTTCGGCCTGTTGGCGGGTAACCGATCCGGCAAAAAGTGTTGCCATCGAAAACAATCCTGTAAACAGAAGAAGCAATCCTTTTTTCATTTTAACAACATATTTGGTTATCAGGGATAAAAATAGACAATCCTAAAATATAAAAACAAAAAAACCTGCTATTTTCGTAGCAGGCTTCTTTTGAGTTAAGTACAACGCCTATTCCACCACAATTTCGTGGGTGATGGTGGCCGCTTTGCGAAGCATTTCGCTTACGCCACAATAGCGCTCCTGGGAAAGGGTAACTGCTTTTTCAAGTTTTTCCATGGGCAAATCATCGCCTTTAAAAATGTACCGGATGTGCAGTTTATCATAATATTTGGGATGTTCTTCGGTGAGTTCACCGGTAACTTCCACATTAAAATATTCGGGTACCACGCGCATTTTACCCAGTATAGAAATCACATCCATGCCGGTACAACCTCCCAGCGAAACCAGGGTGAGTGGCTTGGGACGGGGCCCGGTATTTTTACCACCGACCGCTTCATCGGCATCGAGTTTAATTTTGAAACTGTTGACTTTGGCTTCGAAAGACATAGCTCCCGTCCAGGTTACATTCGTTTTATGGCTCATATTTCTAGCTTTTTAAGTTTTTACAAAGTTAGTGATTTATTATTTGATGGAGAGAAAACTCAAATCACAGTCTGGTTGAATTGGATAGAGCTCCGTACGAACCCCCGATGGCCAACGGGGGTCGTGCGGGGGTGCTGATTATTTATGATCGTTATGACTGGTTATGATGTGGTTTGCACTTATTTAGAAATCGGGACAAATAAGTGGCCAATAAAAAATGCAGTAGTAATACGACCAAATATTTCTGAACACTGATATAGGTTTCAACCTTGGTCAGGATAGAATCGAAACAAAAAGCAATGTCAATCGTCACCTATCATTATTTCCAATAATCCCCTACATTTGCAGCCTTAAAAAATCACATGGAGACAGCCTATTTTGGAGAAATCGCAGCGTTGATTACAGCGGTTTTCTGGACTATAACGGCCCTGGCCTTTGAATTTGCCACCAAAAAAGTAGGTTCCTATCCGGTCAATATCATCCGGCTGACCGCTGCATTTTTCCTGTTGGGAGGTGTAACCTACTATACCAGAGACCTTTTTCTACCCATGGACGCCAGTGCTCATGCCTGGATTTGGCTGTCCCTTTCCGGGCTCATCGGGTTTGTGATTGGCGACTATTTTCTGTTTTCCTCCTATGTGCTGATCGGCTCACGGATAGCCATGCTGATGATGACCCTGGCACCACCGGCAACCGTGATGTTGGGTTATTTTGTTTTGGATGAATCGCTTTCGCCAAAAAGCATCTTTGGAATGCTGCTGGTCATCTTTGGTATTTCGCTGACCATCCTGGCAAAACCGGTGGTGGGCAAACGGATCTCGTTTAATTTTCCGATCAAGGGATTGCTTTTTGCCTTTCTTGGCGCCATGGGACAGGCAGGCGGTCTGGTACTGAGCAAATACGGCATGCGCGATTACGATCCTTTTGCAGCCACGCAAATCAGGATCATCGCCGGAATTGCAGGCTTTACTTTTTTGATCACCCTCCTTGGAAAATGGAAACAAGTGGCCCGAACACTTCAACAAACACGAATTATGGCGGGTATCGGTATCGGTTCCTTTTTTGGTCCGTTTCTGGGGGTTGCTTTTTCGCTGATTGCCATTCAGCATACCTCGGCCGGGATTGCCGCCACCCTGATGTCCATTGTACCTGTACTCATCATCGCACCTGCACATTTCATATTCAAACAAAAAATCACCCTGAAAGAAATTATTGGTGCCGTGATCAGTGTGGTCGGAGTGGCGATGTTTTTTATTTAAAATACAGATTACATTGAGTACACTCCGAAAAGACAAATACCCCTACCTGCCAACCGCAGGCTGGAATCCCCTAAAGGGGACTTTACATATTTCATTGATTTTCAACGAATCCCCCTTTAGGGGTCACTTGCCTTCCTTTAGATTTGCATTTTATTAACAAGGGAATATTAAAGATGAAAAGTTTTGTTTATAATGTATTGGTTTTCTTTTCTTTTTGCTTCTTTT
>MEOL01000027.1 GCA_001769215.1 Bacteroidetes bacterium GWF2_41_31
CCATTCACCATCCATTGGTATTGAGGGTCGTTCCCACCACCCGTAGTAGCTGAAGTGAAGTTGAATTCTGATCCTTCGCAGAGGTTGTTCCAGGTAATCACGATAGTAGCCGTTACGTCAATGTATGGCGAAACCTGCATCTGGAGGGTATTTGATACCGCCGGGTTGCCGGAAACACATGCCAGTGAAGAAGTCATGATCACATATACCTGGTCACCATCTGAGGGGACATATGAGTAAGTATCACCATTTGCGGCAAAGGTTCCGTTAATATACCACTCGTAAGTTGGCGAGCTTCCACCATTGGCCGGGATGGGGAAAAAGCTTGCAATTGTTCCTTCGCAAACATTGTTTTGATCTGCCACAATCCCAACACTTACAGGTAGGATATCGTTCACAACCATGGTGACGGTATTTGAAGTTGCAGGGTTATCCGAAACACATCCTAAATCTGAAGTCATGACAACATAAACCTGATCGCCATCGTCTGGTACAAAGGTAAATGTGTCCTGATCGCTGCCGACAGTACTGTTATTTACATACCATTGGTAAGACGGATTACCCCCATTCACCGGGGTAGCGTTGAAAATTACCTGTGTGCCCTCGCAAACATCATTTTGATTAGCAACGATGCTTACATCGACAGGAAGTAGATCGTTAACCAACATGCTGATGGTGTTGGAGGTAGCAGGATTATCAGAAACACAGCCTAAATCAGAAGTCATTATTACATAAACCTGATCACCATCGTCTGGTGTATAAGTATATGTGTCCTGATCGCTGCCGACAGTACTGCCATTTACATACCACTGGTACGATGGATTACCACCATTCACCGGAGTAGCGGTAAAAGTTATTTGTGTGCCCTCACAAACATCATTCTGATCAGCGGTAATGCTTACGCTTACAGGATTTAAGACGCTCATTACCATGGTGATAGTATTAGAAGTTGCAGGATTGTCAGATATACAATTCAGGTCAGAAGTCATTACAACATAAACCTGATCATTATTATCAGGGATGTAGGAATAGGTTGCCTGGTTTGTACCAACAGAGACTCCATTTACATACCACTCGTAGAAAGGGTTCCCCCCGTTTACCGGAATGGCAGTAAAAGTAACATCAAAACCGGGACAACTTGGATTGTTATCGACTGTGATAGAAACATCAGCAGGAACAGCCGGAACAGGTGTAACTATCAGAGTCTGGGAAGATCCCGTTCCAAAGGCATTAGAGGGGGTAACAATTATTACACCCGACTGGATACCGACTTCAACGGTAACTTCATTGGTCCCGGCCCCTCCCAAAACGGTCCAATCTGCCGGAAACTGCCATGTATATGTAACCCCGGATACGTTTGCAACGCTATATGTTACTGTTGAACCAATGCAGGGTGTATCTGAACCTGCAATCGGGCCGGGCTGCGCGGGAGCAGACATCTCCGAAAAATCGCTTTTCCAAACTGATTTGTACCCGACACCTGTAAAAATAAAGTCATTTGTAGCAGCCAATGCATATCCATAAACGTTGGGGAAAGTTGAAGTAGAAGCAATTGTTTCATCATCAATTCTTACCCATGAAGCTCCATAATTGATAGAAACATAAATCTCACGGTCTAATTCTGCAAATACTTTACTATCGTTCGCCGTCAAATGGCCAACTGCAAGAGGAAAATTAGCATATACCCATGTGTTTCCCAAATCATTAGATTTATAAATCCCATTGAAGGTATTACAGTATAGAGTTGTGTCGGAAACAGTCAACATATTGGCATTAGTTAAGTTAGCGACTTCCACCCACGAATCTGCATAATCATCTGAACGATATATTTTACTCGCAATAGTAACAAATAAATTTGTGTTTATTGTTGCAAGACTCGTATAGTAAACATACTGACCTAAGTTCAAACCAACACTTTCCCAAGTTATACCAGCATCAAAAGAACGTAAAATGTCGGCATAATTGCCCCAGGACGTACAAAAAAGGGTATCGCCAAATCCAATAACACGATTTAATAAAAGAGTGTCGCTGTACTGTAACGTCCAATTTTCTCCATCATCAGTTGAACGATAAAATCTTTTCGTATTACTATTATACGTGAATAAACTAGACCCAACTGCGTCAATAGGACCTAATATTTCAGCTATATCTAATAATCCGTTAGTACCCAAAGTACTCCAATTTTCGCCGTTGTTTGTTGTTTTATATTTCCCTGCATAAACAGTGGTACTGTTATTACTAAAATTTGTAATTAGAATACCTCTCATTCCATTAACAGCTTCTATCCAATTTACTCCGTTATCATCGGAACGAAAAAGTGTTTGTTGATAACTATTTCCTGAAAAAATAGATTCGTTATTGGCAATAAAACAATTTTGACCGACAGGCAAATCAACAGAATCCCATGTTACACCGTTATCTGACGATTTTTTAGTAATACCGGGTACTAATATAGAAGAACCGGAAAGGGACGCATATACATCATCCCCTTTTGTAAAAAGTTCATTAACCCCAACATTACTCAAACCGGTCAATGACCAGTTGCTTCCGCTATTTATAGATCGGTAAACACCATCCTGCGTGGATGTCATAGTGCGGGTACCCGCATATAAAGTATCACCTTTTGATGCAATTGTCTCTACCCACTTGAATGGGCCAAAACCCGGCAAACCGGTATTGATAGCCGTCCAGGTATCCCCAAAATTGGCAGACCGGTGAACACTGCTTCCGCGAACAACATATAAATAGTTGTTGTTTTTTGTAAAAGCCTGCACACCACCTGTAGGCAAACCGGTATTTTTCGCCACCCATGTGTCGCCATTATCAGATGAACGGAAAACGCCACCAGACGATGTACCTGCAAAAATATAATTTCCCTGGTCAATTAAACAAGGAATTGTTTGCCCGGTTAAGCCACAACTCTCCCAGGTTAAACCTTGATCGAATGAACGAAATACACCTGCATCTGCGGCATCGTATCCGGCTATTGTTCCCGCAAATAAAATGGTGTCTTTGGCATAAATTGATAATACATTGGTATTAAGCAGCCCGTTATTCATGGGTCCCCAGTTCAATCCATTATCCTCGGACTTGAAGACTCCACCGGCTTCTTTATAAAAAAGTGTGCTACCAATACTTGCATAAATATTGTCTCCAAGTTTTGTTAATCCGGATACAACGCCCCCGTTCGGACCATTTGTCTGTTCCCATTCCTGGGTATAAGCCGGATAACTGGCTGCTGCTAATACAAATACAGCCAGGATCTTTGATAAAATTTTCCTCATAATTTCCGTGTTTTTAAATTAGTAATTGTTGTGAATAAAATTTTGTAATAAAACATGTGATTTGCTATAATGCATCAAAAAGTATTTAATATTTAGTGTAACGCGTTTCCGTTTTAAACATCATTTGGTGAGATTTTCTTAGTTTTAACTTTACTTTTGGGGTTGTCAATCTCAATACCAGGAGAATCCACTTTGGCAATCATTTGTTTCAAAACCTTACTTTGTAGTTCAAGACGTATTTGAAACAAATCATCAGTACTAAGTGCCTCTGATTGAATATCATTATCACGGATTTTTTTTTTCATTTTTTTATGTTTAATCTGGTGGCAAATATCGTCTTCATTTAGCTCGTGATCCAAGTTTGCCGGCTATACAAAAATGCTATGTTTAACTTGGGCCAATTCAACATTTTATCTACATATTATTTTAATGCATTGTTTGATAAGTAGTTAGAATTTTCATTTCAACAAATATCTAAATTATGAATGAAATGGCTAAATATCAAGCACCTGGAGGCAGGATTGCCAAAAATTATTTGTCTGGTGTAATTTGAATGGAAAATTTTTTGGAAGTAAATTCCAGATAGTACATCACAGACAACTTTGGCGTGTTCTGGCCCGGCAGTTTGATTGACTTGATTGTTTATTTAAAGTACTAATATTGAGTCATGAAACGTATAGAATGCATAGAACAAAAAGATACCTCAAATCAGATTTGCATTAAAAAAGTAACTAAACCACTTTCCATGTTGTTGAGTCCGAATTTTTTACGCAGGCGGTACCTTGCTTGTCCCAGTGTGTCGGTGCGTTGTCCGGTAAGTTGAGCAATTTCTTTTGTGGTCATATTTAACCTCAGGTAAGCACATAACTGGAGTTCTCTTGATGTCAGATCCGGATAAAGTTTTAATAATTTGTCGTAAAATTGACTGTTGGTTTCCTTGAATTGAACAGAAAATTCCTGCCAGAGTTTATTTTCAGAACTTTTTTTAATTTCACGGTTTAGTTTGATTAGTGAATCTTTGAGATCATTACCAGAAGAGGTGCGCTCAAGTTGGGTAAGTTTCTTATTTATTTCAGCTATTAATTCATTTTTCTTCAACAGCGACATCAGATTGGTACTTAATTCCTTGCTTTTAAACTTTAAGTCAGCCTCCATCTTTTCTCTTCCCAAAATCATGTTTTTAATTTTAATTTTTTGTCTTGAATAAAAAAGAAAAATGATTATCAATCCGGAGATAAGTCCAAGTATAATGAAACCAAAAATGAAGACATTTCGCATCTGTCTCATTTTTTGATCTTTAATTAATTTTTCCTGGTTGTACTGGAATTCGAGTTTGAAAAGCGCATTTTGATTTTGAAGAAAATACAGACTGTCTTTTGATTGGGTCTTGGCAACCTGATATTTAAAGGCACCGATTGTATCACGCTCCGATAAGCAAATATTATACAACAAATCAGACGCGTTAAAAATTGTCTGTGGTAACTGGTATTTTTCACCAATGCTTAATCCTTTTGAAGCCAGTTTCCTACCGGACTGATAATCCCTTTTTTTATAATGAAAATTTCCAAGTGCAATGTAACCATCGGCCATCAGAACCGGATTATTGACTTTTTCAAATAATTCAAGCGCATGATTCAGAAAGTATGATGCTGAATCAGGATTATCCAATTGCTGATAGAGCCTGCCAATGTTGAGCATATTAATACCTTGTTGCTGAAAATCATTCATTTTAAGAGCTATTTTGAGTGCCTCGGAATAATAAAAGAGCGCGTTAGGAAGATCATTGTATCCACTTTGATAAATGGCTGCAAGATTATTATACTGATCAGTAATAGCCGACAAATTGTTGATCTCCTGGCTTATCGAGAGTGCTTTATTAACATATTCCATCGCCTTTTCGTAACTTTGCATGCTAATAAAGTCAGCTCCAATATTGCTCAGTGTTCTGCCAACAAGCCTTTTATTATTCAGCTTTTCATAAAGCCTTAGGTTTTCAAAATAGAGTTTGGAACTGTTGTCAAAATCACCCACCTCGGCATAGGCTACAGCCATTATGCTTCTTCCATCTGCAACTTCCATCAGCATATTCAACTCCGATGCCATTTCGACAACCTGTTCGCCGGTTTCGATAGCTTCCTTGATGTTCTGTAGCCTGCAAAGATTTACTCCGATTTGTATCAACGAGCGAACTTCGGCACTGTCAAACATGGCAAGACGTGACTCCTGAAGTGCTTGTCTCGAAAATTGGAGTGATTTTTCAGGATCACTCAATTCTTCTCCTTTTGAGATTTTCAGTAAAAGGCGGGCCTTGTCTTTGTGATCCGGTGTGTCATGAAGTACCTGAATAAGACTATCTAAACGATTGCTACTTTGACCGTAAAAAAATTGCAGAAAAAAGATGCTGGTGACCAGCAAAAGCAATCTTCTATATAATTCAATATTCATCAGCATGAGGTTTTGTATAGTAATTGACAAATATAGCATATTCTTTAACGAAGGGATGAAAGGATGCCAATAGTACCGGCTGTATGAAGACCGAGTTGAAAAACTACGCCTGGAGGGGGTTGGGATCTTTTAGTTGTGTTAGAATAAGTATATTCAAAATCGGTGTCGCCATACCAGGCTACTTTTCGTCTGGTAACTATCAGTTTTCCTTAGATTATAGTTTGGCCGTTTTTCCATTCGATTGTATTCATTTATTGATTCAAAGTAAACTCTGTTCTCTTTCTTCATTCGCTTACCCAATTTACAGTGTAGTGTTCCGTATATTTTCAATTTTCTATTTCCACCAAAGCAAATTTCTTTTTGCATGATTTTCCTTCTTAAATCACTTTTGTTTATTTCAAGATGTTTTATCATTTTCTAACTCAAGCATCGTGAAAAATAATTCCCAAAATGTGTCGTTCTCCACTATGAATTTCACTTACCCCGTGTTTCATATTAACCCGATAATATCCTTTACTGCCTTTTACGGGTCTGAAATTAGTCGTAAAAATTAGCATATCACCTTTTTTTGGTTTCAATACTATTGCTTTTGATTGTGCTCTTGGGTTTTGTTGCGTTAAAACAAATTCACCTCCTGTGAAATCTAAATCAGGTTCGTTTAGAAATAAAACGGTTTGTATTGGAAAGTAAAGGTCTCCATACAAATCCTGGTGTAAAGTGTTGTGTCCGCCTTTTTCATATTTTAACATCAAAACAGTTGCTTTTGTTTGATTGTTCTCGTTACACTGTTTCAGAAATTCTTGATGTATTTCCGGAAAAACCATATCAACATTTAACACTTTCATCCAAGCGTTTGCAATTGGTGCAAGTTTTGGATATATACTTTCCCGAATACTCTGAATAAGATTTGGCAATGGATAATTGAAATATTTATATTCGCCCAAACCAAAACGGTAGCGTTCCATCACTACCGTTTTTTTAAAAGTATTTGAGTTATTATAACCATTTATCAATTCGGTGCATTGGTCGTTTGATAAGAGTTTGGGAATTATCGCAAAACCATTTTCGTGCATTTCTTCAACTATATTTTGCCAATTGATTGAAGCTATTTTTTCTTCCATTATTTAGCATTTGATAATCCACCATCAACTACAATTTCTGCACCGTGAATGTATGAAGCATCATCGGAAGCAAGAAAAAGAACTGTTTTTGCAATTTCAAATGGCTCCCCAAAACGTTTGAAAGGCAGCGTTGGTGTAATGCTTGCAACTGCTCCATCAATTTGTTCCGGTGTAAGTCCTGTATTATTAAAAATATTGGTTTTGATATATCCCGGGCTTATGCCATTGACTCGTATCTTTTTGGTAACGCATTCAGAAGAAAATGTTTTTATAAAAGATTTAACTGCCGATTTTGCTGCTGAGTAAATGGAGAAATTTTCTATGCCAAATTCTGTTACAATTGATGTGTTTAATATTATAGAACTTCCCGCGTTCATTATTGGCAACATCTGTTGAACGGTAAAGAATGTTCCTTTTACCAACATATTAAATAGTTCATCAAAATGAACTTCGTCCACCATTTCAATTGGTGCAAATTTGCCATATCCTGCATTTACAAATAAAACATCCAATTTATTTGTGTGCATTTTAACCTGTTTTTGTAAATCAAAAATATCAAATAACTTTCCGGCATTTGACACCAGTCCTATAGCATTTGAACCTAAATTGTCAACTGTTTTATCTACTGTTTCCTGGCTACGACCTGTAATGATTACAGTTGCTCCTTCGTTAATAAATTCCTGGGCTGTGGCAAAACCCATTCCGTTTGTTCCGCCCGTAATCAGGGCTACTTTGTTTTTAAATTTTTGCATATCTTTTTTTTTAGAATTATAATGCAAAGATTCACAGAGTAGAGTTGCGTTAAAACCCGAAACTTGCTATTTAAATTCTGAATGTTTTTTTATTCCTTCCCAACCAATGATGGCTGTCTTTCTTGTATTGCCCCACATATAATCGCCAAGTATTCCTGAAGATTGAATAACCCGATGACAAGGAATTAAGAAAGTAACAGGATTGCAGCCAATGGCTGTGCCTACTGCTCTTGAAGCATTTGGGTTTTCAATTTTATTAGCAATAGCTCCATAAGTTGTGAGCTGTCCGAAAGGAATTTTTAGAAGTGTTTGCCAAACTTTTAGTTGAAAATCTGTTCCTTTTAAGTGCAGTTTTATTTGATTGAGTTTTGTCCAATCGTGAGTGAAAATATTGAGTGCATTTTGTTGAATTAAATCGACCATTTGTCTGAAATGAGCATTTGGAAAATGATTGTGCATTGTTGAAAATGCAACAGTTTCCTCATCGGTAAATGCCATATAACAAATACCTTTTTCAGTCGATGCCACTAAAATGTTTCCAAATGGGCTTGCTGCAAAACTGTAATTTATATTTAAATATTTTCCACCATTTTTGTATTCGGCAGGCGTCATTCCTTCTATGTTGATGAACAAGTCGTGTAAACGCCCTGTTCCTGAAAGTCCAGTTTCGTGCGCAGTTTCAAAAAGTGTTGCCTGATTTTCTTTTAAAAGTGCTTTAGCGTATTCTACGGTTGTGTATTGTAGGAATTTCTTTGGACTTGTGCCTGCCCATTCACTAAAAAGCCGTTGAAAATGAAATGGGCTTAAATGAATTTTCTTTGCCACTTTGTCAAGATTGGGTTGTTCCTTAAAATTGGTTTTTATATACTCTATTGCTTCCGCGATTCGATTATAATTGATATTTTGTTGTTCGGTCATTATGCTCAAATTTTATAATGCAAAGGTCGAAAGAAGTCCGTTTATATAAAACCCGAAACTTGCTAATGTTTAGTCTGTATATTTAATGTTTGCAGAGTTGTCATAAAGTTACCAATAACTTTTCGCAGTTTGGCGATGTGGTGGAAGCACATTGATGTCAACCAAACACAAATGTTTGTTATAAGCATAACTGTTCAATTTACAAAGTAACCCGCCTTTACGCTAAACCACTGTTACCTGTCGTTTTCATTATTCAAGCCAATTTGTTAGTATTTTGCCCATTATTTTATTGCAAGTTTCAATATTTTCAAGTCCGTTTTTAATTTTTCTCTCAGCTTGAATATAATTTAGTTCCTGAAGTTCGTGTCCGGCGTTTTGAAGCATTAGTTCCATAGTTTCTTCTGTTACTTCCAAATGAAACTGCAAACCGATTACATTTTTGCTATAATAAAAAGCTTGATTGTCATTGGCATCCGAACTTAAAAAACTGAAACTTCTATTGTAAGGAATTTCAAATTTGTCGCCGTGCCAATGAAATACTATTGGCTTGTCTTTAAACAAATCATATATCCAAGGAACTTTTTTGCACTCTTTTGTCGGGGAAACACAAAACCATCCTATTTCTTTGTTTTTTGCCGTAAAAATATTTGCTCCTAAACACACAGCCATTAATTGTGCACCCAGGCAAATGCCCAATACTTTTTTCCCTGCCGAAATACAGGTTCCAATAAATATCTTTTCTTCGTTCAGCCAGGAATATTTATTGTCATCATAAACACCCATCTCTCCGCCCATAACAATTAAAGCATCAATGTCTTCAATATTTGGAATCGTATAACTGTCTTCAAAAAATTTCGTTGAAGTGATAGAGTGTTTATTTTCTTTCAGCCAAGGTTCAATGAAGCCAAGTCCTTCAAAAAATACGTGTTGTAGGTAATGTACTCTCATAATTGTTATTTGTTTTCGTTCCAATAGTAACTGTCGGGATAAATTCTTTTGCCAAAAATTGCTGTTCCAATTCTTATTATCGTTGCTCCTTCTTCAATAGCGGTTTCTAAATCACCACTCATTCCCATTGACAACTCATTCATTTTTACGTTTGGAATATTTTCGGTGATAATTTGTTGTTGTATGTTTTTTAATAATTGAAAACATTTTCGCACTTCTTCGGTTTCTGCACTAAATAAACCAATTGTCATTAATCCTTGAATTTTTACAGTGTTAAGTTCTGCGACTTGTTTGGCTAATTCGATTACATTTTCGGGATTAATGCCAAATTTGCTTTCTTCTCCCGAAGTATTTACTTGAATAAAAGCGTTTATGGTTTTTTGCTCAAAAGTAAGTCGACTGTGTAATTTCTCTGCTAGTTCCAATCGGTCAAGCGATTGAATGCAAGACACATTGTATTTTAAAATGTCTTTTATCTTGTTGGTTTGCAGGTGTCCGATATAATGTTTTACGTGAGGAATGTCTTTTAGTGTATCAAATTTTTCTTTGATTTCCTGCACTTTATTTTCACCGATTAATGTATATCCCGCTTGTAATGCAATTTTTATATTCTCTCCGGAAACAGTTTTTGTCGCCAATAGCAATTTAATTTCGTTGGGATTTCTTCCAATACATTCGCAGGTATTCTCAATTCGCCGAATTAATTCCGAAATATTTTTTACTATTTGACTTTCGTAGTTCATTTAAACGTCGGTTTTTAAATTAAGAGTTAGCGTTTAACAATATGAAACGGTTGGATTTTCTGGCTGCGTACTTGTCCGACCACAGGAACACCGATAGTTTTCCGGGGAAGCGAGAACCAAATCATCGCAAACTACTAAACTACAACTGTTTTATATTCTGTGTTGTGTGTTCGTTATTTATTCAATACTGCATCTTGGTATTTTTTTAGTAAATCCGGATTATCAATTGAGCCGTGATGTTGAATTTGTTTCCAATCTCCATTTTCCTTTATAAAAACTCTTGAAGTCCTGATTGCCAAATCAATTTTAGTATTTTCCTTTTCAAAAAATCCCCTTTCTCTTCCGGTAACTAAAAACATATTATCAGTTGAATGGATTGTAAAGTCATAAAATTCAACATATACTTTTGCTTTCCCATTGAATATCTTGTTATAAACATTTTCAATGTTATTCCAACCTCTCATTATTCCCCCAACAGGATTATTCATAGAGGCTGCATCAGTATTTAACCATACTTTTTGCATTAATTTCAAATCTCTCTGATTGAAGGCTTTGTAAAAACTAACCAAGGCACTCAAATTGAAGTTTTCAAAATTTGCTAAATTTTCCGAACCGTTGATTATTGTCATTGAACTGTCCATGATTTTATTTTTTAAGTTTATGCAAAGGTCACAATATAATTTTTAAATTTCCTTGATGTAGGTTAAGTTAATTAAACTTTTCTTATCCTACTAAGCGATTCAGGTTGTATTCCAAGATACAATGCAATTTGATTTAATGATAATCTATTCTCAATGTTTTCATATTGTTTTCTGAAAATTAAATATCTTTCAGTAGCACTATTGACTAAAATGGATTTTTCTCGGTTACATTTTTTAAGTGTTTGTGTTTCAAATATCTTTAATCCAAATATTGCCCAACAATTATCCCTTTTATAGAGATCATCGAGAAAATATTTTGGAATTATTATGATTTCAGAATCTTCAATTGCCTGAATATTCCAATCTGTTATTTCTTGGGTAATGAAACTTGTGAAGGCAGAAACAAAAGAGTTCTCAGCGTAAAACTCAATTATTTTTTCATTAGCCATTTCATCAATGACATATGATTTTAATAATCCTGATTAACGAGCAAGGATCTATTCTTAATTTCAAAATACTGCAAATGGAATAGGTTAATTGTCTCAGATCCAGTTTCCGCAGGATTGTTATCAATGTGAAATGCAAACAAGATATGACAGTGAATACCAGATATTTTAGAGAAGTAAGCACATGGAGATAATAATTTATAAGGGAAATTATGAACATATTTTCAACAACACATGAAATCGAATCATAGTATTAGTATATGTAAAAAGGGGCAGCCCTTACGGACCACCCCTCCCAGTCAACACTTAAATCACTATTACTAATTATTACTATGGTTTACTTGATAATCACTTTCTTAAAAACGGATTTGCTATTGCTTATAACCCTGAGCAAATAATTTCCCGATGGCAGGTTTTGTACCGGAATAGAAACCGCCTGATTTGTATCAGGGTTTTCGTTTTGATAAACCTGAATACCCAACATGTTGGTGAGGGTCAATTGCTGAATGCTGCTATTGTCCAGCATTTTCACCATGAGATTGTCGTAAACAGGGTTTGGGTAGACCAATAAACCAGCTTCCTTTTCTGAAACACCCAGGCATACATCTACAAAAAGGAACAGGGATGATTGGTTTGTGCATCCAAATGAATTGGAATAGGTGTAGGTAATCTCGTGAGAACCTACGCCGGCCAAAGCTGGATCAAAAGTGTTGCCAACAACACCATCCCCGTTGTATGTTCCTCCGGCAGGAGTTGCACCGGTGAGTGTAACCGGGCTCCAATCTTCGATACACAAAGTATCGGGTTCAAACCCGGGCCAGCTAACCTCAGGCAGCGGGTTTACAACTGCGGTGATGGCATTGGATGTTACCGGATTTTGGGTGGTACACGTTTCGCCGGAAGTGAAGATCAGGTTGATTTCATCACCATTTTCGGCAATATATGCAAACTCCGGCATGTTTTCCCCTGCCTGGGCGCCATTTACCATCCATTGGTATTGAGGGGTGTTTCCTCCACCTGTAGTAGCTGAAGTGAAATTAAATTCTGATCCTTCACAGAGGTTGTTCTGGGTAATCGCGATAGTAGCCGTTACATCAATGTATGGAGAAACCTGCATTTGGATGAGGTTTGATACCGCAGGGTTGCCGGTTGTACATTCGAGTGAAGAAGTCAAGATAACAAAAACCTGGTCGCCATCAGACGGAGAATAGGAATAGGTTTCCCCATTTCCGGTAAAAACACCATTGACATACCACTGATAAACCGGAGCATTTCCACCAGCTACAGGAATAGCAAGAAAATTTACAATAGTACTCTCACACACATTATTTTGATCGGCGGTGATGGTCACACTCACAGGATTTAAGTCGCTTACCACCATTGTAATAGTATCGGAAGTTGCAGGATTGTCAGTTATACAACTCAGATCAGAAGTCATTACAACATACACCTGATCGTCATTATCCGGAATGTAGGAATAGGTTGCCTGGTCTGTACCAACAGAAACTTCGTTTACATACCATTGATAGAAAGGGTTACCCCCATTTATCGGAGTGGCTGTATAATTAACTTCGAACCCGGGACAACTTGGGTTGTTATCGGCCATGATTGAAACACCGGCAGGAACTATTGGAACAGGTGTAACCGATAGAGCCTGCGCCGGGCCTGTTCCAAAGTTGTTGGATGGGGTAACAATTATTACACCCGACTGTGTACCGACTTCAACAGTAATTTCATTGGTTCCGGCTCCTCCCAAAACAATCCAATCGGTAGGAAATTGCCAGGTAAATGTTACTCCTGTAACATTATCCACGCTATAAGTTTCGACAGAACCAACACATGGTGCTAGTGACCCTGCTATGGGACTGGGCTGAGAAGGCGCCAAAAACTCATCCAAACCTCTTTGCCAAACAGAATTTCCATTTGTAGCTGCAAATATTTGATTTTGTATTACATTTAATGAAGTCACAAAAGTATATTCGCTAAGGCCTTCACTACCATTCATCCAATTTGTACCATAATCATCTGAAACAAAAATGCTTGCATTAGGAGTTGGATTATTCTTTGCATAGAAAACCAGCGAATTACCGGCAGCAATGGAATAAGTTTGAATGTTGTCTTGAGCAATCAAAGTCCAGCTTTCGCCATTATCCTGGGACACTAGAATTTCCGCTGCATCATCAATATTCTTGCCTGAGGCATATATAATATCGTTATCAACAACGAATTTATGCACTAATAAATCATTTTTTTTAATCCAATTAGCACCATTGTCGATTGATGTATATATACCTCTGTAAGTAGAAGCGCCTCCATATCCAGCTAATCCAACAAAGCAAGCACTTTCGGTTGAAGCAAAACTTGCTCCATTAAAAAACAACTGTGAAACATTTAGATTAGGAAAGTTCCCGAGAGTCCAGGTATCTCCATTATTAGTCGAATAATATATGCCAGTAGTCGCCCCTACATACAATGTTGTTCCGTCAGATTCAATGAAGCCGAAACCACTATTTGACGGATTTTGAATTCCATTATTGATTAGTGCCCATGTTTGATCATTGTCCAAAGAGCGATAAACCCCGTTAGATGGTTTGATCGCATAAAGTCCTTGATTGTGTTCAATCCACAATTTGCCTCCAAAGTTGGTACCCGGACAATTTGGTATATCCCATGTATTACCTAAATCATTTGAGTAATAAACATTATCTGGAAAATATGTAGCTGCAAACAATGTATTTGATGTAACATTGATAGAAATTAGGTTATTAAAATCGTTTACAGGAAGATTGTTGTTGCTTTCAATCCAATTTAATCCGCCGTCAGAAGAACGAAACACACCTCCAAATCTGGATCCGATAAATACTTCAGTACCTATATTGTGTATATTGTTTGAAGTAAATTCATGACTAAATATGCCTTCACTCATTTTTGTCCAATTTGTACCATTATCTATTGTCTTATATACTCCATCTTGTGTACCGACAAAAACGTTTTGATCAGATACAGACATGGCAAGTGCTTTTTGATAAATAGATATTCCATTATTTGTTGTTGCCCAGGTCGCACCATCGTCGGTCGAACGAATTACACCACCTACTAATGTTGCCGCAAATACTGATGAACCATTTCCTCCTACCGAATATATATCATAATTCCTTGTTTCCGTGTTGGTAAATGACCAATTATCACCATTGTCGGTTGATCGCCATATTCCTTGACCTTCACCATCATTGCCAATATAAATGTCAGTACCATTAAATCCCATGCATTTAAAATTAGGTTTAAAATCCGGGTACCAATCGCCTTCAAAGTAAAATGCCAATCCATTATTGGCCTCTGTCCATGTATCACCATTATCAGTTGAACGGAAAACGCCAGTATAATCAGCTGTGCAGGCAAAAATCGTTGTTTCGTTCGCAATCATTACTGACACAGTGTTAATAATACCTGATAATCCATTATTTACAACAGTCCAGGAATTGCCGCGATCTGTTGAACGCAAAAGAATGTCGGAGGTCGTAATAGCAGCAAAGATGGCACCATCATTCGTGACTAATATATTATTAATCAATTGATTAGAAATTTGTTCCCAGGTTTGTCCGTAGTCATCAGAACGATACAATCCATTATGTATAACAAGCAAACTGTTTCCAATCTTCCCAATCCCCCACATTTGGCCTACAAATTCAATTGGTACATTGATCTGACTCCATGAATTGCCATCATCAACAGAAGTGTAAAGGGACTTACCCCCAGTTCCAGCCAGAGCATATAGTGTGTCATTTGAATGAATAATACCTCTCATGAACCCTCCTTCCGGACCTGATGATTCCCATTGAGCTGTTACCGTATTTGTATTCAGCAATACAAAAAGTAAGCAACTGAATACGACTGAAATTTTTAATTTTTGTGTCATAATAGTACAATTTTTATCATAGTTAATATTCTGTAAATTATTAAATTGTGATTTTACAATTCTGTTATTAAAAAACTTTTGATATCTGGTAAGTTTCATTGCTTTAATGATTATGAATGAAAATATTTTAGGCATAATACATTTATTGATTATTACGATTTATTTCGTCATCTTTAGAGGTGAGATCGGGTTTTTCTTCATCCAGAAAAATATCAAATTCTGCATCTTCTGGCTGATGAAGTTGATGCAGTATTTTTTTTATTACTTTACTTTGCATACGTAATCGTTTGTTAAATGAATCTGTGGTTATGCTATCATTATTCTTTGCAATCGTTACTTTTCTTTTCATCAACGTAATCAATTTTTAAAATGCAAATTTTGCCTGATAAATAAGGGAAAACAAATAAAAGGGCTGTACAAAAACTACATCAGGCGAGAAAAAAAACCGGACATTTACAGGACAACAGCATGTAAATCATAGCTATACAGTTATATACTCATGGCTATATTATTAATGAGGTAATAGATAAAGCACAACATGCAACCACAATAGCTACCAATTGTTAGGATGCAATCTGATTTTTCCCGCGAATGAGCGATTCACAAAGTAATAAATTAGTCCTGAAAAAGGATATTGGTTTTAATTTCTGGCTGCCTGCGTCAGATTTCAATATAAAATAGTCAAATAGATTTTAGTTGACTGCACTTTTATAGTTATCTATTCTGAATTTAAATTTTTGATAGAAAAGCAACCAAATTACTTTCTAATTTTGTCATCCCTAGTTTCTTTCGTAAACGATAACGTGCTTTCTCAAGCGTTTCTGTTCGTTGTCCTGTTAAATCAGATATTTCTTTGCTCGACATATTAAGACGCAGATATGCACATAGTTTTAATTCACTTTGAGTCAGGTTTGGATAATTATTCAATAGGCGGTCATAAAATTCACTGTTGGTTTCATTAAATCGAACCGAAAATTCCTGAAAAAGCTTATCGTCGGAATTCTGCCTGATTTCATGGTTTAACCTGATAATAGATTCTTTTAGATCAACTCTGTGTGAGGCAGTTTCAAGCATAGTCAATTTTTGACTGACATCAGAAATCAATTCATTTTTTTTAAGTAGTGACATTAAATTGATGCTCAGCTCTTTACTTTTGAATTTGAGACCGGCCTCAATTTTTTCTTTGCTCAGGAGCATGTTCTTCATTTTTATTTTTTGCCTTGAATAAAAAAGAAAGAAAATGATCAGTCCCGATAAAAGTCCGAGTATAGTTAAACTGTAAATGAATGAATTTCTCATTTGCTTCAATTTCTGTTCTTTAACCAGTTTTTCATGGTTGTATTGAAATTCAAGCTTATAAAGTGCTTTTTGATTTTGGAGGACATACAAACTATCATTCGATCGTGTTCTTGTAACCAGATATTTAAAGGCGTTGATCGTATCATGCTCGGAGAGGTATATTTCGTACAATAAATTTGAGGCGTTAAAAATCGATTGAGGTAATTGCTGTTTGTCGGCAATATTAAAACCCTGACTTGCATACTGTCTGCCCTTTTGATAATTCCGATAATGATAATAATAGTTCCCCAGTGCAATGTAGCCATCGGCCATTAAAACCGGATTATTCAATTTTGTAAATTGATCCAGTGCTTGTTCCAAAAAAAATAATGCCGAGTCGGATTTTTCCATATCCTGATAAAGGCGTCCAAGGTTGATCATATTGATACCCTGTTGCTGGAAATCATCTATTTCAAAAGCTATTTTAAGCGCTTTAGTATAGTATTGTAAAGCGCTTGATAAATCATTATACCCGAACTGATATGCTACTGCAATATTGTTATATTGATCGGTAATAAGTGCCTTGTCATTCATTTTTACCCCGATTTGAAGCGACTTATTTGCGTATTCCAAACCCTTATCATAGCTTTGTTGACACAGGAAGTCGGCTCCGATTTTTCCAAGGGTCCTTCCGATAAGTCTGTTTTCGTTTAATTTTTCATATAGTTTTAGATTCTTAAAATAAAGATTGGAACTGTTATCATAATCACCTACCTCAGCGTACGCCACAGCCATAATATCCCTTCCATCTGCAACTTCCATCAGCATATCCAGTTCTGATGCTTTTTCAACAACTTGCTCTCCGATTTCAATAGCTTCCTTAATTTTATTTAGACGACAAAGATTTCCGCCAATTTGAATTAACGCGCGAACTTCGGCACTGTCGAACCTCGCAATCCGTGACTCCTGAAGAGCTTGTCTTGAAAATTGGAGTGATTTTTCAGGATCACTCAATTCTTCTCTTTTTGAGATTTTCAGTAATAAGCGGGCCTTGTCTTTGTGATCCGGTGTGTCATGAAGTACCTGAATAAGACTATCTAAACGATTGCTACTTTGACCGTAAACTAATTGCAGAACAAAGATACTGGTGACCAGGAGAAGCAATTTTCTAAATAATTCAATATTCATCAGCATAAGGTTTTGCATAGTAATTGACAAATATAGTATATTCTTTACCGAAGGGATGAAGAGATGGTCAAAATGCCGAATTAACGAAAATGCTTCAGAATGCTATTATCCCAATGGAACCGGCGAACTGGTGAAGAGTCCCATCGCCACATTCTTTCCAACTCCGGAGATAAAAACAGGTGCTGAGCATCATCAAAAGGTGCCATGTGGTCTGTGTTTGGGAGGCACTAATGGCCATTTGGCCGTCAGCCGTCTGCCCGATTATAATCGTGTGCTTTATTCTCTGTCGTTTATCCTTTTTTAATATTAAATTATTTCCTGAAATACTTTTGTATCAGTGCCAGTAATTCGTTTTTATTAACAGGTTTTGATAGATAGTCGTTGCATCCCGCTTCAATTGCCTTTTCCATATCACCCGAAAGTGCGAAGGCAGTTTGTGCAATTATAATCACATTTTTATTGAATTTGCGAATTTCCAGAGTTGCTTCATAGCCGTTCATCCCGGGCATTTGAATATCCATTAGCACCAAATCAATATCCGGGTTGTTCCGGCAGGCTTCCACGGTTTCGTGTCCTTTTTGGGTTAAGATGATTTTACCAGCCTCACTTTGCAAAATGGTTTGCAAATAAATCGTCGAATTTTCATCATCTTCGGCAATGACGATGTTCAGACCTTTTATTGGGAGGATACTGTCGTCCCCTTTTCCTATTTTGATTTCCCCGGATGTTTCACGGACCTTTCCGCTAAATGGCAGGGTAAAGAAAAACGTGGAACCTTGGTCACCAGACGCGCCATCCGGATTACTTTCTACCCGGATTTCACCGCCCAGCATTTCAACATAGGCTTTGGTGATGGCAAGACCCAGCCCTGAACCCTGTCGGGCCTCTTTATCAAAAATATCGGCTTGAACAAACCTTTCGAAAACGGCCTGCTGCCTATCTTTTGGAATGCCTATCCCGCTATCTTTTACATAAAATTCCAATTGATTTGCCTTTGCCTGACATCCCAAACAGATTTCTCCTTCCTTGGTATATTTTATGGCATTCTTAATGAGGTTGGTCAATATGGAATCCAGTTTATTTTGGTCGGTAATTATGTTTTTATCTGTTGGAGGCAAAAGCATTTCAAGGTGTAGTTTTATCCCTTTTTTTTCGGCTTCGGGTTGGAAGAAACTGAATAATTCTTCCATCCTCCCGTTTATATCGGTTTCAGTTAAGTTGAGTTGAACCAATCCGGCTTCAATTTTTGAGATTTCAACAATATCGGTCACTGTATTCAACATGCGCTGTCCGCTTAGTTGAACGATTTCAATATATTCTTCTTTTTGTTCGCTGCTTAAATCGGGTTCGAGCAGCAGTGCGGTAAATCCTAAAATGCCGTTCATCGGGGTGCGTATTTCATGGCTCATATTGGCCAGGAAGGCCGATTTCAGGCGGTCGCTTTCTTCCGCTCTTTCTTTGGCTTTGATTAGTTCTTGTTCAGCTCGTTTTCTTTCCGTGATATCCCGCGCCACAACGATCAAATAATCACGCTCAAGTTTAACATATTTAATGTTTAGTTCCACAGGGATTTCAGATCCATCCTTCCGGCGATGAGTACTCTCTAAAAGTAAACTTCCCAAACTACGAATCATTTTAAATTTTGAATAAAAATTATCCTGAGTTAAATTCGGATCAATTTCAAATACTTTCATTGAAAGAAATTCATCACGAGTATAGCCAAGCGCTTGAAATGCTTTTTCATTACAATCTATAAAACGAGCGGTTTCAGGGTCAAGCAGTTCAATTGCATCGTCCGTATGATCTATCAAAGTACGAAATAATTTTAGTGATTCTTCAGCCTGCTTGCGTGTGGAAATATCTTCTTTTACAGCTACGAAATGAGTTATATCTCCATCATTGTTTAAAATCGGAGATATAGATACGGATTGCCAAAATAACTCTCCATTTTTCTTTTTGTTCAGAATCTCACCTTTCCAATTTTTACCGGCTAAAATCGTATCCCAAAGTTCTTCATAAAATTCTTTACTCTGATGGCCAGATTTTAAAATACGCGGATTTTTACCAATTATTTCCTCTTTCGAATATCCGGTTGCTTCACAGAATTTTTCATTCACATATTCAATATCACCATTCTTAGCTGTAATAATAACCGAAGCAGGTCCTTGCTCAACAGCTCTTGATAGTTTAATTAATTCATTCTCGGCTATTTTTCTGTCTGTTATATCAAACAAATATCCTCTTATTTGTATTAGTTCGCCGATTTCGTCAAATTCACCAACGGCGTTTTCTAATACATAAATAATTCTGCCGTCAGGTGAAAGTAAATTATTTTCTAAATTTTCAAATTTTTTATTCTGTTTAATAAGCTCAATATATCTGTTTCTGTCAGATGGAACCCGATACAGTTTTTCAATAGGGAAGGCAAGCGCTTCTTCTTTGGAGTTAAAACCAAATAATTCCCAAAAAGTTCTATTACATTGCAATAATTTTCCCGAAGGAGTAACAATAAAATCTGCAGAGATATCATTCTCAAAAAATTTAAGCAAATCTTCCTGGCTTTTGCGTAGTTCTCCTTCCGCAAGTTTGCGCTCGGTAATATCCTCAATGATAAGAAGACTTTCCCCGTTGAGGAGCTTTATCGCGTAGAGTGTTAAGTTCATAATTCTTAAGCCTTTTATGGGATCTGAATAGCTGCATTCAACATCACTCAATGGTTCGCGCGTAAGAATATGTCTTTGACATTCTTCGGTGATCTTTAACTCTTCAAACATTGGTTTAATATTTTGAGAGAGCAGAGAATTCTGAACAAGGTTGAAGTGATTACAAAAAGAGTTGTTCGCGATCATAATTTTCCCCTCTGAATCAAATACCAATAAACCGGCCGGTGCAGTTGCAACAATAGCTTCAGTTAATCGTTTGCTGTCTTCAAGCGCTTTTTGAGATTGCTGTATTGATTCACACATTTGGTTAAACGAATCTGCAAGAGATGCAATTTCATCATGTGTTTTAACTTGAAGTCTCTTGGTATAATCTCCTTTTGCTATAAAGTCAGCGGCTTTTGTAATTTTCTTAATGGGTCGGGCAATTTTAACTATGCTGAGGTATATGATTATTAAACTGAAAATCAGACTTATCAATATCGCACGTTGAACCAACGTAATAATTCTTTGTTTTGCCATTTCCGCATTCGAACGATGTTCTTCTATTTTTTCAGAAACTCCATCAAATATCAGGGTTGTTTTAGCATTAACAGCATTTCCAAAATTATAATCCATTATTTCCATTAATTCCCAGGCATAGCCCGATTGACGCGGATTTTTTACAGAAAAAATTCTTCCTGAGTATATTCGAATAGAATCAATGTCTATCTTAATTTCGTAAGCAAGTTGTTTTTCTTTATCAGTTAAATCGGATTGAATTAAATCATGATACTCTTTATCTAACAAAGCATTCTGTTTTTGATATTCTTGTTTGTAAAATTCTTTATTCGTTACAACGTAATCATTGCTTGCCATCAATACCTGAGTAACTCTGAATCTAAGATTTCCGACTTTAATTTGCTTCCGGGCTTCTTCCTTAATTTGTTCGAGAGTGACCATCCCATTATTAACACTGTAATATATATTAGTCCCTATAGCTCCAAACAGTAATAACAAAACAAAAAAAGCAAAGCCGATTTTTAATCCAATGGTGGTTTTCATGATATGATGTCTCCAAATTATAAGATTAATAAAATTCCTGCAAAATAAATTAGAATGAGATATTTTAGTATTCATTTAATCTCATTGTCAATATATTATCCAATTATAACCGTTTATAATTAAATCGATTCAGTATTTTCATTGTAAATGGATCATCGTGTACTGGTGGGGTAAAAGTATGTATTAATTTTAATGGTTTTACATGGGGGGGTGTTTTATTGAGGATAGTTGTTTCATTCATATTATTTTAGAGGAGATGTCTCGTCATTTCGCTTGCCTGCCCTGGGGCCTGATGTGTTTATTGGTGCTGTGGGGCATGCTTCGCTTCATTCTGTCGACAGGACAGACAAGTATTGCCAGTTGCACTTTTCTACCGAAGGTGTGAAACCGGGGGTAGGAGTGGAGGGGGTATTAATAGTCACGCGTTGCGCTATCGCTAAGCGCGTGCCAGTTTGGGGTAGGGAAATTTTATTAGTGATTAACATTTACTAACAGATTGGCGCTATGAAATGTTGCCGTTTTGCGGTCGGTTTACTGTCAAGCTACACAAAAGTTGTAGCGGGCTGCAACCCGCATACAACCTAATGTTTCGGCAATTTTTTATACCGTGTATTGGCTTTCGTTTTTATTTAAAGTTTCATTTTCTGGAAAATTCAAGAAGTGGATCAATAATCCCAATATCAGCTTTTCTAATTGAATCAATATATTCTTTGCGAGTATTATCAGGTTTTACAAGATTGGAATTGTTCCAAGTAAATACTTCCCTTCCAAATACAGACTCAATTATAATATCAGCCATAAGTCTAGAATGTCTGCCGTTGCCATTTGGGAAACAATGAATATTTACTAAACGATGTTTAAATCTAATGGCGATTTCATCAGGATGATATGTTTTATACTCAACCCAAAATTTTGTATCATCTAGCAGTATCCTTAGTTCAACGCCAATCCTTATCCAGTCGACACCAATGTTTTTCTCTGACTTTCTAAAGGTTCCCGCCCATTTCCAAACGTCTCCAAACATTTTTTTATGGACAGTTTTGATAAATTCTTCTGATAGTATCTTTTCTTTCACAAATTTATTATTCAAAGTCCATTCTACAGCTTGCTCAATATTCAGTTGTTCAAGTTCGTCTAATTCTCTTCTTGTGGTAATTGATTTTATCAGTAAACCTTTTTTCTCCTCTTCACATAGAGGTGTTTGGCCATCTATATATTGAAAATCTAGTCCCATATTGTCTTTTTCAGTTCAATTTTAATTTCTTGAGATAATTCTTCGATTGCGCTTTTAAGATTTCCTTTTCCTATTGCTTGATCTTCGAGCATCATATTATGATTAGTCCGGAGTATTATTTTCTCAGCAAGGATTTTTGATCTCCGATTAAGAAGAGAATCAATAGATCCATCGAATGGAACAAATCCATAAACAAATTTCATTTCTAATGCATTACCAACTTCTTTTAATGATTTAATTGTTATAGTTCCTGCAGCTTCACTTTCTTCTATTCTTTTAACTCCCTGTTTTGTCATCTTAAGCTTTATCCCCAACTGCTTCAAGGTCATATTTATGGTAGTCCTAATAGTATTAATCCACCCTTTATCTGGAATAATAACTATTTCAGTGCCATTGAATGGTTTAAGTTTGCGGTCTAATTGCTCTAATAAAAGTTTTCTCTGGTTACGCATTTCGATTTTTATTTATTTAGTTACAAATGTAAACTTTATAGTCGACATATGCAAGAAATATGTAAATATATATGTTGACTATATATTGTTTGATGTCAATTTATATGTTGACTTAAAATGAAAACTAACTCCGTACTAACTACCTACTGCACTTATTTCCGCTAAATGTGCTATACAGGTAAAGTTGATATTAATCATTTTGGTCGTCATTTAATTTCATTTTCAATACAATATTGGATTTTAAACTTTTATAGATATTTTAATCCGGTTTTTCATTGTAAATGGATCATCGGGTATTTGGTGGGGTAAATCCAGGAATTATTTTTATTGGTTTTACATTGGGGTTGGGAAAGAAAATTTTAAAATGGGCAGATGATTCTCAAATGGGGAGATGAATTGGAATGTTTTGTCACGCGTTGCGCTATCGCTAATCGCGTGCCTGTGATAGAGGTTTTTTAGAAGAATTTTGAGCAAGGAAAATAATCGAACTGACGGACTACCCGGCAACTTTCGAAAACTGCATTGAAATTGGTTAGTACAGTTGTTCTCTACCTTCAGGAGTAATAAAATCCGGGGTCCATTCAGGCTCCCAGAT
>MEOL01000028.1 GCA_001769215.1 Bacteroidetes bacterium GWF2_41_31
CAGCCATGAGATATCACTGATCTTCGAGTTCGACGACATAGGCCTGGTGAACAAAGACCGGGACTCGTTCATGGGCAACAAACCCAGGAGCTATAGCCCCATAGAGTGTTCGCCGTTTTAAACATGACCCTATTGAACGCAAAAAAGCCGCTGGAGAAGCGGCTTTTTTATGGGAATGAAATTCCTGACAAATCGAAAAACGCCGTATAATTGCAGCATGAAAATATTTTTCACTGTTTTTTTTCTCTTGTTTGTCATTATCATTGGCATCATCCCTTTTCGCCTGCTATATTTGATATCAGATTTTGTTCGTTTAATACTTTACTACGTAGTCGGTTATCGAAGAGAAGTAGTTTATCAAAATCTTAAAGGTTGTTTCCCGAATAAAACCGAAAAGGAAATTATAACCATTGCCAAAAAAAGTTATTCCAATCTGAGCGATATTTTTATTGAAAGTTTCAAATCGTTTACTATGACGAAATCTCAATTAATCAACCGATATACTTTCGTCAATCCTGAGGAAGTTGCTCCGTTTGAAGCTGCCGGCAAGAGTTACATCCTTGCCGCCGGACATCACGGTAACTGGGAGTGGTCAAGTGTATCGGCAGGTCTGCAATTAAAAAACCAGATGGTTGGCCTTTATAAACCGCTGAGCAATAAGTACCTTGATGCGATTATTAAAAGGAGTCGTGGGCGTACAAGAACTACACTGGCCTCCATATATGAAACCCACAAAATATTTTCGGCTTACAGTGATCAAAAAGCTGCCTTTATGATGGCTGGAGATCAAAACCCCGGCAATATTAAAAAATCGATTTGGGTAAATTTCATGGGCAGGCCAACTGCCTTTTTGAATGGAATAGAAAGATATGCCCGGGAATATGACCTCCCTGTTGTTTTTGGCGAGGCACATAGAATAAAACGGGGGATGTACACCATACACCTGACAACCCTTACCGATACTCCCAGAGAATTACCACGGGGCAAAATCACTTTGCTCTATGCCCAAAAACTTGAACAAATAATTAATGATGTACCTGAGAACTGGCTTTGGTCGCACAAACGATGGAAAATGACATTGCCTGAGGGTACCAATGTGCTTGGATAATACCGGTTAAAAATTCATTTAATTTTTCATCAACAAATACACTGACCGATGCATTGACGACATATCGGGTTAGTGAGGTGAGGATTCCTGATTTAAGCTTAAAAATTGAAGAATTCTTTTGTTTACCACTTCCGATTGATCGATTGACAAGAAATGGCCGGCATTTTTTATCATACCAGTTTCAGAATGTGGCAGCAACTCCTTTGCTTTTTCAATGCTTTTCTCATTATTAATCATGTCATTATCACCAATTAACAATAAAACGGGCATGGTTAAAGATTTCAATTCATTGTCGGAGTAGGGTGTCATTTGTAAAATAAACTTGCTAAAGGTCGCTTTTTGCGTAGCAATAAAATATTGCTCAATATACGTTTTCTCTATGTTATCCACATCAACCGACATTGTTTCCATAACACCATGTAAGCGTTTTCGTTTAGGTGCAAGTGTATAGGTTAAATTGGCTAACATTTCTGACCCCGGATTTATCCACATAAATGTTTGTGCCGGACTTAAAAGCACGATATTCCTGATTCTGGTTTTTTGTTGCAGGGCAATATATATGGCCAGCCACCCTCCTTTTGAAGCACCTATCAATGTAAATTTCTCAAGTTTAAGTTGATCAAATATTTCATTATACCAACTCATCATTTCCATCATATCCTTAACTTCGCCTTCGATCCGCGATTTTCCAGGTTCGAGTAAATTATCTATAGCATACACCCTATGATTTTGAGAAAGTGCTGCTATATTTGGATACCACATGGTAGAACTTGCATTCAATCCATGCAATAGAACCAAGGGTTCTCCATTTCTTGGGCCACTAACAATGATATGGGCCTTACCAAAACTCGTTTTTACATTCAGTTCATGAAAAGGTGTTTTCCATAGCTTTAAAGCTGCATTATACGCCTTATAATATTCAATATCTTCAGGTTTTATCTCCTCAATATATTCACCAAACTCCTCTGTAAATTGATTCTGAAGTTCAGTTTGATTCTCTGCCTGTTGACCAATCACTTTTTGATTGCTTTTATTGTCATTTTCACAACCAATGAGAACCAACACCATGAATATTAAGGCAATATATTTCATAAATCTTAATTTGGTTCTTACAATCCAAATGTAACTCCAAACTTTAGGAAACTCAAACCTGTATACCCGACTTCGGCAAAAAGACCCATTTTTTGAGCAAACATCCACCTTCCACCTGCAAAAATGTCAGGATGCACTTCTGTGCTGCTTCTAATATTTTCACTTTCTCCATTAATAATAATACCAGCTCCAACACCGGCATAAGCATCAAATACATCACTATCGAATGCATGTACATGCCATGCTGCTCTTGGTCCGAAATAGAACCGGGCGAAATTTTCATTGTTACTCAAATATCCATAAGAATAATGAGCAAATTGGAATTCCACCATCCCTCCGAACGACACGAGTCCGATATCTCCGGTTGGAATCACACCTACCTCTCCGCTAAAATTTAAAGTGGGGATATAACCAAAATTGTTTGGGCCACCTACCCCGGCATTAAACATGATGCTTCCCTTGTTAAAAACATGTTGGGCCTGCATTGTAAATACAATCGAAGTCACGAGGACAAATACAAAAAGTTTTTTCATAGTTCAAATTGTTTAAGATGGTTAGTTATTTCACATCATTACTTAGCGTAATTGATTGCTCTTGTTTCACGAATTACGGTAATTTTTATTTGTCCGGGATAAGTCATTTCCTCCTGGATTTTACGTGAAAGTTCATACGAAATTTTGTCAGCATCCTGATCGGTTACCATTTCGGCTCCCACAATTACCCTCAGCTCCCTACCTGCCTGGATGGCATAAGTTTTAACAACACCAGGATAAGTCAACGCCAGGTCTTCCAGTTTTTTCAGTCGCTGGATGTAGGCTTCAACTACTTCACGACGTGCTCCGGGACGTGCGCCTGAAATGGCATCGCAAACCTGAACGATGGGGGCGATGAGTGTTTCCATCTCAACCTCATCATGGTGCGCACCAATGGCATTACATACATCCGGTTTTTCCTTGTATTTTTCCGCGAGCTTCATACCCAAAATGGCGTGTGGTAGTTCGGCTTCATTTTCTGCAATTTTGCCAACATCATGAAGTAAACCGGCGCGTTTGGCAGTTTTTGGATTCAGGCCAAGTTCCGAAGCCATCGTGGCACTCAGATTCGCCACTTCGATGGAGTGGGCCAACAGATTTTGTCCATAAGATGAACGATACTTCATCCGGCCAATTAATTTGATCAGTTCGTTGTGCAGATTGTGTATTCCCAAGTCGATTACGGTACGCTTCCCCACTTCCATGATCTCCTGATCAACCTCTTTGCGGGTTTTTGTAACAACCTCTTCAATACGGGCCGGGTGGATACGACCATCTGCCACTAATTTCTGCAACGACAACCGCGCTACTTCCCTACGGATAGGATCGAAACCGGACAATAAAATTGCATCCGGACTGTCGTCGATGATTATTTCAATGCCGGTCTGGGCTTCCAGTGCCCTGATATTGCGTCCTTCTCTTCCAATAATGCGTCCTTTAATTTCATCGCTGTCGATGTTAAAAACGGTGACCGTATTTTCGATGGCATGCTCGGCGGCGGTACGCTGGATAGTTTCAATTACAATTTTCTTAGCTGTACGGTTAGCCGTTAGTCTTGCTTCTTCGGTGATTTCGCGAATATGAACCATGGCCTCGGCTTGTGCCACGTTTTTCAACGATTCAATTAATTGTTCTTTAGCCTCTTTGGCCGAAAGCTGACTAATCGACTCTAATTGTTTAACCTGTTCATCGTGCAGACGATCAAGTTCCTGTTGTCGTTTGTCGAGCACATCTTTTTGTGCTTCCACATTGCCTGTAAGCGAATCGAGGCTTCTTTGCTTACGCTGAACTTCTTCAATTTTCTGCGATAAGGTAACTTCGCGTTGATGAATGCGGTTTTCGGTTTTCTGGATCTGGTTGTTTTTCTCGTTGATGATTTTCTCGTGTTCTGTCTTTAACTGAAGAAATTTTTCTTTTGCCTGAAGGATTTTCTCTTTCTTGATGACCTCTGCTTTTTCTTTGGCTTCCTCAAGCAGAACATTCGATTTTTTTAATACTGATTTTTTTAAAATGGTACTGGTGATCAATACTCCAGTTACCAAAGCTACTGCAGCAATAGCAGCATAAATAATTATTTCCATGTCACATTTTTGTTATTGCCTGCAATTTGCCGAGAAAAAAAGGCCCAGCGTAATTCGGGTTAAGAAACCCCTGAAGACACGTGTGGGGCTGCCAGAAATCTCGAACGTCCAGTGTTCTCATGAAGAGAATTCCCGAAGGAATCAGGCCTGTTCTAAAATTCTTTAAGCTTATCCCCAATAGTTGAAATGTTGAGTTTACAAACTATGAATTACGCGGGCACTTTATATTTATAAGAACGGTTTACTTTTGGTTAAATTGTGCAGATAAAAGATCGTCAATCGCTAATAATTTTTCTTTCATTTCATGTTCCCTAAACGACTTTTCTTCTTCTAAACGTATTGAATTGGCAGCGTGTTGTAAGGCGACCATAGCAAATAAATCCTGATGGTCCTTGTATTCAAATGCTTTTGAATAGTCCCTAATGGTCTGGCTCACTTCTTCAGCTGCCTTTCTAACAACCCTTTCCTCTTCAGTAGCTATGGACAAGCTGTAAGGCCTTCCGGCAATCTGAACCTTAATATCAAGATTGGTTTTCAAACTCTTCCATCCTTTCCTTATTCACTGAGTACCTCAATACATCTATCAATTTCTGCAATCAAATCCTCTAGTTTCTCTCTACTTTCTTCAACTCCAAATTCTTTCTCAAGCGTTTTTGCAAGTGTAATTTTTACTAACTCGTTACTTTTTTCTCCCAATTCTCTTGTCAGCAAGGTCAATTGATTATCACGTTCGCCTAATTGATGCTTTAATGCTATATTTTCTTTTACAATAGATGCATTTAACTCAATTAACTTTCTAATTTTATACTCAATTCCCGTGATTATCAGTTGCTCATTGGCCATTGAATCAGGTTTAACTATTGGCTACAAAGTTAAACAATATTTTTTCGCTTTTGCAGCACACCAAAGATAATCCATTATTTGTTGAATCACAACATAAAGTCGATGTTATGAATGAAGACTTTTTATTTTATCTCTGGAAATTTCAGTTGTTTTCATGCAATCTGTTCACTTCGGATGGGTTACAAGTTGTAGTGGTTTCGGCTGGGACACGCAATGCAGACAGTGGTCCCGATTACTTTAATGCAAAAGTTAAAATTGGCGACACGCTGTGGGCCGGAAACATTGAAATACATACCATTTCTTCAGATTGGTTCCGACATCACCACGATGAGGATGATGCTTACGACAACATCATATTGCACGTGGTGTACGAGAACGACAAACCTGTTAAAAGAAAAAACGGGGAAGAAATTCCAACAATAGAAATTAAAGACTGTTACAACCCAGCCTTATTCGATCGCTACCGGGACTTTGTCACGACCATGAACCCCCTTCCTTGCCACAGGCATCTCCGGGAAGTGAATCATTTTACTTTAATGAGTTGGTTCGATACCCTGATCATTGAGCGATTAGAAGATAAAACCAGTGTCATCCTGCAAAATCTGTCCCGGATAAGCGAAGATTTTAATGAAGTCTTTTATCAAAAATTATGTCGGAACTTTGGATTTAAGACCAATGCAGATGCCATGGAACAACTGGCCAGATCCCTACCTCTTGGAATCGTATCCAAACACAGGGACAACCTGTTTCAGATTGAAGCCTTATTATACGGTCAGGCCGGATTGCTGTCCACCAAATTTAAAGACACCTACGCAAATCAGCTTCTGGCTGAATATCAGTTTCTTGCGGCAAAATACATGCTCACTCCCATGGATCGAAAAATATGGCGATTTATGCGGATGCGTCCGGCCAACTTTCCCACCATACGCATTGCCCAGTTTGCCGGTTTATTGAATAAATCGCCCGGTCTTATTCACAGCATGCTTGAGGTTGATAAGCTAAATCACTTGTTATCTTTATTCAATGTCAGTGCCAATGAATATTGGAACAATCATTATCACTTTGGTCAAAAAGCCAGGCCGGAAAGACATAAAAAGCTGGGAATTGCCTCCATCAGGCTGATTGTGATCAATACCATTGTACCATTTCTGTTCATATACAACCGCTACAAGAAGGACTCTGATCCTGACAAAAAAGCGCTGGATTGGCTGGAACAGTTGCCAGCCGAGAGCAATGCGATAAGCAGGCTTTTTTCATTGTCCGGTATCGAAGCCAACAATTCACTTCAATCACAGGCGCTTATACAATTAAAGTCGAAGTATTGCGACCAGAAACGGTGCCTTGAGTGCCGTATTGGACATGAACTGTTAAAAACCGGAAATCATTAATCCGTCTTGGTTGATTAATCTTGGTTTTAATAATCAATGCAACATCATGTCAAATTAAGCTACCAAACCTGTTTAACGACCTCATCCAAATGAAATTTAACATCGTCAAAATGATCATCCTATTTATTACCTTTGTTTTTCAATTTGACTTGTTGCTTCCGGAAAATTTAAACTTCAAATTGTTACATCTAAAATAGTCCATTGGTTTGAGCTACACTAGTAAAAGGGAAATAATGATAGCAGGATTATTGGTCCTGATCATACTGATAGTTGGCATTTCCGGCTACATGCTCATCGATGATTATTCCTTTGTAAGTGCAATTTACATGACAGTAATCACCATCGCCACCGTTGGCTTTGGAGAGGTTGAACCATTATCGGATGGGGGGAGATTATTTACTGTGGGATTGATTTTATCCAGTATGGTAGTGCTTGGTTATTTTATTTCGATCTTAACGCAAAATCTGGTACACAGCCAGTTAAGTTTCTTTTATTCTGGGAATAATAAAATAAGGAGTATAAAAAAAATGGAAAATCATGTGATAGTAGTTGGTTATGGCAGGAATGGACAACAGGTAGTTGATGAACTGTTGTCGATGGGATCAGAAGTAGTGGTGGTGGACGAAAGCCACGAAATCGTGATTAACAACATGGGGAAAACCTTCAGGTTTATTGAAGGGGATGCTACCAATGATGAAATCCTGATAAAGGCTAATATTAAGTCTGCGAAATCGCTCATCAGCACACTGCCAAATGACGCGGACAACTTATTTGTTGTACTAACGGCCCGTTCACTTAAACATGACCTGAAGATTATTAGCCGGGCATCGAGCGACAGCACTGAGAAAAAGCTTCGTATGGCTGGTGTAGACAGCGTGGTTATGCCCGAACGCGTTGGAGGCGCCCACATGGCTACCCTTGTTACCAAACCCGACATAGTTGAATTTCTCGAACATCTGTCGATACACAGCAACACCCCTACACAGCTCATGGAAATCATGTGCAGTAATATTCCAGCTGACATGCTTCATAAACCCATCAGCGAAATTGGCATCAGAAAAAAGTCCGGAGCCAACATCATCGGTTATAAAACGGCTTCAGGGGATGTCATTGTAAACCCATCTCCTGACACCAAAATACAGCAAAATTCCAAACTCTTTGTTCTGGGAACCATTGAACAGATTGCCAACATGAAAGAACTCCTTGAGAATAACACCTAATGCTCTCATTTGCTGATTATAATCTTGTGCAAACATGAAACAACTTTTTATATATATCCTATTGTTGTTTATGACCATTGCCTGCAAAAAAATCGACAAGCTCACGCATTTTTACCTGAATTATCAAACCAGGGTTAATATTGACCAAACTGACGTAACTGGAATTGCATTCGATGTGCGTTCGTCTATTATTCCCACCAATTCTGATTCAATTTTTACCGCTCAGCACACCGACGCGGATCATGTAAAGCAGATTAATTTAAAACAGGTTTCACTTTTTATTGTAAATACCGACAGCATCCCGACCGGAACCATTCAGTCCATTGAAATATATTTATTAGGTGAAGGCAGTAGTGACAAGCTCATTGCCTGGAACAACCACATAACGGATGAAATGTACGCGCCATTTATGTTGTCAACAACCACTGATGATTTAATTGATTATCTTAAAAAACCTCAAATCCAATATCGTATTCACGGAGAACTTTCTGGCGATCAGGTCATCAACATTTTCCTTGACTTAGAGACTCAATACTTTAGCAGTGCCATCATCGTCTCAGAGTGATAAAAAGCTATGCCGCACGCCGGGGTTCTCATCTCATCAGATTTTCAGCTCAATTAGTTCAAACAGGCCAAACAACTGCCTTCATACCTTGTTTTTTAGTACATTTGCACTCAAATTTAATTTACCGTGGAAATACTGGATAAACTGGAGGTGATAAAAAACCGCTGGGAAGAAATAGCTGATCAGATGAATGATCCGGCTGTTATGGCCGACATGAAAAGGTATGTCAAGCTGAATAAGGATTATAAAGATTTGGAGGCTGTCGTGATGGCCTATAAAGAATATAAAGTCGTTGTAATCAATATTGAGAACACCCAGGAAGTTATTGATACTGAAAAAGATGCCGAGTTTCGCGACATGGCAAAGGATGAGCTTGACGCGCTTATCCTTACTAAGGAAGCCCTGGAAGAAGAAATCAGGCTGCTTCTTATACCAAAAGACCCGCAGGATTCAAAGAATGTAACGATGGAAATCAGGGCGGGAACAGGAGGTGATGAAGCCAGTATTTTTGCCGGCGATCTTTTTAGGATGTATCAAAAATATTGCGAAACGAAACGATGGAAAATTGAGGTTACAGGCGTAAACGAAGGTACTGCAGGAGGTTATAAGGAAGTTGTTTTTAGCGTAACCGGACCGGGAGCCTATGGGCTCCTCAAATTTGAATCCGGGGTGCATAGGGTACAGCGTGTGCCAAAAACAGAGACGCAAGGCAGGATCCATACTTCAGCCGCTTCTGTTGTGGTTTTACCCGAAGCCGAAGAATTCGATATCGAACTCAACGAAAAAGACATCAGAAGAGACACCTATTGCTCCTCCGGACCTGGCGGACAATCGGTAAACACTACCTATTCCGCCATCAGGCTCACACACATTCCATCTGGAATCGTGGTTACCTGCCAGGATGAAAAATCACAATTAAAAAACTATTCCAAAGCTTTAAAGGTGCTTCGAAACAGGCTTTACGACCGGGAATATCAGAAATATCTGGAAGAAATGTCAGGGAAGCGGAAAACCATGGTTTCAACAGGTGACCGTTCGGCCAAAATCCGCACCTACAACTGGCCACAAGGCCGGGTAACCGATCACCGCATTAACCTGACACTTTATAACCTTCAACCGATTATTGATGGTGACATTCAGGAAATTATCGATAAATTGCAAATGGCAGAAAATGCAGAACGTTTAAAAGAAGAAGTCAATTAGCCGATGACCAGAGAGCAGCTATTTAAACACATCCAACTAAAGCAATCGTTCCTTTGCATCGGACTTGATTCGGATATTCAAAAGATTCCTGAACACCTCAAAAATTCGCAGGACCCTGTCTTTGAGTTTAACAAACAAATCATCGATCAAACACATGACCTGGCAGTTGCAGTTAAACCCAATACCGCATTTTATGAGGCCAATGGCGTTTCAGGTTGGAAATCTTTGGAAAAAACTGCCCACTACATCAAAACAAATTACCCTGATATTTTTCTGATTGCTGATGCAAAAAGAGGTGACATTGGGAACACATCTGCCATGTACGCGCGTACTTTTTATGATACAATGGATTTTGATGCCGTCACCCTTGCGCCATACATGGGTCAGGATACTGTTCAATCTTTTTTAAAATATAAAGACCGTTGGTCCATCATGCTTGCACTTACCTCGAACGAATCAGCACATGATTTTCAGTATATCAAAGAGGATAAAACGGGTGAATTGCTTTTTGAAAAAGTGTTGAACCTTTCGCAAAAATGGGGGACAACCGATCAGCTCATGTATGTGGTTGGCGCAACGAAATCGGAATCGTTAAAAGCTGTCAGGAAACTCGTTCCTGATCATTTTTTGCTCGTTCCGGGCATTGGTGCACAGGGAGGAAGTTTAAAAGAAGTGGCAATACATGGGATGAACGACCATTGTGGATTGCTGGTCAATTCTTCGCGTGGAATTATATTTGCTTCTTCCGGTAAAGACTTCGCGCTGGTGGCCCGCGAAGAGGCTATGAAAGTGCAGAAAGAAATGGCTTTTTATCTTAGAGAGGCCAAACTGATTGATTAGATCGGACTGGTTGGTAACCTTGTTTAAAACTACTGAAATAATCCTGAAATTTTTAATTCTCAAATATCAATTCGATGTATCTTTGCTCCCTGATATGAAAAGATCATTGTTTGCAGGTATCAGGAAAAAGAGAAATACACCTTTGAAAAGCGAAGGAATTCAACATATTTTAAAGACGGTCTCCATTATTGATGACCGTCTTTTTTTTATCCAACCCAATCATTAATTGTCAGTTATTATGAGTAAACTCAAAGGCAGAAGCCTCATTTCGATCACCGACTACAGCAAAGAAGAGATATTGCAGGTCCTCGATATTGCTGAAGGATTTGAAAAAAACATACGACAAAAATTACTTGATCAATATGTTGTGGCGTCTCTTTTTTTTGAGCCTTCCACCCGTACCCGGTTAAGTTTTGAGAGTGCAGTTCAATACATGGGAGGCAGCATCATTGGTTTCGCCAGTGCCGATACCTCAAGTGTTAAAAAAGGTGAATCGCTCAAAGACACCATCTTAACGGTCAGCAACTACTCTGACCTGATCGTGATGCGCAATCCGATTGACGGAAGTGCCCGTTTTGCCAGCGAAGTAAGCCCTGTCCCCATCATCAATGCCGGCGATGGTGCCAATCAGCATCCTACTCAGTGTTTACTCGATTTGTACTCCATCAGAAAAACACAGGGAACTCTCGAAAATTTAGATATCGCTTTGGTGGGTGACTTAAAATATGGCAGAACGGTACATTCACTGGTACAAGCATTGTCTCTGTTTAACGCAACTTTCCACCTGGTTTCACCGGAATCGCTTAAATTGCCCAGCGCCGTAAAAAAATGGATCGGCGATGCCAACCTGAAATACTTTCAATATACTGACCTGTCAGATGTAATTGATAAGATGGATATTATATACATGACCCGAATCCAGGGCGAACGGTTTCCTGACCCGCTTGAATATGAAAAGGTAAAGAACTCATACATACTTAATAACAGCATGTTAGCCAACTCGAAGGAGAATGTTCGGGTCCTGCATCCGCTGCCACGCGTTAACGAAATCAGCGAAGATGTTGATGACAATCCTAAAGCCTACTATTTTCAACAGGCGCGAAACGGTGTTTATGTACGCCAAGCACTTATCGCCGCTATTTTAGGTTTAAAATAACATGACCTGTTTTTCTATTCATATTATCTGATAATTCATTACCATGAAAAATAAAAGAACCGAATTAATTGTTTCTGCAATCAGCAACGGAACTGTCATTGATCATATTCAGACAGACAATACATTTAGGGTATTTAAAATTCTGGGGCTTGAGAACACTGACCACCAGGTTTATTTTGGCACCAACCTGACCAGCAGTAAGTATGGCAAAAAGGGGCTGATAAAAATTAGTGATAAGTTTTTCGAAAAGGAGGACATCAACAAGATTGCCCTGGTGGCACCAACCGCAACCCTAATCGAAATCCGAGATTACGTGGTTGTGAAAAAGGAAATGGTCAGCACTCCCGATACAATTGAGAAAATTGTGAAATGCTTTAATCCCAAGTGTGTTACCAATAACCAGCAAGTTTTTACCAAATTTAAAGTCATCACCGACCACAAAGGCAACATGAAACTTTCGTGTCACTATTGTGAAAAAACCATGGATAAAAGCCATATTGAATTTTTGTAACCAGTTGATATTTGGCTTGTTGAATTGATTCAAATCATTGATTTGGAGGTTCGTAATTGTCACTAACCCAACAATGACCCTTTTCCATCTGTAACTTTGGTTCATTATGATTCAAACAAGATTACATCGTATAAAAAGACTGATCAATGAGGGCGAGCACCAGCATCTTGATTTCAAATTCGAGATATCAGATGCTGCCAAAATCGCGCGTTCACTGGTGGCATTTGCAAATACAGAAGGAGGTACATTGCTCATTGGAGTCGACGACAACGGTTCGCTCATTGGAATCCGTTCTGATGAAGAGTATTACATGGTGAAACGAGCAGCGCAAAATTATTGTAAACCTGAAGTATCTTTCACATCGAAAGAGTGGACGCTTGAGGGGAAGAAAATATTGGAAATTAAGATCCCTGTCAGTTCAAAATTGCCACATCGGGCACCTGATACACAAGGCGGCTACAAAGTGTTTGTCAGGGCAGGCGACCAAAATATGCTGGCATCGGGGATTCAAATCAAGGTCTGGAAAAAACAACAAGCCAAGGAGGCTGTTCAAATTACTTTTAACCAGTTGGTTAAAGACCTGTTGGCACTCATCGAATCAACTCCTGGACTGTCAGTTCAGGAGATCAAAGCCAGATTAAATCTCTCAAAATATGAGACAGAAGAATTGTTATCTGATTTAATTGTGATGCGTGTTATCAGGATGGAAAACATGGGTAAAGATTATGTTTTTCATCGGAAGGAATAACGGCTTAATAAATAAGCACCCCTGTTGAAGGAGTGCTCATGTTACATTCTGATTAACAAAGTGTTAGTTAAGCAATACACTTGTAGTTCCTAAAAGGATGGTTTTGTGAACCTCGAGTGAGGCGGAATATCCAAGTATGAACTTCATCGTTAGTCCCGAAGGTCGAATCATTGGCCTATATGCAGACTGCTGCAATTTTTCGGGGGAAGGTTGCTGTGATTCATTTAGAGTAAAATGTTTTATCATAGGCAAGCTTAAGAAGATTGATAATAAATATCTAACGAAAGGCTGCCTCACATATTGCGATAAGTTCAAAATATTACTTTTTTAAATGGCAGGTTAATTCCCTCCATGATTATACAGTGAGCACGATTTGTTTCTCAGCAATCATCTTTCGGAGGTTAATCAGCGCATACCTCATTCTTCCTAAAGCCGTGTTAATACTTACATCCGTCTGTTCTGCAATATCCTTAAAGCTCAATCCGGCATAACAACGCAGGTGTAATACTTCGCGCTGTTCCTCTGGCAAAAAATCAAGCAGTTTTTTTACATCCTGATGTATTTGTAACGTGATTAGTTGCTCTTCGATGGATGGATCAGTAAACCTGATGGAATCGAAAATATCGTATTCATTGTTGCGGCTGTCAACAAAGTTTACTTTTTTAAGTTTACGAAAATGATCAATCACCAGGTTATGAGCAATCCTCATTACCCATTGAATAAACTTTCCCTCATCTTTATAAGTGCCCTGTTTCAAGGTGTTGATCACTTTAACATAAGTATCCTGAAAAACATCGTCTGCCAGTTGTTTGTCTTTAACTAACAGCATGATATAAGAATACAAACGACTTCTGTGGCGCTCGATTAAGGTTTGGAGACTGGAGTGATCACCGTTCAGATAATTTCTGATCAGTTCGTTTTCGGCTACGACTGCTAAACTCATGTTTACCAATTTTGTTAATAATATGTGTGACAAAAAAGGGTAGAGTTTATTCTATAGCAATCCTCCTGTTGGTTATAAATTGTGTTAATTATTATGCAAATATAAACACTAAAATTAAAAAAGCAAATATTATAGTAATTTTGTCGCCCAACTTTTTTATTCATGCCAGGTACCAAAGCCAACATCCAAACAAACCAACCCATTGAAGTAATCAAATCAAGGGTAAATAATTTAAAAAACCTGAGTGTTTCCATACCAAGAAACGAATTGGTCGTTATCACAGGACTTTCGGGCAGTGGTAAGTCTTCACTTGCATTCGACACTTTATATGCAGAGGGCCAACGGCGTTATGTAGAAAGCCTCAGTTCTTATGCGCGGCAATTTCTTGGCAGAATGGACAAACCAAATGTTGATGCCATTCACGGAATCTCTCCGGCCATTGCCATCGAACAAAAAGTCAAATCGCGAAATCCCCGGTCTACAGTCGGAACCTCAACTGAAATATATGAGTACATCAAGTTGCTCTTTGCGCGAATTGGCACCACTTTTTCTCCCATTTCGGGTCGTCAGGTGAAGAGGCACAGCATTTCCGATGTAACAGAAAAAATTTTGAGTCTTCCCGATGAGGTGCAGGTTATGATTTTATCGCCCGTTATTTTAGCAAACGGTCGAAAACCGGAGCAACAGTTGCAGATTTTGCTTCAACAAGGGTTTAGCAGGATATTGCTGAACAACAAAATTATTCGGATCGAGGATCAGTTAAATGATAAACCCATAAAAAAGAATTCCTGTGGCAATTGTTATCTGGTTATCGACCGAATCCGTATCGATCAAAATGATACCGACCTGCCGGGAAGAATCGCCGACTCCGTGCAAACCGCCTACTTCGAAGGTCATGGGACTTGTTCTATACAATACCAGATCAACGGTGATCAAACAGAAGAATCCTTTTCAAATCAATTTGAAATGGATGGAATCACCTTTGAAGAACCTTCGGTGGATTTTTTCACCTTTAACAATCCTTACGGAGCTTGTAAACGCTGCGAAGGCTTTGGGAGTATTATCGGGATTGATCCCGATTTGGTGATACCAAACAAGAGCCTGTCGGTTTATGATGGAGCCATTGCCTGTTGGAAGGGTGAAAAAATGAGCGAATGGCTGGATCTTTTTTTAAAAAATGCTTACAAATTCGATTTCCCGATCTACAAGCCCTATTATCAACTTAGTAAGGAACAAAAGGAACTTCTTTGGACAGGAAACGAATATTTTGAAGGAATCAATGCCTTTTTCGCAAATGTTGAAGAACAGACATATAAGATTCAATACCGGGTATTGCTGTCGCGCTATCGCGGAAAAACTAACTGCCCCGATTGCAACGGAACACGGTTGCGATCGGATGCCAACTATGTGAAAATTAAAGGCCATTCCATTTCAGAGCTTGTACATCTTCAACTGGATGACGCGCTTGTTTTTTTCGAAAACCTGGTGCTATCGGCACATGACGAAAAAATTGCCCGCAGACTGCTCACCGAAATCTCAACACGCCTCAGGTTTTTAATTGATGTGGGCCTGGGCTATCTCACCCTGAACAGGCTTTCGGCTTCCTTGTCGGGAGGAGAATCACAGCGAATAAACCTGGCCACATCATTGGGAAGCAGCCTCGTGGGGTCAATGTATATTCTGGATGAACCCAGTATTGGATTGCATCCACGCGATACAGTCAAACTGATCAAGGTCATGAAAGCCTTACGCGATCTGGGAAATACCGTCATCGTGGTGGAACACGAAGAAGATGTGATTCGGGCTGCCGACCAAATCATCGATATCGGCCCGGATGCAGGGGAACATGGCGGAGAATTGGTTTTTCAAGGAACACCTGAAGAATTGGTACTTGACAAGCGAAGCTACACCGCACGTTATCTGACCCATCAGATGTCGATCCCCATACCAAAAATGCGGCGTCATTGGACCAATTTTATCGAAGTGCTTGGAGCCAGTGAAAACAACCTGAAAAACATTGATGTCACCATACCGCTGAACGTACTCACGGTAATTACCGGTGTAAGCGGCTCCGGGAAATCAACGTTGGTAAAAGACATTCTTTTTCCTGCCATAAAAAAACAGTTGGGCGGATATGGAGATAAAACAGGTAGTTTCAGCCATTTGGGTGGAGATATCAACCGAATTTCCACCATTGAATATGTCGATCAAAACCCCATTGGACGCTCATCCCGGTCGAACCCGGCCACTTATCTCAAATCATTTGATGAAATTCGTGGAATTTTTGCACAACAATCGTTGGCCAAAGTCAGAGGCTATAAGCCCGGATATTTTTCTTTTAATGTTCCCGGAGGCCGATGCGACCAGTGCGAAGGTGAAGGCGTTATCAAGGTTGAAATGCAGTTTATGGCCGATATTTACCTGAAATGTGAATCCTGTGGAGGAAACAGGTTTAAAGAAGAGGTACTCGAGGTAAAATACCACGACAAACACATCGCCGACATTTTGGATATGACCGTGGATCAGGCATTGAAGTTTTTTCAAGGAGAAGGAAAAACACCTGCCGCCGAGCGTAAGATCATCGAAAAAATTCAACCACTGGCCGATGTTGGTCTGGGTTATCTAAGGTTAGGACAATCGTCGAATACCCTTAGTGGCGGAGAAGCACAACGGGTTAAGCTGGCATCGTTCCTGGCCAAAGGGGCAACCGACACCCCTACCCTGTTTGTCTTTGATGAACCTACAACAGGATTGCACATTCACGACATCAGCAAATTGTTGATATCGCTCAATGCACTCATTGAGATTGGTCATTCCATCGTGGTAATTGAGCACAACGGTGAGATCATTAAATCCGCCGATTGGGTTATCGATTTGGGCCCTGAAGGGGGTGATCAAGGCGGAGAGTTGCTGTTTGCCGGTGTCCCTGAAGATTTGGTGAAATGCGAAAGATCGTACACAGGAAAATATTTAAAAGGGAAACTTTAGAACTTTTCCCCTGCAATGCTACAGAGCTGCCAGATTCCTCTGTTCGCACCTGGCGTCCGCTCAATCGGAATGACAAAAGGAGTGCTCTGTTAGCTCCTGGCGTCCGCTCAATCGGAATGACAAAGTGGGTCTGTTTTGTCATTCCGACCGAAGTAACGACTTCACCTGTTTTGTCATTCCGACCGGAGTAACGACTCCGCGAGGAGGAGTTACACAGCGGAGGAATCTACACAATCAAATGCCTTCAATATCATCATTAAGAAATTTCCATGAAGGATTTATAGTATTAATGAGGAATTCTTTCTTTCTCCTTCGCCAACGTTTAATTTGCTTTTCTCTTTCAATGGCCTCATCAATAAATGTATAGTGTTCATAATAAATAAGGTACTTACAGTTGTACTTTTTTGTGAATCCTTCATTATATCCTGTATAATGTTCATAAATACGCCTTTCTAAATCATTTGTAACACCAGTATATAACACTGTTTTGGTAAAGTTAGTCATTATGTAAACAAAATAATTGTGGTCAGTCATAAGATGGTAAATTTAATAAAAAACGAAGACAGATTCCTCTGTTCGCTCCTGGCGTCCGCTCAATCGGAATGACAAAGAGGGTCTGTTCGCTCCTGGCGTCCGCTCAATCGGAATGACAAAAGGAGAATGAAATTAATCATTCCTTAATTTCCATAATCTGGAAACACTTTAAATAATTACTACTTTTGCACTTCCACCAATAACAACTATTATTTTATGAAAAAACTACTCGGATTATCACTAATCTTTACAGTTACTTACCTGCTTTCATCGTGTGTGAACAATGGGGGTGAAAAACATCAGCAAAATGAACAAACAGTAAAAGCACCTGACACTACCACACATTATCCACAAGAAATTCACCTCGCTAATATCAGACAGCTTACCAATGGTGGCGACAACGCGGAAGCTTATTTTAGCTTCAATGATTCGATGATTACTTTTCAGGCAAAAGTGCCGGCATGGGGCAGCGAATGTGATCAGATTTATTATTTTCCATTTACCGATGGCGATATGAAAACCCAAATGCCAAATATGCTTAGTGAAAATTTGGGAAGGACAACATGTTCGTACTTTATGCCGGGCGACACTTCTGTGTTATATGCATCCACACGTTCGGGAAGCGATTCTTGTCCTCCTGAACCTGAGAAACGGACCGATGGAAAATACGTTTGGCCGGTATATGCCGACTTTGACATTTATGTGGCGAATCTTAAAGGAGAAGTTATCGACACCCTGATCAGCGGACCCGGGTATGATGCGGAAGCCACGGTTTCACCAAACGGGGACAAAATAGTTTTTACGTCTCTGCGAAGTGGTGATTTGGAGCTTTTCGTCTGCGACATCGACGGCTCAAATATTAATCAAATAACTTTTGGTTTAGGATATGATGGCGGGGCTTTCTTCTCTCCTGATGGTTCCAAACTGGTTTTTCGGTCATCACGCCCCGAAACAGAGGAAGACATAAAAGTCTACAAAGACCTACTCGCACAAGGCCTCGTGATGCCAACCAATATGGAAATATACACTTGTAATATTGACGGTTCCAACCTGGAACAAATCACTCATCTGGGAAAGGCAAACTGGGCACCATTTTTTCATCCTTCAGGAAAGAAAATCATCTTCAGCTCAAACCATGCCGGTAAAAGAGGATATGAGTTTAACCTCTATATGATTAATATAGATGGAACGGGGTTGGAACGCATCACCTTTGATGAGATTTTTGATGCCTTCCCTATGTTTTCATATGATGGAAAAAAGCTTGTTTTTGCCTCGAACAGAAACAATGGCGGTACACATAACACCAATTTGTTTATCGCTGATTGGATCGATTAAGAGTACCGGAAAAAAATTCGATTTTGATGATACCTGAAAAGAGGGAACCTGTTTTTAAAGCTTTGAGTGAGTTGGGAATTTCCTACGAGCTCTACGAACATCCACCCTTGGACAACATTGATATTGCATTGAAATACTGGAAAGACATCGATGCTACCCACTGCAAGAATCTTTTTTTCAGAAATCACAAGGGCAACCAGCATTTTCTGGTAATCATTAAAGACACCACACCTTTTGATATTCATGCTCTCGAAAAACTGTTGAAACAGGGTAAGCTGATCTTTGGATCGGAAAAACGACTGGAGAAATATTTGGGGGTAAAACCGGGATCGGTTTCTCCTTTTGGATTGTTGAACGACCACGATAAACATGTGGTTGTATTTTTGGATGAACAACTAAACCGGAGTAAAAAAATTAGTTTTCATCCCAATGACAACACGGCCAGTTTGGTGGTTGCTTTTGCTGACTTTATCAAATTCCTCAATCAGTCTGGAAATAATTTCAGTACCATTGCCCCGTCGCCGAAAAACGAGTAATTTTGCCCTATGGAGCCAATCTCGATTAATATACATTCTGAAATAGGTAAGCTCAATGGGGTCATCATACATCTTCCTGGTCCGGAAGTGGAAAACATGACCCCGGAAAATGCTGCCCGGGCTTTGTACAGCGACATTTTAAACCTGGCCATTGCCTTACCTGAATACAATAACTTTGTCGGGGTTCTGAAAAAGTACACCCGGGTATTTGAAGTCAATGATTTGCTGAAGGACATACTGAAGAATAGCTACGTAAAAAACGAAATGATTCAGAAAATATGTCACCATGAGAAACACGACCAGGACGATGTTTCCATGATGATCAATGAATTAGATGCCGGTATTCTTGCAAAACAACTGATTGAAGGAGTTGAAATGCGTAAAGATAACCTGACCCGTTTTCTTGACAACGAGCGGTTCGTGATGCATCCCCTCCCCAATTTTTTCTTTACACGCGACGCCAGTTTTTCGGTGGGCAATGAAGTGATGATCAGCAGGATGGCCAACGGAGTCCGTGAACGTGAAACCATGATTATGGAGGCCATTTTCAATTATCATCCACTCTTTAAGGCCAACACCATCAATCCGGTTTCCTTGTATGACAAAAGCAAAAAAGGCACCATCGAAGGTGGCGATGTATTGGTTGCCCGCGATGACATTTTTATTATCGGTACAGGCGATCGAACCAGTACACAAGGGGTTGATTCGTTTATCGATCACATGAAGACCAAGCCTGGAGTGCAACATATTATCGTTCAGGAACTTCCCTTTAAGCCAGAATCGTTTATACATCTCGACATGGTATTTACCTTTCTCGATCAGGACAAATGCATGATTTTTGAGCCATTGATTATCAATGCGTCGCGATATCTAACCATTCATATTACGGTGGATGGCGATAAGGTGGTTAATATCAAGGAAGAAAAGAACATCCTGGTAGCCTTACGTTCACTTGGAATGGACCTGGAGCCTATTCTTTGTGGAGGCAACGATGATCAATTTATCATGGAAAGAGAGCAGTGGCAGAGCGGTGCCAACTTTTTTGCACTTGAACCAGGTAAAGTAATTGGCTATGCACGAAATACAAATACCATCATCAATCTAAATAAGCTTGGTTTTGAAGTCGTTAGAGCACGGGATATTGTAAACAACAAATGTAAAATTGAAGATTACAATAAACTGGTAATCACCATTGAAGGAAACGAGCTATCAAGAGGAGGTGGAGGAGCCAGGTGTATGACCATGCCTGTTTCACGCCAATCGGTTGAATGGTAACTAATCAATTTTTATAGTGATAAATCAACTCAATACCTGGTATCAACAACATCCTTTAAAAGCCATCCTCTGGGTTGGGTTTTTTTTTAGGTTGCTGGCTGTATATTTTGCTAAAGGTTATGGTTGGCACGATGATCAGTTCCTTGTGGTCGAAATTGCCCAATCGTGGGTGGACGGTATCGATTTCTATGGTTGGCTGCCTTCTGACAATGGAACCAACGAACCCGAAGGATTTAGTTTTTTTTATGTAGGGATCCATTATATACTTCTGTGGACGATGAAGTGGTTAGGGATGATAAATCCTGAGACTAAAATGTTGTTTATCCGACTGTTTCATGCACTTTGGTCGATGTTGATTGTTTATTTTGGCTATCAAATCACCCTCTTGTTAAGTTCAGTGAGAGAAGCCAAAATTGTGGCCTGGTTGTTGGCTATCTTCTGGATTTTTCCGTTTATCAGCGTTCGGAATCTGGTTGAATACGTGAGCATTCCTTTTTTGATGGCAGGTTTGTGGATGGTGGTCAAGGCAGGAAAAAAAGATCTGCGTTTCTCATGGTGGTTCCTGGCGGGTATTGTTTTAGGCCTTGCTTTTAATGTACGTTTTCAAACACTCATTATTACAGGGGGAATCGGACTGGCACTGTTATTTCAGAAACAGTGGAAGCAAACTATTTTCATGGCATTGGGCGTGCTTTCTTCCATGGTGGTTGTACAGGGAGTTCTGGATTATTCGGTCTGGGGAATACCTTTTGTTCAGGTGATAGGCTATGTTGATTACAATATGCATCATGCCGCTGACTATGTGGTTAGTCCATGGTACACTTATTTGCTTTTTCTTTCCGGAATTCTGATTCCACCTGTGAGTTTATTTCTCCTGTTCGGATACTTTCGCAACTGGCGGCGATTACTCATCATATTTTTACCCATCCTGATATTTTTAATATTTCACTCCTATTACCCAAACAAACAGGAGCGTTTTGTTGTGACCATCATTCCATTTCTGATGATTTCTGGAGTAATAGGCTGGATGCAATTGCAACAAGCCTGGCAAAATAATAAAGCAATAGCGCGTTGGATAAAACGATCGTGGATATTTTTCTGGATAATTAATTTTATTTTACTGATACCGGTTACGTTGATGTATTCAAAAAAAGCCAGAGTCGAAAGCATGATCTATCTTTCGCAATATTCAGAATTACAGCACTTTTTAATTGAAGACGTCAACCAAAGTGTACTTAGGTTTCCTCCTCAATACTATCTAAACCACTGGATTAGATACGATACTTTTATGCGTGAAGATAGTTTGTCGGCCTATGCACGAGAACTTCAACACGGAAGTGCAGTACCGGATTTTGTGTTGTTCTACCAACCCGATCACCTGGAATCCAGAATCAAGACCATGCAAACACTCTTCCCTGATCTTGTTTATGAAACTACCATTGAACCCGGATTCATGGACGAGGTACTCTTCTGGCTCAATCCCATCAACGACAACCAGATCATTACTATATACCGGAACAACGCCACCATTTCGAAATCAACACCATCCCCACATGATTAAGGAAGAAGCTGAAAACCGGGTCAGGGTACTGGTGCAAAAATTAAACCAATACAACTTCGAGTACTATAACTTGTCGAGTCCAACAATCAGTGACTTTGAATTCGATCAGTTGTTAAAAGAACTCGAGACGTTAGAGAAAGAATTTCCAGAATTTATAAGGGATGATTCACCGACTTTGCGTGTAGGTGGTGAACCAACCAAGGATTTTGCATCCGTAGTTCATCGGTATCCAATGCTTTCATTGTCAAACACTTATTCTGAATCTGAAATTAGAGAGTTTGATGCGCGTGTAAGAAAGACTGTGGGAGAAACAGTAGAATATGTTTGCGAATTAAAGTTCGATGGTCTTTCCATAGGCCTGACCTACGAGAATGGCGTGCTGAAACAGGCAGTTACCCGTGGTGATGGTGTTCAGGGCGATGATGTTACCAACAACGTACGCACGATAAAAACCATCCCATTAAGGCTGCAAAAGGATGCACACGGCATTTTTGAAATTCGCGGGGAGATTATCATGACCCTTTCCGGGTTCAGAACCCTGAATGCTGACCGTGAAGAAGTTGGTGATGCCCCTTTTGCCAACCCAAGAAACGCGGCAGCAGGTTCTATAAAAATGCAAGATCCCATTCAGGTAGCTCAGCGTCCCCTCGATTGTTTTCTCTATTACCTTCCCGGTTCTTTGCCATATATTACCACACATTACCAGGGACTTCGATATGCCAAAACGCTCGGACTCAAGATTTCGGACGACACCACGATTTGTACCAGCCTTACTGAAATATTTGATTTCATAAATAAGTGGGACACTGCACGTGAGCACCTGGATTATGAAACGGATGGAATTGTGATCAAGGTTAACAGTTTGACACAACAGAAACAGCTGGGTTTTACTGCCAAAAATCCGCGTTGGGCCATCGCCTTTAAATTCAAAACTGAGCGGGTGGAGACTCCCCTTCTCTCCATCGATTATCAGGTAGGGCGTACCGGAGCCATTACGCCTGTTGCCAACCTACGTCCCATCCAACTTGGAGGAACAGTAGTAAAACGGGCAAGTCTGCACAACGCCGATATCATCCAAAACCTGGATGTTCGCCTGGGTGATTTTGTTTATGTAGAAAAAGGAGGCGAGATTATCCCGAAAATTATCGGTGTGAACCTCGAAAAACGTCCACCATCGGCAACTTCTGTTCAGTTTATCAGCCATTGCCCCGAATGTGGAAGCCTCTTGAGAAAAAACGAAGGTGAATCTGCACATTTTTGCCCCAATGAAGACCATTGTCCTCCACAGATTAAAGGTAAGTTAGAGCACTTTATTTCGCGCAAAGCCATGAACATTGATAGCCTGGGCGAAGGGAAAATAGAGTTGTTGTGGGAATCGGGTCTGGTGAAGGACCCTGCTGATCTTTACGATTTAACCTACGATCAATTGTTCGGACTAACGAAAGTTATACCTGCCGAAGGGGTAAAATCAGAGAAAAAAGCATCTTTTAGGGAGAAAACGGCTGAAAACATCGTCCATGGTGTCGCCCAATCGAAAGTTATTCCATTTCAAAAAGTATTGTTTGCCTTGGGCATTCGGTTTGTTGGTGAAACCGTTGCAAAAAAATTGGCAAACCATTTTCAAAACATCGACAACCTGCAAAAGGCCCGCTTTGACGACCTGGTTGCCATCGAAGATATAGGAGAACGAATTGCTGACTCGGTGTTAACTTGGTTTTCCCGGACTGAACACATCGAATTAATCGAGCGACTGAGAAAACACGGGTTACAGTTTGAATCCATGAACCGGTTGGACGTGATATCGGAAAAATTGTCGGGAAAAACATTCGTGGTAAGCGGCGTTTTTAATCACTTTTCGCGTGAAGAAATCAAACAACTAATTGAAAAACATGGCGGTAAAAACCTGGGATCAATCAGTTCTCAGACCCATTACCTGATCGCTGGAGAAAAAATGGGACCCGCCAAGAAAGCCAAGGCGGAAAAACTGGGCATCCCTATTATAACTGAAGACCAGTTCGAGGAAATGATCTCATCAAACTGATCTTCAATACGGGATAAGTCGACCAATTAATCGGTTGTCAATCTACTTGATCGGATAGTAAATGTCAGTTTCCCATTTCGATTCATCAGGTTCTGACATGGAATCGATTACATAAACTTCCCAAACAAAATCACCGGTTTCGATTCCAAAATCGCTTATGTATTCTCCAATAGCCTCATGAGTAGCACCCGTATCATGTCCGCCAACATGTTTTGCGAAAACAGCTTTTGTTGCCGGCAATTCAAAATACTCTACCACACCCTTTCCCTGAACCTCGGTGGCAACAGGTATAGCGGCACGCAAGTGAATGACTCCATCAGGATCCCAGTTGTAATAAACAGCATATGGTATACCAGCAACATCTATCTTTTTGGCCTTCATATATTCCATAATGAGTCCATAGTTCTTACCAAGCAATTCGCCAATATTATCAACGGTGGCAGCATCCATAATTGACAAGGATGGAACGCTTTCGACATCCACCAGGGTAATATCCGCAGGAACCGGAAGTGCTTCACAATACTCTTTCAGTGTTTTCAATCCACTTGTCATAAATGGTTTCATCATGGTTTTAGCCATCAAACCCATATAACGCCCCATGGGATAATCAAGATCGATGAGGGTGGTGGTCCAGGTTACTTCAACAACTTCATCTTGTGGTTCAAAAAACCATTCATCGATAGCGGCACCTTGTTCAGGTTTAAAGAGCAGATCGCTTTTGATATAAGTATATGGGGTGCTCACTGCGATAACCAGAGAACCATCTCCCATGGTTTTGCTTTGCCAGCTCATGGTTGAGCCAACACCTTTTTCAGGGCCGGAATATTCGGTAGTCATGGCTGTATCAGCCTTGTGAAAGGGTGACCAATTGTCCCAATTCTGAAGAGTATTTACCTGGTTAAATAGGGTAGCGGATTTTGCCTTTATCATCACGTGTTCGGAAATAGTGACCTGATTGGCCAAAAATAAGGGAACAATAAGGAAAATGGCAAGCAGAATGATGAGGATAACACCAATAATTTTTAATGCTTTCATAGGTTTAATTGTTTAGTGATGATCAAAAATAGTAACATTTTTTAAATATCAACAAAACCTATGAAAATTAAGTCGTTAATAATGAGTTAAAACGATAACCCCACACCGGCGTTTACCATGATAACACCCAGGTGCTCATTTGTCACAACCGGAACTTTATTCTTTGTAAATTCAAAATTGAGATTTGATCCAATATAGGAGACCATTACATGCACACCCAGTTTTTCAGTAATTTTTATACGACCTCCAAAAGCAGAATAAAAAGCGAACTTTACCTGTGTATCTGATGTTTCTACAATACGCGATGGTCCGTAAATCGTAACTAAATTGATGGTTGCACCGGGTTTGTGCACACCTCTCAACCCGCTCATCATTTTAAAAACAAAGGAGAACTGCTCGCTTACGGGAAGGTCGAACCTGAAACCAACTGCACCTGAAAAATCATGAAACGAACCCACTGTAGCCGCTGCTGAGATGTTGTTAATAGTATCTGTATGAAAATAAGCATCTGCTAATTTATTCGTGTTAACTCCGTGAATGTTATAATTCAGGTTGAACTCCATCGCCACGTGCTTCGAATAAAAATAAGCCACACTTCCCCCCGCATTAAAACCTGTTTTGGCATAATGAGCGGACTCAATTCCATTTTGATCGCCAAAGTTAAAAAATGGAATTGCTACACCTACATTTACCTCAACAAGCCCCCTGTCAAAATAATAATATTGCCCTTTTACATTTCCGGCCAGCACAACCAAGCACAAAAACAATGAATACTTAATCAGGATTCTTTTCATAGAGATGTTTATTTCTACCGGTTTTACGTTAGTTTTAATAATTAGTTACCTACATTTAAATGTTGCTGACATCCTACTGACGGCCTCTTCAACCAATTTCCTTGGCGCCGCGAGGTTAATTCGCTGAAATCGCTCACCGCCGGGACCAAATGTTGGTCCATGGCTCAGTCCAACTTTCGCTTCATGAATCAGTTTCATTTTAATCGCTTCATCATCCAGTCCTGTTTTTAAAAAGTCAAGCCAAACCATATAGGTGGCCTGAGAGTCCACCACCCGAATATCGGTTAATTCTTCCAACTGGTTCTTTAGCAAATATATATTCTGTTGAACATACTGCATTAGTTCATCAACCCAACGATCACCCCGCCGATAACCTGCCTCAGAGGCAACTGCACCAAACAGATTCCCACCTGAAAGATGCAATGCATTAATAAACCCGGCATACTTCTCCCGTAGTTCAACATTGGAAATAATAACTGACGAGGTAGCCAGTCCGGCCATGTTAAAGGTTTTGCTTGGGGCAATGCAGGTAAGTGTAATGTCTGCAATTTCAGGCGACAGTCCTGCCATCACCACATGTTTACTTCCAGGAAGAATCAGATCATTATGGATTTCATCGGATACAATAATCACCCCGTGTTTTCTACAAATATCAGCCATGCGCCTTAACTCAGCTTCGTTCCAAATTCTACCTACCGGATTGTGCGGATTCGACAGTAAAAACATAGAGGCCTGACTGGCTTTTTTTTCGAAGTCGTCAAAATCAATTTCGTAAATGCCCTGGTTGTAAACCAATTGATTTTGTAATAGTTTCCGGTGATGATCAGTAACTGAGCTAAAAAACGGGAAATATACAGGTGGTTGAATCAACACACCATCGCCCGGCTTGGTTAAAGTAAGAATAGCGAAGTTAAAAGCCGGTACTATTCCAGGGCTAAAAACACACCAATCGTTTTGTATTGTCCACTGGTGCCGACGTTCAACCCATTCTCGTATGGAATCGGCATACGACTGCGAACGAAATGAATAACCATAAATGGGATGGCGGGCTCTGGTTGCCACTGCCTCGCGGATAAAATCAGGAGTTTCAAAGTCCATATCGGCCACCCACATTGGGAGAAGGTCATCTGATTTGAAATACCAGTTTCGCAAATCATATTTTACCGAATCGGTCTGGTTTCTATTGATTATTTTATCAAAGTCGTAATGCGCCATGGGGTTGCCAGGTATTGTTTAAAAAAAAAAGCGGCGACCAAACATCCTGGTTCCGCTTGTTGATATGAATAAAAGTCAACTTGATTTATTGTGTAATCATCACAGGCATGATCAGCATCAATATTTCTTCAGGATCATTCTCTTCTCGCTCACTAAGTAAAATACCTGCCCGATTGGGTGCCGACATTTCGATAATAATGGTATCAGGATCGAGGGTTGTTAGCATATCAAGCATAAACTTAGAATTAAATCCGATTTCCATGTCGTCACCTTCGTAACTACAAGTTAACCTTTCTTTGGCTTCGCTTGCAAAATCAAGATCTTCGGCGGTGAGGACCAATTCTTTTCCTGAAAGTTTAAACCTGATTTGGTGTGTTGATTTGCTTCCAAAAATAGAAACCCGGCGAATGGCGTTGAGTAAATTCTTTCGATCGACGGTTAACTTATAAGGGTTTTGAGCCGGTATTACTGCTTCATAATTGGGATAACGTCCTTCGATCAACCTGCAGACTAAAGATATCTCGTTGAATTTGATCACAGCATTGGTTTCGTTGTATTCCAGAATCACCTCCACACCTTCATCATCAGGCATGATATTCCTGAGGTGGTTGAGTGGTTTTTTTGGCAAAATAATGGAAGTTTGGTTTTCTGCCTTTACATCATGACGGCGATAGCGCACCAATTTATGTGCATCCGTAGCCACAAACGTAAGACTTTCGGTGGTAGCTTCACAAAAAACACCCGACATCACGGGGCGTAACTCATCGTTTCCTGTGGCAAAAAGGGTTTTGTTAAAAGCATTTACCATCAACGAAGCGTTCAGGGTAAGTGTAACCGTGTTATCGAGCACAGGCAATTGAGGAAATTCATCACTTTCATGACCTATCAATTTGTATTTCCCCTCTCCTGCAAATATTTCAATATTCGTCCCATCAACGGAAATGGTGACTGGTAATTCCGAAAAAGTCTTCATGATTTCGAGCAGCATTTTGGCCGGAATAGCAACAACACCCGTGCTTTCTGCCATATCAGGTTTTACTGTCACGCTAATGGTTGTTTCAAGATCTGACGCGGTAATGCGCAAATTATCATGATTCAATTCAAAAAGAAAATCTTCTAAAATGGGGAGCGTGTTATTGGTGGTTAGTACACCGCTAATTTTTTGAAGACCTCTCAATAATGCTGTACTTGATATAATAAACTTCATAGTGAATGGATTTTACTGTTCTCTTTTATCAATTTCAAAGTGAGTAAAAATAAAAAAATATCCTGAACATTACAGGCCTGCGTTATAAAATCTTTTTGAGGTTGTCGGCAGACTTCAAAAATACTAAAAATAACAATTGACATGACATTAAATTAAACCTTCTAACTTTGCCACTTTGCATGAATAATCCTTTTGAAATCCCTTTCTTTTTTACTTGATTTTTTTAGATTGAAGGATTGAGTCCACTCCGGAAAGTCTATTATTTGGCCTCCATTTCACGGATAAAATCAACCACCTTGCGCTTTGTTGAAATAACAAACTCATAATACTGTGTATCGCTGTTCTGGTTCAGAATTCGTTTTTCAGGTTTCAGAGCTTCCAGTTTTTCGTTGAAAGCAGCATCGGAACTCAACACTTGCATAATCCCATTTTTATAAGATAAAAAATACCACGTCTCCGGCGATGGCTGGAGGTAAATGGTGATGGAACTGCCGGCGACACCCGGTTGTATTTGAATATAACCATCCAGATATTTATTGATGGTTGCCCCTCCTAAATAACCCACTCCAATTTTACCTTTTGAATAATAAGAACGTGAGTCGCTATCCCAAACAAGCTTTAGGTCTGAAAAAATAACCGACTGCTTTAACAGATCGGGAAGTCGCCTGATTTGACCATAGAGAGCCAGCTCCTCAATAAATTCAGAAGGATCGATATCATTGGGCAAATTCTTTTGCAGGAACAAGGGGAAAATTTCTTTCGGATCAGTAACACCTGTGTTATACGATAACCTCAGACTGTCGGTGATCATCCCCAATAGTTTTTCATCAAAATAGAAATTCATGGCCAAAACAACCTCCAAACGGGTAGAATCGGGAACAATGAGGTGCTCAAAATTGCCAGTAACGGTGGTATTTAACATGTTGAAATCGAGACCAAGGTCCAGTATGCCCCTTCCATTCATGGTACAGATTTCTGTTTCAAGCACAATGTTATCAGGAAGGAGTTTTTTCGTTCCTCCATTAATGCGTTGCCCAACGACAAAGCTATGGCTCAGGGTATCAAAAACAAGCTGCCCTTTGGCACTCATCAACAACCTGTCGTTTTCATTTCGCAATGGTTGAAACGCGAGGGAGTAATATTTTCGGAATTCATCGGAATAAGCCAATCCAAAATAAATTTTTCTGCCATCCTGATCATAGGTATCATCTGCCAGATTAAAAACGATGTCATCGGGATTAAGCATTTGATTAAAAGCCACCCAGTTGTTATAATTGAGTACACATTCCTGATTAAGGCGGTATCCTCCCTCAAAATGCAGATATGGATCTGCGGCTACCAGTTTAATGGCTCCCTGGTACAAATATTCCGGACTCAGGAAAAATACCTCCTCCGGCGGGGTTTGGCCATATCCGGTTGTGACACCCATATCATTCACACCTATGTCACTTAAATAAACAGGTTGCTGAGCACCGTGTCGATCGGTATAATTTATCCATGCCTTGGCCGTGTATTGTTTTCGTCCAAAAATGTTCACTTCAGCCTGATAAAGCTCATGGTGCTTATTGATAGTATCAGCAATCAACGTAGCGTTTTTAAGTGTTTCTATTTGGGCATCCCGTAGAACCCTTAATTTACCAGCCTCTGGAAAAATAGCTGCATCAGCTACTTTTATCAATTTAATATACTCAATGTCAATGGTATAGTTTTGTAAGTTGTAAGACGCCTGTCCTGCAAAGAATCTCAGAGAATCTTGTCCTGGTTTTAAACTAATGAACTCGGGACCTACCAGCTTATAATCGATGACTTCCATGTTGTTGAGTGTATCAAGCCCCTTGTAATCCTTGCTCAGATTGCTCTTTAGCAACAGCATATCATCTTTCATTCGCCACTCCACCTCATCCAGTGTTGAAATATATTTGTTAAATGGAAATTTCACAAAGGAATTGTCGTAAAGATGATTAAACCAACCTGTCTGCTCATCGAAATTAATTTTGGCATGATACTGATTGGCATAAAATACCAGGGTATCGTTCTCTCTGTTTTTTAAATAAAAATCTGCGGAATCGGCTGAAAGTCGATTGTAATTAAATTGAAGTGTGTTCGACACGAGTTCGCTCTGATCAAAATAAAACGCTCCGTTCCCATGCATATATTCAGGATTCAACTCCAGGTTCCCAATCAGCCACGAATTACTGTACATGATAAAAGGTTTGTCCAAATTGTCCACAAACATCACGTTGGTATCCACCATCCATCGAATGTCAACGGTATCGCCTTGCACAGAGGGAAAATCGTACTCAAGAGGACTCTTTTCAACAACAAAACTCTGCCCGATAGCTACCAACGAATCGGGGTAAAAAATATACCTGTCGGAAGTAGAAATTGAGGTGAGAAAATTTAATGAGCCTTGCCCGATAAAACCTTCATTACTTAGCGAAATATCCTCGGTAAACGTTCCTTTTGCATCATAAACCGGATAACCCGTTTCAGGTGTATGGTGTTCAAAACCGAGAGAATAGTCGGACATCACCACCAGAGGTTGAGAAATGTCAGGAAAAATGCCGGACGAAACCAGGGTTCCTTCAAAAGCCAATCCATCTGTAGAAAAGGTCTTAATACTATCAAATACAAATGGATCGACCCTATAGTAAAATTGATCGGCATGTAGCGTGCTGTCCTGAATTGATTTCCTGTTAAAGAACACATAACTTTCGTCGTTGCTGACAAAGGTGGGAAAAAGCGGGAAATTCTTCAGTCCTGACTTGTTGTTAGGATCATCTATATAAATGCTTCCGTTTAAGTCGGTAATTACATTGTTGACATGTATCAACGAGTCGTTACGGCTGCGTGAATCCTGTGATTTTACCATAAAGGCAAGTGAGTCGACATAGTTCATCCTGAGCATAAAACTATCGTAAACAAAAGTGCTGTTTCTGGTATAAAAATCAAGTAGACCCATGTGAACATGTCCATCGAAATTAAAATTACGGTTCTTAAAAAACTGAATGCTTTTGTCGTATGGATAGATGTAAACCTCCTGTGAGTCGCTGATAGAAACCTGAGGAACCCCGTAAACGCTTAATCCTAAATTGTGAATATTAAAAGAGGCATTGGGTTTTGTAGTAACGTCCGAAACAAGGCTCAACACATCATAATCGGTGATGCCTGCCTTTGCATCCAAAAAGTAGTTTAACCGGTTTTTAACGATGGCAATCTGGGTTTCAGTATTATAAACAAGAAAACCCTTGTTCGACAAACCAATCAGCATGGCTGAAACCTGCTCTGGTGACAACTCCATGTAACCTGCCAGAACTCCCAGTTGGATTTCCGTAACCTTGTAGGTATTGACAAAGTTTTGAATTACATAAAGAGGATGAAGTTCATCTATACCTTGCAGTTGATAAAAATCACGGTCAGAATAATAATTACTTGACACAAAATAGGCCAGATTTTTATCATTGACCATTCTGATTCTTTTAAAGAGGATATTTTCCTCGTTCAATTTCCAAAAGAGCGCCTGCACATAAATGTCCAGCTGGTGGTATGAATCGAAAAACGGTATTGAATTGGAACCCTCCTTTTCGTTGTACAACACCAGTTGTTGATCTTCATTGGTGTATTTTACACGAAGACCCGGATGATAAATGGAATCGTTTTCAAAATAAAACACAACCGCTGCCTGGGCAGAAATGGTATTATCGTTCAGGATACGAAATTTTTCAGAGATCATTTTACCAAAAATAGTATCATTTCTCATGATGGTAACCCTCGCCGTATGTCCATTGACGGCAACACCATAGAGATTGGGCCCTTCGATCTGAATACCTCCATAATAATTCATATCGGTGTAAATGTCAGGCAATTCAATATCCCCAAGATATGCAGTAAAAACAGGAAACAAAGAGCGGTCGCCAGGCGGGCTCGATAACACCTTGTCGCGAAAAACGCCCACAACAGGGTTGCTAAAAAAACGCTTGTAATGCAATACTGCCGAGTCCACCTGAAAAACAGGCTCATCTAAAAGAATACTGTAATCGGGTAAATCTACATAAATATCATCCCCGGCTTGCTTGCCAAACCTTGACCAACGAACCATTCCGCCACTACCAATCCATGCCTTGTTTTTATAATCGAAAAAACCTCCTGTGCCATCCACGGAAGTGCTATCATTACTTGATGAACAAACTAAATTTACCTTTTCAAATCTCACAACAAACACCGTGTCCAGGTCGAACCTAAAGCGGGTTTCACGCGCAAACCAACTGTAGTATTTTTTTTGATGGAGCTGTCTTTTTTCTAATAAATTGTTGCTAAACACCAAAAAATCGGCAAATCCGGTTGTAGACTTTTCTATCAGCAAGCTATCCGCATAGGCATGCCAGGCGAGGATACTTTTGGGAACCTGAGTAGACTCTGAAAGCAAGGTTAAGGTGTAAACATAATCGTATAGAAATGGGAAAGTGCGCATTTTTTTTTGTCGCATGGTTTCTATCAGATGCCGTATTTCGTCCTTTTCCTGTTTGTTGAAACGTCCGATGGTCCATCGCTGGTAAAACCGGTTTAATAATTCTCCCGATTTCTTCTCATAGGTTTTTGATGGAGTTGCCAGGAGTATCTGGGAAAGCTGCTGAAAAAATACTTCAGAATCCGTTGACAATGAGTCAGCCACCTGTGAACGGGCAGTAGTTCCCATGAACTGAAAACACAGAAAAAAAATCAGAAAGAAGAGTACACTTCGGTTCATAGGTAAGGATTTCGTTGCGTATGGTATAACAGATTATTGTTTGATAAAGTGTGCCACGACCCAATTATTTTCCGAACAGGAATCGATATACTTCAATTGATTGATGCTGGCCATGTTGGAAATATCCGCCAGGTCAGTGGTATAAAAACCGCTAAAATAAATACTTCCATCCGCCGACAACACACCAACATAAGCAGACATGTCGTTCAGGAGGATGTTTTTATTGATGTTGGCCAAAATCACATCAAATTGCATTGGGGCCTTAAGTAAAGTGGCATCGCCAAGCAATGGGATGATGTTTTTTATATGGTTAATTTCCGAATTTTCAATGGTGTTGCTATACGACCACTCATCCAAATCAATGGCGGTAATTTCGGCAGCTCCTTTCATGGCACATAAAATCGCGAGTACCCCCGATCCACAACCCATGTCGAGTACTTTTTTACCGGTAACATCTGTTTCGAGCAACACCTGGAGCATTTGGGCCGTGGTTTCGTGATGGGCAGTCCCAAAGGCCATTTTAGGTTTTATAATGATGTCGAACTGCACACCAGGCGGGCATTCATGAAACGGTGCTCGAACAATGCAATGGTCGCTGATCATCACCGGTGGATAATTGCTCTCCCACACTTCATTCCAGTTGCGGTCTGCAATCAATTCAGTAGTAATTTCTTTGGCCACCACCGGAAGTTGGCAGTATTCAATTTCTGAAAACACCTGTTGGTGATAGTCCTTTTCAGGGATATATGCGATGATGCTCTTTTCGGCTTCTTCAAAACTCTCGAAGCCTGCCTCAGCCAGTTGGGCAATCAGGATGTCTATTTGATCCTGATTGCCCGGATTGGGTATGTTGACCTGATAATAATTCACTATTTCTAATTAAAAACTTTTTACGATTTTAATAAAATCCTCGGCAACAAGTGATGCCCCACCGATTAAACCTCCATCCACGTCGGGATTGGAAAACAACTCGGCGGCATTTTTAGCATTGCAACTGCCCCCATATAAAATGGTGGTCTGGTCAGCCACGGGTTTGCCATATTTCCCTGTAATTTGTTGACGAATAAAGGCATGCATTTCCTGAGCCTGAGCTGAGGTAGCCGTAACACCGGTACCAATGGCCCAAACAGGTTCGTACGCTATTACGACTTCCTTAAATTCGTCTTTGTTTAATTGAAAAAGCCCTTCATCAAGCTGTCGTTTTACCACTTCAAAATGGTTGTTGGCATTTCGTTCTTCCAACAATTCGCCAATACAAAAAATAGGACGAATGGCATGATCGAGTAATTTTTCTACTTTGGTGGCTAATTGAGCATTGGTCTCACCAAAATACTTTCTGCGCTCGCTATGGCCTACGATACAATATCCTATTTCGATGGAGGCCAACATGGAGGCACTCACTTCGCCTGTATAAGCTCCATCTTCAAATTCACTTACATTTTGGGCTGCAATTTGCAATCCTGACTCGTCGGCATAGTCCGAAGCCATTTCAAGATAAGGGAATGGAGGGCATAGCACTACTTCACAGGCGGTATCCACTCCATCAAGTTCATCAGCGATGGTACTAACCAAGTCTTCCGCATCCTGAAAGGTTTTATTCATTTTCCAGTTTCCGGCAACAATTTTCTTTCTCATTATATTTTTTTTAAGTTTGATGTCAAGTTGTAGGTTTCAGATTAGATTAACAAGTTTACTTTGCCATGCGGAAGCCAATACCGGGACCGGAACTAACCGGTGAATTCCAATACCTGTCAGAGGATCGGCAATCGTCACTCCCGTTGTAAACCGAGCCACCACGTATTACCCGTTCCTCTCCTGTTGCAGGTCCTGTAGGATTGTCATTTTCTCCTAAAGTATAATAATCCCAGGCATACCAATCAGCACACCACTCCTGTATATTGCCTGTCATATCGTAAAGGCCCAGCTGATTGGGGTCTTTCGTTCCAACATCATGGTTCACGGCGTACGAATTGGCAGCATACCATGCCACATTTTCGATGGTATTACTACCACTATAGGTATAATTTCCCGGGCTATTTCCTCCTTTGGCCGCGTACTCCCATTCGGCTTCAGTTGGAAGCCTGCCACCGTAATACACACAAAACTCTCTGGCTCCTGACCATGTTACCTGTGCAACCGGGAAATTATGATTTCCAACGACTGCCGCGAAAGCACCTCCGCTGTAAGTAATTTTACAGTTTTCGGCACCAAGAAAAATTAACCTGGTTCCTCCCATGGTACCATCGGGGTTGCAGCCCACCAAATTTAAGAAGTCAGCGAATTGGGTATTGGTTATTTCATAGGCACTCAATTGAAAAGCATTTACCGTGGTCGACCGGATGGGTGTTTCGTCATACGTATTACAATTTTCCTGATCTGATTGGGTGCAACCCATATCAAATGTTCCACCCGGGATGCTGATAAAAGTGAGGTCAATGATACCGCCTCCCCCACTCCCTACAGTAATAATTTTGCTGGTTCCAATCACGTTAGCATCTAAATCCCTTACCTGCAAAATGATCTCAAACTGGCCTTTTTGCCCATACTTATGGGTTGCAATTTTTTCAGTCGACCAATCGGTATCCCAACTTCCATTGTTGTCAAAATCCCATCTTACTTGCAACAGTGATGAATCGTCCTGCAAATCGCTACATCCTGAAGCGTTAAATGTATATAAGGTATTTTCATCCCCTGTTAATGGATCGATGGTAAACTCGGCGGTTGGATATTCTGCCAGATAACCACTGGTGTCAGCCACCGTTAAATTTCTGGAAACCCAGCCGGTATATCCAGCCTGGTCTTTAACCTCCAGTCCAACAGTGTAATAGCCAGCCACCTGGTATTTATTACTTACGATGGGATCGTTGCTCCAGGTAGTCTCCCACAAGCCATCGTTATTGAAATCCCACCTAAATTCCAACATACTAAAAGCGGTCATTTCATCATACGATCCTGTAGCATCAAATATCACCGTGGAATCAACAACAGAATAGGGAGGCGTAACAATAAAGGCTGCCGTGGGTGCAAGATTCTGTGTATTTTTTGTGCAAGAGGCGAAAAGTACAAACATGAGCAACAATGTGTATACTTCACCGGGTAACATTTTTATTCTTTTCATAATTTGCAAAGATTACCAGATCGTTTTAATTATCAATATACTAGCGTAAAATGGCTACAAAAATAGTAATAATATGTACGTACCAAGACTGGCGTGGCTTAAGCTTTTCAAATACTTCCTGTTGATAAGAAAGGGTATTTTTTACAGGTCGCTCAACAGTGTTTTGGTTTTAATCTACCTTTGCCAAGGGACATGAAGAGATCACACCTATGACTTCCATCACCAAAGACCTACAGTATTATAAATTTTGCTTCTACGGTTTTTTTAAAAACCTCAGGTTTTTCGATGCTTTCCTGGTACTGTTCTTTTTTGAGAAAGGAATTGGCTACCTGGAAATAGGGTTGCTTTACGGAACACGTGAAATCGCCATCATGTTAATGGAAATCCCCAGTGGTTTGGTTGCCGATGCATTGGGCAGGAGACGCACACTTATTGCTTCCTTTTTATTCTACATCAGTTCGTTTTTGGTATTTTATTTTAGTACCAGCCTGATCCTGTTATTTTCGGCCATGATTTTATTTGCCGTGGGCGATGCCTTTCGAACGGGAGTGCACAAAGCCATGATTTTCCAATACCTGAAAGCAAATGGATGGACCAGTCAGCGGGTAAATTATTACGGGCACACCCATTCGTGGTCGCAGGTGGGATCGGCTTTTTCAGCACTCCTGGCAGGTGTGATCGTATTTTTCACAGGAGCCATTCAGCAGGTGTTTTTATGGTCGGTGGTTCCTTATCTTGTCAATGTTCTGTTGATAGCATCTTATCCAAAATGGCTCGATGGAGAAATCAGGTCACAGCAATTGAGCAAAATCAGATTGAAATTTTTATCGGTATGGAAGGCATTTGTTATTTCGATGAAAGAGCGAAGCACCCTGACAGCTCTTATCAGCACCTCCCTCTTTTCAGGATATTACTCCGCCATTAAGGACTATGTACAACCGATGATAAAAACCATGGCACTGGCCATTCCATTTGCCATCTATATGAACGATGACCAAAAAACAGCCTTCATGATAGGAGGTATCTATTTTATCATCTACCTGCTAACAGCGGCTGCAAGTAGGCTTTCGGGCAGGATGACAGCACTATTTGCACATCCCTACAAGCCCATGAATTTAACCATGATTTTGGGATTTGGTATCGGAATCGCAGGGTTCTCTTTTTACTACCTTGCAATTTACAGCATCCCCGTTGCGGCATTCCTGGTGGTGATGATGATAGAAAATGTTCGTAAACCACTTGGTATCGCGCTGATTGCAGAACTTGCTGAAGATGACGCAATGGCGAGCGTTTTATCGGTTACCTCTCAGGCCAAATCATTGATAGCGGCCATCCTTGCAGGGGTTACGGGGTTGTTAGCCGAATTATGGGGACTGGGAACAGCATTGGTGGCCATTTCGATGGGTCTGCTGATTTTATATCCTTTCTATCGGCTTAAATCAAATTCTACGGAACAGTAAATTAACAAAAAACTTTTCTTGTTAACGATTCTAACAATTGTTTCAGCCCCCTGCCAAGCGGACATGATTTTCAAAATAAATGAATTATCTGGTTTAAAGCTGTTAATTTACCAAATCCGAAAAAATAATTTCACATCCCAACACCAATGAAATTAGCAATTCAAAGCTAGCGTTCATTTAATAAAAACTACTTGCTTATTTATAATGAATAAGAATAGTATCTTTGCCGAACTAAATTATTCAAAATGAATCTATCAAATACCCGTCGGGAAGTAATGCAAACCCTTGAGAAATCGATGGACGAATTTTTAAGTAAATACTTAAAACCCATCGAAGAAATTTGGCAACCTCAAGAATTGCTCCCTGACTCAAACGGCCCTCAATTTATAAACGAAATACAAGAGATACAAGAACTTGCCAGAGAACTCGACAACGACTTGCTTACCGTTCTCATTGGCGACACCATCACTGAGGAGGCTCTTCCTACCTACGAAGCATGGTTAATGGACATAGAAGGAGTTGATCAACAAAATAGACAAGGATGGTCACGATGGGTGCGTGGATGGACCTCAGAAGAAAACCGCCATGGAGATTTGCTTAATAAATACCTTTACCTCAGTGGTCGTGTGAACATGCGTGAGGTAGAAATCTCTACCCAGCACCTGATTAACGATGGGGTGGACATTCATACCGCAAAAGATCCTTACCGAAGTTTTGTTTACACCAGTTTTCAGGAATTGGCCACCAACATATCGCACCGCAGGGTGGCATTGCTCGCTAAGAAAAGCGCGAACACCCACCTGGCAAAGATGTGCAGTTTTATCGCCGCTGATGAAAACAGGCATGCCGGTGCTTACAAACACTTTGTTTCACGTATTTTTGAACTCGATCCAAGCGAAATGATGCTGGCCTTTGAAGATATGATGAAAAAGAAGATTATTATGCCGGCTCATTATTTAAGGGAGTCGGGCGGAAAAATTGGTGAGCTGTTTGCCCATTTTTCTGATGCCGCCCAACGCACCATGGTTTATACCACCCAGGATTATATCGACATCATGAACAGCTTGATTAAGGAGTGGAATATCGATCACATGCGCGAATTAAACGATTCGGCTGAAAAAGCCAGAGATTATATCATGGGGCTACCAGCCAGGTTGCAACGTATTTCTGAGCGGATGAAGATACCTGAGAACCCTTATCAATTTAAGTGGATCACAGTATAAGAAGTCAATCAAGGTGCATTGCTACTTCAAAACTCCACACTATTTTCCTGATCAACTCCTCATGTAACTTTACTCATTTCGTTCCAGGTAGGAGGCTATTTTTTATACACCTCTCCAGAACCATTGGCTGTTACTTTTACCTTGGCAGGATCGCCTTGATAAGTCAGATCGCCGGAGCCATTGAGTTTCGCTTGCAATGATTCAGCCACTGTTACGACCATATCGCCTGATCCCATGTTGGTTACCGTAGCATTTACCGACTTGAGACCGTAAGCATTGATATCACCCGATCCCATTTGCGACATAGTTAAATCGATACAGTTTCCCGACAAGGAGATGTCACCACTGCCGAAACCGCTGATCATACAAGTTTCAAGTTGAAGTCCATTGGCTTCCACATCACCACTTCCCGACACGGACAACTTAAACGTCCCGCGTACCTCTCCGAACCTGGCATCACCCGATCCATTTATTTCCAATTCCATGTTTTGAGCCTGCAAGTCGGCTTGAAAATCACCTGATCCACTTAACGACACAATCAGATTTGAAGTCTTAAAGCCACCTTCTAACTCGATATCTCCCGATCCCAAACTCTTGATTTTTTCAAGATTTGTCATGGTAATATGAACCTCCATCTCATGGGCAGTAAAAACATTGTTGCGTTTAACGTCCACTATCAAGGTCCCATTTTCAACTTTGGTTTCAACAGAACCAATGATGTCGCTATCGGCTTTAACCGTTACCTTTTGGTCATTTCCCTGTTGGATGATCAAATCGGCAGAGCAAACCAGTTTAATGGATGTAAAAACAGGAAGTTGACGATCCTGCATCAATACGTCAGCGTCATTTTCTGCATGCAGGGGGGCTGAAGTCAGTACAAACACCGCGATCAGTGTCAGCAAGTGATAAAGCATTTTATTGATTTGTGATTTCATGATGAACTAGTTTTAAAGGTTATTTTATTTTAATGTTGGTATAACTTGAATTGATGGAAACCAAAGCGGTTGTATTGTTTTGCGTGCCAATAACAGCTTCAACAAGACGATCTGAGATATCCTGAATATCCTTTGACACAACTGCATTCTTTTCAGGAAATTGAATGTTTCCGAATTTCGAATCGATTCTGAGCCGGTACGAGGTTCCCGGGGCTATGGCTAGTTCAACATTGCTGAATTCGGTGTCAAGCGAAATGGTTGAAAACCCTTGTTTTATATCCTGGATTTCAATTGCGCCATAACTCATTTCGATGCGGGCGTTTTGAGTCAACTTTCCAATTTTAATGTTTGTAAAATTCGACTCACCTTCTATGTTATTGATTGACATAGCCTCGAAGTGGCCACCCTCCATTTCTATCGTTGCCTTATTGAGTTCTGAGAAAAAGGAATCAGAGTATTCTGTTTCGAGGCTGATTTCACCAGCCTTTTCCACAGTTATCTTGCCATAACTGACCTCCAACTTAGCATTGCTCAATAAATCGATGGTTGCTTTTCCAAAACTCATTTCAATTTCATTGGCAGTACCGGTAAGTGAGGTGGCTGTCAGGTCGCCGTATTGACTTTCGATGGTGGCAGTGCCTGTCACCTCTCCTATCCAGGCCGATCCGAAACTATGGCTTAAGTCAAGGTTTACATATTTCGGCATCATCACCTCCATGGTAATTTCAATTTGTTGGTTGCTGTTGTTTCCTTTTCCTGACGACAATTTGCAGGAAGCATCCACCTCGCTTCGGTTCCCCGATACGTAGGTTACGATTCTGTCAATAACATCATTGGCTTTGTCGGTTGTACGCGCGGTTACCTTTGCCGTTATGGTAATGGAAATCACCGGCTTTTCCCAATTTTTACAATAGACTTTGCCAAATTCGTGCGAAATATTCAAATTCACCTGTTGGTTAACATCAAATTGCTTTTCTATCAGCACCTTCTCAATGGTTTCTTCAGCCCGGAGAACCTGTTGTCCTCCAACGAAAAACAGCACTACCAGGGTTGCGAAGCAAGTAGTTATTTTTCTTTTCATGATTTTTTGATTTAAAATGGATTAAAATTGTGTATAGGGTTCTCCCACACGAAAACCTTGCGATGCCGTGCGGGCTTCATTATTTAATGTATTTAAAATTTCGGCTTTTTTTATTTGTGTGTTTACCATGGCCGCTTTTACAGACTCACTTCCGGGATTTTTCATGTATTCCTTCTCAATACTGAGTAGCCTGGCATCTAACTTTTCTATTTGCTTTGCAGCTACCTGATTGATGGTGATGGTACTGCTATTTTCCTGTCTGACTTCCTTTATTTCATCCTCATCTATGCGGCATTGACCATCATAATATGAAATAACCTGTTGCAAATCGTTCGGTATTTCAATTGTAGTCACTTCAACCGAAGAAGCCTTCCCTTCCTTAAATGGTTCGATCGTGAGCCAAACAATTGAAGCCACCAGCAATAGCGATGCCGCTGCTTTTAGCCAGAGATTATTTCGACGGGTATCTTTTTTATGGCCGTTTAATTTCCTGAGCCGCATTGAAAAGCGTTGTTCATGACCTTCAAGAGGTTCCTTGTTTTCGAAATGTCCTTTGTTTTCTTCTAAATATTTTTCAATTTTCCACATGCCACACCTCCTTTTTCCCCTGTTGGTTTTGTAGTCTCTGAATTTCCCCGATCAATCGCTGCCTGGCTCGCGAGTACTTTGTTTTCACATTGTTGTATTCCAAATTGAGGATTTGACCCATTTCTTCATAGTCCATTCCCTCGAATAAATGCAGCGACAAAACAATCCGATATTGATCGGGAATATTTTGCATAGCCAATTGGACTTCTCTAAGTTGATATTGCAGGTCGGGTTCCTGGTCATCAACTTCCTCATCCTCAAGAATCTCATGCTGTATCATCTCCCGGTACGACTGTATTGTTTTCTCGCGTTTTATCACATCAAGTGCTTTGTTAATGACGATCCGTTTTAACCAGGCGCCAAAACTCTGCTCATCGCTCAACTGGCTAATTTTTTGAAAAGCGTCAATAAAAGCTTCTTGCATCACGTCTTCGGCTTCTACAGGATTTTCTAAAATACGGTTGGCGGTGTGATACATGGCTTTATAATAATTTTTATACAACATCATCTGGGCTTTCCTGTCGTTTCGCTGACAGGCCCTGATCAATTCCTGATTGGGATGTATGTTTAGTGACTTAATCATTTTCAAATTACTGATCAAAAGACGATCGAAAAATAATTGGTTACACTTTGGAGACGAAATTTGGAAAATATTTAGTATCGAAATTTTTGTCAATTTCTTTTCCGGGAAGGAGGTCCCGTGGCCGGGTTTATAACCGCGGGTTAGGTGTAGGCAATATTTCTATGCTTTCTTTACTTATCTCCTTAATAAAATCATCTCCCTCATAATAATATTTTGTTGGGTAAGGATGAGTCTCAATAACAGGATATTTAATATTAACTTTTGAGTATAATTTTAAATTCTCAAAAACATTATCACTGAATTGGTCAGAAATTAATAACAAATCAATATCAGACCACTCATGTGTCATATTTTTTGCTGCTGAACCAAATAAAAACACCTTATGAAAGGTCAATCCATTTAATTGGCAATCATTTACGAATAATCTAGCTGTATTTATTGCACTATCTCGAGTAACCATAACCTTAATTTATTTGTTTCACCAATCATTTTGTTTGTAAATGACTCATTACATATATGATGCATTTTTGTCAAATAGTCAGGGTATCTACCCTCCAATTGAAATCGGTTTAAACTCAACATGAATTCACTCATGCTATCTTTCAGCTTTATAGGCGTGGTTGAAAGCAAATGAATCAAATTGTGAGTTCTGGGAGGTACATTCCCCTCATTGTGCTTAATCCATATTGCTTTACATATTTTTTCAATCACCAAATGTGCAAAAAACAATGATTGCAAGTAATTTCGTCCTTTGAATAAGGTATCAACAGCAGCCCAATCATCATCAGCTTGGATGAGCCAAAAATCAATAATTTCCTTTTTCGTTTTCATTTATCAAAGATAACTCATTTTTTATGAAATGAAATTTTGACATCATGGTGGTTTTCTCTGATTACACTATAAGGTGTAAAAAAGTAGGTTTATTATCAGCTTAAACAACGGTTGTCAAACAAAAACGTAAAGGATATGGGCAATAGATAGCATAAAAATTAGTCTTGTCCATTATGGCAAAGTCCAAATTTGGTCTGTGACATTAACAATCAACAATACAAACCCACTGGTATTAAATTGGCGGGATTGTTTTATATTAACTTGTTTGTTTTTGATCTAATCTGTACTATGATATCTATTTTATTTTCAATATATAACAAATCTAAAGTCGAACTACTTTGAACTGGAATAATAAGCTTCTGCCTTCTTTTTAAATTGATATGAAGCGCCGGTATTGGTATTATTCCAACTTGTGCTATCAATATAAACAGTACCTGTTGAATTGGTTACCTGCATATTGAAAAACACTTCCCCATTATCTATATTACCTGAAACGTAAAGACTGGCATCGTAGCTGTTCGCAGACGTATAGGAATAATCTAAATCAGGCACTGACATTTTGGTCACTATTTCACCCGAAATATTTTTATACTGAATGGTATCCATTTGAACATCACCAATTGAGGTAACTGTACACTTAATGGTATAAATTACATCAGGCGTGCTGCTTGATTTGGAACATGACACGAGGCTGATGATGGCTAAAACCAAGGTAAAGTAAGCTATTTTTTTCATAAATTTCCTTTAAGGGTTGATTACGGTTATTTGATTAAAGGTCAAATATAAACAATGATTCAATCGCCAATCATTTTATTTATAAAAAACAGTTAAATTTTTGCATTCTTATCCCTTACCAAGTCCATATTGTACTGATTATCTTCACTCAACGACGTGAACTGAGGGATTCGTTATGTAAAGAAATTTGACCGGTTGAGCAGAACGTATCCGATCCAATTGTCATTGGGGATATTTTCACCTGGCAACGATGAACATTTTTGATACGCCGTATCTAAAGGATAAAGGTTTCATCGAATCGCTACAGTATTGATAGGAACTATCCGCAAAGGCAACCATGTTGTCATTCATAATCTGCAATGTAAACTCTACAGTTCCATCATTTATAAAGCCCGACATAAACAAGCCGGCATCATAACCATTTGATGAGGTAAACCAATAATTCAGGTTATTTTCCTTTTTTATTGTAATCGTTTCACCATGAAGGTTCTTATACTGGATGGTATCCATATGTACATCTCCAGCGGAAATAATGCTGTACTTCACTTTAAAAATAGTATCGGGGTCAGTGGGAGATTTAGAACAGGAAATGACAACAAACAGTGCCACAGCCATCAGAAATGTTCGTGAAGAATTCATCTTTTTAGGTTTTATGAGTTAAAAAATGAATAGGTTAATCGCCTCAAATATAAGGCATTTTTTGTTATTTGCGATGATGACGAGTAAATTATTATTCTATTCTACCCATTTTAACCAGTTTGGAAAGGTCTATAAGTATTTCCAGAAAAAAACCACCGCGTCACTATGATCCTTACCTTTGCTTTGTTAGAACCTATAATAAATGATGAAGCGATTTCCCCTGTTCGAAGCACTGGGCGCACAATATCCCATATTAATGGCACCCATGTTTCTGGTGACCAATACACAAATGATGGTTGCTGCTTTAAAAAGTGGCATCACGGCTGCGGTTCCGGCACTCAATTACCGGACTGATTCAGCTTTGCGTGAGGCCATAGGCGAGATTAGAAGGCAAACTGACAAGCCTTTTGGCGTAAACCTTATTGTGAACAAATCGAATATTAAGTATAGACAACAACTCAAAACCTGTGCGGAACTAAAAGTGGGATTTATCATCACCTCCCTTGGCAATCCGAAAGAGACCATTGAATTATGCAAGCCATTGGGCATCAAGGTGTTTTGTGATGTAGTAGATTTATTATATGCCAAAAAAGTGGCTGACCTGGGAGCCGATGCAGTCATAGCGGTGAGTTCGGCGGCAGGCGGGCATGCCGGCAATCTGAAACCCGAAGAACTGGTCCCATTGTTAAAAAAGCAACTCCCCATCCCTGTGATCTCAGCCGGTGGTATTGCAACTTCTGCTGACCTGGAGCAGGCACTCGAACTGGGTGCCGATGGGGTTTCCGTTGGAACCGCATTCATCGCTTCTAATGAAGCAGGCGTATCAGAAGAATATAAACAGGCCCTGGTAGAATATTCGGCCAAAGACATTATCCTGACGAAAATAATCTCAGGCACTCCGCTCACTGTCATCAATACCCCTTATATGCAATCGCTGGGAAACCATCAGGGCTTTTTGAATAAGTTGATGTACAAAAATAAGTTCCTGAAAAAATACATCAAAATGCTTATTGCCTTCCGTGGAATGAAAACGATTGAGCATGCGGCTTCAAAAGCTACTTATAAAACCGTTTGGGTTGCAGGAACATCCATAGAGGACATTCACAAAATCCGTCCGGTAAGCGAAATAGTGGCATCACTGACAAAATCATTGATCAAATAAGGGCGATAGGATACTCAATCTTTTCTAAAAAAAGACCCTCGGCAGGCACCGAGAATCCGGCTTTTTTTCGGTCTTTGGCCTCAATAATGGTAACCATATCCTGCGCTCTTAGCTTTCCCTTGCCAATTTCCACCAAGGTGCCCACAATGGCACGCACCATATTGCGCAGGAAGCGGTCGGCAATAATAGTAAAAACAAGTTGATCGCCCAACACATCCCACCTGGCTTCAGTAATTTTGCACAGGTTGGTTTGAGTTTGCGTGTGCAATTTCGAAAAACTGGTAAAGTCGTTGAAATTCAACAAAAAGCCAGTAGCCGTTTTCATGGCATCGATGTCTAAGGTTCTATAATAGGGGTAACTTAAACCATGTGTAAAGGGATTTTTATGCTGGCTGATATAATAGCGATAAGTACGACTTATGGCGCTAAACCGGCTATGCAAATCGCCCGGAACCGGAGTGATGTTAAAAACTACCACGTCTGAAGGAAGAAACCTGTTTAATTTATAGGTGGTGTCGGAAGGCTCATCCAAAGTTCCTTCTATGTCAAAATGTGCGTAAAATTCCCGTGCATGGACCCCTGTATCCGTTCGCCCACATCCAACTACATTAATTTCTTGTCCCAGTATCAAGGACAGTTTTTGATTGAGCTCAGCTTGGACGCTATGGGCATTTTCCTGTATTTGCCAGCCATGATAGCGACTTCCATTGTAAGCCAGTTTTATAAAATACCGATTCATGAAACAAAAGTAGATCAAAATCTGCTAAATAAAACAGCCGCATGAACCCCATCCGTTGATGATGCCCATGCGACCGTCTGAATTCCTGATCTCTTAATGCGTATTAACTAATCCTCAAAATCGCGTTTCATAAATTGAATGCGCTCGAAAGAGGCCGATGTTGCTACATCCTGAAGCGCTTTTCCCCTGAAATCGCTGATCTGGTTAAAATGATGTTCCTTCATCCATTCGCGAAGATCCTTCAAAATTGTTTCGATATAGGGAATGCCATTAATATACAATGTACTGCATACCTGAACCGCTGTGGCACCGGCAAGCAAAAGCTTAATCATTCCAATGTGGTAATGTATCCCGGTTGAAGCCACCAGATCGCATCCGATATTTCTCCCGGCCATCAGGGCTATCCACCTCAAAGGAACATTTTGCTCTTCAGGTTGCGAAAAATGATTGTCGGTAACAACCTCCATGGTATTGATGTCGATATCAGGTCTGAAAAAGCGGTTAAAAAACACCAACCCCTGAGCACCATTCTCGACCAATTGAGAGGCCATGGAGCATAAATTGGTAAAATAACTTCCGAGCTTGACGGAAACAGGAATTGTAACTTCCTTCTTAACAGCCACCAATATTTGAAGATATTGATCTTCTATCTCGCTACTCTTAAGGGAAGCATCAAATGGAAATATGCTGATATTCAGTTCAAGCGCATCTGCACCTGCATCCTGGATGGCCTTGGCGAACTTGGTCCATTCAACAGCTGATGTACAGTTTATGCTGGCAATTACAGGAATATCCACAGAAGCTTTTACTGTCTTCACAAAATCAAGGTATTTATCCAGGCTTGCCTCCATCGACAATCCCATGACATGGTCTTTTGCCTCCGGATACCAGTAATACATCTCATTACTCTTTCGCAAGTGAGCTTCAGATTCGCCCCTGATTTGCTCTTCAAATATCGATTTGAGAACTACAGCACCGGCACCGTACATAGCACACAACTTGATGTTCTCCAAATCCTCGGTCAGTTTTGAACTGCTTACAATCAGCGGGTTCTTCAACTGAAGTCCCATATAGGTTGTCGAAATATTGATCATTTGAGCATGCTTATTGGTAAATTTTTCTTAATAAGTGCCCATCCGGCCAACTGACGGGTCAGAAATTGAAATGCCTGTTCCAAATTTAACCTGGCATTGGCCGTGAGGCCTTCCTTCAATTCCCATTCATAGCCTTTTATTACCAGCACGTAAGTTTCGGGGGATTTTCCAAACAACGATTGCGACAAATGCAGCACATAATCAGGACTTATAGCATGCATCGTAAACTCCACCTGGGCCTCCGAAGGCTCAACAGTTTTAAACTTGTACTCATTAATCCGCTGTTCTTTGGTAGCATCAACAAAAACCACAATATCCCATTGAGATATTTTTTCCGCATCCTCAATATTCAACTGATAGTTACTATCGGTTTGCATACAGGTCAGGTGGTGGGTTTCAATCCATTTTTGAATCATCGTGACCATTTCATTTCCAATTCCGTCATCCTGACGGCCCGGATTTCCATAGCCATAAACCAGTACTCTTTTTTTGGGTTCCATGATTATTTAGTTTTACAATCGATTATTTCGTTATTTTCATTAACAAGGGTCATTTCCAATGGCATTTGTCCCAACGCATGGGTGGCACAACTTAAACACGGGTCATAAGCCCTGATGGCAACCTCTACAGCATTCATCATACCTTCGGTAATTTCTTTTTGTCCGTTCATGAATGATTTAGCCGTATGGTTCACGGCGAGATTCATGGGTTGGTTGTTGTTGGTAGTTGAAACGATCAGGTTGGCCAGGGTGATTTGGTCGTTGTCGTTTATTTCGTAATGATGGAACAGGGTTCCGCGTGGAGCCTCGATAACACCTACACCCCGGTGCGATTTTTTACCTTTCACCACCAGGTCTTCTTTCTGAAGATCAGTATCTATTAACAGGTTTTTTATTTCTTCAGCAGCATGTAGTGTTTCTATCAAACGCGCCCAATGATAATGAAGTGTCATGTTGTTTGGTTTCCCATGGGTATAGGCTTTGAACTCTTCAAATTCCCTTTGGGCAAGAGGGGTTGGGATAAAATCACAAGTATTCAGTCTCGCCAGGGGGCCCACCCGGTACCACCCATTTTCTTTTCCAAGGTGTTTCAGGTATGGAAATTTCATATAACTCCAACTCCGGACTTCTTCTTCAATATACTTGTCATAATCCTGGCAATCCACATCATCCAGAATTCTGGTTCCTTCTGTATCGACGGCGCGAAGCACTCCATTATAAAGATCCATTGCACCATCGGCACGAACGATACTTAAGTGGTTGGATGGGAATTCAGCAAAAGTATCAACCAGAGTCTTATTATTTTTGTGATAGGCCTTAAAAAAAGCCAGGGCACCAACTGACCATTCAACCATTTTATCGGCATTGAGCGGATCGGCTCCATGGAGCAAGATATCGCGTTCCTCAATACTCAGATTTTTATTGATACCTCCGGGAATTGCACCCGTCCCATGAATTTTTTTTCCTGCGGTATATTTAATGATTTCCTGTCCGTATTTACGCATCATAACCCCTTGAACGGCCAAGTCTTTGTGGTGCATTACCACGCCAATGATATTTCTAATGGCGGGATCGGCATCGATTCCAAACAAGAAGTCAGGTGAGGAAAGGTGGAAGAAGTGCAGCACATGCGATTGAAAGATTTGCCCGTAATGCATTAGGCGGCGCATTTTTTCTCCAACAGCAGTTAATCCCAAACCTGTTCCGGCACCTACGATAACATCCAATGCCTTGGCTGCCGCCAGATGATGGCTAACAGGACAAATTCCGCAAAGGCGCTGCACCAATACCGGGGCTTCCCAATAAGGCCGGCCTTGAACAAAGCGCTCAAATCCCCTGAATTCAACAATATGTAACCTGGTTTCGCGAACTTGCCCGGCATCATCAATCTGAATGGTTACTTTTCCGTGGCCTTCCACCCGGGTTACGGGCTCTATAGTGATTTTTTTTGGCATAATTCAATCTTTTTCAAATAGTTAATCAAATTTAATAACTTCATAAGGCAGATCCAATTTACTCCCTGTGATTAGCGCGACGAGAGCTTCCCAAATTAAATCGGCACGCGGCGGACACCCAGGCAGATAATAGTCGATTTTTACTATTTCATGACACGGGTACACTTTGTCGAGCAACATGGGCAACTCATCATCATTGGGCAAAATATGCTGGGTATTCAATCCAACAGTAGGTCCGTTGATATAAGCTTCATTGAGGCATTCTTCGATGGGTATTCCATTACGAAGTGCAGGCAAGCCTCCCATGATAGCGCATTCTCCTAATGAAATCAATATTTTGCAATTTTTTCTAAAACTACGGAGTACTTCTACATTTTCACTGTTACAGCATCCACCTTCTATAATGCCTATATCCACAGGTTTTGTAAAAGTCTTAATGTCGTCAACAGGCGATTTGTTAAATTCAACCAGTTCGATAAGGTCGAGTATACGCTCATCAATGTCGAGCACCGACATGTGGCATCCGAAACATCCGGCAAGTGAAGTAGTTGCTATGATCTTTTTTTCCATTTTTTTCAATTTTCAAAATTAATTTTCAATTTCACTGCCAATTGGTTTATGATCGTATTTACGCTGGCCAATTGGAACCTCAAATCCAACTTCCTTAAAAATAATTGAGCCTACCGGACAATTTTCCATTGCTTTTTTTGCAAGGGCACTGGATATTTCTTTGCCCATTTTATCATCAAGCAATACTTCCAACTTATGGCCTCTCTCCTTAAACGCGAAATAATGGCGCCCTTGATCATCCTTGATGGTTTTTATGCACCGCTTGCATAGGATACACCGATTTTGATCTTTAATGATGTAGGGACTCGATCCATCCACACTCTTCATAGGGAAATCGTATGGAAACCGGGGAACCATCATCTGGTAACGATAGGCAAGAGCCTGCAATTCACAATTACCACTTTTTTCGCATGAAGGGCAAAAATGGTTACCACTTACAAACAACAATTCAATGATGCCTTTGCGAAAGTCGTTGATTTCATTTGTGTTGTTTTCAACCTCCATCCCATGCGCTGCAGGTGTGGTACATGAAGTCATAAACCTGTTGTTGATCTTAATGGTGCACATCCGGCAACACCCTTTGGGCAGGGCTCCTGCAAAATTGCACAGGGTCGGGATAAAAATACCGTTTTCATGAGCAGCTTCAACAATGGTTTTGCCCTGATCGGTGATAATTTCTTTACCGTCTATCTTAATTTTTATTTTATTGGTCATGGTATTAATATATTAAGCGTTATGGTGAAAAAGCGGCTGGCGCCTGACTGCTTTGCACGATTCAAGTACAGAGGTCTCCAATGAAAACCCGCTATCATATTCAATCTCTTTTTGAACCAAAGCATCATACAAATGTCTGAAGTTTCTGATGCTGGAAACAATGGGGTTGGCGGCTGTCTGCCCCAAACCACACCGGCTGACTTTAAGTAAATTAGCCCAGTTGACCATATCTTCGATGTCGGTTTTAACTCCGCGTCCGTTAATCACTTTCAGTAGCTTCCCACGAAGCACATAGGGCATATTGCGACAGGTTGAGCAGGTACCACATGATTCTTCAATAAAGAAATTCATGAAATTAAGTACAACTTCTGAAAGCAGGTCGCGGTTTTTATTGAAAACGATCATAGAACCTCCCGTAGGCAAATCGGAATAACTCAACTCCCTATCAAAATCCTTTTCTCCCAGCAAGGTGCCCGAAGGTCCACCTACCTGAATGGCTTGTACTTCGTTTGCTCCACACATGGCCAGAATGTCACTTATTTTTAGTCCCCATTCCACTTCATAAATGCCCGGGAAACGGCAATCACCTGAAATACTCAACAGCTTGGTACCAACAGAATCCTTATTGCCTAATTGGTTGTACCATGCTGCCCCATTCTTAATAATTTTAACAACAGTGGCTAAGGTTTCTACATTATTTACAACAGTGGGTAAATTTAAGTAGCCTTTCTCAACGGGGAATGGAGGCTTGTCGCGGGGTTCTCCCCTTTTTCCTTCCAAAGATTCGATGAGGGCAGATTCTTCACCACAAATATAGGCACCTGCTCCCAGTTGGATGCGGATATCAAAATCAAAGTCGCCTATACCGGCAATCGACTGACCAAGAAAATTATTCTTGCGCATGTTTTCAAGTATACCATTCAGATAAACAAGTAAATACTTGTACTCGTAGCGCAGGTAGAGAAGTCCAATATCAGCGCCAACGGCATATCCGGCTGCTACCATGCCTTCAAAAACCATTTCAGGATATTCTGTAAGCAACACCCTGTCTTTAAATGTTCCGGGTTCACCTTCGTCAGCATTACAAATAATAAAGCGGTGTTCGCCTTTTGCCCTGCTTCCAAATTTCCACTTTAATCCTGTCGGGAAACCGGCACCGCCCCTGCCCCTGATATTCGACTCCGTAATGATGTCGGTGATTTCTTCAGATGATGTTTTTGGTAAAATATCTTTTATTACTGTAAACAAAGGATAATCATGGCTTAACAAGGCTCCCTTTCGGCGAATATTGTTATATACCATGGCATCAATTATGGGAAGTGCGTTATTTCCATCGCCACATCCTTCCACCACCAGTTCTTTTACGTGTTGGCCCTGTTTTAACCCATTGATAATCTGTTTAGTCCGATATGGTGTTAAACGTGTAAATACCCTGTCGTTGATTATAGCAGCAGGTTCCTGATCGTTCATCCCGATGCAGGAAGTCGAAAACAAACCAATGTTTCCATCGGTAGTTACCCTGCCGATTTTAATTCCACAGGCGTCCTCAAAGGCTTTAAGCACGTCCTTCCGTCCGTTCATGTTAGCGGTAACGCTGTCGTTCAGGTAAATGTTGACTTTAGCCAACGGCTTGTCGCTATAAAAGTGATAGAATGAAACCGTTTCTTTGATTTGTGCCGCCGAAAGGGTCAACTTATCTGCCAACAATGCAATGGTAGCTTCGTCAATATATCCGGCATGTGCCTGAATATCATGTAAAATATCCATCAGCCTTGTGCTGTCTCCATTGTATTTGCTGATAATCTCAATAATTCTGTCCTTCATTGATCATTACTTTTTATAATAAAAGAGATTCCAATTTGATTGTTAAATAATTAACAGCAAAGATACTCCTTTATCCTGTTAATTGTTTAACACTTGAAAATTTATAATCAATTTAAATTAGTTTTGCCGCGTAATTGAGGAAAATGATAGTCACTAAAAAGATTGAAATAAAAGGTTTGGTACAGGGTGTTGGATTTCGTCCGGCCATTTACCGGATCGCGATGAATCACCTAATAAAAGGTACGGTAGAAAACACAAATGCCGGAGTGATCATTGTGGCTGAGGGGTTAGAAGAGCAAGTTGACACCTTTATTAGTGTATTACCCGATGAAGTTCCGTTGGCGGCCTCCATCAACTCCTTAAAGGTAGAAAGCCTTGCGTTTCAAAACTTTTCAGATTTCCGGATAATAAAGAGCAGCTCATTCTCCGACGAGATAACCGAGGTGAGCCCCGATATCGCCGTTTGCGAGGCTTGTTTAGATGACTTGAAACATCAATCACACAGAATAAACTACCCTTTAATCAATTGCACCAATTGCGGTCCACGGTTTACCATTATCAAATCACTGCCTTACGACAGACCTTTGACTACGATGGCTCCTTTCGCGATGTGTCCAACCTGTCGGGCAGAATATACGGATGTCCTGAACAGGCGTTTTCACGCACAACCCGTGGCTTGTAATACCTGTGGCCCGCGTTACACCTTACATACCCATCACCATCAATTGAATAATTTTGTTCAATTGGTAACTGAAGCAGCCCGACTGATCGATTCAGGCAAGCTGTTGGCCATTAAAGGGATGGGTGGATTTCACCTGGCGTGCAATGCATTGGATCAAGAGGCTGTTTTAAAAATGCGTGAATTGAAATGCCGGGAAGGAAAGCCATTCGCTCTTATGGTTCTCAACCTGACAGTGGCCGAACAATTGGTTGTCCTGGGTGAAGAAGAACGGCGATTATTAACTAGTTGGCACCGCCCCATTGTGTTGGCCACCAGCAAAGGAATTCTCCCGGATGAAGTAGCAACAGGGCTTAATTCTATTGGGATCATGCTTCCCTACATGCCCTTTCATCACTTGCTTTTTGAACAACTGAGAACCGATGTACTGGTGCTCACCAGTGGTAATTTCTCCGATGAGCCCATTATCACACAAAATGAAGAAGGTATCAAGGCATTTTTAGATAAAACCGCAGCTGTTATTTGTTATAATCGTGAAATAGTTAACAGAACTGATGATTCAGTGGCATTTGTTGTGAATCGCAAACCGCGACTTATACGGCGTTCAAGAGGTTATGCACCATCGCCAGTTAATCTCAATCTTCAAACGGAAGGAATCTTTGCCGCCGGTGCCGAACTGGTCAATTGCTTTGCCATAGGAAAGGGACAACAGGCCATCATGAGCCAACATATTGGAGATTTGAAGAACATGGAAACCTTCGATTTCTACCGGGAATCGGTAGAACGATTTAGTCATTTATTTCGTTTTGTACCTGCTTTGGTAGTTGCAGATCTTCATCCCGACTATCTCTCCACCCGGTATGCTGAACAAATGAGCATTCCGCTTATGTTGGTGCAACATCACCACGCGCACATGGCATCCTGCATGGCTGAACACGGTTTGAATGAAAAAGTGATAGGAATATGTTTTGATGGTACTGGCTTGGGAAACGATGGTCATATCTGGGGTGGTGAATTTCTTTATGGAGATTTACTTGATTTTGAGCGTTTTTCGCACTTCGAGTACATCCCTCAACCGGGAGGTGATGCCGTTACCAAGCATCCGTGGAGAATGATGGTTTCCTATCTGGTTCATTATTTTGGTACGGCTATTTTTGAGGAATACCCATTCATTTTAGAAGGCATTGATAAAAATGAGTTTAACCTGTTGGTTTCGATGATAAACAATCAAATTAATACTCCCCTCACCTCGAGTGCGGGTCGGTTGTTCGATGCCGTTTCCGCCTTACTGGGGATTTGCCGTCATGCTGCTTATCATGCCGAAGCCCCTATGCAGCTTGAAGCAGCCGTTGATCCTGATATAAATTCGGTATATTCCTGGGTTCCGGGATCGTTTATTGGATTCAAACCTCTTTTCCGACAAATTCTTATTGATTTATCCTCCGGTATGCCTGTCGGGGAAATTTCGGGTAAATTCCATAACACCTTGGTTGATGTGGTTGTTTCGACTGCTAAAACGATGCGTACTAAATTGAACACCAACATAGTAGTGTTATCCGGAGGTAGCTTTCAGAATAGAATACTCCTTCAAAAAACAGAAAACAAACTAAAAGAATGTAATTTTGCTGTTTATTCGCAGGAGCAGGTTCCATCAAATGACGGTGGAATTGCGTTGGGGCAGTTGACTGTTGCTGCTCAACGCCGATTGCATAACCGACTTTAATATAATTGTTTAAAATGAAGATATGTGTTTAAGTATACCGGCACGGGTAGATGAAATTGAAGGCAATTCGGCTATTTGCACCGTGGGAAATTCAAGTTATAAGGCCAGCCTCGAATTGTTAACCCCTGAAGAAGTGCAGGTTGGAGATTACGTATTGATACACACCGGATTTGCAATTCAGAAATTGGATGAAGTGGATGCCATGGAAACATTAAAGACATTCAACGACTTTAAAACACTTAATGAACAGATGGATCAGGAAGAAAAAGACAACAATACTCATCTGATATAATTGCCATGAAATACATTGATGAATATCGCGACAAAGGGCTCGTCAGACTATTTGCCGAAGAAATAAAAAAAATTTCCACCAAACATGTAAAACTGATGGAGGTCTGTGGTGGACACACCATGTCCATTCAGAAATTCGGAATCCCTGACTTGCTCCCTTCAACCGTTGAACTTATTTCTGGACCCGGATGCCCTGTTTGTGTAACCAGCCGCGGTTATATCGATCAGGCCATTGCCTATTGCCGTTTGGCCGATGTCATTATTGCCACTTATGGTGATTTGATCCGTGTTCCGGGCTCCACCTCTAGTCTGGAGAAAGAAAGAGCGCTAGGTGCCGATATCAGAATTGTTTACTCCGTTTTGGATGCCCTGATAATCGCCAGGGAAAACAGAAGTAAAAAAGTAGTTTTTCTGGGTATCGGTTTCGAAACCACCGCTCCGGGTTCCGCGGCCGCAATCATTAAAGCCAGTATGGCCGGACTTCGCAATTTTTATGTCTATAGTGCCCATAAGGTAATGCCACCCGCCATGGAAGCACTCATTGACGAAGGTGTTCAAATAAATGGATATCTCGGGCCAGGACACGTGAGTACCATCACCGGGGAAAAAATATATTACGACATCCCAAAAAAGTATGGTTTAGGTGTGGTAATCAGCGGGTTTGAACCTGTTGACGTCATGCAAAGCATCCTTATGCTGGTGCAACAAATTGAGAGCAATCAACCAAAAGTTGAAATTCAATACACCCGTGTAGTAAAACCGGAGGGAAATATAAAAGCGCAGCAGATGTTGGAAGAGGTTTTTGAACCCCGGGACGATTGGTGGCGAGGATTGGGTGTTTTAAAGGACAGCGGACTGAAGATCAGGGAAAACTATCAAGCACATGATGCCGAGAAAATGATTGAGGTAGTTGTTGAAAAAACCATTGAGCCCAAAGGTTGTATTTGTGGACTAATCCTCAAAGGGATAAAAAAGCCCAAAGACTGCAAACTTTTTGGAACTGTTTGTACCCCCTCCGACCCGGTAGGCTCGTGCATGGTTTCGAACGAGGGATCGTGTGCTGCATTTTATATGTACAACAGGTAACCTTAAAAATGAAATGGAAACATGAAAAAAAACGAAACGATACTTTTAGGTCATGGCAGTGGTGGAAAAATGACACATGACCTCATCGATCAACTATTTGCCCGTTATTTTGACAATCCCATACTGCGACAACAAAGTGATTCGGCCATACTGGATTTTAGCACCGGAAAACTTGCGTTTACCACCGACTCGTTTGTTGTAGACCCGGTATTCTTCCCCGGTGGCAATATCGGGCATCTGGCAGTGGCCGGAACGGTAAACGATATGGCTGTATCAGGAGCCGTTCCATTATACCTGAGTGCAGGATTTATCCTCGAAGAGGGTTTTCCCATGGAAAGTCTTGAAATCATTGTAAGATCCATGGCCGAAGAAGCAAAAAAAGCAGGCGTAAGTATCGTGACCGGTGATACGAAAGTAGTGAACCGTGGCCAATGCGACAAGTTATTTATCAACACGTCCGGTATTGGGCGACTGGAACCTGAATATGAACACATCAGTAGTGGAATTAATATACGTCCCGGCGACAAGATAATAATCAACGGGAGTATTGGCGATCATGGTATGGCCATTATGTCAGCGAGAAATGAGCTCAAAATCACTACAAAAATTGAATCGGACTGCGCCTGTCTAAACCACCTGATTAGTGAATCCATCATGGGATGCCGACAGATCAGGTTTATGCGCGATGCCACGCGTGGAGGTTTGGGAACCGTAGTTGCCGAACTGGTAAAAGGTAAATCCTTCGGACTAAAAATTGATGAAACCAAACTTCAGATCAGAGAAAATGTACGGGGTCTATGTGAAATGCTTGGTTTTGATCCTCTTTATGTTGCCAATGAAGGAAAAGTAGTAATGGTAGCAGGAGCTGACGAGGCTGGCGGAATACTTAAACGCATGAAGCAACATCCTTTGGGTACAGAAGCATCCATTATTGGTGAAATCACCACTGAACATCAGGGTATAGCCTGGCTCGAAACAGTGATAGGTGGTAAACGCATCATTGATATGTTATCAGGAAATCAACTGCCTCGAATCTGTTAGTCGCCGTAATGTTCGTAAAATTTAGCAAGTTCGGTAGACAGGTCATTAAATGCAACATAATGGTTTGAGCATCCCCGGCGTGAACAAATTGTTACACGGCCACCAACACGCAGAACGAAGGAAACCATGGGAGCCCCGCAGAGTTTACACTCCTCGTTAACCAACAATTCCTTGTTACAATGCGGGCAATAAAAATCTACAATTTCGCCCTCTTTAATTTCTAACGACGAAACATGATCGAAACATTCGTACACGGAACACAGGTTAATGGTTCCCCGGTCTTCGACAGAGACTACATTCAATTTTACAGATGGATGACCACTGAGTTGTACCTTTTCATCCATCAGCGAGGATAAGCAATGTGGACATTCAACTGTCATGGAAATGTGTTTTCTCATAGTTGATATTTTTATATAAATACTTTTGCTAAAATAGCGATTAAATGAAGCTAAGTCAACAGCAGCATGTAATCAAGAATTGATACAAATAATGAAAATGACACCGGTTGATGTCCATTTTATCGACAATATATCTAATTGTAAACCTGGAATAATCCTTCATGATTGATGCACCAATGTTCTAAAAACCCGGCACCGGAATTCAACAAACTATTCTGCCATTGTATGCCGGCTGATGCTATTTATTACCTTTGCGACAATAAAATGATATTGATGGGTTGTTACAAGTCGGTGGCTTCCATCAATCAATGGACAATAATTATTTGAATATTAATACCATTATTATGTGCGGAACATGCGGCTGTGGCGAAGACGACCACATTTCTTATACCAAACCGGGAACCCCTCACCAGCATGATACAGAGGGTCATCATCATGACCATGAACACGGACACTCCCATACTCATGACCAACCGGGAGATCACCAACATCCACATCGCCATGAAATAAGGCTCGAACTGGACATTCTTTCGAAAAACAACCTCACAGCACAACGCAATAGAGGTTATTTTGAAGCCCTCAATATACTGGCTCTTAACCTGGTCAGTTCACCCGGATCAGGAAAAACCAGTTTATTGGAGCGAACCATTAAAGAACAAAAGGGGAATCACCAATTTTACATTATTGAGGGCGACCAACAAACATCAAATGATGCCGATCGGATTGATGCGGCTGGGGCACCGGTAATTCAGATAAATACAGGAAACGGATGCCATCTGGATGCCAAAATGATTCATGTGGCCACAAAAAAGTTGGAAGTCGCGAAGGACTCAATTCTATTTATTGAAAATGTGGGCAACCTGGTTTGCCCTTCTTTGTTCGATTTAGGCGAAGCCAAACGCGTTGTTATCATCAGTACTACCGAAGGTGATGACAAGCCCGTTAAATACCCGACCATGTTTCAATCGGCACAATTATGTATTATCAACAAAACCGATTTGCTCCCCTATGTGGATTTTAGCATGAAGAAATGCCGGGAATTGGCTTCACGCGTTAATCATCACCTGGAATTCATCGAGCTATCGGTAAAAACTGGTGAAGGCATGCATCAATGGTACGATTGGCTTAACAAACAATCAGCCAGGTAAAAACAGGAGTTTATTATGATGTTCTTTTGCCATATCTGTAATTCATTATCTTTGATTAAAAACTGAACCCTTGAATTTGCTTTTTATCAACATACGCATACTTGACCTTGTAGACATCCTGCTGGTAGCAGCACTCTTATTCACGCTTTATAAGATGTTAAAAGGGACGGTAGCCATCAATATTTTTCTTGGATTGGTGGCCTTGTTTCTCATATGGCAACTGGTTACTGCCATACAAATGAAGTTGCTTTCGCAGATATTAGGAGCCTTTATTTCAGTCGGTTTGGTGGCATTAATCATTATTTTTCAACCCGAAATCCGACAGTTTTTGCTGGCGTTGGGAACACCTTACTTCTTTCGCCGATATGGCAAAAAGTTCCACTTTCTTAAATTTGCCTTTAAAGAAAAAACAGATATTAACCTCGACCCGCTTTTAGTGGCATGCAAGCACATGGCTTCAACAAAAACCGGGGCTCTAATTGTGATCACCCGACAAAACGAATTGGCTCAATTTGTAAGAACCGGACAGGAGATTAATTCAAACTTGTCGTCCTCCCTGATTGAAAATATATTCTTCAAAAACAGTCCGCTTCACGATGGAGCCATGATTATTACGGCCAATCACATAAAAGCAGCAGGCTGTATCTTGCCGGTATCGAAAAAACAGGTAAACCGCCATGTCGGATTACGCCACAGGGCCGCCATCGGTATTAGTGAAGTGAGCGATTCTATCGCGGTGGTAGTTTCAGAAGAAACAGGCAATATTGCTTATGCCATGCATGGAGAAATAACCTACTTGGTTTCTGTACAGGACCTTCAGGAAATGTTGGTAGAAGAATTGGGACTTGAGATGGAGTAATATCTGAAAGTTCAAAGAATTAAAAGTTCCTCGAATTAAAACTTATTGTAGATCATCATGATTGCTTCCTGTCCATTTCTTTCTCTAATCCATCAGGTTCAAGCACAACTTAACGAACATGAATGAAGTACCTTTTTTAATTCCTCCTGCCTATTTTCGTGGTAATGGTTTGTCCGTTATGAAACTTTAATAAAGCCACATAGGTTCCTGCCGGTAGTTGATCCATGTGCAGGGTCACCTGTCCGGGAACAATCTCCAAGTCAACCTCCATCAACGATCCGGACATATTGTAAAGCGATACATTCTGCAAGGACATTGTTGCTGGAAAAGTAATCATGGCCTCACGATCAGCCGGATTGGGATAACAATGAATTTGATCAGCTGAAATTTCGTTTTGCCCGACTGTATAGCTGTTTAAAAAGGCGATGCTCGTCACTTCCTGGGTCGGTCGATCCACATCAATAGAACAAAGTGTAAAACCTGCTCCAACATCGTCCGTCCACCAATTGTAGGTATCTATTTCATCAACGGAGCTGGAGAGCAAAATCCAATTTCCAAAAAAATGCATCCAAATACTGTCCCTCACTGTTTTCTCTTCTTTTTGGCGAAGCGCGCTAAACGTCCCAATGGGAAGCACCATCGTACCCCAGGCATCTACAGTGAGGTTCTCGGTGGTGCTTGATTTGTATTTAACGGAGTCCACGCCTGGTAAAGAATTATCCGCTATCTTAATCTGCATGCTGTACTGCTCCTGGCGAGTATTGCCATAGCTTTCCGGAAAGTCGAGATAAATATTGGGAGGAACCACGCTCATAGTAACGAAACCATAGTTTTCAACGGTTGCGGCTACTCCAATATTTGAAAATATGCTGTTGGTGCGATTGAAATAGGCATAGGAGTCAGAAGAAACGATTCCAATGGCAAAGTTGGCCATGGGAAAGGCATCCCCATAAGGAGTATCCGATGGCAACATAAGGCTCACGATATCCGTATCCTGAACGCTCAGAGCGCTGAAATCCCAGAGTTTATTCGTGCCGGGTTCACCGGGTGTAATCTGTGCTGCATTGGTGGAATCATACGCCATCAGGATTTCGGTTCCGGCAGGCGCCAAAGCGTTGTTGGTGATGGTAATCTGGGCAGAAACAACGGAGACTGCCATCAGGGCTGTTAGTGTTAAAAGTAGTGTTTTCATAGTTTTACAATTTAATAAAATAATCCACCACGGTTGAATTTGCAACCAGAGGTTTTAAATAATTTAAAATTGCCACATGTTCAGGATGGATACGATAAGCTTCAAGACCTTCTTTATTTTCAAAATCGGCAGTCAATACCAAATCATACGCGGCGTGGCTTGTGTTAAGATTGATTCCTGTCTCCATTCTCTTCAGTGAAACAACGGTATCCGGAAGGTTATTTAACAGGGAAGCTACTTGCCGTGCACTTTTGTCCCTGGTTTCCCTGTCAGCAAATTTCATCATCACGATATGTCTTAGCATGGCTTTGTTTTTTAATATCAACTCATCCATTCCGGGAAGGTCAGAAGTAAAAACCACCACAAAGATATAACAATAATATTCAAATAATCATAACAAAAAAAGGCTTGCAATAAATAATTGCAAGCCCCTTAACTATTTTCACCTGATTATCCGATGAGTTCTTTCATTCTTTTTCCAATATCTGCGGGTGAATCCACAATATGAATGCCACAGGATGTTAAAATTTCTTTCTTGGCCTCCGCTGTATCGGCCTTGCCACCAATAATGGCTCCGGCATGACCCATGGTACGGCCTTTGGGTGCAGTGGCTCCTGCAATAAAACTCACCACAGGTTTGGTTCCATGTTCCTTTATCCAGTACGCGGCATCAGCCTCCATGTTACCGCCAATTTCACCAATCATCACGATACCCTCGGTTTCGGGATCATTCATAAACAACTCCACTGCTTCGCGGGTCGTGGTTCCAATGATGGGATCGCCACCAATTCCGAGGGCCGTGGTCTGACCCAATCCTGCCTTTGTCAACTGATCAACAGCCTCATAGGTCAATGTTCCGCTACGCGACACGATGCCCACGCGACCTTTGCTGTGAATAAAACCCGGCATAATGCCCACCTTGGCTTCTCCCGGCGTAATAACTCCGGGACAGTTGGGGCCAACCAACCTCGATTTTCTCCCTTTCAGGTATTCTTTCACCATGACCATGTCTTCGGTAGGAATGCCTTCCGTTATACACACAATCACTCCTATCCCTGCTTCGGCAGCTTCCATAATGGCATCTGCAGCAAAAGCCGGCGGAACGAAAATGATGGATACATTGGCACCTGCCATGTCAACGGCATCTTTAACCGTGTTAAATACCGGCCTGTCCAGGTGGGTTTGACCACCTTTTCCTGGAGTTACGCCTCCTACAACGCGGGTTCCATATTCAATCATCTGAGAAGCGTGAAAAGTACCTTCACTGCCTGTAAATCCCTGAACTACAACTCTTGAGTCCTTGTTAACTAATACACTCATTTACCTGATAATTTCATTTACAAATTTTGAAGGTCAAAAGTAATATGTTTTATTAGACATTGCCGAATAAACTTGCTATTTTTGTTATTTAGTCGAGGATAAGAATAAAACGCTACTGTGATGAATACTTCAAAAAACAAATCCGACACCATTGCTGCCATTGCTACAGCGCCGGGAACCGGGGCCATCGCTGTTATCAGGTTATCGGGACCAGATAGTTTGCCCCATGCGCTTGCCTTGTTTGACCATCAAAAAAAACCATTACTGCCGGAGCAAGTCAAGAGCCATCACGCTTATTTTGGCACACTAACCTACCAGGATGTATTGATCGATGAAGTTTTAATCACTTATTTTAAGGGACCACATAGTTATACAGGTGAGGATGTCGTTGAAATTTCATGCCATGGTTCGGAGTTTATCCAGGAGCGCATTGTTCACATACTCCTCGATGAAGGAGTTCGTCAGGCTCAGGCAGGCGAATTTACTTTAAGGGCCTTTTTAAATGGGAAGATGGATTTGAGTCAGGCAGAAGCTGTTGCGGATTTAATTGCCTCACAATCAAACACCGCTCACAGGATGGCAATCAACCAGATGCGGGGAGGATTCTCAAACCAGATCAACGCTTTGCGCGAAAAACTCCTGCATTTTGCTTCATTGCTCGAATTGGAACTCGATTTTAGTGAAGAAGAGGTGGAGTTTGCCAACAGAGATGAATTTCTTAAACTGATAAGCGAAATAGCTGAAACCCTCCGGTGGCTCATCAAATCCTTTAAGGCAGGCAATGTATTGAAAAAAGGCATTCCGGTAGCCATTATCGGTAAACCAAATGCAGGCAAGTCGACTTTGCTTAATGCCATTTTAAATGAAGAAAGGGCGCTGGTTTCAGAGATTCCGGGAACTACGCGCGACTCCATTGAAGACACCTATGTCATTAACGGGTATAGTTTTCGGTTTGTTGATACCGCCGGACTGCATACATCAGATGATCACGTTGAGAACATGGGCATCGCCCGTACTTACGATAAGATGCAGGAGGCCAGTATTATACTATACGTTTGCGACATCAGCATGATGGACAAAAACGGGATTAATACCATGCTGGAAGAGTTTAAGGAATATATTCAGGATGAAAACAAACACTTTATCTTGGTAGCTAACAAGATTGATCAGATGAGTCAACTTCCGGCGCACCTACGCGAGATTTTCGATCTGGACACCGTGTTTGTCTCGGCCAAACGCAAGGAGAACATTCAGGAACTCACAGAAAAACTCGTGTCCATCGTACAACAGACCAGCTTAACCAGTGATGTGATGGTGAACAATTCGCGGCACTATGAAGCTCTGACGCGGGCATTGGATGCCCTGCAACAGGTCGAAATTGGATTTGCCAGCCTGATTCCTTCCGACCTGATAGCCATCGATGTAAGGCAGGCGCTGTATTATCTTGGAACCATCACAGGAGCCATCACGACGGACGAAATTTTAGGTTCGATATTTTCCAAGTTTTGCATCGGAAAGTAACCATTGCCGTTTCAAATAACTTTTGTATTTTCGGCACCGTTAAAAAATTCACAGATGATACATAATTCAATATTACAAACGGTTCTTGATTTTCTGCATTTGATGGCAACCATCGCTTGGATTGGCGGAATGGTATTTAATTTTTTAGTCGTCATGCCCACTGCAAACAAAGTACTTGACCCTGCCATGTCCGGAAAATTTATGGGTGCCTTGTTTAAAAGGGTCAGGATTGTGGTTTACAGCTCCCTGCTCATTCTCTTTGTCACGGGGATACCCATGAAAATCGCCAGTAAGTATTATGTAGGGATCATCAACTTTGACAACAACTGGGAAATAGTGGGTTTTATCAAACATATTTTTGTTGCGTTGCTCGCGCTCATGGCCATTTATTCATTTGAGGTGCTATCGCCAAAAGTTGCTAAACTCGCTATAAAGGGCCCGTCACCTGAAATGATGGATTTAAGGAACAAACAAATGAAATTGGGTGGCGTTTCTTTTTTATTTGGCATCATCGTCATTTTCCTTTCTGCAATGATGAACTATCTATAGTTAAGAATCATCCTTTTGAGAGTGTTTGTCACCCAATCACGAGGCTCAAATTCGCACCGCTATTTCAGGTTTACAAGCAAAAAAATAGGTAAACTTACCAAATCATAACTTTATTAAAAATATTCTCCCTGCTTTTTCTTTCCAGAAGAATATAATAAACACCCGCTTTTATTGACAAACTGGTAACATCGATACAGATTTCGTCCCTTTCATCAATTAGTTGGGTGCTAAATACTGCCCTCCCATGTGTATTAATAATCTTTATAACACTACCTGTGTTCAGTTTCTCATATTGCAACCTAATAGTAATTTTACCATTGGAGGGATTTGGATAAACCACCAATTTATTATTGGTTTTAAAGTTTAACTTATTTATGTTGGTGGAGCCAACACCCTCAACAAATTCAATGAATTGATTTGAACTAAAACTTGTGTAGTTTTCAATCAAACCTAAAGGCCATTCTATTTTGACAGAATCAATTGTTGTGGCACCTTTAATACCGAAATGCACTCTAAGGTCGTTTTGTCCATTGTATGAACTCTGTGATGAAATTTCTCTCATTTGCCATGTTGGAATACCATTAATCAGCGCTCTTATTCTTATTTTGGTTCCAATGGCTGATTTATTACTTACTGTTCCTGTTAATTTAAATGTTATCCAATTATTAGAATTCGTGTTGTTGTGGTACAGGAAATTTTCATAGTCAATTGACCCGAACCTGCATGTAGCTACTGCCAAATCTTCAAAGCCATCATTATCATAATCGCCAAAAGCACAACCGTATGAGTATGACGAGTCGTTTGCAACAACATCAGCCGCATTTCTTGAAAAATTTCCTGTCCCATCGTTTATGTATAAATAATTCAATTGTTTCAATGATGTTCCAAAAGAATTTGTAACAAATAAATCCAAGTCTCCATCATTATCAATATCACTCCACGCCGAACTAAATGACCTTGCCGGGGTTTTAACAACGGTATCATCAATGATTTTAGAAAAATTGAAATCCCCGTTGTTCATAAATAAGGCATTAAACCCCAGGTCGTTTGCCAAAAACACATCTAAATCGCCATCATTGTCAATGTCTGCCCAACTGCTGCTGTTTGTATTGCCCGCATCATTAACCAAAGGCCCGGTTGTTAACTTTGTAAACCCTTCTGACCCGTCATTTCTGTAGATGTTTTCATTTTGGTTGTTCTCATTTGTTACAAAAATATCCAAATCACCATCGGCATCCATATCTACCCAACTTACATTTCTGGAAAAATAGGCATCATTTACCTGGCCTCCAATGGTGATTTTGGAAAAATTGGCATTGCCATCATTGTGATAGAGATAGTTCTTTTTTGCACCCGCACTATTCGTAATGTATAAATCTACCAAACCATCTTTGTCATAATCTGCCCACGAGGCTGTTTCGGAATAGCCTGCATCGTTTGAAATAATCTGGCCATTATTTTTAGTAAATGTTCCATCACCATCATTCGTGTAAAAGAGATTGTCCTGGTTATACCAATTTACAACGAAGGCATCAATACTTCCATCGTTGTTAATATCAGCAAATGAAGCTCCATCAGATGGGCTATTATCCAGGGTTATTGAATCGGTTGAAACTAAGCTAAAAGAACCCGTTCCTGAATTCATAAATAAGAAATTATTTTGTCCTCCATTAGGCCCATTGCTGATAAAGAGATCAATATTACCATCATTGTTAACATCAATCCAATTGACACTTCTTGAATCACCAGGAGTAGTGGTTATTGAAGTAGTAATGACCTTGGTAAAATATTGAGCATTTATTTTAGGTGACGAAAAATAAATGATAACGATTAAAAATATTTGGTATGTTTTCATAAGTACAAAGTTTATTTAGATTAGTGAATAAAAGATTCGATGAGCGTTTCTTAAAATTGCCACGAAATAAATCGCTGGCTACGCAATTATTTGATAACCGAAAAATTTCTATTATTAAAATCAAAAGATACTGTGCTAAATTTCCTGAAAAAAGTCATTCCCAGTATTGCGGCGTCTTTGCTTAATCCAAACGATTGAAGTGCAGCAACGTCACCCAAAACAATTCGTTCATTTTGAAACTTGAAACGACCTAGCCCAATAGAAGGAACTTCAACCAACAAAGCATTCTTTGATTTGCCATCAATACCTGTAATGATTTTATTATGGACAACAATGTTGTAATCAATATGGTTTTCTTTTGCAAACTCATTGCTAAGAATGGTTTCTCTGGCTCCGGTATCCAATAAAAATTTAATTAAAGCCTCTCCTATCGTTCCATCAGCAAATAACAAACCACCGGCGATACTAAATGGAATTTGAATTGAAGGATTTACTTTTGCTTCAGTTTCATCTCCAAATACCATGGTGCCGTTTTGAGAATTAACATCATGAAATGTAAGCACATTTGCTCGTAATAACACATCAGAACCCAGGATTCCTACGATACCTGCTTTTTGCAACTTTTCAGGAAAGCTTATGAGCACACTGGCGTCAACATCATCAACTTTAACTTCGCCAATTTCTAATTGTTCAAGATTTGTTTTTCCTAACAGGGTACCCGCTTGAGTGGAACCGGTAGCCCCTTGCATGGTAGCTTCCTTTGTGTTATTTCCATTGGCTGAGTATTCAACCATTTCCATCTTTCTGATAACAGCACTTTCTGGTAAAATGGTTTTAGATATAACGGTAGAGGTAGCCGCTAAATCAACAATAAAATCAACTGCTTCTCCAGAGCCTATTTTAACCGGAACCACCATCCAATTATCTATAATCTTGAAATTTACACTGCCTGATAAAACGGATGTTTTAAGATTTTTTTTAGTTTCAGTGGTTATGATATAGTCTCCCTCCTGTAAAGTTAATTTCCCGCCAAACATATCGATCACAGGTCCATTATCTTCTTTAATTGTATTGTAGTTTTCAATTAGAAATGCTTTCTGAATATTGCCTGTTCTTCCTTTTACATTGACTCTTATGTTCAATTTTTCAAGCTCCTTTGGGTTCATGTCAGGTAAGGGTTTTTCATTGCCGGCAGCATCTCTGAATCTGTACTTTAGCATATTGTTTTTGCATTGAGCAATCAGAGTGCCTTTGCGCCTTTCCTTTTGTATCATATCCCCGTTTAAACCTTCCCCTAAGGAAAAAACAGGTGTTATGATGGTGGTATCATTAAAAATTTCTGTATTTCCTTCTTGAATGAAAACTTTTTCAATTTCAAGTTTTTTGTTGTTCTCGGTAAGTAAAAAACAATTACAACCTTGTTGTTGAGCATTCAACAATGCATTGGAAAATAGCAGTGTTAGTAGAATAAAAAGATTTTTTTTCATTTTTTTTCATTTTTTAAGTTAGTAAATTCTATAAACTCATATTTCTGGGTTTATTTGTTGAAATGTTGCAAACAATTTTCCATTCACCATTTTCCTGTTTTTTAAAAATGGAAACCCAGGCAAAGTGTGTTGTTTCTTCAATGGTTTTGTTTTCTTCATTTTTATAAGTTAATACCACAAGTTTATCCACTACCATGTATACCATGGTCGCGTCATCTGAAAAATCAATGACGGGTGGTGCAACATCTTCCCATGATTTAATTGAAACGGTATTGAAATAATTTTGAAAGCGTTCCAGCGCTGCTTCTTGAGTTACCGTTATAATCTTACCCTGATTAATCGATATCATTGGGTTTGCAAACTGATTGACAAATTGCCCTGCATTTTTATTTAAGTGTGCATCTGCTTGTGCTTTATGAATGGCTAGTAGCGTTTGCTTTTCGACTTCAAAATCTGGAGATTTGACACAACCGTTAAAAAATACTGGTGTCATAATCAAGCCTATTAATGTTATCAACCCGATTATTTTAGTTTTCATTTTTTACTTTTTTATATTTAAATCAGTACCATTATGGATGAATTTGGTAGATTTAATTATTTTAAATAATCATACGCATCAACAAATTCAATTTCCGGGCAGGACATGGCTAAAACACGAAGAATTTGCAAATGCCCTGCACCAACCATTACAAAAATCCGTTCCTCATCAGATTCTGAAGCTAACTGTAAAATATTTGAAAAAATCCGAAGGTTTCGGTTCCACCAAGCCGTTGCTCCATCTGCCCCCGGATAATACCCATCGGCACCAACTTTAATATTTCCTATCAAATAATGCCCTAATCCCAATTTCAACCTTTCAGGGTTATTGGTATAAGCCAACATTGTTTTTAGAGGTAAAATGGATTTTAAAGAATCTTCTTCTGCATAGAGTGCAAAAAATAATTTGCTATAAATTGTATCCGCATATTTTTCCTGGTGGTTAGCTTGAACCAGGCTATCTTTATCTATTTCGATTTTGTATTCTCTGGAAGGCGCATCAATTGTATATAATTTAGAGTGATTCATCATTTTTGCCAATCTATAGCTCACCTGAAAAATTTCATTTTTTCCAGGCTGATATCGATTATTTAAAAATTCAGTATACAATGAATCATGAAACGCCTGCCACTCGGGCATACTTTCAATCGCCACTTTAGTAGGTTTAAATTTTACAAGTATTTGTAGAAGTTCACTAACTTCTTGTTGGCGTTTATCAGAACTTATATCCACTGAAAATTTTGGTCGATAAGCATCATAACCTCCGTCATTAAAATGAAAGGTTCCCAAAATCATTACTTTAGATTTCTTTTGGTTTTTTATAGGTGCTGATAATGCACCAATATCAGGTCTGTTTTGTTGCCCGGTGGAGCATTCAATCAATCCGATACTAAGAATTATTAAAATACAATTGGTTAATTTTGTCTTCATATATTTTAAATTAATTTGTGTGGTATATTATTCCCACCATCTTTTCCACACGAAAATAAATGAAATCAGTTGTGATTTTTTCCACTTCTATCGAAAGCGAGTTGACACTTATTTACAACTTAAAAAAGCATACAAAAGTTATTGGTGAGTTGTTAAGTGATCTTTGTATGTAGAAAACATCCGCTTGAATATTTTATAAATTTTGCAAAATAGTATTTCATACATTTGATTTATGAATAAAAGAATTCTATATCATATCGCTTTTTGGATGGGGTATGTTCTGTTTAAAAGCTATTTGAATTTTGATTCCGATTCGTTTGGTGCAAATGGAAAATCAGGCTTTGAATTATTTCTTTTCGCACTTCGTATACAATTGGTTTTTGTGACCATAAAAATTCCGCTTGTATATGCCTTATTCTATGTTATTGACAGGTACTTATCGAAACAATGGCAAATTTTAAGAACAATTTCAACGGCAGTTATTTTATTTGCCCTTGCTATAGTTTGTTATATGTTTATGAATCGGTTCATTGTTTATGGGTTGATCCTTCATCAGAAGACAGATTTGTGGATGAGTTCAAATCTGCTAAGCAGCATTGGTTACTACTTTTTTATCTTGTCATTTGTTAGTGGAATAGCCATCGCCATAAAGCTTATCAGAATAAACATAAAGCAGAAAATAGCATCACAAGAATTATTGAAAAAAAAGTTAGAAATAGAACTTCAGTTTCTAAAAGCACAAACCAATCCACATTTTCTATTTAATACATTAAATAATATTTATGCTTTAGCAAGAAAAAACTCCGATAAAACAGCAGGCGTTGTTATGAAACTTTCCAACATGCTGCGTTATATGTTGTATGAAACCTCTAATGGGCCTATTGAAATTGAAAATGAAATAAAAATAATTAATGATTATATCGAATTGGAAAAATTGCGTTACAGCAATAGATTAGATGTGATATTCAGCCATACTGTGGATAATTATAAAGAAAAATTGGCTCCATTAATATTGTTGCCTTTTGTTGAAAATGCTTTCAAACATGGTGCCAGTGAATCAAGATTTAAAAGTTATATCCATATTAATCTTGAGCTCAATGGTAAACAGCTTTTTTTTGAAATTAGAAACTCAAAAGAAGAAATAAACGATGAAGTAATTGTGGAAAATATTGGCTTGAGTAATATTCAACGTCAACTTGAACTCATTTATCCGATGCATCGATTGTCAATTGAAAATGGCAACATAGAATTTATTGTAAAACTTACTATCAATCTTAACGATGGAAAAATTTAATTGCCTTATAGTTGAAGATGAGCCGTTGGCTGCAGAAATATTACAGGATTATATCAGTCAGGTCCCTTTTTTAAACCTTGTTGCTATCAGCGTAGATGCCATCTATGCCTTAGACATTTTGAGGAAAGAAAAAATAGATTTAATTTTTTTGGACATAAATCTTCCCAAACTAAAAGCCTTTGATTTTATTAAAACACTAAACAATCCACCACACATTATTATAACAACGGCATACCATGAATATGCATTGCAAGGATATGAACACAATGTTGTTGATTATCTGGTAAAGCCGATTGAGTTCAATCGCTTTCTTGCGGCTGTGAATAAATTAAAGCAGCCGGACAGCACAAAGCCTGTTCAAATACTAGCTCCGGAAAAAGAGAAGGAATTTATGTTTTTCAATATCAGCAAAAAGAAGGTAAAAATTTACCTTGAAGACATCTTGTATATCGAAAGCCTCAGGGAGTACATTCGGATAGTAACCACGAATAAAACTATTCAAACCAAATTACAGTTAAGTCAAATAGAAGCATTGCTCCCAAAGAGTCATTTTATTCGCATTCATCGCTCCTTTATCGTTGCAAAAAATAAAATTGAAGCTTTCACATCAACTGATGTTGAAATTAACAACAAACAGATATCGATTGGTAGAAGCTACAAAGAATTGGTACAATCCATCATAGAAAAATAAATCGAAATCATGAAAAAATTTCCATTCATCACCCAACAGGCTGCCATAAATTTATTAAGAATATCAACGAGCCTGTTTTTGGCAGCGCATGGTGCCATTCGTTTGTATGTGGGAACAGTAAGCGGCTTTGGCGAATTTTTAAATAGTAAAGGATTAATTATAGGTATGGCAATTGCCTGGTTCTTAACATTTTTTGAAATAATAGGTGGCTTTTTGATGGCAATCGGTTATTGTACAAAATGGATTGCCGCTGGATTTATACTGCAATTAATTATTGGAATAATCCTGGTTCATGCGCAAAATGGATGGTTTGTGGTTGGATATCAGTCTGGAGGAATGGAATATAGTGTTTTACTAATAATTTCTTTAATATTAATTGCTGCGAGCGATAAATAGAAGAGATTACCTTTATAACTCCTTAATATTTAAATTGTTTATAAAGTATTTTAATACTTTGGTGCCTGTCAAATTTTTTAGATAACACCCAACATTTCGCAAATACACGCAGGGCGGAAGTTTCCCGATAAACTTCCTACGAAGATTTGCATTCCATCCGGCACGTACTGGATACATTCAAAAAAGCAATGAAACCCGAATTGTTGGTATTTTGCTGTTGTGTGCTGTGTTCATTTTTCATCAAATTAATCCAAAACAAATTGCGATAAAACTTGGTCCATTTAATCCTCCATGCATTATCACTCCAATCCATGAATTTTTAGTCCTTTGAACAATAAAAGGTTGAATAAAAATCAAAGGAATTAACGTGATTAGCAATTGCCAGCCAAAAGCAATATGAAATAGCCCCCAACCAAATCCATGAATTAGCCATGTATGCTTCCCGAATGCAACTTCTTGTCGTGGTAACATAACACCTCTCCAAAGAAATTCTTCTCCCATAATATTTAAAATCCAATAAGGGGCCCAAATTAAAAGTAGCCAGTATCGCCCTTTAGTCAATGGTACGAACGACATAAAAGCTGGTGAATGATCAAATTTGCCAACTATCAGTTCCAATCCTTTCAGAATTATCCCACTAAAAACACCAACAAGGACTAATCCAGCGATACTCCAAATCAAATCGGTTTTGGTTATCTTGCGAAATCGCAACCTCTCAGTCCATGTGCTTTTTGAGAGTTCATATCCTTCGGACTTTAAAATCATTATCCCAGTTATTATCAATGGGGTAAAAATCCCTAATCCGGCTACGATAAACCAAAATAGTATTGTTTCTTGTCCGGTTACTCTACTTAGGAAAGGTATCAAATACTTAGTCATACAATACATCAAGATCGCCGCAGGTATATAAATCGCAAATGACCCTAAAAATCCAAGTTTTTTAATCTCTATTTTTGATTCCATATTAATGATTTATTGCTGCATTATCCTGTCTATCGGCAATCATCGGGTGTTTGGAGTGGTAAATCTAGAAATTTATGTTGTTGGTTCTACATTGGGGGTTATAAATTTATGAAGTTTCCCAGTGTTTTATTATTCTCGATGAAGATTTTAATCATGTTTGCTTTGATTGGATGGTGATTGATTGTATTGCTGACGTAATTCTGATTAATATTTAATCGGTATATAAGATGTATGGCAAAACGGCGGTTAGGTCATAGCCTAAGGTGCGTAGAAAAAAGGCGACCCCCGACTCAAGACCGACCCGGAGAAAAAATTGAGCAATGGAATTGATAAAACTGACATTCACAATCAAGAACCTTGGTTTATTCCACGGCCAAAGAGAATCATCAACCGGGTACAAACCTTAATAATTCCTAATTGTGCTATAATGTTAAACCAACTGCAAACCATTGTCAAAACAATTATGTATATCTTTGTACCCAAGATTTAAATGTCATGTTAAAAAAGATCAGTCATATTTTGCTCGCTTTGCTTATCGCGGTAACAAGCATGGGTATGACTGTATCGAAACATTATTGTGGATCGACTTATGATTCTTTCAGCATTAATTCTACCCCCGAATCATGTTGTGAAGGTCCATGCGACCAATGCCACAACGAAACCATGACCATCAAGATTAAAGACGATTTCTCCATTACCTCCTTTGACTTTAATTTTACCCAGGTGGCCAACCTGTTGCCTGCCGAAATTCAGTTATTACCTACAGAAACACCTGAGGAAATCTCCTCTTTTGTAATAAGTCGTCATACTCCACCACCGCTTACTGTGCAAAGGGTTCTGTCGAACCTGCAGACTTTCCGTTTATGATTTAACTCGATTGGTTTATTTTGATGCCATTGCAAACATGGTATCAAAATAATCTTGTGTTTTTTTATTCGAGTAAAAATTATAACCATGAACCATGTTAAATAAATCCATTAAATTTTTCCTTGAAAACAAGGTGATCACCCTGTTGTTGTTCATCGCTTTCATCCTGATGGGGACTGTTTATGCCCCATTTAACTGGCATACCGGGTTATTGCCACGCGACCCGGTGCCTGTGGATGCCATCCCTGATATTGGTGATAACCAACAAATTGTAGCCACCGAATGGATGGGTCGCTCACCCAAAGACATCGAAGACCAGATCACCTACCCGTTAACGACTTCTTTGTTGGGGATTCCGGGTGTAAAAACCATCCGCAGTACTTCCATGTTCGGGATGTCGTTTGTTTATATCATCTTCGAAGATAACATCGAGTTTTACTGGAGCCGGTCGCGTATACTCGAAAAATTAAACTCGCTTCCTTCGGGTACCTTACCTCAAGGTGTGCAACCATCGCTTGGGCCGGACGCCACGGCACTGGGACAAATCTACTGGTACACACTCGAGGGTCGTGACCCAAAAACCGGAAAGCCTGCCGGTGTCTGGGATCCGCAGGAACTAAGGACTATTCAGGATTATTATGTAAAATATTCGCTCTCGGCTTCAAACGGCGTTTCCGAAGTGGCCACCATTGGCGGGTTTGTTAAAGAGTATCAGGTCGACATCGATCCCAACGCCATGAAAGCATTTGGCGTTTCGGTCATGGACATCATGCAGGCGGTAAAAAAAAGCAACCTGGATATCGGAGCCGAGACCATTGAGATAAATAAGGTGGAATACGTCATTCGCGGACTGGGTTACATCAAAAGCCTTGACGACCTGAGGGAAGCGGTAGTTACCGTCCGCGACAATGTACCCGTGCGTATCCGCGATGTGGCACAGGTGAGTTTTGGTCCGGCACCCCGCCGTGGCGGCCTCGACAAAGATGGCGTGGAAGCTGTTGGCGCGGCCGTGATTGCACGTTACGGATCCAATCCCAAGGAAGTCATCGACAACATCAAGAAAAAAATCGCCGAGATAGGCCCCGGCCTGCCGCAAAAAACACTGGCCGATGGCACCATCTCCAAGGTCACCATCATCCCTTTTTACGACCGTTCAGGATTAATTACCGAAACCATCGGCACCTTGGAATCGGCTTTGTCGCACGAAATTCTCATCGCCATCATCGTCATTATTATCCTGGTTTTGAACCTCAGGGCCTCCATCCTGATTTCATCTCTACTTCCCGTGGCAGTGCTAATGACCTTTATCGTCATGAAATGGGTGGGTGTTGAAGCCAACATCGTCGCGTTATCGGGTATTGCCATCGCTATTGGCGTGATGGTAGATGTAGGGATTGTGTTCGTGGAGAACATCATCCGGCATCTCGAAATGCCCGAGAACCTGGACGTAAAGGGTAAGAAGCTGATTTCAGTCATCTACCAGGCCACCACTGAAGTATCCTCGGCCATCACCACTGCTTTGGGAACAACCATTGTTAGTTTCCTCCCTGTTTTTGCCATGGAAGCTGCCGAAGGCAAATTGTTTCGTCCGTTGGCGTTCACCAAGACATTTGCCTTGCTGGCGTCCTTTATACTGGGAATCATCGTGTTGCCCACCTTAGCCAACATCATCTTTTCGGTAAAATTCGACAAAAAACGAATCAGCAGATTATTCAATAGCATACTCATTGCGGCAGGAATTCTTTTCACCATTGCCTGGGGACAAATTCCGGCACTGGCTTTGGTACTTATCGGATTTAACAACCTGTTCGCTAACAGGTGGGAAGAATCACGAAAAGAATACACCAATTATATCAACATTGTAATTACCTTGCTGGTAGCCGTTTGGTATTTGGCAGTCGAATGGGTTCCGCTTGGCGCCAACAACAGCAATGCCTCCAACTATTTGTTTGTTTCGGTTTTAATTGCCCTTGTTTTGGGAGTTCTATTATTAATCGTTCATTTTTACGTGCCCATTCTACGCTGGGCATTAAAGAATAAATGGACTTTTATGACCTTGCCCCTGTTTACCATCGCTTTTGGGATATTGGCATGGCAGGGCACCAACCGTTTATTTGGGTTCATGCCAGAATTTGTAAAAAAGACCGCGGTTTGGGAATCCTTCGACCACACCTTTCCGGGAATGGGCAAGGAATTTATGCCCGCGCTCGATGAGGGCTCGTTTTTATTGATGCCGACCAGCATGCCCCACAGTGGCATTGAAATGAATCAGGAATATGTAGAACTACTCGACAAACGCCTTTCAACCATCCCCGAGGTGGAATTGGCTGTCGGGAAATGGGGACGAATCAATTCGGCTCTCGATCCTGCTCCTGTTCAGATGTTTGAAAATACCATCAACTATGTTCCTGAGTATATACTGGATGAAAACGGGCATAGGATGGGGTTTGAGGTGGACAAGGAAGGAAACTTTGTACTAAACGATTCACTTGTTAAGGAGAAATTGGGGAAGGGGGAAACAATTGATGAACAATTGAAATACGGTGGAAATACAGTTGTGGGGAAGGGGGAAACAATTGATGAACAGTTGAAATACGGTGGAAATACAGTTGAGGGGAAGGGGGAAACAATTGATGAACAGTTGAAATACAGTGGAAGTACAGTTGTGGGGAAGGGGGAAACAATCGATGAACATAGTATCCGGGAAATCAAGTTTAACCGGGAGAAAGATGTGTTTTTATTTAAAGTGGATGACAAATGGCTTGAATTCAGCGATTACCGAGAGAACAAGGCATTTTTATCTATATCAAAACATTTCAACCTCTTTTTATTAAGAGATAAAAATGGTGACAATTTCAGGAACTGGCGTGACCAAATCAAATCAACCGATGACATCTGGGACGAGATAGTGAAAGTTACAAATATACCCGGACTCACCTCTGCCCCAAAGCTCCAACCCATTCAAACCAGGTTGGTCATGTTATCTACCGGGATGCGCGCGCCCATGGGATTAAAAGTCTATGGTCCTGACCTGGAAACCATTGAGAAAGCCGGAATCGAACTTGAAACTGAATTAAAAAATGTTCCTTCTATCAAAGCAACATCGGTGTTTTACGACCGGGCCGTGGGTGCTCCGTATATTGAAATAAAACTCGACCGAAAATCCATCGCGCGTTATGGAATGACGGTGGAGGACATTCAGGAGATTCTACAGGTAGCAGTTGGTGGAATGGCCCTGACCAACACGGTGGAAGGCCGCGAACGGTTTCCTGTCAGGGTACGTTATGCACGAGAACTGAGGAGCTCACCGGAGGAAATAAAAAAAATCCTGATCCCTTCAATGAATGGAGTACAGGTACCTTTGGGTGAATTGGTTAATATTGGATATACACGTGGCCCACAGATGATCCGCAGTGAAAACACCTTCCTGAATGGGTATGTGATTTTTGATAAGATTGCAGGAAAAGCAGAAGTCGATGTAGTAGAGGAAGCACAAAAATTTCTGAAAGATAAAATCGATTCCGGAGAACTGGTACTACCTGCCGGGGTGAGTTACACCTTTGCTGGAAATTATGAACAGCAAATCCGTGCCACAAAAAGGCTTGCCATCGTCATACCCATCAGTTTGATGCTGGTATTCCTATTGTTATATTTTCAGTTTAAAACCATTACCGCTTCGTCCATCCATTTTTCGGGAGTGTTCGTAGCCTTCGCCGGTGGTTTTATCATGCTTTGGCTCTACAGCCAGCCCTGGTTTTTAAACTTTTCGGTGGATGGTGTCGAAATGAGGCATTTGTTCCAGATACACACCATTAACCTGAGTGTAGCAGTTTGGGTAGGTTTTATCGCCCTGTTTGGCATTGCAACCGACGATGGTGTGATTATGGGAACCTATATCCACCAGGTTTTTGAAGAACAAAAACCCTCTACCGTGGCTGAAGTGCGCGAAGCAGTAGTGATTGCCGGTAAAAAAAGAGTTCGTCCGGCCATGATGACCGCTGCAGTGGCCATTATCGCTCTTCTGCCTGTGCTTTCATCTACCGGAAAAGGGGCTGACATTATGGTGCCTATGGCAATCCCGACATTTGGAGGAATGATAATCCAGATCATGACCATGTTTGTGGTTCCAATACTTCAGTGTTTCTGGAGGGAAGGGGAAGTGAAGAAGGGGAAGACGATGGAAATACAATTGATGGACGATAGAAATACATAGATGTACATTGGAAATACGATTGATGGACGATGTAAATACAATAGATGTACATTGGAAATACAATTGATGGACGGTAGAAATACAATTGATGGACAGTGGAAATACAATAGATGGACGGAAGAAATACAATAGATGGAGGGTAGAAATACAATTGATGGACGATGGAATTACAATTGATGGAGGGTAGAAATACAATAGATGGACGATGGAAATATATTTTGTGTAATGTTCTGAAATTTGGTAGTTTAGCATTGAAATGGATTTATTAATAACTTAAAATTTATCATTATGAATGACAGGAATTTTATCACACTAAAGGACCTGAAGGTCTATCAACTCGCCAGGGTTTTGTCTTCCAAAGCATGGGATGTTTATTGCGATCTGACTTTTGAACAAAAGAAAATCATGGGTGATCAATTCATCAGGTCAATGGATTCCATTGGAGCCAATATTGCAGAGGGTTATGGTCGTTATCATGCGATGGATCAGGTAAAATTCTATCTATATTCCCGGGGATCCATGTTTGAAGCCTATTATCATTGGACATCGCTCCTTTTCGAGAGAAAAATTATTTCAGAAGCAGATTTCGGGTATATCAACACCCATTCCAAAGACCTGGAAGTCCGCCTGAATAATTTCATTTCCAGCACCCGAAAAAGCATAAAAAAATGAAAACACTAATAAACCAACAACCAGATAAAAACGTGGACTCTGTCAACCTAACGTCAAAATTTCGATTCAACAGAAAATATGACAGTATACTTCCACGTACATCCATGTATTTCAATCGTATTTCAACCTATTTCCATCGCACATCCATGTATTTCCATCGTATTTCAACCTATTTCCATCGCACATCCATGTATTTCCATCGTATTTCAACCTATTTCCATCGTACATCCATGTATTTCAATCGTTTTAACATCTTTCCCCACAACCTATTTCCACGTACATCCATGTATTTCCATCGTATTTCAACCTATTTCCATCGTACATCCATGTATTTCAATCGTTTTAACATCTTTCCCTACAACGTATTTCAACGTACATCCATGTATTTCCATCGTATTTCAACCTATTTCCATCGTACTTCCATGTATTTCAATCGTCTTTCAACCTATTCCCTCCTAATCCCTCTATTTCTAATCTTCACCCTTCTACCCTTTCAATCAAATGCACAGGAAACATTAAACGACTACCTCGAAACAGCGGCGAAAAATAATCCTGATTTAATAGTGGCATTTAACCAATACCTGGCCTCACTCGAAAAAGTACCGCAGGTTGGCGCATTGCCCGACCCGCAGGCATCGTTTGGTTTCTTTATAAAACCAATGGCTATTGTGGCAGGCAGTCAGGTTGGAAATATTCAGGTTATGCAGATGTTTCCCTGGTTTGGTACTTTAAAACTTGCAAAAGATGAAGCTTCGGAAATGGCAAATGCCAGATACGAAGTTTTTAATGCAGCCAAAGCCGACCTGTTTTACCAGGTAAAAGCAAACTGGTATCAGTTATTGAAACTTGACCGTGAAATTATTCTTGTAAACGAAAATATCGAATTGCTTGAATCGCTCGAAAAACTGGTGATGGTGAAGTTTCAGTCGCCAGCAACCAGTGGAAGTTCAACAGGATCAACAGGTTCAAATTTAACGAATACAACTTCGTCCGGGAATATGAATGCTTCGGGTGGTGGAATGGGTGGAATGAAATCAGCACAATCCGCGCCCACACAAACAACCGGAAATATGCAAGCATCTTCAATGTCATCCGGGATGGAAAATAAAACGTCAGGGCTGCAGGATGTGCTACGTGTGAAAATGGAAATCCTGGATCAGCAAAATAAACTTGCATTGTTAATCGACCAGAGAAAAACAACAGAAGTTGGCTTTAATGCACTGCTTAACCGTGATCAAAATATTTCGGTTGAAATAAGCGATTCGCTTGAAATTCAGCCTTTACCCGCAGAAAAACTGGCCATTGTCGATAGTATTCTTGCCAACAATCCGATGCTGGCGATGCTTGAAAGCGAAGTTTCTTCCTACAAAGCGATGGAACAAAAAGCCAAAAAAATGGGGTTACCTATGATGGGTGTTGGTCTGAATTACATGATTAATCAGAAACGCGAAGGCAATACGTATATGATGAATGGAACCGACATGGTAATGCCTATGTTTTCGGTTTCAATTCCAATTTACCGGAAAAAGTACAACGCCATGCAAAGCGAAGCACGATTGATGCAGGAAGCCGGCAAACAGCAAACCATTGGTTTGCAAAATAACCTGAAGGTGCAGTATCGTAGTTTTATTCAAAACCTCAATGATGCCGAAAGGCGGATGAATTTATACAACGAGCAGGAAGAACTGGCACGTAAAACAACCGATTTGCTGTTAGCAGGTTTTGCAACTACCGGAACCGATTATGAAGAAGTCCTGCGCATGCAATACAAAGTGCTCGATTATGCATTTAAATACATTGAGGCCATTACAGATTATAACACTTCGGTCGCAATGGCCGAAAAATTAATGAATTCAGTTAATAAATAATACCAACTAAAATGAAAGTAAAAGATATATTATCCAATACTTATGTAAAAGCAGGATTACTTGTTTTGGCCGGATTGCTCCTTGGATGGCTGATTTTTCATCAATCCGAAACTACAGTAAAAACAAATGAAGAAGCAGTTCATGAACATTCTGAAACGGAGAATCAAATCTGGACCTGTGCCATGCATCCGCAAATACGAATGAATGAGCCGGGAGATTGCCCCATTTGTGGTATGGAGTTGATTACTGTAAAAAATTCAAGTGTTGAACTAGATGACGAGGCCATTGAAATGAGCGAATCGGCCATGAAACTCGCTGAGGTTCAAACATCTGTCGTCACACGAGGATCTGTTACCAAAGAGGTGCTGCTCTATGGAAAAATCCAGGTAGACGAACGACTGAAGCAGTCGCAAACGGCCCATGTGCCGGGGCGCATCGAACAACTGAAGATCAATGTCACCGGCGAACACGTGAAAAAAGGGCAACTCATTGCAGTGATTTATTCACCGGAACTGATTACAGCCCAAAAAGAATTGCTCGAAGCTTTGTCGTTGAAGGACAAATATCCGGCACTCATGGACGCGGCCCGTGAAAAGTTACGCAACTGGAAACTTTCCGACAGCCAAATCAGCGATATGGAAAAATCCGGCAAAGTGACTTCTACCTTTAACCTCTACGCCAATACTTCAGGGATTGTTGTCGACCGAAAAGTAAATGAAGGCGATTACATCTCCACAGGAGCCGTTCTGTTCGATGTTACTGACTTATCAAAAGTCTGGGGAGTCTTCGATGCTTACGAATCTGATCTGGCCTGGGTTTCGCTCGACCAGCCTGTTGAATTTACCGCACAGGCCATTCCCGGAAAAACTTTCTCAGGAAAAGTTTCGTTCATCGACCCGGTAATCGACCCATCCACACGAATAGCCAGGGTGAGAATCGAACTAAACAATCCCGATAGGCAATTAAAGCCGGGTATGTTCATCAACGGACTCATCCAATCATCGTTGCAAGGCAATGGCGATGAACTCGTGATTCCACAAACAGCCGTGCTGTGGACCGGCACCCGCTCTGTGGTGTATGTAAAAATCCCAAACATGGAACACCCTTCGTTTAAAATGCGTGAAATCACCCTGGGACCTGCCATGAAAAACGCCTACGTCGTGATGGGGGGACTCACTGAGGGAGAGGAAATTGTGACCAATGGGACTTTCAGTGTGGACGCCGCTGCCCAGTTAGCCGGGAAAACAAGCATGATGAACCCAGAGGGCGAAAAAGTTTCATCAGGGAGTATGGCCGGCATGGATATGGGCAGTGAAAAAAACGCTAAGGATTCAAAGGATGTTAATTCCATGACCGGAATGGATATCACGAAGAAAAACGCAATCACCCTTCCTCCCGTTTCGGAACAATTTAAAATGAAGTTTGAGATGCTTGTTAAAAATTACATTGCCCTAAAGGACGCTTTTGTAGAATCGGATGAAGTGCAGGTTGACCTAGCGGCTCAAAACCTGCTAAAATCGATAAGCGAGGTTGCGTTGGATCAACTTGATGGTAATTCACACAAAAAATGGATGGCGTTTCAAAAACCAATAATAGAAAATGTAAACGGTATCATCCAAATGAAAGGGCTCGAAATGAAACGCAAGCATTTCAGCCCGATTTCTGACAATCTCTATCTGATGTTACAAACATTTGGAAATTCAGCTGACACACCACGATACTACCAATACTGCCCCATGGCATTCGACAACAAAGGAGCCTATTGGATTAGTGACGAAACCGAAATACGGAACCCTTATTTCGGCGAAAAGATGCTTAAATGCGGTGAAAACAAGGACACCTTGAACTAATTCCAAAGTTTGACAAGAAAGATAATTGAACTGTAAATTAATGTTGATCATCCCTTTTAAAACTTAATTCGATGAAACTCATAAAAACTTATATCAGACACAGGAAAGCGGAAGAGTTGTTTAAAGCACTTATCGCGGCAGGTTTCTGTTGCATGACCTTCGTTGAAGGCGAAGGCATCCGGGCAAATTAACTCATTATTAATACTTGGGAAGATGAAGATATACATTAAAAACATGGTTTGCGACCGTTGTATCGCGGTAGTTTCCAATATCTTTCGGGAGGCCGGGTTTCCTGTTAAAGATGTTCAATTGGGAAATATTTCAGTTGAAACAGCTATTCCCACCGAACAGATGAAACTCATTGAAGAGAAACTAAAAAATTCAGGATTTGAAATCATTAGTGATGCAAAAAGCCGGCTCATAGATCAAATCAAAAATCTGATCATCGATTTGATTTATAAACATCCTGAAAAAATAAGGGTTAACTACTCCGATTATTTGTCTGATCAAATAAACCTTGATTACAGCTATCTAAGTACTTTTTTTTCTTCGGTTGAAGGTGTAACCATCGAAAAATACATTATCAGGTTAAAAACCGAGCGAGTGAAAGAACTGATAGTATATGACGAAAAAACATTAAGCGAGATAGCCTTTGAAATGGGTTATAGCAGTGTAGCCCATTTGTCCGGGCAGTTTAAAAAAGTTACAGGATTTACACCGTCCTATTATAAAAGCCTGGGAAAGCGAAAATCCATCGATAGCATTTGAAAATCAAGGAATCATATAAAAGAATCAAGAAATTGTGTAACAACTATTGGCTATTTTCATAATACCTTTGCAATCTAATAACTAAAAAGTAATTCAAGATGAAAAAACTACGTGAAATATTCAAGGGCTTTGCAACAAAAAGCGAGCATCACCAACATCACGATTGTTGTGGCGGGGCCGAACATTCCCATCAAGAGGAAGATACTGCCCACTTAAAAACAACGTATCAATGCCCTATGAAGTGCGAAGGTGACAAAACCTACAATGCACCAGGAAGATGTCCGGTGTGCAACATGTATCTGGCCCCCGTTGGCTAAAAGCATACGCACCATTAAACTCCTTCGACACATTCGATTTTAATTAACATGAACTCTTAAAAAATTTATTACCATGAAAACACTTGCGCTAACTCTTACAATGATCACCTTGTTAACGTTTAACGGACTGGGGCAAAGTAAAGAAATCAAAACACTACTGGATAAACCGGAAACGCGAAAAGAGGTGTTTAATACCATCATGAACGATCATGAGCTGATGATGGATTTTATGAACCAGATGAAAGGTAACCAACATGCCAAGATGATGATGAATGAGAATAGTCAGATGAAACCTCAGGATGTTAAAATGGACATGAAAGGCGACCATCAGATGATGGGTCATGAAAATATGATGAACATGATGAAGAACAACCCCGAAATGATGCAAAAGATGATGAGCAATATGATGGAGATGTGCGAAAAAGATTCAACCATGCGCGATAGAATGACAGATATGATGGCCCAACATCCTGAAATGATGCAAAAGTGCATGCAAATGATGAATGAAAAAGGAATGTCCGCAAAAGAAGGGCGTATGCATATGATGGAATCAGGGAAAAAATCGGAAAATCAACACGATAATAAAGATTAAAATATACAGCTATGAAGTATTATATCAGCAAAAAAATAAACGCAGGTTTTGAACAAGCTGTTCAGCTCGTAACCGAATCATTGAAAACAGAAGGGTTTGGAGTGCTTACTGAAATCAATATTCACGATAAGTTGAAAGAAAAACTGGAGATCGATTTTAGAAAGTACAGAATCCTTGGGGCATGCAATCCTGCTTATGCCTACAAGGCCTTGTTGGAAGAAGATAAAATCGGGGTGATGCTCCCCTGTAACGTCATTGTGCAGGATTTGGGCAATAATGAAGTGGAGGTAGCAGCCATTGATCCCGTTGCTTCGATGACCGCCATCGAAAACCCCAAAGTAAAAGCCGTTGCTACCGAAATTCAACAAAAATTGAAGAAAGCAATTGAAAGACTAAATTAACTGATTAATCATACTTAAAAGATGAAATCATGATGGATGGAATGAATAATGATTGGGGTATGGGGCATGGATATGGCTACGGATGGATTTTCGGCATTATCGCCCTGGTTGTTGTTGTTTTGGTTGTGGTTAAATACATGAATCACAGGAACAACGGGAAATCTGATAATCAATCATAAAATGGATCACAGCGTTTCGCTATGAATCCTGTATGTGATGCTTTAACACGGGTTCTCCTGAAGGCCATTGGCATAGCCATTATGGTAACCCGGGATTTCAACCTGGGAAATAGGAGTCCACTTTTCATTTTCCACCTTCTCCCGAATCTGGAACGCTTTCGACGAGAAAGTAACATAAAATATAACTCAGCAAACCCTTGTGGTTTAATTTTTTAACGACTTCTGACAACTTACTATTGCAATCGAATTAAAAGATAACCATGGAAACTAAAAATATTACCCGATACTATTGCCCGATGCACTGCGAAGGCGATAAAACTTATGATAAGCCTGGTGAATGCCCGGTATGCGGCATGCATCTTAATAAAGAAGCAAGTGCGACCCATTCAAAAGTCATGTATACCTGCCCCATGCATCCGGAGATACGACAAGACCATCCGGGTGACTGCCCTAAATGCGGCATGACCCTGGTTCCGGAAAAAGGAGTAGAAACCAACGAAGAAGAAAAAGCTTACAAACAGATGGCTAAAAAGTTCTGGATAGCCCTGTCTTTAAGTATACCGGTGTTTATTATCGCCATGTCGGATATGGTCAGTTTTTTACACCTTGAAAGCATCGCGCCCAAAAATGTTTGGGGTTGGGTTGAGTTTGCATTGGCTACACCTGTGGTCTTTTACTGTAGTTGGGAATTCTTCGTCAGGGGCTGGAATTCAATACGAAGGTACTCGCCCAACATGTGGACACTTATTTCCATCGGAGTGGGCGCGGCTTACCTTTTCAGTGTTTTCGCACTGCTGTTCCCATCCATCTTTCCTGAGCAGTTTAAAGATCATAGCGGCCATGTCCACCTGTATTTTGAGGCAGCCTCGGTCATCTTAACTCTAGTGCTGATGGGCCAGGTACTCGAATTGCGTGCCCACAGCAAAACCAATTCGGCTATCAAGGCGTTGCTGGGATTGATTCCGCCCGTGGCGAGAGTTATCCGCGATGGCGAAGAAATCGAAATCCCGCTGGAAGAGGTAAAGGTTGGAGATATTTTAAAAGTGAAGCCCGGCGAAAAAATTCCTGTTGACGGCAGTATTTATAAAGGAGAGGCGGTGATTGATGAAAGTATGATTACCGGTGAACCCATTCCGGTTGAAAAATCGGAAGGCGATAAAGTTACAGGTGGAACCATCAACGGGAAAACAGCCTTTGAAATGAAAGCCGAAAAAGTAGGCAGTGATACCTTACTTTCACAAATTATCGAAATGGTAAACCATGCCAGTCGTTCGAGGGCTCCCATCCAGAAATTGGCCGATATTGTTGCCAAATATTTTGTCCAGGTGGTGATTTCTATCGCCATCATCACCTTCGGTGTATGGGTCCTTTGGGGACCAGAACCGGCTTATGTGTATGCTTTTGTAAACGCAGTGGCAGTTTTAATTATCGCTTGTCCGTGTGCTTTGGGACTGGCAACTCCCATGTCAATTATGGTTGGATCGGGACGGATGGCACAGGCCGGCGTGCTGGTAAAAGATGCCCGAGCCATTGAAGAAATGAATAAGGTGGATATTCTTATTATTGACAAAACCGGTACCATCACCGAAGGAAAACCCAGCCTTAAAAATTATCAATCCTTTGGTTCAATATCAGATGACGAGATTTTAAAACTGGCTGCCTCAATCGATGCCAATAGCGAACATCCGCTTGCCGATGCTATAGTTGCCGGGGCAAAAGAAAAACACATGGAACTGATAAAAATGGACAAATTTGAGTCGGCTACAGGTAAAGGGGTCAAGGCAATTTATAAAGGGAAAACGATTGCTTTGGGAAACCAAAAACTGGTAGATGAATTTCGGGCAAACCTGGATGAAGACAATAAGAAAATTGTTAAAGAATGGCAGTTGAAAGCACAAACGGTGATGTACCTGCTCATTGACAACAAGGTTGAAGGCATTGTAACGGTTTCAGATAAAATCAAGGAAAGTTCGGCAAAAGCCATAAAGGAGTTGCAAAAAATGGGCCTAAAAGTACACATGCTCACCGGCGACAATCAATTTACGGCCAAAGCAGTCGCCGATGAACTGGGACTGGATGGGTTTACTGCCGATTGCCTGCCCGAAGACAAATTTAAAAAAGTAAAAGAACTACAAAAAGAAGGTCACGTGGTGGCCATGGCAGGCGATGGAATAAACGATGCCCCTGCCCTCGAACAAGCCAACGTAGGCATCGCCATGGGGACAGGAACCGACATTGCCATGCAAAGCGCCGAAATCACGCTGGTTAAAGGCGACCTGAATGGGATTGTCAGGGCCAGGGATCTAAGCCGCAAAGTAATGAGGAACATCAAGCAAAACCTCTTCTTCGCCTTCGTCTACAATTCAATCGGGGTGCCGGTGGCAGCAGGCGTTTTGTTTCCGTTTTTCGGACTGTTGTTAAGCCCGATAATTGCTGCGGCCGCAATGAGTTTTAGCTCTATATCGGTAATAGCAAATGCGCTGAGAATCAGAAATATGTAATGCACAAAAAATAGTTACTGTTTGGGTAGTTAGTTAGGCTAAAACGATAGGTTTTCCTAATAACGCTTGTTCGATAGCATAAAGTACTGCATATTTTTGATTGCGAATCGAGAGATATAGCTTCTAATTTTTGTAGGTAGTTTTAATCTTGAAAGTAATTTATTCATCCCTATAGTATCGGGACAATTGTTAATAACTTTTCGTATATTTGTACCCGAACAGTCACAAAAGTAGAAAGATTGCTTCGTGCCACTTAATGACGGAGTAAAGAAAAAATAAATGAAAATAACCTACACAACAAAAGAAGAAAGCAACAAGGTTCAGCAAACCGAATTTTTGGCATTGAGTCCTATTGAGCGGTTTTATCGGTTTTTGTTGTTAATGGAAAAAAGTAACTGGCTTACAATTAAAAGCAAAAAAGTAAAGAATAACAATTTTGAAATAATTATTGAAACAAAATAATTGTGAAAAATAAGTGGCAAGAAAATATTAATACCTTTATTGAATTGTCAACCAAACATCAGGTAAAAATGATTATGGTTGGTGGTGGAGCCGTAAATTTTTATGGCTATCAACGCCATTCGGCAGATGTAGATTTTTGGATCGACACGACAACTGATAATTTAAATAAACTAATTGCCGTTTTTAAAGAAATGAACTATGAAATTGAAGATTTTCCAGAAGCAGTAAAAAGACAAGAGCAAAACATCTCCATTAAGTTTTCTCCTGTTGATTTAAATTTAGAGCTAATTACACGTTTCTCCATCAATAAAGCATTTGAAGAAGCTTATGCTGATTCCGAAAAAGTTGAAATTAATGGCGAAAAGTTACTTCGTTGGAATGTGTTGAGTTTTAACGACTTAATAACCAGTAAAATTAAAGCCGGACGACCAAAAGATTTACTGGATATTCAGCAACTTAAACAACTAAACAAATGAATAAAACAAAAATCTTGCTCTCACTCGCTCCCGCAAGATTATGCCTTGTGGAATGCTTATCAAAGTGGGGCTTATAATATGAATTAAAAAAGAAAAAATCAATGATCAACCAATTCTAACATCACAAAAGTATTTACCGGTACCAAAATAAACCAATAACAATAACCAACATAATCAAAAAAACCATGAAATTAAAAATATTAAGTCTGATGGCGATGTTCCTTTTCGGAACCACTGCGGTTTTCGCCGACAACAAAACCGAATCATTTAAGGTGTATGGCAACTGTGGAATGTGCAAAAGCCGCATCGAAAAAGCAGCGAAATCTGTTGAAGGCGTTAGTGTTGCCACATGGGATAAGGTAACCAAAATGATCGAGGTGACCTTTGATGACACTAAAACGGATGTTGAGAAAATCAAAGAAGCCATTGTCAATGTAGGTCACGACACCGAACAGCTAAAAGCCAAAGATGAAGTCTACAACGATCTTCCGGGATGCTGCCTATACGACAGAGAGGAAATCAAACCGGGACCAAAACAAGAGTAAACCGGACACCTGTCGATATCATTCACGAGTATTTTATAAAACTATCGGATTAATCGTCCGATAGTTTTATTTTGACTAGTTTTAAATTAGCGACATTGTTAACAATAAGCATATATGTAATTAATTGTTTGTATACTTTCGCAAAGTTTTTTTGAACGATACTTAAACTAGAAATTATTACAATGACCAGTGAAAGTTTAATCCTGTTTTTTATAGTAGCGCTCGTTCTGGTTGGTGGAGCAGTGCTGTTTTCTACCTTTATTGCACCAACTTCAAAAAATTTCCAAAAATCCGAGTCGTACGAATGTGGCGTTCCAACAAAAGGTGTAACCTGGTTACAGTTTAACGTGGGGTATTATCTTTTCGCCTTGCTTTTCCTCGTATTCGAGGTAGAAACTGTTTTCATTTTTCCCTGGGCAGTGGTAATGAAACAAATGGGCATGACGGCCTTTATCGAAATCGTCATTTTCTTTGTTGTCCTTGGATTGGGCTTGTTGTATGCCTGGAAAAAACACGCGTTGATATGGGAATAAAATCGATGAAACACGAGGACTTCAAGGACAATGAAACCCTGGAGCTCTTTAAAAAAGAAGGTGGCAACGTGTTGCTTTCAACCGTTGACTCACTGATAAACTGGGGACGATCGAATTCTATCTGGCCACTGACCTTTGCGACAAGCTGTTGCGGGATCGAAATGATGGCGGCCGGTGCTTCAAGGCACGATTTTGCCCGTTTTGGCATCGAAGTGTACCGTGCCAGTCCACGCCAGGCGGACGTAATCGTTATCGCGGGTACCATTACCAACAAGATGGCCCCGGTGTTGAAACGGTTGTACGATCAAATGGCCGATCCAAAATATGTTATCGCTATGGGCGCATGCGCCATCTCAGGTGGTCCGTTTTTTTATAACTCGTACCACGTGATAAAAGGTGCCGACCATGTGATTCCTGTGGATGTATATATTCCCGGTTGCCCTCCCCGTCCGGAAGCATTGCTTTACGGTGTGATGCAGCTTCAGCGCAAGATTCAATTGGAGTCGTTTGGACAACCGAACAAAACCGCCGCTGATTTATAAACTAAACAGATTCTGTTAAATGGAAAAAGAAAAATTGGAAGAAATCATTCTTAAGTTCATGCCGGATGCTGAAATAGCAACCGACAAGCAGTTTCTGACCGCGGAAGTTAAGAATGATCAGATTCACGCGCTGGCCAAATTCCTGAAGGATACAAACGAAACCTTGTTCGACTACCTCTTCTGTGAAAGTGCCGTGGACTTTGGCGATCATTTCATGATGGTCTATCACCTCGACTCCACCACCTACAGGCATCAGATCGTCATCAAAACAAAAATCACCGACAGGGAAAATCCCATGGTAGATTCTGTGTGCGATGTATGGATGGGAGCCGAATACCACGAAAGGGAAATTTTCGATCTCTTCGGTATCGGTTTTAATAACCATCCCGATCTTCGCAAAATTTTTCTTGACAACGACTGGGTCGGATTCCCGTTAAGGAAAGATTACACAGACACCGTAAATATTGTTGAAAGGTAATGGCTATGGCAGAAGAAATTATTGGAGGAAAGTTAGAAGAACAAGAGTTCTCCATCAATATGGGTCCTCAACACCCTTCAACACACGGTGTTTTAAGGATGATGCTGAAACTCAAGGGAGAAACTGTAATGGAAGTGAAACCTCAGTTGGGGTATATCCACCGGGGCATTGAAAAAATGTGTGAGAAGATAACCTATCAGCAATCAATCCATCTCACCGACAGGCTCGATTATCTTTCGGCACATATCCTTAACGAGGCCGTTTGCCTCACCGTTGAAGATGCACTGGGAGTGGAAGTCCCCGAGCGGGTAAAGTACATCCGTACGATCATGGGAGAATTAAACCGGATCGCTTCCCACCAACTTTGGTGGTGTGCTTTCGGAATGGATTTGGGTGCATTGACATCCTTTTTTTATGGGTTGCGCGACCGGGAAAAAATTCTGGATATTTTTGAAAAATCGTGCGGTGCCAGGTTGCTGTTGAGCTACAACGTGCCCGGAGGGCTGATGTATGACATTCAACCCGATTTTCAAAAAGACGTAAAGGATTTCATTCAATATTTCAAAAAGAAGCTGCCCGAATACGATGACCTTTTGACAGGGAATCCCATCATGCAACAACGTACAAAAGGGGTAGGATTATTAACCAAAGCACAGGCCATCGATTATGGGGTAACCGGTCCTTCGGGCCGTGGATCCGGATTTTCGTGCGATGTGCGCAAGCATCAGCCATACAGCGCTTATTCAAAAGTAAATTTCAAAGAAATTTTATATACCGAAGGTGACTCGTTTGCACGTTACCGGGTGCGCATGGATGAAATGTGGGAATCGATGTCGATTATTGAACAACTGATCGACAATATCCCGGAAGGTGATTTTGCCTTAAAAATGAAACCCATCATCAAATTGCCCGTTGGCGAATATTATACCCGCGTTGAAGCCGTACGTGGTGAGTTTGGGGTTTACATTGTAAGTGACGGGAACAAAAACCCGCTGAGGATGAAATTCAGGTCGCCAAATTTTAGCAACCTGGCCGTAATAGATACCATGGCTTCAGGACAAAAAATTGCCGACCTGATTGCTATCGGAGGCTCTATGGACTATGTGATTCCCGACATGGACAGATAAAAAGATACGAATTAACTGAGAAAATAATAACAGATGAAATTTGATATTTACGACCTGGGCTCATTTACCAGCAGCTTCGATCAACTGTTGATGGAGAATTTTTCTCCCTTTTGGGCAGTTGCCATCGAGATGGTTATTATCGGCATCGCTATCCTGGCGTTTTATGCCGTTGTTGGCCTCTACCTGGTTTATGCTGAACGCAAAGTCTGTGCTTTTATGCAATGCAGGGTTGGCCCCAACAGGGTAGGCCCATACGGATTTTTCCAAACCATTGCCGACCTCATCAAGCTGTTGATGAAGGAGTTGATTCCCATAAAGAACGCAGACAAATTGCTTTTTAACATCGCACCATTCATCGTCATCATTGCCTCTTTCATGGCCATCGCCGCCATCCCGTTCGCGAAAGGACTTCATGCCATCGATTTCAATATCGGCATTTTTTACATCATGGCGGTATCGTCCATGGGTGTAGTGGGCATTTTAATTGCAGGATGGGCGAGCAACAATAAATATTCGATGATTGGTGCCATGCGTAGTGGTGCACAGATCGTAAGCTATGAACTGTCGGTAGGGCTTTCGCTCGTTACCATTGTGGTGCTGGCAGGCAGCTTGCAACTTTCCACCATCGTGGAAGGCCAGCGCGATGGATGGTTTCTTTTTACAGGACATATTCCTGCTGTGATTGCCTTCCTGGTATTTTTAGTAGCCGCTACCGCCGAAACCAACCGGGGTCCTTTCGACCTGGCAGAAGCCGAATCGGAGCTCACAGCCGGTTTCCATACCGAGTATTCAGGGATTAAATTCGCTTTCTTTTTCCTGGCCGAATACATGAACATGTTTATCGTAGCCTCCATAGCGGCCACCATCTTTTTAGGCGGGTGGATGCCTTTCCATGTAGGCGGATGGGAAGCGTTTAACAACATCATGGATTACCTTCCTCCTGTTTTCTGGTATATCGGCAAAACCGCCTTCATCATTTTTATCATGATGTGGTTTAAATGGACTTTCCCGCGACTGAGGATCGATCAGCTCCTCACACTTGAGTGGAAATATTTGCTTCCAATCAACCTTGTCAATATCCTGGTCATGGCATTTGTAGTATTAATGGGCTGGCATTTTTAAGTTATGAAGAGTATTATTAACTATTTTAAAGAGATATTTGGAGCAATCCTGGGCCTTTTAAAAGGGATGAAAGTTACTGGTTATTACTTTGTTCATCCGGGCCAGATTGTTACCGAGCAATATCCGGAGAACCGCGACACCCTGAAAATGTTCGACCGTTTTAAAGGGGAAGTGGTGATGCCGCACAACGAAAACAACGAACACCAATGTACGGCATGCGGTATTTGTGAAATGAATTGTCCCAACGGTTCCATCGAAATCATCAGCGAAATGCAGGTGTTGCCCGATGGGAAGAAAAAGAAAGTGCTGTCGAAGCACATCTATCACCTGGGCATGTGCACCTTTTGCAACCTATGTGTAAAGACCTGTCCTTCAAATGCCATTATCATGGATCAGACCTTTGAACATGCCGTGTTCGACCGTGCAAAATTGACCAAAGTATTAAACCAACCGGGATCGGTACTAAAGAAAGGGGTTGTAGAATGAGCATTCATGAACTGATGTTTTACCTGTTTTCGGGAATGATTCTTTTATTCTCGGTGTTGACAGTGACCAGCCGTCGCATTTTAAGGGCCGCTGTATATTTGTTATTTGTTCTGGTTTCCACGGCAGGAATCTATTTCATGCTGAACTACCAGTTTCTGGCAGCGGTACAACTCACGCTGTATGCCGGTGGGATAGTCGTTTTAATCATTTTTTCAATTTTACTCACGAGCCACATCAGCCAAAAATTTGAACCCCTTGGAGTGAAGAAAATGGTGTTTTCGGCCCTGGCTGTTGCTGCAGGAGCTTTGCTCAGTATTATGACCATCCTTGATTTCGGTTTCGACACGGTGGTAACCACCTCCCAAAACCCTGACATGGAGCTCATTGGCACCAGTTTGCTCAGCTACGAAAAGAACGGATATGTGCTGCCCTTTGAAGTCATCAGTGTATTGCTGCTTGCAGCCATGGTGGCCTCTATCGTCATTGCTAAAAAAGAAAAATCAAAATAATATGCTATCAGAAATTCCATTGTCGTATTTCCTTGTCGTCAGTACCCTGATGTTTTTTATCGGCATCTACGGGTTCCTGACCCGGAAAAACCTGATCACCATTTTAATGGCGGTCGAATTGATCCTCAACTCGGTAAACATCAACTTTGTTGCCTTTAACCGGTATTTATTCCCAGATCAACTGGAGGGACATTTCTTTTCACTGTTTATTATTGCCGTTGCCGCCGCCGAAGCCGCTGTAGCCATTGCCATTATAATCAGCGTATACCGAAGATATTCCAACATTGATGTGGAAAGGGTCGACACCATGAAATTTTAATAAGGATTAGTAAGACAAATAGAAATTTAAACGAATCGACTTACAATGATTGATTTTAGTTTTACCATATTAATTCCGCTGATTCCATTTATACTGTTCCTGTTGCTAGGACTTACAAGCGGGAAAATGAAGCCGGTCCTGTCGGGCTATATTGGTACCCTGGGGTTGTCGGTAGTTACCGTGCTATCCTACTTTACGGCATATCAATATTTTTTTAACCGGGAGGCGGGTGCCGGTGTTTTCGAGAAGATCATCCCTTTTCATACCGTTTGGATTCACCTCACCGAGAAACTGCATGTCGATTTGGGTATTTTACTCGATCCTATTTCGGTAATGATGATGGTGGTCATTACCACTGTCTCGTTAATGGTTCACATCTACAGCATGGGTTATATGAAAGGCGATAAAGGATTTTCCCGATTTTACTCCTTTTTATCTTTGTTCAGTTTCTCGATGTTGGGTTTGGTGGTGGCTCCGAACATTTTCCAAATGTACATCTTTTGGGAACTGGTTGGTGTGTCTTCGTATTTGCTCATCAGTTACTACTACGAAAAACCTTCCGCCGTTTCGGCAGGAAAAAAAGCATTTATCGTCACCCGGTTTGCCGATCTGGGTTTCCTTGTCGGGATACTGACGTTGTCGTACATCAGCGGGACTTTCGATTTTGTCACGTTGACCGATCCACAAGGGGCTTTGATTACACAAGGCACCTCGTTGACTTTCATGGGAATATCGGCACTCACCTGGGCACTTACCCTCATTTTCATGGGAGGTGCCGGTAAATCAGCTATGTTCCCACTACACATCTGGTTGCCCGATGCCATGGAAGGCCCCACCCCTGTTTCGGCCCTGATTCATGCGGCCACCATGGTGGTTGCCGGTGTTTACCTGGTAGCCCGTTTGTTTCCCCTGTACTTTTTTGTAGCTCCCGATGCACTGACCATCGTCGCGTATGTTGGCGGGTTTACCTCACTATTTGCCGCAGTTATTGCTTGTACGCAAACCGATATAAAAAGGGTGCTGGCTTTCTCAACCATGTCGCAGATTGGTTACATGATGCTGGCGCTTGGGGTTTCAGGTTATGGCGGAGAACATGGCCTTGGTTACATGGCTTCCATGTTTCATTTGTTTACACATGCCATGTTTAAAGCCTTGCTTTTCCTTGGCGCAGGGGCTATCATCCATGCCGTGCACACCAACAACATGAACGAAATGGGTGGATTACGAAAATACCTGCCCATCACACACATAACATTCCTGATCGCTTGTTTGACAATTTCAGGGATTCCCCCATTTTCAGGTTTCTTCAGCAAAGATGAAATTCTGGTAGCCGCCTTCGAGAGCAACAGGTTCCTTTTCTTTGTTGAATACGCCGTTGCCGGCATCACTGCTTTTTATATGTTCCGTTTGTATTTCAATGTTTTCTGGGGCAAAAGCACGCATTATCACCATACACCACACGAGTCACCGTTCACCATGACCATTCCTCTAATGGTACTGGCGTTGGCTTCCATGTTCACAGGTTTTATTCCTTTTAGCGACCTGGTGACTTCAAACGGTGAGGCATTTACACTGCACACGAACTGGTTGGTAGCTATTCCCTCTGTGCTCATTGGCATGGCTGGCATTGCCCTGGCCTGGGTTTTTTACAAAAAAGAAACCGCTATCCCCGACCAATTGGCTACGACACTCAGCTCTCCGTACAAGTGGTCATTTAACAAATTCTACATCGATGAAGTGTACCTTTTTGTTACCAAGAAAATTATTTTCGACCGTGTTTCGGAACCCATAGCCTGGTTCGACCGCCATGTAGTGGATGCTTCCATGAACAGAATTGCCTGGGTAACCAATTTAGCCTCTGATCAAATTAAAGGATTACAATCAGGTCAGTTGCAGAAATACGGGTTCATATTTATTTCAGGCGTGATTATTTTAACTTTCACATTTGTTTACTTTTTGTTTAACTAGTATATAAGATGGATTTTTTAACCCTATTCGTAGTTGTTCCCGTGTTAACCATTATTGGTATTGTTTTCACAAAGAACATGAAGCAAACAAGGTTGGTTTCGGCTGTTGGCATGAGCATCCAGTTGGTTTTAGCCGTGGCTCTGGTTTTTATGTACCTGGCCGAACGAAAAGCTGGCAATGCCGCGGAGATGCTTTTCTCGCATTCCTATGTTTGGTTCGAAAGTTTAAATATTAGCTACATCGTTGGTGTTGATGGAATTTCGGTGGCCATGATCCTGCTGACAGGAATCGTGGTACTGACCGGTGTATTTGCTTCCTGGAAGGTCGATTTCTTGCCGAGGGAGTTTTTTATTTCACTGATTTTTCTTTCTTCCGGGGTATTCGGGTTCTTCATTTCACTCGATCTTTTTACCATGTTCCTGTTTTATGAGGTAGCGGTGATTCCCATGTATCTTTTGATTGGAATCTGGGGAACCGGCCCCAAAGAGTATTCGGCCATGAAACTCACCCTGATGTTGATGGGTGCCTCGGCACTGCTGCTGGTTGGTATTTTGGGAATTTATTTCAATTCAAACGCAGGGGGCGGCGAACTCACTTTTAACATCATGGAAATTGCCAAAGTAAAAATCCCGATGGATGCCCAGCGCATGTTTTTCCCCATGACCTTCATCGGCTTTGGTGTGCTGGGAGCACTTTTCCCATTTCATACCTGGTCGCCGGACGGTCACGCCTCCGCCCCCACTGCCGTTTCTATGCTTCACGCGGGCGTTCTGATGAAACTTGGCGGCTACGGCGCCTTTAGGGTAGCCATGTTTTTATTGCCCGATGCAGCTCAGGAAATGGCCTGGATCTTTTTAATCCTGACAAGTATCAGCGTGGTCTATGGAGCCTTTGGCGCCATTTTCCAGAAAGACTTAAAATATATCAATGCCTATTCATCGGTAAGCCACTGCGGACTGGTTTTGTTTGCCATCCTGATGATGAACAAGGCAGCACTCAACGGGGCCATCCTCCAAATGATCTCACACGGATTGATGACAGCCCTTTTCTTCGCTTTAATCGGAATGATTTACGGAAGAACACATACCCGAATGATCGACCAATTGGGTGGACTCATGAAGGTCATGCCGATTCTTTCTGTCTCTTATGTAATAGCAGGTCTGGCTAATCTGGGGTTGCCCGGATTAAGTGGATTTGTTGCTGAAATGACCATCTTCTTTGGTGCCTTTCAACATCCTGACCTGTTCCACCGCATCCTAACCATCACGGCAGCCGCCTCCATCGTTATCACAGCGGTGTATATTTTAAGGGTGGTGGGACAAATTCTCTATGGGCCAATTACCAATGAACACTTTTTAAAACTGGATGATGCTCATTGGTATGAACGTGTTTCGACCGGCGTACTCATTTTCGCCATCGCCGGTATCGGTTTGGCACCGCTGTGGCTTTCAGACATGATCAACGACAGTTTGAACCCCATTGTAAACCAGCTGATGCAGGCAATTGTTAAATAACCGAATTTTAAAGATATGAACCTGGAAAGTTTTCTTTTGATGAGGCATGAAATCATGCTGACCATCGCGCTGCTGATTATTTTAATTGCCGAATTATCGACAGAAAATAAAAGGAGCATCATCAACTTGTCCATCATCCTGATGTTGATCACCACCATTGTTGGTTTTTTCCCTGTTCCTGAAGGAACCCTCTTCGGAGGCATGTATCAAACCAGCCACATGACTGTACTGATGAAAAACATCCTGAATATCGGAACCCTGATCCTGTTTCTGCAGGTGGCCGAATGGATTAAAAAACCGGAATACGAAAACAAAGTCAGTGAGTTTTATTTATTGATACTCTCAACGCTCATCGGGATGAACTTCATGATTTCGTCAGGGCATTTCCTGATGTTTTACATCGGGCTCGAACTCGCCACCATCCCAATTGCCGCCCTGGCTGCATACGACCGTGCCAAAAACATCAGCGCTGAAGCAGGTATCAAATTGATTCTTTCTTCGGCCTTGTCATCAGGAATCATGCTTTATGGCCTTTCGGTACTCTACGGAACCATTGGTTCGTTGTATTTCCCCGAAATGTCGATCGCCTTTATGAACACACCCTTGCATACCTTAGGCTTTATCTTTTTCTTTGCCGGCATGGGATTTAAAATCTCGTTGGTACCCTTCCATTTGTGGACCGCCGATGTATACGAAGGAGCACCCATCAATGTGTCGTCTTACCTGTCGGTGATTTCAAAAGGAGCCGCCGTATTTATTCTCACCATAGTGTTGTACACGGTTTTCCACTCCATCGCACCCATGTGGAAAAACCTACTGTACGTGATGGCCATTTTAACCATGACCATTGGTAACCTGTTTGCGTTAAGGCAAAAGAACCTGAAACGTTTTCTGGCTTTCTCCTCCATTGCACAAGCCGGATTTATCCTGTTGGGGATTATTGACGGCAGTGTTATGGGCATGGCCTCAGTACTGTATTTTGTTTTGATTTACATATTCACCAACCTGGGGGCCTTCGGTGTGGTTTCGGCCATCTCGGTAGCCACCGGAAAAGAAAATATGGACGACTACAACGGGTTATACAAAACCAACCCAAACCTGAGCCTGTTGATGATGTTATCGCTGTTTTCGCTGGCCGGAATCCCACCTGTAGCAGGGTTTTTTGGAAAATTTTTCCTGTTCGCCTCCGCGGCCAACTCTGGTTATTACTGGCTGGTTTTTATCGCCGTAATCAACGCCACCATTTCGTTGTATTATTACCTGCTGATCGTGAAAGCCATGTTTATCAACAACAGCGAAAATCCCATTGCCTATTTTAAAAGCGGGTTAACTACACGGATCGGTTTGCTGATGTGTATGGTCGGGATCTTTGCCATCGGCTTGTACAGCCCGCTTTACGAGTTTATCAGGATGTTCAGCATTGGAATGTAAATTTTTTGAATCAAAACGCTATGTCATTAAATAAAGGAAAACATATAGTCCAGGAAATCGATGGTGTACTTTGTACTTTGGTGGAATCAGGTTTAAACCCTGAGCGGGTCAGGTTCTTATCCGAACTCCTGACATACAATCAATTTGAGGTAAAAGTGGCTAAGTTGGCGGGTGTAGAAGGCCAGTCGGACACTTTTGTGTTGGGCGTTACCGATTTGGTGTTTAATCCCGTCATCAGCGTTTTTGGAAAAATGTTAAGACGTCCCGATGGAGGACGTGTTTCCCCTTCTTATTGGAACCAGGAAACGGAGGTGGACCGACTCCCCTACTTCGACTACCGGGATAAAAACCCGGAGGCCATCAATGAGGATGATTTCATGCCCAATCCATGGGCCTACAGGACCATCTAAAGCCTGTTGGTGTTGCTTTAATCTTTTTTCCTGACTCTTTCGAGATTGAGCGCAGCGGTAATGAGCTTGTCTAGTCTATCGGAGACAGTTCGGCGTTCGGTGTTCAAAAAAAAAAAAAAAAATTTGAATGTTGAATATCGATTAACGAATGATGAAATTTGAAGTGACACCACTTCGACATTCGAAATTCGTTAATCGGTGTTCGGCGTTCAAAAAAGACTTAATAATTGAACTGCCTCCGGCAGTCAAGCTATCGAACATCGAACAAGGAATGATGATTTTCGATATTCTAAATTCGGTGTTCGGTGTTCAAATCGAAATAAAAATTAAATATCGAATATCGATCAAGGAATGATGATTTTAGAAGTAGGATCAATCTCCATAACTCCCCACCACCCAAAAATAAATCACCAAAAGATTGACCCTAAAAATCAAACCAATACAATTAATTCCTAGATTTACCCCACCAAACACCCGATGATCCAATTACAATGAAGTAGAAAGAAACCGATTTAACTAATTTTAAACGATTGAAAATGGGTAGGTTATTAATTATAAAGAGGTTAAAAAAAAGGGTAATAGATAAATAACTGCTAGAGGTGAGTTTATCCACTCGTTACCAAACATTTTAAAATGAAGAAAAATGAAAAACTTGAGTTTTAAAATAAATAAAGAACCACAACAGATTATTGAGCAATTGAAATCTGAAATTTCAAAAAGTGGAACATTTACATTAAACATTAAGGAAGAAGAAAACGAAATTTTGTCCTTCAATCTTAGAAAAAGAATCCAATTTGGAGAGCAAATTTTACATCGGAATTTAGTGATAGTGAAAGGCGGAATTTCTAGAATCGACAAAGAGAATTGCAGTAAAGTAGATATTTCGTTTAAACAAAATCCACTTGTGATAATTTCGAAGATAATTCTTTTTGGACTGGGACTAATATCAATATTGACTGGATTTTTGAGTAGTACATCATTTATTATTCCTGGGATTATATTATTGGCTATTGGGTTTATTTTATGGTTTTCGTTGAATAAGAGTTTTAAAGACAACTCGGAAAAATACAGAGTGTTGCTTTCCGAATTACTTGAAATTTAATAAAAAACGTTTGGTAACACTGCATATACTTTATGGCGGGTTTTAGTCTGAAAATGAACATTTTAGTTTCAAATAAAAATTGGTGTGGACAGAAAGATTTGTCTTTCAAGGTCCGCCACAAAGCATATGCTTCCCGTTACCAACAAGGCGTAGAAAGACACAGCGACAATGTAACGACAGAGGAAATGATTTGAGAATTAAAAACGAAATGACAATGACTGAAAAAAGATTTAGTTTATCCCAACCCGCAAGAAAAAAAAACAGAACGCCGTCCCACATTTGGCACATTGCCTTTTGCCCGACACACGAGCCAACGCTTCGCAAAAGCCAAAGAGCCAAATTTTCCCTTACACTGTATTAATAATTTGTAATTTTAGCCTAAAACAATGAAGATAATATTTGATTCAAATGTATGGAGACATGTTGCTTCACCTGACAATTTTCCAAATGATACGTCATTTATCGCTTTTAAGAAAATTAAAGAAGGAATAAAAGATGGAAAAATAATCCCTTATATCTCTGAGACAGTATTTACAATTGAATCTATAAGACGAAAAGATCGCAAAGAATTTATATCCAAATATAGACCTAAAATTATTTTTACAGATACAATCCAAGACAAATCTGTCAAGAATAGTGCAGTTATTCAAAGTGATTCTTCTTTCCATCCTGGAAATCATCCTATTTTAGCGGAGCATTTAAGGGATGCCATTTCACTAGGGTTTAGGATCATCCGTTGCCCAAGAATTGCAGGAATAATCAATCCTGAAATTGAAGATTTAAGATTTAAACTTATAGGTGATGAGTTAAAGAACTTTCACTCTAAACTTTTTGAAGTCGGAGAAAAGATAGAATCGAAAGATGCAGGTTTTGATCAAATAAGAATTATAGGAGAAAAATATCATAATCTTTGGTTTAAAGGCATTGACCTTGCACCTGATGAGGAATGGGGATATATAGCTAATGCAATGGCGGAATGGGCCGATGGGGATTCTGTCTCAATTTCAATAGCCCTTGGCTGTAACTATATGTGTACAAGAGATTCGGCGACTAAAGCTGGTAATAAGTCAGTGTTTAGTGAAAATAATTTAAAATGGTTAAAAACAGAATACGGATTTGAGACTATAACCCCTGATGAACTAGCAAAATTACTATGAATAACATTTCCATTTATAAATTGGTTAATTTTAAATCATAATTAATTATGAATCCGCTTCTTTCTCATTATTCAATTGTTTGTCAGAAAAATGAAAAAATACTATGATTACGAATTTTAAGAAACCAATTAAAGTTCAACTTGCTTTTCAGGGTGGAGGAGCAAAGATTTTTGCACTAATAGCCGCAGCAAAAGCTCTTCAAGAGTTGGAACATGAGGGAGAAATAATTGTTACTAGAGTGGCCGGTTCTTCTGCTGGATCTATTGTGGCTTCCATGTATGCAATGGAAATTCCAAGTGAAAAGATGAGATTTTATTTTAAAACATTACCCAAAGAATTTGAAGAAATTAAGAAGAATAAAATCAATGTTGCTTATTCAGAGTTCACAAAGTTTTCCAATAGAAATGCTTTCGGTAAATTTCTTGCATTAAAAAGAATTAGGAAAATGCTACCGCTCGAGAAACCGATCGTGGAAGAAAATATCGTAAGGAGAATATTAGATGGGATACCAGAATTTTATAATAAAAAAATAAATGAAATACCCAATAAGAAATTAATTATAACAAAAAGCGATATTGCTAATAGAGAAAACGTTTCATCTCCTATTGAGAATAGAATTATTGATGAAATATTGCATTCTTGTCGGATACCGTTTCTTTTTGGAAATGAGAGCATCCAAGCTGATTTTTTTGATGGAGGATTAACGAACAATCTTGCAACAAATTATCTTATAGATGAGGCAGATGAGTTTGGAACTGTTATTGCAATATCCTTTAAAAACGGGAAAAGAAATGATACTTCAGGTTTATTTAATAAATTGGAATCTATTGTTTTCTCAGCTATTGATTCAAGCGCTAATTTGAATTTAAATAGAAAACGTCTCTTCCCTATTTTTGTTAAAGATTTCGGGGTGAATATGATTGATTTTGAAAAAATGTCACAGATTTTATCTGGCATTGAAAGCCAACCTTTTGATGAGAATTATAATGAAGCAATTAAAACTTTGAGAAATGATTTTATCGGAAATAATTTTGCACGAAAAGAAAGTATTAAATCAAGATTGTTTCAAATTAATTCTAATATCCCTCGAATTAAAGAAAGTCAAATTAGCCTTGATGTAAAAATTCAATATCCTTATACAAATCTTCAAGGAGTTACCAAAATGCAGGAGGAGGTTAATGATTACTTAAATGAAAACAATCTATGGACAAGTGAACCCTTTAAACCATCTGATAAGGAAAAATATTTTGATGCGCTGCAAAGACCAGAAATAGCAATACTTAACAATGCAATATATCTATTCCCCTTTTTATTATCAAGAATGAGAAGAAACTATTGGGGTGTTATTGACTATGGTGCTCATCGTTCTTTGGGGATAATACTCACTAGCGATTGTTGTTTGAAAACATCTCAAAATAATAATAGCCTAAAGAATAATTTAAAAAATCATCACAAGTTTGAAATTTCAAATCCGATTCCTAAAAATGAAATGAAACGTGGTAATCATTGGATTGATGATTTAATAGATAGTATTGATAAAAATCAGGGAGAACTAATCACTATTGCAGGCTACCTTTATAATGAATTGATTCCCCTGATGATTTTGGATTCTGAAAATCCATATGTATTGAATAAACTCTCAGATATAAGTAAAGTTATTTATCCTCATGATATTGGAATGTTGCCAGTTGAAGATGAAAATCACATTAAGGAATATGCAGATAAATTCAAAAAACCTCATGGTGATTTGGATTTGGTTGAAGAAAATCAATTTAGATTACACTATAAAATGTTAAAAGCGTTCAATAAACATGATAGAAAAGCATATTCTGCAATAATATTTGACCTCTCATATAGTTATATCATTGAATTTTTAATGGAGGAAATGAATATCAATGCTGAAATAATCAAGGTACATCATTACTTGGATATCATGGTAGGGATTGGTTTTAGTCTACCCTCATTTGAAAAACTTGAAAAAAGTGATAAGCATTGGAATAATATTAAACAAATAGCATTAAAGACATTAAAAAAAGATAACGAGAATTTACTTAATATTGGAATTCAACTTGATTTATCAAACCTTAAATAAGAATAACAATGGACAAACTAAATGAAAACATAAGTAAGAATAATACAAAACGAAACTTAAAAATTTCAGTTTTTATTTCTGTTGTTGCTGTAATAATTAGTCTTTTAGTATACATCAGTTTATTGCAAGTAAAAGGAAGAATAAATAATAGCAGTAATAGCGTTGAGAAATTGAATGCTTTCACCGAAATTAAGAAAACTAAAATACTAAGAGTTGGTTACGGTGGTTTTCCTCCTTATACGATAATTAATCCAAATGAAAAAGACCCCAGCAAACGAGTAACAGGTTATTCTGTAGATTTAATAAATGAAATAGCTAATATGGCTGATTCCTTAAAGGTTGAATGGGTTCAGTTTAACTGGGAAACAATTCAAACTGAATTACAATCTGGTAAGTTTGATATCATTGCAGATCCTGTTTATCAGACTATTCCTCGGGCTTTAGAATTTAGTTTTAGTGTGCCTTATGCTTATTTTGGTTTAGCAGTAGGTATTGTAAAAAAGGATGATAATCGGTTTAAAACATTTAATGATTTAAATAGGAAGGACATTATAATATCACTTGCAAAGGGATGGACTTCATCTGAATATGCCAAGAAATATCTAACTAATGTTCCAAGTAAAAATTTCAATGAGATTCCAGTCTCAGGTGATGCATTTAACCAATTAGATGATGTTTGGTTGGGAAGAGCAGATGTTGCACTCAACGATGTTCCGACAGTGGTTCAATATGCTAAAGCAAATTCCAAAAAGGTAAAAGCTATTTTCATTGATAATCCACCTTCTAGTGTTCCTGGAGGATTTGTAACAAGGCTTGGTGAACATGATCTATTGAATTTTTTGAACACATCCATTTACATTTTAATGGCGAATGGGACACTTGAAAAACTTGATGAAAAGTGGAAAACTTATCATCATATACCGTACATTCCTTTAAAACAGGCTAATGGGTTAAAATATTAAAACAACGTGGAAGGCACATTTACATACGATTGGGACTTTTCTTTTCTGCTTGCTTACAAAGATGCATTTTTCGATGGAGCACTTTTGACTCTTTATATAGGGTCTGCTGATTTTTCAAAAAATCAATCATTATCAACTGATATTCACATCATTATGTTGATAAGTTCAATCTTTAAAACTCGTTAAAA
>MEOL01000029.1:0-98232 GCA_001769215.1 Bacteroidetes bacterium GWF2_41_31
CCCATTCCGAACAGAGAAGTTAAGCCTGCCTGCGCCAATGATACTGCCCCTGTGGTGGAAAAGTAGGTCGTCGCCAAAGACCCAAAAAAGCTTGCCCTGAAAAGGTCAAGCTTTTTTTTTGTGATTAAGCGTTTTGATTTTTTTTGATTCATTATTTTGTAATTTCTCACTATAAGTTTTGTTTGAAAAAAGAGTTCTTTTTTCAACCTGCATACACCATTTTTTTGTTATTGATTGTCTTGTTATTAATAGCAATTAAAAATTTGCGCAATAAGGCTGTAAATATTAAGAAAAGCTGTAAATTGTGCCTTCTTTTTAAGAATTCCATAGTTATGAGCATATTAAAGTAATAAAGTATGAAACGAAAAAATTTACCTTTAAGCTTAGTATTGATTACCATTGTTTTAGCAGGAATTATCCTGGGTTTTGTCAATTATAAAAGTGGGGGTTATGCCTCATTGATTAACGACGAAGAAGGCACAGTGGTAACAACTATTAAGACATCTTCGGATTATTTGGCTATGATTAAAAACAATCAGTCAAGCGGAGTTATTACACCTGAAGATTATAATAAGGTGCAAAATCAACTTCAGGCATTCCATTCGCAACGAGCCGAATCTCAATTAAAGTGGTCGCAACTTGGACCTGATAATTTTGGCGGTAGGACCAGGGCCATTATATTTGATAATCAAAATCAGTCCTCCACGGTTCTGTATGCAGCCGGAGTTTCCGGTGGAATATGGAAATCAATTAATACTGGTATCACCTGGACTAAAATTAATCAGGCATCTTATAACCTGAATGTTAGCTGTATGGAGCAAGATGCTGACGGTGTTATTTATGCCGGTACCGGCGAACTGTTCAATGCCCAGGATTTCTCTGGCTTGGCTGAAATGGGGTATACTTCCGGGTTTATGGGTCAGGGTATTTATCAATCAACTGATGGTGAAAACTTTCACTTACTGCCTGCCACTGCACCTACTTTTAATAGTATGTCCAGCGACTGGGCTTATATTAATGAGTTGGCTGTTAACCAGGAAACCAATGGCGTTTTTGCAGCCACCAATACAGGACTAAAATTTAGTGCTGATAAAGGTGTATCCTGGGTTACAGTAAAAGATACTGCCGGGACTGATTTAGTAGAAAACGCTTATGATGTTCAGGTTTCTTCGAGCGGAAGCGTCATTGCTGCCATTGGTAATAAATGTTATGTTTCATTGGATGGAGCTATTGATGGTTTTAAGCTCAAATCTACTGGTGATTCGGTAAGCTTACCAGATGCCGGCGATGTCCGGAGAATTGAATTTGCTTATGCACCTTCTGATCCCAACATTGTGTACGCAAGTGTAATTAACAAATTCGGATCAAACTACGGCATCTATTTATCAGAAGATAAAGGGGATACCTGGAGAGTTATTTTACCTGGTACACCCGCTGTTGTTGTTTTTTATGGACTCGGTGTGTACAATAACGTGATCAAAGTTTTCCCCAATAATCCAAATAAAATTCTATTGGGGGGCCTTGATCTGTGGGAAGGTACAAAAAGTCAGGAAACAGGGTTCTATTCCTGGGTTACGGTTTCTGATTATTTCACCGGGATTTTCTCCCCTACATACATGCATTATAGTCAACACGCCATTACCTTCAGACCTGGCTATAACAATACCTTTTTTGTTGGTAATGATGGCGGAGTCTTTATCGGAAATGTTACTTCAAATGTGTACAGCTACCAAAGCAGTAACCGGAATTACTTTACAACGCAGTTTTATAATGTAGCTGCATCGGGGCAGGAAAATTATGTTCTTGGTGGCGCCCAGGGCAATGGTTCAATTCTTATAACCGGTGACGGAAATACTTCTAAACAAGGTGAGATGGTACTTAACGGAGATGGTGGAGCCTGTGCCATTTCAATGATTAACAAAAAAATTATGATCGTTAGTGGTGGAGGAGGTAATCTGTTTCGTACTGAAGACGCGGGCTTTACTTACTCAGGTCAGTTTTTAGACGGACTTACCTTATCAGGTACCTTCTTTAATACTCCATTGGCACTTTGGGAGAGTTTCGATAACCCAAACAGCCGCGACTCCTTAGTTTATCACGCGAGAAAAGTGATCCCAGGTGGTACACGCATACAGGTGTTAAGTAAAAACAGCTTTCAGCCTTTTTATTATACCACCCCAACCGATGTTAACTTAAACATAGGTGATTCGCTAAAGATTCGTGATGTTGTTTCCTCCAGACTTTTTATAGCAAGCGATAATGTTGTCGGGATGACAAATGAGCTTCACCTGTTTGCCAAAGAGCCTGAGTGGTTTATCATAGCCAATTCAGCGGTGAGTAATTTTATTGGCGACCCGCAATGTTTGGCCTATTCATCTGATGCCAATCATTTGTTTGTTGGAATGCGTGATGGACGTTTATATCGATTATCAAATCTGGCTTTAGCATATAACTATGCCCGCGCTGATGTAAATAGTTCTGAATGTATCGTTGCAACCCAGGAAATTCCTTTGTACATACCTGGTACAACAACACCAATTACTCAGGTAGTCACCTCCGTATCTGTAGACCCCGGCAATCCTAACAATGTGATGGTCACTTTGGGCAATTATGGAAATGAACATTATATTCTCTTTACAGAGAATGGTTTAGATGAATTTCCTGTGTTTACCAGCAGACAAAGTAATCTGCCACAGATGCCGGTTTATTCTTCTATTCTCGAAATGACTAATCCGGACATGGCTATTATTGGAACCGAGCATGGCGTTTTTGTGAACGAAAATATTCATAGTACTTCATCTCAATGGGTGAAACAAGACAGCCTGATGGGGAGTGTGCCTGTATTCCAGCTACAACAGCAGAATGTGGCAAAGGTTGCCGACACCGTGATTTTTGTTAATGGTTCGGAGATTTCGACCGTTGTCTTCCCGGGAACAAGTAACTACGGAATTATTTATGCCGCTACCTTTGGCCGTGGACTTTTGCGCTCGAACACTTATCGTAAACCGGTTGCCATAGATGAGCATGATTTGGGTGATATTTCCCAAATCCGCGAGCTTAAAATGTATCCAAACCCGGTTATTGATCATGCCACCATTGAATTGGCCGCTGATCAAAATGCTGATATAATACTAACCATATATGATATTACGGGACGAAAGGTTGATCAGCAATCGTCCAGCGTTCATAAAGGGGATAACAAGATCCAGCTAAACCTGGATGATCTTAATACAGGAACTTACGTAATTACTGCCATGGTGGGGAATGCTAAGTATTCGCAGAAATTTATCGTGAAATAATTTGATTGAAATAATAAAATTGAAGGATATGAAAAAGATTTATTCAGTGTTGGGCTTTTTGATGTTAATGTCGTTGGCACTATCAGCACAAACAAAGATATATGCCCCAACGCTTAAAGCCCCGGAGAACGGTAAAATAAACCAAATGCCTGATGTGGTACTCGATTGGCAGGCAGTAACAGGAATTACCCTGGATATTACCTATGAAGCTCAATTGGCATCTAATATCGATTTTAATGATGCAGTTACCTTTCCCCGGACGGACTTAACCTCTGTACAAACCACGGACCTGATTTTTGGCCGACAGTACTTTTGGAGGGTGCGTGCCTTTGATCAGAATGATCCTTCTGATTGGTCACAGACATTTTCCTTTCAGGTTGTCTGGACCGTATCGCTCCGTTCGCAACCAAGTGATGGAGCCATGGTGGATTCTGATCCTGAAATTACCTGGAACCCACTTACCGGAATTACAAAATATCAGTTTCAGATCGATACGGAGTATGCATGGCACACCATTGCTAGCGGTGTGAGCACCTCACTAAACTCCGGTACTGTTTTGAATGAAGCCGATATTTGGGCTGTGGGTGATGGGGGAGTCATTTTGCATTATGATGGAACTTCATGGACTTCCAGCGAAAGCGGCGTTACTGAAGATTTAAAGGATGTTTATTTTGTTGACGCTACTCACGGATATGCGGTTGGTACCGCAGGCACTATTCTGTTTTATGATGGGTCTTCCTGGGCTGCACAATCTTCAGGGATTAATAGTGATTTGCTTGGTGTTAGTTTTGCTGATGCCAATCATGGTGTTGCAGTTGGTGCTTCCGGGAAAATAGCTATTTATACAACTGGTTTATGGTCCGAGGTTATCAGCAATGTTGAAACCGATATTTATGATGTGGCCATGGTTTCAGAGAATAACATCTGGGCCTGCGGCTTGAGTAAGAAAGTAGTTCATTTTGATGGTACTACCTGGACGGATCAGGTTGTTGGAACCAAAGATTTTTACGGAATCAGTTTTCAGGATGATAACAATGGTTGGATTGTTGGTAAAGGCGGAACGATTTATCATTATGATGGAGCTGCCTGGATTGAAGAAAATTCCAATACAAGCAGTGACCTTTATAGTGTTAGTACCTATGATTATAAAGGTTATGCCGTGGGTAAAAGCGGTACCATCCTGGCACTGGATGGTGGATGGTCAGTAGTTTCGTCAGGAACAACCAAGGCTTTGCAAGGAGTATCTGTTATTGGAAGTTATGGCGTTATTGTTGGCGCTTCCGGAACCATTTTACTAAAAACCAATGAAGGGTTTAACAGCCCCGCTCTCAAGACAATTACACTTTCTTCTGATATAACGGCCTACAAATTGTCCAACTTATTGTATGACCAAACCTATTATTATCATGTCCGTGCAATACATAATGGTGATACATCCGCATGGTCACAGGTTAAATCAATGACAACAAAAGCCACTGTCACGCTTGTAGCACCTATAGATCAAGCGGAGACTGATTTATTAATTCTTTTTAAGTGGTCGAAATATGGAGGAACATTGGAATATATTATTGAGATCGATGATAATTCAAATTTTACCGATCCTTCTTTGTTTTATTCTGACACTAATTCCATTTACTTGATCAGCAGTTATTTTGGAACAGAATATTTTTGGCGTGTCGCGGCTAAAAATGCATTGGATGTTTCAGACTGGTCGACCCCGTTCTCATTCATTACAAAAAACGAAACTACCCTATTGACTCCTGTTGATGGCCAGATTGATGTTTCTTCATGTCCCAAGTTCACCTGGACAGAAATCATTGGCTCCCCGGAATATGAACTTTTGATATCCAAATCATCAGATTTTACAGATCCTGTTTCAGCAATTGCTCAAACTCCTTATTTGCAATGTGCTGCCCAAATGGAAAAGAATACCATCTTTTACTGGAAGGTTAGGGGAGTTACGTTGCTTGATAGTTCAAATTGGAGTCCTGTTTGGTCGTTCAAAACCGAAGGGTACATTGGGATTAACGAGTACCTGAACGGCGAGGCTGTTTCTATTTATCCAAACCCAAATAATGGAGACTTTACGCTTTCGTTAGAAAGTTATTCTACAGATGAATACGGTATTAAGGTGACAGATATAGCGGGAAGAAGCATTTATATAAACACCATCACGTGTTTGCCTGGTGCCAATCAAATGAACATTTCCTTGCCAGATATCCAACAGGGTATGTATACACTGATTATCTCAAGAGGTGATGAATCAATTACACATAAGATGTTGGTAAAGTAATAACAACCGATTTTAAAAATCAATAAGGCTTCCCTGAAAAGGGGGGCCTTTTGTTTTTAATACTTATTGAATCGTTTCCCTAAACTAAAGTTTAGAAATATTCCCGGAAAAAAAATTTGGATGTTGTCATCGGCCATAATGTTTAACCCGGTGGGCAATATATCAATGGCGGCTCCCACTTCAAGGGATTTAACCAGGGTATTCCTGGTTCCAAATTCAAAATTTAAACCTGTCTTTAAATACATCCCCGGATGTAAGGTGATTTCATCTAATCCGGTGGAAAAGGGGGCTCTTCCATATATATAAGTAGATGAGTGCTTCGCGGCATCAAATCGTTCGGTTACTAAAATATAATTGGTGCCATCTCCGGTAACATCTTCGATGATATACAGATAATATGGTTTGGCAATACCGAGTGAAAATCCGCCCCCATACATAAATCTTAACTCAACGCCTCCCCAATATGGCTTTTGATTGAGTAACTTTTGCCAAACCATTCCACAGCGTAAAAAAAAGGCATCATTATACTTGCCAAATACATACCGGCGTGAGTTGGCAAAGTAGGGGTTGATCATCTTCACCTGCTTATACGAGCGCATGCTGAAAAATTCGATTTCAAACATGCGTGTTTTAAAATAGGTGATCCGTTTTCCTGTTCTGAAATTGGCTCCAAAACCCAAATTATGAAAGGTGAGGCCGTAAGTGATTTGCTTGTTATATAAAATTTTGTTTTCTAGGCTATCAATTTCTTCAGTATCAAACTGACCCAAAACAGTTAACCCGGAAAACAACAATAAAATAATGAACGGTATTTTCCGGAAATAATGCATGTATCAGAATTCTATTTGATGAGATCACCAAATATCAACCAAAGGCTTGCCAAAGCACAGGGGTAAACCTAATACTTGGCTTCTTTTTGATACTTTTGTGTTTCGCCGTATGCTGCACATTTGCTGGAAGATTTGCAGGAACTGGCCAATACAACGAAGAGTAAAACGGTCGATATCAGGACGATTAATTTTTTCATAACTTTACTGAATAATAATAATTAGCTGTCGACAAAGGAAAGCACATTTTGCTTAATTAACAAGATTTTTATGATTTTATTGTCCCACATGATTAGAATAGTTGTAAATGATGAAAAATAACGTTGAAATTGAAGAAAGTTGGAAGGAGGCCCTGTCGGCAGAGTTTGACAAACCCTATTTTTTGAAGCTGGTAGAATTTGTTAAAGCTGAAAAAAAACAGCAGGTTATTTACCCGCCGGGGCCCAGGATATTCTCAGCTTTCGCTCATACACCCCTTCTAAAAGTAAAAGTAGTGATCCTGGGACAAGATCCTTATCATGGCGAGGGGCAGGCACATGGGTTGTGCTTCTCGGTACCGGATGGTATTCCATTTCCGCCCTCTTTAAATAATATTTTTAAAGAGCTAAAAGACGATTTGGGTATCGACAAACCCAGGTCCGGCAACCTGGAAGGCTGGGCCGATCAGGGGGTGTTGTTGCTCAATACAACACTCACTGTCTGCCAGGCTGCGCCGGCTTCTCATGCAGGGAAAGGTTGGGAAACATTTACCGATGAGGTAATCAGGATCATTTCACTCCGTAAGGAGGGTGTTGTTTTCATCCTCTGGGGAAATCATGCCAAAAAAAAGCAAGCGCTGATCAATACCTCCAAACATGTTGTTTTATCAGCCGCTCATCCTTCACCTTTGTCTGCTTATGCCGGTTTTTTTGGCTGTAAACATTTTTCAAAAACAAATGAAATACTGAAAAGAATTGGTTTAGAACCAATTAATTGGTAAATAATTTTATTGTGAAAAGATAACGGTGTAAATATTTTTGTAGTTTTACCACGCATAATTTAAAATATTTATTTATGAGAAAAATTACACTGTTTTTGTTGTCATCGTTGCTCTTTTCCATGACAATCTATGCGGGCGGATATCAGGTGCGCTTGCAGGGAAATAAGCAAAACGGAATGGGATTGGTGGGTACTTCATTAAACATGGGATCCAGTTCTATCTTTTACAATCCCGGGGCTCTTTCCCTCATGAAAGACAAACTTCATTTTGAATTGGGAGCAAGCGGGATTATGTCTAATGTCGATTTTCAGCGGGCAGGGTCAAATGAAAATTACCAGACAGACAATCCAATGTCAACACCTTTTTATGTTTATGGTGCAGGCAAAATTAACGACATGATTGCTGTTGGGGTTGGGGTTTACACTCCTTATGGCAGTACATCAAAATGGGAAGATGATTGGACAGGTAAATTGTTGATTCAGAACATTGCGCTCAAAGCCATCTTTGTTCAACCAACGATTTCATTTAATTTCAATGAGAAGTTTGGTATCGGGGCCGGGTTTATTCTGGCCATGGGTGATGTGGAAATTAACAAAGCCTTGAATTACAGTGGTGATGCCAATGCTAACCTGAAAGGTTCAACCACAAGTTATGGTTTTAACATCGGCGCCTTTTATAAAGCCAGCGAAAAGCTTGCCTTTGGAGTGGATTATCGCTCAGAAATCATGATGAAAATGAAGGACGGTGATGCCACCTTTACCGTTCCGACAGCATTGCAAACCACCATTCCTAAAGACAACAAATTTGACGCGGAACTTCCTCTTCCGGCTAACCTCGACTTCAGTATTTCTTATCAGGCTACTGAACAGTTATTGCTTGCATTTGAACTTGACTGGGTGATGTGGGGAACATACAAATCGCTTGACTTTACTTTTAAAGAACAAGGAGCCTTGTTAAATTCAACCAACCCACGCGAATATAAGGACACTTTTATTCCTCGTATTGGTGCACAGTACAGCCTGAACGATCAATTTCAATTGAGAGCCGGGATGTATTACGATCAATCACCTACCAACGAGAAGTATTTCACTCCTGAAACGGTAAGCTTAAACACCTTTGCTTATACACTTGGCCTTTCATACAGTCCCATCGAAAAACTGAGTATTGATGTTTCATTTTTGCAACTATTTGGTCAAACAGCAGAAAAGGAATATACTCCAAGTAACTTCAAAGGAACTTATCAAACAATCGTTTATATTCCCGGAATTGGTGTAAGCTTTAAGTTTTAATTTTAAAAAGAAAGAATCATGAAAATTAGATATTTATTTTATTTGGCATTGCTGGCTTTTATTGTTTCATGTAAGCCTGAAGTCAATGAATTTACACCAAGCAACGGATCTGCCGATTTTAAAACTTATGTGGCGCTTGGTAACTCACTAACAGCTGGTTATGCTGATGGCGCACTTTATAAATCGGGACAAAGCTATAGCTGGGCTAATATTTTGGGGCAACAATTAACTACCGTAGGAGGACAACCATTTGTTCAACCCGTGGTGACAAGCGAATTTGGCGTATTGCCCGGTAAAAGAAAACTTGGTTTTAGTGTCGATTGCCTGGGTGTTACCAGCCTGGGGCCTGTATTGGACAATGGCGAACTCGATCCCTGGTCAAATCACATCGACTATACAGTTAATAATTTGGGAGTGCCCGGAGCTAAAGTAGCTCATCTTCTTGCACCGGGTTATGGAAACGCAGCGAATCTGCAAGCAGGTTTAGCGAATCCATATTTTGTAAAGTTTGCTGCATCTCCTGATATTTCAGTAGTTGCGCAGGCCATGTCCATGTCGCCTACTTTCTTTTCTCTTTGGATAGGAAATAACGATGTACTGGGTTATGCTACATCAGGGGGAGCCGGCGATGTCATTACTCCGACTGAGCAGTTTGGACAATATTACAATATGTTGGCTCAAACCCTGGTCACTGGTGGTGCAAAAGGGGTTCTTGCCAATATTCCTAGTATTACCAATGCGGCTTTTTTTACAACCATTCCATCCGATGTAATTGATATTCCAGATAGCCCTGAAGGTCAGGGATATTTGGCTATTTTAAATGGCGAACATGGGTATGCGCCATACAATGCTTTCATGGAATCTAAGGGACTGCCTTATCGCATCACCTTTTCAATCGGGCCAAACCAGATGGTCATACAAGATCCCGCTATGGCAAGCTATGGTTTGCCTGCTCAATTACAAATCCGACAAATGGTTGAAGGTGAATTAGCTCTGCTGACTCTTCCTCAGGATTCGATTAAATGTGCTACATGGGGAAGCGCTGTACCAGTGCCAAATCAATACATCCTGACCCAAGCCGAAATCGACAACATTAACGCAGCTACCATTGCTTTTAATAACATCATTAAACAAACTGCAGTTGATAACGGCCTGGCATTCGTCGATTTTAACGCCATTATGGTTGATATTTCTGCCAATGGTTTAATCTTCGATGGTATTACATTCTCCACAAAATTTGTAACCGGAAACTTGTTTTCACTGGATGGAATTCATTTAACCCCACAGGGAAATGCAGTTGTTACCAATTATTTTATCGATGCTATCAATGCACAATATACCGCCCAGATACCAAAAGTATCCGTAGCGAACTATCCCCCTATTGTGTTTCCATAATGTTAAAAAAAAAGAAGCGGGTCGTTTAGGCCCGCTTTTTTTTTGATGGGTTACCAACTATAATCACATTCGTTCCACAACTTACGCTGCTCGTCCATGGTGATGTTCTTCGCCTCGTCGGGAGTGTATTTTTTTGATGTTTTTGAATACATGCAATCACAGAAATCGGTGGCGTCACGATCTTCAACTCCCCGGTCTGTCATAAATTTCATACAGTTCGATTTCCATTCGTTTTCTTGATCGACACTCCAGCTCGATTGCTTGGAATCGCAATTACAAGCACTGATCATCAATAGAAAGCCCGTGATCATCAAGGCTGCTTTCAAGGTTTTCATAGGTTTAAGATTTTATTTTTTTTGACATATTGTGATTTTTTTCCCATCGCAGAAGTCAAAAGTAAAAAATTATTCAACGTAAATGTCTTTACATTTGCCAATTAAACTACTGATCACATTGATATTTATGAGGAAAATTTTATTTGTCACCAATAATCAACATAAATTGATTGAAATAAAGACCATTTTAAATGGTAAAATGGAGGTCGTAAAGCTAAGTGATATCCATTTTTATGAAGAAATTCCTGAAACAGGGCAAACGCTTCATGAGAACGCCTCGCAGAAATCACATGCCATTTTCGATCAATTTCAAATTGACTGTTTTTCGGATGATACAGGACTTGAGATTGATGCTTTAAATGGGCGACCCGGTGTTTATTCAGCCCGATATGCCGGTGAAGGGTGTTCTTTTCACAACAATGTGGTGAAGGTACTCAATGAGATGGAAAATGAATCAAACAGGTTTGCCCGGTTTCGGACGGTAATTTCATTGATTTTAAACAGGGAGGAATATTTTTTTGAAGGAGTGGTAGAGGGTGAAATCACCCGGTTTGAGCAGGGAAACTCCGGCTTTGGCTACGATCCAATTTTCCGTCCGTTGGGGTTTAATAAAACGTTTGGTGAAATGCCTGATGATGAAAAGAATGCCATTAGTCACAGGGGAGAAGCAGTACATAAATTGGCAGCATTTTTGTCTGAAAAAATTTGAATACGATCCACTAAAACATTGCTTCAATAGCTGTTGAGAAAAGTTCGCCTATTGACATTCCCATGGCATTGGCTTGCTGAGGAAGAATGCTCGCGTTTGAGATGCCCGGTACGGTATTGATTTCGATAAAATAGATTCCGTCTTTTGAAACAATATAATCGATGCGGACAAACCCTTTGCAATTCAACTCTCTGTATAAAAATGAGGACACTGCTTTAATGTCAAGTTCTGCTTGTAATGGCAGGTCGACAGGAGGCGTTATTTCATCGGCCATTCCTTTGGTATATTTGGCCTCATAATCGAAGAATTCTTTTTTGCTAATTATTTCCGTCAATGGAAAAACAATCAACTCCTTCTTCTTCATAATCAAACCACAGGCTATTTCCCTGCCATCAATAAATTCCTCAATAATAACGCGGTCGCCTTCTTTAAAGGCAATGGAAATTGCACCGGGCAATTCTGAACTGTTTTTCACCTTGGTGACCCCCACGCTTGAACCGCTACAGGCCGGTTTTATGAATAGTGGTAGACCCAGGCTTTGAACAATTTCTTCATACGGAATTTCTTCACCTTTTACAAAGCTGGCCGATTTTGCCAGGGTGATACCATATGATCTCACAAATTTATTGCACAAAAACTTGTTAAATGTGAGTGCTGAGACATCTGCGCTACAGGATGTATAAGGCAACCCCAGCATGTCGAAGTAACCAAGTAATTTGCCATCTTCTCCGGGAGTGCCATGGATGGCGTTAAAAATGCCATCAAACCTGATTTTTTTACCACCTTTTAATGAAATAGAAAAATCTCCCCGGTCTATTTCAACTGTTTCCCCGGATTTATCTTTGTAATACCACCGATCCCTGGTAATTACAACCAGGTAACCTTTAAACCGTTTTTTATCGAGATTGTCAGCAACTACCTGAGCACTTTGGATAGATATTTCATACTCACCCGAATAACCTCCACATACAATAGCAATATTTTTCATTTCCACCTGGATATCAGTTAATAAATCAATAACAGTTAACAACCCAAAGGTAGACGCTTTTTTAGTTCGTTGTGTTTTATTCACCACGATTCATTTTCAAATCTCACGGCTGTGGTCAACTTAATTCAACTCAATTATTGTTACCTTTGCCGTTTTAACAATAAATTCCTGTAAACAAAGTTTATGGGTAGTTGGAAGTTAGCAAATTCATTTGATTTTTTTCTGGAATGGGTTCATGGTATTTTTTAAGGAAACGAAAATTTTATCTTCATCTTTTATTGGCTATTGGCCTCAGTTTCATTTTGCTATGGGTTGTACTTAAATCCCTGGATGCATTCACTCAGCATGGGCAGGTTTTTCTGATTCCTGATTTTGAAGGCCAGTCGCTTAGCGACATTGAAGGTCAAGGCTACAACGAGTATTTTTCATTTAAAATTATCGATTCCGTTTATTTTAAAAACAGGAAAAAGGGATCTGTTGTTTTGCAAAACCCCCTGCCCGGTGCCAAGGTAAAAAAGGGACGCCATATTTATTTAACCGTGGTGGCTCAATTGCCAAAGAAGGTCCTGATGCCAAATCTCAAAAACCTGAGTTTAAGGCAGGCATTGGTTACGCTTGAATCAAAGGGCCTTGAGGTTGGAGAGTTGGAGTATATTGAATATTTTGCCAAAAATGCCATTATCGATCAATTATTAGGTGAAGAACCCATTGAACCCGATACCGAGATTCCAAAAGGTTCCATCATAAACCTGGTTCTTGGCAAAGGAGAGGCAACTACCCAGGTGCCAATGCCACTTTTGATCGGACTTACTACCGAGCAGGCGGCTGCTTTACTTCATTATCATTCGTTAAATGTTGGTCATGAATATTTTATCGAAGGATTTGACCCTATACATTCCAGGGTTTACAAAACCGAACCCGATGTACTAAGCCATGTAATGCTTGTTTTGGGTGAGAAAGTAAATTTGTGGTACCGCTCTGATGAGTTAGTTAATTTTGATGAGTATGTGAGACAATTTAAGGTGGATTCGCTTCTTAGCGACACCATTTTTAATAAAAACTACCAGATTGAAGATGAATATTAAACACATCGTATGGATAGCATCGCTGCTTTTTGGCTTTCAGGCTCATTCACAAGTAGTGCTTGTTGGATTGCAAACCAATGAAGCCGTACGGATGGAAGCAAATAAGCTGAATGCCGAACCAGATTTTTGCAATTGTAAATCCGAAGAAATTATTCAACCTGCCCTGAGCCTTCCATTTTTTGATGATTTTTCTGTTTCGACAATTGTTCCCAATGCTCAGCTCTGGGAAGGAAAATCTGTTTTTATTAATAAGGATTTTCCATTCTTGCCTCCTAATTTAGGTGCAGCCACTTTTGATGCCATTGATAGTATAGGTGCGGTATATCATGATGCGGTTTGGTTTCCGCCTACAGTTGGCGACAGGCTTACCTCGCTTCCTATCCGACTCGACAGCATACTATCAATACAGCGCGCCTTGTCGCCTGCCGACTCTGTGTATCTGAGCTTTTTTTACCAGCCCCAGGGTGTAGGTAACGATCCTGAACCCTGGGATACGTTGGTATTGGAGTTGGGCGTTCCTTCAGGCGATTCAGCTTTCGTTCGCATGGACTCAATAAAAGTTATTGCCGATTTGTTGATGGAAAGCGGTCAAGAAGCCATTGTCATGTTCGATACCTTGTGGGCACCAGTTTCGCTTGGATGTAATCCGTTGGTTTTTATGATCAACTACGATCCGGAACCCATTGTCAGGGGCGACTCAATTACAATACTATGCGATTCGGTCTATGAACCGGTTACCAATTGGGAAAAAGTTTGGTGGTCGGAAGGGATGAAGTTGTCAGAATTTCAACAAATCTATGGTAAAAATTTCGTTCAGGTGATGATACCGATTTTGGATTCCACCTGGTTTAATCCTGCTTTTCAATTCAGATTTTACAGTTATATTACGGTAGCTACCGATATGTACCCATTTGAGAAAAGCAATGGGGATCAGTGGAACATAGATTATGTGTACCTCAATTACAATCGTTCGGCAGCCGATACCACATACCGTGCTCTGGCCTTTTCACAGCGTGCGCCTTCGTTTCTTCGCGACTATCAGGTGATGCCTTATCGGCAATATAGGGCCGATCCAACCAATTCGGTCAGTCAGCAGTTCAGTATGTACATTTCAAATATGGACAACGTTGCGCACAACACGGCTTATGAATACCATGTAAATCAGGTGAATGGCAGCTATGGCTATCGCTACGATGGTGGAAGTTGCAACCTGGTACCATCTTATGAAGATAGTCTTCAGAGCTGCGTGACCTGTCCTGCTCATGCTTGCCCGCCAGTACAGGCATTGTTTAACATCGATTATGAATTGGATACCACTTCCTATATAATAAAACATTACATCAGCGATTCGTCTGATCAGAATCCCATCGTTGACTCCGCCATTTATCGCCAGGGTTTTTATAATTATTACGCGTATGATGATGGCACACCAGAGTTGGGGTTAGGCCTGAGCCCAACCGGTAGTTCTTTGGCCTATCAGTTTACTGTTTCCAAGCCCGATACACTTCAGGGTGTTCAAATGTATTTTAACAAAACACTGAATGATGTAAACGAAATTTACTTCAAGTTAAAGGTGTGGAGCGACAACAATGGACAACCGGGTGAAGTGATTCTTGAACAAGAAAATGTAAAGGTAGCCTGGGCAAATGGTTTATATCATTTTTATCCATATATGCTTGAAAATCCAATCATTGTTTCTGGTACTTTTTATGTGGGATGGGAAAAATATACCAGTGGTTTTCTGAATATTGGTTTCGACTCGAATAACGATAAGAGTGATAAAATATTTAGCAATACATCCGGTGAATGGGAAACCAGCCAATTTGAAGGAGCCTTGTTGATGCGGCCCATCGTCGGCTCGAAATCTGTTTTGGGCGTATCAGAAGCTTCCTCCTCCTTCTCTGAGATCAGGGTATTTCCTAACCCGGCTTCCACCTGGTTCTCAATCTCTCAATCCGACCTGTTGAATAATGCTGAGGTTCAACTCGATATTGTTAATTTGCTTGGAAAAAAAGTGATGACACAAAAAGGTATCGGGCAACAGGTTAATATTGAGAAGCTCCCTTCCGGACTATATCTCGTTAAGATCCAGGGCAACAACCGCTACTACACTTCAAAGCTACTGATCAATAGGTAAATATGGAAAAATTAGACGATTTTATCGAAGAAGATAATTCGGAGTTATACGAACATCACCATATTGTTGTTGATCCCGGACAAACATCTCTACGTGTTGATAAATTCCTGTTTAACAGGATTATGAATGTATCGCGTAACAAGGTGCAACAGGCTGCCAAAGCAGGAAACATTCTTGTTAACACCAAACCCGTAAAATCAAATTATAAGATTAAACCGGGAGATGAGATTTCTGTGGTGATGGCCTATCCTCCACGCGATGTGGAAATCTTCCCTGAAGTGGTCCCTTTCGACATTGTTTATGAAGATGATGATGTGTTGGTCGTAAACAAACCCGCTGGTGTAGTGGTGCATCCTGGGTTTAATAATTACACGGGGACTTTGCTTCACGGGCTGGCCCATTATTTCAAAGAATCCAACCAGCTTGAAAAGGTAGAAAATGGCTTTGGTTACCTGGTTCATCGAATCGACAAAGACACTTCTGGACTACTGCTGGTTGCGAAAAATGAGCTGGCTCAAACCCGGTTAGCCAAACAGTTTTTCGACCACAGTATTCAGCGTACATACAATGCATTGGTTTGGGGTGATGTAGAAGCAGATGAAGGAACCATCGTCGGGCATATTGGCCGCAGTTTGAAAGACCGTCGTGTAATGACCGTTTTCCCCGATGGAGCCTATGGCAAAGAAGCCATTTCGCATTACAAGGTCCTCAAGCGCTTTGGCTACGTTACCCTGGTAGCTTGCCAACTGGAAACAGGACGAACGCATCAAATCAGGGCACATTTTCGTTATTTAGGTCATCCGCTTTTTAATGATGCCATGTACGGCGGCGATGCGGTTCTCAAAGGAACCACCTTTACCAAATATAAACAGTTTGTAAACAATTGCTTTAGTATGATCCCTCGTCAGGCATTGCATGCCAAGTCTCTGGGATTTGAGCACCCCATCACAAAAAAGAACCTGTATTTCGAATCGGAATTTCCTGCCGATTTTCACGACGTAATTGAAAAATGGACTGGTTATACCTATAACCACGAGCTGGGTTAACCCGGAGTTCCTTCGTAAACTATTTGATTAAAAATACTTTATAACTGTTGTTTTGGTCTGATGAGGTAAACCTGATAAAATACATGCCTGATCGGTTTGTACTCATATCGATGATCAGATAATTGGTTCCGATTTCTGCAATGGTAAATTTTACTTTATTCCCCATCACATCAAATACACCTAACTCTATATTTTCGGGCAGCTGGTAGCCAAAGGCTAGTTTGAAACTTCCATTTCCGGGGTTTGGTGAAATATTTGGCATGACATGGATGTATTTTTCCCGCGTCAGTGTGTCGGCATTGGAGGAAGAAAATGCGCGAAGTGTAACATTGTAATTTCCTGCTTTTGAATAGGTAATTGTGCCCGGATCCTTCAACTCAGAGTAGGATGGATCACCGCCCTGAAATTCCCATTGATAGGATGAAATGTTGCCAAATGATGTGTTTGTAAACGCGATGGATTCGCCAATCAGAATGGTCGTTGTTTCTGTGGCAAAGAAGGCTATAATTTTATTTGTGTCCAGATCCGATCCTGATAAGGTAAGGACCTCTGTATGGTCGGGATCGAGCCAATATGACAATACCCCGGTGCTATCGTTCGTCGTGGTGGGTTCCCAGGAAACATTTAATTTTCCATAATAATCGGCATCATCCAAAAAAGTACAGGAAGTGCCTCCTCCGGTCAGGCTGCCTACCACCAATCCATCCTGATCAAAAATGGGACTTCCTGACGATCCTCCTTCAGTCACGCCATGACCGTTTTGAGTTTCGCTCCAATTAACCCGCCAATATTTTCCGTCAGGATCATCCGAAACAGAATTGTAATAGGATGAAACAAGCGGTTCGGTGAAGGTGGATATCATTTTTACATCGCCTTGTGGATGGTGAATGGACACACCTGACAAGGAAACATCCCCCGTCCGGTTCCATCCGTTATAATAAGAATTTTCGACGGGCACACTTTGGTTTAGTAAGAGTAGCTTAAAATCAGATCCTGCACTTGTTCCCGAAATACTGTTTGCCAACAATTTCGATCCGCTGATTGTTTGAGCTTCCGGTTCAATTACAAGTTTCTCACAGCCCGTAGCTTCATAATTAAAAAAGAACAACCAATTGGAATAATCAATAATCGTGGCTGTTTCACCACAGTGGTTAGCAGTTAATAAATAGGGGGTTCCATCGATGCGGGTGTTGTTGATCAATGTACCGGTGCACCAGAAAGTCAGGCTTCCCTGCTTAACCAAAATCCTGGCTACCCCTTTTTTTTGTTGTTGCCAATCATCACCTTCTGCACAGTTTACTTGTACCTCACAAATGCCTGCATCACCAAACCCTTTATTATCCCGAGCAGGGAGTTTCACTCCAATTTCCGAGGTTTCAAAGGGCAACGGGCTTATTCGTTTGGAGGTATTCAATTCGATGGTGATTTCATCACCTTCAACAAAATCAGTAACAAGATAATTTCCATTGTTCCGGGAAGTGAAGGCTCCCCTGACTTGGTCTCCGTGGTGAGCGTATATGAAAAGCCGATCTCCCGATTGGAGGTTTAATTGGGTTAAATACAGGTTCAAAGCAAAAGCATCCTTTACATGATAGGTGATGCGCCAAATAAAAGAGGAGACCGAAATGCTGTCCCAAACACCTGCTTTATCCAGGTTTTGTTGACTCACATCCAGCGTGTAACCAGCCTGGATGGGTTCTTTTTCATTCCTTCCTTCCGCTATATTGATGGTGTTTTTAATGTGAATGACGGGCGGATTCAACAGGTTCTTTTCATTAAACGAAACGGGTGTTCCATCCGGTCGGTTTTGTGCCATTGTAATAACAGGCATGAGCACCAGTAGCAGGAAACAGGTGAGGTATTTTGTTTTTCCAGTCAGCATATTATCTGTAAATTATTGATTTCCCCAAGTGGTTTAGCCCAAATGACATACAAAAGTAGCCATTTATTGTACCTAAAAACAGGGTAGTGATATAAAATCATCACGTTGTCGACTAATAAACACCACATTGCATTCATTTCTCATTTCACTTGACATGCGGGTGTTATTTGACCTATTTTTGGCAAAAATAAAGTACATGATTGTAGTTACAGGAGCTGCCGGTTTTATTGGTAGCATTTTGGTGGCTAAACTGAATAGCCTGGGATACGAAAACCTGATTTTAGTTGATGATTTCTCGAAAATAAACAAAGAAAAAAATCTCGCTCGTCGCAAGTATATCAAGAAGGTGGAACGGAAGGAGTTTTTCAAGTGGTTTGACGATTATTATTTCAACGTTGATTTTGTTTTTCATATCGGGGCCCGTACCGACACTGCTGAGTTTAACCGGAAAATTTTTGACGAACTGAATGTAAAATATTCCAGGGATATTTTTAAACGGTGTACCGTGCATGGCATTCCGATCATTTATGCTTCCTCAGCCGCTACTTACGGAATGGGTGAATTTGGTTTTAAAGACGAGCATGCCATTGTAAGTAAGCTTCAACCCCTGAACCCTTACGGGGAATCGAAAAACAATTTTGATAAATGGGTGCTAAAAGAAAAGCGGTTTCCTCCGTTTTGGGCTGGTTTAAAGTTTTTCAATGTGTATGGTCCCAACGAAACCCACAAAGGACGGATGGCTTCGGTGATTTTTCACGCTTATCATCAAATCCTGAAAACAGGAAAAATGAAGTTGTTCAGGTCGCATAACCCGGAATTTAAGGACGGGGAGCAGTTGCGCGATTTCATTTATGTGAAAGATTTGGTCAATGTGGTGGTGTTTCTTTTCAGAAAACAACCACAAAGTGGGTTGTATAACCTGGGAACCGGGAAAGCACGATCGTTTCGCGATTTGGTTTTGGCCACATTTAAAGCCATGGACAAAGAGCCTGTCATCGAGTATATTGATACTCCTGCTGACATTCGCGATAAATACCAGTATTTTACTGAAGCCAACATGAGTAAGCTGTTGAAAGCCGGTTATGCTGAGCCTTTTACCTCGTTAGAAGATGGTGTTGAAGACTATGTAAAAAAATACCTGAAGAAAGTAAGCGTTCAATAACGGGAAATCAATAAACCCGGGTCAGACATTTCCTCCTTGTATGACAGCGCTTCCCAAACAGGTTTTTTCAGCTTCGTCGTAAATTACGGCAAACTGTCCGGGAGCGATTCCTGAAATCTGAACATCAGAAATAATTTGATTGCTGTTTTCATGGCGAACCAGGATTCCAGAATTAAATTCAGGTTGGTGTCTTATCTTAAATTTTATTTGGCTCAATCCTGGATTATCGCTTTTTGGATTGATAAAATGAAGCCGTCCCAAATTAATTTCATTTCCATATTGAGCAATGGGGTCGTAACCGTTTGAAACATAGATGATATTTTTTTCTATGTCTTTTCCAACGACAAACCAGGGGCCTCCGCTCAAACCCAATCCACGCCTTTGTCCGATGGTGTGAAACCAAAATCCATTGTGTTCACCGAGCATTTTTCCGGTTTCCAACTCTACAATGGCACCCGGCATTTCGCCCAGATGTTGTTTGATGAAATCATTGTAATTAATTTTTCCAAGGAAGCAAATTCCCTGACTGTCAGGCCGGTTGGCACTTGGGAGCTTCATGTCGACAGCCAGTTGACGGACTTCCGGTTTATTCAGGTGTCCGATGGGAAACATCACCTTTTTAACCTGATCGTAATTTATTTGCCCCAGGAAATAGGTTTGATCTTTCACCCGGTCGTTGGCCGTGGATAAAAAAGTGCCTTCATCGGTTTGATAGGTGTTGGCATAATGTCCTGTGGTGATGATATCGAACTCATTGCCATATTTAAGATTAAATGCGCCAAACTTTATCAGCAAATTACACATGATGTCGGGGTTGGGTGTTAACCCCATCCTGACTTGATCAATGGTGTATTTCACAACGGTTGCCCAGTATTCTTCCTGCAAGTCGACAACAGTAAAACGACAGTCATATTTTTTCGCGATCCAGGTGGTAATTTCAATATCTTCTTCCGATGGACAATCCATGAAGGCCGACTGGTCCTCCATTCCAATTTTAATGTAAAAAATATGTGGATCGTAGCCCTGGTCTTTTAACAAAGGAATGGTTACAGAACTATCAACGCCGCCCGAGACCAGTGAAGCAATTTTCATTCAATGTGATTTTAGGCTGCGAAGATCGGGAAAATTTCTCTTTCAGATAAAAACGATAACGTGTCTAAATTGTAATTTGATCACTTTTTGAACGATATGTTTGCTTATTTTTGATACTTTATAACCATTACAAATTTTAAACCACATCATCATGTACGGAGATTTTAAATCACATTTATCAAAAGAGCTTGCAGAGATCAAAGAAGCCGGTTTATATAAAAACGAACGCATCATTGTTAGCCCGCAAGGTGCTGAAATAGAACTCGATTCAGGTCAAAAAGTACTTAACTTTTGCGCCAACAATTATTTGGGATTGTCCAACCATCCCGAGCTCATTGCTGCTGCCAAAGAAGGACTCGACAGCCATGGATACGGCATGTCGTCGGTTCGTTTTATCTGTGGAACCACGGATATTCACAAAGAGCTGGAGCAAAAAATAGCCGATTTCTTTGGCACCGAAGACACCATCCTGTATGCCGCTGCTTTTGATGCCAATGGAGGCGTGTTTGAGCCTTTGTTAGGCGAAGAAGATGCCATCATCTCCGACAGCCTGAACCACGCTTCCATCATCGATGGAGTGCGCCTCTGCAAAGCACAGCGCTATCGTTATCCCAATGCCGACATGGCCGCTTTGGAGGAAGAATTGATCAAGGCCCAGGCCCAGCGTTTCAGGCTGATCGTTACCGATGGGGTTTTCTCCATGGATGGCAATACGGCTCCCGTGGATCAGATTGTGGCTTTGGCCGAAAAATACAACGCCATGGTGATGGTGGATGAAAGCCATTCGGCCGGTGTTGTTGGGAAAACGGGCCGTGGTGTGAGCGAACATTTTAACATCGTTGGTAAAATCGATATCATCACCGGTACGCTGGGCAAAGCCTTTGGTGGTGCCATTGGTGGTTTTACCACCGGACGTAAGGAAATCATCGAACTGTTACGTCAGCGTTCACGTCCCTATTTGTTTTCCAATTCGCTTCCTCCCATGGTGGTAAGTGCCGGAATCCGGATGCTTGAAATGATGAGCGACACCAACGAACTTCAGGACCGCCTGCATGAGAATACCAAATACTTCATGGAAAAAATGATAGCTGTTGGATTTGATATCAAACCAACCCAGTCGGCTATTTGTGCGGTGATGTTGTACGATGCAAAGCTTTCACAAGAGATGGCCTCCCGGCTATTGAAAGAAGGAATTTACGTGATCGGGTTTTACTTTCCGGTGGTTCCCAAAGGCGGGGCACGCATCCGCGTTCAGTTGTCGGCTGCTCACAAACGTGGGGACCTGGATAAGGCCATTGCCGCTTTTACCAAAGTGGGCAAGGAATTAAATGTGATAAAATAGAAATACCATTTGGGGCAGACTTTGTCTGCCCCAAAATTAAATAGTTTGAAAAGTGATCTTTGGAATAGGTACTGATATTATTGAAGTGGCTCGGATGGAGCGGGCCCTTGAGAAAGGCGACGCCCTGATGAAACGTATTTTTACCGAGCGGGAACAGGCCTATTGCAACAAGGGTGTGGTAACCCGTTATCAATGTTTTGCAGCCCGTTTTGCTGCCAAAGAGGCTTTTTTTAAGGCACTCGGAACCGGTTATCGTTATGGGATGGCCTTTCATGAAATTGAAGTGCTGAACGATGATCTGGGTAAGCCTTATATTCAACCCTTGGGCAAAGTAAAAGAGTACCTTGAAAAACAGCAGGTTAAGCACATCCACCTTTCCGTTTCGCATGTAAAAGAAATGGCCAATGCCATGGTGGTGATGGAGAAATAACGGCCTGGAATAAGATTGACTTTAAAAATCAAACCAAAAGGATTAATTCCTGGATTTACCCTACCAAACACCCGATAATCCAGTTACAATGAAGTAGAAAGAACCCGATTTAACTCATTATAAAAGATTGAAAATGGGTAGGTTATTATGCATAAAGAGATTAAAAAAAAGGTATTAAATAGATAACTGCTAGAATTGGGTTTTTACGCTCGTTGTGAGCAACCATAATACGAGACAAAACCGAATGAAACAGCAACTTAATATATATTCTCTTGAAAATACGAGTAACAATAATATTTGTGGCAATATTCTTATTGAGCATAGATTTTCTTTTTGCACAAGAATGGGAAAATTTAAAATCCTATCAAATTGAAACAGGGAATTCAACCATACAAGAAGGTTGTTGGCTGAAAAAAGATAGAAGAAAACAAAATAAAGTTTGGAGAAAAGCCAATTTATATAATCTTTCAACAAAGGAGGGCTATCTTAAATACAAAACAATCAGCCAAATTAGAGATTTTTATTTATGGTTTGATTATGAAAGAGAAGTTCAAGGTCATGAAATAAAAAGTATAGGAATTGCTTCGATTGTAGCAGGACAACTTTCTAAATTAGATTGTGCCCTTATCCGTCTTTTATTTATAAGAAATAAAGAAGTTGTAAAATTTGCCAATGAAGGTTCAAAAAACGTATTTGAATTTGCATTCCCCTTGTTAAAACAAGTTTATTTTTCAAATGATAGAATAAGAGGGAAAGATGCTGATAAGTGGTCTCTGGAATATGGACTGGCTGAACAATGCTTAATCCTTGACCCATTATACAAAAACCTATCAAATAAATCTCTCCTGAAATTGGATAGAATGGCCAAAGGGAAAGGAATTTTTAAATTAGTTATTCCAAAGGATTTGAGGTATATTGGAAAAATTGATGATTGCCAAGACAGATATAAACATGGGCTAAATACAGTACTTCCTTTTTATTTGAAGAACCATTCACGAAACAAAATGCGAAGAGAATTAATGTATGCTGCAAATGCGAATTCTCCTTCGACATTCGGCCTTCAAGAAAGACTTAAAAAATGAACTGCCTCCATGCCTCCTTGCCTTCGGCAGGTAAACCGGCAGGTTTACCTACCTTCGGTAGGTAAACCGGCAGTCAAGTTAACGAATGATGAAATTTGAGGTAGGAAACACATCTAAGTAGGATCAATCTCCATAACTCCCCGTCGCCCCAAAAAAAAATCGCCAAAAGATTGACTCTAAAAATCAAACCAATAGGATTAATTCCTAGATTTACCCCACCAAATACCCGATGATCCATTTACAAGAAGAAGAAAGAAACAGATTTAACTAATAATAAAGGGTTTGAATTGAATAATTTAATGATGATGAGATTAAATGAATATTAGAATGAATTTTAACAGCAATGCCAATATAAATAGGTATAGCGACAATTGGTGCTATACAGATGTTGTGTGGCATATAAGCAAAACGATTTCACATTCAAAAATTAAAACTTAATACTATGTCTAGAAAACTTAAATTAACAATTGAACCAATTTCTGGAACGCACAATTATTTTGTTGTGAAAGTGTCGAACCAGATTGTGTTGCATGGAGAAGCGAAAAAGATGGAATATGAAGCTAACCTTCCGGACTCTCCAACTATCATTTATGCCAGCTCACTTGGAGTAGGAACTGGAGCAAAATATAAACTGACAATTGATTTGCCAGGAACTACCGAAGACCATTCAAATACTTATTTATTAAAAAAAGGATACCATGAAATCACTTATACAATTTAGTTTAATCGCAATTATCATATGTTGTCTTCATTGCAAAGTATATGGACAAACAGAATTTCCATTGAAGCCATTGATTAATTATACAAATGGCTTAACTGAATCTAGCGATGACTTACTGGAAATTGGACTATCCATTGATTTGGAGAAAAAAGATTCAACAGCCCAAGACAAAGGATATTTAAAATTTGGAGCAAGAATTCCTCATAAAAAGGATGATAAAAACTTAGCGTCAATTGATAAGTCAACTGATAATATGAACATTTTCTTTGCAAGTGAATTTTTATTGAAAAACATCCCAATTTCTGATAATAATAACACAATATTTTGGGGAATTGAACCATCAATTGAATTTGGCAGAAAGAAATATGAATATTATTCTGACTCAATAAAATCAGATGCAGACGAGTCTTGGAAAAATAGTTATGCAGTTGAGTTGAAATCAAGATATTTCATTTCTAAAAGGGAAAGTGGAGCATGGCAATGGGGTTTGTATGGAAGAATTCGATATAGTATTTCAAATAAAGCGGCAGACGAGATTCATCTTTTACAAACCAATAGCAATATTGTAGACAATCTAATTGTAACAGAGCCAAGAACTAAAAAGACTTTATCTCCTGCAATTGGAGCTAATGTTTATCCAGGGACAGATTTACCTTTTAGTTTTTCTCCCATATTTTACTATTATTGGTTAAGTGAAGATAATGAGAGTGGTTTTGAAAGAGAAAAATTTCGAACAGAACAATGGTTATATTTTTATCCCCTAAGCGAAAAGAATACTGGGTTAAGGATTGGTTTTGGGCTTTTTCAGGATATTTATACTTATGGGAAACAAGATGATGAAAATACTTTCGGCGCTATGATAAATGTAAAAATGGAAACAAATATCTTGAAATCAATTTTCTAAATACATACGCCACACAACACGCGTATTAGCCAATAAGGGTTTCATTGGTATGCGAAGGTTTGGAGCCCGCTTCAACTTTCTTTTAACTTGACAGTTAAGTGCCCGCAATTCCTTACTGGCCATATTTTCAAACGTTGGTAAAAGTGTAAGAGGACAGACACAGAGGACAATTTGCTACATAAAGAAAGAAAAATAAAAACGATATAATGAACAGCCAACGCACAAAACAACTCGTTTGCAAACCGCACAAACCCACACAACCAAAGTTTGCAAAAGAACTGTTTTCTTGCTGACACACCACCGAAAATTGATAGATTTGTGATTTTAAATAAAAAGTTATAGTATAATGAGTTTAGTAGAAACAGGGATTGAAAAAGGACTGATAAGGTTTGACGAAGACAGAAACTTCATCACTTATATTCAACAAAACAAAAAACGCAGCTACAACAATCCCGAAGAGAAAGTTCAGGCAGAAACCTTTTTGACACTTGTTTTGAATTACGGCTATCCTGTAAACAGAATACAACAATATGTTTCAGTTCAAATGGGTTCTGAAACCAAAGAAGCAGACATAATTGTTTATGCTGACGATGAATGTGAAGAAACTTACATTTTAGTTGAGTGCAAAAAGGAAGAAATCACAGACCAGCAATTTAAAATTGCAGTTGATCAAGCATACAGTTATTGCGTTGCAGAAGGTGGTAAATACGTTTGGATAACTTCAAAAATAATCAATGAGTATTACGAAGTCTCGAAAGAGAAACCGAGAAGCAGAATTGCTATTCCCGACATTCCTCAATATGGTGTAAACAAGTTAGCTCCATACAAATATGTGAAAGGTGGTTTCTTGCAATCGGAAGGAGAAACAAAAACCAATATAGTTTCAGAACCAGACCCAAAAGTAAACCAAAAGTTTTTTGAACTTGAAATAGTAAGCGAAAGCGAATTAACCAAAATTTTTATTCAAGCTCATCAAGCTCTTTGGGGTGGCGGACAACGTAATCCAAGCGTAGCATTTGACGAATTAGACAAACTGATTTTTTGTAAAATTTGGGATGAGAAACACCCAAGAAAAATTGGAGAGCCTTACGACTTCCAATTATTCCGTGATGAAACTCCCGAAGATTTATTAGAACGTATCAAAGGGCTTTATGAACAAGGCAGGAAAAGAGACCCCGAAGTTTTTAAGGACGATATTACTTTAACTGCAACTGAAACACTGACAATCGTAAAATACTTTCAGCGCATTAACCTAAATAAAACTGACCTTGACAGCAAAGGCAAAGCCTTCGAAACTTTTATGGGCAGTTTCTTTCGTGGCGATTTCGGACAGTATTTCACACCAAGACCAATTGTGAAATTTATTGTTGACAGTTTACCAATTTACAACCAAAGCCGAGTATTAGATACAAGTTGTGGTAGCGGTGGTTTCCTTTTGCACGCCTTAGATAAAGTGAGAGAACAAGCCGACGACTTCTATGATAAAGTAAAAGAAGAAAAAGACCATTTCCGCCATTGGCACGACTTTGCAGAAAAGAATTTATTCGGCATTGAGATTAACGACCAAATTGCACGAACCGCCAAAATGAATATGATTATTCACGATGACGGACACACCAATGTTATTGCATCGGACGGACTTTTGAGCGATAGCGATATGCAAGCAAAATCGAAGAACAAAGAATTTGTTTATGGAACTTTCGATTTTATCATTACCAATCCACCTTTTGGAAGCAGCATTAAGCAAACCGAAAAAGCTTATATGCACCAATATAATTTAGCCGTAAAAGAAGTGGACTGGCTAAATACAACCTCAAGCAGCAAAGCTGCTTTGCGTGACAGCCAATCCACCGAAGTTTTGTTTTTGGAGCAATGCCATAAATTTTTGACCGAACACGGATATTTGGCAATTGTAATTCCTGATGGAATTTTAACCAACAGCAGCCTGCAATATGTGAGAGATAACATTGAAGAAATGTATCGAATTGTTGCTGTAGTTTCAATGCCTCAAACAGCTTTTAGTGCTACTGGTGCAGGGGTTAAAAGTTCGGTTTTGTTTGTGCGTAAACACAAAGAAAAACAAACCGAAAAAATCAGCAATCTGAAAGAGAAATTAAAAGAGACTGTAAGGACAGACTCAAATTATATTACCACCATTGAGAAATGGGAAAAAGAAAAAGTTACTGCAATCAAAACATTAGAAGAAGAAGCTAAAAAGAACAATCCAAAGGCAAATAAAAAGGAAATTACAGAAATGATACAAGCCGACAAATCGGCTGTTCAAACTGCATTTACCGATAAAGTGAATTTGTTTAAGGAAGAACTAACTGAAAAATACTTTTTAGCTAAACAAACTGCTTTGGACGATTACCCTATTTTTATGGCAATAGCCGAAGATATTGGCTATGATGCCACAGGGCGGAACACCAACAACAACGAACTGACTGAAATAGGAAAAGAACTTGCCAAGTTCATTGCTCACATTAACAAAACAGAGAAGTAATGAGCAGTTATACTATTTCAAAATCACTCAATCCAAAACGAGTTTTCATTTTGCAAAAAAGTGAATTGGAAAAACGCCTTGACCCTTTCTTTTACATTCCCGAATTATTAGAACTTGAAAAGAAAGTATTAGCCAAGAAGCCAAAGAAATTAAGGGATTACGTTGTAAGTGTTTCAAGCGGTGCAACACCAAAGACAACTGAAAGCGAATTGTATTATGCAGAAAAAGAAAACGGAATACCGTTTTTAAGGGTTCAAAATCTTTCGCCAACAGGCGTTTTAGAATTTGACGACTGCAAATACATCAACCACGAAACACATAATGGAATGTTGAAACGTAGCCAAGTTTCAACAGGAGATTTATTAGTGAAAATTACCGGCGTTGGACGAATGGCAGTTGCATCAGTTGCACCTGAAGGATTTATAGGCAATATCAATCAGCACATTTGCGTAATAAAAACAGGAAGCAAAGAAATTAGTGAAACGCTTGCAGCGTTTCTCAATTCAGACATTGGCGAAAAATTAGCAAGTCGCAGAAGTGCAGGCGGAACAAGACCAGCGTTAGATTATCCTGCATTGCTTTCAATTCCAATAATTGAAGACAAACGTATTTTACAAATAACCAATAAAGTAATTGAACAGAAACAGAAGAACGAAGCAGAAGCTGAAAAACTACTTTCAAGTATTGATGATTATTTATTAAAAGAGTTAGGAATAAAACTACCTGAACCGCCCGAAAACAATTTAAAGAATAGAATTTATAAAACAACAATCAATCAAGTTACAGGCAATCGCTTTGACCCATTCTATCATCAAGCATATTTCATTGAAGTTGAAAAGTCAATTAAAGCAAATAAATATCGGGCAGATATTTTGCGTAATCAACTTTCATTTATAGAAAGTGGTAGCAGACCCAAAGGCGGAGCAACAAGAGACGATGAAGGTATTTTGAGCTTAGGTGGCGAACACGTTAATAGTTTTTGTGAAGTCCAAGTAAGGACAGCTAAATATATTCCATTAGAGTTTCATCAATCTATTCTTTCAACAGAAACAAAGTTGAATGACATTTTATTTGTTAAGGACGGTGCAACAACTGGAAAAGTTGGTATGATAAATAAAAAGGAATACTCAGGTCAAAACATAAATGAACACGTCTTTTTATTGCGACCAATTGCAACAATCAATGCTTTCTATTTAGTTAACTATCTAAATTCAAAAGTTGCTCAAATTATTATTAAAAAACTAATTGCAGGTGCAACAGTAACTGGTATTACAAAAGATGCTCTAAAGTCATTACCAATACCAATTCCACCAATTGACAAGCAAAAGGAAATTGCTAATCACGTTACAGGAATTAGAAATAAAGCACAGCAACTTAAAGACAAGACCAAAGAACTCTTGAAAAAAGCAAGTGAAGAAATTGAAGAAATATTATTGAATTAGCCAACGCCTTTATTGGCACATTTGCAATTCGCACGAGCCAACATGCAGACCAAAAATTGCAAAAGAGCTTATCTGTCAGTCAACGCATTTATGCCTGACACTAAAAACTATTTTTTTTCGAAAACGATGTTGCATTTAATGTTCAATTCAAACGATTACCCTTTACAACAAGACAAAATGTTAATTGGCATCAAGACAAAATGATGATTTAAGAAGTGAAATCCTTATTTTGTTTTTCTGTGTTCATCCAAAAAAATCCCTGCAGTCTGCTCAATACACTCTTTTACGGGCATAAACCTGATGCCGGTGGCTGCCATGATTTTGGCATTTGAATACCTGTATTGCTGGTTGGCCGTGTGGGCTGTTTCCCTGGTGATGCTTGATTTCTTTCCGGTAAACAATCCTGCCAATGCCAGCACCCGCCAACTGATGGCACTTAAAATCTTTCCTGCCCTGAATTTTGGCCGTTGAACCTGAAGTGCATCGGCTATCCAGTTGAACAACTGTTGATAGGGTACGTTTTCTGACGAAACAATGTACCTTTCTCCCTGCAGGTCACTGTTCATCAATAGGATCATCACTTTTGCCACATCGTTAACGCCCACGAATCCGTTGGAGCCGGTGGTGAAAAACTTCAGTCCCTTCCACATGGTTTCAAAAAGATGAGGGCTCCCCTGATTCCAGTTCCCGGGACCAATAATGATGGATGGGTTAATAATAACGGCAGTTAATCCTTCGGCCATTCCTCTCCAGACTTCTTGTTCAGCCTCATATTTACTCTTTGAATAGACCGATGTTTTCTTGTTGCTCCAATAGGTGGTCTCGGAAACGACTTCCTTATTTTGAACACGGCCCAGGGTTCCGATGGAGCTCACATAAACCAGCTTTTTAACGCGTTTCTCCAAAGCAATATTGACCACGTTGGCCGTTCCTGTGATATTTACCTTCTCAATGGTCGATTTGTTTTGACCCTGAAAAGAAACGATGGCGGCCGCATGGTAGATTTGATCAACCCCCTCAAAGGCATCCTGTAGCGAGGGGATGTCCATGATATCACCTTCAATCCATTGAATACGTTTCCATTGCTTATCAGAAAAAGGGGTGTACCAGGAAAATATTTTATGGGTTAATTCTGTGGACGAAGAGGCCCGTTTAAGGGCGATCACATGTTGTCCCGATAATGTCAGGTGGTAAAGAAGATGCGAGCCAACAAGTCCGGTACCTCCGGTAACCAATATCTTCAATTGGTTCTCCATCCTAAAACAGGGTTGTGTTGTGATCTTCTTTAGTTATCAAACTAACCACCACAGGGTCATTTTTCCGAATGCCCAGTAACGAGGCCGCTTTCCCCTGGTTGATTGCAATTTCCAGCAGTCCGTTCGAAGCAAAAACGGCTACAATTTCTCCGGGCCTGGCATCGGTATAGGCCTCTTTTACTTCAGTTACTTTATATTTTTGTGACCTGAATGAAATAACAAAGGGGTGGTTTCTTACAAAAGCCTGGAATGTTTTTCGGTCAATGTTGGTGATCAGGTTCTGGTAACCATCAATATGAATCACCATGGCTTTAATGTCAGCCTGGCCAACCACCGGTTTAAACAACATTTTCTTTACCAATTCTGTTTTGACATCTCCCATTTCTTTTGGATTGTCACCACGGGCAATGCGTGCTGCAGCAATGGCAAACCGGTCACGGCTCGAGAACGTGAACCCGCTGGATTCATGCGGAATATCCAATTCGATCATCCATTCGGGCGGGCCATCGAAAATCATCGAAAATACCCCATTATCGGTACCAATAAAATACTGTCCCAAATAAAATGCAATGGTATGTGGTTCCTGTATCGATTCCTCGGTGTTGATGCCGATGATGTGTATGGAGCCTTCAGGGAAGCTGGGAAACACATGGCGCAGCATAAAGGCAGCTTCTCCCGAATCGAATTTGTTTATTTCATGGGTGATATCAACTATCCGTGCTTCAGGAAAGTGTTTGTAGATCATTCCTTTTACTGCCCCGATATAGTAATCTGCAGTTCCCCAATCACTTGTTAATGTAATTACACCCATCGCACAGCCTATTGATAATCAGTAAATTTTCGGTTTCAACCGAAAAATCAAAATTATGAAAAAAAGAGTCCATGGGACGGAACTATTTTTAATATTTTTGATGCCAGATAAAATCTTTTCCATTTATCTGTTGTTTGCCTATGACCGATCGTGTGATTCAAATAGAAGTGGCCAGTCCGCTGGAGGTATTCGGGCCGGCAGATGTGTTTCTGACACAGATGCAAAACATGTATCCCAAATTAAAAATCGTTGCCCGTGGTGAATTCCTCAAGCTCTTTGGTGATATTGACGAAATCACCCGTTTTGAAAACAGATTTGATTTGCTCCAGGTTCATTTTGAACGCTTTGGTAAGATCAATGAAGAGGCCATCAGTCAGATCATGGGAGACGATGAAAATGACGTGGTCGCAGGTCAGCCAGTCGGCGAGGATATTTTAGTTTTTGGCAGGTATGGAAAAGTAATCAAGGCAATGACTCCCAACCAGAAAAAAATGGTGAGTAGCAGCGTTAACAATGAACTGGTGTTCGCCATCGGACCGGCAGGAACGGGAAAGACCTATACCGCCGTGGCTTTAGCCGTGAGGGCATTGAAAAACAAGGAGGTAAGAAAAATCATTCTCACCCGGCCTGCGATCGAAGCAGGGGAGAGCCTTGGCTTTTTACCCGGCGACATGAAGGAAAAGCTCGACCCTTACATGCAACCTTTGTACGATGCTTTGCGCGATATGCTGCCAACGCAAAAGTTTCTTTCTTATCTTGAAGATGAAACAATAGAAATAGCACCACTTGCCTTTATGCGGGGACGTACTTTAAGTAATGTGTATGCCATTCTCGATGAGGCCCAGAATGCAACCGAAGGCCAGTTGAAGATGTTTTTAACCCGCATGGGAAAATCATCCAAATTTATCGTCACAGGCGACATTACTCAAATTGACCTGCCACGAAAGCAACAATCCGGACTTTTTCAGGCACAAAATATCCTGAAGGGCATCAACGGCATCGATTTTATTTATCTCGATGGCGGTGATGTTGTTCGCCATAAACTGGTTACCAAAATTATTGAAGCCTATTCAAAAACTGAAGATCAAAGCTCATAAATATGAAGATAGAAGCCCTGACGCAAACAGAATTCGTTTTTCCAAAACAGAAAAGCGTGTATCACGGAAAAGTTCGTGATGTGTACAATATTGATGATCAGCTGCTGGTGATGGTGGCCTCCGACCGGATTTCGGCTTTTGATGTGGTTCTTCCACGAGGTATCCCTTTCAAAGGGCAGGTGCTCAATCAGATAGCTGCTAAGTTTTTAGATGCTACCCGTGATATTGTACCCAACTGGAAAACAGCCAGCCCCGATCCCATGGTAACAGTGGGAGTTCTTTGCAAACCTTTTCCCATCGAAATGATTGTCCGGGGATACCTGACCGGTAGCTCGTGGAGAACCTATAAATCAGGCGCCCGTGAAATATGCGGCGTGCCGGTGGCCGATGGACTAAAAGAGCATCAGCGCTTTCCAAAGCCCATTATCACTCCTACCACCAAAGCCGATGAGGGCCATGATGAGGATATTTCGCGTGAAGAAATTCTGCGTCAGGGATTGATATCGGAATCAGATTATACACAACTGGAAAAATATGCCCTGGCCTTGTTTGAAAGAGGTACGCAGATGGCGGCAGAAAAAGGTCTGATCCTGGTGGATACCAAGTATGAATTTGGAAAGAAAGACGGAAAGATTGTGCTGATCGATGAAATTCATACCCCTGACTCCTCTCGCTATTTTTATGCTGACGAATATGAAGAACGCTTTGCAAAAGGGGAGCCTCAAAGACAATTGTCAAAAGAATTCGTCAGGGAATGGCTCATGGAGAATGGTTTTCAGGGTATAACAGGGCAAACAGTGCCCGAAATGACGGATGAATTTGTCGACAGTGTTTCGGAGAGGTACATCGAATTGTATGAAATGGTAACCGGTGAGCCTTTTAAACGGTCAGTGTCGGAAGATGTGATTTCGAGAATTGAATTCAATATCAACAATTTTCTGAGCAATAAACTTTGAGTCCACTCCGAAAAGTATGTATTCATTGATTTTCAACTCATTTACCCCCAACCCCTAAAGGGGAATTCGTTGAAAATCAACAAACTATTTAAAGTCCCCTTTAAGGGATTCCAGCCTGCGGTTGGCAGGTAGGGGTTATTGACTTTTCGGAGTGGACTAAAATTTAGCAAATTTTCTGGCCTAAATGGGCAGGTGTTTCATCGAGTAATTGCATGAATTTGAGGATATTGTTGCCTTTGGTGGTTCTGTTTTCTTCTATCAGATTCAGATGTAGTTCATGTAAAAATTGGACCGCCATCACCTTTTGGGAGCACGGTAAAGAATACTCGTCCATCTTGTTCATCCCCAGGTGCGAACCGTAAGCATTGATTTCGTTTTGGGTAAAGATTGCACCCGAATGGGATGGGTTAATATAAAATAGCACGTCGTTTTTATTGGGTGGTTGTCCGCTCAAATACCTTTTTCTGGCATTCCTTTCCAGATAAGCCAGAACAAACTGATTGGGTAAGTTAATTCCGCTTAAGGGGATGTGAAGTTTTTGGCCGATCATCAGGTAAATCAGGCCCATCGAGATGGCATTGCCCGTTTTTCGGTTATGAAAAGAATCAGGAAAAAATCCATGGAGGCGATTTTGACCGGGAAGATAATTTGTAAGATCATATACTTTATAGAGTACATGGTTTATTACATTAATCTCCTCCAGTGCGGTCAGGTTATCGTTGAATTCAAGCCAGCAGTCACGATAAAGGTGATCCATCCATTTTTGCTGTTCATCACGTTCATAATGTTCATCGATATATTCAGCCAGAATATGCATCATGTCGATGGGAGTGCGGGAGTCATCCTTTAACCACTCTAATATTAAATGAGATGCATGCTGAAATTTTATTTCCTCAATGGAGCTTTCGAGCCTCCTGGAAACTCTGGTGTTGAAAGTGTGAAGCCAGGCCTCCTCTAAAAATGGAATGGCCGCTGTGCCATAATTAATCACTTTGTTTTGAATCCCTGAAAAAATGTCTTCGTTTGGCTCATCCATTAAACTCACCAAAGCATCAATTTCACTGTGGCTAACAATCAAGGTCATAATCCTGGGGACAAGTGATTTTTGTGTAAAAATACAATCCTGTTGTCCACTATTCACTTTCAAGTAACCAGAGTTAATCACAGGTGATTGTTAACAAAGCCAATATGGGTCAGGTCGTATGAAAAATGAAAAACCCACGGCAATTTGTCGCGGGTTTTGGTTTTATTTGATGAAAGAAGATTAGTACCTGGATGAAACTTCTTTCCAATTGATTACATTGAAAAATGCAGTAATGTAGTCGGGCCTTCTGTTTTGATAATGCAGGTAATAGGCATGTTCCCAAACATCCAAAGCCAGGATGGGGGTACCTTTTACTTCAGCAATTCCCAGGTCCATCAGCGGATTGTCCTGGTTGGGAGTGGATGTCACAGCAAGTCCCGTGTTTGTTTTTACTAGCCATGCCCAACCAGATCCAAAACGGGTGGTGGCAGCCTTCGAAAATTCTTCTTTAAACTGATCGAACGAGCCAAATGAGTCGTTGATGGCTTGGAGCAAGTCACCACTTGGTTGTCCGCCACCTTTTGGAGAAAGCATCTTCCAGAAAATACTGTGGTTGTAGTGACCACCCCCATTGTTCCTGATGGCTGGGCTGGCAGTGGAAATCGAGGCCATGATTTCTTCGATGGTTTTGTTCTCCCATGGAGTATCCTTAATGGCGTTGTTGAGGTTGTTTATATACGCCTGGTGATGCTTGGTATGGTGAATTTCCATGGTTCGTGCGTCAATACTGGGCTCCAGTGCATCGTACGCGTAATCGAGGGCGGGAAGTGTAAATGACATATCTTTAATATTTTAAAATTTATAATGTTGTGAATGAGGGTGCAAAAGTAATGCTAATTTGGAATTATTACAAATAACAAATTTAAAAGATTGTTAAATAAAGACTTGTGTCTGTATTTATTCGTAATAATAACAAGGTTGGAAAATTAAAATACGCGGTAGGCTACCTGCAGATTTAACAGTGGATAAAATGTATAGAATTCTGACCCTGATTTTATATTGTTGGTCCATTTGTTGAGCTTGGCATCTGAAATAACACCTTTGACGGAGGATTCAACTGCCATGCTTCCCTGGTAGGCCACTCCGATATCAAAGCCTACGCTAACCCGTTTGTTTTTAGAGATGGTTCTGCCAAAACCGACCGATATATAAGGACTTAATTTATTTGGTTCAAGATGGTAGGCAACAACTCCGTCATTTTGGGCGTCCGGCGTAGTGGGAAAAACATCAAAGTCGATTTGAGTGAAATTGTACATCATTCCTAACGAAACATGCATGAAGCTGACAAATTGCCAATCGGCTCCCAATGAAATGGTGCCAAACTTCGCCTGAGCATCCCGGGTTGTAGCATCTCCTGATTCGATATCCTGGGTGTAATTGTATCGAAAATACGTTGCTCCCGCGTGTAAATTAAATGCAGGGTTGATTGCATATACGAATTCAATACCCGGACCAAAAGAGGTTAATTTCACGCCAACCGCCAATCCGTTTTTATAAGGTAACACGGAGTCAGCTTGTTGGCTTAAAAGTACAGAATCAATACACAGCAGGATTATCGGTAGTAGAAGAAGTCGTCTTTGAGTATTCATAGGAATGAATTTTTTTTAGCTACTACAAGATTAGGAAATAATATTCACAGCAACGACTAAACAATGATATTTTATCATGATGAAAAAGGGGTGCTTTGATAAAACAAAAAAGTTAAACGAATTAAAAAATACGAAATGCGAACATCAGGCTCACGATTGGGTAAACTTTGTAAAATTTAGTATTACTGGTAACATTGAAATTCCATTTAGAGAGCTTTTTATCAGAAATAGTGCCTGTTACATCGTAATCGACGAATGATCTTCCCTGATAAGTGAACCCAACGTCAAAGCCAAAACTGACGATTCTTTTTTTTGAAATACTCCTGCCAAACCCAAGTGTAAAATAGGGACCATACTGATGGGGTTTTATCCGGTATGCGACAGAACCATCGTTTTGTGCATCGGGAATCGTTGGAACAACATCGAAGTTAACTTGTGAAAAATTATAGATCACACCTGCCGATACATGTAAAAACCTGACAAACATCCAATCCATTCCAAGTGAGGCTGCACCCAGATTTGTTCGGGCGTTGCGTGCGATGGCATCACCCGTATTGATGTCTTCGGTATATCGATAGGTAAAAAAAGCAACACCTGCCCGCAAAGCAAACTTAGGATTCAGCGCAGCGCTTATTTCGGCTCCCGGTCCAAAAGTGGTTACTTTTATGCCAATGGCCATACCCGACGGAGCGTGGTAATCTTCTAAAAACGCATATTGGCTGTAAAGCAAAAAATGAAATAAAACAGCAAAAATGGTAAGTAAGAGTTTCTTTTGAATGTCCATAGTCGCGATCATTGGCTAACCATGCAATATTAGTGAAAATCTCCATGTACATGGAAGGTGCACGGCAACGATGCCTAAAAATTATGAAATTACACCAAAACGGAAGTTTCCGGCTCCTCTTCAAACAAGAAAAAGAGAACTAAAGAATCATCGCTGTTCATTGCTGCAACCGTTAAGAATACGAATCGGGATTTATACCACCGCTTAAGAAACCACCTTGATAAGGAAATAATTTTTTTTGCCTTTCTGAACCAGGATATATTGATTGTTTAACAAGTCGTTCGAGGTCAATAAATAATCTTCACTAATTTTATCTTTGTTAATTGAAACCCCGTTTTCTTTCAACATGCGCCTGGCCTCGCCATTCGATGTGAAGACACCGGTTTCATGCGAAAGAAAATCCAAAATACCAATGCCTGATTCAAACTTACTTCGGGTGATTTCCGATTGTGGCACTCCGGCAAAGATGGTGAGCAATGTTTTTTCGTTCAGACGTCTGAGTGTTTCGGTGGTTCCCTTTCCAAACAGGATTTCGGTAGCAGAAAGGGCCGTTTCATAATCTTCTTCCGAATGAACCCGAATGGTAATTTCGCGTGCCAGAGTTTTCTGCAAAAGCCGCAGATGAGGTGCCTCTTTGTGCTCTTCAGCCAATTTTTGAATTTCCTTCTGGCTTAATAAGGTAAAGATTTTTATGTACTTTTCAGCATCTTCGTCCGAAACGTTGAGCCAAAACTGATAGAATTCATAAGGGGTAGTTTTTTCAGGATCGAGCCACACATTTCCGCTTTCAGTTTTACCAAATTTGGTTCCGTCGGCTTTGGTAATCAGAGGGCAGGTGAGTGCAAACGCTTCCTGGTCGGAGCCCAGTTTACGGCGAATAAGTTCAGTGCCGGTGGTGATATTTCCCCATTGATCCGATCCTCCCATTTGCAAATGGCAGTCGTGATGTTGAAAAAGGTGAAGAAAGTCGTATCCTTGTACCAACTGGTAGCTGAATTCAGTAAACGACATACCTGATTTGCTTTCGGCTGAAATGCGTTTTTTTACCGAATCCTTGGCCATCATGTAATTTACGGTAAGATGTTTGCCTACCTCGCGGATGAATTCCAGAAAACTAAAAGTTTTCATCCAGTCGTAGTTGTTCACCAGAATGGCCGCATTGGGCTGGTCGTTGTCGAAATCCAGGAATTTTGCCAGTTGTTTTTTAAGTCCGTTTTCGTTTTGCCGAAGCGATTCTTCAGTTAACAAGTTGCGTTCCTGCGATTTACCTGATGGATCGCCGATCATTCCGGTAGCGCCACCAACCAAAGCAATGGGTTTGTGTCCGCACATTTGCAGGTGTTTCAGCATCATCACCCCAACCAAATGCCCAATGTGCAAACTGTCGGCAGTGGGATCGATACCAACATAACCCGCGGTGAGGTTTTTCAACATGTATTCTTCCGTTTCGGGCGTCATGTCATGGATCATGCCTCGCCAGCGCAGCTCTTCAACAAAATTCTTCACAGCTTTATTTCTTAAATTTTGGCAAAGATAGCGATTTGAAAAAGCTTGAAGCAACCCCGTCAAATATTTTGACCTGATGTTCGTTATTGCGTTACATCGATTTTTTATCTTTGTCCGGATGCAACAGAAATTTCTAAAGAACCTGCTTCTATTACTTGTTCTCAACCTGATGGTGAAGCCTCTGTGGATATTTGGCATCGACAGACAGGTTCAGAATTTGGTCGGTCCTGAGGAATATGGCTTGTATTTTACCATTTTCAACTTTTCATTCTTATTCTTCATCTTCCTCGATCTTGGCATTACCAATTTTAATAACCGCAATATTGCCCAGAACAACCAATTGCTAAGCAAGCACCTGGCTGGAATTGGAACCATGAAGATGATGTTAGGTCTCCTTTATGCGCTGGTAATATTTATGGTGGCATGGCTTAACGGATATGATGGGCGGGCTTTATATTTACTTATCTGGGTCGGGTTTAACCAGTTTTTATTGTCGTTTGTCCTGTATCTGCGATCGAACCTGAATGGACTGTTGTTGTTTAAAACGGATAGTGTAATTTCTGTTCTCGACCGTTTAATGATGATCATGATTTGTGGTTTTTTGCTTTGGACAGGTTGGTACAATGCATCCTTTACCATCGAATGGTTTGTTTACGGCCAGACGGCGGCATACCTCTTTACTGCTTTGATCGCGTTGGTTGCGGTTCTTCATAAGGCAGGTAAACTGACCTTTCATTGGAACCTGCCATTTTTCATCCTGATCATTAAGAAAAGTCTCCCGTTTGCCTCTTTGGTATTGTTGATGAGCTTTTATAACCGGATTGATCCGGTGCTTATCCAACGACTGTTGCCCGAAGAAATTGCTTATGAGCAGGTGGGTATTTATTCGCAGGCATTCAGACTCCTGGATGCCGGACAGAACTTTGCCTATCTTTTTGCAGTATTGTTGTTGCCTCTTTTTGCCAAAATGATTTCCAAAAAACAGGATGTGGAACACTTAACGCGTCTCTCGTTTTCGATCCTCATCTCCGGAGTTTTAATCATCGCTTTCTCGGTTTCAGCTTATAGTGATCAGATTATGACCATGTTATATACCAGGATGCCTGACGAAACGTTCCTGCAATTTAATTCAAGAATCGGGCAGTCGGCTACCATTTTTTCGGTGCTCATGTTTAGTTTCGTGGCTATTTCGTCAAATTATATTTTTGGTACCTTGTTAACCGCCAATAACAATATGCGCATTCTTAATTTTGTGGCGCTTGCAGGAGTGATCATCAATTTGGGGCTGAATTTTTTATTAATTCCTAAATTTCAATCTGTTGGTTCGGCATACGCTGGGATGGCGGCTCAAATAATCACGGCCATCTTGCAGTTGGTGATAGCAGTTCGCATTTTTAAATTCCGGATAAATTATTCTCTCATAATTCGGTTTATTTTATTGATATTATTCATGTTAACCATTATTTACACATTGAATAATTTTGTAATCGCAGATTGGAAAACAGGACTGCTTACCCTTGTTTTGGGAGGTATGTTGGCATCATTTGCCCTAAAGTTATTCAATCTCAAAGAATTTCTTCTTATTATGAAATCCAGGCAATGACATGATTTATCTGCTTATGTTGTCAAACTACTTGTTCTTTGAACAATATTTCCTATTTTTGACGGCTTTAATGAATTAAATTAATGGAATCAGGCGGCGATTATAGACGACCATTTTTATCTGGAGTCATTTTACAGGTATTATATCATTACCGGAAGCACTTGCTTATTCTCGGTATTTTAAGCATTGTATTATCGATTGTTTTTTCATCTCCCGGATTTATCACTCCATTATACAAGTCCACGGTGATTTTATATCCCACAGCGAGTAATTCCATATCAAAGGTTTTGCTGAGCGATAACTTCAATAATTCAAAAGATATTTTGGAGTTTGGTGAAGATGAACAAACTGAACAAATGCTTCAGGTTTTGAACTCTAACAAAATCAGGGATCGTGTTATCAGCAAGTTTAATCTGATGGAACATTATGGTATCAAAGAGAATGCTTCATTTAGATTGACAGAACTGTACGATGAGTACGAAAATAATTTTAAATTCAGACGCACCGAATTCATGGCCGTAAAAATTACGGTAATGGATAAAGATGCACAAATGGCTGCCGATATGGCCAATGACGTGGCAGAACTTGTTGATTCCACCATCAATACTATGCAAAAGCAAATCGCTGTGAAAGCATTTTTGATTGTGGAGCATGAGTATTTAAAATTAGAAGAAGAAATCAGGACCAAAGAGGATAGCATGACCGTACTTCGTCAATACGGGGTTCACGACTACGAAAGCCAGGCGGAGATGTTTAACATGCAGTTGGCCATGGAGATGGCCAAGGGCAATAGAGAAAGTATCAAACGGCTCGAAACAAAGCTTGACATGTTAGCCAAATATGGTGGTCCTTATGTTTCGTTGCGCGATGCCCTCGAACACGATAAGAAACAGCTGAGTGAATTAAAGGCAAAATACGAAGAAGCCAAGGTGGATGCGACGCAAAGCCTGCCGCATAAGTTTGTAATTAACACCGCCTATAAGGCTGAGCGTAAATCCTATCCGATCAGGTGGTTAATCGTTGTCACGGCTACTTTTTCGGTACTGCTGCTGGCTATCATTATTTTTGGACTGTTTGAGATATTCTCGGGGGCATTGGGGAATAACATTAAAAAAAAAAGTACGATCGAAACGGTAGTCTGATTTTTTGGAATTCTTTTTTCAAATCCTTTAATAAGGAGACGAAGGAGGAAACAATACATAGTAAAGAACCCGGGGAGGTTCATCGGGCTGAACACCGATTGGTTGAGGAGAGGAAGGATAGTAGCAATTCAGAAGAAAAAAAAGAGTTATATTGGGATATTAATAACATTGAAATGGACAAATTTTTTAACAGCGCTCATCTTGTTAGTTTAATCGCCAAGTGGAAATACCACCTGATTTCGATTATTGGAATTTCGGCTATACTCGCTATCATTTTCTCGGGGCCATCCTTTATTACACCTATGTATAAATCGTTTGGAGTTGCCTATCCTGCCAATATTGAGCCTTATTCAGAAGAAAGTGAAACAGAACAAATGCTTCAGGTGCTTAACTCCAAAGGCATTGTCGATAGTATGATCCTCAAATTTCATTTGGCCAAACACTATGGAATTAATCCTGATTATAAGTATTTTAAAACAGTTTTAGTCAATACATACTATGATAACGTCCGTATCAGTAAAACCCCTTTTGAGTCGGTGCGAATAGAAGTGTTGGATAAAAGCCCTGATACTGCTGCTCTTATGGTTGAGGCGATTTTTCACTATTATGATCAAAAAATTGCCTCACTTCATAAATCCAAGTACAAAGAGGTAATTGATATGTATGGTGCTCAACTGTCAAGAAAACGTGCAACTTTAGATTCGTTAAAAAATGTGCTTTATGTTTTAGGAACAGAGCAGGGAATTATTCAGTACGAATACCAGTCGCAGGAAATTATGCGAGGTTATCTTAAAACTGTTGATGGAAGCAATGGATCGGGCATCAATACGAAGGAAGTGGACAGATTGATGCAAAATATGGAAAAAGCCAGCGGGCAATTAATAGAGGTGGTACAAATGATCCAGGATGAAGCCCGCACCTATGTGGAAGTAAAACTCGACTATGAAATGGCAATCCGTTTTTATGAATCCAGCATGACCTATAGTAACATTGTTACCGATCCTTATCCTTCGGATAAAAAAAGCTACCCGGTAAGGTGGCTGGTTGTGGTTATTGTTTCACTGGCTACCTTTATCTTCGCCTTGCTGATCATCTTTTTATTTGAAGGCAAGAAGGTGAGCCCGAGGAAACATTCCTAAAATTAATTGATTACAACGTTTTGAAGGAAAAGAATAAAATACTTTGGGTATATTTGTTAGCTGCCTTGTTCCTGGTGGTCAACTTTTATCTTGTCCTTGAAAAAGATGTGTATTGGTTTTTTTTATTGCCACTGGTTTTAATCGTATTGTATTATTACCTTACCTCGCTGGACAACATCATTCTACTTATTACATTCTTAACGCCTTTTGCTGTAAATATTCTGGATATGGATGTTGGCTTGGGGGTTTCCCTTCCCACGGAACCTCTCATGCTTGGTGTGTTATTGCTTTTTTTAGCCAATCTTATTTTTGAGAATCGATACGAACGCCGCATTTCAACACATCCCATCAGTTATATTATCTATGCGCAATTGTTTTGGATGTTTTTTACTATGCTCACAAGTGAAATGCCCATTGTTTCTTTAAAGTTTTTAATTTCCAGGTTGTGGTTCGTGGTGCCATTTTATTTTATGGCGGCCATGATCTTCAGGAATAAGTCGAATATCCATAAGTTTTTATGGCTCTATATGATCGCCTTGGCAATGGTGGTGGTTTACACGGTTACACTTCATTCGCAATATGGATTTGATGAAGAGGTGGGTCATTGGATTATGTCGCCCTTTTACAACGATCATACAGCCTATGGTGCGGCTCTGGCCATGTATATTCCGGTAGCATTTGGAATGATTTTTTATCCGGGAGTAACGAATCGAATGAGGATATTGGCATCGATTGTATTATTTGTGCTTATCGTAGGCATCATTTTTTCGTATGGCAGGGCTGCGTGGATAAGCTTAATTGTTTCATTTGGAATATTCATGTTGGTGCTTTGGCGCATTAAGTTCTATATCGTTTTCGCTACCATTGCATTGCTGATTGGACTTTTCTTCACATTTCAACAAGAAATAATAGATAAGTTAGAAAAAAACAAACAGGATTCTTCTGCCAATTTTATTGAGCACATACAGTCGATCACCAATATTTCATCTGATGCGTCTAATCTTGAACGGATAAACCGGTGGCAGGCAGCCCTTCGGTTGTTTGACGAGCGACCTTTGGTAGGTTGGGGACCGGGAACATACCAGTTCGTTTATTCGCCCTTTCAACGTGCCAAAGAAAAAACCATTATTTCGACCAACCTGGGCGACATGGGCAATGCCCATAGTGAATACCTGGGGCCTTTGGCAGAAATGGGAATTCCCGGGATGATGATCGTCCTGATTTTGATCATTATGGTGATGATAACAGGATTGCGTGTTTACAAGTCAGGAAATAGAGAAGAAAAGTTTTTAAGTATGATGGCTTTGCTTGGACTGATTACTTATTTTGCACATGGCGTCCTCAATAATTTTCTGGATACGGATAAATTGTCAGTCCCATTTTGGGGATTTATTGCCATTATCGTTTCATTGGATGTCTATCACATAGATAAAAGCAACACTCAGGGTTCAAAAAAGCCGGCTCCTTAACAGAAACCGGCCATCCAGTATTATCTTAACTTTTTAATTAATTCCGGCAATTGCCGCAGGGCAGCCAGCTCTTTCCAGTACTGACGGGCTTCAACAACCGGTGACCCCATATATACTTTCCCGCCTTCAAGAGATTTATCAACTCCGGAACTCGCCAGAATTACGGCTTTCGATCCAATCACGATATCTTTGTTAATGGCAACTCTTGCCCAAATGAGCACATCGTCTTCAATAACTGTTACTCCGGCGATGGCCGCAAAAGCACCAATAAGACAGTTTTTGCCAATCACGGTATCGTGCCCTACCTGACATTGATTGTCCATTTTTGTGCCTGCTCCGATCGTAGTATCTCCTGTAACACCTCTGTCGATGGTACACGAAGCACCTATTTCGACATCGTCTTCAAGTATTACGCGGCCTCCTGATTCAAATTTTACATATCCTTGCGGACGGCGTTGAAAATAATATCCATCGCCTCCAATAACAGCATTGGGCTGGACGATTACATTGTCACCCAGAACTGAGTGGTCGCAAATGGTTGCGTTGGCATGAATGATACAGTTTCTGCCAATGGTCACCTGATTCCCCACAAAGGCGCCTGGCTGAATTACGGTGCCTTCTCCGATGATTGCATCAGGGCTTACCATAGCTGTGCCAGGAACAAATGGTCTGAAATGAAGAATTAGTTTTTTAAACGCGTCGAATGGAGCGGCGTGAAAAATCAAACTTTTGTTCTCAGGAACTTCGACTTCCTTGTTGATGATAATTACCGAGGCCGCTGATTTTAAAACTTTTTCGTAATACTTCGGGTGATCTACAAATGTGACATCACCCGCGCGCACTATATGCAGCTCGTTTAAACCAATTGTTTCCTGCTCGGGGTTACCAATAATCTTGCCATCGATAATGGCTGCCACAGAGGCTACTGTTAAGGGGTGTGGGAAGTTCATATTTATTCTTTAACGCGTTCTGAGTAATCGCCCGTTCTGGTATCAATCTTAATCTTGTCTCCTTCATTAATAAATAAAGGGACTTTTATAATGGCACCTGTTTCAAGTTCCGCATCTTTAAATGTATTGGTGGCCGTATTTCCTCTGTCGCCGGGTTCAGTATATGTGACCTGGAGCACCACATAAGTAGGCATTTCACAAATCATGGGTGTGTCGTTTTCCGCGTGATATGAAATGGTTACTTCCTGGCCTTCTTTCATCAAATGAGGAGAAGGCACCATCGCCTTGTCTATATACGTTTGCTCGAAGGTTTCGCTATTCATAAAATGGTAGGTATCACCTTCGTTATACAGGTACTGATAAGTTCTTCTTTCTACCCTTTGAATGTTGATTTTAACTCCGGAGGTAAAAGTGTTGGGGATTACTTTTCCGGTAATCACATTTTTTAATTTGGTGCGGACAAATGCCGGTCCTTTACCAGGTTTAACATGTTGAAACTCAGAAATTGCCCAAAGTTCTCCGTTATACTCAATAATTAACCCATTTCTGAAATCTGCGGTTGTTGCCATTTAACTTACTATTTACAATTATAATTAAAGTTGGTTCTTATATTCGGTCTTTCATGCTGGTATAGCCTCTCATCATACCTCTCTGTGAATTGGCAATGAAACTCAGTATTTCATCACGGTCATCCGTGGCTGGAACATTTGCTTCAATGTAACTGATGGCCTGAGTGATGTTGTTTCCTTTCAGGAATATAATCCGGTAAATGTCCTGAATGGCATTAATGCGTTCATTGGTGTATCCCCTGCGGCGCAGGCCAATGGAGTTTACCCCTGCATATGAAAGGGGCTCGCGTCCTGCTTTGGTGAATGGTGGTACATCTTTACGCGCCATTCCACCACCCGAAATCATGGCGTGTTTTCCAATGTGCACGAATTGGTGTACGGCAGCCAAACCGCCAATGATAGCCCAATCGTCAATTGTAATGTGTCCTCCAAGAGTACAGGCATTGGCTAAAATTACATTGTGCCCCAGAATACAGTCGTGGGCAATATGTACATAGGCCATTAAAAGGCAATTGTCGCCAATAACTGTTTCCATATTGGCTTTAGTTCCACGGTTGATGGTAACAAATTCCCTGATGGTCACGTTATCACCTATTTTTACGGTGGTATCTTCGCCTGCGAATTTTAAATCCTGTGGAATCGCAGAAATAACGGCACCGGGAAAGATTCTGCAGTTTTTTCCAATGCGCGCTCCCTCCATGATGGTAACATTGGATCCAATCCATGTACCCTCTTTGATCACGACGTTTTTTTCGATGTTGACAAAAGGTTCGATGACTACGTTTGGGGCGATTTTAGCCTGTGGGTGGACGTATGCTAATGGTTGATTCATGTTAGTATTTCTATTTTTGCTTATTCTTAGTAATTTGCGCCATCAGTTCGGCTTCCATCACAACTTTATTTCCAACAAAGGCTTCGCCACGTATGGAGCAAATCCCTCTTTTTATCGGGCTGGTGAGTTCAATGGAGAAAATAACCACATCGCCGGGAATAACCTTTGCCCTAAACCTGACCTTGTCAATTTTTAAAAAATAGGTTGAGTACAAATGCGGCTCTTCAACGGTGTTCAATACGAAAATTCCTCCCGCCTGGGCCATGGCTTCAACCAATAGAACTCCGGGCATGAGCGGTTCATCGGGGAAATGACCCTGAAAAAAAGGTTCGTCCATTGTTACGTTCTTTTGGGCAACAATGTGACCTTCACTCATCTCTAAGACTTTGTCAACCAATAAAAAAGGTGATCGATGAGGCAAAATGGCCTTTATTTGGTTAATGTCGTAAATAGGATCAGCATAAATGTCGAATGGTGGTTTTTTAATCATAGCTTATACTTTTAAGGTATGTTTAATGATTCTGGCAAATTCAGTATTAGTTTGATGGCCAGGTCTGAATGCGGTTATTTTTCCTTTAATGGGTTTCCCCAACAGAGTTAAGTCGCCAATAACATCTAACAGTTTGTGGCGTGCGGGTTCGTTTTCGAAATGCAGTTGTAAATTATTTAAGATTCCGTTTTCTTTAACTTTCACGGTTGGTTTATTAAAAACTTTCGCGAGCCTGTCAAGTTCTTGCTGGTTTACCTGCCTGTTAATAAAAACAATGGCATTACTCAAATCACCTCCTTTTATCAGGTTGTTCTGAAGCAGAAATTCGAGCTCATGCAAAAAAACAAAAGTCCTGCAAGGGGCTATCTCTTTCTCAAATTCAGCAAGATGGTTTAATTGTGCGGTTTGTTTGCCAAGTACCTGGGTTTCGTAATCAATTTCTACCGTCACGGAAAAGGAATCTGCAGGTTCAATCATGATCTTGATCATCTTTGAAGGAATCTCATGGATGATCGTCTCGGTGATGACCAGATAATTTTTGGGGGCATCCTGCACCTTTATCCCGGCTTTTAGTAATGCCTGAACGAAATGTTGAGATGAACCATCCATAATGGGGATTTCTTCCACATCCAGGTCGATGAGAACATTATCAATACCAAGCCCTGTTAAGGCGGCAAGTACATGCTCGATAGTAGAAATACTTACCTCGTTTTTTCCAAGTGTGGTCCCTCTGGCAGTGCTCACAACAAAATCAATATTGGCATCGATAATCGGTTTTGATGCCAGGTCGGTTCTCCTGAATTTGATCCCATGGTTAACAGGAGCCGGATGAAAGATCAGTGTTCCGGTTTGTCCTGTATGCAATCCGTTTCCTTCAACCGAAATAGACTGATGTATCGTTTTTTGTGGCTCTGTCATCTACCGTATAAAGGTTTGATATTGTTCAGGAATTTTTGCAAAAGTAATCATTTTTATTTATTCATTTACAATTTTCGGATGGGCGGATTGGACAAATGAAAACCTCAAATAAAAGTGTTAATAGGGGTATTATTTGAGGTTGAAGGGGCAATCTGGAAAAGCAAAAAGTTAGTTTCGGTTATTTGCGCTCCAGTTGATTTACTCTTTTCACCAATTGGTCAAGTCGTCTGAAATGAACGTAGGATCGTTGAAATTCGCGAATTCCAAAAGCCGGACTGCCTTCCACCACCTCGCCTTCCACGAGGATACTCTTTCCAACACCCGACTGGGCGGCAATCATCACTTTATCGGCTATTGTAATATGTCCCACAATGCCTACCTGTCCACCAATCATACAGTTACGGCCAATTTTTGTTGAACCGGATATACCGGTCTGAGCGGCAATCACGGTGTTCTCACCAATTTCCACATTGTGTGCTATTTGAATCTGGTTGTCAATTTTGGCCCCTTTTCGGATGATGGTCGATCCCAGGGTTGCCCTGTCAATGGTGGTATTCGACCCGATTTCTACCTGGTCTTCGATGATGACGTTACCCAATTGTGGTACTTTGCGAAAATCGCTGGATTCCTGCGGTGCAAACCCAAACCCGTCAGAACCAATTACTACTCCGGAATGCATTGTGCACCAATCACCTATCTGACAATCATCATAGATTTTTACTCCACTATAAAGGATGGTTTCGATTCCGATTTTACAATCGTATCCGATGCTGGTGTTAGGGTAAATCTGACAATTATCACCGATCGACGTATTCTCGCCAATCGAAACAAATTCTCCAATATATACATTCTGACCAATTTTAGCCGAAGGCGCAATATAGGCCCTGCTTGATATACCACTTCGCTTTCCCTTATTTTGCTTGTATAATTCAAGCAATTCGGCAAACGATACATAGGCATTTTTCACTCTGACCAACGTGGTTTTAATGGGATGATCGGCAATAAAATCGTCATTTACAATAACGATGGAAGCCGGGGTTTCATATATGAAATGTGCGTACTTGGGATTGGCTAAAAAACTTAAAGTGCCGGGAAGCGCTTCGTCGATTTTTGAAAGATTGCTTACTTCAACCAGAGGATCTCCTTCAACCTTGCCTCCAAGAGCATCTGCTATTTGTTGAGCTGTAAATTTCATCTTATTTTTGGGTGCAAGGTACTCATTTTTTGGCGAAGTAAACTGAACCAACATGAATATATAAAATTCATGTAAACAAAATGTTAACAAGTTTGCCAGATCAGAATTAGGGTAAAAAGGTAGACTAAAATGGCAACTTTAATTGAATCTGTGAATTAAAAGTCTTGCGGTGATATGGAGTGATCCCAAATTCCCTGATGGCCAATTTATGTTCCATGGTTGGGTATCCTTTATTTTTTAACCAGGCATAATTCGGATACCGATGGTGGAGTTCAAGCATATACTCATCCCGATAGGTTTTGGCCAGAATAGAAGCCGCGGCGATAGATAAATACCTCGAGTCACCTTTTATTAAACAGCGGTGGGGTATGGTTTTGTATGGGGTAAACCTATTGCCATCTATCAACAAAAGTTGAGGGTTTGGCTTTAGTTTATCGATGGCACGGTGCATGGCCAAAAAACTGGCGTTGAGGATATTTATTTCGTCGATTTCTTCCGGTGAACAGGAAGCAACTCCATAAGCGATAGCCTCTTTTTCAATTATTTGGCGCAAAAAATTCCGCTGTTTTGGAGAAAGTTTCTTGGAGTCGTTCAATAGTTCATGTTGATAACCGGGAGGTAAAATCACGGCAGCGGCAAATACAGGTCCTGCCAAACAACCTCTGCCTGCTTCGTCGCATCCGGCCTCAGTTAAATTCCCGGTAAATGAGCTAATAAGCATTAAACAATATCATCAGGTGATTGCCAACAATAAACAAGGTGATTAACAAAAGAATGAGATTGATGAGCCTGGTTTTTTTAAGTAGTACAAGCTGGTGAGACACGATGAATGCATAAGGTATGCCCAGCAACATGAATGCCAGTGAGCTCTTATTAAAAATGAGTATAAGCAAAAGTTGAAAGGCGAAAAAAAGCAGCAAAATAAAAAGATTGCGACGTAAATTGATGTTTTTTTCTCCCAGGGATGAAGCAAGTTTGACTGAAAACAGGATTCCAAGCACTAACAGGAGGATAAAAACGACTAATTCTGCCCAGGGAAGATCTAACTTAAAATTGACAACAGGAAGGATTTCCCCAACAAAATTGGCTGTTGCTGATTTAAACTGGTCGGTCATGAAAAACCAGGTGAGTAAAAATACGTAAGGACCAAGCAATCCTAACAAACCAGAAACGTAAGCCCTCCAGCTATTGACCCTGTGAAGCAATAGGGAGAACCAGATTAAGAGAATTAAATAAATGAGGGGAGGATAAAAAAAGGAAGCGACACTCAGTAGCAATCCTGCATTGAGCGCGTTAGTTATACTGTTTTCGCGCTGGTAAAGGCTAAGGCAATGCCGCAACATCCATAAAAGCAGCAGGCTTATCCAGACAAATGAGTTTGTTGTGAAATAGGCTGAAAGACTGGCTGTAAACAAGATGTAGATGAAAATGGGAAGTGTATTTACTTTCCCGGAGATATGGTGTTCAATGGAAATGAAATTGAGAAAGAAAATACTAAAAACATAGACCAGTAAGGTGAAAATAATGCCAACAATGGGGAAACTATTGAACAACGATTGGCACGGTAAAAATAAATAACTTGGAAAGCCTTCACATTCCCCCGGATGAATAAATTGAGGGAGCCAACTCACCACCACGATAGTTAACAGCCATGCGTAGCGTGAAAAATAGCTCTTGCTGAAGTATTTTATCATAAGACAAACCTATTATCTCGCCCCGAGATCAAATCCAATATCATTGCGAAAATACCTGCCTTCGAAATGGATGTTTTCCGCGTTGGCATAAGCATTATTTAAAGCTTGCCTTAACGAATATCCGTAAGATGTAACAGCAAGCACCCTTCCTCCATTGGTTTTTATCGCATTATTTTCAATGTCTTTGGCCGTGCCCGCATGAAAAACAATACAATTGTTCATGTTTTCGAGACCTGAAATCACCTTCCCTTTCTCAAACTTCTCCGGATAACCACCTGAAACTAAAAAAACGGTAGCTGTATATCGTTCATCAAAAACAATTTTGTGCTTCCCCAATGTGTTGTTTCCTACTGCAATAAAAAGTTCCAACAAATCGGATTGAATGCGAGGGATGACAGATTCGGATTCAGGATCACCCATCCTGCAGTTGTATTCAATCACTTTTGGATTTCCGCCATCCTGAATTAATCCAAAAAAGATAAATCCTTTATAAATAAGGCCTTCTGATTGTAGGCCTTTTATGGTTGGGACAATGATCAGCTTTTCTACTTTTTTAATAAATTCAGTGTTTGCAAATGGTACTGGCGATACCGAACCCATGCCACCTGTATTCAGCCCGGAGTTACCTTCTCCAATTCTTTTATAATCTTTGGCATCAGGCAATATCACGTAGTCAGTTCCATCGGTGAGCACAAATACAGAACATTCTATACCTGTCAGAAATTCCTCAATGACAACCTTTTTCGATGCATCGCCAAATTTAGCATCGGTTATCATCGATTTTAATTCAGCTTTAGCCTCATCAAGTTGGTCGAGAATGAGTACGCCTTTACCTTGAGCAAGCCCATCGGCTTTAAGGACGTAGGGTGGAGATAACGTATCCAGGAAATCCATCCCTTGTGATAAATTATTTACATCTACAGTTAAGTACGCCGCGGTAGGTATTTGATGCCGGAACATAAAATCTTTGGCAAAGTCTTTACTGCCTTCGAGCATGGCGGCGGCTTTTGAAGGGCCTATCACAGGAGTGTTGCAAAGAATTTTGTCTTGTTGAAAGTAATCATAAATACCCTGGACCAAAGGATCTTCTGGGCCTACAACCACCAAATCAATGTCATGTTCAATTACCGCTGTCTTAATGTGTTCAAAATCGTTAACACCAATTGGAAGGTTCGTTCCTAAGCTTCTGGTTCCTGCATTTCCCGGAGCGATAAATATTTTTTCCGACAAGCTACTTTGGGCAATTTTCCACGCTAAAGCATGCTCTCTGCCCCCACTTCCAAGTATAAGTGTATTCATCTGGTTTGGTATTTTTTAGTGGTGTAGTTTATTTTATTGAATCTTTAATCATTTTTTGAAAGCTATTCCATAATTGATCGGCCGTATTGTCCCATGTGAAAAGATGGCGGCGTTTGCGACCACGTTCAATGAGCGATAGGGCCAATTGTTTGTCAAAAGTAATTTTTTCCATGGCTTCTGCAATCTGGTTAATGTCGAATGGATCGACCAAGAGAGCCGCATCCCCTGCAATCTCAGGCATAGAGGTTGTTGTAGAGGTAATTACCGGAACACCTGCATAAAAAGACTCCACAATCGGGATTCCGAAACCTTCAAATATTGAAACATAAACGAGTGCTTTCGCGGCACCAGTTATGGCAACCAATTTGTCCAGGTTAAGCCTGCCGGTAAAAACTACCTGTGACTTATGGGTCATCTTAAGGTAGCTGTTTTTAATGTCATCGGTCCAGTACATTTTTTCACCCACTACCACCAACCGTGTTTGTACCGATGGATTGTTTATTCTAAATACATCAAATGCTTTAAACAGGTTGGTTAAGTTTTTGCGTGGATTTAAAGCGCCAATAAATATGAAATAGTCATGCCCACCGGTGAGTTCCTTTTTTATTTTAACTTGATCGGCTTCAGAAATGGGAGAGAAGTGTTGGTTGGCACCGTTGTAGGTAACGTCTATTTTTTCAGGGTCAATGCCATACTGTGTTACAATGTCAGCTTTTGAGTATTCCGAAACGGTGGCAATTCGTTGGGCTTTTTTGGCGAATCGCGGGGTAAAATATTGATAATGCCACCTGGCTAACCGGGGGATGTATTGAGGATAATGTTCAAAGTTTAAATCATGTATAACCAGCAAGGTAGGGACTTTTGTTGACAGCGAACCATAGGCATCAGGTGAAATAAAGGCGTCCGCTTTGATTTTCTTCAGGATATATGGAATGGAAAACTCGAACCACAAAATAAATAACAACGGATGACGTGCAGGTGGCCCGACAACAATTGGTGTAACGTTCTTACTAAAAATAAATTGGGGATCGTAAGCCCGGTCGAAAATAAAAAAAAACTCGTGCTCCGGATGGTTCGTCACGATTCTTTTCAGCGTTTCATAGGTGAACCAACCAATGCCCTCAAGCTGGTTTTTAATCAATAATCTTGTGTTTACGGCAATTCTCACGTTGGTTTGGTTATCGATGCGCGTGCAAATATCCAAAAAAAAACTCAGAACTTGCTTATTAAGAATTTGGTTAGGTGCGAAGTGGTCAGCCCACAAATGATACCTAAGAACGCCCCTCCCAGCACATCGAAAGGATAATGAACACCCAAATACACCCTGCTAACCATATTCAATAGGACATAAACAATCAGAAAAAGGGCTAAAATCATATTCATGGGACGGAAAACCAAAAGAAGAAAGGTGACCAGTCCAGCCGAGTTGGCAGCATGAGACGAGACAAATCCATATTTTCCGCCACATCCTATAATGGTTCTAATGCTGTCTTGCAAATCGGGATGATGGCAAGGGCGTAATCGGAGGAAAACCTCTTTAAACAAATGTACCGAAAGCTGATCGGTAAGAGTGACGGTCAGAGCCACCATCAATAGGACGAGAATGGCCTTCATCCTGAATTTTCGTATGATTAAATAAAGCAATAGGATATAAAGAGGAAGCCACGAAAGGGTTCCTGTTGAAAAAATCATCAGGTAATCCAACACAGGTGAAAAGTGCTGGTTAATAAGCAACAGCCAATGTTCATCTATGTTTTGAAGGATTTCAAACATACAAATCAAGGGTTACATTTCGATGGCTTTTTGTTTCATCTCGTAGTACAAGGTGTTGTAAGGATTTCGTTTAATGAGAATATCCAGCATGCCTATGGCTTTTAATCCTCTTCCTTTTTCAAGAAACCGTTGCGCTTTTTTCAAATAGTATTCATCGTCATTGCATGGGAAACCCGGATTTTCGGCCAGGCAAACCAACAAGGCGGCTTCCTCATCCGTTTTAGTTCCTTTGATGCGAAACTGAATGGGAATTTCCATTTTTGTATATTTCGAATCAGTGCAATGGTTCCATTGCTTTTCAGTAGCGACAAAAAAATTACTTACCATTTCATCAATCCCATAGCCTAACGGATTCTTGACCCTGACATCGCTTATTGTTCCATCGCAATCTACCACTACCGAAACGAGAACGATCCCAACAACGCAGCTGTTCCGGGCCATTTCGGGATAGGTTACCTGTTTGATAAACTCCTTTTCAAAACTATAATAACCACCTTTGAACCGATAGTTGAGCAAGCTGATCAGGTTGTTTTTGCGACTTTGAGAAATGGAAGTTGTATCCTGTGCAAGGCTTAAAACCGGATGAATTATCAGCAAAGCAAGAATCAATGCAATTATTTTCATAACAGAATATTTTCCGTAAAATTAATCAATTTGGCTTGTTTCACAATTTGTAAAGGAAATATCCCTTATTTTACTGAATCTAATAATTGACTTATCTCAGTTAAGAGTGTTTTTGTCTTTTTTAATGTGGAAATTACCTCCAGCTTTTCCAATGATTGGTCATTTTTTCTCCTTTCAAGGTATTCCCTGGCACCGGCTATGGTCATCCCTTTTTCTTTGAGCAGATGAAAAACCAATTGAGCCTGTACGATGTTCTTTTGAGAGTAATAACGTGTTCCTTTGTCGTTTTTCTTAGGTTTAAGAAAGCTGAATTCTTGTTCCCAATACCGGAGTTGCGAGGGTGTAATACTTAAGATATCAGCCACCTCTCCTATCTTGTAGAACAGTTTTTCGGCCATTTGTTTTTAGTCAAGAGTTTGATTCGAATAAGTAGATTGTTCGAGGACCAATCCAAATTCGTCGGGCGACAAATCGTTGAAGAAATAATAAATAGGGTTTACTGTGTGGCCATTTTTTTTCACTTCATAGTGCAAATGCGGAGCGGTTGATTTACCTGTGTTTCCAACACTACCAATTATTTGCCCGCGTTTTACTTCTTCTCCAATTTTAACTTTAATGTCTTGAATGTGTGCATAAAATGTCTGGTATCCAAAGCCGTGATCGATGGTAATGGTATTTCCATATCCCCTGGAAGCTTTACTCGTCCGGATAACTTTGCCTGAACCACTCGAATAAATAGGAGTTCCACGGGGTGCACTAAAATCAACACCTGCGTGAAACTTGTTTATTTTATATATGGGATCAATCCGATATCCGTAGAATGAAGAGAGCCGTTTAAGATTTGCATTGCTAACTGGCTGAATAGCCGGAATACTGGCCAACATGATTTCTTTGTTCCGGGCCATTTCGAATACTTCATCAAACGATTTCGATTGCACATACATCTGGCTGGCCAGGACATCAAGTTTTTTGGCGGTGTTTATTAAAAGCTCTGAATTTGAATAACCTTCCAGCTGATCATACCTGTCGACGCCACCATAACCGGCTTGTCGAATCGTTTTGGGAATTGGCTCGGCTTCAAAAATAACCCTGTAAATATTGTCGTCCCGGTCACTCATTTCTTTCATCAACACGTGGAGCTTATCCAGTCGGTCGTTCATGATGCTGTATTGAAGCTTTACCTGCTCAAGTTCAGCTTTTTGCATCCGTTCTCGAGGGGTTTGTGTAAAAGTATAGGCCAAAATGGTCAAGCCTACCGAGAAAGCCAATGCTGTTATTAAAAAGAGAAATGTATTAGCGATTTTTTGACCGCTTGACTTCCTAACTTCTTCGTAAGCAAGCGATTTCGAGTTGAATATATATTTTGTTTTGGCCATAGACGAAATTAACACTGGGGCAAAATTAATAAATTAGGCTACATTTGCATCTTAAAAATTCGTAAATATAAACAAATAATTGTTAACTAAAATTCTATGAAATCCGTAGAAATTCGTAATGCGTTCCTCGATTTTTTCAAGCAGAAGCAGCACCAGCTGGTGTCTTCTGCTCCCATGGTTGTAAAAAACGACCCAACCCTCATGTTCACCAATGCCGGCATGAACCAGTTTAAGGATGTGTTTTTGGGTAATTCACCGGCAACTTACGCACGGGTGGCTAATACTCAAAAGTGTTTACGTGTGAGTGGAAAACATAACGACCTCGAAGAAGTAGGTCACGACACCTATCACCATACCATGTTCGAGATGCTCGGTAATTGGTCGTTCGGAGGAGTCCAAGGTTCTTATTTTAAAAAAGAGGCCATCGATTGGGCGTGGGAATTGCTGACTGAGGTACTTAAAATTGATAAAGAGAATCTATACATTACTGTTTTCGAGGGAGATCAAGCAGATGGCTTGCCCATGGATCAGGAAGCCTATGATTTTTGGGCCAAAACAGTTCCTCCGGCTCATATTCTATTGGGTTCGAAAAAAGATAACTTTTGGGAAATGGGCGACACAGGCCCGTGCGGGCCCTGTTCGGAAATTCATGTCGATATTCGTTCAAAAGAAGAAAAAGCCAAAATCAGCGGGAAAGATTTAGTTAATCAGGATCATCCCGAAGTGATTGAAATATGGAACCTGGTGTTCATTGAGTTTAACAGACTTTCTTCCGGGAAATTAGAACCTCTGGCTGCCAAGCATGTGGACACAGGGATGGGCTTTGAACGTCTTTCGATGGTAATCCAGGGTGTACGCTCAAACTATGATACAGACGTGTTTGCTCCTTTAATTAGCGAAGTGGCCAGAATGGCTGGAACAACCTATCATTCAGATAAAAATAAGGATATTGCCATGCGTGTAATTTCCGATCACATCAGGGCGGTTTCGTTTGCTGTGGCCGACGGTCAACTTCCATCAAATACCGGGGCCGGTTATGTCATTCGCCGGATCTTGCGCAGAGCGGTTCGATACGGTTTTACTTTTCTGGGTTTCGAGGAACCGTTTATGTTTCAACTTGTCCCCATTTTAGCCAGCCAAATGGGCGCAGTTTTTCCCGAATTGGCCTCCCAGAAAGAATTTATTATTCAGGTAATTAAGGAAGAAGAACAGGCTTTTTTGCGAACGCTTGCCCAAGGAATCAAAAAGTTTGATCAGTATATACTACAATTAAACGATCAAAAAATAATTAACGGGGCTTTTGCTTTCGAGTTGTTCGACACCTTTGGGTTTCCCATCGATTTAACTCAGTTAATCGCCCGTGAGAAAGGCTATTCTGTTGATATGGATGGATTTAATAGGGGATTAGACGAGCAAAAACAACGTTCGAGAAGTGCAGCCTCCGTTGAAACAGGCGATTGGATAGAATTACCAGGAACCAGTGTTTCGGAAGGCTTTGTGGGATATCACCAGCTCGTTGCAGAGGTTCGTATCATTAAATACCGTAAAGTAATTGCTAAAAAGAAGACCAACTTTGAGGTGGTGCTTACCCGAACTCCATTTTATGCTGAATCAGGAGGGCAAGTGGGCGATATCGGTCTTTTGGTTTCTAAGTCCGAAACGCTTGAAGTAGTTGATACAAAAAAAGAGAACAACCTCATCGTTCATTATTTAAACAACCTGCCGAAAAATCCTGAAGCTGTTTTCGAGGCGATTGTAAATGCCGAAAACAGGCAGCTTACTGCCAATAACCACACGGCCACACACCTGATGCATGCAGCGTTGAGGCAAGTCCTTGGGATGCATGTTGAACAAAAGGGATCGTTGGTTGATGCCGAAAGAATCAGGTTCGACTTTTCTCATTTTTCAAAGATGACTCCAGACGAGATCAGGCAGGTTGAACTGATTGTAAATAAAAAGATACGCGAAAATGTTTCAGGGGAAACAAAAGAAAACGTCCCTATCAAAAATGCGCTCGAAATGGGGGCAATGGCCTTGTTTGGAGAAAAGTATGGAGAGGCAGTTCGTGTGGTGACCTTTGATCCCCGGTTTTCGGTTGAATTATGTGGAGGAACTCATACTTCCGCAACTGGAAATATTGGATTGTTTAAGATCGTTTCTGAAAGTGGCATAGCGGCCGGGGTGCGTCGCATAGAGGCATTATCGGGGTCACAGGCTGAAAAATATATTCAGGATCAACTTGATACACTTCATCTAATCAGTAATCAGTTTAAAAATCAATCGAATACACTACTCGCAGTAGTACAGGCATTGGAGAAGAATGCCCTTCTTCAAAAAGAAATTGAATCACTGCAAAGGGAAAAAGCAAATCAACTGGCGGGTCAACTTTTTGACAAGGGCATTGAATTAGCGCAAATGCGATTTGTTTCGGGTAGATTTACTATGGATGTAAACCAGGCCAAGCTATTGGCGCAGAAACTACGAACCTTGGATACGAATGTGGTTGTGGTGATTGGTGCTGTACACGAAAACAAGGTGAATCTGGTGATCGCAGCTTCAGATGAACTCGTAGCGACTAAACAGTTTGATGCCGCCGCAGCCATCAGGCAGGTAGCACTTTATATACAAGGAAGCGGTGGTGGTCAGCCACACATGGCTACTGCCGGAGGTAAAGAGGCGGAAGGCATCGATTCAGCTATTGCCGGTGTGAAAAGCCTGCTGGTTTAGCTTGTCGGTTTAGGTTAGTGTTTTTGGGTTGATAGTTGATTAAGAAGTTAATTGGCCACTATTTTTCAAGTTAAAAATCCCTTAGTTCTTTCACAAGGTCAGTTTCAAAATAATAGCCAGGTAATTCAACTTATTTATTTTGTTTAATTTCAGCGAAATAGATTAAATTTGTCGATTGATTTAGCCTGTTAATAACATTTTTAATAAAAAAATGAACCTCTAACGCTGTCCGGCTGAAAATTTATAAATTTACCCGGTTGGCTTAGTTTGATGATAAACCAAAATATTTCATGTTTAAAGAACAAATTATAAGCTTTAAGTTTTTTCTATTGGTAGGCATGTTCTGCTTCAGTGGCTACCAGGCCAGCTCACAAACAGACCTGGGTAAGCAAGTAGATGTAGAACTGGTAAACTTTAGCTCATTAAGTCCGGTACAATCTGAACTGAACCAGCTAACCGGCTGGTCGAAGCAAGACAATGGGCGCTGGCTTTCAGCTGCTAACAGGGTTCCTTTTACCGATGAACGTACCAACAAAGGCACTGGCTCGGAACGTAAATTAGGACAAGACAATATCATTGCTCTTCAAATCCGAAAGGTAATGATTGGTAACGAACAATACAATGTTCTGATAAAAAAATACCACGACGGTGATTATGAGTTTCCTGTGTTGGGAGAAGGGTGGAGAGGATATAAATCCCTTGATTTTTACGTGTTTAAAAGCAAGAAGCTTGAAGACTTGCTTCCAGTCGAAATTCCCTTCAACAAGGCTTATGCAGTTGATTTAAACTTGTATACGCGCGGAACAGTTAAAAACTTTGAACAAAAGATTGAGGATGATGAAATAATAAAGGCCATTCAAAGCGTTGAGCGTGGTGAAACAGTGAACGACTGGAACTTGGTGTTCGCTGTTTTTCCAATTAAAAATGGTGAAGAAGAAGTAGTCAGGTTTAAATTGATCAGATCGTTTCGTAAAAAATATTTAGTCAGCTATTATGCAGCTCCTGAAAACTGGGTAAAGAACTTTGACATGACATTTTATGAAACAAAATTATTCCGGTTTAAATCATTAATTCGTGATGCCCAGGAGTTTGTCCTCCCGGTTACCAATCCGGATAATCCCTTAACGGAAAATGATGCCTATACCAATAATTTTAACTGGGGAATCCTTAAATATCAAATGGGTGATTTTCCGGCTGCCATTGAGTTTTTTGATACTGCATTGGAAGAAAATCCTGATACTCCCGATTTCCTGATTTACTCCTTCCGCGGTAACGCGCGCAGCAAAATGCGCCTCTATGATGATGCCATTGATGATTTTGACAAGGCACTCGATTTTCAACCTGATGATGTGATGGATTACTCCAATTGGGTGAAAAATTATTTCAACAGGGGTGTAGCAAAATACTATATGCAAGACATGGCCGGCGCTTGCAAAGACTGGAATAAAGCCCTGGAGTTTGGCTTTGGCCCGGCACACGATTACTTGTTGAACTATTGCCAATAATATTTTAGCCTATAATTAGACTATGCCCAGATCGTACCTCTTTATTTCGCTAGCAATTCTATTGATGCTGTCAAAAGGAGTGTCCGGACAATCACCAACTTTTTCTACAAAGGACAACTTGTCGCACGAATGGCAATTTAATTATCATATTGGCTTTACCCAGTATTATGGTGATGCAAGTAACAATGGTTATTTTAAAAAAATGTCGGGTGAAAGCGCGTTTGGAACTGGAATAATGGCAAGGAAGTTTTTGACGCCAACTTTCGCCCTGGGAGCAGGTTTTTACTATTCATCGATTAAGAGCCACAAGCAAAAAGCTGCAACAGGAGCCGTAGTTGATTTTGAATTGTCGGGTAAATACTACGACGGCAGTGTGCACTTGTATGTTGATTTGAACAACCTTTTCTGGGAAGAGGCTCCCCGCAAAGTAAGCTTTTACTCCACCATTGGTTTGGGTTATTCAGGGTGGAACAATCAATTGACAGATCATTTGTCTGGTCTGGTAATCAATAGTGGAGATGCCGTTAACGGAACCGCCACCAAAAAATCAGGAGTCGTAGTTCCTATTGGTCTTGGTGTGAATTATTTGTTGGGAAATAACTGGGCGCTTAACTTTGAAGGAAACCTGCATACAGTTCTTAGTGATGATGTGGATATGTGGGCCGATGGATTTAAATATGATCAGCCATTTTATACGCAAATAGGCATTTCATATTATTTTGATTCCAAAGAAAAGCAAAAAACGCCTAAAACGAGGGGAGAGAGGCCCCGTATGAACAATGCGGCGATCCAAAATCAGAAGAACATGGATCAAATTCCATTATATGATTATCGAAAGCAACCTGTAAAGCCGGTAGTTAAAAAGGTAAAACCAACTGCTCCGGAGGTTATTGACCAAGCGCAGGTTTCACCTTCAGGCAATCTAAAAGGGATGGTTTATCGTGTGCAGATTTTAGCAAAAAATCAATCGATGCGATCGGTGGATGGACTGAAAAGGCAGTTTGGCCTATCTGGCGAAATATTCGAAAATTTTCAGGATGGGGTTTACCGGTACTCTGTTGGTAGTTTCTCAAATTACCAACAGGCGCTTATCTACAGTCAGGAGCTAAAACAACGGGGGATTGCTGATGCTTTTGTCGTTGTTTATCAGGATAATAAACGTATCAAGCTTACCGATAATTTAAAAAAATAATTTTAATAGGTATCCGATAAAAAACCACAATCCTGTCAAATCAGGGATTGTTATAAATGAATCCTATGGAAGAAATTATCATACAACACATCGCCCTGCATAAGGTTGGAAATACTACTAACAAAGATAGCATTCGGTTTTCAAAGGATGAGCTTGATCTGGAAGATGATATCCGAGCCTTGTTGAAGCATTATTTTTTGTCGCCTTTCAAAACAGAATCGCGATACCATTTTTCTCACGAATCTGACCTGAACCTCAACGAGGTATTTTTCTACGCGAAGCAGGTTTTTGAGGATTCAGATACCTTTTTCAATAACAGCATTAGCCTGGCGAAGCATTTGCACGTTCAATCGACACATCCTAAAATAAAATTCGGCGAGTTTTATGTAGTGCTATTCGATAACTGTGTTGTTGAAGGAAGGAAGACAAAGGCTTTGGGCTTGTTTAAATCCGAATCGCGTGAAACTTATCTGAAAGTAGTTACTACCAAGGATAGCTACAACATCAACAGCGATGAGGGCATCAACATTAATAAACTCGATAAAGGTTGTTTGATTTATAATTTAGAGGAAGAAAACGGCTTTATCGTGGAAGCAGTGGATAACCTGAATAAGACTGAGACACATTTTTGGTTTGATGAGTTTCTTCACCTGGTTGAACGCAAAGATGCCTATTACCAGACAGATAATGCCCTGGCAATGACCAAAAAATTTGTGACCTCCTATCTGCCACACCGTTTTGACATGGATCGTACCGATGAAGCGGAAATTCTCAACAATTCTGCCCGATATTTCCGCGAACACGATACCTTTGACCTGGATACTTTCTCCAATGAAGTACTCGATCATCCCGATTTGGCCAACACTTTTAAAAGCTATAAATCAGAATACGAGCAGGAATATAAAATTCAAATCGACGATCGTTTCGATATCAGCGATAGGGCGACCAAAAGACAGGCAAAAAATTTTAAAAGTGTACTCAAACTCGATAAAAATTTTAGTCTTTACATTCATGGCGACAGGCGTTATATTGAAAAAGGCCGCGATGAAGAAAAGAAAATGAATTTCTATAAACTATATTTTAACGAAGAAAATTAGTCGTCAAGAAACCGGGCAACCATTTTGTTCTCTCATTTAAATGATCCAAATCTTATACATGCCGGGGTATTATTTTTTTGGTATTTAGCCTATTTAATTAACCATCAGATTGTTAAAGCGCCAGTTATTTATTGTAAATTAGCCTTTTTTTTACCTGTCGAACGTTATTCCTCTAAATGAAAGAGTCGATCATCATTGGTTTACTGCAAAATATTGGCATATTGTTGGCTTTTGCACTACTGTACGAAACTGTTTGGTTAAAGAAGGCAGACCAAAAAAGCATCTTTTCAAAACTCATTTCCGGAATAGTCATAGGTGGTATCGGAATACTGCTCATGTTTACTCCATGGACTTTGGTGCCAGGCCTTATTTTCGATACGCGGTCCATCTTGTTGGCCATTTCAGGTTTGTTTTTTGGTTTTATTCCTACTCTGATTGCCATGTTGATGACCTCATTGCTGAGATTCTGGCTCGGAGGCGATGGAATGTGGATGGGCATCGCCGTTATCTTTTCATCAGGTTCTATCGGGTTGTTATGGGCTAAATTCCATCACTTAATTTCCATTAAAAATGTTTATATTGAGCTGTTGTTGATGGGCTTATTGGTTCATCTGGCCATGTTGGGGTGTACGGCTTTTCTACCTTCCGGAACTTTTTTTTCAACCATCAATAACATTGCTTTGCCGCTGATATTCATCTATTCTCCAGGCACCATGCTACTTGGCATCTTCATGCTCAATCAAACAAAAAATGTCCAAAACCGGTTAGCGTTTAAGAAATTGACCGAATTGGAGCGAAGGTTGAGCCAGATTATGAAAAGCGGGAATATAGTTTCTATTATTCTGGATACCCATGCGAATATAACCTTCTGTAATAAATATTTACTTGACCTTACAAAGTATACCAAGGACGAAGTATTACACCAGAATTGGTATAATATATTTATGCCAAAAGAGTTAAATGATTCAACTAACCGGGAATTCACTGTTAATCTAAATGAAAATACTTTTATAAAATATTCTGAAAATGAAATTATTGGGAAGTATGGCGATCGGTTTTTCCTGTCCTGGTACAATACCCGTTTATTTAATGAGAATAATGAAATCATTGGCATGGCCTGTCTGGGCGTTGACCTGACAGATCGAAAACTGTTCGAGCAACAGCTGCACGAAACCAATAAAAAGTTAGAGGAAAAAAATCGGCAATACATCCTACTCAATCAGGAACTGGTAGTTGCCAAGGACAAAGCAGAAGAAAGTGATCGCCTTAAATCGGCTTTTCTGGCTAATCTTTCGCACGAAATCAGGACCCCCATGAATGCCATTATGGGTTTCACCGATTTGTTAAGAGAACCAAACCTGAATGGTGAGGACAGAGAAAACTACATTAACGTGGTACATAAAAGCGGCAGGCACTTGTTGTCTATTATTAATGATATCATCGAAATATCCAGGATTGAGGCAGGTTATACCGAGGTCCATTCCGATCCCGTGAATCTAAATAGTTTCTTCGATGACCTATATCAAACCCTTAATGTAACCATTCCAAAGGAGAAATCGATCAGATTTCTTGTCGACATCCCCCAGGTTGAACTCCGGATATTTACCGATGAAATTAAATTGAGGCAAATATTGATCAACTTAATATCCAACGCGTTAAAATACACCGAAAAGGGGAGTGTAGCCTTTGGGTATCGCAGAAGGGATCCGGGCGAACTGTTTTTTTGGGTGGAGGATACCGGTATCGGAATTGATAGAAAATACCACGAATTGATATTCAACCGTTTTCGGCAGGTGGACGAAGAACTTAAGTTTGCCAGAGGCGGTTTTGGTTTGGGGCTTGCCATATCAAAGGCATTTGTAGAAATGATGGGAGGGAAGATAGAATTATTTTCGGAGCCGGGTAAAGGATCCCGTTTTTCCTTTTCCATTCCACTAAATGAATCAAACGAGGAACTCCCTGAAATAGTAACCCCGTTGATTCATAAGCGGATAACCCCCGATGACCATAATTTATTGCTGATTGTTGAAGATGATGAATTGAATTTCCAATATTTTGAAGAAGTGTTCCAGGGCGAGCGATATCCATATATTCATGCAATAAATGGACTCGAAGCAGTGAAAATTTGTGAGAATAACCCCCATGTTAAGCTGGTATTGATGGACATCAAGATGCCTGTAATGAATGGATTTGATGCCCTGAAAATTATAAGAGACAAAAGACCTGATTTGCCCGTAATTGCACAAACTGCCTACGCCCTGGTAGATGATAAAGACCGAATAATACAAGCAGGCTTTGATGACTATATCACCAAGCCCATCCAAAAAGCTTTGCTGCTAGACATCATTGGTAAATATATGATTTAATGGTACCAGAATAAATATAGTTGATCATAAAAGGAGTTTTTGCCTTTAAAGTTAATGGCAATAAATACATGATGGCCTGGAAGCTGACTCAATTAAAGAGCGTAAGATACTCCCGTAAATGAACTCAATACAAATATGCTAAACCAAAAAAGCCGTTCCCTGGGAAGGAAACGGCTATCGAAAAAGTGAAACGTGTTTATTATATCGGAAAATCCTTAAAAATTTTTCCTGATTTCATTAAAATGTCAACATACTGTGCCCGGCGGTAAGCAAACGGGTCTTTGATGTTCTTCTTGCTCAGTTTACCACGAAATTCGCTCAGGTTGTTGTATTGCTTATTGGCCATCCAGATTTCCATATCCTCCAGCATTTTAGCTATTTGCGATGGGCCATGTTTATAGATGGTGCTCACAATTTGTACCACATTGGCACCGGCCAGAATCATTTTAATCACGTCTTCACCGGTAAAAATCCCACGGTTGGCACAAAGGTCTGCTTTTATATTGTCGTAAAGGATGCCCACGTACCGCAAAGGAAGCCTTGATTCATGTTCGGAACTCAGGTTGTATGGGAAGTGCAATTCTTCCAGATCGATGTTGATGTCGGGCTGGAAAAGTTTGTTAAAAAGCACAAAACCATTCGCTCCTCTTTTGTCCATTTCATTGATGGTGTATAATGGATTGGTATAAAAAGGACTGAGTTTAACACTCACGGGAATTTTAACGGTTTTCTTCACGCCTTCGATGGTGTCCAGCTCTTCATTTAGGATTGAACGACCCTCCATGTCAAAATCACGTGGGTTATTGTAAAAGTTTAGTTCGAGCGCATCTGCCCCGGCCTCTTCCAGCTTTTTGGCATACTCGTACCAGGTGTCATCATATACACAGTTCAAACTGGCAATCATGGGAATGTTGACGGTGTTTCTGGCTTCCTTGAAGTGCATCAAAAATTCGTCAGGGCTGGCTTCATACATATCGGTTGGGAAAATGCTGGTCATTTCAGCATTCCGGTCGTTGTAATCAGTCATGTCCTGATTCAGTTCCAGGTTTTCAAGGTGAATCTGCTCCTCAAAAAGTGATTTATAAACAATGGCAGCAGCTCCGGCGTCTTCGAGTTTTTTTATGATCGATAAGTCGGTGACCAGGTTGCTGGCACCAACGATGATCGGATTTTTAAGTTTTAGTCCAAGGTAAGTTGTCGAAAGATCCATATCTAATAAATTTATAGTGTCTTTTAAATCTGTAAAATTACAGTTTTTTCATTTTGCAACGTGTGCAGGTGCAATCTATAATGATTTTAAATTGTTGTTTGAGGTCAAGTATTTGGGGTGGGGGGAGGCACCTGACAATTGAAAAGAGTAATTTTGCATCAAATTTCAAATTGATTATCAACTCGTTTTTTCTAATTATAACATAAGATGAAAAATAAGAAGAAATTCATTACTTGTGAAGGAAACTATGCCGCTGCATATATCGCTTATATGTTTAGTGAAGTGGCTGCTATTTACCCGATTACTCCCTCGTCCGACATGGCCGAGTATGTCGATCAATGGTCGGCAAGCGGCAAGAAAAATATTTTTGGTGAAACCGTAAAGGTTTCCGAAATGCAATCAGAAGGCGGAGCATCAGGCGCTGTTCATGGTTCGCTTCAGGCAGGTGCCTTAACCACTACATTTACCGCTTCGCAGGGATTGTTGCTCATGATTCCTAACATGTATAAAATATCCGGTGAATTGCTTCCGGGAGTTTTCCATGTAAGTGCCCGCAGTTTGGCCGCACAATCTCTGTCCATTTTTGGTGACCACAGTGATGTGATGAGTACCCGTCAAACGGGTTTTGCCATGCTGGCCACCAGCAGTGCCCAGGAAATTATGGACCTTGCCGGAATTGCCCACCTGGCAGCCATTAAATCCAGGATCCCATTCATGCACTTCTTTGATGGCTTCAGAACTTCGCACGAACTTCAGAAAGTAGAAGCCATGGACCAGGAAGAAATTGCTAAACTGCTTGATTATGACGCGTTGCAACGCTTTCGTGACCACGCATTAAACCCTGAACATCCTGTAACCCGTGGGACTGCTCAAAATCCTGATATTTACTTCCAGTCGAGAGAAGCCGCCTCAAAATTCTATACCGGTATTCCCGACATGGTTGAAGATTACATGCAACAGCTGAAGAAAATCACCGGACGCGAATACCATCCGTTTACCTATTATGGTTCTCCGGATGCAGAAGATGTGATCGTGGCCATGGGTTCCATCACAGAAGTCATTAAAGAAGTGGTGGATTATAAGTTGGCCAACGGTGAAAAAGTAGGCGTCATCACTGTGCACCTGTACAGACCTTTCTCAGAAAAATACTTTATGAAAGCCTGTCCCAAGTCGGTAAAACGCATTGCTGTACTCGACCGAACCAAGGAAATAGGTGCCAATGGTGAGCCCATGTACCTGGACATTAAGGAACTGTTTTATGGCAAAGAAAATGCACCTGTCATCGTTGGCGGGCGTTATGGATTAAGTTCAAAGGATACCACTCCGGCCATGATGATTTCTGTTTATGATAACCTGGCGGCTAAAAATCCAAAGAACCAATTTACGGTAGGTATTGTGGATGATGTGATGCACACCTCTTTACCCCTGTTGCCCGAAATTAATGTAGCACCTAAAGGTACATTCGCCGCCAAATTTTATGGCCTGGGTGCTGACGGTACGGTTGGAGCCAACAAAAATTCTATTAAAATCATCGGTGATAGTACTGATAAATATTGCCAGGCCTATTTCGCTTACGACTCAAAAAAATCAGGTGGTATTACAGTCTCTCACCTTCGTTTTGGTGATATTCCCATCCGCTCGCATTATTTGGTCAACACACCTGACTTTGTAGCTTGTCATGTTCCGGCTTACCTGGAAAAATACGATATGCTGGCCGGATTGAAAAAAGGGGGCACCTTTCTTCTTAACAGCATCTGGGATGTTGAAGAAACCAAGAAACGGCTTCCCAATCATTTCAAAAAGTATCTGGCTGAGAAAAACATCACCATGTACATCATCAATGCCACCAAAATTGCCGAGGAAATTGGTTTAGGAAACCGCACCAATACCATCATGCAGTCAGCATTCTTTAAAGTATCGGAAGTTATTCCTTACGAAGATGCTGTTGAAGAGATGAAAAAAGCCATCCGCAAATCATATGGTAGTAAAGGGGAAGAAATTGTCAACATGAACTACGCTGCAGTCGACAGTGGCGATGCTGTTGAAAAGATTGATATCCCTGCTGAATGGTCAAAGCTTATTATTGAAAAACCAAAGGTGGATGATTCATTACCTGCATTTATCCGCGATGTGGTCAATCCAATCAACTTGCAAAAAGGCGACAGCCTGCCGGTTAGTGTTTTTAACGGACGTGAAGATGGTACTTTCCCTGCCGGGACGACAGCCTATGAAAAAAGAGGTATCGCCATCAATGTTCCGGAATGGATTGAAGAAAACTGTATTCAGTGTAACCAATGCGCCTATGTTTGCCCTCACGCTGCCATTCGTCCATTCTTGTTAACAGATGAAGAATTGGCAAAAGCACCGGAAGGGACCAAAGTGATTCAGGGATTGGCCGGCATCAAGGCCTATAAATACCGTATCCAGGTAAGTACTTTGGATTGTACCGGTTGTGATGCTTGTGCCGAAGTTTGTCCTTCAAAGGTGAAATCGCTCGTGATGAAGCCTATTGGAACACAACTTGACGAAATTGACCGGTGGAACTACCTGAATGATGTAGTGGGATACAAGGATGAGGTAGTACCAAAGGATCAAACAGTAAAAAACAGTCAGTTTGCACAGCCTCTGTTCGAATTCTCGGGAGCTTGTGCAGGTTGTGGCGAAACCCCCTATATTAAAGTGGTTACACAATTGTTTGGTGACCGGATGATGGTGGCCAATGCTACAGGGTGTTCTTCCATTTATGGTGGTTCAGCTCCTTCCACTCCCTATTGCACCGACCAAAAATCAGGTCATGGACCTGCCTGGGCCAACTCTTTGTTTGAAGACAATGCCGAGTTTGGTTATGGTATGTCCATTGCTACCGCAAAAATGCGGCAGCGTATCCACGAACGGATGGAACTGGCTTTGGCGAAAGAATTTTCTGCCGCCTCCAAAGAAGCCATGAAGGAATGGATTGAAGGGAAAGATGATGCTGCAAAATCGATTCTGGCTTCTGCAAAAGTAGTTGCTGCATTTAGTAAAGAGAGCGATCCTCTGGCAAAAGAAATCCTTAACCTGAAACAATATCTGGTAAAGAAATCACAATGGATATTTGGCGGTGACGGTTGGGCTTATGATATTGGGTTCGGGGGCCTTGACCACGTGTTGGCTCAGGGGGAAGATGTTAACGTGTTGGTTCTGGACACTGAGGTTTATTCAAATACCGGAGGCCAGGCATCTAAATCCACTTCTATTGGAGCAGTAGCTAAATTTGCTGCTTCCGGTAAGAAAACCCGCAAAAAAGATCTGGGCGCCATGGCCATGACTTATGGATATGTGTATGTTGCTCAAATCGCTATGGGGGCAAGTCAGTCGCAGGCCTTCAAAGCCATCAAGGAAGCCGAGGCTTATCCGGGCCCTTCGTTGATCATCGCTTACTCACCTTGTATTGCCCACGGTATCAAAGGTGGCATGGGTGGAGCTCAGGACGAAGAGAAGTTCTCTGTTGAGGCTGGATACTGGCAGTTGTACCGTTACAATCCACTTATGGAGGCCGAAGGAAAGAACCCCTTTACCCTGGATTCAAAAGAACCCGATTGGACAAAATTCCAAAGCTTCCTGAACAATGAAGTGCGCTACTCTTCATTAAGAAAGGCCTTCCCCGAAGAGGCTAAAAAACTCTTTAAGCTTGCAGAAGAAAGTGCCCTTTGGCGATACAAAAACTACAAGAGGATGACCGAAATGGATTATTCTAAATAGAAATTTCAAACAATAAAAAAGGGTTGCTCTGATGAGCAGCCCTTTTTTGTTTTCATTGGATCTCCAGCCTCTTCTGTATCGAATATTTTTTACTGTAAAAGGGGCTATTTTATTTCCAGAAAATACGGTACCCTGGCCTGAATACCCTGCATACCCTGTAACGATTTCAATTCCTGGTAGTATTTGGCATACTCTCCCAACTCGTTGTTGATCAAACGCGTACTGACCTGTCCGGTGAGTTCTTCCATCAATTGTTGCACAAAGTCTTTTCGTTTTGGATATTCAACAATGCGGTAAGCCTCGCCCAGTTGTGCTTTATTGGCTGCATATTTTACGGCAGCGTCTATTCCCCCAAAGTCATCAATGAGTCCAAGCTGCCTGGCATCCTGACCAGTCCAAACCCGGCCACGAGCAATGCTGTCGACAAACTGAACATCCAGTTTGCGTGTGCGGGCTACCAGGGCCGTAAACTCCTGGTAAATGTCGACAACGGTTTGGTTGAGTTTCTCGTGTTGAAAGGGGCTTAATGGTTTCATGATGTCGATAAAATCTGAGTTTTCGTTGGTCATTACGGCATCCCAGGTAATGCCCAGTTTGTCGTTAAACAATCCTTTCATATTGGGAATGATGCCAAACACACCAATAGAACCGGTAAGCGTTGTAGGTTCTGCGAAAATATAGTCTGCATTGGTCGAAATCCAGTAACCACCTGAAGCGGCCATGTCACCCATGGAAACAATCACAGGTTTATCTTTGCTGGCAAGCTCTATTTCACGCCGGATAATTTCGGAAGCCTGTGCATCGCCGCCACCTGAGTTTACCCTGAAGACAATGGCTTTTACTTTCTTGTTATTTCTGGCTTCGCTAATGGCTTTTGCCATGGTTTCGGAACCAATATTTTCCTGGTTTCCTTTTCCCTGAACAATACTGCCCTGAGCATAGACAATGGCTATCCGGTCACGAATTACCCCCTCTTCTTTTGAGGCCTTTGCATTAATATAAGAGCTAAAAGCCACCAGGTTCAACTCTTCGTCTTCTGTTCTTCCTGTTTTCGTCTTAAGAATTTCAATTACCTCATCACGGTACAGGCTTCCATCGATAAAATGAAGTTCCAGGGCTTTTTTAGCGGTAGAAGTTTCCAGGTTGTCGGCAATGGTATTGAGGTCATCGATGGAAATGCCACGCGTTTCTGACAAAGCCATTAGTATTTGGCCCCAGATGGATTCAATGAGTGTTTGCATTTGTAACCTGTTGGCATCACTCATTTGATCCAGCATCAGTGGTTCGACAGCGCTTTTAAATTTATTGTCAGGCCCACGTACCACCTGGATTTCGATATCCAGTTTTTTCAGGAGGCCTTTCAAAAACATAATTTGAGCGTTGAGGCCTTTGAAGAGCACCATGCCTTCAGGGTTAAGATAAATTTCACTGGAGAGGCTGGCCAGGTAATATGCTTTTTGATCGTAATTGTTAGCATAGCTGACAATAAACTTGCCTGTTTCTTTAAACGACTTGAGCTTTTCACGAATTTCCTGCGAGGTGGCTATGCCTGCCGGAATGGTCTCCATATCCAGGAAAATACCCTCTATTTTTGGGTCGTTGATGGCTTTGTCGAGGGTTTTGAGTATCTCGTTTAATCCTAAGGGTTTGTTCGATTGCATGTTGGCAAAATCAAATCCTTCGAAAGGATTCTCAGAAGCACGGTCCATGATGGGAGCCTGCCAGTTGATTTGCAAAATGGAGCGATCTTTAACCTTCACTTCTTCATCGCCCGACATGGCTACCAATGAAGCGACCATACCGGCGAAAAGCAGGAAAATAACGATAAATGTAAGGATGGTGCCTAAAAAGGAGGCAAACATAAATTTTAAAAATTGTTTCATGGCTGAAGTTGGATTGATTTAGTAGCAATATTAACAAATATTTGTGAATAATATTATAAGCCCTTCTAGAAATAAATCCACCAATTAAATGATCTTTAAACGTCAAATTAAATGATGCTTAAAAGGGTTGTATGTGGTTGATATTCAATAAACCTGTCGTGTTTACTTTGTTGCTGATGGTATTGTGTACAAGTACCTACACGTATTCCGAAAGCAACCCGACTTTGGGAAGTGTGAAGCATAAGTTTATTGGTTATCAACAACAGCTTACTTTATCGGTTAACCTGTCGGGGTTAACGGCCATTGTTCCGGTCGATTATTACCGGGCTGGTTTTTATCCAAAGGCAACGATAAAAGCTCGTTTGCTTCCATCTGAACAAATTATGGCATTGGGAGTGACCAGCGAGGAGCAACTGGAAACATTTCTTCTGCAAAACAACCACCACATAGGCCTTTCTACTGCCCGCCATCTGGCCAGATTATATATTGAGGAATCGGCGATAGAGGGTGTTAACCCGGACGTGGCGTTCACTCAAATGTGTCTCGAAACGGGTTTCCTTCGTTTTGGAGGCGATGTGGACAACCAACAACATAATTATTGTGGTTTGGGTGTTACCGGCAAAGGTGAAAAGGGGTTATCTTTCATTGATACGCGTACAGGTGTACGCGCACACATCCAACACCTTAAAGCGTATGCTTCCACCGAAAAGCTGAATACAGATCTGGTAGATGAGCGTTTTCGTTTTGTGGAACGGGGTAGTGCAGAAAAGATTGTTGACCTGACCGGAAAGTGGGCCACGGACACACAATATGATAAAAAGATACGGAGCTTGTTGAATCGGTTGGGTAAAATCGAATAAGCTGGTTGGCCTAATCAGTTTTATTTGAATTCAATATTTAGCAATATCTTTTTTGAAATAGTAAAAATAAATTACTATTTTTACCCATGCTTTTTTAAAAGTTGGCACATGAATTTCTTGATGAGATCAACTTTCCCTAAGATAAAAACCATACCTGCTTTGTTTTTATTTTTTTTATTACTATTACCATTTTCCATCTTTCCATCAAGCATGGATGGAAGTTTTATTAAAAAGCATATTAGCAAAGCTGATTTATTTTTAGAATCATTAAATTATGATAGTGCTGAGATATATTATTTAAAAGTAATACCTTCATTAAAAGATAAAGGCAATTGGGGATTATATTGTTCAATTGTCAATAAATATGTCACAACACTTTGGCAGCAAGGCAATCTTGTTGAAGCAGAGAAAATTGCTCGTGGTAATCTTGATGATTGTTATCATTATCTCGGTTCAAATGATCCAATTTCAGGAGATTGTTTGTTAAATATTGGCGCCACCTTATTTCTTACGGGTCAGGCAGGCATGACTACTGAATATTTTAAAAAGGCCATTCATGTTTATGAAAAAAGTTATGGACATTGGCATACATCAACCGCAAAGGCCTATGAATGGTTGGGAACTGCTCATGAATCTGTAAGCGACACAACGCTTTCCTATTACTATCTAAGCGAATCGAAAAGAATATGGACAAAAGTGAAAGGTGTAAACCACACCGACTTAGGAGATATATACAGGTACCTGGGATTATATTATAAAAGATTCGGAAAGTTAGATTCTGCAATACACTGTTTTAATCAATCAAAAGTTTTATTTGATAAAAAATACAGCGTGAATAATTACAAATCGGTAAAATGTCTTAATAATATTTGCGATATATATGAAGCATTAGGAAACTTTGATACGGCCTTTATACTTTATAATCAGGCTCTTGAATTAATAAAGAACGATGATGCCCCAAATCAGTATGCTACCATGATGACTCTTTTTAATATCGGAGAGGCTTACCAAAGGACTGGGGAATATTATAGAGCATTACAATATTTTCAAAGTATTTTCCCTCTTTATCTACCATCATTTCATGACGAAAATATCCTTTCTAATCCTGAAAGTATTGAAGAATATCCTTTCCATATTATCAAAATTCTTCTTCTTTATAAAGCAAGAAATCTTATATTTTTATCGAATGAGGATACCTTAAACCGTCTGGAATATTTAAAATCTGCGAGTAGTTGCTATGATCTTGTTGAGAAAATCATTAGAAGGATTGAAACAAGCATTAATAATTATGAAGTGTTACTGTCATTTGAAAGCCTGAATGCCAATATTATGCTTGAGATGGCGAAGAATGCATTGCAGTTGTATATATTAACTGGAGATACTCATTATTTTTCAATCGCCCTTAACTATATAGAAAAAAATAAAAACATGGCTTCGATCAAGGGATTAAACCTTTTTGCTGAAAATAGTCTAAAAATTCCTGAAGAAATTAAACAAAAAAGAATTTTGTTGCAAGATGATTACAATGTAATAAAAGACCTTTTATTTACTTCAAGGGATAAGAACCAATTGGATAGTCTTGATAACCTTTTGTTAGATAAAAAAATCGAATTAGATATGTTTAATTGGAGAGCCTCCAATAAGTACCCTGCTTTTAAAGATCTAAACTGGCCTGATATTTCCATTACTCTTGATGATATTCAAATGAAATTAAAAAGCAAGCAGGCTCTAATTATATACGCAGAAAGTTATATTGATTATATTTTAACCCCAGATGAAATTATTACAATAGCAATAACAAAAGACGATATTAACTATTTTATGATTGATGGGCCAAGGTTATACGAACTAACTACAAACTTTTATAATCTTATTTCAAACAATGATCAAAAATCAAGAATCGATTCAACCGGATATTTGCTTGCCAGCTTATTATTGGAACCGATCGGTAAACTGATTGAAAACAAAGACCTTATAATAATTCCATCACAACATATAAGTTTGGTTCCGTTTGATGCTTTGCCAGAGTTCTCTTCAGATCGTAACTTAATGAGTTATATGATAGAAGATCATTCCATATGGAAATCATACTCAATTAACTCATTTTTACAGGAAATAGCATTATCGCAACCAACTAACGTTGGGATTTTAGCAATAGCTCCTGGTTTTACAAAAGCAAACAAAATGCAAATAGCCATGCTCGCCAAACGCGACACGAGTTTAATTAATTTATCCGGTGCATTAACCGAATGCAGAGAAATAAACCGCTATTATAATACGAAGCTTTTAACTGGTTTTAATGCAACAGAACAGGAATTCAAGTCTTTATCAGGCAATTATCCTTTAATTCATCTTTCGACACATGGTGTACCTGATACTTTTGATGAAACAATGGTAAGTCTTGCATTTAGCAATCAGAATGACACTAAGGAGGACGGGTTTCTTAATATGTATGAAATTTTTAACCTTGATTTACACGCTGATATGATTGTTCTTAGTGCCTGTAAGACCGGAGTTGGCCAATTAAATAAAGGAGCGGGTAATCTAAGTTTAGCCTGGGCATTCAACAGAGCAGGAGTTCAATCATCTGTCATCAGTCTTTGGGATGCCAATGATTATGCCTCGTCCGTCATTATGCCTGGATTTTACCGTTACCTGTCAAAGGGAAATACCAAACCCGAAGCACTACGTAAAGCCAAACTTGATTTTATCAAATCCTCAGATGAAATAACAAGTAACCCCTATTTCTGGGCAGGGTTTGAGTATTATGGTAATGATACAGGGATTTTACTTCAACAAAATAAAATACCGTATTGGCCATTAACCGGAATTCTTTGTGTGATAGTGTTGTTTCTGTATTTTTTCCTAAAAGTTATCAAGGCGCCACATTAATCCATATTAGGATACTTCAAAAATAAAAAGTTGTAACTCATTAATATTTAGAATGAATTGATAAACTTATATTTTTTTAATAGTTCAATTGTTGTTGAATCGTTAATAAATTTGGTCATTTTATAAATGAATCGCCCCGCTTTTTTTTTTTTGGATTCTGGCCCCCCACCTGTTATCATTAAAATCAAAGTTATACAGTGTAAATATTAATTATCTGATCCCCACCTTGCCTGGTTTGAACCAACATGTTTCAATTGCATCCATGATTTCTTGCCCAGACTACCCTTATTAATCATTATCACCAAAGAAACCTGTTTCTTTTAAATAATTTTCAACAACTGATCCAATGATGCCTCCAACAACGAAAATTCCAATACCAAGCAATTTATTTAGGCCTTTATCATGTGGCAGAAAATATAAAATTCCGAGTAGTATTCCAATACCACCAACTACGAAACCTGCAATAGGAAAACTCTTTTCTTCTTCTTTCATTATTTTTCTTCGTTTAATAAATTACGATTTATAGTACCTATATTTATTTTCATTTTTTATTTATCATGATGCTATATATTAGGGGTGATGCAAAAATTAGTATTGATAATAGAATGGTTATTATTCCTAAAAATACATGCCCATTATCAAATAATAAATTGAATCCACCGATCATCATAACGATACCAATCACAGGTGTAGAAAGTCTTGCAAACCCTGGCCATGCGGTTCCATCAGCAATTTTTTTACTAAAAACAATTATTAATGCTCCTGCGAGAGTAAGAATCATATCAACTACAGCATTGTCGTCACCTTCAGTACTTTCCTTTGTGTTTTCTTCATTTTTTGAATTTGCACCTGCTAAATCTTTGCTTGATGAATCTGATGCTTTAATTCCTGTTTCTAATAAAATAGGATTTTTATGCTCTTTATCATTAATACTTTTCTCAATTTCAAGCAATACTGTGTCATTAGGTGAAATTTTAAAACCATCTTCAACAAACATTCTGGCTTGGTCATATTCCCCCATCTCAAATAGAAGTTTTGCAACCCTTCTCCTTGATTGGAGATTGTGAAATTTCTGATCTTCAGGCGAAACAATTATTAAATTTGGGTTATAAGTTAATATTGATGACTCAATTATGCCTATATCATTCCCAAACTCATTGGTAGGGGCAGAATAAAAAAGGTTATGATTTACCCCGTTAAGGTAATAATCAACCATTATACATTTAGAACCTTGTGCAGCAAAACTTCTTTTAATTAAATCAAATCCTCCAATCTTCAATTTATTGATAGTTAAATCCTTTGCCCCCATGGAAACCAATTTGTCTTTTCCTTCATTCAGGCAATAATCATATAGCTCTTGCAGGGATTTTTGTGGTATTGCCTTTACTAAAATCATAAGATTATTATTATCATTTTTTGAAAAATGAACTTTACCTCTTGTATCATTCGGAAATTCTTTTATTTTCCAATCTTTAGGTGGATAAATTGTAAAGTATCCTTTTGGGTCTTCATATTCTTTGGTTGATAAATAGAGTTTAGTTGAATTTTGACTACTGCAAGACAAAGCAGAAACAAATGCTAAAATGAACAATATTTTTTTCATGGTTTTTTTATTTTGTAAACACTAGTGATTTTTTCATTTTAATTAGTTTAATAAGAAGAATATTAAATACATACGTGAGTTGACTAATAATTTTTCAACCAAACTTTAAGTTCTCCATCTTCTAATCCCTTTATTATTTCGGATTTATCCTTCCAGATGGCCTTTCGTTTAATTGAAATTTTTGCTTTTGCACAAATCTGCATGGCCCGTGCTGCTTCATATTCTTTTATTACCCTTGTACCTCCATAATAATCGTATGCTGACCTCCTTACCAGGATCCCAAGATCATCAAAATCTGCGTTATCAGTCACTATCCAGATAGCAGCTTGTTCAACTTCTGAACTTACGTATTCTTCACTCAACACTTTCATTAAAATTTCAAGTTCTTTTTGGTTTGGGGATCGTCTTACCTGGAAACTGTCATCTTCTCCAGGTATTTTCTTAATTCTGTTTGCACAGGCTGCATCAATACTGGTAGCATGCCAATTATTGTCAGTTAGATTAATATTCTTTAGGGTTCTTGTCACCATATTCTGCGATGATGAATTGCGGGAAACAAAGAATGTTCCGGGAGGCACCAGAACATTTACCTCATAAGGGACTAATTTTCTAATTCTAACATTAACCTCTGTTATGTTCGATCCCTGAGTTTCAACTTCAATTATTTTATCACTGATTAGGTCAAATATATTCTTTCCTTTTTGGTGATTTTTAATAATACTGATTCTATCTTGTATTTTGTTATTAAATTCTGAATCAGGAAACTCTTGTACGAATCTTTCCAACTCATGAATGTCGTATTTTAATTCTTTTGAGTTGTTAATCTCATTGAATTTAGTCGTTTCGTATCTTTCTTTTAAAGTTTTAGCTAATTTCGAATTTGGGTATTTCGTAAGCAACTGTTTATAATCCTGCAGCTCAATTTTTAAATAATCAATTGCTTTATCATAATATTTTTTTGAATCCTTTGGATATAAATCAAATTCTCTTGCCTTGTCAATAAATTTACTATTAGGGAAATTAACTACAAAATTATTAAGGCCATTATCAGCGCCATCAATCAATGTACTATCAAACCTCAGCGAGTCGATTATGAATGATATTTTATTCAAATTTTCCACTAACTGATATTTCCATAGAAACGATAAATATTGAGTGTAGCCTTCAATATCACCTGTCATCCGGGCTTTATTAAGTTCTAACGTATTTAAACTTAGTAAAGCAGAATCATATATTTCAGTGTTCGGATACCTGTCAATAATATCCTGAAAAACTTCTTCACTGTTAATTTCTTGGGCATCTTTGAATTCCAATAATGCTAAATTCCTTCTTGCTTCCTCTAGGAATGGTGATTCAGGGTTCTCTTCAAAAAAGCTGTAATAGCCTTCAATTGTGTTTTTATCCTTTGCATTTTGGAATTCCTTTTCAGGACTTGTACAAGCTGATAAAACAACAAATGCAGTACACATAAATATTAAATTGAACTTCTTCATAATCACGTTTTTGTCTTTATGATAACTAAAAAATATGATTGAATATTAATCCTATATATAGATATATGCTCTTATGCATTGATAATGGAATTTTTATATGCAATAATATTTCCCTTATATATACTTGAGGATTTCGCATAACTAAAAGTATATCTGCATCCGGCCATATACCATGGGAAATACACACCTAATGAGACTAATAAAATCGTTTTGCCAAATCGTCATAAATTATTGTTTCCGACTCATGTGGCTTTTCGGTTTCGCCCCGTTTTTTAAAGTGGGATCTGGCATCCACTTTTTTATCTTGATTTAAAAAATAATAAGAACTATAGTACTCGCTATATCGCTCGTTTAGTGCTACATTTTCAATAAAGAAGCGTTTAATGATATCTGATTGGCTTGATGTGGTGTTATAATCGAGTAAGCCTGCATAATAGGGTTTTAGTAAATCCATATCATTACCTAGATCATTTAGTATTTCATCTGGTAATACAGGTCTCTTGATGGATGTCCGATCCCAATTTGCATACACTATCCAGGAGATATCATGGTCATTTTCCCAGCTATACCATAAACCGAATATTTGATCAGCTTTGCCGATAATCTGGATATCGATCATTTCATCGGTGCTTTCATTATAAATGGCAGTAATTTTTTTTTCAGGTATTTCAATATCATAAGGCACACCTTGTTGGTTACTGTAATATTTTAAGTAAAAATTATAGTTGTTATCTTCAGTAAATGCCCCGTAAAAGATCAGATCGGAAAATGGCATGTTTTCGGGCAAGTAGGCATCATGGTTTGTTTCCCTGCTTGTCCTAGTATCCCAATAATATTTACGGTATAGCATTAAATCTGAATTCCGCTGGTTCCAGCATCCATATAAATAAAAATAATCCAATGGCCTGCTGGTAGTAAAATTTACCATACCAATAGGTTTGTTTAACTCCAGGGTGTAATAATTGGTTTGGTTCAATTGAAAGCTTTGGTCCAGCAGCCAATTGCAATAGCCACCACTCCCTTGTAATACAGCTCCATAAATTGAATATTTGTTGCCATCATTTAGATAATGCACATTATTTCGAATATTAACTATATCGTAAGGGACATTTTCTGAACTTTTCCAATCATCAGGTGTTGCTAAAACATATTCATCGTAACTATTGCCTGGGTATGTCATTGTAATATCAGCCATACCCTGTGATACCTCTTTGTAATTATTGCCTGTAAATATCCAGTGTCCGCTGGGGCAAGAATAATCGGAGGCAATTCCAGTTGTGTTGTTGATGGTGTCAATTCTTATCATTGTTACGGTTACAAATTCTTCGTTAATTTTACCGAAATCGACAATGCCATCACCTTCAATTTTTTTATAATCGATTACTTCGGTTCCTTCGAGGTTATGCAATACAATCCAAGCATAATCATAACCGTATCCATTTTTAACCTCTACTGAGAACCTCTTTGAAGCATCATTTGTACTATCATTTTTTTTACACGAAGCAATTGTTAATGAAATGGTTACTGCCAGTAAGCAATAAAATAATATTTGTGTTATTGTTTTCATCATTTTAGTTTTTTTGTTTGAAAATTGATTATTGAATTATTTTTTCAATAACTAATTTCCCTCTGTAAACCTTTTCACCATTGAGTTTAAATAGATAAACCCCTGGTTTGAGATTGCCTTTTTCAAATTCAACTTGACCACTTGTGATGTTATCCTGTTCAAATACCTTGTTTCCTGCAGTACTGAAAACTGACAATGTATAATTTGATTGGTTTGGGTTATTGAATTTGATTGTTGTTTTATCCAACAAAGGGTTCGGGTAAATGATCGGGACACCAATTTCGACCTCATTAATATCCACACCAATAATTCCTTCAATCCGTATATCATCAATATACCAACCGGCATAATTCCAGTAGTAATCAGAAGTAAAACAGAAGGCGATCCTAATGGTTGAGTTTATATAATCAGATAGGTTTATACCAAATTGGGACCAGGTTTCATTAGTTCCCGAGAACAGGTTGGAGACTGTTTGCCATGATCCCCCATTGACTGATAACTGGACAGATCCCAAGTCGTTATTGTTCTCGATGATAAACCATTGATAAAAAAACAACCAAGGTGTTTGTCCGGCTACAGGATATATTGTTAATTCAGGACTGATCAGCCTTGTATTGGCGTAATTGGAATAATTTCCATCCAAAACAAGCCCGGCACAACCCTGTCCTGAATGTGCATTGTCAGGCCCAAATGTAGGGGAGCCTACTTGCCAAAGTCCATTGTCAGCAAACCAATTTCCAATACCAAGTTCAAATCCTTCAGGGTTCAGGAAGCTTTTCTCCACAGTCTCTATTAAAATGTCATCAATATACCAACCGGCATAATTCCAGTAGTAATCAGAAGTAAAATAAAATGCAATTTTAACGGAGGCCCCGGCAAAAGCTGAAAAATCCGCAATATATTGTGTCCAAACCATACTCATTCCATCAAATTCAGGGTTGGAGATTGTTTGCCAATTCCCCGAATTCACGGAGATTTGGACAACACCCTGATCGTTTTCGTTTTCAATATCAAACCAATGCCAAAATTTTAACTGAATTTTTTCATCGCCGGTTATATTGGGTAAATTAATTTCCGGGCTAACCAATCTGGTATCGGCATAATTTGGATAATTGTCGTTTAATACGGTACCAACACAAGTCTGTCCGGCATGGGGAACCACGGATCCAAATGTTGGGGCTCCTACATCCCAAACCCCATTATCTGCCCACCAGCTTCCCCAACCTGATTCAAAATCTTCAATAAATACTGTTTCTTTGGTTTGTGCATTGATTATAGAAGCCATGAGTAGAAAAGACAGAATGGTTAGATTGTAAATTACTGTTTTCATGATACAAAGATTTTAAGTTGTCATATTACCGTATTAATATTATTCCTCAGCTATTAAAAATATGCCTCTTGGTATAAAATGCTATTTGTATAACATACATTTCATCAGGAGATGAGGGTGCAACCTTCATCTCCTGATCATTCGAAGAGGAATTTCCACTATTCTGAGCTATTCTTACATCCCTTATAGTCAATTAGATAATTGAAGTGTTTATAGTCGATCTTTGAAACTCCCTTTTCATTGATGTTGGGTTTCCATAACGCACCTGTTGACAGGTCAACCACGACACCCCATGGAAGAGGGATATTGCCGATGAGACCAGTCCAGGTAACAACCGTTCCTGCAAAAGCCCAGCCACGGAAAGTTCTTCTGGTGAAATTAAATGTTTGGTCTTCACAACCTTCTTCTTTAATGGTTAGGGAAAATTTATTGGCCTGAGCTCTTTTAGTCTTAAAAACAGCATCGCCCGTACCCCGGATGGTTCCGTTGTGCTCAATTTTTGCATTTGGGTGATCCTGGACTTTTACATGCGCGTAGTATCTGCTTCCACCGGCAATGGTTGCGCAACTTGATAATATGGCGCATGAGGTTAACATCATTAAAAAATAAAAAAGGCTTTTCATGGGTTTAATTTTTTAGTTAGACATTGATATTTATTTGATTCATTCATTGATTCCATGTTAGTTGTTAGGTTATATGCGGAGAGTTGTTCTATCTAAAAAAATCACCCAGTGCGAATGCAATTAAAGAAAGAAAAAACATTAAGAAATATATTATAGAAATAATACCTATAAAAGTCCAATATTTCCTCTGCATAAACAAGGCTCTTTCTATCAAACTGTTATCATTTGACTGAACAAAACCTTTAAGTAACCCTGCATAATTTAAAAGATATTTACTTGGAAAGAAGGTTAAAAATGAAATAATAATATAGATAGCAAAGGTGATCACGCCAATTTCCCAGGCTTCATCCATTTTTTTAATAATGCCCGAGGCTCCAAGGGTAAAAAATGCAGCAATGAAAATAAAACCGCTGGCAATAAACCCCATGAAACTAATAAATTTTAGCCAGGGTACCGTGGCACGTATATTTTCAATCGAAAATTTTGACAACCTTGTTTCAAGGTTTTCTGCATCCCGACTGATTCGAATTTTAGATTCCATGATGTGTGTTTAGGTTAATAAAACATAGAGGTACTATAATGATCAGTATTATGGCTCTTTTCATTTTTTTTCGTTTTGTATTAATGTCAATCCTTTTCTTTTTTTTAAGCTAGGAATATTGAATCCACGCAAGCAAATGTTTTCACGGTAATAGCTTTTATTCTATGAATAAAACATCAGTTGGACAGGATGCATGCCGCAGCTTCACTGATATTTTGCTTCAGATTTTCAGAATTAATGGTGTATTCAAAGTATTGCATCCCTCCTTTATCCACTATAGCAGAGGGTATTTCCTTATCTGAAGAGATGTGTAAAATAAAGCCATTGAGATTTCCGTTGTCAACAATCTTTTTGAGCTGTTCTATGGTAACATTATAGTAACAGCCAATATTACAATCCAGTAGTGGCAATTTAGCAGCCTTGAAGTTCCCACTTGGCATTAGAGAGACTGTTTCACCGTTTTCAAATTTTAAATCAATGGAATTGTTATCGTGAATATTGAACTTGGAACTGTTTCCTCTTGTGATGAAGAAAAACATGTAATAATTGTTGTCTGCCTTGACGAAGCTTACAATTGCTGCATCAGAGAATTTGTTGATAATTTTCTTCTTTAGGGTTACAATTTCGGGTTTGACTTTAAAGTCTTCCGATCGAATGGATTTGGTATAAAACTTATTAATTTTCTTTGTGTAGCATTGTGCATGTAAATTCATTCCAAAAAACATTACACCTGCCAATAGAAGCATCGTTAACTTTTTCATTTCATTAAGGTTTAAATGGTTATTATTAAATTGATTATTAACATCTTGTTCTGATAATATGTTGAAATACCGTAAAGAGATATTCTGTTGTCTTTGATATAAACTCTTTTCCAGTTGGGATACATTGCTCCTATGATGGCACCCACTGCTCCGCATCCAAGTGTAAAACCTAATATGAAGGAAGCTGAATTGAATTTAACATCAGGATATTTAGCACGTGCATCCGCAGCAGCTAATGCGCTGCTGAATAATCCGATTCCTCCGCCAATCAAACCATAGGATAAGGCATGGGAACTTCTCCTGACAGAGAGATATTTAATGTTGTTAAGCGATAACTGTTCTGTATTGTTAGAGAGTCCAATGAATTCAACGACTGAATCATTGATTTGTTTTAAAGAACTTACTTTGATGGTCTTATAGTCATTTGTATAAACTTTAACATTGCTGTATTTTTTGCCAGGTTGGAGGTATTCTTTTTGTGCAAATACTGGCACTACTCCAATAAGAAAAACAGCCAGCCAAATGAGCAGACTCTTACCAACGAGATACTGAAATAAAAACTGGCAAACCAGTGAACTTTCATATGTCTTGATATATTTTGCCGTTGGCTCAAGAACCGTTAAAAGGCAAATCGTCATGTTTTTTTTCATGTTTTCAAGTATTTAGAATCGATAAATTTCCTTTTCCATGCCTTTATTGTCGCCAAATGTTTAAAAAATAATTACTTATAAAATCAATTTGTATTTAATTAACATCCATTTCTTCAATTCGAATTATCCTGTTGTATTTAGGTATTTAGTTTCATTATTTTTAACCACTAATTGTATATATGCAAAAACATACTGATTACGGAAGTATTTTTTTTAAAATTGAAGAGAAAGCTATAAATATTTTTGTAACATTGTAGGTAAAATCTAAAATCCCATGTCACACAATAGTGAGGACACTTTCTTATTGCATCATGATCCAGGTAGCCTGATAGTGAAATATCTGGATGTAATAAGCATTATCATTCAGAAAAGGCTGATCAATACCGGCTATTTTCTACCTGAAGAAAAAGAAGACTTGATCCAGACCGTTTGCAAACAATTAATTGAAAAAGCACCTTCAATCAATAAAAATTACAACGGATCCTCGTTGCTTATTACTTATTGCTCCTCGGTGATCAATAACCTTTGCAATGGTATGATCAGAGAATTGAAGAAACAACCAGTGGCCATTCATCAATTGCCTGATTACGTAGAATATGATGGATATATTGTCGAAAGATTGTTGGTTAATGAGACCATTGATAAATTTGGAAAAATCATGAGACTATACCATAATAAACGCTTTAAACTTGAGTTTTGTTTAAAGTCTTATTTCAGGGTGAGGTTATCATCGGCTGATTATGAATATTTGGCACCAAAAATGCAAATGGATCCAGCCAGGTTTTTTGAGATATTTAACGACCTTTCTGAAAATCAAAAGCTTACGAAAAATGAAATTTACAATAACCTGACCATCATATTGAATGACCTTGAACATGTTAATAATTGTAGTGATGCGATAAGGAAGTGGATAAATGTAAAAATAGGTGAAGTATTGGTATTATTAAATGGCAATCCAAAAAGCTCCTGTTTCGATGAAGAGACATTACAGATCTTATTGGATAAGTATTTTAGCAAAAATTCCATTTTAATTCTTCATTAGAGTATATATGTATGATGGTAGATAAAAAGAGACATACAAAGTTTTTGTTCGAAAATGGTCATCTCAGTGATAATAGTATCGCGCTATATACGGAAGCATTGATAGATGACTCAAAATTTGCTTTGATACCTACGCAGGTTCTGGTACATACTGAAGAGTGCATTGAATGTAAGCAACATATAATTGAGACGTATGAATTGTTGAAGAATGAAGAATTTGTCGTTCATCCTATTATACACCAAAGAAATGAAACGAAAGTTTTTTTTAATTTACCCATAAATCAAAATACTTTCAAACAGAATAGCCGGAGTTTTCAGGGAATTGCCATTGCAGCAAGTTTGGTTATCATATTGGCGCTGTACTTTTTTCTTGTTTATCAAGTCAAGCCTGATGGTGATAAATTGTTCATAAAATATTTTGAGCCCTATCCTGACGTTGTTACCCACAAGGGAAATAATTCAAATGAACTTGAGCCTTTTGAATTAGGATTGTACTATTATACTTTAAATAATTATGATACTGCACTTCTCATCTTTAGTAGAATATTAGTAAAAGACTCAACCAATGAAGCAGTCCTTTTTTATACAGCAATAACTTATCTGGAATTGAAGAAAAGTAGAGAAGCAATACGTATTTTTAAAGTCCTAGATAATCAAGAAGGACTTTTTAATCAACAAACACGGTGGTATTTTTCTTTGTCATTTGTGTTGCAGAATGATTTCAAGGAGGCAATTCCAATATTAGAAAAGCTTAAAAAAGAAAATGGTTTTTATTCCGAAAAGGCCAGGAACTTACTTTCCAAAATTGATTAATACGCTCTTTTTAATCGCATCCACATTTCGTGATTTCTAATTTTAAGGTTTGCTATAGGCACGAAGATTTACTAGTTTTGCATTCCTGTCAATAGTTGTTATGCCAAAAAAAAATCAGGTTTTTCTTTTACTGGGAAGCAATGTCCATCCCAGGTCAGGATTCATTCATAAATCTTTTGAAATGCTCGAACAGCGGCTCGGTAAAGTATTGTCCGCTTCGGGATTGTACGAATCGGAGCCATGGGGGTTTGAAGCGGACACCTTTTTTCTGAACCAGGTAATTCAAGTACAAACAGGCTATTCAGCCATACAAGTCCACGAACTTACAAGGCATATTGAAATGGAATTAGGCAGGGTAAAAGCGGTTGGTGAGGGATATTGCTCCAGAAATATAGACATCGATTTACTGTATTTCAACAATGAAGTAATTCATTCGGATGACCTGGTCGTCCCGCATCAAAGGCTTCATGAACGCAAATTCACCTTAACGCCGCTGGTAGAAGTAGCTTCAGGGTTTATTCACCCGATTTTTAAAGTAAATCAACTAGAACTTTTAAACCGGTGTGAAGACCAGAGAAAGGTATGGCATTATCAAATGGAGCAGGTATGAGATACAATTTTGTTGCCATCGAAGGAAATATCGGAGCCGGGAAAACCAGCCTGGCCACCATGATTGCCGAAGAATACAACGCCAAATTGATCCTCGAACAATTTGAGGACAATGCCTTCCTCCCCAAGTTTTACAAGGATCAGGAGAAATATGCTTTTCCGTTGGAGATGTCCTTTCTGGCATCCAGGTTTCAGCAGTTAACCGACCAGTTGGGAACACAAGATTTATTTAAGTCGTTTACCATTTCGGATTATTTTATCGTGAAGTCGTTGATTTTCGCTCAAAAAACACTTCCTCCTGCTGAATTGGCATTATACGTTCGTTTTTTTAATATCATAAATCACCAGCTTCCAAAGCCGGATTTGTTCGTTTTTTTGTACGTGAACACGCCCAAATTGCAGCAAAACATCAAGCTAAGAGGACGATCGTACGAGCAGGAGATTAAGGATGATTACCTGGATAAAATCCAGGAAGGGTATATTGACTTTATCAAACAACAACCCAACCTCACCACTTTAATTCTCGACACCAACCAAATAGATTTTGTTCGGAACCGGACCGACTATAACAAAATTATTGAGGTCATCAAACAGGAGCACAAACCCGGGATTCATAGGATTACTTTTTAGGCATATGCTGATCACATATATGGACGGATGTAAAGTATCTCCGTTGAAAACGAGTATTTTATATTCATTGGTATTTCATGGTGATAATAATACTCTATCAAGATGATCTATTGAATAATATTTCATCATTGCCGATATGCAAATTCGTGCTTTGGAAATTATTTAACTTTGTAAAAAAAAGAATACCATGCAATCTATCAGACTTGAGGTAAGCAACAAAGTTTATAAGCATTTAATGTGGTTTTTAAGCCGTTTTAGCGAAAAAGAAATAAGGGTTATTAAGGAAGACAAGAGCTTTCTGTCTGTTCAGGAATATATGCAAAATGAATTGCTTAGTGTGAACGAGGGTACTGCTGAATATATTGAGATAGACCAACTTGAGGATGATCTTGAAAAAACCATCAGGAAACATGAAGCTTAGGATCACAAAAACATTTAGTAGTCGGCTAAATAGCCAGATTGATTTCATTGTAGTATTTGACTGATTCACATTAAATTCCTGCATTACCAGTGCAAATAAATATACATAGTTATGAAGGTCAAATGTATATGATGACTTCCTGTTTTTTTATCTAAAGACAATTGAATGCTGGGAGATTGGAAAGCACAAAAAAAGCCCCGGCAACTTGCCGGGGCTTTTTCACGAAAAAAGCAATTTCTATTTCATGTTTACAACAGCCTGGAAGTCAGGATCGTTGTAATATTTGATGAATTCCCTGTCTAAAGCGGCAACCTTAGCTACTGCGGCATCCGCCTTGATCGATTGTCCAAGATAATCAAGCATCATCGATTTGTTGTCGGTACGGGCACCTGTGATGGCCAGCAAGTACATGGTTTCGGCATCTTGTGGAGCACATTTGAATGTGGATTCTGCACCGGCGGTATTGCCATTTAACAGTTGAGCCAAGCCTTTATTGAAATCGCAGTTGGCGGCTTTTAACAGCATCTCGGCTTTTGCATAATCACCTTTGGCAATATTAACGATACCTAAGTTGTAATTTTCATCACCGCCAAGGCTTTGTGCTTTGATATAACTTTTTTCAGCACTCAAATAATCGCCAGTCATCATATAATAAGCACCCATGTTGTTGTGTACTTCGAATGAATTTTCGTTCATCTCAAGTGCTTTTGTCAACAGCGCTTTCGCAATTTCCAGATTGCCTTCTGCCAATTCAACTGCTGCTGCATTATTAACAGCTCTCCAGTCATTGGGATAGTACTCCATAATAGAGCCGTAAATCATCCTTTTATTTCCGTTGTCATTTGTTAATGTGGCGGCATAGTGCAACTCTTCTATTTCCAGCGATTTAGGATCTGTTGTGGAAAGGTTTGCAAGCTCTTCGTCCGTCTTCTTCGGCATATAGGTGGTCACTTCAATGTTGGCACGTCTGAGCGGAGGAAGAATGTCGCGTTCGAGTTCAGGATAGATTAAAATCATGTTTCTGATTTCTTCTTCTTTTTTGCTTTGATCAGAAGAATTCACAACATTGAGGATGGCACTCTTGTCCTGAATGGATGAATTTTGAACTGCTTTCATGAAGCCGTTCCAATCGGGGCCATTTGATTTCACAACGTAATTAACAGTCTTTGGATCAATGGCTTTGTTGGTTTTAGCGGCTTTTACAAATTTGTCGTTCATGAATTTCTGAGCTGTTTCGGCACGACGTTGTGAGAGACCTTCGTTGAAAGTTTCTTCCCCTTCAGGTGAAGCCCAACCATTAATAGTCACATCTCTGATAACCCAGCCTTTTTCAACATCTGACAGGTTATTATTTAAAGCGTTAAAGTTTTCATCGTTTTTGTTGAGAGGCAGTTTCATGTTCAGTTGAGCCAGGTTTACCTGGAAGAACAGATCAGACTTTACGGTGCTGAGAGTTTCTTTTTCGTAAGCATCAGAAGCCCAGGCAAGTACCTCAGAATCCCGATACCAGTTGGAAGTATGAATAGTTCCGTCAGCCATTTTCCTTTCAGGTGCAATAATGGCTCCTTTCGCATTAGCCGCTGCTTCGCATGTCTCATAGTTTTCGCCATCGTAAGTATAAATCACGGGTGACACATAGAGTTCAGCTACATCCATGGCCGGGGTATAAGGTATTTTACCCGTGTAGGTAAACGAACCACCGTTGCCATAAGGAACCAGGTTTCCGTCACCGGCTACATCTTCACCTTTAAATTTCATTGGTGGGAATGCAGTTTGTCCACCTTCGTAGGTCAACACAGGAGCAAAACACATCACCGCTTTTTTCCCAAAATATTTGGGAGGGAAGGTTCCTTTGATGGTTACTTCAATGCTGTCTCCTCTTTCTTCTAATGGATCAGGAGTAGCTTTCAGCTCTACCTTTTCGAAGTTGGCTGCCATTTTCTTGGTGTTGTTACCGCCAAACTTGTAGCGGGCACCAATATTAAAGTGTGAAAACACATCATTTTTTACCGCCATGGCACCATGTTTGGCTCCATCAGCATAATCAGTAGTCATCCAGGTATAGGTATAGTCACCATATACATCCCACTTATCGCTCACTTTAAAGTTGACGTTAAAACCAACAGGCACTGTAAGATCAATATTCCTGTCGCTGATACCGCTTCCTGTTCCGCCTGATTTTGTTCCTTTCGCTCCATTGGTCTTGATTCTGGCATCGGTATTCAGGTCGTAAGTTTTTGAAATCCATTGAGCCTGTCCAACACCCCCATGAATACCAAAGTCAATCAGACGTTCATGATAACCACTAACCAGGTTTGAAATATTGATACCAAGATTCAGGTTTCCGCCGAAGTAGTCGGTCAGGAAATACATATCCCGTCCCCATTGAGCGTCAGGTATGCTTGTGGTAGCCACATTCTTTTTTTCACCTTCAAAAAAACCTCTGTCGATATGACCATATGCACTAAAAACAGATGTTAATTGCCGGCCAAGACCTAGAACCCCATTGATATTGGTGTATCCAAAATCAGGAGCAAAATTGTAACGGCTTAAGTCAGCGTGCGACCAGGATGGCCCGATTTCACCTTCAATGTACCAGAAGGGTGAAAAGGAAGAACTTTTCTTTTCCTGTTTTTCAGCTTTGGAATCCCCGGTTTCCTGAGCAAAGAATGACAATGGTAAAGCCATGACCATGCTTAAGATCAGTGCTTTGGTTAATAAAGAATAAGCTTTTTTCATGTTAGTAAAGTTTATTGTAGGTATTAATGATTACAAAAGTATTTATTTTAATCTTTTAGATATATGATTGATAGGTTAATTGTTAAGAACGTCTTGTTAATAACGCAAAAGTAATAAAATATTAAACGAAAATATGCATAATGTTTGATTTTACGCTCAAAAATATTAATTGTTTCAATAATGGGTAACTATTTCAATTTTAATAAGATGTCCCAAAGTACAATTCCCACGCTTACACTAATATTTAATGAGTGTTTTGTGCCCCATTGGGGAATTTCAATGCAAGAGTCAGATTGCTGAATAACAGCGTCTTCCACCCCACTGATTTCGTTTCCGAACACGAGGGCGTATTTTTGATTTTTTTCAATTTCAAACAGGGGCAAAGGGATAGCATGTTCCGTCTGTTCAATAGAAATTATTTTATATCCACGATCCCTGAGGTTCGTTATCGCCTCTATTGTATTGGATTTGTATTCCCAATCGACCGAATCGGTGGCTCCAAGCGCGGTTTTGTGAATTTCGCGCTGGGGTGGGTTTGCCGTAATTCCACAGAGTACAATCAATTCTACTGCAAACGCATCGGATGTACGAAACACGGATCCTATATTGCTCTGGCTCCTGATATTGTCGAGCACAACTACCAACGGATTCTTTTTTGCATTTTTATAATCGTCCAGGGAAATCCTGTTCAATTCTTCATTTGTTAATTTTCTCATTTTCTATTTGTCTTGTGGCAAAAATACGGTGGTTATTGATATCAATCAGCTTCAAATGTTATCTTTGTTATAAAAAAATAAGTTGAGCACAGAAACGAAATATGTTGAGACACCTCTGATGAAGCAATTTTATCAGATCAAGGCAAAGTATCCTGACGCGTTGCTTCTATTCAGGGTGGGCGATTTTTATGAAACATTTGGTGCAGATGCCATCCGAACATCGGCTATTTTGGGAATTGTACTCACCAAGCGGCGCAATGGGGCTGCTTCCTTTGTCGAATTGGCCGGATTTCCATATCATTCTCTCGACACCTATTTGCCAAAACTGGTGAGGGCCGGGCATCGGGTCGCCATCTGCGATCAGCTTGAAGACCCCAAGCTGACCAAAACCATCGTCAAAAGGGGCGTTACCGAGTTGGTAACTCCGGGCGTAACACTTAACGACAACGTACTGGAACAAAAAGAAAATAATTTTCTGGCAGCGGTGCACCTCACCACGGGCAATTTGGGCGTAAGCTTTGTAGATATCAGTACTGGTGAATTTTTTTTAGCTGAAGGCAGTATTGAATACGTAGATAAATTACTCCAGGGTTTTGCCCCAAGCGAGGTGGTGATCCAACGACAGTTTCGCGATCAGTTTCAACAGCAGTTTGGCAATGGATATTGTCAGGCGTATTTCGATGATTGGGTGTTTAGTGATGATTTTGCTCAGACGGTGTTACTTAAACATTTTCATACAACCTCTCTTAAAGGCTTCGGGGTAGAGTCGTTGGACAAAGGAATTGTAGCGGCCGGGGCATGTATTCATTACCTTCTTGAAACGCATCACGACAAAATTGATCACATTAGTAAGTTAAGCCGCATCGACGAAGGCCGTTACGTGTGGCTTGATAAATTTACTGTCCGGAACCTGGAGCTTATAGCACCCTTAAGTCCTGGCGCTATTACCTTACTCGATGTTATTGATCACACAGCTTCGCCTATGGGAGCCAGGATGATGCGCCGATGGATTACACTTCCGTTAAAAGACCTCAAGGCAATCAACGACCGGTTGAATGTGGTCGATTTTTTATTGAAGAACCCTGATTTTGAAAAACAACTGCATGGCGAAATTGCCCAGACAGGTGATCTGGAGCGATTAATCTCCAAAGTGGCGACAGGCCGTGTGAACCCCCGTGAATTAATTCAGCTTAAGCGTGCACTCCAGGCTGTTGAAAGATTGCGGAAATTGTGTAAAAGTATTGGTAATGAGTCGTTAAGCCCTATTGCTGATCAGATCAACCCCTGTCAGATATTAATCGAAAAATTGTCCTCGCAACTAACTGAAGAACCACCCGCTGTACTTTCGAAGGGGAATGTTATTGCCTCTGGCGTTTCATCTGAACTCGATGAGTTAAGAAACCTGGCCTTCAGTGGCAAAGATTATCTAAAAAACCTGGTGAAACAGGAAACTGAGCGAACCGGAATTTCATCGTTAAAAATTGGTTTTAACAACGTGTTCGGATATTACCTGGAGGTAACCAATACCCATAAAGACAAGGTGCCACCGGAATGGCATCGCAAGCAGACCCTGACCAGCGGTGAGCGGTATATTACTGAAGAGTTAAAGGAATACGAACAAAAGATTCTTGGTGCCGAAGAAAAAATGGAAGTGCTGGAACAGAAATATTTTGAGGCGTTGGTGCATTTTACATCTGGTTTTGTGGATCGGGTACAGCTCGATGCCAATCTGATTGCAGGACTGGATTGTCTGGATTCGTTTGCACGCATCTCAGTTGATAACAACTATTCGCGGCCCGATCTCAATGAAGAATTGGCCATTGATATCAAAGGGGGGCGTCATCCTGTGATAGAAAAAAACCTGCCTCCCGGAGAAAGTTATATTGCCAACGATGTATTTCTGGATCATGCCAAACAGCAAATCATCATGATTACCGGACCTAACATGTCGGGTAAGTCGGCTCTGTTACGCCAAACAGCATTAATTGTATTGTTAGCACAGATGGGATGTTTTGTGCCTGCCGATTCTGCAAAATTGGGTATTGTAGATAAGCTGTTCACCCGGGTGGGGGCGTCGGATAATATTTCATCGGGCGAATCGACTTTTATGGTGGAGATGAACGAAACTGCCAGTATCCTGAACAATATTTCGAACAGAAGCCTGATTTTGCTGGACGAAATTGGCAGAGGGACAAGTACTTATGATGGTATCTCCATCGCGTGGAGCATTGCCGAATACCTGCATAACCACCCTGCTTACCGGGCAAAAGTGTTATTCGCTACACATTATCATGAGCTGAATGAGATGAGTACTACCTTATCACGGATTAAAAACTACCATGTTACGGTAAAGGAAATGGGCAACCGGGTGATTTTTTTGAGGAAGTTGAAAAAAGGGGGAAGTGAGCACAGCTTTGGTATCCATGTGGCCGAAATGGCCGGTATGCCACGAAAGGTGTTGGAACGGGCGAGGCAGATGCTGACCATTCTGGAAAAAAACCACAGCAGTGAAGCATTAAACCAAGCCATAAAAAAGACCAGCAACCCTGATCACATGCAATTGAGTTTTATTCAGTTGGACGATCCGTTGCTGCTACAAATAAAAGCAGACATCCTGAACACCAATATTGATGTCCTGACGCCCGTGGAAGCCTTAATGAAGTTGAATGAGATAAAAAAGTTGTTGGGAAGTGGACAAAAATAAGGGAATGAAAAAAATCTATTTTTTATTTGCAGGATTTATAAAAATTGTTTTACATTTGCACCTCCAAAAACGATACCACGTGTTGGTAACTATGATGGAAATGCGGGAATAGCTCAGTTGGTAGAGCACGACCTTGCCAAGGTCGGGGTCGCGAGTTCGAGTCTCGTTTCCCGCTCAAAATCCCGGACCCACCCCGATGGATATCGGTTCAAGGCACGGGATTTTTCTTTGACATAGGCTCGAGTGGTGGAATTGGTAGACACGTTGGACTTAAAATCCAATGACCATTGCGGTCGTGCGGGTTCAAGTCCCGCCTCGAGTACGGAAAGCCGGCTTCGAAGGAAGTCGGCTTTTTATTTGGGTACAACATTTGTATTTTTGGATTGAGATATAGCCCTGTTCAAAGGGCATTAATCCATTATCTGCAAACGAATATTGAGATTCTTCTGTGAGAATGATATGGTCCTGTACTGAAATTTCCATGAGTTTGCCTCCTGAAATGACTTTTTTTGTGAGCGAAATATCTGCTTTACTGGGAGCAGTATTTCCGGATGGATGGTTGTGAGATAATATTACGCCACTAGCATTGGCTTTTAACGCAATTTGGAAAATCATCTTTGTGTCGACAACGTTTCCGGCTGTACCTCCTTTGCTAATGAGAGTAAATCCCAAAACCCTGTTTGCCCTATTGAGCAGCAGGATTACGAATTCTTCACGATACTGCATTTGATCACTCCATACCGACCGTAACAGATTCACTGCATCCCCATCCTTTTCCCAGTATATTTTTCGGATACGATTGCCAAGAACAGAGGAAATGGTATTCCTTGGGATAATATTCAAAAAATTATCGATGAGCGATACAAACTTGCTTTATAGCCCAAAATATGGTTATATTTGAGCGATAAATAGTAACAATATAGCTCATGACCTATAAAACATGGAATTGGATGTTGAATCAGTGGCCTCATTTTTCTTATGATAAAGAGGTTCTTGCTGAACTGGAATATACCTTTTCCCAAAACAGCGGAACCATTCTTGGTGTATTCAGGCATATGCAGGGTATTTCGAAAGATGACTTTGTAGTAGAAGTATTGAGTAACGAGGCACTAAAAACCTCTGAAATAGAAGGGGAAAATTTAGACCGGGAAAGTGTTCAATCTTCTATTAAAAAAAATCTCGGGTTGAGCACTGAAAACAGAAAGGTTTCACCGGCAGAGTATGGTATTTCAGAAATGATGGTTGATCTGTATTTAAATTTTGACACACCACTATCACATACCCTCCTGTATCAGTGGCATGAGATGCTCACCAATGGAAGGCGGGATTTAAGCAATATTGGCAGGTACAGAACCCATGAGGCCCCTATGCAGGTTGTATCCGGAAGGTTAGACAACCCGAATATACACTTTGAGGCTCCTCCATCAAAAGTGGTTTTTAATGAAATGGAGCAGTTTATCAACTGGTTTAATTGCGAACATGATACTGCCGGAAAATCAAAACTTTTCCCTCTTGCAAAAGCCGGTATTGCCCACTTGTATTTTGTCAGCATACATCCTTTTGAAGATGGAAATGGGCGCATTGGGCGGGCTATTGCTGAGAAATCAATTGCCATGAGCTTAAAGCAGCCTTCATTAATTTCCCTTTCACATGCGATAGAAATACGTAAAAAGGACTACTATCAATCACTGGAAAAGAGCAATACGAACTTAGAAATTACAGACTGGCTTGTGTATTTTGGCCAAACAATTTTGGATGCCCAACAGGATACTTTAAATCAGATTGAATTCCTGATCGAAAAAACGAGATTTTTTGATCGTTTCTCATCTTTGCTTAATGAGCGACAGATGAGGGTCGTCAAACGTCTTTTTGAAGCCGGGCATACAGGCTTTAAAGGAGGATTAAGCGCTGATAATTATCAAAGGATAGCAAAAACCTCAGCTTCAACGGCAACACGAGATTTACAGGAGTTGGTGCAAAATAATATACTGCTAAAAACAGGCGTATTAAAAGGTTCGCGGTATTTTCTGAACATCAAAATAAAATAACCTGCTATCTTCCTATTAACGAACCCATTCATTGTAACCTGGTAAGCTACCATTTTGTGGAGGGATTTTATTGTGCCAGAAAATTTCACCTAAAAATACACTTTTCTAAGGTACCCAGAAAAGGAAGATTTTTATTGAAATTCCCGACTTGCAGTCGGATAAATCCGGACTGCAAGGAATGTCCAATTAGCACATTCAGAGTTAATGAACAATACTTCATAGAATCCATCCATTGCAGTCTGGCTTTAGCCGACTGCACCCAAATAACTCTTAAGCTTTAACAACAGTTAGTTACAGAAAAAAGTAAAGATTAGAAATTGAGAATAGATTCTGAATGTAGGGCAGTCGGATAAATCCAGACTACAAGGAATGTCCAATTAGCACATTCAGAAACTGTCTAAATTTTTCCCGTAGGGAAAGTATATGGGTAGAAAACGGAATATAACTGAGATTGTATCGTCCCATCCGGGACGAAATAAACTATCAAGATGATTATTCTACCCATATTTTGCTCCTAACGGAGCCTTAAAACAAAATTTAGACAGTTTCTCAGAGTAAATGAACAAAACTTCATAGAATCCATCCATTGCAGCCTGGCTTTAGCCGACTGCCCCCAAATAACTCTTAAGCTTTAAGAACTGTTAGTTACAGAAAAAAGTAAAGATTAGAAATTGAGAATAGATTCCGAATGTAGGGCAGTCGGATAAATCCGGACTGCAAGGAATGTCCAATTAGCACATTCAGAGTTAATGAACAATACTTCATAGAATCCATCCATTGCAGTCTGGCTTTAGCCGACTGCACCCAAATAACTCTTAAGCTTTAACAACAGTTAGTTACAGAAAAAAGTAAAGATTAGAAATTGAGAATAAATCTCCCCACTCCGCTTCCCTCTTTTCTTATTCCGAGCGGAGCCGAGGAGAAAGAGGGGTCAAAAGAGCGATCAATGTCCAGGGGAGATTTTGTTCTCAATATTCCAAAGCGGGGGAAGCTTTTTTACACGAAAAAAAGCGCCGAGTTATAAAACCCGACGCTCATCTGACATATTTTCATTAACCGCATCTTATCCGAAGATAGTTAGCGATATAATGTCAGAATTTAGAATCAGTACGGAGACCGGGGTCTCCCCTGAGGAAGCTCCTTCCCTTTGAGTAAAGGGAGGGTTGGGATGGGTTATTCCTTCACTACCTTTTGAGTAGTGAATACCCCGTCCACATAAATTCGAACGAAGTATAATCCAGAAGGAAGCGTGCTCAAGTCAATCCGAGCGTTTTCCCCGAGGTTCTCCTGATGGATCACCTCACTTCCCGTCATATTTATAACGCTCAGTCTTTCGACTGACTTTCCTGCATTAATAAATACTGAACCGGAAGTCGGATTTGGATAAATTTTGAAGTTATCTGGTTCCGTCTCCCTGACATCGGTTATAACGCCAATGAAATTGAGATTTGTTTTGCTGTCGGTACTTCCGTCAGAAAGAACATATGATTGTTCAACGTCGTATATACCAGCAAGCAAATACTGGTGAGAGGTTTCAACAATACTTCCTGATCCCTCGAACATATCACCATCACCAAACTCAATTGAATGATAGTCAACGGTTCTTGGGTCGTTGGGATTTTGTATGATTTCCGAATGAAATAAGAATTCATCATCCGTTGTTCCGTTCATAGGAGTTGCCTCCAAATAAAATGAAACTTCGTATGCCTCGATTATTTCATCCGAACCCGCACTTGTCTCACCATCACTTACTTCCACGTGATACAGGTTCTCTCCTTCCAGAGGAGGGGTCACAACGGGATTTTGTTCTGTTGAACTAAAACCTCCGGGACCTGTCCAAAGAAAGGTATAGTTTCCTGTACCACCCGCAGGCGATGCAAAGAGTTGAGATGATGCTCCTAAGGTAACTACTGTGGCCGAAGCTGAAGTAGTAACTTGAAGTGGCGCACCTTGTCCAACCTGGGTGATCGAGAAAACATCTGTCGCTCCTGAACCAGAAACGCTAAAGTCATCTGATCTGGAGGTAGGATCTGTATTTGCCTCATAATTGAGGGTCACAGTTCCCGGTCCCATTCCAGATAAAGGCGCAGCAGACAACCATGAAGCAAGCCCCGTCACATCCCAAATCAAATCGCTGGGACAATCAACAGAAAACTGAAGACTGCCAGCGGTTGCTGGTACGTTTGCATTGTCCGGAGTCAGCGTAATAAATGCGCTCACTCCGTCCTGGTTTATCGTGAAGGTTTCAACAATATTGCTGTTACTTGTTACAGTAACAGTATAAGTCTCGCCAGCCATTGTATTAATGGCGGGATATGAAACATTTATTGTTGAGTTTCCTGCACCACTCGAAGGCGTAGCAATAACCAATGGATCGCTCGTAACGATACTCCAACTTTCATTGGAAGTGATTACAAAGGACGTGTTCCCGGAGCTTGCGCTCACGGTTACACTTTGCGGATCAATTGTTAACATCAACGGTGTGACAGTAACTGTCACGGTGTTTGTATTAACGCTTCCACAACCATTAGTTAACTCGCAATAATACGAACCGGCATCTGCCAAAGTAGCCACTGAAACACTATAACTGGCGCTTGTGGCGCCCGAAATAGCAGTTGTTCCGTGATACCACTGATAGCTAATGACATTGCTTCCAGCACAAGTTAAGGTAAAAGGTTGCCCTTGCAGAACAGTAACCGAAGTCGGCTGAGTCGTAACAACGACCAAGGGGTTCACAACAACAGTGATTATATTACTCGTCCCTCCAGTACATGTACTGGAGGACTGACCAAAACAAGAATAACTTCCTGCTGTGGTCACCGTAATGGCATTACCTGTGGCGTTGTTAGACCAATGGTAGGTTACCCCCGTTTCCGGGGTGTTCACGCTCAGTGTAACCGAACCTCCTTGACAGAAGGTCGTCGGACCGTCTGCAGAGATGACCGGCGTTGCTGGAGTAAGATCCACCACCTGAACAATCCCAGGTCTGTTCCACTCCTCCGTGATCCTACGACACATATCGCGATCAGCAGTGCCGACTGGAGAAAATGTGTGGTCAAAAGCGGCAGAATACCAACTTGCATTGGGCGCAGAGAACCTATAAAGACGGATTCCTCCGCCAAAGTTCCCTTGAGCCATCACAGTGGCATATTGCCCCCATGTGGCATCAGTTCCCAAATAGCCCCGACGATAAATGACTGGTGAAGGCGTAGTATTCTCATGCTCACCTCCCCAAAGGGCGTGACCACTTTCATGCATTTTTATATAATTCCCCAATCCACCATTATTTCCAATAACGGCCTTATAATAAAACCCCGGATTCATTTGATATACACTGATAGTAGCGACTCCAGCATACCCCCCCCCCCCCCA
>MEOL01000029.1:98246-101560 GCA_001769215.1 Bacteroidetes bacterium GWF2_41_31
GGTGGCAATTAATCCAGCAGGAGTTACATAAAGACTGTCACTGAATATTTGTATATTCCCATATGTACTTCCCGACTCAGCAAACTGAATAACGTTCACGCTTTCCTGAAAGAAAGCGATCTCCGGAAACCCTGAATCGTTCATGATATCCGTTGCCCAACTATCACTAATAGCGATCTGTGCCAAAATGGCATTGAGATCATTGCCATAAGCCAATAACAAGTCGTCGGTAATGAACGCGACGTCTTGGATTGACTCGGTTGTACAGTCAGTAGGATTTCTCATTGACGGAATTGAAAGAAACTCATCATTTTGATGATTTTCTTTTGCTCCGTGGCTGTGTTCTGGATGGTCAACATCACAGTTGAGATGTTCATCATCCGTTCCACATTGGAATGGCGCTTCAAGCGTCCAGGAGTATTCGCCCTTTGCATTCAGGGCAAATTTGTAGGTATCGTTTCCGATGTTGGCGGTTCCAGCCATACTGGTGCCAACATAGGCAAAGCGGGCAATCCCAATTACTTTCCCATCAGAATACAACTTCCCTTTGATAACCTGTCCTTCCGAAGAAGTCCTGGTTGGGGACTTTGTAATATGGTTGGTAATCTTGGATTGGTATGTCATCCGCGCCTTTTCGGCAACGAATTCCACCTGAAGGTCAACAATCATCATTTGCTCAGTTGAACTGATTTCGGTCCAGTGGTAAGCGGTGATGTAGCTTTTGTTGGCGCCATCAAAGGTAGCCAACGTTTGCGCTTGGGCGCTCATCATTCCGACGAGCAGTCCCAAAAAAATGATTAGAGTTTTCATAACACTGTTTTTTTCGTATTGAATTTTTTAGATTTAGATTTCTTCAATTTCGTTGATCTTGGAGAGGAAAGGCCCCGAATCAGACGATCCAACCCTCCGTCCGCCGTAGCTTTAGCGAAGGCGGGACGAAGAACTCAACCGTCCGATCCGGGAGTCGAGACCGGTCTTGACAAAATCTCTTTCAAGACAAGACCGGTCTCCTATAAAGATCTGATTTCTAAATTCTGAATATGTCAAAGAACGCTCTTGACGATATTAAAACAATGTCGTTAAGAGACAAATAGATACTATCCGGTTTTGATGATTTTGTCAAGCCACGAGCAATAAGCAAGAAGTCTTGATTTTTTGCATCCTCCACTTTTTTTATCCCCTGGAGGTTCTGCAGGGAACTATGAATATTTCTGCATATAAAAAGGGCGTGAACCTCTGCATCATCCAGCCAAACAGAGGTATCGCCAAATACCCGAGAAGAACTGAAATCAACAAAGAGAACACGCCCGTGAGAGCGCACCACTTCACAATTTCCCTCTTCTCATAAAAATGGTCGATTTTCTGTTTAGAGAAATGAAAGCAACGCTTTACTTTATATGTCTTTACTATCTTTTATGTATAGGCAAATCGTTTTACGATTGATACAAATGTAGAGAATATTTTCCCACAAAGCACCTTTGTCGGTTCGCAGGTTAAGCGGGGAAAAATTATTGATGATGCTATTGCGTATCCCATTGTCGAAAAAATAAATTTTGCGTCCTTTATTGATCTCATTTCGGAGGTTTCTGCTAAAAGATGGCAACCTATAGATGACAAATGCCTGTTCCAACAGAAAAATGTATCGTTCAATGGTTTCTTTATCCGGTAGCCCTCACATGGAGAGACTTTAATTGATCAGCCAGGATTTTGAGTAGCAGTCCTGCATTTTCAATTCGTTGAACTTCATCAATCACAAGCAAAAATATAGGGCTATTTTTGTTTTAACACGAAAAGCTTTTATTTAGCACAATATAGAATTTGCATTTCTAATATGTACTACTTATCTTTGTGCAATGATACAAAGGCAAATAGAAGAAAAAATAAGGTCCTTAGTTGGGAAATATCCGGTTATAACCATCAATGGGCCGCGGCAATCGGGGAAAACCACCTTGGTTAAAAAAATGTTCTCAGAATTTACCTATGTTAATTTTGAAGATATTGAGCAAAGAGAATTTGCTATTTCCGACCCAAAAGGGTTTCTCAATGCCAAAGGAAAGAAATTGATTATTGACGAAGCCCAATATGTAACGGATATTTTCTCCTATATACAACTCTATGTTGATGTTGATGCTGAAAGGCAATATATATTGACTGGTTCTCAAAATTTTCTGCTTATGGAGCGAATTAATCAAAGCCTGGCAGGGAGAGTAGCCATTTTTAATTTATTGCCCTTTTCAATGAGCGAACTCCATGATACGCCTTTCGAAAAACCGACCTATCAGGAATCTATACTATATGGTGGTTATCCAAGAATTTATGATAAAGATCTCAATCCAACTGAGTGGTTGAAAAATTATAATGCAACCTATGTCGAGAGAGATGTTCGACAGGTTATCAATATCGGCGATCTAAATTCTTTTCAAAAGTTCATGGCTTTATGTGCAGGCAGAATAGGTCAGTTAATCAATTTCTCTTCCATTGCCAACGAATTATCCCTTTCCTATCACACTGTTCAAAAATGGTTATCTATACTAGAAGCCAGTTTTATCACCTATCGCTTATATCCTCATCATAAAAATTACAATAAGAGATTGGTTAAATCAGCCAAACTCTATTTTTATGATACAGGTTTGGCAGTTGCAATACTGGGCATTAAAGATGTTGAACAACTTCAATTACATTATTTAAAGGGAGAACTTTTCGAGAATCTAATTATCACTGAACTCATCAAGCAAAAGCTAAATGCAGGACAATCAAGCAATTATTATTTTTGGCGCGATAACAAAGGAGTAGAGATTGATTGTATCCATGAAGAAGGAAATAAATTCACCGCCATAGAAATCAAGTCAGGCTTATCGGTTCATCAGGACTTTTTTAAGAATTTATTGTATTATCAAAGGCTATCCGAAGTATCAAACAAAGAACTCGTATTGGTCTATGGAGGAACCGAAAGTTACCAAAGAAATCAGGCCAGGGTTATTTCCTGGAAAGATTTACACATGATAACAAAGGGATTAGATCCATCAAATAGCCAATAATTACAGGTCTAAAATTAAGAAACTGTCTAATTTTTGTTTTAGGCTCCGTTAGGAGCCAAATATGGGTAGAAGAATCATTTTATTTGTTTATTTCGTCCCGGATGGGACGATACAAATAGCGTAATATTTCCTTTTCTACCCATATGTTTTCCCTACGGGAAAAATTTAGACAGTTTCTAAATAGGGTCTGCTGATTTTCTAGCTCACCAAACCTACATATTTTCGCGATAAATGATCGGTCCTTGGCAGAAAATATTTTTTCAGGTAATATTTTAG
>MEOL01000030.1 GCA_001769215.1 Bacteroidetes bacterium GWF2_41_31
TCCGACCAGAGCTACTGGCGCGGCAGCGACAACGGCGATGGCAACACCAGGACACAGGGAACAGTAACGTTAATCAGGTAAGGAGAAAAGACCAAATAGGGGAGTATATAGAGAATTTTAGTGCCTCCATCTTCATAAAAAGATCTCGTTATGAATCGGCCCATCAATCGCAACCATCTTCATGAATTGGTATCATTTTAACCCATTTCCTGCATTGATGATGAAGGGGTCAGGTTGAGCAATATAAAACTGAATCCGACCGCACAGGATTATTAAGTTTATTCGGATCATGCTTTATATCCGTGTTGCTCCCTGGTGTGTCGAAATAAAAAAAAAAACTATCATTTGTCCTTATGATGTGCTTTTATTATTTCTTACCATTCGGTGTAGTATGGTTTTCCTTTTAAAAGGGAATTTTTTTCCGGTTATTAGTAGCATAGGTCCCGCGATGGTTAAAATTCCTCCAATAATTTGATATCCCAACGGGAAACGCTCAAAAACCAGATAAGCGCCTAAAATGACGAATAGCGGTGTAGTGCTTTGAAGAATTGCCGAGCGTGAAGCATCAAGATAAACAAGGGCGCTGTATTGACTGAGGGAAGTGAGGAAAGGCCCGAAAAAAGATCCAATAATAATCATAATCAGTGCTTTTGTTGGAATTGCAAGTCCTTGCCTATAAATAACAAGCATAATACCAGCAAACACCAATAGAAAAATAGCTCTGTTTATAGACAGCATCGTAGGACTGATTTCATGTATATTTTTCTTTGCAGTGATGGTGCGTATTCCATAGAAAAGTGTTGAAATTAGCATGAGGCCCGAAGCACCTGACAGATAGGATTCGAAGGAAGCGCTTTTCTGGAAACTGATGACAAATGCCCCGCTAAATGTCAGAATAACAGCCAGGATCTCTATCCGTTTAAAGCGTTCATTCAATAGAATTACACCCATGAGCGTAACGAAAATGTATTCCATATTGCGTAAAAACGATGGAATTGCCGGATTTTCAGAAACTGAAATGGCAGCATAAAAAGTTCCGGTGGCAACGATTTCAATAAGCCCAATCAGAACAAGTACTTTGAAAGAACTGCGGGGTATTGGATGAAAATGCCTGTGTTTGGCTGATCGCAGCGCAAAAAGCGAATTCCAAACGATTGCCATGGCAAACCAATACACCCCGAATTGCGCCAGACTTACCTGGTCGAGTGCAGCTTTACTGAAAATATATACCGTTGAACCCGCTATGGTTGCAAGCAAGGCAAATGCATATCCTTTGAATTGGGGGCTGAGAGTCATTGAATTTTTAAAACAGTAAAAGTACGTTTTACTGCAATAAAATTTCTGACCAGGATGAATTTTAATAACCCATCCTTTTTTAATTGCTGATCAACTGTTTTGCCAACCTACGCAACCAAATCCAGTGTGTGATGAACAGCAATACACTGACTACAAGAATAATTCCACTCACCATGATGGTTCGATTTGAACTGTGCAAAACATTTTGAATGCGTTCATCTTTTGCCGCTTCGTACATGGCGCGCAAAGTTTGATCATCAGGTATAAAGGATTGTGTTCCATCGCCCTCCTTGTTCATGGATTTCATGACGTCCATTTTGTAATTTTCAAAAGAAGCAAGGCTGGGTGAGTTTTGCATGCCATACATCGAACCGGCATGCATGGGATCTCCACGGTCAATAATCGCCGGGATAATATTGGCCAGGCAAATGATGAATGTAATGACCGACACAAGGCAGACGATGTAGCCATAAACCTGTGCCATGCGGTGTGGCTTTTCCATGGGTTTGTTGTTTAAGTGATTATCAAAGATAACCCTTTAAAAGGCTTTTGTCAATGAAATGAAATGGTATTTCATATGCCTCCTGCTCAGGCAGAAAAGTTTAATTCAACTAACAATGCGAATCCAGGTTTAAAGGATAAGATAGATAAAGATGGCAATAATCTTGCCAGGGAGATGAACCCAAAGACCAGCCGTTGAGGGTGGTTGAGAAGCTTTTTGGAAGTTAGTTTTTTCAATCAACCAATTAAAGAAAGCCTTAATAGGTTGATTTGAAAAGTGAATAAGCCAACCCGAAATCCCTAATCAAGCAGGTTTTTGTAGGTTTGGTCCTGATTGATCACTTCAAGTGCCTTACTGATTTCTTTATCGGCAGGAGCAATTACTTCAAAATAATCGCCCGCATCGTAAAGGTTTCGTGCGATAAGCCCTTTTAACTGGAGCATGACAAATGCTTTATTTGTCGTGATCTCTTCTTCAGAAATTTCAATTTTTTCTTTGCCAGCCATTTCCACGAAAGTCCGAAAGTCGTCTTCTGAAAGATTAAAGTTCGAATTATATTGCTTAAAATCAGGGTAATTCTTTAATAGGGACTTCCTGTTTTGATCGAGGTAGTCGTTTACAAATCCGTTTATCACCCCTTTACGGATGAAATCAGTATAGGTTCGTGAAAATCTCACCGAATCGAAGGGGACAAAAATATCAGGCATAACACCTCCGCCACCATAAACTACGCGCCCGTTGGCAGTTTGGTATTTGAGTGAATCAGGGAAATGAATGCTGTCGGCCGACATCAGTTCGCCATGTTCAACACGGTGCATGAAATCTTTATAATATTCATCAGTACCATCATCGTATGATTTTTGAATGTTTCGGCCCGACGGAGTATAATATCTGGCAATAGTCAACCTGACCTGCGATCCGTCAGGAAGCAGAAATGGACGTTGAACCAATCCTTTTCCAAAAGTTCGTCTGCCAATAATTACGCCGCGATCCCAGTCCTGAATAGCGCCGGCGACGATCTCGCTGGCTGAAGCAGAACCCTCGTTTATCAGTACCACGAGCTTTCCCTGTTCAAATTTTCCTGCATTGGTGGCATTCAGGTCCTGTCGGGCACTGTGGATACCTTCCGTATAAACGATGGATTTTCCGCTGGGCAAAAACTCATCGACTATGCTCATGGCCGTCCCCAGGTAACCACCCGAGTTGCCCCTTAGATCAAACACCAGGTTTTTCATGCCTTGCTTTCTAAGCCGGATCACTGCCTCGTCAAATTCTTCCTGTGATTGTTTCGCGAAGCGGTTGAGCTTAATTAATCCGGTTTCTTTGTCCAGCATAAATGCTGCATCCATGCTGTTGATCGGGATTTCATCACGGATAATTTTATACTCTATTGGTTTTTCAAGTCCCTTTCGGTAAATACCAACGATCACCACCGTTCCTTTTTCACCGCGAAGGTGATCCATCACCCACTCGTTATTGATTTTCTCACCAAAAGCATCCTCTCCATTAACCGTGATGATTTTATCACCGGCCAAAACCCCCACTTTATCGCTCGGACCGCCCGGAATAGGGGCAATCACCAGGATCGTATCCTTGTAAAGTTGAAACGTGAGCCCCACACCCTCAAAACTGCCTTCAAGTCCTTCGTTGGCTTTTTCCACATCCTTTTTGGTGATATAGGCAGAGTGAGGATCAAGTTCTTTGAGGGTATTCACGATGATGGTCTCTGTTAAATCATTCATGTTCAGTGTGTCAACATAAAAGTTGTTGATCAGGTATATGAGTGTATTGAGCTTTTTAACAGTTACTTCAGGATCGATATTTTGAACATGGTTCTGAGCATGCAGGTTAGTGATTGCGAGAAAGGCCATCACCACCATTAGAGAAAGATTTTTTTTGTTCATATTTAGCTATCTATGTCGATAAGTTGATTCAGGAAATGGAGCATTTATTAAAAATGACCTTCCAGAATAAGCGCCAAAATTAGCACTTTTGACAGGTTTTTTTTGGTTTGGTTTTTTAATCGCTTGTTAATTTTTGTTAACCCGGAGGTCAGACTTCTGTGGCCGTTGTTACAAATAAAGGTCAAAAACGATGCCGATCAGCACTGAGGCTATGTTGAGTTCAGGATAAAACAGAAGCAGATAAAATAAAAAAAGAGGCTGATTTTCAGCCTCTTTGGGGTGGATGATGGGACTTGAACCCACGACACCCAGAATCACAATCTGGTACTCTAACCAACTGAGCTACACCCACCATTTTTGTGGTTGCAAATATACTAACTTTTTTATGCGACCTCACAGTGTGAATAAAAAACTACCTGTAAAAATATTCATATCGCCTATTTTCCGTTCTTTGAACACAGTTTAACCTTTTTGTACAGTAACATGATCAAATACCTCGCCACTCTCATAATTCTTTGTTCGGTTTATACGATCCAGGCACAATGGAATGAAAATGCAGGACTTATTCCTTCATTGCTGGAACATGCTAAGATTACTGCCAGTTCAGGAGACAAAGTGCAATTGTTGATCGACCAAAATATGGATACGTACTGGGAGTCTGAAAATCCTTTGCCTACAAATTATTTAACCCAGCCCATGCTCAATATCCTGAGGAATCAGGAATTGTTTTCGGTAACACCGGCAAGTACTTCACTCGCGTTGGCCATGGATGGCAATACCGATACCAAATCGACCATTATAGGTAAAGAAATAAAGGTTGATTTTTCCAAACCTGAGAAAGTAAGTTGGCTACATGTTAAAATTAAGACAAATGATCCGGTAACGATCACCCTGTTTACAAACTCCCAACCACAGCAATTGGTGTTTTTGCCTTCGGAAAACTATCAGTTAAAATCCATTGAGCTAGATCCTAAAGACCCCATTGTCGAGTTAAAGCTCTCATGCGATTCACCTTACGACCTGTTTGAGCTTGGTATGATGACCGGAAATCCTGTCGAATTTGTAACGTTCGATCTGGGAAAACCCAAGAAGATAGGTTGGGTCAGCACACGACATTACAATGGGGATGGTGTGTTAAGTATTCAGATTTTAGGATCGGTCGATGGTCAGAAATGGACGGTATTGGCTAATCCCCAACCTCATGCAACGGCATTTATCCCGGTAATTGTCAATCCCGAAATTAATGTCCGGTATATCAAACTGGAGTTTGTTCTGGAAGCAAAACCCTACCAAAAGGCGCGCCTGATGGAAATAGCGGCCTACGATAAATATGGGCCATTCGGACCACCACCGGCCGCCTCACCAGCCAAAAATACGTTTGGGGAAAGCATGGGAATTAACGCTTTTTGGGGTTGGGGATATAGCGTTTACAGCGATTTGTTGACTCCTGAACAAGGGCCGGGTTTATTCAATCAGGTTGCTAATCTGGCAAGAAATTATCACCGCATCGATTGGGATATCGAAAACCCGCAGCAAACTGCTGACTTTAATCATCGTCCTAAATACGGAGAGACCTCCGGACCGCATTGGATGAACTGGGATAGAGAATACGTTAAATGGAAGGAAGCAGGATTTACTATCGATGCCTCCATTACCTTCGATAAAACAACCTTTTCTGATAAAGCCTGGAAGAATCCAGAAAAGGAGGCCTATGCCTATGGAAATGCATTTGCGAAACACTTCGTGAACCAGGAAAACTTCATCTCAACCATCGAAATCGGGAATGAACCATGGGAATACAGTGGCCCGGTATACCAGGCTGTGCTTAAGGGATTGGGCTCGGGAATTAAAGGGGTATCACCTGCTGTAACGATTCTGCCTTGTGCTGTGCAAGCTTTTGACAAGGGTTTGTCCCTGAACAATTATGTATCCAAATATCTAACATCCGAAACGAGCCAGGTGATAGATGGGTTGAATACCCATATCTATCCTTATATTTTTGTTGCTGACGGTAAACGACGGGCTATAAATCCTGAAGATCCGCGTTCTGAAGTTTGGTCCCTCAATAACCTGAACCGGTTTCGCGATGTCAATATGCCCGGAAAGATGCTGGCCGTAACTGAATACGGATACGATAGCGAGGGTGGTGGTGAAGATTGCACGCACGATGAATGTGTATCTGAGGAGGAGCAGGCTATGTATGGAACACGTATGACCCTCATGCTTTCTCGTTTGGGTGCCGATGCATTTTACTGGTATTTTTTTTCCAATGTAGATTACATCTCCATGCTTCATAACCGCTCAGGGCTAACAGCCTCGTACAGTGGAGGATTTGAGGAAAAATCGGCTTTTTCTGCTTTTAAAAAGTTAAAAGTGCACCTTGGGAACCTGTATTTTAACAAGGTGGTTCTCGAAAATGACCAGGCTTATGTATACGCTTTCGCGGATGGTCAGGGTAAAATTAAAAAACTCATTGCCTGGAGGCTTACTTCAGAAAATCACACCAAAACCATGTGGATTGATATTCCATTTAAAGCATCAAATATCGACACCGAATTTATTGTTGATACCCAAAGCCAGTCGGGGCAGGTTCCTTCTTACAGCTTGCAAACCAATGCTATCCGCATTGCATTGACGGGAAATCCTGTGATTATCACCGTTATTGATTAATTTTCCGTCAAATGTTCAGTCGTTTCCGTATTTTTGTGGTATCATTCATCAAACCAACATTAAAATGAAAAAGATAGCGATAATCAGTTTAGTTTCCACTCTTTTGATTGGCTTTCAACTGACTGCACAACAGGAAGCTCCACTTATTGAAAAACAACACATGACATTAACCAGTGATTTGATGACCCCGGAAGTACTGTGGTCGTTTGGGCGTGTAAGCGATCCACAGGCTTCGCCCGATGGTAAGACCATTTTGTTTGGAGTTTCGTACTATTCTATCGAACAAAATAAAGGTAACCGCGAATTGTATACAGTTAATGTGGCTGGTGGTGAACCAAACCGGCTGACGAAGACCGCGAAAAGCGAATTTAACGCCATCTGGCGTCCAGATGGTAAAAAAATTGGTTTTCTTACCAGTGAGAGTGGATCGGTTCAGCTTTGGGAAATGAACCCCGATGGTTCCGACAAAAAACAGATATCTGCCATCGAAGGTGGCATCACAGGGTTTAAATATGCCCCTGATCAGACAAAAGTTTTGTTTACAAAGGAAGTCGTTCTCGAAAACAAGTTCGCGTCCTTGTACAAAGATCTTCCGCTGGCCACAGGACGGTTGATGAACGACCTGATGTACCGCCATTGGGACGAATGGGTGGATACTTACAGCCACGTGTTTATCGCCGAATATGATGGCCATGCCCTGTCGAATGAAATGGATATCATGGAAGGCCAGCCCTATCAATCGCCACTTAAACCTTTTGGGGGAATTGAGCAAATTGCCTGGACTCCCGACAGCAAAGCGGTGGCTTATACCTGCAAAAAACTTTCCGGAAAAAAGGCCAGTTTATCTACCAATTCAGACATCTATCTTTTTGACCTGGGTTCCAAATTCACCACCAACCTCACCCAGAGCATGATGGGGTTCGATGTCGCTCCTTCTTTCTCTCCTGACGGCAACTACATGGCCTGGGAAAGCATGGAACGTGATGGCTATGAATCAGATAAGAACCGCCTGTTTTTATTGGATTTAAAAACAGGCAAAAAAACGGATGCTACTGCGAAATTCGATCAAAACGTTGGTGACATTACCTGGACACCTGACAGCAAGAGCATCTTTTTCATGAGCGACTGGCATGGTTCATTTCAAATATATCAATATAACCTATCGAAAGCAACCATCGACCAGGTTACAAAAGGAGTGCAGGATTATCATGCCATTACGCAGGCTGGTAAGCTATTGGTCACCACAAAACAAACTATGTCGTTTCCCACAGAATTGTTTACCATCGACCCGAAAACCGGCACTTCTACACAGTTGACCTTTACCAATAAAGAACTAATGGCCCAGTTGGCGATGGGAAAAACCGAAGAACGCTGGATAAAAACATTCGATGGGGAAGATATGCAGGTTTTTGTGATTTACCCTCCTCATTTTGATCCTAAAAAGAAATATCCGGCGATACTCTATTGTAAAGGTGGCCCTCAGGGACCCCTGAGCCACGATTTCCACTACCGTTGGAATTACCAGATCATGGCCGCCAATGGATATATTATTGTGGCACCGGCTCGTCGGGGTGTTTCGGGTTTTGGCCAGGCCTGGCAGGAACAAATCAGTGGCGACTATCATGGCAAAAGCATGCAGGACTATCTGACGGCCATTGATGAATTGTCAAAAGAACCTTTTGTTGATAGCGAGCGACTGGGAGCCATAGGGGCCAGTGCCGGCGGTTACGCGGTTTATTACCTGGCTGGCCACCACGATGGACGGTTTAAGGCCTTTATCGCTCACGATGGTATTTTTAATGAAGAAGCCCAATATTTGGAAACAGAAGAAATGTGGTTCGAGAATTGGGACAAAGGTGGCCCTTATTGGGATAAAAAGAATAAAATCGCGCAGGAAGTCTATGCGCATTCGCCCCATAAATTTGTTGACAAATGGGATACGCCCATCTTAATTATCCATAGCGAAAAAGACTATCGGGTGGTATTTACCCAGGGCATGACGGCCTTTAATGCAGCTATATTGCGTGATGTACAGGCTGAGTTTCTGTATTTCCCCGATGAAAACCATTGGGTGCTCAAACCACAAAATGGGATCCTGTGGCAAAGAACTTTCTTTCAATGGTTGGATCGTTGGCTCAAGTGATCAAATTGTATTCTTTGAGCCGTCTATTTTAACAGGAAATTGAGATTGGGCTGTTGCCTGATTCAAACGAATCATCTATCTTTGGTTCCTTCTAATTAAGTATGTTTATTATCCTCAAAAAGTAATCATGAAAATAACAATTGTTGGAACAGGATACGTTGGTTTAGTAACAGGTGCTTGTTTTTCAGAAGTCGGTATCGATGTGTACTGCGTTGATATTGACGAAAAAAAGATCGAAAACCTGAAAAATGGGATTATTCCTATTTATGAGCCCGGTTTGGAAGAAATTGTACAGCGAAATGTAGCCAAAGGACGTTTGCATTTTAGTACGAATCTGGCTGAGTGCCTTGATGGGGTGAGTGTTGTGTTTGGAGCCGTAGGCACACCGCCCGATGAAGATGGAAGTGCAGATTTAAAATATGTACTACAGGTTGCAAGGCAGGTGGGCGAGCACATGAGTGACTACCTGATCATGGTTACAAAAAGTACCGTTCCTGTTGGTACTGCGGAAAAAGTGCGTAAAGCAATGAAAGAGGCACTTGATGCACGTAAGGTGGATATCCCGTTTGATGTGGCCTCCAATCCTGAATTTTTAAAAGAAGGCGCCGCTGTTGATGATTTCCTGAAACCCGATCGCATTGTTATTGGGGTGGATTCAATAAAAGCCCAAAAAGTAATGGAAAAATTGTACAAACCCTTTACCATGAACGGGCATCCGGTTATTTTTATGGACATCGTGTCATCTGAAATGACCAAATACACAGCCAACGCGATGCTCGCGACCAAAATCAGCTTTATTAACGACATTGCAAACCTCTGTGAAATCGTGGGCGCCAATGTAAATATGGTTCGAAAAGGAATTGGCTCTGACCGCAGAATCGGACAATATTTTATTTACCCCGGAACCGGTTATGGAGGCTCCTGTTTCCCAAAAGATGTAAAGGCACTTATTAAAACTTCTGATGAGAAGGGTTACAGCCTGGAGGTATTGAAAGCAGTTGAAAACGTGAACGAACGACAAAAATCAATTTTGTTTAACAAGGCCCTGAATTATTTTAATGGCGATTTAAAAGGAAAAACCTTTGCCATGTGGGGTTTGTCGTTTAAACCACAAACAGACGATATGCGTGAGGCCCCTTCATTGGTTATCATCAATAAACTGCTCGAAGCAGGTGCCAAAGTGAAAGCATACGATCCTGCTTCCATGCATGAAGCTCAACGTATCCTGGGCGGTTCGATTGAATTTGTTAAAGATCAATACGAAGCCCTCATCGATTCCGATGGATTGTTCCTCGTTACCGAATGGCCCGAATTTAAATACCCTAATTTCAATGTGATGCGTAAGCTGCTTAAAACAAATGTTATTTTCGATGGCCGCAATGTGTACGACAAGGCCGACATGAAAGAATTTAAGTTTGATTACTTTGGAATAGGGATTAATAACAATTAAGATATTAAAAAAACCAGGGCTGTTTTGTATTTTGGAATGAGGTACAACCTGGACCATAAAACCTAAATAAATGAAACGAATTCTTGTGACCGGTGGCGCCGGATTTGTTGGCTCACACCTTTGTGAACGCCTGCTTGGCGAAGGCAACGAAGTAATTTGCCTCGACAATTTCTTTACTGGACAAAAGCGAAACGTTGTTCATTTGTTGGATAATCCATTTTTTGAACTGGTTCGTCATGATGTGATCAATCCATTTGTGGTGGAGGTGGACGAAATCTATAACCTGGCATGTCCGGCTTCTCCCGTCCATTACCAGTATAACCCAATAAAAACGGTGAAGACTTCCGTTATGGGTGCCATCAACATGCTTGGCCTGGCCAAACGTATTCGTGCCAAAGTGTTACAAGCCTCCACCAGTGAGGTGTATGGTGATCCAAAAGTCCATCCCCAAACGGAGAGTTATTGGGGTCATGTGAACCCAATCGGAACCCGCTCATGCTATGATGAGGGTAAGCGTGTGGCCGAAACCCTGTTCATGAATTATCATCAACAAAATGGCGTAAGGATTAAAATCATCCGGATTTTTAATACCTATGGGCCACACATGCATCCCAACGATGGCCGGGTGGTGTCCAACTTCATTGTGCAGGCCCTCAAAGGAAATAACATCACGGTTTACGGTAAAGGTGATCAAACGCGGAGTTTTCAATATGTGGATGATTTAATCAATGGGATGACCAAAATGATGGCTACTTCAGATGACTTTACCGGACCTGTGAATATCGGAAATCCTGGCGAATTTACCATCCTTGAACTGGCTCAGAAAGTCATTACGTTAATAGGCAGTAAATCAAAAATCGTGTACGAGCCATTGCCTGCTGATGACCCGTTGCAACGCCAGCCCGACATCTCCCTGGCCAGGGAAAAATTAAATTGGGAACCAAAGATTTCATTAGACAAGGGATTGGTTAAAACCATCGAATATTTTGATCAATTATTAAAAGAATCATGATACCTATTTTAGTTACAGGAAGCCTTGGTCAGCTTGGTAATGAAATAAAAAAACAGGCTGGCGATTTTCCCGGGTTCCACTTTTTTTACACCGATATCGACAACCTTGACCTGACCAACGAAAATGCGGTCGCCAATTGGTTCAACAACAACAAACCGGTTGTTTGTCTGAATTGTGCGGCTTACACGGCTGTCGACAAGGCTGAGGATGACCGTGATCTGGCCTTGTTGGTGAATAAAACCGCCGTGGCCAATTTAGCAAAAAATTGTAAACGTCACAATACATTGTTGATCCATATTTCAACTGATTACGTCTTTAACGGGATAAATTACAAACCCTACAATGAAGATGATGCAACCGCTCCAATTTCATTTTACGGTCTCTCAAAATTGGAAGGAGAAGTGGCTGTTCGGCAGTTTGCAGGCAGGGCAATCATCATCCGGACATCATGGCTTTATAGTGTTCATGGTAATAATTTTGTGAAAACAATGATAAGGTTGGGAAAAGAGCGAGAGAGTTTAAGCGTGGTGTTCGATCAAATTGGAACTCCCACCTTTGCCCGCGATCTGGCACAGGTCATGTTGCAGATGGCAGATCTATATTACGACAGGGAGGTCATGGATATTTTTCATTATAGCAACGAGGGTGTGATCAGCTGGTACGATTTTGCCAAAGCAATCATGGATGAAGCAGGTCTGTCATGCGAAATTAAAGCCATCGAATCAAAGGATTTTCCAACCAAGACAAACCGACCTTTTTACAGTGTGCTAAACAAGGAAAAAATCAAAAACCAACTTCATATTGAGGTTCCCTATTGGCGAGACAGCCTGCGGAAGATGATGAATGAATTAGAATAAAACCTAAAACGATGAATACACCTATTATTGATCCCCAAGCACTCGCCAAGGCCAACAGTTGGCTTGCCGGAAATTATGATGCCGAAACCAAAGCCGCCATCAGGGAAATGATTGAAAACAATCCCCAGGAAGTTGTTGATTCGTTTTACCGCGACCTGGAATTTGGTACCGGAGGTCTTCGTGGCATTATGGGCGTTGGCTCGAACCGCATGAATAAATATACGGTGGGAGCTGCCACACAGGGTTTTGCGAATTATCTCAAAGCTAATTTCCCTGAGCAGCATCCTGTAAAGGTGGCCATCGCCTACGACTCACGCAACAACAGTTCCTATTTGGCTCAAATTACAGCCGATGTGTTTTCTGCCAATGGCATACAGGTTTATTTGTTCAGTGCATTGCGCCCGGTACCGGAGCTTTCATTTGCCACCAGGTTTTATCATTGTCAGGGAGGAATCGTGATTACTGCCAGCCACAATCCAAAGGAGTACAATGGCTACAAGGCCTATTGGGATGATGGCGGACAGTTAATAAGCCCTCACGACAAAAATGTGATTGCCGAGGTTGAAAAAATTACCGATATCAGTGAAGTGAAATTTACAGCGGTACCTAACTTGATTCAGTTAATTGGTGAAGAAACCGATCAGGCCTACCTCAAATTGGTAAAGCAACTTTCTTTATCGCCGGAAGCCATCAAAAGGCAAAAAGATTTTAAAATTGTATACTCCTCCCTTCATGGTACCGGAATTACGCTGGTACCCAGGGCGCTGGCACTTTTTGGATTTGAACAGGTTTTTCTTGTTGAAGAACAGGCCGTCCCGGATGGCAATTTCCCCACCGTCAAATCGCCCAATCCGGAAGAATCCTCCGCCCTGGCCATGGCCATAGAAAAAGCTAAAAGCATCCGAGCCGATTTGGTGATGGCCACCGATCCCGATGCCGACCGGGTTGGAATCGCCATTCGCAAAGGAGATGACTTCATACTTCTTAATGGTAACCAGGCAGCCTCACTGCTGATTTACTATTTGCTTACCAAATGGAAAGAGAATGGGTTACTTACCGGAAATGAATATATTGTAAAAACAATTGTGACTTCGGAGCTTCTGGCAAAAATCGCCGATAAATTTCATGTAGCGCATTACGATGTGCTTACCGGGTTTAAATATATTGCGGATATCATCAAGCGTTTTGAAGGCCAAAAAACCTTCATCGGAGGTGGAGAAGAGAGTTATGGGTACCTGGTGGGCGATTTTGTCCGCGACAAAGATGCCGTTATTTCGTGTGCCATGATTGCCGAAACAGCCGCCTGGGCAGCTGATAATGGCGTTGGTTTATACGATCTGTTGCTTGATATGTATGTTGAATATGGTCTTTATAAAGAAAGCCTGATTTCTGTGGTGAGAAAAGGGAAATCAGGGGCAGAGGAAATCCAATCGATGATGACCCAATTCAGGGCGAACCCGCCAACCATGTTGGGTGGGAGCAAGGTAGTGGTTATCAAAGATTACCAATCCCAAAAAGTGCATCACCTGACCTCAGGAAATACCGAAGATATTCTCCTTCCGGCTTCCAACGTCCTTCAGTTTTTTACTGAGGATGGTGGAAAAGTGAGCGTAAGGCCTTCTGGTACGGAACCAAAAATCAAGTTTTACTTTGGTGTGGTGGCTCCTCTTTCGGATAAAAAATACTTTGCTCAGGTAGAGGAGGAGTTGGATAAAAAAATTGCACAGTATATGTTAGATTTGGGTGTATGATGAATTCTGAAGACCAAACCATTTCAGCTCCTATACTCGACATGCTCACCGTGGCCAATGAGTATTGTTATTTTCTGGAAAACGTGGAACAGAAAAAAAAAGAACAAGTCCTGATGTTTATGCAGCGGATTCTTCCCTTGTTGTACCTGAAGGGATCTCTGCTGCCCTCTATCGAACCTGAATATCCCGAAGCTGATGAAAGGTTTGTCGCCGAAGAAAAATGGGAGGTGCTTTTCACAAATTTGCGTGGGATTTTTGGTAAGGATGATGAATTCATGATAATTGACCCACAATACATCAACGATACGGAACCTCTCAAGGCCAGCATCTCCGAAAACCTGGCTGACATTTACCAGGATATGAAGGACTTTTTATTGCTTTATCAGCGCAACACGCATGCTGCCAGAGAGAATGCTGTTCATGACTGCGAAAAATTATTTGCCTCACATTGGGGATTTCGAATTGGGAATATCCTGGGGCGCATCCATTTTATGTTGCACGACGAACCTGATGAATTCCCCTCCTTTTAGTGAAAATACCCATTATTAGGTATCCCGGGCCAATCCATTAAAACGTTGCTTTGTACCTTATTTAATCAGGTACTGCCACTACATGAATCTTGCTGATCTTAAAAATGGGGATAGAGCCATCATCCTGAAAGTAAAAGGGCGCGGAGCTTTTCGGAAACGGATTATGGAAATGGGCTTTATCGCCGGAAAGCAAGTGATAGTCATTAAAAATGCCCCCTTGCGCGATCCGGTTGAATACAACCTGATGGGATACAATATTTCGTTGCGCCGCAGTGAAGCCTCCTTAATTGAAGTCATTCGTGGAACCGAAAACGGCGGCCCGGACAAAGACTTTAACGGCGTGTTCGAACTTGAACAGGCACTCAGGTTGACTCCCATAGATGCCAAACGCAAGGTGATCAATGTGGCATTGGTAGGAAACCCCAACTGCGGAAAGACTTCTCTGTTCAATTACGCTTCGCACAGCCATGAAAAAGTAGGGAATTATGGTGGGATTACCGTGGATGCAAAAGAAGCCCGTTTTGAATATGGCGGATATACCTTCAAATTGACCGATTTACCCGGAACTTACTCTATAACAAGCTATACCCCCGAAGAAATCTATGTGCGCGAACACCTGGTGAACGAATTGCCGGATGTCATCCTGAATGTAATTGATTCATCAAATATTGAACGTAACCTTTACCTCACCACCCAGCTCATCGATATGGATTTGAAAGTGGTGATCGCGCTGAATATGTGGGATGAATTTGAAAGCAATGGAGATATCTTTAATTATCAGGCCCTTGGCCAGATGATGGGTATACCAATGGTACCTACGGTTGGTACCAAAGGCAAAGGATTTGAACTTCTGTTTGATAAAATTATTGCGGCCTATAACGATCAGGAACCGGTAATCAGACACGTACACATCAATTACGGGTATCAGATTGAACAATCGATCAGGAGACTGCAAAAGCTCATAAACCACGTTGGAAACGAAGAACTGACCAACAAGGTTTCACCCCGGTATCTGGCCATTAAATTGTTGGAACAGGATGATTCTGAGTTGAAGCGGATTGAGACTTGCTCAAACGCCCGGGAGATCAAGGAGGCTACTACCGAAGAAGCTAAGATCATCAGTGATTTACGTAAAGATACCGTTGAAACCGTTATTACGGATGCCAAATACGGTTTTATTGAAGGAGCGTTGAAAGAAACCCTGAAGCCGGCTCCGCTCAAAGACAACATTACACGCAGCCGTTTGATCGATAATATCGTTACCAGTCCGCTGTTGAGTTATCCCATATTTCTTTTTGCCATTTGGTTAACTTTTCAATCTACTTTCTGGCTGGGCGACTACCCCATGCAGGGTGTCCAGTGGTTGATTTCCCGGACCGGTGATTTGGTTTCCGCTATTTTGCCTGATGGTATGTTGAAAGATTTGGTGATAGATGGTATTTTGGGTGGTGTGGGAGGCGTCATCATCTTTCTTCCCAACATCTTGATTTTGTTCTTTTTTCTTACCCTGATGGAAGCGTCGGGTTATATGGCCAGGGTGGCTTTTATCGTCGATAAACTGATGCACCGCATTGGTTTGCATGGTAAATCGTTTGTCCCCATGTTGATGGGGTTTGGGTGCAATGTGCCGGCCATCATGGCTACACGTACCATCGAGAACAAAAACGATCGGTTGGTAACGATGTTGATTATTCCTTTCATGTCATGTAGTGCGCGTTACCCGGTGTATATCCTGCTGATCAGTGCTTTCTTTTCTGAGATGAGAGGGACTATCCTGTTCGGTATTTACCTCTTTGGTATCATGTTGGCTGGTTTTGTTGCCTGGATCATGAAAAAGACCTTGTTCAAAGTCCAAACCATCCCCTTTGTCATGGAGCTACCGCCTTACCGCGTTCCTGCGCTCAAATCATTACTAAAACAAACCTGGTTTAAAGGCGAACAATACCTTCGTAAGATGGGAACCATCATTCTGGTAGCAAGTCTAATAATCTGGGTATTGGGTTATTTTCCCAAGGGATCTGCCATCGAAACCAATTATAAAAACCAAGTTCAGGAGCTTAATATCACCTTTCAGAATAAAACGAACTCGCCTGAGTTTAAAAAGCAAGCTGACAACCTGAAGATGGAAAATATGAGGTTGAAGCAGGAAAATAGCTTCATTGGGCGCATCGGTAAATGGATTGAACCAGCCATCGAACCATTGGGGTTCGACTGGAAAATGGGCGTTGCGCTGGTAGCAGGATCCGCCGCCAAAGAGGTAGTGGTAAGTACCCTGGGCGTTCTCTACCAATCGCCTGATGGTGATTCACAGGGTCTGGTTCAGCGCATGAAAGACCAGAAATATGAATCGGGGGAACACAAGGGATCGCCTGTTTTTACCCCGCTTGTGGCTATCTCTTTTATGTTGTTTATTCTCATCTATTTCCCATGCATTGCTGTGGTGGCAGCCATTAAGAACGAATCGGGCAATTGGAAGTGGGCACTGTTTTTAACTGTTTATACTACCATTCTGGCCTACCTGATTTCGCTGATGGTTTTTCAGGCGGGTAGTTATTTGGGATTTTAAATACCGGGAATTTTCAGTGTTGAATTTATTTTTAAAACCTTTCTGTTCACAACTCCATTGATTGTAAAACTTTTCGTAGTTTTGTTATCGTTGAGATCCTGCGGGATCAGCTTTCTAAGAAGTCTGGTAACCATTGATCAATAATGCTGTTTACATGAAAATAATTAACCCAGTACTGTTTAACGATACATTTCAATACTTTGATAAAGAGATTGTTGTGGAAATAATTGACATATTTATCAATGAATATGCTGAGCGGATGAGTAAAATTCACGAAGCCATTCAAAGCAAGAATTACGCGGATTTAAAGTTTAACGCGCACAGCATGAAAGGGGTGGTGGCAAATTTTGCAGTTCCTGATTTGCAGGCGCTTGCCCGGGATTTGGAGATCGCCGGCTCGGAACAAAACCTCACCAATGTGGAGGAAAAGTATCAAAAATTTTCTGAACAAAGCCAGTGGTTGGTGGACGATCTCAAGGAGATCAGGTCTCAGTTTTTATAAGCCCAGCCCGTTGTCGTCCAGCCGGTTTAATCCCTGCACGGCCAATGGATAATTAGGCAACAATTCAAGCGATTGTCTGTAATATTTTCTGGCACTTTGGTATTCCTCCAGGGCTTCGTGGGTACGACCCAGGTTATAAACTGCCTCCACATAAGTCGAGTCGAGATCAACAGCTTGTTGAAATTCCTGCAGAGCAGACTGAAAGTCTGTTAATTCAACCAAACAAATGTATCCGGCATAATAAAATGCCCGTTTATTTTTTGGGTAATATTGAGTAACAAGGCGGAAGTTCTCAAGTGCCTCTTTAAACTTACCCTGTTCCTGGTACATCATTCCCAGGAAAAACAAAGCCCGTTCATCCTGAGGTCGCAACCAAAGTGCCTGTTTCAAGTATTGAACCGAGAGCGTGTCGCTTCGTGCGATGGATATGGCAGCTAATTGCATAAAGCTCATAAAGTTAACCGAATCAAGCCTCACAGATATTTGCAAGTTAAGAATGGAATTGGCGGTATCGCCCGCTTGCAGGAGCGAAATCCCTTTTATGTAAAATGATTCCGCGTGGTTCCTGTCAATCCTGATGGCCTGGTCTGCTGCGGAATTGGCGCCTTCGGGATTGTTCAGTATCAAATATACTTCTGCCAGTTTTAAGTAAGATGACACCTCTTCGGGATCGAGCTTGATGGCTTTTTTTAATGAAGTCAGGCTATTGTCCGTCTTTCCAAGAACCAGGTATATGTCGGAAAGGATTAGATAAAATGAAGGATTTTCAGGTTGAAGTGTAATGGCCTGGTTTAGATCGCGCAAGGCGGGATCGATGTTTCCATTTTTGAGATAGGCCCTTGCCCTGTCAGCGAACAAATCCGCGCGTGATGAATCTTCCATGATTTGCCTGGTGAGCAGGGCAATGGAGTCCGTCCCGATCTTTTCGGTTGATTCATTTTGCCTTAATGCAGTATCGCACCCTGAAAACAAAATCAGGGTGAAAAGCCCTGCTGCTAAACAAATTGTGCCACAAAATTTCATAGTAACATGATTTCTCATACCTGATTATTCAAAAGGAAAAAAAACAGGAGGGGGATGAAAATCCGGCCTCCTGTTTCAACTATATTTATTTGGCCGACATGGTTTCCGTGATTTTCTGGGTAAGTTCCATCACCAGATCAGGATTGTCTGCCAGCAGGCTTTTAACACCATCGCGACCCTGTCCAAGTTTTGTTTCGCCATAACTAAACCACGATCCGCTCTTCTTGATGATGTTTAACTCAACTCCCAGATCGATAATCTCTCCGATCCTTGAAATTCCTTCACCATAAACGATGTCGAATTCGGCTTTTTTAAAGGGTGGGGCCACTTTGTTCTTAACAACTTTCACCCGAACCCGGTTGCCGGAGATGTTTTCGCCATCCTTTATCTGGCTTACTTTGCGGATATCCAGGCGAATAGATGCGTAAAATTTCAGCGCATTACCTCCGGTGGTTGTTTCCGGGTTGCCAAACATCACTCCGATTTTTTCGCGCAACTGGTTGATGAACACACAAATGGTGCCGGTACGGCTGATATTGGCTGTTAATTTACGCAACGCCTGCGACATCAACCTGGCCTGGAGACCCATTTTTGAATCGCCCATCTCACCTTCTATTTCACTTTTCGGTGTTAACGCGGCAACCGAGTCGATAACCACCACATCAATGGCGGCACTGCGAATCAGGCTGTCGGCAATTTCCAGAGCCTGTTCACCATGATCAGGTTGCGAAACAAACAGGTTTGCTGTATCTACGCCCAATTTTTCGGCGTAAAACCGATCGAAGGCATGTTCTGCATCAATAAAGGCCGCTATGCCACCCGCTTTTTGTGCCTCTGCGATCAGGTGAAGCGCGAGGGTGGTTTTGCCCGAAGACTCGGGACCATATATTTCAACAACGCGGCCTTTGGGGTAACCACCTACTCCCATGGCATCATCAAGGGCAATACTGCCACTGGAGATGGATGAAATTTTTTCGATGGCTGAATCACCCAACCGCATGATGGCACCTTTGCCATAGCTCTTTTCAATACTACCCAAAGTTGCTTCGAGGGATTTTAGTTTTTCTTGTCTTAATTTGTCCGCGTTTTCTTTAGCTTTATCTACTGCCATAATCCAAGGGTTTAAAGGGTTTTTAATATTTGCTGCGTATGTTCTGCGGTTTTTACTTTGGTGAATATCTGCACGATAACACCAGTCTGATCAATAACAAAAGTGGTGCGAAGAAGTCCTTCGTATTCTTTTCCGTAGAGTTTTTTAGCGCCCCAGACGCCATAGGCTTTGATTATTTCTTTCTCAGGATCGGCTATTAACGGGAATGGCAAATTGTACTTTGTGACAAATTTGCGGTGCGATTCCCCGGTGTCGGGACTGATCCCCACGACGGAGTAGCCTTTATCAAGCCACATATCATAATTGTCGCGTAAATCGCAAGCCTCCGCCGTGCAGCCGGGGGTATCATCTTTGGGGTAAAAGTAAAGTATCAGATTTTTCCCTTTGAAAGTATCGAGCGTAAGTAGTTTTCCATTTTGATCAAAGCCCTTGAATTCAGGAGCTTTGTCTCCTATATTTAGTTGTGGCATTGTGTTTTTGATTTTTAACAAAGATATGGATTTTAGCTGAATTCATTGGTTTGCAAGGGATGAAATTATGTATTTTTTAAGATATTGCTTTGAAAATACCGGCACACGGAAGTCAATCCGCAAATTCCACATTTGGGTTTTCGTGCCTGACAAACATATCTCCCGTGAAGGATTAACCAGTGATGAGCCAATGGAATGATTTCTTCAGGAAAATATTTCACCAGTTGCTTTTCGGTTTCAAAGGGAGTTTTTGAATTGGTGGATAAACCAATGCGTGCCGATACCCTGAAAACATGGGTGTCCACAGCCATGGTGGGTTTATTGTAAACAACGGACGCTATTACATTGGCCGTTTTACGACCCACTCCGGGGAGCTTTTGTAAATCGTCGATGGATTCGGGTACTTCACCACCAAATTCATTTACAAGTTTGTGGGCCATACCACTCAGGTGTTTGGCCTTGTTGTTGGGGTAGGAGCAGCTTTTAATCAATTCAAAAATATTCTCCACAGAGGCTTCCGCGAGAAGCTCAACCGTAGGAAACTGGCGAAAAAATTCCACTGAAATGATGTTTACGCGTTTGTCGGTGCATTGGGCCGAAAGAATCACCGCAACGAGCAATTCGTAGGGAGTACGGTATTCCAGCTCGGTCTCTGCCACGGGCATGTGTTCGGTAAAGTAATGGGTTACAAACTTAAAACGTTCTTTTTTAGTCATGTTATTTTGAGGCTCTGATCATGATGAGCAACACTGGAATAGGGGTAAAAGTAATGTTTTTTTGTAAAATAGTTTTCCAATTAAAACCGGACTAAGGAAAAATTCTCTTTTCTTTTATTATTTCCGAAAAAAGACCTGTTTGTATTTGTATTCCTGACCACAATCATTCGTCATCCATTACCTTGTGGTGAATTCATTATTGATTTTTATCTAAGCGGGATTTCTATGTAACTTTTTCTTGTAAACTATTTTTAAAAGCTACCTTGGCGATACATTCAATGGTGTTGTTTTCAAAGAAATCGCCCACAAAAATGTCTGTAGCGAACCGCGCATTCAATTCAGTTTCAAGCTCAACCGCGGTAATAGAATCCAGACCAAGGGAAAGAATTGGCTGTTCTGATTCAATTTGACGGGGATCGATGCCCAGCTTGGCCCCAAGCCAATTTTTAATCCAGTTCATAATGTGACCAGGTGTCACGGTATCCGCGTCCACATCGTCACCTTCCTGTATATGCTCCTCTCTTTGCCATGAAAAAACCATTCTCAGGTTATCCTCCAGGTATAGCTTCCTGCATTCAATCCATTGGATTTTTCCACTGGTGGTTTTAGGCAGGCCCATCGGATAAATCACAACAATGGCATAAACTGAAAGATCAAAATGTTCGGCAACGGCACTTTGTATAGCCCGTACAATTTCATCCTGGTTGAAGTTATTGATATGAACCCGTTTTATTTCCTGAACGACCACCAGTTGTTCACAGTTTTCATGCTCTATTGAAAAAACAGCACAACCATTCCCTTGCAGCGCCGGATGACATTTATCAACCACGTTTTCGATATCATTTGGAATCAAATTCATGCCTCTTACGATAATCAATTCCTTCAACCTGCCGGTAATATACAATTGGTTATTGCTAAGAAATCCCAAATCACCGGTTCGCATACAGGGACCTTTGTGGTTGTCCTTTGTAAAAGCATGGAAAACCTCATCGGTTTCTTCTGGTTTATTCCAGTATCCTTTGCAAACGGAGTCATTCATTACCCAAACCTCCCCAACCATATTCTCTGGCAGCAGATACCTTGTATTGGGGTCAACAATAAGAACTTTGGTGTGGTTCCAGGTTCTTCCGCACGACGAATAGCTGATCATGTTGTGGTGGTTAGAAGCTTCAACAACAGTCTGATTCCCTGATATTTTAATCCGATCAGCATAAAAATACCCCGGTTCTTCGGTTTGACTTATCCCGCTAACCATCAAGGTGGCTTCAGCAAGTCCATAGCATGGAAGGAATACCTCGTTTTTAAAATTCAGTGAGCTGAATTTATCTGCAAAGCTGCGAAGGGAATTCTCCCTCACAGGTTCCGAACCGCAAAACAGCACTTTTAAGGAAGACAGGTCCATGGTGTTGGAATCGGGCTCGGTGATTTTTTCAACACAGTAATCCAAACCAAAATTGGGGCATCCTACAGTGGTTGCTTTGTATTTTGTTATGGCCTGGAACCAAAGAGACGGATTTCGGATAAAATCGGTGGGTTGGATGATGATAGTAACCCCTCCAACAAAAATGGGTTGTAACATACAGCCAATTAAACCCATATCGTGAAATGGCGGCAGCCATGAAACAGATACCAATTGTGACGTATGGTTAAACGAGCGCTTAATAATTCCGGAATTGTGAAACAGGTTTTTTTGCGTCACCATGATGCCCTTGGGTCTGCCTACCGAACCGGATGTATATTGCAAAAAAGCAATGTCATCGGGTTGAACTTCAGGTAGCTCGAACAAGGGGTATTCAGCATTTGAAATTTCTACATTGACAATATTTTTAATGTGTGTAGTGTTTTCTGATGCCTCAAGTTGGCTTTCGACAAGTTCTCTGGTATCGTTTGAAGTCAGCACGCAAACAGGGTTTGAATCCTCGACAATGGACCAGAACCTGCTGTTGGGTTTATTTCTTTTTGGCAGGATGGTAGGAACAGCAATAATGCCGGACAGGATACATCCCAGAAACGCAGTGATGAATTCAGCGCCTCCCGGGATGGCAATCAAACACCGATCGCCCTTTTTATGGTGCTCAAGCAATTGTTTTGACACGCCTATTGAATTATGAATGAGCTTCCTGTAACTTAGGTTAGAAGTCTCTTCACAAGCTTCGTTTAGTTGAATGAAAACCGTTTTGTTCGGAGTCCTGGTAGCCCTATCAATAATTTTCTCGTTAAATGTAGTGATACAATCGGGCTGTACTCTGTGATAAATTCCCAACTTGTTCATAGCGCAATCATATGGTGTACAAACAAATATAATGGGAAAGCCTGTTGTTGCTAGTAAGAAACTACCTGAACAGGAAAACAAAGGGGGTGAACCAACCTAAATGCTGGTCCAAATAAAAAATACAAACGCGGATTTCAGGTTTCAAGCCATTTGCGAATCTGCGACGACCTGGTTTTACTCATGATAATCTTGTCCGGACTTGCCGGGGATGTTTTGATGCTGTAACGCGAATTAAAGAACAAACCAATTTCCTTGATGTATTTTCGGTTGACGATATATTGCCGGTTTACCCGTTGGAAACAACAGGGATCGAGCATATTCTCCAACTCTTCCAACGAATAATCGAGGCTGTATTTATCGTTGGTTGCCGTTACTCCGTTTACGATGCCATGGTTTATGTAGAAATATGAAAACGACATGGTTTCAACCGGAATCAGCCTGTCTTTGAAATGAACCAGAAACGATTTTTTATAATTTTTGTCGATCGGGAGAGTGAATTCCTCCAACAACCTTTTGAGTTTAATTACAGACAAGCTTTCGTTTTTCTTATCGAGCGATTTGTACTGATCGATCCCGAATTTTACAGTTTCTACACTCAGGGGTTTCAGGATGTAATCAATGCTGTTCACCTTAAACGCCTTGATGGCATATTCACTGTATGCGGTGGTAAAAATGACAGGGAATTCAATTTCTGTTAGCGAAAATATTTCAAATACATTGTTGTCAGAGAGTTGTATATCAAAGAATCCTAAATCAGGGGCCTGGTTTTTATTCAGCCATTGAAATAAATCCTTCACACTTTCAACAATCGCAAGGACCTCAATTTGGCAGTCAATTTCATTGAGTATCGAAACAAGGTTTTTTGCCGCGGTATATTCGTCTTCAACAATGAGCACCTTCATATTCATTTCATTAACTATTTTGATTTCTCAATTAATGGCAACCTTACAACAAATTTATTTTGAATTTTGTTGATCACGATTTCCTGATCAGTTAATATTTTATACCTCATACTCAGGTTTTGCAAGCCGATACCCAATCCCGATGAGTCGGAAGTTTTAGGCAGGATATTGTTTTCGATCACAACACTTTTATTTTCAATAAATATCCTGATATTCACCGGAAATGCTTCGGAAAACTCATTGTGCTTCATGGCATTCTCAATGAGCATTTGAATGGTCAGTGGTGGTATCTGATAGGTGAGATATTTGTCGGGGATATCGATTTCGGTTACAAACTTCATATGAAATCTTTTCTCCAGAAGCCTGATATAGGAATGCGCAAAATCAAGTTCTATGTTGAGTTCCACCAGATCATGGTTGCTTTGTTCCAGAATGTATCTGTAAACAGAGGCCAGATCGTCAACAAATTTCAACCCCTCCTCTCTGGGTTCATTTCTGATGATACCACTCAGGGTATTCAGTGTATTGAAGAGGAAATGAGGCTTGATCTGGTCTTTTAAGGTAGCCAGCTGAATGGACAGGTTTTCCTCGATAAGCCGGGCATTAGTTAACTCCACAACCCTTTTTTTAACAATTAGCTTTAATAGATACGACAACAAAACTGCTGAAGGTATGAGGTAAACATACTTCCACAAATAATACATATAGGTCGGGTGTTCACCAAAAGGATATCCCACAGTAAGACCGGCAAAGTACATGGATGCCTTCAACAAACCATAGGCAATCAACAGGTTATAGATGGTGGATAACGGGAAGGTGATGAACAACGGAGCCTTTTTTGGCAATAAATACTTCTTCCAGTAGTAATTAAATACCGAAACCAACAAAATAGAAAACAAACACTGAAGAGTGTACCAGGTGATTTTATAGGCAATTTCAAGGGCTGTCCAATCGACACCAAGACGATCATCGACGTTATTAAAAAACAATGAATAATACGGCAGGTTGCTTACCAGCGTTAACAGCAATGAGGTTAAAACCAAAAAGGAAATCTCGTATTTACTTGAATTTATTACATTCATATGAGCAGTATCGTATTGCATATATCAAAATAGTTAACCGGATATCCTCATCAAAAATAAGGGTTATATTTGAGAATCATACTCACTTTTGGCAACTTATGTTTCATTTCGGGGTAGGGCGGGTTGGATTTTCAGAGCGTGAAACTAACAAAATAAAACAGGAGATTTCAGAATATTTATGTGTCTCTCTTTACCAAGGCTTAGGTGGTCGGTTGGATATATTTATTATTCATGACCGATTGTTATTTCATGCCTACGGCAGACAAGTGGAACTAAGATACTCGTTCCAGCGTGCCTACCTGCGGCAGGAAATCAGCAGGTTTACCTACCGGTAGGTTTATATACTTACCAGCCATAATGTACGTATAATGTTATACATTGCGTATTATTGTTTAATTAACTTCTGTTTAAAGTTAGCCTGATGAGTCTGAATATTAATAATGTAAACGCCTGGGCTAAGAATACTCAAATTAAGTTTATCCGCCGGGCCATTCGTTTCAATTATTTTTTCACCTACGAAATTAGTGATTGATATCGACTTTATTGAAAGGCTATTTTTATTAATAATTTGAATAGAACTCCTAAACGGATTTGGTGAAATCGTTAATGCGTTCTGATACAGATTTTCACCTGTAACCAAAATACAAGCAGTATTTACTTCTTCATTGCTGTTGCAGCCGGTATTGTTATCAGAAATATTGGTTAGTCCGTCAGGAATTGACAGATAATTACATACACTGGCTACGCTGCATTCAGAAAGCAGGGGATTATCAAAAACACTCAACGAAGTCAGGGAATCAACCCCGACACTATCTATTCCTGTTAAACTTAATAGATCTTTATTGTTGAAAATCCTTAATCGTCCATTGATAAATTTCAATGATTGTAAGCCTGATAATGTAACAAGATGCCGGTTACCATAAAGGTCAAGAAACCCATTGATACTATCCAGATTCTCAAGTCCGGATAGGTCGTCAATATTAAAGTTGTTGGCGATTTCCATGTATCCGTTAACCGTAGTTAAATTTCCTAAACCAAGAAGATTATGCAAATTGTTATTTTCAGAAATTTTAATTCCGCCGTTTATTCGGACAATGCTATCCAACCCTTTTAGGCTTACCAATGAATTATTCATCCAAAGCATTAATTCTCCTTCTATTTTTCTTAGATTTCCTAATTCAGTGATACTATCCAACGAATTGCAGTAGAAGATAGAAAGATCGTTGATAAACTCTAGATTATCCAAACCATTAAGACTACTCAACTTATCGTTGGCTTCAAGATGTAAAAAGCCTAAAGAATCAATATTATCGAAACCTGCCAGATTAATCATTGATTTATTTCCGTATAGTTCATAGTCACCAATCCATAGGCCACTCACGGAATTCAAATTGTCAAAGCCTTGAAAATTAACCAGGTTAGGATTATTGAAAACCTGCAAAGTCGCGCCTATACTTTCCAGGTTGGTAAACCCGGACATGTTTACAATACTATCGTTTCCATATATTTCCATATAGCCGCCTACATCAACCAAATTATTTAAACCCTGAAAGTCTTTTAATTTGTGATTGAGAAGAATCGTAAAATTACCCTGGATTGAGATAATGGTACTTAATCCCAGGAGGTTATTAATGGAACTACTGTGAATAGTAACATCTCCTTCAATTATGTTGCAATTGGGATAATTATTTTGAAAGTTGTTTACTTGTAGTTGATTTGTAAATGTGATGCCTTGTGGCAAGCATGATTGAGGAAAAATGGCCTTGCTCAACATAAAAACAAGAAGTAAAAGAATAAATTTTTTCATCATCTGATTACTTGAGATTTCAGCATTTAATATACCGGGTAACAGTTGCTTAATGTCGAACTTTTGAAGACTGACTTTTCTGCCCGAACCGATTTAATATGGAACTAAAATACTCATTTTTATAACATAACTCGCCATAAAGCTTGAATTACTTACCCACTTCCGTTACTTTCTTAAAGTTATGATTACAATTGAAACAGTGATATTTCTTTCTCAACATTGGAAACGGAGTGGTTATCAGGACTGATAAAATCAAATATAATATATCCAGTTTAAAGTCAATTGCATATCCATAGCGAACATTATCTGAATTACATTTAGGACATACAACTTCCACATCCGTATCTGCTTGAGAATTAAAGTTTCTAACCAATTCTTGTTCAATGTAGAATTCCGGAGGCCTGATTCTTAAATAACTAAATACACTGCGGTCAAAGTCGAACAATTCAAACCAAAATTGGTTAGCGGTAAAATGGAATACCTTCTTTGCGAGCAGTTGGAATTCTTTTTCAGAATTCCACAAAGCGTCAATTTCGGTGGGGGATAATAATCTGGAGTTAATTTCCGGTTTCTTTTCTAATAATGATGGGTTATTCCTAAGTATGGTTTGTATTTTAAGTACTTCATTCTGTCTGTGTATCTCATTGTCCAATGCTGTTGTTAAATAGTATTTTCCCTCACTGTCAATTAATTCTGCTTCTTGTATCAAACTGATAATTTGAGTGGCCAACTTTGCTTGGTCGTAAGGAACCTTAAGTTTTACTCCTCCAATTGCTACAGCTCTAAATGGATGAACCCAGACCATATTTTCATCAAAAATAAAACAATCAAGTCCCTCAGCTTCCAGTCGGCCTTTTATTATATGGCAATCGACAGGAATATTTGAGCTAAATATTGTTTCAAGTCTGATCATTTTGCATTTAATTTAGTTTTGCTGCATTTGCAGCCAACCGGTCGTTATTTCAGGTGCGAGCATCCACTCAGGGTATTCAGTGTATTGAAGAGGAAATGAGGCTTGATCTGCTCTTTTAAGGTAGTTAGCTGAATTGACAGGTTTTCCTCGATAAGCCGGGCATTGGTTAACTCCACTACCCTTTTTTTAACAATTAGCTTTAATAAATACGACAACAAAACTGCGGAAGGTATGAGGTAAACATACTTCCACAAATAATACATATAGGTCGGGTGTTCACCAAAAGGATATCCCACAGTAAGATCGGCAAAGTACATGGATGCTTTCAACAAACCATAGGCAATCAACAGGTTATAGATGGTGGATAACGGGAAGGTGATGACCAACGGAGCCATTTTGGGCAATAAATACTTTTTCCAGTAATAATTAAATACCGAAACCAACAAAATAGAAAACAAACACTGAAGAGTATACCAGGTGATTTTATAGGCAATTTCAAGGGCTGTCCAATCGACACCAAGACGATCATCGAAGTTATTAAAAAACAAAGAATAATACGGCAGGTTGCTTACCAACGTTAACAGCAATGAGGTTAAAACCAAAAAGGAAATTTCGTATTTCCTTGAATTTATTACATTCATATGAGCAGTATCGTATTGCATATATCAAAATAATTAACCGGATATCCTCATCAAAAATAAGGGTTATATTTGAGAATCATACTCACTTTTGGCAACTTATGTTTCACATCAGGGTATTGCGGGTTAGATTTTCGGAGCGTGAAACTAACAAAGTATTACAACAGATCTCTGAATATTTATGTGTCCATCTTTACAAAGGCTTGGGTGGTCAGATGGATATATTTATAATTCATGTCATAACTGCCAAACAAAACCAAAATAAAATGATCGTAATTGATAGTAATCAAAAGATTTTATTGAAAAGTTGCTATTATATAGTACCTGGTTCTGATTTTTTGTGTTTAGTAAGTTATTCAAAGTGGCAAACAAAATGAATGCCGATTTCTTAAAACTTAAGTAACGGGTTAAAGTTAAACTAATGTTATTATAGGATTTGTATTGGGCATTGTTAATATCAGTATAAACAGGAAAATATAAATCGTATTCATCAACATAGTAACTACTATCAATTCTTGAATAATATAAGCCGGGTCGGGTTATGTAAGTTATGGCTAAATTAAATAATCTGGGATTTGTATAATTTAATGTGGTTTTAATGAAATAATTCAGTGAAGGGTCCCCTTTGTATGATTCTCCACTTATAATAGAGGTTTTCTTTAAATATGTATTTGATAAGGAAAATTTTAAAGATCTGAATATCAATTGTTCAAAATAAAGTTCAATCCCGAAAATTTTTGTTCGATCAAAAATCAGAAAATCGCTATTGAATTGTTCCCCACTTTCGTTCTTATAGTAAAATGCTGTATTTATTTGTGTATTTCTTTTTTCATAAGTATAATCCAATGCAATCTGATAACTGCTCAACAACCTGTATTTATAGGAGTAAAAATAGGGTTGGGCATAATTATAATATTTACCCATACTTAGGAGCATGGAGTGATGGGCAGCAATATTGTATCTCAATCCTACTTGTGAGCTGAAATCAAACTTCTGATGATCTACCGGTATATTTGACCTTATTGCGGCAGATAATATAAGCTTTTTGTTGATATCCCATGTTGAATATAAATAGCCCTCAATGCAATGATTATTTAGAGTTGTATCTGCGTATAAATTAGGTGAGTTCGGTGAAAAAGCGAAGTACAAAAGGGGGATGCTGTCTTTAAATGCAGCATTTGAAAAAGAATAACTTATACCAATTTGTATGGATGCTTTATTAAAGATTGGTTGTCTGTAATTTAGAGAATTATATAATTGGAGATTTTTATCTCTTGTTATTAGATTGCCAAAATCATAATTGGAATTGCTATAATCAATTCCATTGTTAAAACTGAAAACTCCTTTAGCAGTGAAGTATTTAATTTGATTGACAGTAAATGCTCTTGTTTTGTTGGCGGCTGACATTCCTTCGTAAGAAAATACTTCCGATGTTACATTATATTTTTCATCAATAAAATAATTAAACGTATTAAGAGTGATGTTCTTTCCTAATTTGATGAAAGAATTGATTCCAATATCGGTGCTGCCAAAATTATTTACGCGGGGCAAGCTTTTCTTATTAAGAGCCAAGAAAACATCACTGAATTGAACATTACCATATACCTGAATAAATGATTCTTTTGCCAGCTTCTGCGATGCGAATATCCCTGCATTTGCCAGCCCTAATGACAATTGTATTTGATTGGTTGATATTTCTTTTTTGGTTTCGATTTCAACCAATCCCGCTGTGGTATTCCCATATGTTAAGGGAGGATTGCTTGCGTATACATACTGTTTATCAACAATTTCGGTATTAAACAAACTAAAATTGCCTATTCCATCTATCCGGCTGTTTCTTACAGGATTGAGTACAGGAACCCCATTTAAAGCCACTAATGATCTATCAGAAGAACTGCCACGCAGCGAGGGATTGGCGGTTTCATCTGTATTGGTGGAGGATGGCATTGAAGTTATTGCTTTTAATGGGTCTCCCGATGACACTGGATTTAAATAAATACCTAATCGATCAATTTTAGTAACTGAGAAATTTTCTGATACAGGATTGCGTGCTGTAATCATAACTCCATCAAGCAATATGATATTATCTTCTAAAGAAATTATTAAGTATTCATTAGTGTCAATATCCTTTACGCAAATTTTTTTTTGTTTGTATGATAAATGAGAAATAATCAAAGTATCAGTAATTGAAATATTAGTTAATAACAAAGCAAATTCACCATTAAAATCACTTACAGCCCCACTTGTTAATTTATTCATGAAATAAATGTTGGCAGCAAAGAGTGGTGTATTATTACTGTCAACGACCCGGCCTTTTAAATATTCCTGTGAGAAACAATTAACTATAGAAGCAGACAAGAAAAGTACAAGCAGAAAAACCCTCATTTATTTTCCAATTAGTTTTGGAGCGTATTGATTTATTGAAAAGCTTTCAGGAAACGCCTCTAATCCCTCCTGATAATACTTTTTTGCTGAACCCCAATTTTCTTTATCAATATAAAAACGCACAAGCATGGCATAGGATTCTTCTTTGCCCCACGATGGTAAAAATGAACTGCTTACATTCTGATCGTGAAGTGAAATGGCTTTTAGTAAATACTTTTCAACTTCTTTCCCACCGCCAAATTTTTCAGGAGTATAATAATCATTACTTGCAGAGACATAATTAGCCCGTAAGTTTGATGGGTCTATTTCCAATGCATATCTTAAATATTTTTTTACCTTATCTGAGGCAAAAGAAGCCTTGATACCCGGGCTAAATTGAACTGAAAAACTTTGGAGCAGAGCAAGCAATGCATAATCTTCACTGTTTTTCTTGTTCATGTCTTTCAAGATATCAATGCCTTCAACAATCGATTTTTCAGAATTCGATTTGTCATCTATTTTTAAAAAATAGATGGCCTTATAATACAATAAGTAACCTTCCCAATACAAAATAATATTATTTGGATTTTCGCTATACAGATTATTTAAATTATCAAAAATGCTGTTCAAAGGACTTATAGATTTATCAATAATACACTTAACAAATGAATTGTATATTTTGAATTGAATGCTATCCAGAGTTGATTTTTGATTGATAGTGAAATCCTGTAGTTGTTCATTATATTCTTCCCCTTTCTGATTAGACGGAAAGTTGCAACTTATGCCCAAACATTGAAGTATTAAGGCTGTTATTAGTAGTTTTTTCATAGCTTTTGTATTATTTATTTTTTTTCTGAATTTTCATAATGGACAAGGTTTTGAAAATTAGAATAAGTGTACAATTAGTTTTAATTGTTTCTTATTTTCCAATTAGTTTTGGTGCGTATTGATTTATCGAATAGCTTTCAGGAAATATTTCAGCACCTTCCTGATAGTATTTTTTTGCTAAATCCCATTTTTCCTGCTCAATATAAAACCGTACAAGCATGGCATAGGCTTCTTCTTTGCCCCACGATGGTAGAAATGAATTATTTACTTTCTGATCGGGAAGTGAAATGGCCTTTAATAAATACTTTTCAACTTCTTTTCTTCCGCCATATTTTGCAGGAGTATAAAAATCATTGCTTGCATAAACATAGTTAGCCCGTAAATTTAATGGGTCTATATCGAGAGCTAATTCTAAATTCTTTTTTACTTCACCTGAGATTTCCGAGGCTTTAATACCTGAAGCAAACTGAATTGAAAAACTCTGGAGCATGGCAAATAATGCATAATCTTCACTATTTTTCTTTTGCATGTCTTTGAAGATATCGATACCTTCAAGAATTGTTTTTTCGGAATTCGATTTGTCACTTATTTTTAAGAAATAAATGGCCTTATAGTACAGTAAGTAAGCTTCCCAATATAAAATAGTATTATTTGGATTTTCACGATGCAGGTTAGTTAAGTCTCCCAAAATACTATTGAGCGGGCTTGCAGATTTATCAATTATACTCTTAACAAATGAGTTATATATTTTGAATTGAATGCTGTCCAATGCTGATTTTTGCTCGTCCTGAATAACAGGAGATTGGTTATTGAATTTATTTTCATTTTGGTTTGAGATTTTACTGCAAACCGGACTCATGTAGCTAAACGCTAAAATAATGAATAAGAAATTTTTCATAATTAAATCATTTTTGTTAAAGAAAAAATAATTAAAGTCCATAAAAAGAAATGCAAGTACCAAAATTTGCTAAATAAATGTTGGGTATATGCTTCTTTATATAATGACTTAAAATTAATACTGTTTTTTGATTTCATATAAATTTTTTTGACTAATTGAAGGATTACAAAATCGGAATAAATTGGATTAGTTTCAATAATAAGTTGTAGAGCCAGTGCGTATTTTATTGAAAGGTAAGTGATATTACCGGAGTAGAAAAATAGACATCCACTCACTATTATCACATATACAAAAAACCCTGAAAGCAGATAAAGAACTTTTTGATAAAGTTTATATGGCCATTTAACAGAAACATAAAAGTGGGGAAATGGAGCATACGCAACCCCAATACCTGTAATTTTTAATTTTAACATGTGTGAACAAACTACGTGTCCTAATTCATGAAGAATTGTAAATCCAAACACCAATATGATAACTTTCAAAAATATCATCTCACAACTTTTAACCTTTTATACAAGAAGTAAAATAAAATGACTGGTATTATGGCCCAGAAGGCTAAATGGTAAAACATAAAAGCTTCAGATCTCAATAAAGACAAAACAGGGTTAAGTGGCAGAAAATTTGCTAGATTGGCTATCTTTTCATTAAAGGAACTAACCGGATATAATGAATTGCTGGTAAATAGTACTAAAAAATAAACTAGGTTTATCAATCCTTTATCTGAGGAACTTATTTTAATGTCAGAGAACGTTAAGCACAATCCTAAAAATGAAAATATCCATAAACCAATAAATATCCCTAAAGTTATACCAATGATATCCGTGAACATTAAGCTACAAGAAAATAAAAAGACAGAAGTAATATTTAAACAAATAACCAATGCAAATGAAATTATAAACCGGTAAATAATAATACCAGTGAAATAGTATAAAATATTAATTGGCATTTTTTTCAAAATTCGTATAGTCCCGTTATTATAATAGATTTTTATTGTTGTTCCAATCGCAAACAATCCGTCACTCGCAATAGACATTCCTATTACTCCGGTTAATAAAAAATAGGTATACTCCTTATTAGAAAATGTTCCAAAAATACTACTGAAAATAACGAATATAAACAATGGGAAAACCAGGGACCAAAACACAGCTTGCTTAATTCGTAGAAAAGACAAGAGTTGTATATTTATTGTTTTGAAGATCAGCTTTATCATTTTCTGTAGGTTAAATAGAAATAAACATCTTTTAAAGTGGCATCCAGAATTGAAAAATTTCTTGTTAAGCCTCGTACTTTATTCAGAACTTTTTTATCACTAAAAATTACAAGTGAATTGTTGTGTACATAATATCTAAATCCATTCAAATTTTCTTCAACAATCGGACAATATGGGAGTACAATTATCTTATCGGAAGGTAGTTTTTCCATAAAGTTTTTTGGGTCAAAAGCAGGACAAACCATTGTTCCGTCATTTAGAAAAATAACTTTATCAGAAACTTTTGCCGCCATTTCCCAATCATGAGAAGTAAATGCGATCGTATTGTTATTCCTCCTAATTGAATTCCAAATTTTCTCGATAATTGTTGGATCAATCCCTGAGAAAGGTTCATCTAATACAAGTAACGCCGGATGATGAAATATGGCTAAAAGAATTGCCAGTTTTGTTCTTTCTCCTTGAGAAAGATTCTTTATAAGAGAATTCAAAATCTTTCGTAAGCCGAAAATATCTATATACGTGTTATATAATTTAACATCAATGTTATAAATGGAAGCAAAATAATCAATAAATTCTTTAATTTTTAGAAACGGAAATATTAATTGATTGTCATATACAATGCCAATACTGCCAAACACTTCCTTTTTATTTGGAAAATAATCAACACTCCCGGTATTCGAATTAAAATCATCTAACAATATACCTATAAGGGTTGATTTCCCTGATCCGTTTGGCCCAAGTATTGACAAAACCTCACCTTTGTCTATATTAAAAGAAATATTCTTCAATATCTCTTTTTGGCTTGCCTTTACACTTACATTATTTATTGATATCAACATCATCGCATTGCTTTTTTCCAAAGATAATTATACTGTGAACGGTCTCGAAAACTCCATCAATTCCTAGGTATTCATTGACTTTGTCATCAATACAACTGCCAATCATGCAAGAGCCTAATCCAATATATTCGCATAAATAACTTATTGCCAAACCAACATAGCCTACCTCTTGTAACATAAACCGGTATCCACGTTCACCATATTTAATACTGTTACGCTCAATCAAGCCGGTAATGAAAATAACCCCGGATGAGTTTTTAATGTTTACGTAAGGTTCCGCATTAATTATTGCTTTAAGTTGATCAAGATGATTCCCTGCTTTAACCAATTCTAAATAGTTATTTCTATCTTGATAATGATAAAGACCAGCCTCAATTTGACTATTGAATAATGTTGTGTATACTTCTAAGGGAAATAATCCTCCGGCAGATGGGACATTTCTATACCCCACATGATAATCAGAATTTGGTATTTTTGTTTGAAAAGTAACGCCATACGAATAAAATAGAATGTGGAAAAGTTCATTAAGTGATACTTTATAATTTGGATCATAGTTTCTTATACTTCTGCGTTTATTGATTACAGATAAAAATGCATCATCTTCTAAATCGTGATGAAACTCATTCAAATCGGTTATCTTATGACCTGGATAAAATTTGTAGGGCTGAATAGATCGCTCAGTTACATATGGGTTTCGGAATCGACCAATTTCTTCACCTTGCATTCTTGAGGAAAAACCATCAAGCTTTGTGTTCTCGTGGTATAAAATGCTAAATAATTCCCGCACTTTTGTTGTATCGTAAAGAGAATTATCCTTCTGTTTATATTTCAATTTAATATTTTCAAAATTCATGGCGCATTGTTTTAGAGTTTTTGAATAACTTTTAGTGCCTATCTGATGATTATATCAATTTTATGATTAGAAAATCTCTTTGAAATTATGGGAATGGATGGGGATTTTTGTTTAAAGTTGCGTAACTATTTCTGCCATATCCAAGTAATTCAGGAACTTCATACAATCGTTTACCCCCTGAGAAATAAAACGGGTATCCTCCAGACAATTGAATTAGTTGAGGAATTATTATTTTAATACTGAAAGAGCATAATTGTCTTATGTCAGGTGTTGTAATATCCTTAAAAAGAACGTTGTACCCTTTCGATTTAAAAATATTCAGAATATATCGTATCTCTTCAATTTCATTTTTTTTATCCTGAGCATTGAAATCTATTACATGGTTTTCTGGTTCATTTATCCATTTGTCAAATACGGGCCATAAGTCAGTTCGCTTTAAATAGAAAACCGAATGATCTCCAAATGTTAGAATTTCATTAAAATCATCAGACGGAATCCATTCTTTTTTTTCTCCAAGAATCCATCTGAAGTAAGGAATAGCTTGACCGATTTCTTGAACTACTTTCCTAGTTGCATCTCCAATTGTGCCTCTGGTTGCCGATCCAACAGTGATAAATTTGCCATATTCAGTCTCTCCAAAGCAAATACCAAATACTGATGGAATTTGCAAATCGTAAGTCATATCAAATAAATGCCATTCATAATGTTTTGGAAATAATTCTTCCAGGTACAATTTAATTTCATCTGTAATGACGATTTTCCTTGGAACAATATTATTCATCCAGGTAATAACAAAGCTATCTCGCTCAATACATTCATAAAGTGCGGTTAAAATTGCCTTATAGAAATTCGAATGGGAAGCTAATCCCGTCGAATTGCTTGCTGTAACATAATAATTGTCTTTCGAAAAAGGCATATATATAAATTGACCAGGTATCCATGTTTCTTTTCCATTGGTGAGATCTTTACATTCGAACCATGTTAACTCCACGTCTTCAGTAAATTTTACCATACTGTACTTTTTCGACTTAAAATATTCATATTGCTCGTCGTGAAATAATGCATATTCACTGAGTGAAATTGTATTCTTATTCAGATTCTTATAATTACTTTTTATACCATCAGCCAGATTACAAAAAGCCGGAGCATATCTTTCAAGCGTCTCTCCAATTGTTCCTGCTAGGGCATATTTCCAGTTGGTTCCACAAGAACCACTTCTACCTTCTGATTCTTCACCTCCAAGTTCTTTAGTATTACATTGCCACACACCATAGTTAACGATTCTTGGATCTGAACTCATTCGTGGTAGTTTTATGGTATGTAACAATATTCCAACTTCATTTGAAATGCCACTCAATCCTTTTATAAAGAAATTTCTATTGTTCATAATCACTAAATTATTTTAAGGATATTGTTTCCAGCCAGGGTGCAGGATTATATTCTAACTCAGGTTTGCATGTTTCACAAAATGGTACTTTTAATAAGCCATGTTTAGTGACTTCAAAATTGAGGGCATTGATACTGATATAATGTTTCCATACTACGGGTACAGCCCATAATTCGTAAAATTTTACTATTTCCAAGACTGATATACTGGCAACTATATCATAGTATAATTCAAGACGTGGAAAAGTATCAGGTTTTGAACTTAATTTTCCTTCTTTCAGATAGCTTTCATAACTATTAAAGTAGTTAATGTAATCGTGATTGCTTTTAACTCTTTTTATAAGGCAATCATAACAACCAGTTTCTTTGCCATAAAAAATGGGACCAATCTTAAAAAAGTATTCCTCGAGACCTCCAACAAAGAGCCATGGCTTTTTAAATTCTAGTGCTTTTTTGTTGATTTTCTCAATTACGAATGGATTCCATTCTACTCCATCCATGATTAAAAAGTCGTATTGTTTAAATAGGGTATTCAAATAAGCATCATTTGATTCAATTATTTCTAAAGTGCTTATGTTTTTAAATTCTTTAAAATTGATTTGAGAACATTTTTCAATAATCTTTTCCGACAATTTGCTTTCTCCAATCAGTAATAGTGCAATGTTCTCAAGTTTTTCACCTTCAATCCAATAATTTGATGCAATATCATTATTACTTTTCTTTAACTTCCCTTCCATTTCAAAAAGATCACTTTTCGGAAGCATATCGAAATCATTTAAATTGGATAACACATCAATCACTTTCGCTTCTTCATATTTTTCGCATAATTTCTCAAAAAGTTTAAGTAGTGAAATGGATTTATTTTTTGCTTCAAGCAATAGAGTTTGAAATATTTGATATTTCTCATCACTATCAAATTCAATTGAATAGGTGTTAGCTTTAGTCCTCACTTGATAACAATTGTTTGTGTTATCGTAAAAGATGTCTAAATTCTCGAACATGATTTCTTATTTTATTTGGTAAATAGTAATTGCAACAGGATTTTGTTCATTAACTCAAACTATATCCTTACAATTCTGAATTTTGTAAGGATATAGTCTTGATAGTAACAAATGTTATGTAACCACGATGATAACTGTGGTACTCTCATTTGAATTGCAGCAGCAACAGCTACAGCAGCAGCAACAACAAGGAAGTGCAGCAGCTACTAATGATAAGGAATTTCTCCTTGATAGTTTTGTAATTTTCATTGCTGTGATTTATTATGAAAATTCCGGGCTGCATTTATAGTGGCGTCACCCTTCGCACTTGTTTAGCATTATGGCCAATAGTACTAAAAACGAGTACTAAGGTAAAGAACAAAATCTGGTTTTCGACCAGGTGGTCATCTTGTCTAATAAGTGGTATGCTTTAACTAATAAATGGTCGATTTTAATAAAAAGCTGGTCAATTATGATTTTAATTTCTTGTGTAAATTTTAAATAAAAATGCCTTTCTCCGGCTTACCTTTATTTCGGAGTTGTTTATTTGTATAATTTTCCCGCAATTGGTAGCCAGTATTCCGGTAATGAATCTTGGATTTACTATTGATTTGTGGTTGGCTCTTATAAATCCGTACTCAGTTAGTTCATTTTCAAATTGTTTAAGCAGTTTCGATACATCAATTTTTTCATGATTGATGAGGTATATTGTTGTAATATATCCGTCACACTCCAAATAAGTAATAGTTTCAATATCAATCAGTCTCGTTTTCCTTTTCTCTACGATTGCTAATTTTTTGCCTATCTGCTTACTGAAATCGATGACCATATATGTAAAATTTTCTTATGTAATTCCAAATTTGGAAGTTGTCCAACTGTATCGCCCGTTATCAGTTAGAAGACTACCATCATGTTCGATGTATGCGGCTACATCGTAGAAATTGAAGTTGTATTTTAAATAATATCCACCTGCCGAAAAGTCAAATGCACCAATACCTTTATTTTGTGGTGGCATTAACTGTTCATTGACTTTAGGCCAGTCTTCGAAAATTATTTGGTGTGCGTTACTCGAAACAGCGTAGTAGGTGTTAGGGACCAACCATCTACCATATATTTTAATGTGCGAAAACCGGTTGTATCCTGTTGCATTCCGGCACATTTCAAATCTGCGTTCATGGTTGAGTGCATAGTAAGGAAAGGTCTGTTGATCTCCCAATGTATTTGGTAATATGATTGACTCCAATATGTTAACATGATTTTTGGGAGGATTGCTGAATCTTATTTTCATCTCACATCAATTTTTGGGATATATAGGTTCATCTACCTATATAGTGTAAATAGCAGCGAAAATTCTATGCTTTTTTTGAGATATTTTTGCTTTTTATGCTAATTTATAATGATTCTGTATAGGACAATAGCAGTTGATATAGCAGTTGCTCCTGTTATTAACCCAAAACCGGCTTGTTTTTCTACATGTGCCCACTCCAATTCACTATCACAAAAAAAAAGCTACAAACAGCTTTAAAATAGACTGTCTGTAGCTTTTAGGCTGAAGAAATATTTCTTTTACTTCGACTTATCCGGGAATTCAGGGATTACCGGAAGATCCGGATAGTTTTTCATCTGCTCCAGGATCACCTCAATGGCTTTATTAAGCTGTTGATCTTCACCCGCATACTCTTTGGCCGGATCGTTGTCGATGACGATATCCGGATCCACACCATGTCCTTCGATGACCCAGTTTCCATTTTCATCAAAGGGGGCAAATTCAGGTCGGCGCAAATCGCCTCCATCAATAAACGGCATTGAACCCCGTATGCCCACAACACCTCCCCATGAGCGAAGACCAATCAAAGTGCCCATTTTCAGCTTTTTAAACTGATAGGGGAACAGGTCTCCGTCAGAGGCAGAATAATTGTCCAGCAACAACACCTTTGGCCCGCGCATCATTTGTCCGGGTTTGGTGCTTACGCCGAAGTTGCGCGTCATACCATAAAGCGACAGCTCGCGATTCAGTCGTTCGATGAGCATGGGTGAGACATTGCCACCTCCATTGCCCCTGTCATCGATGATGAGTGCCTTTTTGTTCAATTGAGGATAAAAATGCTTTACAAATTCATTCAACCCTTCGGGGCCCATATCGGGGACGTGGATGTAACCCACCTCGCCATTGGTTGCTTCGCTCACTTTACGCGTATTTTCCATCACCCAGTTGTAATAATATAAACCGGCTTCATCGGCCACGGGAACAACCAGAACATCGCGGGAGCCTTCTGCTTTTGGATCTTTGTTTACCGACAACATCACCTGTTTTCCGGCAGTTCCAACCAACATGCTGTATATATCGGCCACCTCTTTGGTCGATTTTCCATTGATCGCCGTAATGTAATCACCCCTGTTCACATCAACGCCTACATCGGTGAGTGGCGAGCGTGTTCCATCATTCCAGTTTTCCCCTTTCAGGATCTCGTTTATGACAAAATACCCCGATGGATCCTTGCTGATTTTTGCTCCAAGCAGACCTGTTTTTATCCGCTCTGGTGCGGGTTTGTCACCACCAAGCACGTAGGCGTGACCAATGCTTAATTCGCCGATCATCTCTCCTATAATGTAATTCAGGTCGTTGCGGTTTTTTACATAGGGAAGTAACACGGCGTATTTATCATGAATGGCTGGCCAATCAAGTCCGTGCATGTTGGGAGCGTAAAAGAAATCACGCATCTGACGCCACGATTCGTTGTATATCTGTGTCCATTCCTCTGCCAGGTTCACCAGCACTGTCATGTTGCTCACGTCAATAAATTCATCCGCTTTAATTTTACTTTTCGGCACATCAATCACAGCATACTTGCCCGTCATGTTCACCAGCATTTTATTGCGATCGGACGAAATAACGTACGAATTGATATTTCCCAGCTCAGTCTCTTTTTTATCTTTTAGATTGTAAAGTTTCAACTCAGGTTTAGCTGTTTTGGACGACATATAAATATAATAGATGTCATGATCGATGGCCTGGAGGTTCCAGTAATTGCCTGCTGTTACGGGCACTTCGATGATGCGGTTTAGGATGCCATCGAAATCAATTTTTATCGCAAGAGCTGGTTTTGCTGTCTCAGCCGTGTCTTTGTCCTTTTTATCTTTTTTGTCTTTGGTATCATCGGTAGTGGCTTCTTTAATGGTGACTTCGTCATTTTTTGGTTCCAAAGGCGATGGCGTGTCTTTTTGTAGGGTGACAAAATAGAGCGAACTCATATCCTGATAGGCATGGTTCCATTCGGTATTGCTGTAGATGGGATTAAAGTCCCGTTCTGAAGTAAAAAACAAATATTTTCCATTGTTGTCCCATGTTGGATCAGAAGCATTGTACCAGGTGTCGGTAACCGGATTTGATTCACCGGTTTGTGTATCGAATAGGTAGATCCGGTTCACCGTGAACGACTGCGGTTTGGTATAGGCAATCCATCGGCTGTCGGGCGACCAGCTGTAGTCCCTTATTTCCCAGCTTTCCGAATTACCGGCGACCGTTACTTTTTTTGTAGCGATGTCGATGTAATTAAGATTTCCCATTTTATCGGACCAGAGCAGCTTTTTGCTATCGGGCGACCAAATCGGATTGTATTTGTAAGTTTTTGAGTTGTCGGTAAGCTGAATGGCGGGTTCCAATCCATTTTGGTTTTGAATGTAAATTTCATCTTCGCCGGTCCGGTCGCTGATATAGGAAATATATTTTCCATCAGGCGACCATTCCACATTGCGATCGTGAACGCCGGACGACATGGTCAGGTTGCGTGTGATTCCGGTGGTTGCAGGAACGGTGAACACATCGCCACGTGCGCCAAAAGCCACGCGTTTACCGTCGGGTGACAAGGCCCAGGAGTTGATCAGTTTGCTCGCATCTTTTATCTCATCGCGGCCCGTTGCAAGATCGTTTTGGATGAGTACCTCTATTTTGGTTATGGAGCCATCTGCCAGCTTGTAATTATATAGGTAACCCCCATTTTCATAAATAATAGATTCATTTCCCAAAGAGGGGAATTTGATGTCGAACAAAGTGTAATTGGTGAGTTTCTGAGTTTGATTGGTTTTGATGTCGAACACGAATAAGTTCATGGTGCGGTCGCGGTCGCTGAGGAAATAAATTTTGTCACCATGCCACATCGGGAAGATGTTTTGGTTGTCGTTGTTGGTGATGTTCACTGTTTCTTTGGTGTCGAAATCATATACCCACACATCATCTGCCATTCCGCCTTTGTAATATTTCCAGGTCCGGAATTCACGGAAAACACGGTTGAAGGCCATTTTTTTGCCATCCGCCGAATATGAACACCAGCCACCGGCCGGCAATGGAAGTTCTTGCGACATGCCCCCTGTTTTGTTTACTTCAAAAAGCTGCCCCTTAAACGAGTTAAAAGATTGTTTACGTGAACGATAAATAATTTCATCGTTGTTTTTCCAGGTCATCACAACATTGTTTGGCCCCATGCGGTCGCTGATGTCGTCACGTCCCAGTGTAGCGGTATAGGTCAGCCTTTGCGGGATGCCGCCTTCAGAAGGAATCAGGAAAACTTCGGTGTTGCCATCGTATTGGCCGGTGAACGCGATGGATTTTCCGTCAGGCGAAAACCTGGCGAATAGCTCGTATCCATTCATGTCACTGGTGAGTTTACGTGCAATTCCGCCCTTTAGAGCTACTTCATATAGGTCGCCGGCATAGGTAAAAACTACTTTTTCCCCATGTATGGCAGGGAACCGGAGTAAACGCGCTTCGTTTTGGGCACCCAGGTAATGCATGCCAAACAGCATTAAAACAATGGTTAAAATTCTCAATTTCATATAAATGATGTTGGTGTGAATAATAATTGAATTATCAGGTGGTAAAGCCAGCCAAATGTATGCCAAATATTGGTAAATCTTGATAATAGCCTGCTTATGGAAAAGCAGCAGGATCAACCTGTCCGTAAAACAACGGCAAGTGTCCGAAAATGGACGGATGAAATTTATGATTTATATTTTCGTGATATAGCCTGATTAATTCATATACTTGTTCATGTCACATCATATAAATGTAACATAGAAAAGTTTGTTTTTAAATATGTTAAAAACCCGTGGAAATCTGTTAAATCCGTGTCATCCGCGTTCCAATTTGAAAACATCGCAGATGTTCATGAATAATACAGGTTAGGATTTTCGATTTTGGACATTTTGTCACCTTAATTGTCATGGCACATCGTTTGAGTTAACCCACATCAAAATCAAATAATCAAATCATGACAGTACAAAAAGGTAAAATAGGAATTAAAACTGAGGATATTTTCCCCATCATTAAAAAATTCCTCTATTCCGATCACGAGATTTTTCTCAGGGAACTGGTTTCAAATGCTACTGATGCCACGCAAAAACTGAAAACACTGGCTTCGCTGGGTAAATTCTCAGGCGAATTGGGCGATTTAACCATCCATGTAGAAGTTGACAAAAAAAAGAAAACCATCACCGTTCGCGACCGGGGTATCGGTATGACGGCTGAAGAAGTAGAAAAATACATCAACCAGATTGCTTTTTCGAGTGCCGAAGAATTTGTGAAAAAATTTAAAACCAAGAGCCAGGCCGAAACAAATGCCATCATTGGTCATTTCGGACTCGGGTTTTATTCCTCCTTCATGGTTTCCGAGCAAGTTGAAATCAAAACCAAGACCTATAAAAAAGGGGGACAGACCAAAGCCGTGCGTTGGGAATGCGACGGGAGCCCTGACTATTCGATTGAAGAAATTGAGAAAGATGACCGGGGAACGGAAGTCATCCTGCACATCGACGATGAAAACAAAGAGTTTCTTGACGACTACCGGGTAGAGCAATTGCTGACAAAATATTGCAAATTCCTGCCAATACCCATCCAGTTTGGAACCAAAAAGGAATTTGAAACCATCGAAGGCAAGTTTGACAAGGATGGAAATCCTGAGAAGCAAGAGGTTGAAAAACCAAACATCATCAACAATCCTGACCCGCTTTGGAAAAAGAAACCCGCGGATGCCACGGATGAGGAATATAAAAATTTCTACCGCGAATTGTATCCTTATACTTTTGAAGAACCCCTTTTCAACATTCACCTGAATGTAGATTATCCTTTTAACCTGACGGGCATCTTGTATTTCCCCAAGCTGAAAAAGGATTATGAGATGCAGCGCAACAAGATTCAATTGTATAGCAATCAGGTATTTGTAACCAATTCGGTAGAAGGGATCGTTCCTGATTTCCTCACCCTGTTGCATGGGGTGATCGACTCACCCGACATTCCTTTGAATGTCAGCCGTTCGTACCTGCAAAGCGATGGAGCTGTTAAGAAAATAAGTGGTTACATCACCCGCAAGGTGGCCGATAAGCTGGACGAACTCTTTAAAAAGGACAGAAAGGCTTTTGAAGAAAAATGGGACGATATCAAGATTTTCATCGAGTATGGAATGGTTTCGGAAGACAAGTTTTATGAGAAAGCAGAAAAGTTCGCCCTGTTAAAAAATACCGAAGGCAAGTACTTTACTTTTGAAGAATACAAGAAACACATCGAAAAAACCCAGGAAAATAAAGATAAAAAGCTGGTTTACCTGTATGCTACCAACAAAGATGAGCAATACAGCTACATCGACAGCGCCGTTTCGCGTGGTTATGATGTGCTGATGATGGATGGTGTGCTCGACAACCATTTTATCAATTCGCTGGAGCAGAAATTTAAAGACACTACTTTCGCCCGCGTGGATTCCAACACCATTGATAAACTCATCAACAAGGAAGAAGAAATGCCCTCAAAGCTTGATGACAAACAGAAAGAAACCCTGAAGGAAGTGTTTGAGCGCAACATCAACAAGGAAACTTTTCATGTGGTTTTTGAGAGCCTTAGCGAGTCGGATCAGCCTGTTACCATTACCCAAAACGAGTTTATGCGCCGCATGAAGGACATGGAAGCGCTGGGTGGAAATGGCATGATGATGGGCATGGGCGGTTTCCCCGAGTCGTACGACCTCATTGTAAATGCCAACAACAACCTGATTACCAAAATCATGACCGAAAGCGATGCCGCGAAACAGGATCAGTTGGTAAAACAACTATACGACCTCGCCCGGTTATCCAAAAACTTGTTGAAAGGCAAAGAACTGAATGACTTTGTAAAAAGGAGTGTGAGTATTATTGAATAAAACACGTATTACCAGAGAATCTAATTGATCTCTGAAAATTTTTATTGGTAAAGCCCTGAAATGTAAGGTTTCGGGGCTTTTTATTTTATCTAAAAAAAAGGTGTAAACGGTGGGTTATTAAAAGTTTATTGTAATTTTAACGGCAGATTGTATTTCACACCTCCCACAAAAAATAATGAACAACAATCTGTTGATACAAAAAAGTAATTTATGAAAACAAAATTTCAACTCATGGTATTATTTAGGATTTGCTGGATTTTTTCCACTCCCAATCACGCCTATGCTCAGCGAGCCACTTCGCCGGAGCTTCCAAATACTATTTTTTGTGAGATTAATGCAACGATTATTGACAATGATTCTTCGTGTCAAGTGGATTGGCGCGACCCCTGGATTTGGTATTGGGATGATGGCAGTGGCGATGAATATACTGTATGGGCGGTTCCTGATGGGGAAACCGTAAATAAAGTTGAGATTCCGGTTGGCGGACCGGCGCAAGTAGTTGGTGCCGAAATATATGTGGGAGATGGCAGCTTTCCTACTGGCGGATCATTTCTGGGTACTGATTTTTTATTGGTGGCCTACGACAACGATGGGGAGGATGGCATGCCGGGTACCTTACTGGATTCGGTGGTTATTACGGTTGAAAATTACGATTGGGTGCGTTGCGAAGGCTTAAATGCCTTTGATGAGGATGGCATCTTTTTTCTCGGGATGAGGCAATTGTTATATCCACCCAACGTGGCACCTATAGGCATTGATAACGAGATGCCTATCATGTATAAATCATATGCCAGACATCCTGATATTGGACAATGGCAAATCTCACCTTATCAGGATTTTATGATCAGGGCAATTACTTGCTATGCTGGCAAACAAGAGAGTTCATTTTTGCCGAAGAGCTATATAGGTGTGGTGGTGTCAAGGATATCAGATTTTAATCCCGCGCAGGGTGAAACACCCGAAGATGGGGTGTTAACGGTGATTGATTCTGTTTATGGGATGCCTGCTTTGTATTTTGATACCACCATGGTTTCTCTGCCAGATGGCTATTACGCTTATGGTTTAAAAAGGTATAATGAAGAAGATTCAACCTATAGCGATTGGAGCTATTCAAATGCGGTGTATCACATTTTAACCTCGATTGAAGACGTAATATCAAAAGAGATTTTTTCTGTTTACCCAAACCCGACCCATGAACAAGTAGTTGTGCGTGCAGAAGCCGGCGTAAATAATACCATACAAGTTACTGATATCATCGGACGTATTGTCTTTCGATCAGAACTCACTTTGTCGGGGGAAATGACGATGAATGTGTCTGATTGGCCCAAAGGATTGTATTTTGTTAGTTTATCGGATCATGGAATGAGGAATAAAGCGGTTAAGCTGGTGGTTGATTGATATAAACCTGACAGGTTTTTTTTAACCTGTCAGGTTTATATTAATTTTGTCGAAAGTTTTTTATTGCCATGCAGAGCGACCGCCACATCAAAATCGAAATTCCTACCCGTTTTTTTTCCGATTTAGAAGAAAAACCCTTCGAGATTTGTCAGGTTTGCGGCAAATCGCTTTTAAAAGAAGGGATAAGCTATGTGGTGGAAAAAGCCATTAAAAACTACCCCGGTCATGATTTTTCGTCCACCATTTACGAAATGGCCATTTGCGTTGATTGTCATAAAGAAATTCAGAAATCCATGTCACAGGAATCCATGCAAAACCTGCAGCACTACTATCAGTCGGTGATGGAGAAAAAGGGCCGTCAACCCATGATTATCGATCTGAACACGTTTAATCTGGATGCCTGGCTTTCAACGTGTTTTTTTAAAGGAGGCGAGATAAAAGACATGGACGAATACCAGGTGGTGGCGCAGTTTGAAGGCGACAAAATGCTGTTGACCATGCCTCCCATGGTGATCGGGTCGGCAGCCATGGGAGAGATGGCAGCTTTGATGTCGGAAAAAACCACCGATGAAATGAACGATTTCCGAAACCGGTTTATGGGGCCTTCGCCCGAACTGGAAGAGTTAATCCACGGAAAAAAACTCTTCTTGTTATAATTTAACAAAACTTTAAGAAATTTATTTCAATAGGGTGTAGTTTGTAATTTACTTTTGCCTTTCAATTTCATCAGGATGCAAAAGTTATTTATTTTCTTACTCTTTGTGTTCACAGTCCAGGCAGTTTTTTTGCAGGGTCAGGACACTTTTAATTCTCAAATTCAAATGGAAAATTCACATGATCAAACCGCTACATTTGGAACAGGTTGCTTTTGGTGTTCCGAAGCCATCTTTTCACGGCTCAAAGGGGTGGAGGGTGTTACGCCCGGTTATTGCGGTGGAGCCACCAAAAACCCTACCTACAAAGAAGTGTGTACCGGTGAGACGGGTCATGCCGAAGTAATTCAGTTGGTATTCGACCCCGAAGTCATTTCTTATAAGGAATTGTTGGAAGTTTTTTGGAAAACCCACGATCCTACCACCTTAAACCGGCAGGGAGCTGACGAAGGAACCCAATACAGGTCGGTAATCTTTTATCACAACCCTGAGCAGGAACTTCAGGCAAAGGCTTATCTGGAAGCGCTTACTCAGGCCGGGATATGGGAAGACCCAATCATTACTGAGATTGCCCCTTTCACCGTGTTCTATTCTGCCGAAGCCTACCATGATGATTATTACGCCAACAATCCGGGCAATGGTTATTGTAACATCGTGATTACGCCAAAAATTGAAAAGTTTGAAAAGGTTTTTGCTGATAAGTTGAAGTAAGAGGGGGCTGATATTCCACGCAAAGACCGCAAAGAGGGAGCCCGCAAAGACCGCAAAGTGAGTGCGTGTCTGTAAGCAGGTAAGACTATTAGTCCCTTTGCGTCCTTAGCGTATTTTGCCCTTTGCGCACTTTGCGAGAACCTTTCATGTGTAAGCCATTTCAAGTCCGACTAATTAAAATTAAAGACAAAAAAAAACCGCAGAAATTCCGCGGTTTTTTTTTGTGATTAGCAAATAAACTATTCTTCAGTTGCAGGAGCTTCTTCGCTGGTTTCTTCCTCAATTACTTCAGGAGCTACCTCCTCAACGACTACTTCTCTGGCTTTTTTAGCATCCTGTGCAGCCTTTACCTGAGCTTCCAGTTCGGCAGCTTTAATCTTGGCAATTTCAGCCGATCGGGCTTCGTTAACTAAAACTTCAGCTGCAAGTCTGGCTTTATGCTGCGTGCGGGTTTCGTCATTTTTTTCAAGGATTTTCGCAGCATGTTTGGCTTCTTTTTCTTTCTGCCATGCCTGGAATTTTACTTCGGCCTGAGCCTCCGTAAATGCACCTTTTTTTACTCCCTTTACAAGGTGATTTTTGTACAATACGCCGGTATACGACAGAATTGAACGTACGGTGTCAGTTGGCTGAGCACCATTTTGCAACCATGTGAGCGCTTTGTCTACATCAAGGTTGATTTCTGCTGGGTTATGTACCGGATTGTAAGTGCCAATCTTTTCTATAAATTTTCCATCCCGTGGTGCACGACCATCCGCTACAACGATATGATAAAAGGCAGCGCCTTTTTTACCATGTCGCGATAATCTTATCTTAGCTGGCATAACTAATTGTTATTTAATGATTAAAACTGTTTTTAAAAACGGCTGCAAAGATGCGGATAATTTCGGACAATTGAAAGAATTATCTTAATAAATATAATACTGATATCATGATCAGTATTTAGCCTCCTGTTTTGCCATTTGGAAGAAGAATTAAATCTGAATAGTTCCCAACAATCGCCTTCAAAGTTATTAACACGGTGAGTTCGTACAGGCATTTTATTTAACTTTGTAAGTTCAAAATGAAAATCATAAGTAGCATAAAATCAGTTCGATATAATATTGTCTATAGACGTACCCTCTGATTGTGCCCGAATCATTTTAACTCATTAATAATAGGAAATTTACTGCATGTTTTTAATTTTTGATACGGAAACCACCGGTTTACCACAGCGTTACGATGCACCTTTAACGGATTTTGACAATTGGCCACGCATGATTCAACTGGCCTGGCAATTGCATGATGAGATGGGTCATCTGATTGAAGTGCAAAATTTTATCATCAGGCCCGAAGGATTTGTGATACCGCGTGGATCAGAAAAAATTCATGGCATTTCTACCGAAAGAGCCTTGGAAGAGGGGTTTCCTCTGATAGAGGTGTTGAATAGGTTCAATAAAAGCCTCGAAAAGGCCGACGTAGTTTCAGGGCACAACATCGAATTTGATAACAGCATCCTGGGAGCCGAAATGCTACGTATGAACCTGGAAACTACTTTGTTTGATAAAACCATTGTAGATACCAAAGAAACATCTACCAATTACTGTGCTCTGCCGGGCGGCCGTGGTGGAAAGTATAAATGGCCCACTCTGGGTGAATTGCATTTAAAGCTTTTTAATGAATCGTTTGGTGCGGCTCACAACGCTTCGGCGGATGTACAAGCCACGGCCAGGTGCTTTTTTGAATTAATCCGACTGGGCATTATTACACCCGCCATACTGAAAATGGATTCAGATTTCATCCATCAATTTATCGAAGCAAGCGATGGCGTTGTTCAGTCGGTTGGATTTGAGTATGACTCCTATCATGAAGAAGATCCTGATGAGCCGGAAGATTTCTTTATTAAACCGGGCATCGTCTCCGATCGTGACACAGAAGCTCCGTTTACGCACCTGCATGTACACACCCAATATTCGGTGTTGGATGGATTGACCGATATCGGTGGGATGGTGAAGAAAGCCAAAGAAGATGGCATGACGGCACTGGCCATTACCGATCACGGGTATATGTATGGTGCAAAAAAGTTTCACCTGATGGCGACCATGGCCGGCTTGAAACCCATCATTGGTTGCGAAACATACGTGGCCCGGCGTGGCATGCACCTGAAAGAAATAAAAACGGATGGAAAAGGTTGGCACTTGGTATTGCTGGCTAAGAACCTGATCGGGTATAATAACCTGATGAAACTGGTCTCGGCTGCAGCCACTGAGGGATATTATTACCGTCCACGCGTTGATAAAGCATTGTTAAAAGAACACCATGAAGGGTTAATTGCCCTTACAGCCTGCCTGGGTGGTGAAATAGCCGATAAAATTGTGCATCAGGGAGAAGAAAAGGCTGAAGAAGCCTTGCTGGAATACAAAGAGATTTTTGGAGAGGACCTATACCTTGAAATCATGCGCCATCCCACCGGTGACCCGGAAATGGACAAAAAGGTATTCGATGACCAGCAATATGTAATCAAAGTGATGAAATCATTGTCTCTAAAACATCAGGTAAAACTGGTGGCTACCAATGATGTCCATTTTCTTAATTCCGACGATGCCGCGGCACACGACCAACTGATTTGCATTGGCACGGCCAAAGACCTGGATGACCCAAAAAGGTTTCGATATACCCGGCAGGAATGGTTTAAAACCAGGAGCGAAATGGCTGCCTTGTTTTCTGATCTGCCTGAGGCCCTTGACAATACACATGAGGTGGCCAATAAAATAGAGGTGTATGAACTCGACAAGAGTCCGATCATGCCCGAGTTTACCATTCCTGAGACATTCTCCGATGCCAATGATTACCTGAGGCATATTTCCTACGAAGGTGCTCAATGGCGGTATGGGGAAATCAGTGCTGAGATAGCCGAACGCATTGAGTTTGAGTTGGGAACAATTAAGTTCATGGGATTTCCCGATTATTTTCTTATCGTATGGGATTTCCTTAAAGCCGCCCGGGAGATGGGGGTGTCCGTGGGACCGGGAAGGGGCAGTGCGGCAGGTTCAGTGGTGTCGTATTGTTTGCGGATTACCGACATTGAACCCCTAAAATATAATTTGCTTTTTGAGCGGTTTCTAAATCCGGACCGCATCTCCATGCCGGATATCGACATCGATTTTGATGATGATGGTCGTGATAAAGTGCTCCATTGGGTGCGGGAGAAGTATGGCTCAAAGCGTGTTGCCCACTTGATTACTTTCGGAACCATGGCAGCAAAAATGGCCATTCGTGACGTGGCCAGGGTGCAAAAACTTCCGCTCTCCGAAGCAGACAGGTTATCAAAATTAATTCCCGAAGTTCCCGGAATTACTTTGGCCGAAGCCTTAAAACAGGTTCCTGAATTGAAATTTGAACTCGACAAAGGCAAACCCGAGGTGTCTTCGGTTATCCTGAATGCAATTAAACTTGAAGGCTCGGTAAGGAATACCGGTACACATGCCTGTGGCATTATCATCGGGCGCGAAGATCTCGATCATTACATTCCCGTAACCACGGTAAAGGACTCTGTGCTTGAATACGCTTCACAGTATGATGGCAAATTCATCGAGCCGGTGGGTCTGTTGAAGATGGATTTCCTTGGGTTGAAAACCCTTTCCATTATTAAGGACACGCTTAAGAACATTAATAAATCAAAGGGAATTGATTTAGATATGAATACCATCTCGTTTGAGGATGAGAAAACATATAAGTTATTTAGCAGGGGTGATACGGTGGCCTTGTTTCAGTTTGAGTCGGACGGCATGCGAAAGCACCTGAAGAACCTGAAACCTTCACGATTTGAAGATTTGATCGCCATGGTGGCTTTGTACCGCCCGGGCCCCATGGAGTATATCCCGAATTTCATCGATCGCAAAAACGGACGTGAAAAAATAGAATACGATGTGCCCGAAATGGCTGAATACCTCGAAGAAACCTACGGTATCACGGTTTATCAGGAGCAGGTGATGTTGCTTTCACGAAAACTTGGGGGCTTCACGCGTGGTGAATCAGATAGTTTGCGCAAGGCTATGGGAAAAAAGAAAATTGATGAAATGGAGAAGCTTAAAGCGCTTTTCCTTGAAGGATGTAAAGCCAATAACCTGCCTCTAGAGAAAGTTGAAAAAGTCTGGAAAGATTGGGAAGCTTTTGCCAAATATGCCTTTAATAAATCGCATGCCACCTGTTATGCTTATCTGGCTTACCAAACGGCCTTTCTGAAAGCCAATTACCGGGCCGAGTTTATGGCTGCCAACTTAAGCCGTAACCTAAACGACATTAAAAAGATAACCCACCTCATCAGCGAAACCAAACGCATGGGAATTGACGTGCTGCGGCCGGATGTCAACGAAAGTTCTATTGACTTTACCGTGACCAAAGACGGGATCATTCGGTTTGGACTGGGAGCTATTAAGGGTGTAGGGACTACTGCCGCGGAGCAAATGATAGAAGAACGCGAGAAAAACGGCCCTTTTACCAATGTATTTGATTTTGCCAAGCGGGTTAACCTGAAATCTGTAAACAAACGCAGCCTTGAAGCACTGGCCAAAGCAGGTGCCTTTGATGCTTTTGAAGGCACACACCGCGCTCAGTATTTCTTTCAGGAAAATGAAAATAGCGGAGTTTTTATAGAAAAAATCACACGGCACGGGGCTACCTTTCAGGAACAACGACAATCGCTGCAGGTGAACCTCTTTGGAGACATGGATGATCTGTCCATAAAAGATCCGGAATTGCCTGTTTGCGAGCACTGGACGGTTCATCAACAGTTGTTTTTCGAAAAAGAAGTTACTGGTTTCTATATCTCCGGCCACCCGCTCGATCCTTTTGCCATGACCATTAAAAGGTTCTGCAACATCACCATCGACGATTTGAGAAATAACATGGTCAACCTGAAAGGACACCAGGTTACTTTTGCCGGACTCATCACTTCTGTTACCCAACGAACATCAAAAAAAGGTTCACTTTACGGACAGTTTACCATTGAGGATTTTTCAGGCGACTTGTCGCTCACCTTGTTTAGTGAGGACTATTTAAAACGCAAACACTTGCTGGATGTTGGTAACAATGTATTTATTACGGCAAAAGTGGAAGAACGGAATCACCAGCCCGGGGTGATAGAGGTGAGACTTTCGGATATGACCTTGCTGACGGATGTCATGGCAAAACTGGCCGAATCGATTACTGTTTTTCTGCCGGCAAAAGAAGTGTCGGATGAAAGCATTAAACAGCTCCTTGGAATTGCTGCTGAAAACAAAGGAGGTTGTGCCTTAAAAATTGGGCTGGATGAAGAAGAAGAGAATATCCATCTGATATTGAAATCAGGTACAGTTAAAATTGATCCGGAAGCATTTGTAACGGCATTATCCGAGGAAGGGTCTTTCTCTTTTTCGATTCAGTAATTTTTAAATAAAATTTTAATCCCCCATAGGATTTCTCTGTATTTTTGCCTTTTTAAATTATTAACAAAAATACTAAACCATGGCATTGCAATTAACCGACGCTACGTTCGAATCACTGGTGTTAAAATCTGATAAACCCGTAATTGTAGATTTTTGGGCAGTATGGTGTGGACCTTGCCGCATTGTTGGCCCCATTGTTGAAGAAATTGGAGAAGAATTTGCTGATACGGCGGTTGTTGGGAAACTCGATGTTGACCACAATCCGGAGGTAGCCCGTAAATATGGTATCCGGAACATTCCTACCATTCTGTTTTTTAAAAATGGTGAAGTGGTCGATAAGCAAGTGGGAGCCGTACCTAAACAGGTGCTTGTTTCTAAATTGGAATCATTGCTTTAATTCTCTTTAAATAACTGTTTAAAAGGCTGTTAATTGACAGCCTTTTAATTTATCATCCCATTTGATTTTTGGAAACGCATATTCAACATACGAAAATTGAGGCCTTTAACTCATTGGAGTTAATTGCCAGGCAAGCTGTAGAAGGTTTTATTACCGGCCTGCACAAGAGCCCGTTTCATGGATTTTCGGTTGAATTTGCCGAACACCGTCAATACAATGCGGGAGAATCGACCCGGTTTGTCGACTGGAAACTCTATGGCAAAACGGATAAGCTCTATACAAAGCGATTCGAAGAGGAAACAAACCTGCGTTGTCAACTGGTCATCGATCGTTCCTCTTCAATGTATTTTCCTGTTTTAAATTCACCTACCCCCGAGCACCCCAACAAGATTTTGTTTTCGGTGTATGCCGCCGCTGCCCTGGCAACACTCATGAAAAAACAGAGAGATGCTTTTGGTCTGACTTGTTTCTCCGATCACATGGACACCCACACACAGGTCCGTTCGAGTATGGTGCATTACCAGTATCTATTGACCGAACTTGAAAAGCTATTGCGTTTCGACCAACCAGAAAAAGGTGTTGCTACCGATATTGCGGGCTCGTTACATCATCTGGCCGAAATGATTCATCAGCGCTCATTGGTCATAATCTTCAGCGATATGATGGATCAGACAGAAAACCAGGACATGAATTTTTCAGCACTTCAGCACCTGAAACATGCCAAACATGAAGTCATTTTGTTTCATGTAAAGGACAAGAACCTGGAGGAAAACCTGAACTTTGATAACCGTCCATACAGATTTGTTGATATGGAGACGGAAGAGGTGATCAAGCTAAATCCCATGGAGATCAAAGAAAACTACCAAAAGATGGCCAGGAATTCACGCATTGAACTCGAGCAACGCTGCGGCCGTTATGGCATCGATTATGTGGAAGCAGATGTAAACCAAGGTTTTGAAGGTATTTTACTGCCCTATTTTTTTAAGCGTCAAAAGCTATATTGATGAAATCCATTGCATTGCGGCTTTAGCCCGATGCATTCATGTTGCCATGATCTCATTACATCCCCACTTCAATTTTCATCACAGTTTAATCTTTACTTCTGCTTTTACCTCAGTTTTGTATCGTCCAATAATTTCATCTGCCCCTGAACCAATGGTGGTTTTGTTAAAATAAGTCGTGCGTGCTAACCTGAGCCAGAAATTGATCCGGTCGTTAAACTTCCATTTGGCCATCAGGTAAATACGCTGTCCGTCATCATAAAACGAGGGAATGCTAAAGGCATAAAGCACATCGTTTTCATAGGTGTAAATACGCGAATCGTAGCCATCGGTGCCAAACAATGCATAGCGAAAGGTAAACTCAACCGGGAATTTTTCGGATCGGAACAAAATATCCTGATACAACATGTATCCATTTTCCGAAGGATTGTTTTCCTTCTCAAAAAACACCACATCCAGCCTGTTTTTAAAAGTGACCGAAGGCCAAACCTCATAGGATATAAAAAACCTGAAATCATTTCTTCTTACACGTGCAAGCGTCTTGGTGTAGTCATACGGAAACTGAAAATTTTCCTGTTTGTCTTTAAAACGCATTTTAAAATAAGCATTGTACTTTTGGGCTGGTGAGAAAGTTAGCTGCATCAGGTAATCATGCCCTGAAGAAGGGCCATCCACCCGGTATTTGATCCATGGAAACTGAAAGTGGTCGATATACCCCGTCAGGTTGAGCGATTTTGAAATTAAGGCTTTAAACCCAATGTATAAGCCCTGTTCGTTGACGAGTGAACTACTTTCGTAGAATGGATTTGAGTACAGATTTTGATAGTCGATTCCGTAATTATGGTACAACATGGTGACAATCAACCGGTCAGAAAGAAAGGTGTTTACACCTGCCAATCCTGCTTTTCCACCATTCGATGACATGGAGAACTCACCAAAAACATTGAATTTGTTGAGGTTGAGGTTTGCATCAATACCATAATTGGTCAATGAAATCCCCGTGAAGTTAAAAGTTTTGTAGACTTCTGTGGCCGGGGCAATGGATGTCCCCAAAGTGGTTTGATAGGAAGTCAGGCCGATTTGCACAATACTGCTTTGATAGCTTGCATGTGCTCCGTAAGCCGTTATTTTTAGAGATCGTTTGTCGATTAATTCGTTGATGGTGCGGTGCAATCCCGTTTCGATGATGGAAGTAACGCCCTCATCCTGGTCCACCGCATCGCGCTCGATGTTGCTGTCGACTTTGTTTGATGAATAAAAGGTAGTAAAGCGGATATTTTTATATCCAAGTGTGATGGCGGCACCCCGAAAAAACCGGTTCTCGTTGGAGGAGCTGTTGGCACGGATGCCCCGCCCGAATTTCTTTAGCTGGACACCATCGGCTGATTTCCCAAACGAAAGTCCACTCCAGAGCGTGAGCCCCTGACCGAATTCGAGGTGATAGTCACCAAGAGCTACCTGTTTGATCAATCCGGGTGTCTCTGCATACAAAAAGGCGCTGATAAAGTCGAAACCCGGGGTGATCTTATCTCCAATCAATCGCTTTAGTGTGTCGGGTAGCGGTCCTTTCGACATCAGTTCGCCCGGATCTTTGTCGAGTGTAAAACCAAACCTGATCTGGTTCTTGAAATTAAAGGCATATCGGGCAAAATATTTTTGTGGCGATCCCAAATAGGTAGATCCCGGATAGTCGATCGCCGAATCGACGGGGATTTTATAGCCGGCCCGTTGTTCTAATACTTGTTCGTAGCGCATCAAAAGTTGATGGCTCCCAAATCGAAAAGCGTTTTTTAAGTCGGGCAATTTTTTGGCTTCCGATGAGCCAACCACCACAAAAGGCAGCATGTTATTAATGGTTTCTTCGTCGAATCCCGGTATGTTTTGCAACTCATAAATACTGACCAGCGGACCAAATTCCCTGATGGTTAACCTCAGGTTGTTCAACTGGATGTCGTTTATCAGGTAAAGTGTACGCAGTTCCTGTATCTCGTTGCCATTGAGGTTGATGGGGTTTTTGGCGTAATACAGATAATCTTCAAGCAAGTCGCTGTAGTCGAGCTCTAAATCCGACTTTTCGGCCAGATTTTCGAGTTGGTCGGTAATAAATTCGATGTTCACCACATTGGAAGTGTCGGGTTGTTGAGCTGTACCTCGTTGTGAAATGAACAGACTCAGAGGAATCAGTAGAGTCCAAAGCGGAAAACCACAGAGATATATGTGAATCTGTTTCATGGATTAAAACTGAAATAATAAAGAAGCCTGCGGTGAAAAGCCAAGTGATTCGTGCATGGTGGCTGCAATGTCGAAGACAAAAGACTTCGACTTAAATCCAAATCCGAGGGTGAAAATTTCAATTTTAGTACTGGTTCCGGCCCGTATAAAAAACCGGTCTTTAATGGCATATTCCATCCCGCCTCTGGCGATAACAGGCCTGACCGAGGTGTTTTTCTCCACTTCGGCTGTTGCCACAAATTGAGGCGATAGTTTCCACTTGATCCCAAAACGGTAAATGGCCTGGATTTTTTCACTGTCGTAATCGGCCAACTTTACCCGGATGGGATTAAACGCCCATACGCCGATGGTAAGCTGTTCATTCACATCACTTTGAACCCCCAGTTCGAAGGTTACACTTCCTTTTTTTCCATAGTTGTCACCCAGCGTGGTTTGCAGATAGTCGAGCTGTAATCCTATCCGAAGATAGTCGGCAAAACTACGGGCGTAAACCAGTCCAACCTTTTGCTCATTGTAGAGATTGAATCCGTGGTGTTGGTACGATAGGCCCATAACGCCCATCCTGGTAGGCAGAATAAAACCAATACTTTTGGAACTGAGTTCTTTAAGCGAGAACCTGTTTTCGTAGGAAATCCCGACGGAAATCCGGTCGAAGAGTGCAATGCCGGCCTGGTTGTTCATGAGGCCCCAAAAATCGTTCATGGCAACTGAGGTTCGTCCCATCCCCGCCTGACGGGCACCAACGGCTTGCAGGTCACCAGTGGCATAGAGATTTAGGTGAAAAATGAACGGAAGCAGGATGATGTAAAGCCATTTTTGAGTATCGTGTTTCATGGGTCAATATTTTGGAGAAAAAATCGGGAAGCAATTTTTCTTTTTACTTTAGCACCCTAAAAGTACAAAAAATTCTATATCCTGAAAAAATGAAAGAACAAATTATACAATTTCTTTCCGAATTGAAAGAAAATAACAACAGAGACTGGTTTTTGGACCATAAAACTGCATACGATGAAGTGAGAGCTGAGTTTTTGTTGACTGTCGATCAGTTGATTTTGTTGTTGGCGAGATCGAATCCTGCCTATGCTCAATTGAAAGCCAAGGACACGGTTTTTCGCATCAACCGCGACATACGGTTCAGCAAAGATAAATCACCCTACAAAACACAGTTTGGTTCTTACCTGGCTGCCGGAGGAAGGAAATCTCCTTTGGGAGGTCATTATTTACATGTGGAACCCGGAAATTGTTTTCTGGCAGGAGGAGTGTATTGTCCCACGCCCGAAAATCTGAAAGCCTTGCGCTCGGAAATTTATTTCAACCTGCCAGGGTTTGAAAAAATAGTAAAGGCTCCGGAGTTCGTTCAGCTTTTCGGGGAAATACAAGGCGACAAATTAAAGAAACCTCCGGTGGGTTTCCCAAAGGATTTTGAGGGAATCGACTACCTGAAATTTAAAGATTATACACTTATACATCGCATTCAGGATGAAGAATTTTATGCTCCTGATTATCTTGAGAAAGCCGTCGTGGTGTTTGAGGCCATGAATCCATTCAACCAATTTCTAAACCAGGGGATGGCCAACAAACCTGATGCGCTATAAAACCGGATGTGCCAGTTTGTATACCGGTGAAGTTGGCTTTATAAGCTGATCAACCTGTTTGAATTCCAGAAAAATATGGGTGGCTCCAAAACTATAGGGGGCAATTTCGTAGCTGTTGTACACAAATCCAATTCCATTACCGTTGATGTAGAGGTTGTGATTTGGCAGGATGCGGTCGACGAAGAAGCCTGCCTGTTTCAGCAAGGTGTCGTCAGGAATTTCGAAGTCGTTTCTGAGCTTTTTTGTCAATAATTGAGAAAGCAGGGTGTCGGCACCTTCCATAAACACATCCTGATAGGTGATGGGTGTTCCATCGTTCAGGTTGACAATCCGGTACGAAGTATTGCTCATGCCATGGGCGCCTCCGGTATAGGCGTAACGCTCAAATTCGAGGCATAACACATTGTTTGAATTGTAGGTAACGCCCATGCCGATTTGTTTTTCCCAGCTAAAGGAGTGCCCGCCTGTTTCAAGCCATTGTGCATTTTGTTCGCGGTAATTTTTGTAAAATTCCTTTTCAAAGGCCATCAGCATGGAGTCGGGTACCAAAGCAACCAAACCCTCACCAAAAAAGGAAGATGTTATGGTTTTTAGTACCGAATCGGCAACTGGTGGGTTGGCATACCCCGTTTTGGGATAAATTAAAGTGAGTTCGATATGGGCAGTGGGTGAATTTTTATCCTTCGGATCGAGCATGGTTTCTGAGTGAAGAAAACTCACATCAAAAGCCATGCTTCCTTGTGGATACTTTGCGTTAAGGACAAAACCGATCGACTGCTCTTCGGGATTTGTCCAAACACCTGAAAACTGTTCTGAAGTTAAAACACTTTTAAAAGCGTTCGTTTTCCGGCCAAATTCTTTTAAATAGGTCGAGTCATTTTTTGCCTGCCCTGAAAGTGTCAATGTTTCAATCATCTTTGTGCCGCTGGTTCCATATTGAAAATTTCCCGAAACCTGATTAAAACTGCGAATCAGATTAACAGATAAGGTCAATTGATCACCAATTGAGCCTTCATACCGGCCGTAAAAGAGCTGGGGTGAATGTTGTACCTGTGCCTGTGCGGAGACGCTAAACAGGAAAGCAATGAATCCGAATAATATTCTTTTGTTCATGATCACAGTGGTTTTGCATGATGATGGTATTCCTCGGCAAATCTATGGATTATTAGTGAAAGGGATTCGTCACTTTGCCAAATCTGAAATTTAAAATGGATACACAGATCAATTGTACTATTTTTGTTTTTTTGAGAATCATATGTGCAATACCGATCAGTATTTAACAATCAGGGAGCAGGGGCAAGGCCTATATAAAGAAAAGGGGAGTAAATTTATTTCTATTGCAGTTCATGTTGAGTCGGAGGAAGAGGTGAAAGCAAGCCTGTTGAACATTAAAAAGCAATACCACGATGCGCGTCACCACTGTTATGCCTATCGTTTGGGGGTTACGGAAGAACTTGTTCGGAGCAGTGATGATGGTGAACCATCGGGAACTGCTGGCAAGCCCATCTTAAACCAAATCTATTCTTATGAAATGTATCATGCTTTGGTGGTTGTGGTCAGGTATTTTGGCGGGACCAAATTAGGGGTAAGTGGGTTGGTGACCGCCTACAAAACTGTAGCCCGCGAAGCCCTGGAAAGTGCCGGAAAAGAGGTTAAGTTTTTAACTGTCAGATTTCAGCTTGTGATGGATTATCCGATGGTGGATCAGGTAATGCGTTTGATAAAGGAGGAGAATTTAACTGTGGTAAAACAAGAATTTGAAATGAGATGTAAATTTATTATTGAAGTTCGTGTGGGACAAAAAAATTTTGTACTTTCACGCATTGCATTATGGCATGACGTTGAGCTAAAAGAATTGTAAATCAATAATATAACATTTTTTTCTAAATACTGATCGTTATACAACAATAAAACTAAATTGTCAATACATCTACCTATTTTTTTTTCACTTTTTTTAGCACATTTTTGTTAATTCAATTGAGGGACGTTCCACCCGTAATTGGTTACTTGGTATGTAGGGTTTTAGGAGAAATTGTATTGGTAAAAGGATACTTATTGTAATAGTTTTGCGAAATGATGAAAAGAAAAGCTGATGAATTGTGGTCTCGTTGTTTGTCCGTGATCAAAGACAATGTTCCGGTACAGAATTTTAAAACATGGTTTGAGCCTATCGTTCCGATAAAGCTTGAAAACGACATTTTGACCATCCAGGTTCCGAGCCAGTTTTTTTATGAATGGCTCGAAGAACACTATATTGTTTTGATCAGAAAGACTATCAGAAAGGAACTTGGCCCTTCAGGAAGGCTGGAATATAGTGTCATCATGGATAGCAACTACGATAATTCAATTCCGTATTCAGTAAACTACCCTACCACAAATAGAAAAGATACCATTAATAAATCTATGTCGATGCCACTTGATTTAAATAAAGGAAAGTCGCGTGATATTCCAAATCCATTTATCATCCCCGGCCTCAAAAAAATTAAAGTTGATTCACAACTCGTTGATAGTTTGTCATTTGAAAACTATATCGAAGGTGATTGCAACCGTCTTGCCCGTTCCGCCGGATGGGCCATCGCCGAAAATCCGGGCAAAACTGCCTTTAACCCATTGCTGATTTATAGCCAGGTGGGGCTCGGTAAAACGCATCTCGCACACGCCATTGGTCTTCAGGTAAAGCAAAACGACCCCAATAAAATTGTATTGTATGTTAAAACCGATCAGTTCATTAACCAGTTTATTGATTCGGTCAGAAACAACAATCAAAACGATTTTGTCCATTTCTATCAAATGATTGACGTGCTGATAATGGATGATATTGAGTTTTTGGCCAACAAGGAAAAAACCCAGGATGTTTTCTTTCATATTTTTAACCACCTGCATCAAAACAATAAGCAACTTGTTTTGACTTGTGACAAACCTCCTGTTGAGCTAAAAGGTTTGGAACCAAGGTTGTTATCGAGATTTAAATGGGGTCTGGCCGCCGATTTGCAGATGCCCGACCTGGAGACACGCATTGCTATTTTACAAAAGAAACTTTATAAAGATGGAATTCAGATGCCGTATGAGGTCATCGAATATATCGCTTATAGCATTACTACCAGCATTCGCGAAATGGAAGGAGCACTTATATCTATTTTGGCTCAATCGACTCTAAATAAAAAGGCCATTACCCTTGAACTCGCAAAACAGATGATTGATACCTTTGTTAAAAGTGCCAACCGGGAGATCTCAATCGACTTTATACAGAAGGTGGTTTGCGATTATTTTAGTATCGCGTTGGAAACCATCAATTCAAAAACGCGGAAAAGGGAAATAGTACAGGCCAGGCAATTGGCAATGTATTTTTCGAAAAAACATACTAAAAACTCATTGGCCACCATTGGGCTGCACTGTGGCAATAAGGACCATGCCACCGTGTTGCACGCATGTCGTACCGTACATAACCTCACAGAAACAGATAAGCAATTCAGGGTTTACGTGGATGATATCGACAAGAAATTGAAATTGTAGCATCATTCACTGGTCTGAACCTTGTGCTTGAAAAATCAGATCGAATGTAGTACCTTTACGCGACTTCAATTTAAATGCGAGACCATGAATATTTTGTTTGTATCCACGGGTAACCTTTGCCGCTCACCCCTCGCCGGGGCGATACTTAAAAAGAAATTTGCCGATCACCGGATCAATGGGGAAGTCGATTCAGCCGGGTTTGAGTCGTTTAACATAAATGAACCCCCTCACACCAAAGCCATTGAAATAGGGAAGCGACATGGTGTTGAAGTTAACGGGAAAGCACGTCTGTTTGTCAAAGACGATTTCATCCGCTTCGACAGAATATTGGTAATGGATGTCCTTAGCTATGATGAAGTGATGGACTTGACACGTTCCGATAAAAAGCAGAAAAAGGTTGATTATCTGATGAATGTCCTTCATCCGGGAAAAAATGAGATTATTGCAGATCCCGTAGATAGTGGAATGAGTGATTGCGTAGTGATTTTTAAGTTGTTTGATAAAATTACTGATAAGCTGATCGAAGAATTGAAATAGCGTGCAAAATCAAATCCCTTCATCCCAGGAAATTCTCGAAGCCCGGAGCCGCATAAATCCGTATATTCACCGTACCCCTGTAATTACTAGTTCTCTTATCAACAGATGGGTAGGAAATGAGTTGTTCTTTAAATGCGAAAACTTTCAAAAAGCCGGGGCTTTTAAAAGTCGGGGAGCGGTGAATGCCATTTTATGCCTTACCCCCTTTCAAAGGGAACTTGGAGTGGCAACCCATTCATCGGGCAATCATGCACAAGCGTTGGCCAGGGCTGCCCAACTTTTTAATATTCCTGCCTATGTCGTTATGCCAAACAATGCTCCAAAGGTAAAAATCGCGGCAGTAAAAGACTATGGAGGCCTCATCACCTTTTGTGAACCTACGCTCGAAGCCAGAGAATCTACTTTAAAACGAGTGATCGCTAAAACCGGGGCAAACGAAATACATCCTTACGATAATTATTCTGTTATTGCCGGACAGGCGACAGCTGCCGCCGAATTATTTGAACAGGCACCCTTACTCGATTACCTTCTATGCCCGGTAGGTGGCGGCGGCTTGCTCAGTGGTACGGCCCTTTCGAGTGCGTATTTCTCTTCTAAAACAAAAGTAATTGCTTGTGAGCCAGCAGGTGCTGATGATGCATTCAGGTCGTTTAGTTCCGGCAAAATTGTACCAAGCCTGCATCCCAAAACCATTGCCGATGGTTTGCTTACCTCACTTGGTGGACGGAATTTCCCAATTATTATAAAATATGTTTTTGAAGTGGTTACCGTGAGCGAGGAAGCCATTGTGGATGCAATGCGACTTCTGTACGAGCGGGCAAAGATTGTGGTTGAACCTTCTTCCGCAGTACCCCTGGCAGCCTTGCTCGAAAATAAAATTTCTGCTAAGAATAGTAAAATTGGTATTATTTTATCAGGTGGGAACGTTGATCTGGCCAATTTGCCATTTTAAATAAGTTAAAAACTAGTTTTTATGCAACCAGCTATGCCCAGAGGTAAAATTTACCTCATCCCTACCACATTAGGTAGTTACGACACCTCCGAACAGGTGTTGCCATCCTATAATATCCAAATCATCTTCGGTCTAACTGAGTTTATTGTTGAGCAAGTGCGCACTTCGCGCAGGTTTTTAAGTTTTATAAAACATCCCGTACCCATCGACCAATTGGTTTTTCATGAATTGAACAAAACCACCTTGCATAAAGATATCAGTCAATACCTTAAGTCGATACAAGAGGGGAAATCCATTGGCTTGCTCTCTGAAGCGGGAACCCCGTGTGTTGCAGATCCGGGGGCCAAGGTAGTGGAGATGGCTCAGGAAAGGGGATATGCTGTAGTTCCGCTGGTTGGGCCAAACAGTTTGATTCTGGCATTAATGGGATCGGGATTTAACGGGCAGCACTTTATTTTTCACGGGTATCTTCCCATCGACAAAAATGAATTAATAAAGAAAATACACGAAATGGAAGGGAATATTTTTAGACGAAGCCAAACCCAACTGTTTATAGAAACCCCGTTTAGAAATGATGCCATGTTCGATACACTCGTAAATAACTGTCAGCCTGTAACCAAACTGTGTGTCGCGACTGATATCACGTTATCAACCGAAACAATTGTAACCAAAACGATTGCGCTGTGGAAAAAAGAAAAACCGGACTTACATAAAAAGCCAACGGTTTTTCTTCTCTATAAATAATCGGTTATATTAATGGTGATGGCCACCACTTCCGTGAACATGTCCATGATTTAGTTCTTCATGGCTGGCACCGCGGACTTCCAGCACTGTCCCTGAAAAGTGCAGTTTTTTCCCAGCAAGCGGGTGGTTAAAATCCATTTTTACTTTTTCATCTCCAATCTCTAAAATGAGACCTTCGAGTGGATTGCCATCCTGGTCCTGCATTGTTAAAACTTTCCCGATAGCAACCAATTCACTGTCGAATTTTCCATCGACCATAAAAATTTCTTTTTCCAAATCCAAAATGGCCTCAGGAGATTCAACCCCGTAACCTTCTTCAGGGGTCAGTGGGAATGCGAAAGTGTCGCCTGCTTTTAATCCATTCAGGTTTTTTTCGAACGCGGGTAGTAATGATCCGTTTCCAAATAAATGTACAAATGGTCTGTCGGTATCAACCTGCTGGATGATTTCACCATTTTCATCGTCCGACTTTAGAACGTAAGTCATTGTAACTACTTTGTTGTTACTAATTTTCATATTTTCATTTTTTGTGATTGATTTCACCATTTGAAATACCGGTACATTTTAGGGCCAATATTTCCAAAACAGATTGTGTCGTCAACCGATGGTATAAATAGTTGGGCGGCAAAAGTACAAAATATCTAAAATAGTGCTTTTTTTATTTAATATTGTGCTATTTTTATTGTGTCCAATTAATCCTCATTTTAATTTAAATGAAACCCGGAAAAATCGTATTAAACCTGATTATTATGTGCTTTTTGCTTTCAGGTTGTGCCGTTCAGCACACAAATGGTTATCATGATGATTTTGCCAATGGTCGATACGATAGTGAGTTTCCTTCCACTTCTATTTCTGAAAGCCTCGACATGATATCCGAGTCGGTGAAGAAGCTTGACTGTATTGCATTTTATGCCACCTATGCATTTAATCCTGAAGATAGAATTCGACGAAATATGATTTCAGAGGAAATAATTAACAAGCATTCAATAAGCCAAACGATATCGAATGAATCAGTAAGCGGTACGGCTACCATTGTGTATCACAGGAACAATTTGGTTGGGCTAATCACTTGTGCACATGTAATTGAATTTCCCGACTCCTTATTTACATGGAGTACAAAGTATCCGGATGCTTTGGCAACTGTTTCGGTAATTGTTAAACAACAAACCTATGTTACCGGATTACCCGACGGAGAACCTGTTGAAATTGTTGCGATGGATAAAGTGAAGGATATTGCCTTGTTATCACGAAAACTTACATCAACTATTTCACCGGTACAGGTACTTCATTATCCCATTGGAAATACCTCGCTTTTTGAGTGGGGATCGGTTGTATATATTGTTGGATATCCTATTGGTAACCTGATGGTAACCAAGGCTCTGGTTAGCAATCCAAAAAAAAATAACAAAGGTTTCTTTCTAACAGATGCACTCTATAACCATGGTATCAGTGGGAGTCCGGTATTTGCCATCAAAGATGGATTGCCTAACATGGAATGGGTGGGTATGGCTTCCTCGACGTCATCAACTGATCTGCTTATCGTTAAACCTGCGACAGACAAGGATAATTTGCAGATTGGAAATCAGCCTTACGATGGGGATGTTTTCCTTGAAAAAGTTAAATTAATTAACTACGGAGTTACTTATAGTATATCTATTGAAGAAATTGTTACTTTTATCCGCCGAAATAGAGCTGCTATAGAGAAGATTGGGTTTGATTTTGATACATACTTCCAGTAAAAAATAAGATACATTGAGTAAAAAAAATATTCCATTAGATATTAGGTTCGAGACTTGCCGCATAGGAGTTGGAAAGCGCACTTTTGATATTGTATTTTCGCTTATCGCCCTCATCGTTTTTTTCCCCTTTGGTCTATTAATGGCTCTGGCTATTAAGCTGGATTCAAAAGGTCCGGTTTTTTATGTTACGCAAAGGGTTGGTACAGGTTACGATTTGTTTGATTTCTATAAGTTTCGTACCATGTTTAAAAATGCTGATCAGCAACGATCACAACTTTCTGACATGAACCAATACTTGATTTCGCATAAAAAGAGCGGAATCGGATTTTCTACCATTTCTGTTTGCCCTGATTGCATCCCGGGAGGCAAAACGTGTTCACCGATATTGTTTATCGATGGAGTAGAGATTTGTGAAAATCAATACCTGCGCAACAAGCGTGAAAAATTGCTTCATTCAGCATTTTTTAAAGTGAAAAACGATCCGCGGATTACCCGTGTAGGGAGGATTATGAGGACGATTCATTTGGATGAATTTCCGCAGTTTTACAATGTGTTGAAAGGGGACATGTCTATCGTTGGTAACCGTCCGCTGCCTTTGTATGAAGCCGAAAAATTAACAACGGATGAATGGTCGTATCGTTTTTTGGCGCCGGCAGGTATTACAGGACTTTGGCAGGTAAGCAATGAAGAAAACCTGGAGGCAGAAGAGCGTATCCGTCTCGATAATCAATATTCTATGGTGTCGGGACCTTGGACTGATTTGCTGATAATTCTTAAAACCATTCCACGCTTATTCAGTTTCAAGAAAAAATTTTAATGGCAGCACTGCTTTGCATTCAATTGGGAGGTGAATTTTAACGAACTTCTACCTGAGATGCGGTTGTAAATGGTTTAGTAAGTCCCAAAATATTTTCTTATAAACCATTCGAAGGAAAGCAGGAAAACAAGAAGTATGAATATTGCCGGCATCGATTCGAGTTCAACCAATTTTGTTTCGTAGTTAATACTGCTTTTCAGGTTTTTATTCTTTACAAGTTGTGCAATTTGATCCAATTGATTCGGATAAATGACGGCACCGTCATGTAGCTCGGCAAGTTGGTATAAAACCCGGTGGTTTGCACGGGTGACCATGGTCTCGGACAGCATACCCGTAACGACAAATTCTCCGGTTTCAGTCCAATTTTTACCCTGACAGTTAGCGGTTGATGTATAGCGATAAATTCCTTCGGGCAGATGACCCAGGTCAAGTTTGTATCCTGCTCCTTCGGCTGAAAACAGGTAATGAAAGTGTTCGCCGGATTCGTTTATCAGGGTGAGTGGGATTTCTTCTGAATTTATTTGCTCGAAACTGGCGTTGAAACACTCTGCTCGTAAAACAACGGGATCGAAAATCTTAAAGTCATCCCGGACAATGATTTTAAAGGGCCGTCTGTCGGTTTTTGAAATTAAAAATTGAACACTCTTATTCAGAAAAGTATTGAAAGCGTTGTAATTACCCGTTTTTAAGTAATCGTACATGCGCCAACGCCAAAGCCCTTCACCGGTAATTGCACCTGTTTTTCTTTCAGGAGTTTGATAAAAAAGCACCATTGGTAATTCGGTGGCGAACCCTTTTATGGTCTGAGTACAGAAAATTATGGAAGAGGGATTGGTTTGGTAACTTCCCAAAGGAACCGAAAGAGGTGGAAACTGGTTGAACTCCTTTTGATCCTCACCCGAGACAGTAAACAGGCTGAATGCAGGATTGAATTGGGCAATGGCCTCATCAGTCCTGTTAGCGGTGCTTAAAATTTTTAAACCTCCAAAGTATCTGTTAAATACTGACACTTCACTTTGATTTCCTAAGATAAAAAGGGTTGGCAGATGGGCATTTGAAATTTGATCCAACACCCCGGAAGCCCCGTGACCCTTAGCCGGAAGTTGATGCAGGATAACCAAATCAAAATCAGACGGGTTGCCCTTAAAATCAGGGATATAAGCAGTGGTAACCTCCAGGTTTTTGTTGGTTTTTAAAGTTTGATGTATGGCTGCTACATCCGGATGAGGTGAAAAGGCCAGCAGGAGAATCTTTTGCTTACTTTCGATCACATCAAGAAATATGTTGCGGGAATTGTTGTCGGTGTTGAGTTCTCCCTCAAAGTCATCTATTACAATTTGAATGCGATGTTTACCAGCTTTGTCAGCTACGATGGGAACAGTAACCGTTTGGGTTACACGCGTTGTTTTAACAGGATAATTTTGAGAATAGCTTGTTTTTCCAAATCCGGAAACAGTTAAATGAAGCTGTTGACCCATCAATTTCGTCGCTTCAAAGGTTATTTCTACGGGCACTATGTCGTTTAGAAACGCGGTATTGTTCATCCGGATTTCTTTTATTGAAGCATCTGCTTTTTCTGAAGTATCGCCCATGGCTACCGAAATAATAGGTATTTGTAGGTTTTGAGCCAAGTAGGCCGGATCGAACCCCGCATTGTAATTTCCATCACCTATCAATAAAATCAAACCAGTGTTTTCCCCTGTCCATGCCGAATTTACAAAATCGAAAAAAGCTCCGTAATCTGAATTTCCATCCGAAAAGTCTGGCTTATCACCAGCGGTGATCTCGTTGCCAAATAAAAAGGATACCACCTCGGCATTTTCGCCCAGCAGTGACAGGGTATTGGTTAACTGCTGTTGAAATTCGTTTTTATAATACAGCGAGTCGCCCGTTTGGATCATAGAAGCTGAATTGTCGATGCCGACAATGATTACCGGTTTTTCAATATGCTTTATGTTCGATTTTAAATAGGGAGAAAGCAATAAAAAGGCCAGCAAGCTTACAGACAAAAACCTGACGATGAATAGGATAACCGTTATTGAGGTACTGAGTTTGTTCTTCCTGTTATAAAAGTATAATATAGCAGCGAAAGCCAATCCTGTTGCCAAAACCGGAATGATGCTCCACCACGAATAAGAAATGATCAGGTCGTTCGCCCACATAAACAAGATTTACTGCAAAAGTACTGAAATGCCTGCTTATGTTCATATAAAAAAAGCATGAACAATTTGTTCACGGTTTTTATATGATTTCAATTATTTCTCAGGTATCCATACCACCACAAACATTGATTACCTGGCCAGAGACGTATGATGAAAGGTCGGAGGCCAAAAAGACGGCTACGTTGGCCACGTCTTCGGGTTGCCCTGCACGGCGCAATGGAATGTTCTTTATCCACTCGTCACGCACTTCATCCGAAAGTTTATGCGTCATCTCGGTTTGAATAAAACCCGGAGCAATGGCATTGCAACGGATATTTCTCGATCCCAACTCCTGGGCGATTGATTTGGTAAATCCAATCAATCCTGCTTTAGAAGCCGAGTAATTCGATTGTCCGGCATTTCCACTCACACCTACCACAGAGCTCATGTTGATAATCGAACCGGAGCGTTGTTTCATCATGACGCGTTGAACGGCTTTGGTCAGGATAAACGCCGATTTAAGATTAACCGTTAGCACCATGTCCCAGTCCTTTTCCTGCATGCGCATCAATAGATTGTCGCGCGTAATACCGGCATTATTGATGAGGATGTCGATCGTACCAAAGTCCGCAACTACCTGATCGATTAGCTTTTCACCGTCATCGAAAATGGCGGCATTGGAGGCATATCCTTTTGCTTTTACACCCAGTGCGGCAATCTCGGCTTCTGTAGCCATCATGTTGTCGTCGTGGTTTAAATCTGAAAATGCAACATTCGCACCCTCACTGGCAAACTTCAGCGCGATGGCTTTTCCAATTCCTCTGGCCGCTCCCGTGATAAGGGCTGTTTTACCTGCTAATAACTTCATTTTTTTATTGTTTAGATTCAGTCGCCAAATATAGTACAATATCTATAAAAAGGAATCGGTCTAAATCCATGGCCATGTAAAGGTGTCTTTTCATTTTCCTTCCTATCTTTGCTGCTGTTGATTAACCCTTCAAAATGAAAACAATTTTAATTACCGGAGCTACCGATGGTATTGGAAAACAGACCGCAAAATTAATCAGTGCTCAGGGGTTGAGGGTGATTATACATGGACGGAACGCTCAAAAGGTTAATCAAACGGTGGATGAGCTCAAACGACAGGATATTCATGCCAATATCGAGTATTTGATAGCCGACTTCGAGGATTTTAATAGCATCGACCAACTGATTGATGATTTGCATAAAAAACAGCTTAAGCCAGATATCCTGTTAAATAACGCTGGAATAATAGAACTCAACCGGGAGATTTTGCCCAATGGAATTGAGAAAACATTCATGGTCAATTACCTGGCTTCTTATTATCTTACACGACGGCTCATGCCGGTTTTGCTCCAATCGACAAATCCAAGAGTTATAAACGTGAGTTCCATGGCTCAGGCACGAACCATCGATTTTGATAACCTGACAGGGAAAAAAAATTTTGACGGTTACGAATCATACGCGCTTTCAAAACTGTGTAATGTATTATTTACATATAAGTTACATCGCAAATTTGGCGATTCGGGTTTGAAGGTAGTCTGTCTTCATCCCGGCATGATCAATACCAAATTACTGCGTACCGGTTGGGGTTCCGGTGGTGCAACGGTTGAACTGGGTGCAAAACATGAAGTGTTTGCCGCATTAAGTGCAGAAATGCCTGAATTTAACGGTCAGTATCTGTTGAATAGCCGTCCTTCAAAATCGGTAGCAATTTCCTACGACACCAGGGTTCAGGATCGTCTGTGGCAAATAAGCGCTAAATTGACAGGGTTGGATGAGGATGGCTGAGGTTTCATAAGAAATTCAAAAAGAAGTTCAGTCTAAAAGGGTGAATCATGAAAACTGATTTTCAGCCACTTCCCCTTTTGGGATTTCTGTCTGCCGGCAACAGGGAGGGGTAAAGGTGGCTGAAACCGTTCTATTACCTTTTTAGACCGGACTCTAAAAAGAATTCTGATCCGCCAGCATCGTGACGAAAATTTTATTACATTGCAACATCCTTTCTGACAGTTTGGTCGAAAGATTCAAATGTAGAATGGAGTACCTGAAATCTTTGTCGTAGTCATATATGAAACGGTCTACTGTGAAACTTAAAAACCTGGAAATCCATATAATGGTTATGAATTTATGTACACTCTAATATCCCTGAATATTTTATAAATAGTCAGCACTATGATTAAGCTACTTTCAATCGACGATCAGCGTGACAATCAAATTGTGATACAAGGTGCCCTTTCATCGATTTTATTTGATACAAAATTTTATTTCGCATCTTCGGGTAAAGAAGGAATCGCTAAGGCAAAAAAAGAGCATCCGGATGTAATATTGCTCGACATTATGATGCCCGGAATGGATGGATTTGAAACCTGCAGACACTTAAAATCTGATCCCGAATTGAGAAATATCCCCATCATTCTATTATCGGCAATAGGTCATAAGACTGAAAACAGGATTAAAGGACTTGAAACAGGGGCAGATGCCGTGATGTCAAAACCTTTTGATCCGGGTGAATTGGCTTCTCAAATTCATGTGATGCTGCGAATTAAAAGAGCCGAAGACAAACTAAGGGAAGAAAATACCAAACTGGATGAACTGGTGAATGAAAAAGTGGTACAGATTGTTTATCAGGCTACAGTTTTGGAAAATGTTTCCGATGCGGTAATTTCATCCGACACACATTTTTTAATTAAAAGCTGGAATGAGGCCGCTGAACGTACTTATGGCTGGTCTGAATTAGAGGTGTTGGGCCGTGGGTACGGTGAAGTGCTTAAACCACAGTACATAGGAATCTCACCGGATGAGATTGAAGGGCATTTCAGTCGTTATGGTAGAATTACCAATGAAGTGATCCATGAACATAAAAATGGACATAAACTGAATATACTGACTTCTGTTTCAAAGCTCATTAATAAAAATGGCGAAAACATTGGCACAGTCGCGTTAAACCACGATATCTCCAGGGAGAAGGAAGCAGAGAAGGAAATCGCTAACCTTACCGCCCGACTGGAGTTGGCTGTAAAAGCTGTTGAACTGGGGATTTGGGAATGGGATTTGAATACCAATCAGCTTAATTGGAACGATGAGTTTTCGCTCATGTACGGAGTTACTGAATCAGCACCACAGCATCCCATCAAAATATTTCGCAAATATGTATGCCCGGAGGATATCAACCGCGTCTTAATTAAGATTCGTGAACTCATAAAATCGGGCGATAAAGTTACATTGGAACATAGCGTTAACAATCCGGCCAAAGGTACCCGTTTGGTGATATCAAAAGCTGTGTTGGATAAAGATGATAAAGGAATTGCCATCAGAATTATTGGTGTTAGTTATGATGTTACCCAGCGCATGAAAATGGAAGTGGATTTAAAGCATTCAGAAGAACGATACAGGACCATGGTAGAAAATTCCAATGATTTGGTATGGGTTACCGATATACAGGGTTGCTTTACATTTTTTAATCAACATGTTGAAGATGTTACTGGTTTTCAATTCGATAAGTTCATAGGTAAACCATATAACCTGATCTTGAGAGAGAACGACAAAAATTGGGTGGCTCAGGAATATGCCCGTGCTCTTGGCGGAGAGAAGCGACAATTTGAAATAGTGGTTTTATTTGCCGGTGGAGTAGAGCATATTCTATGGGTTAATTTAGCACCGGTTATTGAAGACAATAAAGTAGTGGGTGTTGTCACCTTTGCTCGTGATGTTTCAGATTACCACCAGGCCATAGAAGACCTTAAGATGGCATTAGACAAGGCAAAGGAGTCAGACAAACTAAAATCGGCTTTTTTAGCTAACATGTCGCACGAATTGCGCACTCCATTGAATGCCATCATGGGCTTTTCAAGTTTGATGGATATTAAAATGGAAACCGCTGAAGTGGGTAAATATGCCCAAATTATAAACGATAGCGGGAAACACCTGTTATACCTTGTAGAGCAACTATTTGATATCACGCTGATCGACTCAGGACAAATCAAGCTAAGTAAGGAAACGTTTGATTTAATTCATTTTTTAACCGTCATCAGGGAAATTACCCTCTCCGAACGAACCGCTCTCAATCGCGACCACCTGGAAGTACTTTTCAAGTTCGAGCCTTCAATGGCCCCGATTTCTATTTTTACTGATAAAAGACGCTTACAACAGATCTTGATGAATTTGTTGAAAAATGCTCTTAAATTTACAGAAGAAGGAACGGTAGAATGTGGATTTGAAAACAGACTTCAGCATGGTAAACCCGTGATCAGGTTTTATGTTCGTGATACTGGTATTGGAATTCCCCAAGAAAAAAGAAGTTTTATTTTTGAGGCCTTTCGACAAGCCGATGATGGCCATACCCGAAAATACGATGGAGTGGGATTAGGGTTGTCCATTGCAAAAAAACTGGCGTTGCTTTTGGGTGGGACACTTAACCTGAGTTCGAAAGAGGGAGTTGGCTCTACCTTTTGGTTTTCGATTCCTTATTCAGGGCCTGAAGCAACCGGTAAAGAGCGAAGTGCTCATCAACCTGAAATTTCGTTTAAAGGACGAAAAGTGCTTATCGTTGAAGACGATATCGACAGTTATCACCTGCTTGAGTTGGTATTGTTAAAATATGATGGTGTACCTGTTTGGGTTCACAATGGCCAGGAGGCTGTTTCTTACTGCACTGAAAATGAATTGCCCTGGATTGTGTTGATGGACCTGAATATGCCATTGATGAATGGATTTGAAGCTACCAGGATACTAAAACAAAAGTTTCCTGATTTACCTATTATCGTTCAAACAGCTTATGCTATGACACAGGAGGTACAGAAAGCCAAAGATGCCGGGTGTGACGATTTTATATCAAAGCCCCTTATAATAAGCAAGCTGCTTGAGGTCTTGTTAAAATATAAACGGTAGGTTAATTGATTGATCTTCGGGCCTAATTGTAATTTCCGCTGTCGGGACGAAATAGTTGCCATTTCTTGTTGAGACCCAACTCGTGTGTTTTGTATTTTCTGCCAATTTGATCAGTCACTACGAATCGAAAAGTTCTAAAGGGTAATTCCCCTTTTTCGAGTAATTCGGTAAGTTGTTTGTAATCAATCCTGTATTTGAAACCCTGATTCGATTTTATTCGCATGGGAACATCGGTTACAAGCTGGTGTTCCGTTAAATCATAATAATGAAATTCCCTTTTTTTAGTAATGAGCTCAAGGCAAATCTTTTCAATGGTGAGGTCATCCAGTGCTTTTAATTGAAGGATATTTGCAGCTATTTTTCCAAGGTGTTTTTCGATATACAGACTAAAAACAAGCTTCGGGTATAGTTGTTCCGAAAGAACGTATTGTCTTATTTTAATTCGTTTGTACCTGTAGGTGATAAGTGATACAACCAGAACCAAACCGATGAACACATAGCTGACAATTGATTCCATGATGGTGTTAATTATTTGAGTTTAATGTGGCTGCCCTTTCAAAGGGAAGTGTGCGATCGAAAAGGTAACGGTAAGTTACATGTGTTTTATAAATCCTGCCTCCAATCAGCTCCACCAGTTTCATCATGGTCGGGTTGAAATCGCCTATCCAGTTCATTTCCATATCTGTATAAGGGAAATTCTTTTGGGTGGCGTTTTCTTCGAATTGCTTTACCAATCCTGCTTCAATGCCCTTGCCTTGAAATTCGGGAATTACGCCAAATATTAATCCAATCACCCGAGAACACTTTTTTTGGACTTTTAATCCATAGAGCAACCTTAACCTATTCACCCAATTCATCTTGCCATGAAATTTACCAATGATTTGGTTTAAATCAGGAATCATAATAAAAAATCCAATTGGTTGGGTTTGGTAGTGTGCCAGAATGATGAGACGTGGATCGATGATGGGTTTTAAAGAATGAATTATTGCAGTCGCGTCACCGGTCGATATGGGTCTTACTCCCGGGAAATTTGCCCACGCTTTGTTAAATACTTCGCTGAATTCCGCGGCAATCAGGTGGTCTGATTTTTTATCATAATTTGAAAAAGTAAATTTTTGGTCTCTTTTTAATCTTTCGGCTTTGAAGTGGACAATGGGGCTGACCGATTCAGGTGAGATCAAAACATGATAGGTGTATTGGTTAAAATAATTTTCAAATCCGTAACGGGTAAACAGATCATTGTAATAGCCAGGATTAAAGGGCATGTTAAACAACGGGCGATGAAAACCCTCTTTCAGACAGCCCCAAAAAAAATCACGGTTTCCAAAGTTGACAGGGCCATCCATGGCTTGCATCCCCTGGAGTTGCAACCATTTTTTGGCCTGGTCGAAAAGCACGTTGGCGGCTTCCTGATTGTTGATACATTCGAAAAAACCCACCCCTCCCGTTGGTTGTTGATGGCTCGATGAGGTAAACTCATCGAAGAATGCCGCTATTCGACCACACAAGCGTTGCTGCGAATCGAATAATATCCACCTGATGGCATTTCCTTGCAAAAACCGCTTGTTTTTGTTAACGTCAAATACTTTCTTTATTTCGCCATCGAGTGGCCTGACCCATTGAGGGACATTATAGTATATTAAATCAACAACATCCAGAAATTGTTTTTCCAGACGTGGATTGCTTACCTCCTTAAGTTGATATTCGCTCATCTTACTCTTTTAATATCCACGCTTCGCTATAAGCAATGGGTAATTGTTGCTTGGCAAACATGGCTTCTTTTAATGAATTAAACTTACTTAAATAGATCCTGATTTTTCCATTTTTATTGAGTATCCCTGCATCGGTAAAATCATCTTTCTTCAACTTTTTAAGGGCCTCTTTTCCCTCTTGCAAACTGTTGAAGCTGCCAAAAATGAGATAGAACAATCCGGGGGAAATGGATTGATTGATTGGGGTGCTCTTTTCTATCAACTCAATACCATCACACGGTTCCGGTGAAGGCAAGGCATCTTTACGCTGCCCAAACCAAATTGATACATAATGATCGTTGATGCCTATGCCACAACAAGCCCACTTTTTTTTGCCTTGATCTTCCTGGCTGAGTATCAGATTGAGTACTTCTTTGGTGTCAGAAAACAAGGAAACAACCGAGTCTATATTGATCAGGTCATCGAAATAAGTTACCAGCTCATAGCCGTGGTAGGGGTAAGGTGTGAGTTCTTTTGGCTTATCCCTCATGCACTCAGGGGTCGGGATGTACGCGTTGTAGCAACAGGCTTTCCAATTTCCTTTGTCCGACCAGCTCGACAGGCCGCAAACCGATGTATCGGGATGATTGGTCATCAAATCATTTACATGAGTCTTAGCAACAAAGGAAAGCGATGCCGACAGCTGAAGGGCTTCCTTACCGTAAGTAACCCTAAGCTCGTTAATCTTAGAAAACAATTGGATTTCATCTGCATTTAAACAAAAATCCTTTGGAAGTTCCTTCTGTCCCCAAATGGGTGATCCAACCAAAATTCCAATGATGAATAACCAACTTTTTATTTTCCCAACAATCATGCGGTTGTAATTTGGACGTAAAAATACAAAAAATGGATTGCTAAAGTCAGATCATGTTACCAGACAAAGTGTTTCAGATCGTTTTCGCAAGTTTCCTGATAAGCAAGACGTAGTTGATGTATGAGTGGGTTGTTAACTAAAAATGACTGATCATCAATAGATTGTATCGGTAAAATCCCAAAGGAGGTACTGGTTAGAAAAGCCGATTGAAACCGGTTTAATTCATGAACATGAATTCGTTTTTCTACCAATGTGATTCCCATGTTTTGGATGAGCTTGATTAAAACATTGCGGGTGACTCCCGGTAGCACCAGTTGGCTTTCCTGGGTGAATAGCTGATTCGTCGTAACAAAGAAGCAATTGGAACGACTACCCTCCGTTATCATTCCGTTATTGGTAAGGAGAACTTCACTAAATCCGGTCTCTTTCAAATATTGTTCAGTATTCAGCCGCAGATCCTGGTACCAAATTTTTACATTGGGAGTGGGCCTGATGGCTTGGTAAAGTCCTGTTTTAACACCTTCTTCAACTTGTGTTTGATTGGGATAATGATGTGGAGTTATCCAACAGTCCCAAATAGCTGGTTTTTTGTTTGTTACCGAAATTTGAAACCGGATGTTTCCAGCATGTAGTCTGTTTGTTTCAATTAGCCTTTGAATGCTGTTTTTTACAAAACCGATCTCAGGAATGTCTATTTGAAGTAAGGACGCTGAAATTTGAAAGCGAAGAAAATGTTCCTCTAAAAATAGGGGGATGTTGTTAATTACCCGAATTACCTCATAGATAATTTTCCCATCCATTACTTTTTTTCCAGTGAATCAAAATATTCTCGTAGAATTTTTAAGGCTTCGTCCTTAAATTCAGTGGCAACGAATAACCGAACCGCATCTTCAGGGGAGCCATCAACCCATCCGGCTTGTAGACTTGAACTTAGCGTATCGCGGCGGATAACGCCAATGCCATTTTCTTCCAGTATTTCTTCCAGAAAAAGACCCTCTACCCGTGAGCCTGTGTAAACCAATCTGAGATCGTCTGACATGATAATAAAGAATTAAGTTAATGATTCATTTCACGGTTAAAGATACTTCTTTTTTCTCCACCATGCCAGAGGTTCGGTTTGTTTTATAAAAAATAACTTTTAACTGACTAGTGCTTCAGATTGCTCAATCGGATGATGGCAAAAACCATGACCAACGCACTGATTATCTGTACCGGGGAAAGTATGCTGTTGTTGAACAGGTAGTCGAAAAGAATAGCCGAAATAGGGAAAAGCAACTCACTGATGGTGGCTACAATGGCTTTTACCCGGCGAAGCCCGTAGTAATAAATGAAAATCGCACCCGATCCTGTGGTCAGGCCAATGATGAGAAAGAATATCCAGTGGATAGGGGTGGTATGATAAAACTCTATATAACTTCCCGAAAGCAATACAAAAACCAATAAGATGAGCGATGTAAAACCATACCTGAAAAAGGTAGCTGTTATAAAATTGTGGTTTTGCAATAGTTTCTTTGAAAATACCGTTGAACTACCAAACGAAAACGCGGCCAACACAGCATAAAGTGCCGCGTGGAGGGTATTGTCGTCAGTGGTTAAGGTTGGAATGCTGAGGCCAAAAGCCAAAAAATAGCTGGCTACAATGGCCAGGGCGGCCCACAAAAGAAAATGTTTGCCGATTTTTTCCTTTAGTAAAATGGACGCCAGGACGATGGCAAAAATGGGTTGAAGTTTCTGTAGAAGAACTACCACCGATAATTGCTCAAAGTTTACAAGAAACAGTGCCTTTACAATGGAAACAGTACCAACAGCTCCCCCAAAAAACGCGATTAAAAACAGCATGAGGTAATCCTGTTTTATAAACGTTTTGAGGTTTTTGTATTCCCTGAACAGGAATAGGTTCATCAGTATAAAGGGAAAAGCATGAAGTACAAAAACAACCCAATCCACCCCGAGGTTATGCAGTCTTGGCGTGAGCACTACCCCGTCGAATCCCCACAAAATAGCCGAAAAGCTAATGGCGATGGTTCCTTTTAATAATTGGTTGTTCCGAAACTTCATCTTTGGTTTATGAAGGGGCAAAAGTAGGTATTTCCGGGGGATAACAGCTTTTATTAATAGTAAAATGCAACGAATTTAAGTGGCCCGTATCTGTAAAAAACTCGTTTACTTCATCAGGTTTTACTATTTTTGAAAAAAACGTTTGTGATGAATTTTAAAATAGAAAATCAGGCTTTTGTAGTAGGTGGTGCTGGCAGTGGGTTTGGCAACGCCATTGCAACGCTGCTGGCTTCTGAAGGTGCAAAAGTACTGGCAGTAAGCCGAACCCTTTCAAAACTTGAACCCCTGGTGCTGGCTTTTCCAAATCAGGTTGAATGTTTGGCTGGTGATATGATGCGTGATGATGTACATGACCAATGTTTGGTTTGGATGGAAGAAAACAACGCTTCCGGGGTCGTGTTTAATGCAGGTGGTCCACCGGCAGGTGGTTTTGATCATATGGATATGCAACAATGGGACGATGCTTATCAATCTGTTTTGCGTTGGAAAATGGCTTTGGCAAAAAAGGTGGTGCCCTATTTTCAGAAAAAGGGCTATGGAAGATTGCTTTTTATTGAAAGTGTATCAGTAAAGCAACCCATAAAAAATCTGGTATTGAGTAATGCGTTGCGCGCAGCGGTTGTGGGAGCTGTTAAAACCTTATCACGGGAGGTGGCACATCAGGGAATTACGGCAAACATTCTTGCTCCGGGCTATCACCGGACGCCAGCTATGGAAAGGCTTTTTATCAAGAAAAGTGAGATAGAAGGCATCACCGTTGATAAGGCCGCTGCTGCTTTTGAACTGGAAATTCCGGTAGGTGAGATGGGCAAACCTGAAGAAATGGCTACCCTGGCCTTGTGGTTACTTTCGCCCTGGTCCCGTTATGTTACAGGGCAAACCTTAACCCATGATGGAGGATTGGTGTCGGGGTTATTTGGATAAATGATAGTGCCAGAGGGGACATACCGAGGCACAAGCGGACGCTTGCGCCATTTTTGGTGATACCCATTACAAATAAGGCAACATGCTTCCTCATTATTTCTTTCCTTCAATCCATTTGGCGATACTATCGCTTTCAGGGGTCACCCAGGGATTGATTACATCCTCAAGAACACCTTGTTCATTGATCAGGTATTTTTGAAAATTCCACTTAACTGATGAGTTGGAAACACCATTTAGTTCCTTCTCGGTTAGCCATAGATAAAGTGGTGCCATGTCATCGCCTTTCACCGAAATTTTCCCCATCATTGGAAACGTAACACCGTAATTAAGCGTGCAAAAAGATTTGATCTCTTCATTGGTCCCGGGCTCTTGTTCTTTGAAGTTATTTGCCGGGAAACCGATGATGACAAAATTGCTGTCCTTATACTTTTGATATAGTGCTTCAAGTTGCTCGTACTGAGGGGTAAATCCGCATTTTGAGGCCACGTTTACCACCATGATCTTTTTGCCTTTTAATTGACTTAGGTCATAAGGGTTTCCATCAATGTCGGTGACTGTAAAATCATAAAACGCGTTTTGTGCTGACAATGTAAAGGTCAGAAGAGCGCTGAATAAAAGGGAGAAGATTAATTTTTTCATCTTGTAAATTTTTAGTGTGTTAGTTTAAGTGAGGCTGTTACCGGAAAATGATCGGAGCGTTTAAATCGATGCCTTGCATATTGAGTGGTCTTAAATCCTGAATGCAGGATATAATCGATTCGCAACAAGGGGATCGGTCCTGCAAAGGTAATACTGATTCCTTTTCCACGTTCAACGAAACTGTCGTTTAAATGGGATTGAAGCTGATGGTAAACCCACGATGAAGGCGTATCGTTAAAGTCGCCACACAGTAAAATCGGGTAGGTAGTATTCACTATCATATCCTTGAGCAAATCAACCTGTTTTTCACGAAGTAAAAAGGCCTTGTTGAGTTTTTGATAGATTGCCAGTGATTTAACTTTGAGTTGCTCCTGGCTTTCGTTAGTTGGACTTGAAACAAATCCAAGGTCTTCCTTTCCCAGCTTGATGCTTGCCAGGTGAATATTAAAAACCCTGACCGTATCTTCATTGATCAGCAAATCGGTATAAATCCCAAAGGTGCGTGAACCCTCTATTTTAAGTTTGCCCTTGTCCACAGCGGTATATTTGGAAAAAATCACCATCCCTGATAGCAGATCGTATTTAGGATTAAAATAGCTTTCGTAGTAATAAATGCCCGTGTTCAGTTCGTCACGTGTGTGTTTGAGTGTCTCGTAAATCTGGCGACCGGTTGTTTGGTATTCCTGAAGACAAACAATGTCGGCCTTTTCATTGTTGATAAAGGTCAGGATTTCACTCTGAATGCCGGGCTGCGACGTTTTGTTCCCATCCCTGAACTGCTGTACGTTATAGGTTAATACCTTCACAACTCCCTGAGCGTTGTCGGCGGAATCGGTATGAAAAGGCAGTTGAAAATTATCGAAGAAGTTGTTTGCTCCAAAGACTAAAATGATAACGGGAATAACTGTAAACCAGCTTTTTCTGATCAACCAAAATACCATGAATACTACATTGGCAAATAAAATCAGGGGAAAAAACAAACCAAAAATTGGAATATAGCCATTTGATGAAGGTGGTATTTTTCCTGCCATCAACCCAAAAACAAACGCAGCCAATGCAACCAGATTTAGCACAGTAACGATGTAGAGCAAGACCCTGACCAGGCTGCTCGTATTGGAGGTTTTTTTAGATGTGTATTTAAACAAGTTCAATGTTACGGTTAATTTGGGCACTAAAATAAGCCAAAATTTGGCATCCTGATGTAGTGATGAGTGTCAGACTGGCTAATTATCTAAACCTTTTTCCAACTGAATAATAATTAACCTATTGAAATAAAATATAATCGTGTGGAAAACTACTTTTTATTACTCGATTTAAACAGCAGTTCTTTTTCATCTGCCGACAGGCTTGAATATCCCGATTTACTGATTTTATCCAGTATTTTGTCAATTTGTTCCTGGGTGGCTACGCGCCTGCTGTTGTATTCAACATCTGACAGAGGCTTGCTGTTTCCGGGGCGGCTGGTGGTATATTTCATGGATGCTCTGTGGGAGGAGGTCACTGGCTTTTTAAACCAGTCAAAGATTCGATAGAAATCGTTTCCTTTTTTTAACTGGAAAGCGTATGCAAATCCCCAAAGTGCACCGCCCAGATGAGCAATGTGCCCTCCGGGATTGCCATGCTGGATACTCAATAAATCGATACCAATAAAGGCGATAGCAAGGTATTTCATTTTTAGACGCCCAAACAGAAACAAATGGACTGTGTAATCAGGAACATAGGTAGCAATGGCAATAAAAATAGCCAGGACGGATGCAGAGGCTCCGATGGCGACTGCTTCGGAGGTAACATGTTGAAAAACAGGAAACAGGTTAAAGGCACCAACGAAGAAGATGGCCCCGGTAATACCGCCAAGTAGATAGGTGGTCAATAATTTTCGCTCGCTTAAGTACTCCAGAAATATCGTGCCTCCAAAATAGAGCATAATCAGGTTAAACAATAAATGGAAGAATCCTTCCTGGGTAAACATGTAGGTGATCATCGTCCAGGGCATCTGGCCCAATGAGGTGAGGTCGGAGGGAAGTGCCAGAAATTGACCAATATAGCTTAACTCGTCAGTACCGGATGCTTCCGTGCCAAAAAGCCACATGAGCTGACTGATGACATTAATCACGAGAAAAACCAGCGTATTAATCAAGATAAGGCGCGAAAGGATGCCTGGACCTAAAAAGAGGTTCCTGAAAAAGGTGCCTGTATTGACCGGCTGTTGAAATGGCATCATGCTGTCAGTTGTTTTTAATGATTAATCAAACAATTTCCCTTTTTTCTTCCAGTACATGATGAGGAAAAATCCGAAAATCATCCCGCCAAGGTGTGCAAAATGCGCCACATTGTCTGTTGGGTTGTTGCTAAAACCCATGTACAATTCTACCGCACCATATCCCATAACGAAGTATTTGGCTTTCACGGGTATGGCAAAGTACAGGTAAATAAGGCTGTTAGGGAACATCATGCCAAAAGCAAGCAAGATTCCAAATACTGCCCCGGATGCTCCGACGGTGGGTGTGTTGACGACATTGTTGAGGATACGCATGGCATCATGGCTATAGTTCATGCCTTGCTTCATCACATCTGCACCCTGTGTATACACAATTTGAATCTCCTCGGGGGTCAGTTGGGGCAATATTCCTTGAATTCTGATAAACCCAACAAGCCATTGCACAAGTCCGGCTCCAATCCCTGTTACCAGGTAATAGTTTAAAAACCTTTTTGATCCCCAAACATTTTCCAGTACATTACCGAACATCCAAAGTGCGAACATGTTAAACAATACATGGGTAAAATCTGCATGCATGAACATATACGAGACCAATTGCCAGACGCCAAAATGCTGACTCCCAGGAAAATGCAGCCCGAGATATTGGGTCAGGTCAATTTGAAAAGCGGAGCCAAGAGCCAGGGTAGAAAGGAAAAATAAACCATTGATGATCAAGAGGTTTTTCACTACCGGTGGCAGAAGGCCAAATCCTGAAGGACGATATTGTTGCATAGATAATTCTGATTTGTTATTTCTTAAGCCTAGATAATTCTCAATTTATTAACTTCAAGGGTAACTATTTATGGCATCATAAGGGTGCAAAAATAGTATATTTTAATGGCAAGGGGTATGCAATGATGGTGCCAATTGATAAATAACCGTACAACTTGTCATGTGGAAGGTGATCGTCTACCAGCTGGTTTTTTGTTGTTGTAGTAGATTTGATTATTTGAGGAAACCCTCAAGTTCTTCGCTGCTGATAATGCAAAATATTTTTTTTCCTGTGGGCGAAACGGAGGATACCTGACATGAAAACAAATTATTGAAAAGCTCTGACATTTCTTTAATTGATAATTTAAAACCCGCTTTAACGGCCATGCTCATGGCCATCGACTTCGCCAACATGGCATTTTGATCGTAGTTCAGACTGCTGGCTTCCTTTTTGTGGTTTTCAACAATCCGCTCCAGCAACGACAATGGTTCGTTTATATTGGGTGGGGTTCCATTCACCACAAAAGTGTTGGTTCCAAGCGGTTCCAGTATAAAACCAAGGTTTTTTAATTCTGCATCCAGTTGCCTGAGAATGTTGGCATCTTCAGGCGAAAAATGCAGATGTTCGGGGAATAACTGCTGCTGCGAAATGTGTTGGTGATTTTGGAGTTGGTTCACGAAAAATTCATATAAGATCCGTTCGTGGGCTCGTTGTTGGTGGATCAACAGCAGGCCTGTTCGCACATTGCAAACCAGGTAGGTTTGTCGTACCTGTAGAAAACCGGCATCGCTTTCCGGCACAAGATCGTTAATTGATTCTGTTTTGTCGGGCTCTGGCTGAATTTCTTCCGGGTTCTTTATTGTTTCAAACAAAGCTTCCCATTCAGATTGGGCCGGTCTGTCGTGTGTTTTAAAACCACGGCTGATCTCCTGGTTCGATTTAAATGGGTTGTAATCCGGGTTCACCCGCACTTCAGGTTGTTTCAGGCTGGTCGAAGGACGTTGGGAAAAGGCCGCTTCGATGCTGGGGTCCACATTAAAATCGATGGTAGGCGTAAGGGCGTGTTTGCCAATGGATTGCTTGATAGCTGCGTGTAAAATGGCGTACACCAACCGTGCATCTTTAAAATTGATCTCTGTTTTGGTGGGATGTATATTGATGTCGATTTCGCCGGGGTCGATTTCGATGTTGATAAAGTACGTGGGATAGGCATCTGACGGAATCAATTCAGTATAAGCATTGCTAACAGCATGGTGCAGGTATGGATGCTTGATGTATCGTTTGTTGACGAAAAAATACTGTTCACCTCTTGTTTTCTTTGAGAATTCAGGTTTCCCAATAAATCCGGTAATGGTCACCAATTCCGTTTTCTGTTCTACCGGCAACAAACGCTCATTATAAGGCTGTCCGAACAATCCCACGATACGCGATTTAAACGAACCGGGGGTTAGCTTGTAAACCAGTTTATCGTTATTGAAATAGGAGAAACCAATGTCATATTGTATTACCGCGATGCGGATAAATTCTTCCAGGATATGTCTGTTTTCCACATTCACGCCTTTCAAAAAATTTCGGCGGGCCGGCACGTTGAAAAACAGGTTCCTGACAGAAATACTGGTTCCTGACTGACATTGACACGGGTTTTGTTCTATCAATTTCGATCCTTCAATTTTCAGGCAGGTACCTACTTCGTCGTCGTGAGGTCTGGTTTTCATTTCCACCTGGGCAATAGCGGCCACCGATGCCAGGGCTTCTCCGCGAAACCCCATGGTTCGGATAGCAAACAAATCATCAGCCTTGGTGATTTTGGATGTTGCATGCCGTTCGAAGCTCATGCGCGCATCCATCACTGAAAGTCCGCTGCCATTGTCAATCACCTGGATGAGCGTTTTCCCGGCTTCTTTGACAATCAGATGGAGGACAGTACCACCTGCGTCCACGGCATTTTCAAGCAGTTCTTTTACTGCTGAAGCCGGACGTTGTATCACTTCCCCGGCGGCAATTTGGTTGGCCACAGAATCGGGGAGCAGTTTGATCGTGTTTAACATAAAGGCTTAGTGTGTTACTCCGAAAGCCGAAAGCAATCGTTCGATAAAATCGGTGAACATAATCAGGTAAACACTACCTAAAATTAAGGTGGCATAAATGGCATAAGTGATAACCTTCGACATGGGTGTGCCTTCCTGTACGGAACTTCCTCTACGCCATCTTCTCGACATCTGTAACCTGATTTGTTCATGGTGTGTCAAGGTGCTATCAAGACCCATGGCCGCCTTTTTCTGCTCCAGTGCCAGCTTATCGGGATCGTAGTAACGGGGTATGTAGGTAAACGACTTCGGCTTGGGTGTTTTAAAAACGAAAAAACGCATGGCAGAATAATTAGTTTCTGCAAAAGTACCATTTTTTAAAAGAATTTGGGTCGTTGCCCGGGTGGTTGTTTTTCCAAACTTGGATGATAAACCAACTTGAAATCATTCTGAAATTTTTCCGGAAGTTAAACCAAAAGTTGGGGCAACAACATACTGGAAAATTGAGAGGAACTTTTTAAACTGGCAAATGGGTCTCCTCATTCAATATCGTAGTGGGTAACCGTCACCAAACATTGTAAAGACAAAGATTGACAGTGAATTTTAATGCCTTGAGTAATGATTATTTAATTATGGGCATATCTTGTAATTCCTTTTCAGGAATCGTTAAACCGTTGTCAGTAAAATATAAATCATCAGGACGGTCTGTTAAATATTTGCATACCTTTATTATTTAGGTTGCTGCTCAGGCAACTTCCCGCCACTTTGGTGTTATTGAGTTGTAACGTATGCAAAAACAGTTTGAACCATCGTTTATAAAGCGCCTTAAGAAAGGTGACCGGCAGGCTATTACTGATTGGTACGACCAATCAGCGCCGTCGTTGTTAGGCGTGTGCATGCGGTATGGAACTTCAACACAGGATGCGGAAGATCTCTTGCATAATGGAATGTTAAAGATTTTGGCAGGGCTGCCCCGATTTAATTATCAGGGTCCGGGTCGGTTCGAAGCCTGGATGAAACGGATTATCGTCAATACAGCGCTCAATCACCTGCGTGCCGAAAGTAAAATAAAAAACCTGAGGTTTGAAGAGGAAATTCACGGTAATGCGTTGACCGACACCCCTGATGAAGTGGATGAAATGCCCCCTGCTCCCGAACCCGAGGAGTTGATAGAGTGGATCAGGCATCTGCCATTTGGATATCGTACCGTAATCAACCTGTATGTTTTCGAAGGGTACACCCATAAAGAGATTGCTGATGAACTGAACATTTCAGAAAATACTTCTAAATCGCAACTGTCGAAAGCCAGGGTTCTTTTGAGAAAAAGAGCCTCAGGTAAACTTGTTAATCTTGAATTAAAGAAAAATGGATAATTCTAAAACTGATCAATGGCTTCGGTCCTCATTGGAGGGCTACCAGCCAGTCCCGGGCGGGGATGGGCGTGTAAAGTTTCTGCAGGAAGCCGCACAGATAAATGAGGCAACCAGACTCCACCAAAATAATAAAAAATGGTGGCTTCTTGGACTGTTGATGCTGATTGCCGGAGCATCATCCACCTACATTTTTTACCTGGCAAACGAGCCTGTACCCGCCCACCGGCTTGCCGTTGAAATAACTGTACCTGCCCAAACTCCGGTTATATCCGTTCAAAAGATTGAAACGATCAGCCCGGAACTCACATCTCCCATTTTAACAGCCCCGTCTTTGATTAACGAAACAAGTATTGTTAAAAATGAAAAGCTCGCTTCTTACTCAGGATCAGCTTTACCTGAAATCAACTATCGGGAAGTGACTCAACCTCATCCTGTTAAAGTAGAGGAAATGAAGGACGTACCCGTGGTAGTTGTAGCGTCAGATGAAATTCAAATCAATGACAGGATCATTGACAATCTTCTATTGGAAAACGGTGATAGCATTCCTGAAACAGACACCCTTCAAAAGTCACGGGAATCGAGTGTTGAGTTTGCCCCGGAGGATACCCCAATGATCTTAAAATCAGATACCAGGCAAAAACACCTGGCATACAGTCTTTTTTACCGACCAGAAATCACCTATAACCTAATCCAAAGCAACATGTTAAGTCATCACTTTGGGTTGGAGGTACAATATCGGTTTTTCAACGACCGCTACAGCATCCGAACAGGAGCGGGGCTTTCTGTAAGTAAAGGGTATTATGAATACGCCACTGAATACCAGGAGTTTTTGGGCAGCTATCAGAAGCTTGACTCCATTACCTTCGCCTGGGACGAGAGAAAGTATCATTTGTTGCCCACCTATTTTAAGTCGGAAGAGGAGGTGTTCGACGACACGTTGACCACTGAATACGCCAAAGTAATGAAGCAACACTTTTATCTTCAGTTACCCATGATTTTGGGATATGATTTTATCCAGCAAAAGAACCTCAGGTTTGGATTGCGTGCCGGACCAAGATTGTCACTGCTCATGGAAACGAAAACGTTAAGCCATCTTGTGGATCAGGGAAAAAACAAGGTCATCCAGATTAACCAAATAACACCTGACCGCATCAGGGCCAACTGGCAATTTGTGGCGGCGCTGAACCTGGGACTTTACTCCAAAGGTCGGCTGTTTTACGAACTCGAACCCCAGTTCACCTACTATTTTAATTCTGTATATGAAAGTCCTGATCAACAGAAAAGGCCGTGGAGCTTGGGTTTGCGACTGGCCATCGGATTTAAGTAATGTATTTCAGGCAACTTTTTTAACTTTTGTGGTTATTAGGGTAGATCGATCAAAATTAATTAACCAGAAACTAAAATGATAATAACATGAAAAAAATGATCCTCATTTTACTGCTGATGACAGGCTTCGCGAGCATGGCCCAATCTCAGCTCACCATTATGGGAACCGTGATGGATAATACTCCACTCGGACAACCCATTCCCAACCAGGAAATTACAATTGACGTATATGCCGGTGGGGCACTATTTGTTTCCAATGTGGTTTACTCTGATTCGGTCGGGTATTATGCTGATTTTATCCAATTGAATAACAATCAGGGTCAAGTCATCATCTCTACTCAAGATTGTGACAGTACAATTCTGTCCTATAGCCAAAATTTCTTTGGGGACAGTCTTTTTGTTTATCACGATTTTGTTATATGTGGAAATTTTCCTCCGGGATGTGTGGCCGATTTTCGTTATGAGATACAGGAACCTCTGACGGTCAGTTTTTTGAACCTTTCGCAAGGAGGTGAGTCTTATTTCTGGGATTTTGGCGACGGACACCATTCAAATGAAGAAAATCCGGTGCATACTTACCAGGATGAAGGCTACTATAATATTTGCCTGACCCTCATGAGCAACGATTCATCTTGTTACAGCAAGTACTGTCAGACGGTAACTTTATCGGATGACACCCTCGGATGCCAGGCTAATTTTGCTTACTTCCCGGTGGGTGATTCAAATAATCCCATCCACGGCTCCCTGACGGTTCAATTTCTTGATATGAGTTTGGGTAATCCCTCACTCTGGTTTTGGCAATTTGGCGATGGAACGGGTGCCTCGGATCCAAACCCGATCCACACTTTTGGTGGCCCGGGTATTTATCAGGTGTGTTTAACCATCCAAAGTGCAGATAGTAGTTGTACATCGATTTTCTGCCAGGATGTAATTGTTCAGAATGATTCAGCTACCTGTGTTGCACAATTTGTTCACCATCCTGCTGACTCGGCTCAGGGTGACCTGAGTCTTCAATTTATTGACCTGAGCTATGGAAACCCGGCTCATTGGTTGTGGGACTTTGGTGACGGGCATTCATCCACGGAGCAAAACCCGCTGCATACCTATGCAAGTGAAGGGGATTATTATGTTTGCCTGACGATTAATGGCCCTGACTGCCAGAGTGTCTGGTGTGAGAATGTATGGGTTGGAGCAGGATCTGATTGTTATAATTATTTTTCCTATCAGGTATTGGATAATACGGTTGTCTTTTCAGGATTTCATTCTGCCAATATCCCGGCCAGCTATGTATGGGAATTTGGCGATGGCACATCGGCCATGGGCCAGGAGGTAACCCATTCTTATTCCGGTCCCGGTATGTATTATGTGTCGTTGACAACCTTTGACGACAATTTGTGCAGGGCTTTTTCATCTCAACTGGTTGTCGTGGGTGATACCATCGCCTACAACCAGGTATACGGGCAGGTTTTTGAAGGTGACTTTCCTCTCGAACAAGGTGTAGTCATGATTTTTAGCATCGATACCAGCCTCAATTACAATCCTTTTATTGATGTGACCCTGATTGATTCTTCAGGTGTGTATGTATTTCCTTATGTGCCCTCAGGTGAGTTTGTGATTTATGCTTTGAATATGACTTACAACCAATATTTGCCCACCTATTATGGGGACGTAATTAACTGGGAGGACGCTGAGGTGTTAGTGCTGGGACAACCCAACAATCCTTATGATATACATTTGGTAAGTGCCGTCACCACTTCAGTTGGCGGTAACGGTGTGATTAATGGACAAATATCAGATGAAGTGGTGAGAAGCTCAGGATTTTTAGATAAAATCAATATGCTGCTTTACAACGAGAGCAAAGAAAGCCTTGGGTTTGCCAATGTAACTTCCGATGGCGACTTTAACCTGGATAACCTGGCTTATGGTGTGTATTATTTATATCCCGAGCTAACCGGTATAAGCGCAGAATTCATCAGGGTTGAGCTGACCAGCGAGCAGCCCACTGCCCAGGTCAATATGACTTTTTCAGGGGGCAGCATCACCGGTATTGAAAATCAAAAGGAGCTGGTTTTTGCCGGAGAAATTTATCCCAACCCGGTTACCGATATTTTGAAAATCAATATAGAAGCTCTGGAAATGAGTGATGTCAGCCTTAAAATTATAGGCATCGATGGCCGGGTTTATCATGCTTCTAATATAAACCTCAATGGCACCAGTGAAACCATCCAAATTAATGTAAGTGATCTGCCCAAAGGAATGTTTATACTCCGGATCACCGACCATTACCAGGTGTTTTTGAACAGGAAATTCATGCGTTAGGTTTGGGATTATCGTGTACTGATTGAAAAGAAAAAAGCGGCTCAGGGGCCGCTTTTTTCTTAATCACATGTTTTTTTCATTCACCATTCAAAGCATTATACGGCCAAACAATTCTTGCTTAGCTCATAACAGATAATAGCAGCAGCCATGGAGGCATTAAGTGATTCAGCTTTTCCGGATGATAGGGTTGGTCCGGGAGGGATGGTGATGCGGTGTGTAATATGAGGGAGTAAGGTGGTGCTGATGCCATGTGCTTCGCTTCCAATCAGGATGATTCCCGGCCCTGAATGGCGAATTTCATGCAATGGTGTTCCTTCAAGAAGTGCCCCATAAACAGGCAGTTTAGCAGGCAGGCCAGATAAATAACTTGCCAGATGGGTGTATCGGACGCTTACCCTGGCCAGCGAACCCATGCTGGCCTGCACTACTTTTGGACTGTATGCATCAGTGGTAGCCTGTGAACAGATCACCTGGCGAATGCCAAACCAATCGGCGGTGCGAATCATGGTGCCTAAATTGCCCGGATCTTTAATATCGTCCAACATTAAGGTAAGTGCCTCAGGTATTGTTGGAGTTGCCATGTGTTGTACAGGTAGTTGAAATAGTGCCAATACTTCTGATGGTGAGGTGAGTGAAGTGATTTTTTTCATTTCCGTCTCGTCGACTTCATGCGTCCGGATGTTGGCGATGTCTGAACCATGGAGTTCAATCCAGGTGACGGAAGCAAAAATTTCTACCGCTTCCAAATCGCCATGCAAAAAGTCAAGCACATTGTTTGATCCTTCAACCCTAAAAAGCTGGTGTTGTTCACGATATTTCTTGTTTAACAAAGAGGTAATCAGTTTGGTTTTGGCTTTGCTCAGCATGGCTTCTTGTATAAAATGAGAAACCCTCTCAGGGTTTCCTGAAAGGGTTTCAAATTTAGTAAAAAGTTTAGATTATTCTGCAACCACGTTGAGTTTGATTTCAACCTGAACGCCTTTGTGCAATTTAATCACAGCCGTGTATTCTCCCACTTCTTTGATGTGGTCGTCATCAAGCAGGATTTTTTTACGATCGATTTCGATGTTTTTGGCTTCTTTAATGGCATTGGCTATGACAACAGAGTTTACCGAACCGAAAATCTTTCCATTTGCAGCAGCTTTGGTACCAATGGTGAGTTCCAATCCTTGAAGCAGTTCGGCGACCGAGCCCACTTCCTTCAGGATTTTCTCTACTTTAAAAGCCTGTTGCTTTTTTAATTCGGCCAATACTTTTTTTCCTGATTTGTCAGCTAAAACTGCCAGTCCTTTGGGGATCAGATAGTTTCTTCCAAATCCATTTTTCACGATTAACAGGTCATTTTTATCACCTACACCGTTTACATCTTGTTTAAGAATTACTTCCATTTCTTTTCCCTCCTTTATTTTAGTAAGTCAGCTACATAAGGCATTAGAGCCAGGTGACGGGCGCGCTTAACAGCCTGTGCCACTTTCTTTTGATATTTTGTTGAAGTACCTGTTAAACGACGAGGTAACAATTTTCCCTGTTCGTTTACAAATTTGAGCAGGAAGTTAGCATCTTTATAGTCGATGTATTTGATGCGACTTTTTTTAAACCGGCAGTATTTTTTCTTTTTGGTGTCGACTGCAATCGGAGTTAAATATTTGATATCTGAATTAGGTTGTGCCATTGTTCTTTAATTTAATTGATGAATAAATTATGCTTCCTTTTCGGCTACTGCCTCTGCGGCTTTGTTTCTCCGTTTTTTCTCGTTGTATGCGATGGCATGTTTGTCGAGTTTAACGGTCAGGAAGCGAAGAACACGTTCGTCGCGTTTCAGTTGAATCTCAATCTTGGCGATCAGATCACCAGGAGCCAGATATTCAAACAGGTTGTAAAATCCGGTGGATTTTTTTTGGATGGGATATACGAGTTTGCGTAATCCCCAGTTTTCACGGTGCACAATCTCGGCACCATGGTCGATGAGAAAAGTCTCATACTTTTTTACCGCTTCCTTCATCTGATCTTCAGACAAAACGGGAGTTAAAATGAAAACGGTTTCGTACTGGTTCATAATAAAATAGTTAGTTAATTAATTGATAATTAATACATAAAAATTGGAGTGCAAAAGTACAAAAATCTTTGATATTTCAAAACGTTGCTAACATTTTATTTTTTAATTGAAAGGCTTGGTGGGCTAAGCCCCTTTGGATTTCCAATTTGAATAATGCTCATATGGTTTTGCTTTTTGAAAAAAGATAGTTCTTTAAGGTTTTATCTTCTGTCTGTTTTTAGTCTAGGAGGTATCTTTTTCTGAAAAAATGATGGGTAATGGGTAGGAGATGTTTGTGGCGGACTTAAAAAGACAAAACTTTCTGTTCACAGAGATTTATATTTGGAGCTATAATGTTCATATTCAGACATAACACAGTACAAAGTATTATGTATTTTTATACAAAGTGCTTTAATGCTTTATTAACTTTTCAATGTATCTTTTTTGATTGGTTACAACCTCTATAATATAAACCCCTGATGATAATGTTGATAGAACAATCTCTCCACTTGAGCTTGTTGTTTTAAACACTCGTTGACTATATTGATTGTAAATATTAATTTCTTTTAATTTTTCAGATTTAAAATCTACTGTTATTGCATATGCTGTAGGATTTGGGTAGAACAGAAAATCACTTACTTCTGTATTATTTAATCCAACAAAACATTCATCTCCCCAATGTGGTTGGTATTCGGGAGTTAAAGGACAATTATAAGAGAAATAACTAGGTTCATTAGGAATTTGTTCAACACACCACTCCGAAATATCTTGATTAAAATTAGAAGCACCACTGAACATTTGTTCCATATCGGAAACACTACTCACATCCCAACCACCAATATCCTGATTAAAATTGCCAGCATAATCAAACATTCCAATCATATCTGTGACATTGTTTACATCCCAACTGCCTATGTTCTGATTGAAGTTAGAAGCACCATAGAACATGAGTCCCATATCGGAAACACGACTCACATCCCAACTGCCAATATCCTGATTAAAATTGCTAGCATAAACAAACATTCCATTCATATCAGTAACACTATTTACATTCCAATTACCAATATCCTGATTAAAAGACCATGAATTACTAAACATATGACCCATATCTGTGACATTGCTTACATCCCAACTGCCTAGGTTCTGATTGAATTCTGTTGTACCCCCAAACATATGGTCCATATTAGTAACATTGCTTACATCCCAATTTCCAATGTCTTGATTAAAATATCGGGCAGAATCTAACATATACGACATATCTGTAACCTTACTTACATCCCAGCCACCAATATCCTGGTTAAAATCATACGCAGCGAAAAACATATCACTCATATCTGTAACACTGCTCACATCCCAGTTTCCAATATCCCGATTGAACGACATTGCGAAGTTAAACATGCCAGACATATCAGTAACCTTACTGACATCCCAACTACTTATGTCCTGATTAAAATTCCTAAGAAAATAAAACATCTGTTTCATATTAGTTACATTTTTAACATCCCATGCTGATAAGTCACCATTAAAGTTAAAGTAATAATAAAATGCACTATCCATTATCGTTACCGTACTTACATCCCAATCTGGCATGGCACCGTATTCGGAATTATAGCATAATCCATCCACAGGATTGGTGCTTAAACAGGTGCCAACTGCCTGATAAAAATTATCATCAGTTAAGGGTGTTTGGGAAATACCAAGAAATGATATTAACAATGCGTATAAAATTAGTAAGGTTTTACTCATAAAATTATGGTTTATATTTATTTAGGGTTTTCTTTTTTCTTGCATTATGCATAACCTAATCCCAATCCATACCATACCGAATATCTTCTTATTCCTCACACTCTGGTTTCCGCTACTAATTTTCATAAACAACATCCTCTTTATTTTTATTCGTTTAAAGCTATTCCGGCTGTATTCGTTATAGCAGTGGTGATGTGATTCAGTTCCAAAGGTATCAAAATTATTTACCCAACCCATTATCGGGAGATTTTTTGCTTTGTGTCAGCAGGTTTTTGTGGTGATTTGAGCTGTTTTAAGCTTCCATTGGTTTGAAAAACATACTGTAAAAACGGCACTCGTCACAGACCATCACCAGGCGGGTCGGTTAATTAAGGGATCGCTTTGTCGGGTTGTTGGCATTTCATTGTTTATTCGTCGAGATTCTTCGTTTCTTTTTTTTCGGTGATTCCTAATTCCTTAGCATTCAAAGATGATATTACCTTTTTTCCTGATTTTTCTTCTATTTCTTTGCGTGCATTCCCGGCAACTGTTCCTCCTTGATTGGCAATAATTTTATTCTCAATAAATGTTTTCGGTTTCCTTTCACCGGAGATTTCTTTTGTCGTGGCTTCAGCGAGCATATTAAGGACTAATTCTAAGTTAGTCATATTATCTCTCAAGTTCTCTTTCTTAAGACTTTTGAATTTCTTGTATTCTTTGGTTGTAAAGCCTGCCCAGGCTTTTGTTATTTCATCAGTAAGAATTGCATATTCTGAATCTTTCTTTACTCCCCGCGATTCCCATTCATCGGTCAGTTCTTTTCTAACTTCAATACTTTTTAAGCGCTGGTTAATCCAGTTCTTAGAGTAGCCTTTCTTTAAATAAATTTCCATTGCTCGATCAAAAGCTAATTCGGGGTCTTCTGTTTCTTCAATTCTTTCGTATCCAACCTTAGCCAACCATACCTTAAATGGTTCTGCATTAGGGGAAGGAATGGACTGAATTAATCGCAATAACTGTTCGGTGTCAGCAATATCTGTCATTCTCATTTTTCCATCGGCAGCCATCATTTTCAACCCGTGACAATTCGTCACGGTTTCATTTCCTTCTTTTTTAAGCCTTTCCTTTAATTTTCGCCAATATGCATTTGGATTGACACTATTGGTCAGTAAACCAATGACATCAACAATAGAGAAATACCACTTTTCAATGTCATTGTTCCAATGAACTCGTACGCGCTGGTCTTGAAATAGTTTTATTGCGTTTTCTTTTGTCATAATTATAATTCGTAATTACCAACTTCAAAGATAACTTTTCTTTTTCTGTTCAAGTTTTTGTTGGTAACGGATAAAAATCATGACAATCAGCGTTCTATCCCTAAAATGGTCTCACAAATAAACTCCGCCGCCTTCCCATCACCAAACAAAGGCAGAAATTTCAGCCCATTCTCGGTGCTGTGGAAATGGTAGTAAGCACTCAGAATTTTTTCCTTGTCCGCATTGGTCACAATAGCAGCCTGTTCCTGCACTATTTCAACCCATTCGGTTTCATAACGCAGTATTATTCCGGGTTTCTGAAAAAAGTAAGCTTCCTTTTGCACACCACCCGAATCGGTGATCACAAGTTTGCAATTACTTTCCAACTGAATCATGTCCAGAAATGAAACCGGAGGTAAAATTTTAATGGTCGGAGTGCTTTGAAGCTTCTGGTACAAATCACTTCCAAGGTTTTGTTCCAGCAATTGCGAGGTCCTGGGATGCAATGGCAAAACAATGGTTTCCTGATACGTTTCGGCAATTTCTATCAAAGCAGCAAAGATGGCCTGCAGTCGCTCAGGCAGGTCAGTATTGTTGTCGCGGTGAATGGTTCCCAGGATAAATTGGCCATCGGCCAGCCCATTCTTTTCAAGAATATCACTTTTCGATTTCGCCAGCTCTTTAAAAAAAAGGCTGTTGTCGTACATGACATCACCACAATGGAAAATTCCCTGGTGGTCAGGATGAAAAGGTGCCTTGTGGTCAGGATTAAAACCTTCACGAACCAGGTTGTCGTAGCCTGTCCGGGTAGGCGAAAACAGCAGGGTGGAAGCATGGTCGCAGAGGATGCGGTTGATTTCTTCCGGCATCCGTTTGTTAAAGGACCGCAGACCCGCCTCGATGTGAACAATAGGAATGTGGATTTTTGACGCGGCGATGGCTCCTGCCAGGGTGGAGTTGGTGTCGCCATAGAGAACCAGATAATCGGGTTTTTCATTGAGGAGGATGTCCTCTAATCCTTCGATGATGCGGGCGGTCTGGATTCCATGCGAAGCACTCCCCACCTGCAGGTTGTAGGCAGGCTGCGGGATTCCTAATTCGTCAATAAAAACTTTCGACATGTTGGTGTCGTAGTGTTGCCCGGTGTGAACAATGATTTCCGTAATCTGATCGCTATAAAGGTTGGCAATGGCTCTGCTGAGCGCTGCCGCTTTGATAATCTGTGGTCTGGCACCTATGACGGTTACTATTTTTTTCATGTAGGGGAGTGTGTTTTTGATAACAATGGGCTTGTATTTTTAATTAGAGAAAGAACATAACAAAAGATCATTCCATTATATGATCACCAACTTGTGCCTGATGGCATAGGCCAACAAAGAAATCGCATTCTTGCATCCTGTTTTGGCAAGCAGGTTCGATTTGTGACCTACTACGGTACGCTCGCTGATGTACAGCACATCGGCAATCTGCTTGTTGCTTAAACCTTCTGATAGCAATTGCAGGATTTCTTTTTCACGTGCGGTGAATTTAACCTCATCATCCTGGTGTTTTTCCTCCGTGGTTACACGTTTAGTGAAAAAATTGAAAAGCTCTTCACTGTAGTAGGCTCCGCCATTCATCACTGTTTTGATGGCTTTGTCGAGGGTGTCTTTATTAATATTTTTAATCAGAAATCCCCTGATACCTGCATCAATCATGCTCTGGACATAATCATCATCATTGAACATAGTCAGGGCAATAATTTTAAGCCCCGGATTTTCTTTCATGGCAATGGCCGTGGCATCAATTCCCGACATCACCGGCATTTCAATGTCCATCAACACAACATCCGCAGGGGTTGTGCGGATTAAATCCAGGAACTCCTGCCCGTTGGCTGCTTCGCCAACGATGTGGACATAAGGCAATTTACCAAGTACCATTTTTAGTCCGTTCCGAAAAATCTCGTGATCGTCAACAATAATGATTTTGATGGCTTCTTCCATGAAGGATCTTGTGAATGGCAAAAATAACAAAGAAAAACGAACTGGATGCGGTTTATATCTCGATAATGATTTTAAATCCCTGACCTACCTCACTGCTGAACTGGCATCTGCCGTTGATTGATTTAATCCGGCTGATAATGCTCTTGAGCCCGATGCCGATTTTTTTATCACTCATAATTTTTTCGGTATTAAAACCGATGCCATTGTCCTTGAATTCAACCCTGATTTTTCCCTCGTTGGCTTCAATATTGATGCTGATGAGAGTAGCTTTTGCGTGTTTAATGGTGTTGTTGATCAGTTCACTGATGACCCGGAAAAGGATGAGCTGAATATTTTTATCCATGGTTTGATCCACCCCGACGGAATTAAATTCAATTTTGATCCGGTTTGTGAGGTTTATTTTGTTGCAAAAGGCCTGGATGGCTTTTACTACTCCATATTCATGAATGACTCTGGGCATCAGGTTGTTTGATATTTCTCGAGTGCTTGAAACCGCTTCATCTATGATTTCGTTCACCTGTTTGATATAGGATGCTTTTTCTTCTTCCGAAGTATGTGCATCAGCCAATTCGCCTACATACAATTTGACGGTCGATAACATGGGACCTAAACCATCGTGCATATCTTTTGAAAAACGTTCCCTTTCACGTTCTTCGGTCTGAATTACAGCGCTTAGTACTTTTCGTTCCAATTCGTTACGCATCTTCAGGTTACGCGAAATACTCAGTACCACGCTTTGCTGGTTAAAATCCAACAACCTGCTGTTGATTTCAACCGGGATGAGGTTACCTGTTTTGGTGATATACTCTGAATCGAAAATCAAACTACCCGAACGTACTAACTGGTTTCTGTTTTCCAGAAACTTTTGACCAAATTTGGCAGGTTTTAAATCCAGGATATTCATTTCCAATAACTCTTCTCTGGTGTATTCAAGTGTTTCACAGGCCATTTCATTCATTTCGATGATATTCCCCTGCATATCCGAAACCAGCATTTCGTCGCTGCTGTTGTTGAACAGGGTCCTGAAATTGTATTCACTTTGTCTGAGTGCATCTTTCGCCGACCGCAATTTTATGTTGCTTAACCTAATTGCATTGAGTAACTTGTGAACACGGCGCGTGGTGGTTAACAGCACCATCAGGATAAACAGGATGGAGATAAGCAAGGCGAAATAAATAGCTGTTATGATGAGGTTTTTGATCGGGACATACGTCAGCTCCCTGGTGGGGATAATGGCGGCAATGATCAAACCGAATTCATCGTATCGGGCATAGGTTAACAAATATTCCTCATGATTTGAAGATTTGAAAAGATGACTGCTGCCGGAGGTATCACCAATCATATCGTTGAACCATTCTTCATGCGCAACCGATTGATTGTTGTTCGGGACATCAATGATCACCTCACCTTTTTGATCCACGACAAAAATATAACCATTTTGCCCGATTTTTAGTTTCTGCAGAATGCTTCTTAGTTTCTCCAGGTCCTTTTCTTTGTCTCCAACGTAAAGCATCCCCGCCAGGGTGTCGGAATGGTAAAATGGTTCATACGAAGTGATGTACCAATCATTCACAACATAAGCACGACCTTCGAATATTTCCCCTTTCATCATGGCTTTTGCAACAGGAGAATCGTTTGGAATAAAGGTGCCAACAGCAGCATGACCGGAAGTGTTTAATACATTGGTGGAGATGCGTAGAAATCCCCTGTCGGTTTTCTGAAAAATGGTGGTCGTGCCACCAAATAATTGGTAGGTTTCTTCCGGAAATTCAGTCGATTTGTAAACCAGGTTATTGTTGCGCATCATGGCAGGAATGGTCACTATGCTGGTATCTAATGTATGCTGATTGATGGCTTCCACCTGAATTTCATTGTCGGAAAATGAAATGGGATTTTGGAAGAATAACTCATGCGCCACCTTCAGGTTGGTTTTTACTTTTTCAAGCTTGAGTTCCCGCTCGCGTTCAAACATGTAGCGAATGGTGTTCACCTCCAGCCTCATGTTTTTCTCCGACTGGTTATAAATCTCCTGTTTCGATTTGCTGACAAGCACTACCGTGATGAGGGCAATAGCCACGATGGATCCAATAAATACCGGATAAAACAATTTAAATTTGATGTAAAGATTGTTGATATTCTTATTTACATCCATTGGTCAATCGTTAGTAAGCCAGACTCATACATTCTATCCATCTCAATTCCATCTTTAGATTTATTTGATGCGATGTGCCTTCCTCATCCCGGTTTTCTCATGAAGGAGCTATGTCGCACCATAGCTTCGTACTGACTACCACCTACCGTCTCTTTTTTAGTAAAACTATTCTTTTTTAAAATCGAGGCTGACAGAGTTTACACAATAGCGCATTCCTGTCGGATTGGGGCCGTCGTTAAAAACGTGCCCCAAATGACTTTTGCATTGTCCACATTTAATCTCGGTGCGGGACATGCCGTAGCTTTTATCCAAAACTTCCACGATGCTGCTGTCGGCCACCGCCTGAAAGAAACTCGGCCATCCGGATCCCGAATCAAATTTGGTGTCGGAGTTGAAAAGTTTTGCCCCGCAGGCGGCACAATAATAGGTGCCATCTTCGTGGTGGTTTACATATTTACCCGAAAAAGCGGGCTCGGTACCACATTGTCTTAAAACACGGTATTGTTCAGGGGAGAGCTCTTTCGACCAGTCCTGTTCCGATTTTGAATTAGTTTGATTAGTTGTCATTGATGAGTTGGTTTGGGCCGACAGAATTGGTTGAAACAATAAGGCAATGGCCATGATAAAAACCAATCTGTTTAGCGTTGATTTAGATGTAACTGGTTTATTAATGCGTTGCATAGTAAGTAGGCTTATAAATTGAATTATAAACGGTGCAAACAGAAAAATGGTATTGAAAAACCAGGCATTTCACGTTTTTTAATAAATCATAAACTTGACTCTTGCACCGTCATCACTCACCAACACATAGAGTCCGGGGGCAAACTTTCCAATGTCAATGGAAGAAATTTGTGATCCCGAAAACATCATTTTACCTGCGGAGTTAAACACCCTCGCATTTATTTTTCTGTTTAGTTTGACCACTTGGCCTGTTGCCGGATTTGGATATACTATTAAATAAGGCAAGTCGCCGGTTTCATCAATACTGTTTGGAGCATTGGTAGAACCCGGAGTTGAGGTGGTAAAAAACACCAGGGTAGTATCTCCATCCGTCATCCGACCATAGCTGACATCCTCTGATTGAACTCCAAAAACAAGTTCATCTAACGCAATCAACTGCAATGAAAATATCCCCACCTCTTCTCCATCTTTGCTTAGTTTAAAATTGGTATGGTGACTGCCTAATGTTGGATCACCATCGGCCCAAAACAATTCAAATCCGCCAACAGGGATGCTGACATCAGGCATTTGCCATTTGTTCGGAGAGTCCGGGTTGTCGGTCAGAAAATAATCGCCCAGGAACACAGGTTCACTGTCACCATTGTAAATTTCGACCCAATCGCTAAAAACGCCGTACTCATCTGCAATAACATGTGCGTTGTCAGCCATCAATTCGTTGATAAAAAGCAAGGGAGTGTCACCGGTGGCAGGGTTTATGATCCTGGCTTCACAGGGCAAAATCTGTTCCTGTTCCAAACCATCCGTAACGCGAACCTGATAGCTTACCTTGGTCTCTTCTGAAATATCAGTTAAGGTAACAGCGTAATTTCCATTCTCTTCATGAACCATTTCTGCTTCTTGAATTTCTCCATCATTTAAAGAATACAATACCGCAACCATCTCCGCTACTGTTTGTACATCTACAAAAGCGGTTATCCTGATCTGTTGACCCGATTCACGTTTATGCCGGATATATTTAATCACAGGGGCCATGCTGGTATTTTCGAGTTGAGCATTCATCGAAGTAACCCTTTCATTCAGGTAAGGGTAAAGTCCTTTCTTTACGTGAGCTCCAGTAGACTCGTTGTAAGAACGTAAAAAGTCGTCATACGAATAACCATAATCGAGTGGATAAAAAGGATCATCAGCAACGTAAGGGGCTATCATGTTTTTCCTGATTTCAATACTTTGTATAAGCGAATCTATATTGATTGCCCTGTTAATCAATGCGTCAGCATAGAACGTGAATTGTTTTCTGAGTTCAGGATTGTCCACCAGACGTGTATAAAGGGGTCTGGGTTCGCCCTCAGGTTGCCAGTTGTAGATATCGCGCGTAGCCCAATCGATATTGAACCAATCGATTCCAAAGGTGTTGTCCACATCGTAAGGAATAAACTCCATCTTGCCTGTAGCCGTGTTGTGGTAGATATAATAATTGTTTTTGTTGTAAATATATCCATCCCAGTCGCCGCAATACAGGTCGGCAGCAATGATCTTTAAGTAGTCATAGGTGTTGAAGACTTCATCCAACTGACAAATCAGGTGATTTTCGGCCGCGTTGTTCACAATGTTGATCAGGTTGGACAGATCAGTATAATCGTCAGATTCTTCATTTGTTTTTAGTTCGTAAACCCTTCGGTCACCGGCTTCCAGTTTATAGTCGTTCGGATTAGAACTGATATAATCCAAATCGGCGGGATAAAGACATTTAAACAAGTTGCCATCATTGTTGCCAAATCGCGATAGCACAAACTCCTCGTCAACATGTTCCACATTGATATAAAGTCCATGATAGTTTCCATTGATAAACAGCCTGACATGGTTGGCTCGGGGAGCGGGAACATCAAATTTTCGCAGGATATCCCACATGACTTTCGATCGCATTATGGTTGGATCGTTGTGTTCACCGTTCAGATTTATCTTTTCAACGCCATAATATTTTTCCCCTTTCAGAAAAGTATTTAATGAGACTTTGAATGATTTCTTTGCTGAATACCGGGAAGTATTTCCGCGTAAGCGAAAGCCCACCGGGTTGATGGTATCCAATACGGTTCCGTTGTTAAAGACAAACACGGCATGGAATTCGGTTTCACTTTCAGGATTTTCATAAATCCAGGTGAGCGTATCAGGGTCAATGGTGATGTCTATGCGCGGAACAACGGTGTCGATATACAAGGGGCCATTTTCAGGAAAAAATCCTTGGGCCAACATCAATTGAGCAATAAAGAGGCTAAGAAACCAACTACATAAAATCTTTTTCATGCTGGTATTTTTTTTTGTAAAGGTACGGTTTTAATAGTTTTGAGCGTGTTTTTTTAATGTGCTTTCCGTATGTTTGCATAAAACTGAATGTTATGATGCAAAAGATAAATGAAGCAGTTGCTTATTTGCAAAAACAGGACGTAGGAAGTCCAAAAATTGGTATTGTCCTGGGAACAGGATTGGGGGGAATGGTAAAGAATGTCGTCATCAGCCACGACATCCACTACCGCGATATTCCACATTTTCCTGAATCGACGGTTGAATCCCACTCCGGGAAATTGATTTTTGGCTCCATGAATGGAAAACAGGTGGTGGTCATGAATGGTCGTTTTCACTTCTATGAAGGTTACAGTTTTGATCAAATCACTTTTGGTATCAGGGTGATGAAGCTATTGGGCGTTGATACCTTGCTGGTTTCCAATGCTGCCGGAGCCATCAACACCACCTTTAAACCGGCTTCTTTAATGCTGATCGATGACCACATTAACATGCTGCCGGGCAATCCGTTGGTAGGTAAGAACCTGGACGAACTGGGCACCCGTTTTCCGGATATGAGCGCTCCTTATGATGCTGGGTTAATGGCTAAAATGGAGCAGATCGCCACCGAAGAATCCATCGAACTGAACAAAGGTGTTTATGTTGCATGGATAGGGCCCAGCCTGGAAACCAGGGCCGAGTACCGATTTATTAAAACCATGGGCGCCGATGCGGTTGGAATGTCCACCGTTCCCGAGGTGATTGTTGCCCGGCACATGGACATGAAAGTATTGGCGATTTCAGTGATTACCGATTTGTGTGACCCCGACAACCTGAAACCAGGCAATATTAATGACATTCTGGCCAATGCAGCCCTGGCGGAAAAAGATCTGGTTAAACTCTTTACGAGGCTGGTGTTATCATTGTAGATTTTTTAAATCTTCAAATTGTTGTATCTTTGTGAATCTATTTTGTAATTTATGGAACTTCATTTATCCCTGACTCTTCCCGGGCTATTTCAACGGTCTGTCGACAAGTTTTCTGATTTTCCGTTTCTTTCCTTTGTGGATGAGACCCCCATTACGTACGGTCAGGCAAATATAAAAGTGCTTGCTGTGCAAAGCATGCTTCAGCAAATCGGATTAAAACATGGCGATCGTGTGGCTTTGTTAAGCACCAACATGCCAAATTGGGGAATCACTTACCTGGCTATTACCGGAATGGGAGCTGTGGTAGTTCCACTATTGCCTGATTTTACCCCGGAAGAAATCAAAAATGTGTTGGAACACTCGGAAGCTGTAGCCATCTTCGTGTCTTCAGGGCTGAGAAACAAAATTGCCGATTTTAATGGGAATCACCTTAAAAGCACGGTGCTTATCGATGACTTTTCTGTGATTAGTTCCCACCATCTTACGGTCGAATTTAAATTGGACAATAGACCCGGATTTAATTATCAGGTAGCGGAAAATGATCTGGCAGCCATCATCTACACATCTGGCACCACAGGGAAAAGCAAGGGAGTGATGCTCTCGCACCGAAATATCTGTTTTACCGCTGTCAAAGGACGTACCATCCAGGCCATTGGCCACAATGACCGCATGTTGTCGGTATTACCACTGTCGCATACTTACGAAAACACCATTGGTTTTATACTACCCATGGTTGGGGGTGCGGCTATTTATTATCTTACAAAACTGCCCACACCGGCAGTATTATTGCCAGCACTTAAACAGGTAAGACCAACGGCCATGTTAACGGTGCCATTGATTATTGAAAAAATTTACAAATCAAAAATACTACCTGCATTTAATGAAAAATGGGCAACCCGTGTACTGTATCGAATTCCGGTGTTGCGTAAAAAACTCAATGTGTTCGCCGGAAAAAAACTCATGCGCACCTTTGGTGGTGAGTTAAAATTTTTTGGAATTGGTGGTGCCAAACTCAGCGGAACTGTTGAGCGCTTTCTGATAGAAGCTAAGTTTCCATATGCCATCGGGTATGGCCTCACCGAGACAGCTCCTCTCTTGGCAGGCGTGGCTCCCTTCGCAGGAAAATGGCAGTCAACCGGGCCTGCTATGGAAGGGGTAGAACTTAAAATTGTTAATAGGGATCGTTGGACCGGAGAAGGCGAAATATGGGCCAAAGGACCGAACGTGATGATGGGCTATTACAAAGAACCTATCCTTACGAAGGAGGTACTCACAAAAGACGGTTGGTTCAAAACCGGAGATCTGGGTTTGATCGACACAAACGGGTATCTTTTTATTAAAGGGCGCAGCAAAAACGTGATTATCGGCGCCGGTGGTGAAAACATCTTTCCCGAGGACATTGAGTCTATTATCAATAATTTCAGGTTTGTAGTAGAGTCGGTTGTGGTGGAACAAAAGGGAAAACTGGTGGCGCTGGTTCACTTTAACCGGGAAGAAATTGAACAACAATATCGCTATATGAAAGATGAGGTAACCTCGTATGTGGAAGCCAAATGCGATGAATTAAAAGTGGAATTGCAAGATTATGTCAATCAACAAGTAAATAAATTCTCTAAAATCCAGTTGGTAGTTGTGCATGCAGACCCGTTTCAGAAAACAGCCACTCAGAAAATAAAAAGGTTTTTGTATACCCAGCCTCCTTTGGAGTGAAAGATTACATGGAGTTGTAAGCTGAGACCGGGGAATATTCAGAATCGAGGAAGAGGAGTTAAATCGTTACCCCTTACATTTTCCTTGGTCATTTTCGCCTCCTGCAGGTTGAATTGACCCATTGAAAAATAGCAATAAAATCATAACCCGTTATAACCGAATGTTTTCATGAAAAAAAATAACATCGTGGTTCTTGGCGCAGGTCTGGTGGGGAAACCCATCGCCGTTGATTTAGCACAGGACGCCAATTATTTCGTCACCCTGGTAGATATTAATCCACCCTCACAAGTATTGACCGATCGCTATGGAATTAAATTGGTTTTGGCCGACCTAAGTAAAAAATCACAGGTGGTTGCCGCGGTTCAGGACGCTGATTTTGTGGTCAACGCAGTTCCCGGTTTTATGGGATTTAATGTTTTAAAACAGGTGATTGAAGCCGGGAAAGATGCAGTAGACATCGCTTTTTATCCTGAAAATCCAATGGATTTGGATGAATTGGCCAAAAAACAAGGGGTCAGGGTAATTTGTGATATGGGAGTTGCGCCAGGTATGAGCCACTTGTTGGTAGGCCATTTCGCCAATCAGCTCGATCACGTGGAACGTGTGGATATTTTCGTAGGAGGCTTGCCAAAAATACGTACCCAGCCTTGGGAATACAAAGCCGTGTTTTCACCGGTGGATGTGTTGGAAGAGTACACGCGTCCGGCACGTTTGGTAGAGCATGGTCAAATGGTGATAAAGCCGGCACTCACTGAGGTGGAAAACCTGGAATTTAACGGATTGGGTACTTTGGAAGCTTTTAACAGCGATGGACTGCGATCGTTGGTTTACACTTTGAAAGCGGATGTGATGCGTGAAAAAACCTTGCGATACCCCGGCTATACGGCTAAAGTGAAGTTATTGGCTGATGCCGGTTTTTTTAATCCTGTGAAAATGAGGGTAGGAGGCATTGAGATTTCACCCTTGTCGCTGACTTCGCAATTGCTGTTCGATCAATGGAAACTCCATGAAGGTGAAGAAGATATGACCATCATGAGGATTGTAGTGGAAGGCAGTATGAACAGTGTCCGACATCAATTTGTAAGCGATTTGCACGATGAATATGATCCCATCTCAAATGTGCATAGCATGGCACGTACTACTGGTTATGCCGCTTCGGTGGCGTTGAGGTGGTTAATGAGTTCAGTAACGATGAAAAAGGGCATCACATTGCCCGAAAAACTGGCATTGGAAGTTGGTTCAGTCGACTTTATTTTAGCCGGTTTGGCTGAAAGAAATGTGAATTACAAATTCACACACAGGCTGTTGTAAAAAAAGTTCGGTTTGATTGCCAGGTGAATGTGAGCATTTTTATTGATCTATTTGGGAATCATCACTTAGAAATTTAATCATATCTAACCATTCATCCTCTTACTAACTTGCATATCACTACCTAACTATCCTAAACTATTCTCCCACTAACCTGTCGGCCTGTTTTTCAGCCCAATTAATTAAGGTGGCCTTGTTGTCGGCAGACAAAGCAATTTCAGGGTGCTTTTTAACATAAGACTTTTTTGGCATCCTGCCTTCCTTCACTTCATCCGCAATTTTATGTAACCTGTTCACCTGCTTAGCTTTGGTAAGATTTGCTAAATCATCGAAGTTAAGCTTTGATTTGGGCCTGAACCGTGTCAACCAACAGGCCTGATCGCTGTGGCAAGGCATGCAGGATGTACTAATGATATTCTGTACATTTTCAGGCACTTCTAATTTCTGATCACTGCTGCTTATTAACTGATCAGGAGATTGAAAGGCGAGCAGGAGTGCTCCCAATGGTATGGCAAGTAAAAACAAAAGGTTCTTTTTCATGGTGTGTTATTTTAAGTATGAGTTAGCCTGGTTATCAGCCCAGTCGGAGATGATTTTAGTGGTTTCATTTGTGAGTGCCATATCTGGATATTCATCAAGAACTTTTTTTGGAGGCATATCGCCTTTGTTAACAATTTCTGAAATTTCAGTTAGTTTTCCAACCAGCCTCGCTTTTGTCAATTCACTCAGTCGATCAAACATCAGTTTCTTCTTTGCTTTATCATTTTTTGAATCTGATTTGTGACAGCCCATACATGAATTGTCAAGGATGTCCTGCACATCCTGAGGAATCTCAAAACCAGTATCCTGAGTGCTGCTTAAAGGATGTTGTTTTGGTTGGTAAAGGCTGGCGCCGATGAAGAGTAACCCGACTAATATGGCCAAAATAAATAATGTAACCCTTTTCATAGTTTAAATTTTATGTTATTTGCACAAAGGTAATTATATTGCTATTTAAAATCGATTTAAACTGTATGAAATTCACAGATGACATCAATTTTTTTTTAAACATCAAGTACAGTCAGTATTGCAGACCTGAGTTCATTCAACACGATCCAATCTCAGTTCCGAAAAATTTTGACTGTAAGGAAGATATTGAGATTTCAGCTTTTATCACCGCCCTCATCTCATGGGGCAGGCGGCCTTCTATTATTGCCAAGTCAAATCAATTGATGCAATTGATGGATAATCAGCCTTTTCAGTATATTACGCAGGCGAACCCAAACGAATTAAAACAATTGGAGGCCTTTGTTTACCGCACTTTTAATTCCTCTGACCTGTTGTTTTTTATTCATGCATTAAGAGGGGTTTATTTGGAGCAGGGCGGACTTGAATTCGTGGCGCAGCAGGCATGGAATACTTTTGGAGAAATGAAAATGGTCGTTATCGAAATGAGGGAAACCTTGTTGAGCTATCCCCACTTAGCCAGATCAGAAAAACACCTGGCTAACCCAGGAGCCGGATCAGCGGCCAAACGCATCAACATGTTTTTGAGATGGATGGTCCGGCCAAATACCGAAGGAGTGGATTTTGGCATTTGGAAAAATATACCGACGAGTGAATTGCTTTGCCCTCTGGATGTACATACGGCACGTGTAGCCAGGCGTTTAGGTTTACTCGAACGTACTCAAAACGACTTGAAAGCGGTGGTTGAGTTAACAAATAACCTAAAATCATTCGATGCTGAAGATCCAATCAAATATGACTTTGCACTCTTTGGTCTGGGTGTTTACGAAAAATTTTAATGACCTACATTTTTGATGGAAATCAGAAAATAGAATCATCACTTCAGAGATTTGTCGGGTCGAAAAATGAAAGAATACACAGATTTGTAGCAATTGCCAATAGAACAATCATGATTTTCTTGCGTTGTAATGCAAGAAGTCCGGAAACAGGTTCTAATGTTAACAAAACTTAACGAGTTAATAAATAGGTCGTGTTTTAATCCGTAAAACTGATTTATTATTACTTTTGTCGTGTATAATAAAACATCCGTCCCCAACGGTTGTCATTGGATGACCAACGACGTATGTAAGTACTAAATATTAAAATAGCAACCAATGAAAAAAATTGTTTTAGCAATTGCAATCATGTTCTCCATGGTGATGGTAAACGCACAGGATGACGCCAAGAAAGCCAATGGACCTGAAATTACTTTTAAGGAAACCATTCACGATTATGGTACCATCTTTGTCGACGATGATGGAGCCTATGATTTTGAATTTACCAATACTGGTAATGAACCTTTGATTCTCAGCAAACCCCGTTCTTCATGTGGATGTACCGTGCCTTCATGGCCAAAGGAGCCCATTTTGCCAGGAGAAACCAATAGCATTAAAGTTACTTATAACACACACAAAGCCGGACCATTCAACAAAACAGTTACGGTGTATTCTAACTCTGCTACTTCGGCCAATGTGATGTTGCGCATCAAGGGAACTGTAAATCCAAAACCAGGTGAAGTACTTCCTGAAAAAGACAACAGCAACGGAACTTCTCCTATTAACGAGTAGGTATAATCATGTGGTAAAACAGTCTTCATTTGCTCAGGTATTCCTGACATGAAGGCTGTTTTAGCATTTTACAGGAGAAATTGTCTCTTGGAATTCCTGTTTTTAAGGGAGATCATTCTGATAAACAGTTTCGGATTTCATTAATAAAAATGAATCATCCATAATATAAACCGGATCATGTTAAATATATCAAAAAAAGGGCAGCAAATGCCGGAATCTCCTATCCGAAAGCTGGTTCCTTATGCTGAGGAAGCAAAAAAAAGGGGTGTGTATGTTCATCACCTGAATATTGGTCAACCCGATATCGAAACACCTGAGGTGGCCCTAAAGGCAATTAAAAACTTTCCTGATAAAGTAATTGCTTACAGCCATTCGGCAGGGGTACTTTCGTTGCGAAAAAAATTAGCCGAATATTACGAAACGGTGAATATCCACCTTGAACCTGAAGAAATAATCGTGAGTGCAGGTGCTTCCGAAGCCCTACTCTTTGCCTTTCAGTCCATCATGGATCCAGACGATGAAGTGATTATTCCTGAACCTTTTTATGCCAATTACAATGGGTTTGCCATGAATGCGGGCATCCGGGTAGTTCCCATTTTTTCGAGTATTGAAAGCGGATTTGCGCTTCCTCCCATCGAAGAATTCGAGAAAAACATTACCCCCAGGACCAAGGCCATTTTGGTTTGCAATCCGAATAACCCTACGGGATATTTATATTCAAAAGAAGAGCTTGAGGTGCTACGCGACATTGTTAAAAAGCATGGCCTTTTTCTTATCGCTGATGAGGTTTACAGGGAGTTTACCTATGATGGCAAGACCCATTATTCGTGCATGTACCTGGATGGTATTTCTGAAAACGTAATCCTCATCGACTCGGTTTCTAAGCGTTACAGCGCCTGTGGAGTAAGAATTGGATGGATGGCATCGAAGAATAAGAAATTGATGGACACTGCATTGAAATTCGCTCAGGCCAGGTTAAGCCCTCCTTCACTCGGGCAGGTAGTTGCTGAAGCCGCAGTGGATACACCAAAGGAATATTTTGTATCGGTAATAAAAGAATATATTGCGCGGCGCAATACAGTGGTTGCCGGAATAAATAAAATTCCGGGTGCGTTTTGCCCCAATCCTGAAGGGGCGTTTTATGTCGTGGCCAAATTGCCTATTGATGACTCCGATCGTTTTTGTCAATGGTTGCTCGAAGATTTTGCTTTTGAAAATCAGACCGTTATGCTCGCACCTGCCTCAGGTTTTTATTCCACCAAAGGCAAAGGTAAGGACGAAGTCAGGATAAGTTATGTGCTTAAAGTGAGCGATCTGGAGAAATCAATTCATGTTCTGGAGGAAGCCTTAAAAGTGTATCCCGGCAGGACCAACTAGACATTTAAATCGATCTGTAATGCATGAGTTTTCCATAGCCATCAGTATTATTGAATCCGCCGAGTTGGAAGCCTCCAAGGTCAATGCAACTGAAATTACTGATCTGGTATTGGAAATTGGTACCATGGCCGGAATTGAATTCGAAGCATTGGATACCGCCCTGGAGGCTGCAGTTCGCCAGACAAAGCTCGAAAAAACACGCATTCAGGTGATTAAAATTCAAGCGATTGGTCGGTGTACCGATTGTGATAACGAATTCGAGATAAATGATTTCCTTGATCCCTGTCCCCAATGTGGAGGTTTGTTTCATCGGGTGTTGTCTGGGAAAGAGATGAAAATTAAATCGATTGTGGTGGAAAACTAAATTTACCAACTGATGAGATTGTTTAAAAGCAGGCTGGACAACATCCTGCTTTTTTTTATCCGTTTTATGGTCCACCAAAAAAGGGCATGCCATCAACCTGATTAATTTAGTATTTTTGTGTTTCATAATCACACGTAAATGACGCCAAAGGCCAATAAATTAAAGTCAAATTCTTTAAAAACGCCCCCCGTTGAACCGGAGATAAAAAAGGGGAATAACAAGACTGAAATAAAAAAGAAGTCGGGCTCAGCATCAGGTAAGTCAATCCATTTATCCGACCCACGGATCGCGAAAGCAATGGGCTTCTTTCTGGTGTTTTTTAGTCTTTACCTTTTTTTTGCTTTCACCTCGTATCTGATCAATTGGTTCGATTCCAATCCCGGCAGCATTTTCATGCCGGCAGACTCTGTGTTTTTTAAGGATCATGCCGAAATTGTGGAAACCTGGACCGGTAGATTGGGTTCTTTTCTTTCGGAGTGGTTTATATTTAACGGAATCGGCTTAGGAGCCTATCTGATCCCTTTGGGTCTGTTTGCCCTTGGCATGCGGCTGCTGCTTAAAATAAGAATGATCAAATTTTGGATTTGGGTCGAATTGCTGGTGCTTCTTGGATTGTGGATGCCCTCGTTTATGAATCTGGTTTTCCCGTCACATCCTGAAAACATCCTGGGCGGATTGGCAGGTCATCAGTTAAATATTTGGTTGATCAGCTATCTGGGGAGTGTAGGACGCATCATGGGGCTCATTTTTGTATTGGCTATTTTTCTGATCGTTCATTTTTCTTTTCTTTTCGATAAACGATTCTTTACAAAATTCAGTGATCAGGCAAAACTAAACAAACAGAAATCTGTTCAAAATGAAGACCTTTATAATACAGTTGAGTTTTCTGTTGAAGATGAAGAAGATCATGAAGAAGATTTTATCTCTTCAAAAAAGAAAGCTGGGACAAACGAATATAAAATACTGATCGATGACCGTGTGGGTGATGATTCCCCTGATGATGATTTTGAACCAATTGATCCTGCTGTAAAAATCAATACTGAAGATATTGAGCTCACCATTGAACATCCTGTAGAAGAAAACAAACACCCGAATTTGGCGCCCGGAACTCATTTTGGTGTCGATACCGAATTCGATCCAACACTCGATTTGCCGGATTACAAAATGCCACCGCTTGATTTACTCGAGGATTATGATTCGGGAAATGTGACTGTTGACAAGGATGAATTAGAGGCCAATAAAAACCGAATCGTAGAAACACTTCAGCATTATGCCATCAACATCACAAAAATAAAGGCCACCATTGGTCCAACCGTTACTTTATACGAAATTGTACCGGCGCCGGGTGTGCGCATTTCGCGCATTAAAAACCTGGAAGATGACATCGCGTTGAGCTTGTCGGCCATGGGTATCCGCATCATTGCACCTATTCCCGGAAAAGGTACTGTAGGGATTGAGGTTCCCAATCGCAATCCCACCATCGTGTCGATGAAATCCATCTTCTCCTCTGAAAAGTTCCGGAACAACACCTATGATTTGCCTTTTGGTATCGGGAAAACCATTTCGAACGAAAGCTTTGTTGCCGACCTGGCGAAGATGCCCCACGTTTTAATGGCAGGTGCTACAGGGCAAGGAAAGTCGGTAGGATTGAACGCCATCATTGCTTCACTGCTTTATAAAAAACATCCGGCCGAGCTTAAGTTTATCCTGGTTGACCCGAAAAAGGTTGAACTTACGTTATTTTCGCGTATCGAAAGGCACTTTCTGGCAAAGCTTCCCGATTCTGAAGAAGCCATCATCACCGATACACGAAAAGTAGTTCGCACGTTAAATTCCTTGAGCATCGAGATGGACAATCGTTACGAATTGCTTAAAGACGCTCAGGTGCGCAACATAAAGGAATACAACAAAAAGTTTATTTCCAGAAAGTTAAGTCCGTTGCATGGTCACAGGTACTTGCCATATCTCGTCTTGGTGATTGATGAGTTTGCCGATTTGATTATGACCGCGGGCAAAGAAATTGAAAGTCCCATTACCCGTCTTGCACAGTTGGCACGTGCAGTGGGTATTCACCTGATTATAGCCACACAAAGGCCTTCTGTCAACATCATCACAGGAACGATCAAGGCGAATTTTCCTGCACGTATCGCGTTTAGGGTAATCTCAAAAATCGATTCACGTACCATTCTCGATTCAAGCGGTGCAGACCAGCTAGTGGGAAGGGGCGACATGCTTTTTTCCACCGGCAGCGACCTGATCAGGTTACAATGTGCCTTTATTGATACTCCCGAAGTAGAAAAATTAACAAGCTATATCGGTGCTCAACGAGGTTATTCTGATGCACTTCATCTTCCGGAATTTAAGGATGAAGAAAATGATTCGAAAGCAGATGTTGATCCTTCAGAGCGTGATGAATTGTTCGAGGATGCCGCTTTGATTATAGTGCAAACCCAGCAGGGATCAACCTCTTTGCTCCAGCGTAAATTGAAGCTGGGTTACAACCGTGCGGGGCGTATCATCGATCAGTTGGAAGCGGCAGGAATCGTCGGACCATTCGAGGGCAGCAAGGCACGGGAAGTGAAAGTTGGAAGCGAAATGGCTTTGGAACAATATTTGAGGGATCTACATTCACGGGAAACTCCTCAATCGGATATCTAGTGGAAATCTCATCATTTAAAATATTTTATAAAATGAAAGTGAAAAATTATTTGTTAGCCCTGTTGGTTCTGGCGATGACGCCTGCCTGGGCTCAAAGTGAAAAAGATGCCGAAAAACTGCTTGAATCGGTCATCAATAAGACTGCTTCTTATTCCAATTTTAAAGCCCAATTGGCTTATACCATGGTGAATGCAGAAATGAATATTGATGAAAAGAAAACAGGCGTTATTTATGTCCAGGGTGATTCGTACCGCATCGAAATGGAGGGACAGCAGATTATCAGCGATGGTAAAACCGTTTGGACCTATCTTCCCGATTCAAAGGAAGTAATGGTTAGTGAGGTGTCGGAAACTGAAGAAAGTTTTTCGCCAACTAAGATACTAACCAAATACAACGATGATTACGATGCACGCTTCGATCCTGACAGTAAATACAAAAATGCCAACTTAAAAGTCATCAACCTCAAGGCAAGCGAGGGTAAAAACTTCGACAGAATAAGCGTTACGGTGAATTCGGATAAGCTTTCGCTCGAGAGTTTTTCGATGTATGATAAAGACGGGAATGTTTTTACTTATCAGATTATTTTGTTGGAGCCAAATCTTAATCTGGCAGCCAATACTTTTGTGTTTAACATAAAAGATTATCCCGGGGTAGATGTGGTGGACATGCGCTAGGTTTTGCTTGTCTGCTTTTTGTGCTTGTAAGTCACTCCCGCTATAAACAGAACTATCCAGCCCGCGATCATCACCAATGAACCAAAGGGAGGGAATGCTGAAAGTCCGCTAAATGCCCCGCCCGTAAGTTCGCTAATTGAAGTAAGGTACATCGGAACGGAAAACAGGATAACACCTATTAAAAATAAATAATACATGCTTCTCAGGTAGGCTCTTACTACATAACGGTTCATAAAAGTGATGGCCAATAAAACCACCGTGTAAAACATCTGGTTTAATACACCTGTGTTGAATTCTTGTAAATGAGTTTCACTGATGTTTCCTTTTAGAACGAAGCTGCCTACAGCGTCAAGTATCACGGCGGTTGCTCCCAGGACACTGGCGGTAATGAGAAATTGTTTAGTCATTGTTTCTTATTTTTTTCAAAGATAGCAATTATGAAAAACGTGTACCTTTGTAGGGCAATAATTTTATAAGTGATGAATATTTCAGTCGACATTAGTTACTATCCTCTAAAAGAAGAGTTTATACCTCCGATTAAACAGTTTATTCACCGAATGAACCAATATCAGGCCCTGGAGGTTCAAACCAATGGCATGAGCACGCAGGTTTTTGGCGAATATGGCGAGGTGATGGAAGCCCTTACACGTGAGATAAAGGATTCTTTTAACTTGCCTCATTCAGTATTTGTACTTAAAATAATCAATGCCGATTTGCAAAAACATGCCTAAGCCTGATTGATGAGCGAATTTTTCCTTTTCTTTCTGCAACCCTATCAATCGGCTACACCTATTAATATCATCCTTGAGTTGGTGGCCGCGTTTTTTGGTGTGATCAGTGTGTTCTACGCACGAAAACAAAACATCCTGGTGTTTCCAACAGGTATCATCAGTACGGCCATATATGTTTATCTGCTTGCACAATGGGCTTTGTATGGCGATTTAATTATCAACATTTATTACACGCTGATGAGTGTTTATGGTTGGTACATGTGGCAAAAAGTAATTAACGACCAACACCAACACATTTCAATCAGTCGGACGAACAGAGTAGACAAATTGAAAGCGCTGGGTATATTTTTATTTACCTCCGTATTTGTTATCGCAGTTTACAGGTATTATAACGTGATGCCTAATAACCTGGGATTCCTGGATAGTGTAGTGTATGCCTGGAGTCATATCACCTCCGGAAATCTGAACGATCTGAGGGATGTTACACCCTTTCTCGATACCTTTACCACAGGAGTTTTTTTTGCAGCTATGTGGTTGATGGCCAATAAAAAGCTGGAAAACTGGACATTGTGGATTATTGGGGACATCGTATCCATTCCCTTATATTTTGTTAAAGGGTATGGCTTTACAGGATTGCAATATGCTATTTTTCTGATTATTGCCATCATGGGTTATCTCGAATGGCGTAAACAAATTAACCTGGCATTGAGCCATGATTAAACGCGTAGCCATCACCGGACCTGAATCTTCAGGAAAGACAGAACTAGCATTCTACCTGGCTGATCGTTTCCGGGATATGTGGGTTCCTGAGTTCTCAAGAGAATACCTGGCCGAAATTGGACCGGACTATAGCCTTTCTGACATTGAAGCCATCGCCCGAGGACAGTTTCAAAGAGAAGAGCAGATGATATCAAAAGCAAAAAAATACCTGTTTTGTGATACCGACTTTACCGTGACAAAAATATGGAGCGAAGTGGTTTTCGGCCGTTGCCCGGAATGGATTGACATGAGATTTAATGAGGATCACTATGACCTTTATTTGCTTTGTTATCCTGATTTGCCCTGGAAGCCAGATCCTTTGCGACAAAACCCCGATAACAGGAAAGATCTGTTTTTATTGTACCAAAAGGCATTGGTAAGTATCGGTGCAAATTTTCGGCAGGTTGATGGCGTGGGGGACGAAAGAACACAAAAAGCAATTAGCTTTGTACTCAGCTTGTAGAAGATGACTTTGGAAAAAGATAATATAACGGTATTGCACTTTGCACGTTGGTATCCCAACCGCTACGATCCCATGTATGGACTGTTTATCCAACGACATGCAGAAGCCGTTGCCCTATATGGTGAAGTGGGAGTGGTATATGTACATGCCACACCAGACTCTCTAATTCCTAAGCCTATGGAAGTATGTTATCATCGGGAGAATGGGGTACATACTGTCCGCGTATATTATCCGGTTTCACGTTGTAAGCAAAAGCAAATTGGGCAATTGACCGGAATGATACGCTTTTTTATGGCCTGCAACCTGGGGCGCAAAAGGATTGCCCGGGAAATGGGGAAACCGGATGTGGTACATATCCACATTCTTACCAGGATGGGGATTTGGGGGTTATATTATAAATGGGTCCATCAAACACCATTTGTTATCAGCGAACATTGGTCCCGCTATCTGGAACTAACAGGCAGTTATCAAGGATGGTTGCGTAAATTTTTTACCCGAATGGTTGTGAAGAATGCATCGTTTGTCACTACCGTGACTCAGAATCTGGCCGAAGCCATGCAACGTCACGGACTAACGGGTGTGCCTTATCAGGTGCTGCCCAATGTAGTCGATCCGTTATTTTTTAACCCGCCGCTGATTCAAAACAAAACCCCAAATCTTAAAACATTCATTCATGTGAGTTGTTTTGAAGACAGATCCAAGAACATAAGTGGACTATTGCGCGCGGTTAAGTTATTATTTGAAAAAAGGAATGATTTTAAAGTGGTATTGGTAGGCAATGGAATGGATTTTAACAGGATGAAAAACTTTGCCATTGAGTTGAATCTGAATGGGAAACAGGTCGAATTCACCGGACTTTTACAGGGTGAGGAACTTGTTACTCAGATGAGCCGGGCTGACATGTTGTTGGTGACCAGCCACTACGAAAACCTGCCTGTGGTGATTCTCGAAAGCTTCGTCTTGGGCATTCCGGTATTGGCTACACGCGTTGGTGGTATTGCAGAAATCGTTGATCCTTCCAATGGATTATTGATTCCGCCCGGTGATGAAAATGAACTGGTTGCCAGGATGGATGATTTTCTCAGTGGGGTTTTGAAGTTTGATTCAGAATTGATTAAGGCGAATTCTCGTTTAAACTACACTCCTCAAGCGGTTGGTAAACAACTCATTGACTTGTATAGTAAATCTTTAAAGATGAACGACGTGGACTGACCAATGTTACTCGTGCATGGCCAACATGGGAAGGTCGAGTTTGAAAAAATCTTTTTTGTTCAATTTCTGACTGAACAACGATTTAAAAATATTGGATTTATGTGAAATAAACGCGATGACATCAATATGCTGATGTTCTACAAACGTTTCAAGGGCATCCTGTTTATCTTCGGCATCTATTACAAAAAAGCGTACCTTGTCAAGCTTTTTTTCCATTGAAAAAGCTTCTTTCAGGTCGTTGATGAAAGCCACTCCCTGATCTTTTTTATTCTCTGAAACCAGGTGCATGACTGAAATATTGATTGTGGTTTCTTTAAAAAGATTGAGCAACAGGTTGATTTTCGCGAAGTCATGTTCACTGGCATTGCTGGCATACATGATGTTTTGGATGCGGCAACTTTTGGTTGTCATTGGAACTGCAATAACTGGAATGCTGGCATGATCCATGATGTTCTCAGCCATACTTCCTTCCAAAAATCCTTTTTTGCCGGCCCCATGAGTTCCCATAACAATAATATCAGGATTTAGATCGTCGCAAAGATTCCTGATTTCCCACTCCGCATCACCTCCGGTAATACTATGTGAAAGGGTGATATTATTCATTTTATTTTCAATAAGATACGCTTTAGTTTCATGTAGCAGACCGGTCATACGGATTTCAGACTGCTGCTTGAGTTCCTCAATGAATTGCACATTCATAAAGGCGTCACTATCGATGCCTGAAGGAAAACTGCTGTCAGGAATCATGAGTTGATCAGGGTAAATGTGTAATAAATGAAGGGTTGTCGGGGTTGTTGCTCCTGCAATTTTGATGGCGTATTTGCATGTGATCAGTGAATTTTCGGAGAAATCAACCGGAATTAGCATGGTTTTCATCGCAGTATATTTTTTATAAAAATAGTTATTATTTGTTGGTTTGTAAAGATCAAAAAAAAACTAATTGATATTGCATTTTTTCTGGTATTTTTACGCCTGTTAAGGAGGCTTATCGCATTGAGAACCTCGTTTGAGGATTAAAATCCATCAAAATATGAGAATACATTTTATTGCCATTGGGGGAAGTGCCATGCATAACCTTGCCATTGCCCTCAAGCAGGCAGGACATATCATCAGCGGTTCGGATGATGAGATATTTGAGCCTTCTAAAAGCCGGTTACAGCACTTTGACTTGTTTCCCGGGCAGATGGGCTGGCATCCTGAACTAATCAGCCACAACCTGGATGCAGTGATTCTGGGGATGCACGCCAAGGCTGATAATCCTGAATTAATACAAGCTCAACAAATGGGGGTTCAGGTGTTTTCATATCCTGAATTTTTAGCACGGCATGCGCAAAACAAACAGCGCATCGTCATTGGAGGCAGTCATGGCAAAACGACCATCACCTCCATGGTGATGCATGTGATGAAGCACCTCCGTTTTGATTTTGATTACCTCGTGGGCTCAAAAATTAAAAACTTCGATGTGATGGTACGTCTCAATGAGGAGGCTCCGACCATGATTTTTGAGGGCGATGAATACCTGAGTTCCCCAATCGACTTACGTCCAAAGTTTCATTGGTACAAGCCTCATATTGCATTGATCAGTGGAATTGCCTGGGACCACATGAACGTTTTCCCTACATTTGAGAATTATCTTGATCAGTTTAACCTCTTTATCCGGGGAATTGAACCTAACGGCGTATTGATCTATAGCAGCGATGATGAACAACTGGTGGAATTGGTAAAGAATAATCCTGCAGTCAATTCAATTGGATACGGAGTTCATCCCAATGTTGTTAAGGAAGGTGTTACCCGGTTGCTGACGGAAAACGGAGAAGTGGCTATTGGCTTATTTGGTCGGCACAATCTCCAAAATTTAAATGGTGCCAGGCTGATATGTCAACAGGTCGGGATTTCTGACCCTGATTTTTATGATGCCATTGGTAATTTCGAGGGAGCCGCTAACAGGCTTGAGAAGGTACTTGATGAAAAGGGAATGATCTATTTCAAAGATTTCGCACATGCCCCTTCCAAGTTGAAGGCCACGATACAGGCCGTAAGGAACCAGTATCCCGATCGCAAACTGCTGGCCTGTTTTGAATTGCATACCTATAGCAGTTTGAATAAAAGCTTTTTATCTGAGTACATCCACACACTCGACCTTGCTGATATGGCCTGTGTTTATTTTAATCCACACGCCCTGACATTAAAGAAGTTGCCGATGCTGATGAAACGGGATGTATTAAGTGCTTTTGGCAGAGATGACCTGCATGTTTTTGATCAATCATCTGATGTTGTTGACTGGATAAGGAAGAACAAGTCTGAAAATACCGTGATTCTGATGATGAGTTCAGGCAATTTTGATGGGATTAATCACCTGGAGTTGGCCAAATCGCTTCTCCAATGAAAAGGTGGATTTTCAACATAATACTGGGTCTTCTCCTGGCGGGAAATGCGGCCTTTTCTCAACAGCCGGAAGACGCTTTGCATAAAAAATTTAATTACAGGGTTGGTAACCTGGGTTTCGCTGCCGATAGTATTGATTTAATTATTCCTGATGTCCCACAAGGTGTGGTCACCAAATATTCCCTCGAGGTATATAATTTCGGAACAAAACCCATCGCGTTGGCTGATGGCAGGGCAAGCCGATTTGTTTCATCCAGCCCTAATCCTGCAGTTTTAATGCCTCAAACTTCAGGAACTATCATGGTTGAGCTCAACATTGTAAAAGAATTGCCTTTTGGTCCGTTTAGGGCAGAGGTTTCGTTAGATACAGATGACCCCACTTCCAAATATAAATTTCTCAATCTGTTAACCAACATCGTTGTCAACACGGAGAAGTCGGGAGAATCAGTTGGTTTGGATACGATTCCCCGTTTGTTCTTTGATTCGTATAATTATGATTTTGGATATTTGAACCGTGGGAAAAAGCTATATCATTCTTTTAGGTATACCAATGTGGGTGGAATGCCCGTGGTGATAAGCTACATTAATGTTTCTCCTGACTGTAGAATGGTGGTTGCCCCAAACAAAATCATCCAACCTGGCGAGAGTGGCATGATCAGGTTAAAATTGATCCTGCGTGGCAGGGTAGGTGTGCAACACCGATCGGTCATTCTCAGCACAAACGATCCTGTAACACCCGAGATAACTCTTGGTCTCCATGGCAATGTGCGTAAAGATTCCCCTTCAAAAAGCAACCCGAACTTCTGTAACGAAAGTCCGGGTCGCTTTTAATATGCAATAATCTACAAGATTAGCTATTCATCGAGATCAGAAATTCCTGATTGCTTTTTGTAAATTTAATTTTGTCTTTTAAAAATTCCATGGCTTCTACCGGATTCATGTCTGCCAGGTGATTTCGCAGCACCCAGATGCGTTGAAGCATGTCTTTGTCCATTAACAAATCTTCACGGCGGGTACTCGAAGCCACAATGTCGATGGCTGGATAGATCCTTTTGTTTGACAGTTTTCGGTCGAGCTGAAGTTCCATGTTACCGGTACCCTTAAATTCTTCAAAGATCACCTCGTCCATTTTTGATCCGGTATCGATGAGGGCCGTAGCCAGAATGGTGAGCGAACCGCCATGTTCAATTTGACGGGCGGCTCCAAAGAACCTTTTAGGTTTCTGTAATGCGTTGGCTTCAACGCCACCTGAAAGTACTTTTCCGGAGGCCGGTGAAACGGTATTATAAGCCCTTGCCAAACGGGTAATAGAGTCGAGCAGAATAACCACATCGTGACCGCATTCGGTAAGTCTTTTGGCTTTTTCCAGGATCAGGTTGGCGATTTTAACATGCTTTTCGGCAGGCTCGTCAAAGGTAGAAGCAATGACTTCGGCATTTACATTCCTGGCCATATCTGTTACCTCTTCAGGACGTTCGTCGATGAGTAGGATAATCAGGTAAACCTCTGGGTGATTGGCAGCTATGGCGTTTGCAATTTCTTTTAGGAGTACTGTTTTACCTGTTTTCGGCTGCGAAACAATGAGCCCGCGCTGACCTTTGCCAATAGGGGCAAACATATCCATCAGACGGGTTGAAATGGTCTCTTGTTTATGACCTGTAAGAATGAATTTTTCTTCAGGGAAAAGAGGTGTCAGGAAGTCAAAAGGAACTCTGTCGCGGACTTCTTCCGGGAGTCTTCCATTGATATGGTCAACCTTGATCAGTGGGAAATATTTTTCTGATTCTTTTGGGGGACGCACGGTTCCTTCAACTGTATCGCCCGTTTTTAATCCAAACAATTTAATCTGCGATTGCGAAACATAGATGTCGTCAGGAGAGTTCAGGTAGTTATAATCGGAAGAACGCAAAAAACCGTAACCATCGGGCATAATTTCCAATACTCCTTCTGCCGGTACCATCCCTTCAAATTCAAACGGAAATTCAGCGCGTTGTGGTTGAGGTTTTGGTTGAATTTGATTTATTTCCCTGGTATTTGGATTGTCAGATTTTACGTAAGGTTTTGGAGCCCTGACATCGTTTTCGAAACGAGGTCTTTTATCATAAGGCTTCCTTTCCTCCCGGTTTTCGATCTGTCGTGATAGGATCGGTTGTTCGGGTCTTACCACAGTTTCAGTTATCTCAGGTTCTTTTGACATCGTCACAGTGGAAACGATGGGCAATGGTTTTCTTTCTATCCGTTCACGTTTTCGGTGCCGGGATGCATCGTTGTCAGATGGTTTCCTTGGATAAGAGGTAACAGGCGCATCTGGTTTCTTTTCCACGATTGCAGATTCGGTTGGTTTATTCTCAGGTGCTTTCACAACAGCCTCAGGAGAGGTTTGTTGAGGTCGCTCGGGGGTTGGAACTTCTGTCTTTGGCCTATTTTCGATCGGCCTGGTATATTCTTGTTGCTTTTTTGGTTCGGGTTTTATAGGATTGTCCTGTACCGCTCTCATCGCCGATGTTGAGTCGTTTTCCTGAGCTGCCGGTGTTACCGGTTTGTCAATAATCCTCTCCTGTGGCCTTCTGTCATCAGGTTTTCGCTTAGTCACAGGACGCCCACGTTTTTTCTTTTCAGTAATTTCTTCCTTTTGGAGGGTCTCCGGTGATGGATTTAAAGCTTGATAATCAAGGATTTTATAAATCAACTCCTTTTTTAAAAGCTTATCTGTTTTTGGAATTTTAAATTCCTCGGCAATCAGCCTTAAATCAGCTACAAGTTTGCCATTAAGTTCCACAATATCGTACATATACGGGGATTTTGTAATATACCGAACTTGATTAAGTTCGATTAAAAATAAATACTTGAATTAATTATACTGGAATTTTCAGATCCTTCTTCTTAGTTCCTTTAGTGCTGCGAAAATACTACAAAAAGCATTGTAATTGAAATTAATAAACATTTATTTTGATTATTTATTCAATTTAAAATCAATTCACATAGAAAAAAGATTTTTAATTACGGGTTTTTAAAGATGAATAGTCAGTTATTATAAAATTTTTATTAATGTTGGTTGGGCAGGCATAGGTAAATGATTATTTTTGTGGCTCAAATTTACAAATAAATTTATGATACAACGTAAACAATCTGTTTTTTTATTCTTGTCTTTCATTTCATTGGCAGGATTGGCTTTTCTGCCGTTGGCAAATTTTCTTGGCGATCAGGATTCTTTGGTGATGTATGTATATCAAATTGTCAGCAAAGTTCCCGATTCGATACCCCCCTTTAGTAGTTTGTTTTTATTACCGTTATTGTCGATTGTGATCATCGCGGCAACGCTTTCATTTGGAGCAATTTTCATGTTTAAAAACAGAAGCAGGCAACTCATGGTTGTTCGTTTAATGATTTTTTTACTCATCGTTTTCATTGGTTTATTTTTCTTGTATTATGTAAATGCCCTGGAAGAAATCAGTGGAGGACTTATTGAACCTGAATATGGAATGTACCTGATACCGTTGGCCCTGGTCTTCCTCTTTCTGGCCATGCGCGGTATTGTTGCTGATGAGCGTTTGGTGCGTTCATCCGAGCGTTTGCGCTAAACCTGACTTTCCCGCTTCAGTTCAAGAATCTCCAGGTCTTTAATCTGGTTTTTTTCGACTACAAACCTGACTGCCGTAATCACTCGATGAATTCCGGTTGTTCCGGCAGCACCCGGATTAATATGCAATAACTCATGCCGTTTGTCATAGATCACTTTGAGGATGTGAGAATGGCCAGAAATAAACAAACCGGGCCGATTCTCCAGGATCAGTTTTCTGGACTGTTGCGTATACTTTCCCGGATAACCACCGATATGAATCATGGCTACCAATAAATCTTCACATTTAAAAATGGCGGTTTCGGTGCATGCCGACCTCACTTTGGTGTCATCAATATTCCCAAAAACAGCTCTTACTGGTTTAAACAGTTCCAGTTTTTCCAATGTTTTCATGTTGCCAATGTCACCGGCATGCCATATCTCGTCGCAAGACTCGAAAAATGAAACCACCCGGGGAAGCAGGGTTCCGTGGGTGTCAGAAAGGAGACCTATTCTTTTCAAAATTAAAAATTGATGCCTATACCAAGCATCATGTTCGCATTAAACTGAGTGCGGGGGCCAATGGGCATCCCATTATTATCATGGAATATCACATCATCATCGTATTTCAACTCTGAAGTAATGTTCACATTTAACCATGAATTGACTTTGAGTAAAAGCCCAACCTGCCAGTTTACATCAATGTTTTGCGGATTATCCAAATAATCGGAATACAATTCGAGTTTAGTTCCAAGGTTGACATTTTTAAATAGCTCATATTTGTAGGTCATCAACATTTTAGCGCCAAACATGGTTTTCACTTTTTTAGCATGCTGAATTACCACCCCATTTGTGTCTGATTCTGCCGGGTCAAGTCCAAAAGCACCGGCATCAGCCAGCCTTTCATCGTTTACAATGATCCAGCGCATTGCCGCCGGGGAAATATTCATCAGGAAATGTTCATCGGGAGTGTATTCGAAACCGGGCCCAATGTCGATGGTTGCCGGTGCCATGAACTTCGAAACATAGATGGTTGAATCGACTTTGTAATCATATCCCTTCGCAAACTGGCTCTTGTAAGTGAGTACCATGGTTGCATACCACGATTTCGCTAATTTATAACCATAGGTCGAAATAAATTCTATCTTGTCATCTGTTTTCATGGCCTTGTTTTCGCCGATGATTGAATATCCAAGTGCTAAACTCACCCAATTGGCCCATTTATGTTTTCCTTTTATATAGTCGGCTGTCAGCGTGTATTTTCCAGAGGTTGCCAATGTGTTTTCACCTCCGGCTGACCAATTGGAGAAATAACTTTGTGCAAAGTTGATGCTGATATTCTGTTTCACTTGCCAGTGCTTGATGGTGTCCTCCTGAGCTTGTAACAAAAAGCAGGATGAAAAGATCAAAACGATTAAAAAGTTCTTTTTCATTATTATAAGCAGTTGGTTAATAATCAGATAAACCTATAAAGGTATGGGATATTAAAATTTGTTTTCATAATTGTAACGAGCGTATTTGAGTTAATTTAGAGCGCAAAAATAAAAATTTATACTGAAATAATGATCACAAAAAAATCCAACCTAATCAAATCTCATATCCCTGTATTTGATTGATTTGGAATGTGACCGTCCTTATTTTCTCCCTTTTTAAAGAGGATGTTTATTTCATAGTAGGTTCGTACATATTGATTGTCCAACATGCCTGGTATCCATCTTGTTAACTCAAGCAGTCGAACACCTTCCTCAGTGCACCCTCCTCCAATATATTCCAGCACTACTATATTGGAGGGCAATCCGTTTCGTTCCACAACAAATTGTAACTTCACGGTGCCACTAATTCCAAGTTTTGATGCGTTATCAGGAAAGTTGAGGTGTTCGTTTAAAAATTCGGCCAGGGAAGTACCGCTATCTTGCAATTGAAATTGAGGTGCGGTTTCACATTTTTTCATTGGAAAAATCGTTCCGGATGAGTCGTAAGGGGAGTAGTGTCGGGGAACATGCAGGTAGCCACGTTTTTTCACCAGGCGTCGAAATGCCTTTAGATCAAAATTTAGTTCATAGGTACTTGTCGAGGTGATTTTTTTCCCCATGCTTAATCCCGGTTTCCATAATAGATAATCGAAAATGACAAGGGCAGTGCTGTCGATTCCGGGCGAAACACCCCGGGCGATTTTTCTATCGGTGATTTTTCCTGTATTGTCCGCCGTAAATTCAACCATCACTTTCCCTTCTTCTTCTCGATTTATCGATTCCTGAGGATAGTCCATAAATAGTTGCAGGAAGCTTTTATACTCTGGTTTTGCCATTTGCGTGACAGGGGCAGTGACTACTTGCGTAAGTCCCGGAGCGGGAGTTAACAAGAGTGAGAAAACCAGTAATCTAAAGAAAATACGTTTCATTTTTATGCCGATTGGTTCACCGGGTGAAATTAAATTAATTTGAGAATATTTGCTAGTTTTACCATAAAAAAAATGATGGGTATCGAAGGAGTGGTCGCGTTGATTATTGGAGCTGCATTGGGTGCCTTCATCATGACATTAATATCAAAAAACCGCCTGCAGCAACTTAAGCAAATGCAGCAGGAAGAAATCAATGGATTTTTACATCAACAAATTGAACTCAATAAGGCATTGGCCATATCGAACGAAAAAAGCGATAACCTGGCTAACCGGATGGACCAACTTGACGGGCAACTCGAAAAGGAGCGAGAGTTAAAGCACGAAGCGGAAAAATTACTGGTTTCAAGAGATTCTGAATTAATTAACTTGAAACAACGGTTGGAGGAAGAGAAAAAGAACCTTGAAGCCATCCAGGAACGTTCGCGTGTTGAATTTGAAAATGTAGCCCATCGCATCTTAAAACAACAAACGGCTGATTTTACTATCACGAGTCAAAAAGGCTTACTAGATATTCTCACTCCTTTGCGAGAGCGGATTCAGGATTTTGAGAAAAAGGTGGATCTTACTTATGAGAAAGGATTGAAGGATCAATCGGACCTGAAAGCAGAGCTGTTGAAAATTTACGACCTGAGTGTTACCCTTGATAAGGATGCCAAAAACCTGACCAATGCACTGAAATCGGATAGCAAGAGACAGGGTAACTGGGGTGAAATTATTTTAGAACGTGTGCTGGAACGGTCCGGTTTGATAAAGGATCAGGAGTATTATTTGCAGTTTTCAACAAAAAATGAACAGGGAGCCATCATGCGCCCCGATGTGGTGATCAGGCTACCTGAGGACAAACACCTGGTCATCGACTCCAAGGTTTCGCTTACCGCCTATACAGAGTATGTGAGTGCAGAAGAGGAACCCTTAAGAAGTAAGAAATTGCGTGAACACCTGGATTCTATTCGCCGTCATATTAAGGAGTTAAGCGAAAAGCGCTACGACCAGCTTCTGGGAATTAATTCTCCTGACTTTGTTTTGATGTTTATGCCCGTAGAACCTGCCTTTGCGTTGGCTGTGCAGGCTGATCATGAATTATTCAACTACGCCTGGCACGAACGGGTGGTAATCGTTAGTCCGACTACTTTGCTCGCAACGCTGCGTACGGTATCTTCCATTTGGAAATTTGAAAAGCAAAATCAAAATGCCCTTGAAATTGCTGACAGAGGAGGCAAATTATACGATAAATTTGCGAGTTTTGTCAATGATTTGGAAAACATTGGTCAGAACATTGAAAAAGCCGAAAAGGCATATCAGGAGGCACATAAAAAGCTCATTTCGGGCAGTGGGAATTTGATCAGGCAGGTTGAGCAAATAAAAATAATGGGAGTAACTACAAAAAAAAGTTTACCCGAAACACTAATTAACGAAGCAGATGAATAGAGAATCAAGGGAAACACCCAACCAGGATTTTATATATGGTGCATGGCCGGTGATGGAGGCATTAAAAGCTTCAAAAGAATTTGAAAAGGTACTCATTCAGCATGGGTTGCGCAATGAAGTGATAAAAGAGGTCATCAGTGAGTTGAAGCATCTTGATATTCCATTCCAGTTTGTTCCCATAGAGAAGTTGAACCGGGTAACCCGAAAAAATCACCAGGGGATCATCGCTTACCTGTCGCCGGTTACTTTTAGTAGAATTGAACAGGTGTTGCCCGCGATTTATGAAAAAGGTGAAGATCCTTTTCTTTTAATCTTAGATAAAATAACGGATGTACGCAATTTTGGAGCCATATTGAGAACGGCTTCATGCACCGGGGTTCATGCCGTTGTCATTCCTGTAAAAGGCTCGGCCTTATTAAATTCGGATACAGTAAAATCTTCTGCAGGAGCCATTTATACCCTGCCAATCTGTCGCAGCGAAAATCTGAAAGATTCGATAGACTACCTGAAAAATAGCGGTTTGAAAATTCTGGCTGCTACCGAGAAGGGAGAGGAAGTGTATTATAACGAAAAACTTACCGGGCCGGTTGCCATGATCATGGGTTCTGAAGGTGAAGGAATTTCCCCGGAATATTTAAAACGCTCGGATTTGTTGGTAAGAATTCCCATGGCAGGAACCATCGATTCATTAAATGTTTCGGTGGCAGCCGGGGTGTTGCTTTATGAAATCTTCAGGCAAAGGAACCAATAAAAAAAACTCCGGTTGAAGAACCGGAGTTTTTTTGTAGATATGTTGTAATCAGATTAAAATCTTTTTTCTTTAATTCTGGCTTTTTTACCGCGCAATCCACGGAAGTAGTAAATTCTGGCCCTGCGAACCACACCCACTTTATTTACCTCCAGCTGACTGATAAAAGGTGAGGAAACAGGAAAAATTCTTTCAACCCCAATATTTCCCGACATTTTACGAACAGTAAAGGTGGCGGTATTACCGCTGCCTGAACGCTGTAGTACAACACCCTGGTATTTTTGCAGGCGCTCTTTGGCTCCTTCAATAATCTTATAAGTAACGGTAATCGTGTCTCCGGCTTTAAAGGCTGGAAGTTCTTGCATCGTTACCGTGTTTTTTACATATTGCAATAATTCATTCTGGCTCATCTTCTTACAGGTTTAGCGTGGTACACTCAAAAAGAGTGCAAATATACAGCTATTTATTTATCTGCAAATAAAAACCACTAAAAAAGTTGGGGATTTATTAATAGGACATTGTTAGTAATTTTTATTCCCGGTTTTGATAATTAAAAAGGTGTTTGCAATCGGGCAAAGATAATTTAATATCAATCATTTAATAATTCAGGACGGCGTATTTTAGTGCGTTCAACCGATTGATTGTACTTCCATTCTTCAATAATTCTCTCATTCCCAGACAACAAAATTTCCGGGACTACCCATCCGTTAAAATCACGCGGACGGGTGTATACCGGTGGCGAAACCAGGTTGTTTTGAAATGAGTCGCTCAGGGCGGAAGATTCATCTGTGAGCACTCCCGGAATCAATCGGACGATGCTGTCGCTGATAACAGCGGCGGCCAGTTCTCCTCCCGACAAGACATAATTCCCTATGCTGATTTCCATCGTCACCAGGTGTTCGCGGATGCGTTCGTCCACACCTTTATAATGTCCACACAACACTATCAGGTTGTTAAATCCCGACAACCGGTTGGCCATAGGCTGATCAAGCATCTGTCCGTCAGGGCTGGTGTAAATGACGGCATCATAATCGCGCTCAGCCTTTAGGGAAGCGATACACCGGGCTACCGGTTCAATCATCATCACCATTCCGGCACCTCCCGAAAAAGCATAATCGTCTACCCGTTTGTGTTTGTCGGTGGAATAATCACGCAGCTGATGCAGGTGAATTTCTGCCAACCCTTTTTCAATTGCGCGTTTTACAATTGAATGACTGAAAGGGCCTTCAAACATTTCAGGGAAAAGTGTGATGATGTCGATGCGCATAAGGGAAATTGGTTTATTGAATTATTTAATCCAGACGGTTTTAATATTTAAAAATTCTTTGATGCCATAGCTGCCCAGTTCTCGTCCAAACCCAGATTGTTTAATCCCTCCGAATGGGATGCGCGGATCAGATTTGGTCATGCCGTTAATGAATACAGCTCCGGCTTCTATCTTTAAAGCCATTTCTTCTGCCAGTTTCAGGTTGTTGGTCCAAATGCTGGCACCCAGTCCCATACTGGTTTCATTGGCTATCCTAACTGCATCTTCGGCATTTTTTGCAGGGATGATGACCGAAACGGGACCAAACGTTTCTTCTTTAAAAACAGGCATTTCAGGGGTGACATCTGTGAGTAGGGTGGGTTGAAAATACAACTGTTGTTGATGGACGCGATGACCGCCTGTTATTAATGTGGCTCCCATTGAAATGGATTCGTTGATTTGTTTTTCAAGTTGTTCCACTAAATCCATACGGGCCATAGGTCCCATGTGGGTTGCGGGATGTGTTGGGTCTCCAATCGCCAGGTTTTCCAACAATCTTTTATGCTCTTGAACAAAATCGTTGTAAACACCTTGTTCTATAATAAATCGTTTGGCCGAGATACAAACCTGCCCCGCGTTGAGCATTCGGGAACTCACACCCGTACTGCATGACGTGTTAAGTTCTGCGTCATTCAATACAATAAATGGGTCGGAGCCTCCTAGTTCAAGAACGCATTTTTTCAGGTATTTTCCGGCTACGGCAGCCACTGATTTGCCCGCACGAGCGCTTCCCGTCAGGGTGACACCACAAACTGCCGGATGCGCGATGACCTGTTCTGTAAGTTCTATTGAAATGTTGAGGTTGTTGAAACTGTTTTTTGGAAACCCGGCTTCAAGGAACAACGAATGGATGGCTTCGCCACAGCCAAGCACATTCCGTGCATGCCGCAGAACGAAAGTGTTGCCAGCCATCATGGTTGGTAAGGCAGCCCTAAACACCTGCCAAAATGGAAAATTCCATGGCATGAGGGCGAACACAGTCCCCAATGGATCGAAGCGAACATAACAGGTCGATGCATCGCTGGTCATCGCTTCTGTGTTTAGCAAACTAGCCGTGTGTTCGGCATAATACTCACACAACCAGGCACATTTTTCAATTTCAGCTTTCGATTCCTGCAAGATCTTTCCCATTTCGGAAGTAATCAGCAAGGCCAGCTCATCCATTCGTTCACGAAGCAGGAAGGCCAGTTTAAGAAAAAGATCCCCACGTTGAGAGATTGAAGAATTTTTCCAGTTTAAGTAGGTGTCGTGGTTTAAACCAAGTAACTGATCAACTTCTGCTAAGGTTAACAGAGGATAATCTTTTATCTCTTTTCGCGTGGCGGGATTAACGGTGGTGACCATGGTAATGAATTTGTACAAAAATAATGGTTTTCTGTTGATAATAACTACTTTTACACCTCGGTTTTGGCCTTGGTAAATGTGAGCCAATAATAGGATGCAAACCCCCTTCACTATGTTAATGTGTTATTTATGAATAAAATAGCGTTTGTTTTATTTTTATCCCTTGGAAATTTTGGGATATTATTTTCTGTTTATGGTCAAAATCAGCCTGCACTCCCACGTGAAATTGTTCAGGCAACTAAAAGCGGAAGTCGCTCTGGGGTTGGGATTCCCGGTCCAAATTATTGGCAAAACAGGGCCGATTATACTATCAATGTACAAGTGGATCCACAAACAGGCGTGTTGACCGGACATGAACTGATCACTTACTTTAACAACAGCCCCGATACCTTGCGCCAACTTGTTATCAGGCTCTATCCTGATTTTTACAAAAAAGGCAACGCCCGTTCCTGGCCCATCGGTCCGGAGGATCTAACGGATGGAACGATAATCAATTCCTTGTTAATTAATAAGTTAATGGTTGATCCAGCCGACACAAAAGTGGTCAGCAGGTCGGCGACCAATATGTACATTCAATTGGTAGAACCCTTGCTGTCCCTCGATTCTTTGAGTTTAGAAACAAGCTGGACGTTTATCATACCCCAAAACCAGCCCGTACGCATGGGAAAATACAGCGAAAATATCATTTTTGTGGCCTATTGGTATCCTCAGATCGCGGTATACGATGACATTGATGGCTGGGACGAAATCGATTATCTCGGCACCGTTGAATTTTATAATGACTTCAATAACTACAACGTAACTATTTCTGTTCCTAATGATTATAAAATTTGGGCTACAGGCGAATTACAAAATCCCGGAATTCACTATACTAAAGCGGTGCTGGAACGGGTGTCAGAAGCCAAACGGTCGGGTGAGATCGTTCGGTTTTTTACAACCGATGAATGTCGGGCAAATACAGTATTACAGAAACAGTGCAATCAAGCCTGGCAATTTGTAGCCAGGGAGGTGCCCGATTTTTCTTTTGGTTTGGCTAATGAAATTAATTGGGAGGGAAGCTTTGTAACCGTGGATACCCTATCGGGACGACAGGTATTGGTGGATGCTGTATACCCTGATTCGGTCTTAACTTTTAATCAAGGTGCCATGTGGGCTTCCATCAGCGTCAGGATGATGTCAACCGTAATGCCAGGCGTTCCTTTCCCTTATCCGCACATGACTTCCTTTTGTAATGGACGGCGAAATGGTGGTATGGAATCGCCGATGATGGCGATAGACGGAGATCCAAAATCAGAATCACAGTCCATGGGTCTGTTTTATCATGAAATTGCTCATACCTATTTTCCATTTTATATGGGTGTCAACGAACGAAAATACGCCTGGATGGATGAAGGTTGGGCTGCCTACACGACCAATGAAATCATGGAAAAAGAGGATCCTGAATATCATTATTTTGATCGCATCGTTTCGGCATTCGAAACTATGAGCGGACGTGAAAAAGAAGTGCCCATGATGTATTTAAGTTATCAGATAGAGGACTACTCCAGTTACCGCGTACACGCGTATAATCGATCTGCTCTGGCCCTGGCTTTTTTGCGTGATGCCCTTGGTGAAACCACCTTCAAAGAGGCTTACCAACAATTTATTGAGAACTGGCATGGTTTACATCCCGGCCCTTTTGATTTCTTTAACTCGTTTAGCCAAACCGCAAAACAAGACCTATGGTGGTATTTTACTCCCTGGTATTTTGACAGGGCTTATGCCGATTTAGGGATTAAAAAGGTAACTTTTGATAATAAAATAGTAATAGAAAACCCGGGAGGGCTGCCTCTTCCCATTCGTCTGCTGATAAATTATACCGACGGAACACAGGAAGAGATTGAAAGGAATACAGGAGTTTGGGCTGAAAGTCAGGATGCTGTAATGGTTCAGGTGGATAATAAAAAACAAATTGAAAAAGTCATTTTGGGTTCTAAAGGAGTTCCTGATGTAAATTTGTCAAATAACACCGTTATCCCTCAATATCAATAAATGCAACGACTTGATGAAAAAATTTGTCAACATGACTAACAATTAATCGAACATGAAAATCATTTCTACACTCGTGGTATTACTTGCTCTGGGAACGATGCTCACCGGACAAGTAGCGCCGGATAAATACTATATCCAGTTTACCGACAAAAACAATTCTCCTTATTCGATCAACCAGCCGGAGGAATTTCTCTCACAGCGGGCCATCGATCGACGTGAAAAGTATGGTATTGTCATTACCGAAGAGGATTTGCCGGTTAATCCGGCTTATCTTCAGGGAGTTTCCGAAGCAGGGGCTCAATTGCTCAATCCTACTAAATGGATGAATGGGGTAACCGTCTTTACTGAAGATTCAACGGTTATTGAATTGATCGGAGCCCTGCCTTACGTTCAAAACGTGGTGAAGCTTCCCGAACCGATACCAACAGGGATTGATAAAGCCTACTTTGCAAACGAAACCATCGCGATGGCTGAGAAATTGGAAAACAACAACCTAAAGAACACAGGTACTTATAATTATGGTGGAGCGGGTCCGCAAATCAACCAGATCAATGGTACAGTCCTTCATGATATGGGATATCAGGGACAGGGAGTGGTGATTGCTGTTTTGGATGGTGGGTTTAGCGGTACAGAACAACATCCGTTTTTTGATAGCCTGTGGATGAACAACCGGGTGTTGGGCACCAAAGATTTTGTTCATCCCGGCGGAAATGTTTTCACTGAAAGTGGACACGGCAACTCTGTTTTGTCGACCATGGCAGCTTATTCGCCCGGGCAAATGATTGGAACAGCTCCACAGGCAGGCTATTGGTTGCTAAGACCCGAAGATGTGCAATCGGAAAATGTGATTGAAGAATACAATTGGGTTTCGGCGGCTGAATTTGCTGATAGTGTCGGTGCCGACGTCATCAACAGTTCATTGGGTTATATTGATTTTGATAATCCACAGTTTAACCATACCTACCAGGACATGAACGGTGCCACCAATGTGAGCACCCGTGGTGCAGACCGGGCAGCTGAAAAAGGAATCGTTGTGGTGAACAGTGCAGGAAATTCAGGCAATGCTCCTGATTTTCCATATATTGGTGCACCTGCGGACGGGTTTAATGTTCTTAGCATTGGCGCTGTTGATCCGGATGGTATAAGGGCCTCATTTAGTTCTATTGGGCCAACATACGATGGAAGGCATAAACCCACGATTGCTGCTACAGGTCAAAATACTTTTGTTGCTTATGGGATGAGTGATGCCGGCTTTGGAAATGGAACTTCTTTCTCATCACCTGTCATTGCAGGAATGACGGCATGTTTGGTACAAGCTTATCCCGAAATGACGGTGTTAGAAGTTCACAATGCACTTAAACAAAGCGCAAACCAGGCCCTGAACCCTGATGATTTACTTGGATGGGGAATACCGGATTATGGAGTGGCTTATTGGCTGCTTTTGGAAATTGCCGGAAATCCGGCAAATGGAAAAACCTTGGTTGAGGCATTTCCAAACCCGTTTAGGGATGAACTCAACCTGAAGCTTAACCTGGATTCTATTGAATTAGTTGTTGTTGAGTTGATAAGTACCTCTGGAAAATTAGTGTATTCAGGGAAATATACCCGCTCAAGGGCTGATCGCATCATCAACCTTGATCGTGTCGTAAACTTGTTGAATTCAGGTGTTTTTTATGTGCGTGTTGTCATTCCCGAAAAAACTGAGGTGATTAAAATCATAAAACAATAAGCAGATTAGGCCTGTTTAACGCGGTGGTTATTAACAAAATTCACGTTTTTTTCAACAATGAAAGCAGATACAATTGGTCGGAAAGGATTATTGTTAACTTTGAACCATTATTTCGGGGTAAGTAACTAATTAACCAATTTACTTCATCAGAATGGGAGAACCAGAGAATCAGGAAAGAGGGGCCGATTATTATTCAAAGTCGGTAAGGGCAGGAAAACGAACATATTTTTTTGATGTGAAGGCAACAAGAGCAAAGGAGTTGTTTATTACCATTACAGAAAGCAAAAGGCGTTTTAATGAAGCGGATGGCCATTTTACCTACGAAAAGCATAAAATCTTTTTATATGGAGAAGATTTTGAAAAGTTCCGTGAGGGACTGGATGCAGCCATTAATTTTGTAGAAAATGACCAGGATGCCATCAGAGAGGATCCAACATCAGAAGCCGTCAAAACTTCTGCTTCAGATGTTTCTTTTGAAGATTTGGGGGGCGAAGATGAAAACTAATATTCGTTGAATTTGTTTTCACTGAATTTACCCGATTCCGGCTTGTGAATTGTTGGTTAATCATTTAATATTCTTGAGGTTAATAAATTTTCATCAATGCCTGTTCAATGGTTCGTCCCTGATCAATACATGTTAATAAGTTCGCCTTATCCTTCTCGTCGGCTCAATCCAATATTGTATTTTTGCCACTTGCGGGTGGGTTAACAACTGAACAAATACCATGGGAAAAACGATTGCCGTTACGAATCAAAAAGGAGGAGTTGGAAAAACAACAACTTCTATAAATCTTGCTGCCAGTCTGGCGGTTTTAGAATATCATACACTCATTGTTGATGCAGATCCACAGGCGAATGCGACTTCGGGTATTGGATTCGATCCCAAACTAATACAGGCGAGTATATATGAATGCATTGTTGATAACCTGGATGTAACCCAGGTAATCCTGCCCACAAAAACACCACATCTCGATTTATTACCTGCTCACATCGATTTGGTGGGTGCCGAGATTGAACTCATCAACCTGCCAAATCGGGAGATGATGATGAAACAAGTACTTGAAAAAGTGAAGGATAAATATGATTTCATTATCATCGATTGTTCTCCATCACTGGGGTTAATCACCGTGAATGCTTTGTCAGCTGCTGACTCTGTCATCATCCCGGTGCAGTGCGAGTATTTCGCGCTTGAGGGACTTGGTAAATTGTTGAATACAATAAAGATTGTACAAAGCCGTTTAAACCAGCGACTTGATATTGAAGGGATTTTGCTTACCATGTTCGATGGCAGACTTCGCTTGTCGAAACAAGTAGTCGAAGAGGTGAAAACACATTTCCAGAAAATGGTATTTGATACCATTATTACCCGGAATACAAAACTTGGCGAAGCCCCCAGTTTTGGCGATTCTATCATCATGTACGATGTGCAGAGTTCAGGAGCAATCAATTATTTGAACCTGGCTCGCGAGATACTGCAAAAAAATAACATGACCTCCATGAATAACGAGGATAAAATAATAGATTAATGCCATGAGCGAATTAAAGGGTAAGCGGAAAGCGTTGGGAAGGGGATTGGACTCCATTTTACAAAGTCCTGATACTGATATCACCTCGGAAGATATTTCCGGGAATTATGTAGCAGGTGCCATCGCCGAACTCGAAATTTCAAAAATAGAAACCAATCCGTTTCAGCCCCGGACCGATTTTGACGGAATGTTGTTGCGTGAGCTTGCCGATTCAATTTTATCACAGGGAGTTATCCAGCCCATCACCGTCAGGAAAATGGGATATGATAAGTATCAACTCATTGCCGGAGAACGCAGGCTGCGCGCATCTCAATTGGCCGGTATTGAGCGCATTCCTGCATTTATCAGGGTAGCCAACGATGAACAAATGCTTGAACTGGCACTCATCGAAAATATTCACCGTCAGGAATTGAATGCCATCGAAGTGGCGATCAGTTACCAACGGTTGATTGAAGAATGTAATCTAACCCAGGAAAAACTCAGCGAACGCATAGGTAAAAACCGTTCCTCCATTGCCAATGCCTTGCGTTTGCTAAAGCTTCCCCCATCAGTACAAGTTGCTTTGCGCGATGGGTTTATCACATCCGGCCATGCACGTGCCCTGATTACTGTTGAAGATGGAGAACTGCAGGAGAGTATGTTGCACATGATTATTAACCGTGGCCTCAATGTGCGGCAGGTAGAAGAAATGGTGAGAACATTGGCGAAAGGTGCCGAAGCTGCCAAAAAGACCGTCAAAAAGCCGGATCCCATACCCGAAAAATTTAAAGAAACAACCTCCGTGTTAAGCCAGAAACTGGGGACGAAAGTTAGCTTGAAACGCAATAATAAAGGACAAGGATCCATCGTTATCAGTTTTAAAAATGATAATGAACTCGAATCCATTATCAATGTGTTCAGGGAACAACAATAAATTGATTAAGGCACGCAAAAATATCGGTCATCTCATCCTGATTTTCCTCATTTTCGCGGGAACTTCCTCTATCCAAGCACAAAACGCGGAGGTAGAAAAACCCGAGAAAACCAGTGCGTTGAGGCCGCATTCACCCAAAAAAGCCACCTTATATGCTTTGGTTCCGGGCGGCGGACAGATCTACAATAAAAAATACTGGAAACTACCCATCGTTTATGCAGGATTTGGAGTTACAGGATATTTTGCCATTACCTACGGGTCGGAATACAAGAAATACCGGGAAGCCTATACTTGTTCCGCTACTGCAGCCGCGCTGGGTACAGAATGCGATAACCCATTGGCTAAGAAATATAAAACAGAAGACCTGAAATCAATCCGTGATTTCTATCGGAGAAACATGGAGTTGTCCTATATTGTCATGGGGGCCTGGTACATACTGCAAATGTTGGATGCCACTGTTGATGCCCACCTTTACTATTGGGAAGTGGATGAAAACCTGTCTGTGCGGGTAGATCCGATGATTCAACCACTCCATTTTAATTCGGGCTCATTTTCTGAGCCAGGTCCGGTAACACCAAATGGTTTGAGGATCACAGTTAATTTTTGACCTTGAAAAATAATGTATCATGAACATCATTCTCTCAGGATATGGCCGTATGGGGCATGAAGTGGAAAAAGCCGCTCAGCTCCGGGGACATCATATCGTGGCTCGTATGGATAAGAAATCAGACTGGAACAATCTGGAAATAAATAACCTGGAAAGACCTGTTGTGATTGATTTTAGTTTGCCGGATGCTGTTCGTGAAGTGTATAGCTATTGCTTTGTCCATCAACTCCCTGTGATTTCAGGAACGACCGGATGGCTTGAAAAATGGGATGAAGTTGTCGGAGAATGTACATCGAACGGTGGTGCTTTTTTTTATGCATCCAACTTTTCGGTAGGTGTAAATATTATGTTTTATCTCAATGAGCAACTGGCGCTGATTATGTCGAAGGTGTCGGGATATACGCCAAAAATGAAGGAAATCCATCACGTACATAAACTTGATGCCCCAAGCGGAACGGCCATTACGCTGGCTAACCAGATCATTTCCCGGTTCGGTAATTTAACATCCTGGACTTTGGAACAGCCTGGTGAAAACGGGACATTATCCATTGAAAGTATCAGAGAAGGGGAGGTTCCCGGAACACACGAAGTTACTTATGAATCGCAACAGGACATCATTTCCCTGGTTCATGAGGCTAAGAACCGCCAGGGATTTGCTTTGGGTGCTGTGCTCGCTGCCGAATTTCTGAAAGGAAAATCAGGGATTTATTCTATGAAGGATTTAATGCAGGATTTGATTTGATGAAGAGATCGGGTCATCTTAGACAATTTCTCTTGTTATAATTTCTTTACCACCAACTGGGCATTCAGATATCCCACCACCACAATCCTGACACCTTTTTCGATTAACCCTGATCGGGCGGTTGCGTCATACAATTCGTTGTCAATCATTATCTTACCTGCCGGGCGAAGCATGGTGTAGGCTATTCCTTGCTGTCCGATTCTGGCAGTATAATCAGGTGATGCGGAGGTATACCCTTCATCCACGTTTTGTGTTTTCGTTAATGCCAGATGACCGAACGCCCTACTGGTAAATAATTTTTTACTTAGCATAATACTTGCCGTGATGGCCAGAAAGAAGGCAATGACGACGATGGACAAGGCTTTGGTGATCTGTGAGATATTGGCTTCAATATTGATGGGGTTAATATTCCCAACCATGCTCAGGGTAAGCCCGATAATCATGAGCACCAGACCTAAAACACCAATTACGCCAAATCCGGGGATGGCAAATATTTCCACCGCTATTAGGGCTACACCAACGATAAACACGATGATTTCCCAATGATTGGCCAACCCCTCCAGATACAAGGGGGCAAAATATAACATGGCCGCAACGAAAGCTGCTGCCAGCGGAAAACCAATGCCGGGGGTTTGCAGTTCGAAGTAAATTCCGCCAATAATCAACATTATTAAAATGCCGCTTACAAATGGATTGATCAACCAGCCAATCATTTTGTCGGTAGCTGAAATTTCATGTGGCACCACCTTATAATTCTGTATTCCTGCATGTTGAAGCAGTTCGTTTATGTTTTCAACTTTTGCTTCACAAAACCCATGTTGAATCGCTTCGCTCACGGTGAAAGTCAGCACCTGGCCGGAGTCGCTAATCCCCGGCACATAAACTTTTGGATCCACCATGGCCTGGGCTATTTTCGGATCGCGGTTTTTGGCTTCTGCCGTGGCACGCATCATCGAGCGCATATAACTCTGATATTTGTCGGGCATCTGTTCGCCACTCTGGTTAACTACGGTGGCAGCACCTATGCTCGATCCGGGCGCCATATAAATGCTGTCGCAAGCGATGGAAATAAGTGCGCCGGCAGAGGCCGCATTTTTGTCGATGAAAATATAAACAGGGATTGTGCTATTCAGGATTTTTGTCCGAATGGAATCCGCATCATCCAATGTTCCTCCATAGGTATTCATATGGATTACAATCAGATCCGCTTTTTGTTCAATGGCCCTTTCGATGGCGTTTTTTGTTGTTCTCCAAACCGGGGGGGCAATCATTTCCTTCATGTCAAATGTATATACCATAACAGAAGCACTGTCGGTGTTGGCATGTACTTCCTGATGAACACTGAGGATGGAAGAAATTAACAAGATGGTTATGGAAATTAGCTTTTTCATGGTCAGGATTTTTCTGGACGTTTTTTATGAATGCTTTTATATCGCTTACGCAAAACTTGCCGATGCCAGTATTTCCCCCAACCAATATTGGTCCATAACCTTTCATGAAGATAATATAGGATCAGTTTGGCGATTATATCAACGGCTGTGATCATTGATACTGCGCGAATCACATCCATAAAGGCAATTTGGGTAGCCTGCGTAAATACCGTAAAACCGATGATAAAGGTTGCGCCAGACGCAATAAATCGCCAACTAATGGCTTTGAAGAGACTTCTGTATGGACTATCTTTTTCCAGTTCTTCCGGAACAAGCTTCTTTTGGGTCATATCACTTACTTTTATGCAATAATACTAAAATATTGTGAAGAGTTATAAGGTTTCGTTTTTGAAATGCTCCTGAAATTTACAGGTAAATTCACTGTGAGTTAAGGTGTTGGAAGCTATCAGCTGCTGCCCGAAAATATATTGGAGGCCATTTTTAAAGTCGGAAACCATACCGCCGGCTTCTTTCACAATCAATGCTCCGGCAGCCACATCCCATGGATGGAGGCCATACTCGTAAAAGAGCTCAAATCGCCCGCAGGCCACATAAGCCAGGTCGACAGCTGCCGAACCCAAACGGCGAATACCACGCGAGGTTTGCATTAAGTCCCTGAACAAGGCAAGATAGGGGTCGAGCAATGAATAATTGTAATATGGAAATCCTGTGGCAATTAGCGAGTCGTTCAGTTCGGTGGTTTTAGAAACGCGAATCGGCTTCCCGTTGAGGAAAGCACCACCGCCTCTCCACGCATAAAAACACTCTTCCAGATTGATTTCGTAAACCACTCCAAGCAACAATTCTTCGTTTTCCATCAGTGCAATGGAAATAGAAAACAGTGGGATGCCATGTATATAATTGGTGGTGCCATCCAATGGATCGATGATCCAGTTGTACTTGTCGCCCTTTGGCAAATCGCTTTGTTCTTCTGCAATAAAACCAGCCTCTTTAACTAAAGGAGTCAGAGCACTGATAATCCGTCTTTCAGACTCTTTGTCTACATAAGTCACCAAATTGTGAACCCCTTTCTCCACGACATCGCTGTTTGCCAGCTTCTCAACCTGGCTTATGATAAAATGCCCCGTTTCGACGCATATTTTATTGACTTCTAGTGTAATATGTTCAAGGTTCATATAGTCGGTTTCGGCTTTTGTGCTAACAAATAAATAAAAAATCCCAGTCCCAGACTAAAAATAAAAGTTGCAATCACTTCAGCCTGAGTTACTTTCAATCCTAAAAAATCAAATAAGTTGTTCACCCTGATTTGCTCGATCAGAAATCGTTCGATACCATTCAGCATGAGGTAAATGGCAAAAAGAATTCCGGCAGTTTTAAACCGTTTTCTAACCGACCACAAGAATAGAAAAATGAGCAGCGACATGGTGGTTTCGTAAAGGGGAGTAGGAAAAACCGGTTGAGCCAGCTGAAAACAATGGGCTCCCGTGCACCCTTCCATTCTGATGCCTTCGTTGAGGATGTTGTGCGGATAACGATAAGCCCACACCCAATCGGGCAAAAATGATAACCACTGCGGCATGGGAGCCAGGTTCACAATTCCCCAATCACCATCACCTGCCACCTGGCAACCAATTCTGCCAATTCCATAGGCCAATATCAATGAAGGTGCAATGCTGTCGGCCATGCGCTTCCATGGAATACCATGATTTTCACCATAATAGCCTACCCCGAAGGTGGCAACAATCAAACCGCCATAAAAAGTAAGTCCGCTGAAACTTAACAGGCTTCCCAGGGGATCTGCCGTAAAATCATTCCAATTTTCGAATTGATGAAATATTTTGGCGCCAATAATCCCAAAAATGACGGCAATAAAAACGATGGTCCATGTTTGTTCATTGGCGTGAACTTCCACTTCTTTAACCTGTGGAGGGTCAAGCGCTTTTTGTTTCTTTAAATAATATTGGATAAAGGTCAGTGCCGAGGCAAGTATCAATCCACCAATCCAGTTCCCGGTTGATGAAAAAACAAAGGCTTGTGGATTACTGACAAATTCCTGGTAATGAATGACTAATCCGGTTAATTTGAAACCAACCAACAGGCTGATAACAAAGATGCTGACCAACTCGACTAACCCTGCCTTTTGACCTTTCAGCGTTTTGCGTCTGGTTGACCAAACATGCCCGGCTTTCTCCTGCCGGATTAACTCCTTGTTTAATAAGTAGCCCCCACAAACAAACGCCAGGGCAAGAAAGAAACCGTAACTTTGAATTGGGAGGTTTAGGTGGGTACCGAAAACATCGTTAATAAAATCACTAACCCGTGGATACATATCTGGTCAATTTTCTGAAAAACAAAAGTAGCATTAAACTCCATTGAAATAGGGGAGGAGGAAAAATTGAATTAATGGGATGTCCGATCATCTCCCGTATGTAATAAATACCTGAAAATTAAGGAATAAATCTGATCGATTTGCAGTCGGATAAATCCGGTTGCAATGGATGTACTTTTAACATGTTCAAATTAGACGAATAAAACTGAATGGAATCAATCCATTGCAGTCTGGCTTTAGCCGACTGCAACAAAAACTTTCTATTTAAGCATCTATTATTTTGAAGCGGTTTATTCAATTTTGGATTGCTTTTTTGCAACTGGAAATTGCTGAATTAAAATACCCCCGATGATGATCAAAAGCCCAATAATGGTTGAGGTGAGAATGGGTTCTCCCACCAGTAGCCGAATGAAAAACAGACCAATAAATGGAGAAAGATAGATCAGGTTGCTCACTTTGGCGGTATTTTCAGAAGTATTCAAGGCTTTAAGCCAGATTACAAATGTTAAGCTCATTTCGAATAGGCCGATGTACACACATCCGGCCAACGTCCAGCCCGTAGGAATGGGAAAAGTCTTTTCCGATAAAATCATGTAAATCAGTAAATACACTATGCCAAAGAAAAGGTTCATGGTAATTTTGCCGGTATCTTCACGGGGATCTTTCATATTCAGTATCCAGTACAACGCCCAGATAAATGCGCTGCCAACGGCCAGAATAATTCCCAAAGGATGATCCACGTTGAGAAAGTTCAAATTTCCCTTAGTGCTGATGATCATTAATCCACAAAAACTGATGATTAAGGCGATATAATTGATGGGTCTGATCTTTTGCTTTAAAATGATTCCCGAAAGCAACACCAGGATCACCGGCCAGGTATAATTTAATGTACCGGCCAATTGTGCTTCTAAAAGTTCATAGGCTTTAAATAAAACCAGGTAGTATAAAAATGGATTGAAAAACCCCATAATGACCGATCGGCGCAAATCGCCGGGTGTAATCGTTTTGAAATTCAGTCTTTCGCGGCCCATCTGGTTGACTAATAACAAGGTGATAAATCCAAACAGCGATGCCCAGAACAACAGACCGTCGAAAGAAATGTGCTGTAAAGTTAACTTGAAGGCTGAACTCATGGTGGACCAGAATACTACTGCCAACAGAGCGAACAGATAAGCTTTTTTTTGATTGTGCTTTTGCATAACTACAGAGAACAAATTAGTGAGCGGGGCTTGCCCACAATGGCATCTGACCCATCTCGATGTTAAACAAATAGGCACCCCAATAGTACGTAGCCAATGTAATTACTACCACTCCGATCAGATTCAGGATAAATCCTGTTTTAGCCATATCTCCTATCGATAACTGGTTGGAGCCAAAAACAATGGCATTTGGCGGTGTGGCAACGGGCAGCATAAAGGCCATGGAGGCACTGAGCGTTGCCGGCAGCATTAATAACAGCGGGTTTATCTCAACACTCACCGATAAGCCTGCCAATACGGGAAGCAACATTTCGGTGGTAGCTGTATTTGACGTGAATTCTGTTAAAAAAGTCATAACCAGCGAAATCATAACAATGATGAGAATGACAGGAAGTCCCGCGGCTGCTCCCATCTGCTCGCCAACCCACATCGACAATCCTGAAACTTTAAAGGCATTGGCCAGGGCAAAACCTCCTCCGAATAGCAATACAATATTCCATGGAAGTTTCTTAGCAGTCTTCCAATCCATTATCCGCATTCCGTTTTTTCCTGAAGCCGGAATGATAAAAAGCAGAATGGCCACCGATATGGCCACAGTACCGTCATTTACTTGTTCGGGGTGTGGCAGCAGTGCGCTCCATCCCGGAAGGGTAAAATTCCCAAGTGCTAAATCAGTTCGTGTTAACCAAAGGACGGCTAGTAATGTGAATAAAATCAGTACGATACGTTCCTCATATGAAGCCTTACCCAATTGATGGTATTCGTTTTTCAGGGCTTCACCTGTGCACGCTGACTCAAAATGTGCCGGTTTGTAAAGTGTGTAAAGTAACACCCAGGTAGAAAGGAACAATATAAGACTAATGGGCATGGCAAATAAAAACCAGGTACTAAAACTCATTTCAGGCGCACCCGGAAACATAATTTGAAAAATCCTGGCAAACGACAAGTTGGGTGGCGTCCCAACCAGTGTGGCAATGCCCCCTATGGAGGCACTGTATGCCACACCAAGCAGTAATCCTGTCGTAAATTTTTTGTGTGATTTCTCATCCATGAAATCGTGTAATTTTTTGGAAATAGACAATAAAATAGGCACCATCATCATCGCTGTGGCCGTGTTTGAAATCCACATCGATAAAAAAGCCGTTGCGGCCATAAATCCCAGCAGCACTCTTTTGGGACTGGTGCCGGTATAAAGCATTATTTTCAGCGCGATTCGTCGATGAAGCTCCCATTTTTGCATCGCCAATGCCACAATAAACCCTCCAATAAATAAGAAGATCACGTGGTTAAAATAGGCCGAGGAAACCTCTTTGCCATCCATAACTCCTAAAAATGGCAATAAGACAACGGGCAATAGGGAAGTGATCGCCAGAGGTATCACTTCAGTAATCCACCAGCCAGCCATCAATACCGCGACAGCCAGTGTATAAGTTACTTCAGGCTTTCCGGGTGCCAAATCGGCAAACAATACCAACCACAAAAAAATAAGAGGTACCAAAAAAAAGCCGATGAATTGTCTCATTTTAATGCTATTTAATTGATGAGATGATCAAGAAACGCCGCAATTTATAAAACAATTCCATTGTTTACCTGTCAACCGGTAAATATTTTCATTAACCCGGATTGGCCAATAATTTTATATCCATAAAGATGATTGTGGCAGAATTTGACATTTGATTGTTAAAAAAATCACACTTGAACTCGGTAATAACAATAAAAAGCAGTATTTTTGTCCACAGAATTATTTAAAAATAATGAATATGAGGAAGTTAGCCGTTGTGGCATTTGGAGGAAATGCACTACTTAGGGCAGGGCAGAGTGGAACGATTTCGGAGCAGGAGCAAAATGCAAGCAATGCCAGCAGTAGTCTGGTGAAATTGATAAAGAGGGATTACGCGTTGGTACTAACGCATGGAAACGGCCCACAAGTTGGGAACATATTGTTGGCCAATACAGCCGGGAACAAATTATATGGAGTGCCGGATATGCCACTTGATATAAGTGTGGCTTATTCTCAAGGTTTTATAGGATACATTTTAGAACAGCAGTTGCGTAATGTTTTAATGAAGGAAGATCTGGAATCGGATATTATCTCCATTATTACCCAGGTGCTTGTCAACAAAGATGATCCAGCATTTAAAAATCCAACCAAGCCAATAGGCCCCTATTATAAAAAGGAGGAAGTGGAGAAATTGATGGCAGAAACGGGCTCCATTTACAAAGAAGATGCAGCAGGTAGAGGATGGCGCAAAGTTGTGGCTTCGCCCACACCACTGGTAATTTTTAACCGGAAAACGATCGAGCAAATCGCCAGAAGTGGCCACATTGTGATTGCCGTTGGTGGAGGTGGAATTCCTTGTTATTATAGGGAAGAAAATTTTCTGGAGGGAATCGATGCTGTCATTGACAAGGACCTGGCCTCATCGCTGTTGGCTTCGCAGGTTCGGGCAGATAAATTATTCATTCTCACTGATGTGCCTAAGGTTTGTTTGAATTTTAATACACCTCAACAGCAGTCACTCGACAGGTTAAATATCGCCGATGCCAAACGATATTTGGCTGAAGGTCAATTTGGTGAAGGTAGCATGGGACCGAAAATAAAGGCGGCCATTCGATTTGTAGAAACTACCGGAAAAGATGCCATCATTACTGAAACAACTTTACTTGGAGTTGATAATGGAGGAACCCGGGTTACGATGGTTTAAAAACCAACCGATTAGAATTAAGATCAATATGAATGAAAAAGCCGGGAAACCGGCATTTTTTTTAAATGGTAGTTATATTTTCTTCTTCCAGGGTTTTCATTTTGACATAAAAGGCCACTTTCTCCAGGGTTGTTATCATGTCGTATTCTTCCAAATAAACATATTCGGGCACATCAATGGGTTTGGGAGTATAATTTAGCAAACCTTTGATACCTGCAGCCACTAGTTCGTTGGCTGTTTGACTGGCATTTTCGGCAGGTACGGTAATGATGGCGATCTGTATCCCCTCTTTTTCGATGATTTCTCTCATTCTGGTGGCTGAATAGCATGGTACGCCATTCATCGTGTTCCCTATTTTGTCGGGATTGGTATCAAATCCTGCTATGATGGAGAGTTTGTGACGTTTCCCACTGAAATAGTTAATCAATGCCCGACCCAGGTTTCCCATGCCCACGATGGCTACTTTGATGCCTTCTTCACTATCGATGATATTGCCAATCAAGTTGATCAATTCTTTGATGTTATATCCTTTTCGGAGTGTGCCGGAATAACCAATCAACATGAGGTCCCTACGCACCTGTACTGGCGTAATATGCTGTATGCTGGCTATTTCATGTGAAAAAATATGACTTTTGCCTCGACTCAGGCAAAGTAACAAGGCCCTGCGATATTGGCTTAGCCTGGCAATGGTCTTGTGTGGTAAATTATCGAATGTCCCCCTATCTTCCATCATATTCTTGTTAATTTAATAACAAGACAAAAGTACAAGTGTTGATTGTTTAATCCAAATAATTGTTAATAAAATAACATTGTTATTTTTTAGCTTCAAAAGGGGCGTGGGTTTCAGGTTGTATTGGCCGGTTAAATCGTTTTTGGATAAACATTAACAATTAGTTGAAAGAAATACAGAATCATGCCATTTCAAGCATGATTAAGCGAGATGATCTGAAATAGACTGTGATCTTTTGTATTTCACTGGTTTTGGATCATCCAAACCATAAAAACCAGATACGAAAAAATGAGGATACTTCCTTCGATGCGGGTAATGGTTTTCGAAGTTTTTCCAACATAGATAAGCAGGGCAATGAAAATCCCGGAGGCAAACAGCAGGATGAGTTGCACATTAAGGGAAATGTCAAAAGGAATGGGGTGGATTACCGCACTTAACCCCAGTACCAGAAAGATGTTGAAGATATTGCTTCCCAGCACGTTGCCAAGTGCAATATCGGTTTTTTTATTCATCGCGGCAACAATACTGGTCGCCAATTCGGGTAGCGAAGTGGCTATCGCTATCACGGTTAATCCCATCATCGAATCAGAGATACCCAGTCGGGCACCAATTACCGTGGAGCTGTCGACGATCCATTTTCCTCCAAAATACAGCCCTGCCGTACCCCCAACAACAAGCAAGATGGTGCGAATCCACGACATGGTGGCTTGAGAAATGTCAGGGGGGGTATGATCAGGAGTTGATTTGAAAAATATCAGGTAAAGCACATACACACAAAGCGCTAAAAGGATTGCTCCATCCAGCTGATCGATGATGTTTGGCCCCTTAAAAATAAGCCGATCATTGGCCAGGATGATGAGTGTAGCGATAGCCAGCAGGTTGAGCCAAACATCACGTTTGTAAACACTCTTTACAGCGTATATAGGGTAAATGGCTGCAGTAATGCCAACGATGAACAGCGTATTCATTAAGTTACTACCTACCACATTTCCGATGGCCAGGCCCGTGTTGCCTGATATGCTTGCAAAAACATTAATCATGAGCTCGGGCAACGAGGTGCCGATGGCTACGATGGTAAGCCCGATAATCATTTGCGAAAGACCAAGTTTAACTCCTGCGGCAGAGGCTCCATCCACGAGGTATTTGGCTCCGGTTATCAATATGATAAATCCTGCAATAAAAAGAAAATATTCTGTCATAGAGTAAGGTGCTGTTAGTAATTGCGTTCACCAAAGATTCCGGTTCCGATTCTGATCATGGTGCTGCCTGCTTTGATGGCTATTTGAAAATCATCAGACATGCCCATGGATAGCTCTCTGAAAGAGTCCATGGAAGGGAAAAACTCGGATTTTAATTGACGGAAACAGGTACTCAGTTGGTCAAACTCCCGGGCCACCTGATTGGTGTCGTCGGTTAAGGTGGCCATTCCCATCACGCCTGTTACCCGGATATTCTCCATTTTTTTGTATTGTTCGGAAGATAAAATTTCCCTTGCTTCAGCAATATTTAATCCAAATTTGGTTTCTTCCTCAGCAATATGAAATTGCAGCAGACAATCGATTACACGTTGGTTTTCAGCGGCTTGCTTGTTAATCTCAGCGAGAAGCTTCAAACTGTCAACCGCATGAATCAGTTTAACAAACGAGGCAATAGCTTTTACCTTGTTGGTTTGCAGGTGGCCAATAAAGTGCCATTCGATATCACGAGGCAACAAGGGGAACTTGGTCGCCATATCCTGTGCCTTGTTTTCACCAAAAATACGCTGTCCGGCATTATAAGCTTCCTGTATGTATTCCACGGGTTTCGTTTTCGTAACGGCAACCAGTTTTGCCTTTGGGGGGATTAGTTGACGATAGTGTTTCAGGTTTTGTTGAATACTCATGGGGATATTTTTTGCAAAGATAATCCTTTCGCCACATTTTATAATTGAAGAAGTCGCAACAATAGTGGATTGATTACTTTTGCACGTTGAAGCCTGTTTTCAGGTTTTCAAACATCGGTGAGATGCCATTTTTCAAACGTACAATTTAAAGTTAACCAGGTAGCCGCATGAAGCAATCGTTTATATTGATAATCAAGCAATTTATCTTTTGGTTGGTGTTTTTTGCTATGCTACGCGCCTTGTTTCTGATTTATTATTTTTCTCACCTTCATGTAGCCCACATACCTGTTTGGGAAGTGTTACAAACTTTTTATTACGCGCTTCCGGTTGATATTGCTTCGGCATCCTATGTGTTGGTGGTGCCGTTTATATTGCAATTGGCCGGTTTCGTATTTAAAGGGCGGTGGTTGGATGTGATGAACAAAATTTACTCGGCCCTCGTGATATTTGTTTACTTATTGATTACAACCGGCGAACTGGCGATTTATGGGGAATGGAAGACCAAATTATCATACAAAGCACTGTCGTATCTCGAACGTCCCGATGAGGTGTTTAATTCTTATACCACCAGCGGTTTCTTCTTTTTGACCACGATCCTGTTGATTGGGGTCCTGTTTTTTTTCTGGATTTACATCAAGAAGGTTTATCCAAAACAAGCGACTTTATTAAATAGAAATTGGTGGGGTAAATTATTGTATTTACTAATCGTACCTTTTCTGCTTTTTTCCGGCATCAGAGGAGGTTGGCAAGCCATTCCCATTACGGCAAGTGTTTCTTACTTCTCCAAACAAAACATGCTGAACCTGGCTGCTATAAACAACGGTTATAACCTGGTATTTAGCTTGCTCGAATACCGCGAGATGAATCAGCGGAATGTGTTTAGTACACTTCCTTCCCAACAAGCCAATCAGGTTGTGAAGCAGTTACACCATGTTGAAAAAGACACCACCATCCCTATATTAAACACATCCCGACCAAACATTGTTATCTTGTTGCTGGAAAGTTTTTCGGGTGATTTATTGGAATCGTTGGGTGGAATTCCGGGGATTACCCCGCGCATTCACAAGTTAGAAAAAGAAGGGTTGTTGTTCACCAATTTTTATGCCACGGGGAACCGCTCGCAGCAAGCCATGGCGAGTATCTATGGTGGCCTGCCCGCTTTGCCTGTTGTTACTTTGACCAATTATCCCGAAAAATATGGCTCCGTGCCCAGCCTGATCACGCAGTTGCGTCCTTTGGGATACCACACTTCGTTTTTCTTTGGCGGTCAGCTCAATTATGGCAACATCAAGAGCTTTCTGGTAGCCAATCATTTAGATCTGATTGTGGAAGGAAAGGACCTGGATGCCGGTATACCAAGAGGAAAATTGGGCGTACATGATGTCGATTTTCTCCATCATTTTGTCGGGGAACTAAACCAACTGCCCGAGCCGTTTTTTTCAACTGCTTTCACTTTAAGCTCTCATTCACCGTACGATCAGCCCGGTATACGAACCATTGATTTTGTTGAATTCGAGCGTGCTTTTGTCAATTCTGCCCACTATACCGATTCGGCAGTCGGCCTGTTTTTTAACATGGCAAAACTCCAGCCCTGGTATAGCAATACCCTGTTTATCATTATGGCCGATCATTCGCACAATTCATATCACAATTATCCTTTGGAAAGTTTTGAATACCATCAAATTCCGTTGTTGTTGCTTGGAGGAGCGCTTAAGGATAGCTTGCACGGACTTCAGGACGACAGGTTGTTCAGCAATGTGGACATCACGGCCACTCTGTTGCATCAACTGGGGCAATCTTCAGAGGCTTTTTTTTGGAGCAAGAACATGTTTAATCCCTTTTCGCCGCACTTTGCCTATTTCGACTTGAACGATGGCTTTGGATGGAAGCGCGATGAAGGGTACCTCGTTTTGAACATTCAGCAAAACACCCGATATCATTCAGAGGGTTCAACTGAAATTATTGATTCGTTGGAACTTCAGGGCAGGTCCTATGTTCAGGTATTGTTTGATGAGTTTTTGGGGTATTAAGTATTGTTCACCTGTTGACGGTTCTTGACGGTAGATTCAGGAAAATTCCGTCAAATTGGCTTTATTTAGTTCTGAAAGGTTCAATCAAATTCATAAAAGTTTAATTTTGCCGACGGAGAGTTGCCAGAGCGGTCGAATGGGGCGGTCTCGAAAACCGTTGTCCGCGCAAGTGGACCAAGGGTTCGAATCCCTTACTCTCCGCCAGCCATCGAGGCAAATGCAAGAAAACCACCGGATAACTCAATGTTGACGGTGGTTTTTGGTTTTTTGCGGGGTTCAATCATCCCATTCAACGTTTTGCAGCTACCGAAGGGCGGGATTTTTACCACAAAACTTGATTTGAAAAACAAGTGTTCCATTAACCAAAAAACCGTCTTTGGAACACGAAACCCCGCCTTTTGGGTAGGTGCTGATATATGCGGTTTTTCTTCTTTCGGTCAAGTCGCACGTCAGATTTTAACATTCAATTCAAGTCGTCCGCCAAAACCAAGTTCAATGATTTTTTGAAGTGTCGAAATGCGAGCTTCTTTTATGTTGTTCTCTATTTTTGAAATGTAAGATTTGGTTGTCCCAACTTTTTCCGCAAGTTGTTCCTGAGTCATTCCCATTTCTACACGAGTGTCGTGAATCAAAGCCCCGATTTTGAACGCATCATAACCTGCTTCAAGTTCGTCACGCTCTTTTGTCCCACGTTTGCCGTAGTTTTTTTCTTTGAACTCTTCAAGTGTCATTATATTTTTATTTTTTGTTTTCATATTCTGTTTTTATTTTAAGTGCCATTTCTATTTCTTTCTTAGGTATCTTTTGAGTTTTCTTTTGAAAACCGTTTGCTAAAATAACCAATTGTCCTTGGTCAAAAAAACAGAAAATACTAAAAATGTCGCTTCCTAGTTGAACTCGGACTTCATAAAGTCCTTCCGTGTTCTCTATGTGTTTAAGATATGTTTCCGGAACTCTTTGTAAGTCTTCAATCAAGTCAAAAGTCCAAACAATTTTTGCTTTTACTTTTTTGTCTTGTTTGGAAAAGAAGTCTTGAAAGTAGTTTTTGAAAAACAATATCTTTCTGTGTTTCTGATTTTTGTCCATTCCGTATGGTTATCGGGACAAAGTTAAATAAGTTATCCTAAAGTGAAACATAAATAGTCATTATATTTTATTGGGGTTCTCAAAATCGGATATAACTACTAGATAACTAACATACTATGGAACTTATTTTCGCTACATGTGTTATACAGGTAGAGTTGCTATAGTTCCTTTTGGTCATCATTAAATTTCATTTTCAATACAGTATTCGATTTTATCGGTTATAGATATTTTAATCCGGGTTTTTCATTGTAAATGGATCGTCGGGTTTTTTAGGTGGGGTAAATTTAGGAAAATATTTTATTGGTTTTAAATGGGGTGTGGGAAATTATTGTGTTGTATACTTCCGGCGGTGGTTTTTAAACAAAGTACAGGAGGTAGGTGTATAGTGGCATTAATGGTCACGCGTAACGCTTTCGCTAAACGCGCGCCAGTGATGGGGCTTCAATCTTTTGTTGCACTAATAGTGCGCCAACAGCATAAAAACAAGCGTAATAAAGTCTGTTAATTGCCGTGTTCCAGAATTTGTTGTCTATGTGCGTTTTCACTTCCTCAATGGTTTCCAGCGCACGGCCAAATCGGTATTTTATGTAATCTTCAGGCTTATATTCTGTCATAATAATTTTCCTTCACGCATCACATTTTTATAAAAAGGGGTGAATCTGTATTTCGAATTCCATTCCTTTTCACTGTAAA
>MEOL01000031.1 GCA_001769215.1 Bacteroidetes bacterium GWF2_41_31
TACTCTTACGAGATGAACGTGAACGCCCGCCAGAGCTTTACCGGCCCCAGCCATGAGATCAGCTTGATTTTCGAATTCGACGACATCGGCCTGGTGAACAAAGACCGGGACTCGTTCATGGGCAACAAACCCAGGAGCTATAGCCCCATAGAGTGTTCGCCGTTTTAGTTAGGTGAGATTTGATAAACGGGGTTTTCTTTTTAAAGATTATGTTATCAATGGTAAAAACGAAATTCATCTTTTATTTTTAACGGGTTTCAATACTTTTGGATGAGTTAACCTTCCTTAAATAACTGCTTTTTTTGTGTATCATGAAATAGGATCTGTAAAAAATCAATACTTTCGCAGGATTATAAAAACAGGTCAATGGAAGGATTTTTGAAAATCGTTTTTATTCTATTTTTATCATACTACGCTGTAATCCTATTTTTTAGATATGCGTTGCCATGGTTGCTTGGACGTTTTATTAAAAAACAACAAGAGAAATTTTTTGGCCAGAGCCAGTCTTTTGTAAAAAGTGAAAAGCCGGAAAAGGAAAAAAAATCAAATAGGACAACAAAAAAACAGCAGCAAAAGGATGACAAAACTTTTGGTGAATATATCGACTTTGAAGAAATTCAGGAATAAATCAACTTAATTGATTCCGGTTATGCGCGATAAGAAAAAGATTTTAAATACCCTTGCCCCATACCTGGTGGCAATTTTTGTTTTTATAGGAATTACCCTGGTTTATTTCTCGCCACTGCTCGAAGGCAAAAAGCTAAAACAACACGACATTGCCATGTTTAAGGGGATGTCGAAGGAGATTGTGGATTTTAGGGAAAGTACCGGGCAGGAAGCTTTGTGGACTAACTCCATGTTTGGCGGAATGCCAGCCTGGCAAATATCTGTAAAGTACACAGGAAACCTGATGGGATATGTTGATCGGATGATCACCCTTGGGTTGCCCTATCCCGCGAACTTTGTTTTTTTGTATTTTCTGGGTTTTTTCATCTTACTGTTGGTATTAAAGGTAGATCCCTGGTTGAGTATTGCGGGAGCCATTGCTTTTGCTTTGTCTTCCTACTTTTTTATTATTCTGGGAGCGGGACACACATCAAAAGCGCATGCCATAGGATACATGGCTCCTGTTCTGGCAGGAATCATTCTCACCTTCAGAGGCAAATACTGGCAAGGTGCCTTGCTTACCGCGGTGGCTCTGGCTCTTGAAATTAAAGCCGGTCATCTCCAGATAACCTATTATTTATTGTTGATGGTTTTATTGTATGGGTTTTTTAAATTAATTGATGCCATCACACAAAAAACGTTGCCTTCTTTTTTAAAAACCACCGGCATTTTGCTTGTTGCTGCGTTGCTGGCTGTATTAACACACTCCACCAATTTGTGGGCCACCTATCAATATGGAAAAGATACCATGCGAGGTAAGCCGGAGCTGACGAAGGAAATAGCTATTACATCGGATGGTCTCGATCGCGATTATATCACTTCGTGGAGTTATGGAAAAGAGGAAACCTGGTCACTTTTAATTCCTGACGCAAAAGGGGGTGCCAGCGGGATGCTTGGAAATGTGGATGCTATCAAAAAAGCCGATCCTGCTTATAGAAGCATGATCTCGAACCAGACCAATGCCTATTGGGGCGATCAGCCGGGTACATCGGGGCCGGTGTACGTGGGGGCAATCGTTATATTCCTCTTCATTTTGGGAATGTTTATCGTCAGGGGCCGTTTTAAGTGGGCCTTGTTCTCCATTACAGTTTTGTCGATTCTCCTTTCCTGGGGACACAACATGATGTGGTTTACCGATTTTTTTATCGACTATATACCTGGTTATAATAAATTCAGAGCGGTTACCATGACGCTGGTTATGGCTGAACTGGCCATGCCTTTACTAGCTTTTTTAGCCTTGAATGAAGTGATTAAAAATCCTGTTCTTTTGAAACAAAAGATCAATTATTTTTATATTTCTTTGGGATTAAGTGCTGGTGTTGTCTTGCTGTTTTATATGCTTCCAACTGCCTTTTTTAGTTTTCTGAGCGAACAGGAGAATACACAATTTACGCAATTATTGGGCGGGGCTGACGGGCCTCAGGTTGCAGCTTATCTGGCTAATCTCGAAGCGGTGAGAGTGGCCATTTTTAGAGCTGATGCCTTGCGAAGTTTATTCTTTATCGTGGCCGCCGCCGCACTTATTTATTTTTATCTACTGAATAAAATTAAACGTACCTGGATCATTGCAGGTGTGGCGGTGTTGGTGCTGATCGATTTGTTTGGTGTAAACCGGAGATACCTGAACAACGACAACTTTGTAAGAGCAAGCCAGGCGGATGTTCCTTTTAAACCCTCAAAAGCCAACCTGTTTATTCTCAACGATAAAGATCCTGATTTCCGCGTCCTCGACATTACACAAAGTACATTTAACGATGCCAGCACTTCGTATTTTCATAAATCAATTGGCGGATATCATGGTGCCAAATTACAGCGTTACCAGGATATTATTGAATATTACATTCAGGGTGAAATAGAATCGATATACAAGGTCTTGTCTGATAAACCGACCATGGAGAAAATCAACAACCTGTTTTATCAACAACAGGTGTTAAACATGCTCAATACAAAGTATGTGATTTATAACCCCGATGGACAGCCTTTGATCAATCCTGCTGCCTTTGGCGGAGCCTGGTTTGTGGATACTGCCGTGGTGGTCAACTCTCCTGACGAAGAAATAGCTGCCCTGGCAAAGGTGGATTTGCGTACTGTGGCTGTGGTGGATCAACGCTTTACTGATCAGTTAGCCAAAAACGGCCAGGATGGTGAGTCTGCAATTCAGTTGACAGATTATCAACCAAATCATCTCACCTATCAAACCGAATCCGCCCATGATCGATTGGCCGTTTTCTCGGAAATTTATTTTGCGAACGGATGGAATGCGTACGTTGATGGCGTTAAAGCACCTTATCTGCGTGCCAACTATATTCTGCGCGCCATGAACATTCCTGCCGGAAAACACACCGTCGATTTTAAATTCGAGCCGGCTGTTTGGAAGGTTGCTGAACCGATTTCTTTGGTTGCTTCCCTCATTTTAATTTTGCTTATGCTGACGATGCTGGGAATGGAAGCACGGAAATATTTCAAAAAGTAAGAGCGATTTCATACCTCTTTAATTTGCAGACAGATCGTTTATGAAAAAGGTGCTCATCATTACTTATTATTGGCCTCCGAGTGGGGGAGGAGGCGTTCAGCGATGGGTAAAATTTGTGAAATATCTACCCAAATATCAAATCGAACCGATCGTCTTAACCGTTAGTCCTGATTGCGCTTCTTACGCTTTGATTGACTCGAGCTTGTCGCAGGAAGTTGAACCAACTGTTCAGGTTTTTTATGCAAAATCAAGGGAACCATTTAACTTTTATAAAAAACTAACCGCAAAAAAGGAGATTCCGTTTGGGGGTTTTGCCAATGAGGACAATCCGGGTTTTCTGCAGAAAGTTTCCAGGTTTATCAGAGGTAATTTTTTTATACCCGACGCCAGAATTGGATGGAACTCATTTGCTTATGAGCAAGCTGAAAAGCTGATTAAAGAATTTGGCATTACTACCGTTATAACAAGTAGTCCGCCACATTCCACGCAGCTTATCGGGTTGAAACTCAAAAGGAAATTGGGCATACATTGGATTGCTGACCTACGCGATCCTTGGACTGATATATACTATTATAATAAGATGTATCATAGCCAGATGGCCAAACGAATCGACAGGAAGAAAGAATTAGAGGTTCTGCAAAATGCCGACAGTATTGTTGTTGTAAGTAATTCCATAAAGGAATTGTTTGCTTCTAAAGTTGGCGTAAATGGAAATGACAAGATCAGTGTTGTTGCCAATGGGTACGACATGGATGATTTTCTTGATAGATATCCTAACACGAATTCAAAGTTTACCATCGTCTACACTGGAACTCTGGCCGAAAACTACCATATCGAAGGCTTTTTAAACGCCATGATGTCCCTGATAAATAATTACGGACCATCTAAATTTGCTTTACAGTTTGTTGGCAGGGTAACTGAAAAGTACCGTCAGTTTATTGAGGGTTCTGTCTTAAACTCGATATGTAATTTCGTGGGACATGTGGATCACAAAACTTCTATCGGTTTTTTACAACAGGCTGATGCATTGTTTTTAGCTATTCCGGATGTGTCTCAAAATGAAGGAATATTAACAGGCAAGCTTTTTGAATATCTGGCAGCTCGTAGACCCATTGTTGCCGTTGGACCGGTTGATGGAGACGCTTCTGCGATTATTCATGAATGTGAAGCAGGGAAAATGTTTGAGTATACAGATGAGAAGTTAATAGTTAACTATCTCACTATAATGTATTTAAAATGGATTGAATCACCTTCTCAGTACTTAACGGGTCGTTCTTATCTAAACTACTCACGAGAGGAACTCACTAAAAAGCTTGCTGAGATGATACCGATCGACTAATTAGTGCTTGATTGTCAGGAAAAAAGATTCTTTCCGGATTTAGAGAATATTGTATTAAACTTTGTTAAGTTTGTATCTTTATAAATGATGCACCATGAAAGCAAGAATTAAAACCTATTTAATTGGCATTCTTTTCATATTATCTTCAGTTCTGAATGCACAGGATACCATTAGCATTGTATTTAGTGGTCAGTCTGTTAAAGATGCCTACATCAATATCGTAAATGAAGAGCCTGATGCAACACGCCCTAGTCTTATTGCCTCAGTATGGACTCATGGTGGTGAGTTTGGGACAGGGAGAAGTTTGATAGGATTTGATTTTTCTGAATTGAGGCAAAATTCTGTAATCCTTGATGCCAGACTCAGCCTGTATCACAACCCTACTTCGGCTCATATTGGACATTCAACTCTTGGGGGTGATAATACCGGTGTGATTTTCAGAATCATCGAATCTTGGAATGAAAACACCGTTACATGGGCCAATCAGCCTGCTACAACAAACACCAATGCGATTATCATTCCTGCCCCTGAAACTGATGATGCCGATTTTTTGGATATTGATATCACACCCATCATCAGAGATATGATACGACACCCTGAAAGTAGTGATGGGTTTATGATAAAGCTTTTCAGTGAAGATACCCTTTATAGAAGTCTTGTATTTGCTTCTTCTGATCATCCGGATGAAACTTTGCATCCTTCGATTGAAATTTCTTTCATTGTTGATTTGCCTTCCGATTCGGCTTATGCCATTCAACCTGACAATGAATCAGGAAAGGATGCCTTTGTTAGTTCTGTTGGGTCAACCTTGAAAGATAATAACCAAAATCTGGTGGCTTCAGTTTGGGAATACGATGAGGGTTGGGGTGTCGTTCGAAGCTTTCTTGATTTCGATTTATCCCAATTCAACACCGAGACACCCATCACTTTGGCAGAGTTGAGCTTGTTTCATGATCCAAATGCAATAGTAGAAGGACATATTAACAATGGTGGCTCAAATGAATTGTTACTAAGCAGGATCACAGAGTCCTGGAACGAAGATGATATCAGTTGGGAGAGTCAGCCATCTGTTTCTACTGAAAATACGGTCACATTGCCAAGTTCAAACATGGCCAATCAGGATTTTATGGACATCGATGTAACAAATCTGATATTGGATATGATTGCCAACAAAAATGAGTCTTATGGTTTTATGTTAAGCCTGAACAACGAGTCGGAGTTTGGTTACAATCGAAATGTTGTTTTTGCCTCTTCAAATCATGCGATATCTGAGTTAAGACCAAGGCTGGTGATTTATACCAGGAATAGCACTGGTTATATTGATACTCCGGATTTAACAAGTCAGGTATTGATTTATCCCAATCCGGGCAACGGAGATTTTAAAGTAGCGATTTCAGATAGTAAAGCACCTGTGAAATATCGTGTTGTTGATAGTTTTGGTCAATTGATTCGAGTAGGTACTGCCTTAGGAACAGAATTTACACTCGATTTGACTTTACAGCCTTCCGGGATTTATTATCTGACACTAATCGTAAATGAAGTGGAGATAACAAAGAAATTAATGGTGTATTAAATCTTTACAATGTTTGATACAAAGTTATTGATGTCGTATTTTTCGTCATTAAAAACTTTGTATAATTCTTTGAGCATCAGATTTTTAGTTTTGATTCCCCGTTTTTTTGCAATTTCTTCAACAAAAACGTTCACCGCAATCTTGCCTTCCAGAACAACTTTTTCGGAAATGTAATCAGTAAAAAAACCTTTTCCGATCAGCAAACCAAGTGTACGGTTGCGGCTTAAATCGTTGAGTGCGGTAAGTGTGAAATCGCCAAAACCGCAATAGTTAAACATGGTGAGTTCCTCGCCGCCAAACTTATCGATAATAAACCGCATTTCGTTGATGGCTTTTGTCAGAATCAGTGAACGGAGGTTTGGTGAATCGAAATGAGCATCCACAATTCCCACCATAATGGCGTAAATATTCTTCAAAATGCTGGCCAATTCCACTCCCATAACATCGTCGCTGTAATCAAGATAGATGGAGGTGTTTTTAAAGATCTGAGTAAACAGTTCAAAGTTTTTGTTGCGTTTCGATGCCAGGGTAAAAGCTGTTGGGAGGTTGTTGATGATTTCGCGGGCGAATGAAGGCCCTTTCATGCTAAACACCTGATTTGGAATCTCTTTAGAAAGACATTGCGGAATGGTCTTTTGGTCTTCGCCAAATCCTTTTGCCAGGTTGACAATCAGGGCTTCTTCGTTGATAAATGCCTTGTTGTCTCTTACATATTTTACCGCAATGTTGCTTGGGATGCCCAGAAAAATAATATCTGAATCAAGCAGGATGTTTTTGTCAAATGTTGCCTTTAAGGAAGGGTGAAGCAATATGTTGGGAAAATACTTCCTGTTAAAGTGGTCGTTGCTGATCGAATCTACCACATCCTGTTCAACCGAAAGCAGGTACACTTCATGATTTGGTTTCTGTGCCAACACATTTCCCAAGGCAGTTGAAATGGAGCCGCTTCCTACAAAACAGATTTTTATTAATTCTTCCATAAAATGCTATTATAAGAGCGGTGCAAAATTAGCAAAAAAAAGAACAAAAGCGGTTTAGCTTTTAGAGGCCATCCTGAATACCCAATTTAGTATTGATTCTATTCGTTGATTAATATCTGTGGAGAGCCGGGTGTAATAAACCAGGGCCGTGAATAGAAGCGCGATGAAACTACTTCTGATCAGGATGTCGATCAGGTAGTTGGAAAAGGGTGGAATGAGCAGGGAGCCTGCATAAACAAATCCTGATATGACTAACAGAAACAGGTAATTGCGGTCGAAAGGCTGAAGTTTGTAAGTGCGATAGAGAAATAGATACTTGATCAGATTATAAATGATTTTAGAAAGCAGGGAGGCAATGGCGGCACCAAGTATCCCGTAAATTGGAATAAAAATCAGGTTAGTAACAATCAGAAGTGCCACATAAATCAGAATAAAATAGCTTAAATATCGGTAATGTTTCGAATTGAGAATGATGTGAGGACTTACCCCGAAGGCAATATCGATCAGATTTGCTATTCCTAAAACAAGAATTACATATTTCCCCGAAAGGTATTTATCCCCAATCATCATAAATACATTATCGATGTTGGCCCAGATACCTATAAAAAGCAAAAATCCTATGACGCTCAGGCTGATGCTGCTTTTTTTGTAGATATCAGAAATCACCATCAAATTATTGGTTTTCCATGCTTCGGCAATAATCACTGAACTGATTTTTCCCATCGACCGCAAGGGCACCAGGATGAGCGATCCAAAGAAAAAAGTAATGGTATAAATACCTGCCGCCTTTAAATCAATCATCCGTTCCACCATAATCACATCAATATTAAGCACCAGAACACCCGAGAATCCGCCGATTATTCCAAATAGCCCCACGTCAATCATTTCTTTTCTGAGTTCAGGAGTTACAAACTTAAAGTTCGGTTTTAACGAATATTCCCCGTGAATCATAAGCGAGATCATGATGAAAATGGTGGGCAGAATAAGTGCCAGACAGTAGAAGATAACGGTTTGATGAAAGTCAATCCAATCCAAATAAAAAAGCACAATAACCAGTAATATCATGATCCGTTGTACCACTTCTTTGTACACAATTCCTATCACAGCTTTATACAATACACGAAAATAGGTGTCGATTACATTGAAAAAAAGCGTGAAAAAGATCAGTGGAACTACGTAATAGTAGTATTGGTTAAATAATTGCGATCCTCCCTTTTCAGGATCAATAATCCATGATTTTAATAAGACATAGCCGAGAGTCGAAATCAAAAGGCCGGCAAAAGCAATAATCAGGGTTATTCCCAGAAAACCATGGTGTTTTCCATCCCGGGTTCTGAAGTGGGGAAACAATTTTACAGTAATGGAAGTGATTCCTAAACTGGCAAATTGAGAAAACAGCACTGAATACGAAACAAGGATGCGCATGAGCCCGACTTCATCCGTATCGAAAACCCTGGGCCACAGCAATCCGGTGGTGACAAAACCAAGGATGACCCCAATGTATGAGTAGATGCTTCCTGAGAGGCTTTGTTTTTGTATGAGGCCCAATGTATTTAACTTTAATTGACGAGGTTATTCTTAGTTATTTTCTGTTGAATTTAGATGCTTTACCCAAATTTTATTATGATGACACCGTTTAACTTGGTTTACTCAGGTGACCTCTCCGGTACCATAGATTTGAAAAATCATTTCACAAGTTTTTATAAAAACGCAATGCAAAACTAGCAAAAAACACAGGATCGCAAACTGGCTCTTTTATATCTCAAAAAACAATAAGGATCGTGAAAGTTTGCCAGCCTGGCAAATCAGTACGTTTAACGAACTAAATAATTTTATAATTTTGAACGCAAAATATACCGGCTCACTGATAAGAATGCATGACACCAAAAAATAATTAGCTTCGGGAATTTTCAAAAAATGATAGACAGACATCATGCTTTTTAACTCGATCGACTTTGCAATTTTCTTACCAATTGTGTTTGTTGTTTATTGGTTTGTTATCATATTTGTTGTCAGTGGCTATTGGCATGTCGTTAATTGGGCTTTTCTTGTTTGGGAAAGTTAATAACAATTTATTATTCTCAGTTTTATGATGAAAACATTTTTCTATAGATTATTCCTGTTTATAATTCCTGTATTTCTGTTTGTTCTTGTCACTCTCGCATATTATTTTTATCATCGTACCCAGGTTGTATCGGATTTGCAACAAATTTCCGATTATGAATGTCTGATCATGGGAGATTCTCAAATGCAACGGATAAAGCCGGAAATGTTTGATAAGCGTACGTTCAACTTTGCAAGTTCTGCTGAACATTATTATTTTACCTATCAAAAACTAAAAATATTACTCAGTTTTAAAGATAACAATATAAAACAAGTTTTGCTTGGAATATCAGTGGCTAGTTTTGCCCCGGTTTATTGCACACTATTTAATACAGATTATATGGAAGGACAATCAAGTTTATCTAGATATCTGTATTTCATCCCTTTAAAGGATCGAGCCTTTACACAAGTGAAAGACTTTTGGACCAGGAGTATGTTTAAGGGGATATACAACGGCCCCTATTGGGGTGGATTGAAAAGTTCGGAAAATGAGAATCCCGATACCAATATAATCAACACTATTTTTGAAACGCATTATTGTGTGCAAAAAGGAGAACCACGTTTTAGTTCAGAACAATTGAAATATTTAACTCTGATCAACAATCTATGTATTAAGAATCACGTTGATTTAATTTTATTAACACTTCCATATCACCAGTCGTATTTTAATAAAATAGATTCATTTTATATTCAATTATTTTGGCATAACATCCAAACCTTGAATCATGTTCAATGTTTGAACTATTTAGATGATAGTATAAGTCCCTCTTGGATGTCGGATGCAGTTCATTTAAATATAAAAGGAGCTGATTATTATTCAAAAGAGATTAATGATTCAATTAATTTAGATTCAGGTGCGAACAATGAAGAAAAGAAGGGAGTCAAAACTAATAATTAATCATTTACAAATTGATTTATACCTTTTGCACGTCATGCTAATAATTATCAACTTCATACCGATAAATAAATGAAAGATTTTTCACAACTAAAAAAAAACTTAAAAAGAGACTTTTCTGGTTTGAAAACAATAAGAGTTGCCATTTTAGGCGATACTAGTACCCAATTTTTAGCACAATCTTTGCGTGGATTGGGTTATGATAATAATCTTAATTTAGAAATATGGGAAGCTGATTATAGTCAAATTGAAAGACAAGTATATGATTTTTCTACCGAATTGTATGAATTTAAACCAGAAATAGTCATTGTGTTTCAATCTACACATAAGTTATTAGGAAAATACAACAAAATCCAACCAGCCCAACATGAATTGTTTGCTTCAAATGAATTGTTAGAAATAGAAAATATTTATTCCACTTTAACGAACAATCTGAGTACGAAAGTAATTTATTACAACTATAATGAGATTGACGATTCTGTTTATGGGAATTATGCCAATAAAACAGAATCCTCTTTTTTGTTTCAGTTGCGAAAACTAAATTATGAGTTAATGGTATTAGCATCAAAAAAACTAAATTTGTACTTGTGCGACCTTTCTTCTATCCAAAACCAAGTTGGTAAAAGTAATTTCTTCCAACCTTCAATTTATATTAATACAGAAATGGTTTTAAGCATCGATGTTTTACCGAAAGTTGCCGCTAAAACGCTTGATTTGATTAATGTCTTAAACGGGATGCTTAAAAAATGTGTAATACTTGATTTGGATAATACTACTTGGGGTGGTATTATTGGAGACGATGGTATCGATAATATTCAAATTGGTTCTTTGGGAATTGGAAAGGCTTTTTCGGAGTTTCAATATTGGATAAAAAAGTTGAAGAATAGAGGTATCGTAGTGGCGGTTTGCAGTAAAAATACAGAGTCTGTTGCAAAAGCACCTTTCGAAAAGCATCCTGATATGATATTACGTTTAGACGATATTTCAGTCTTTGTTGCTAACTGGGAAAATAAGGCAGATAATATCCTCCAAATACAAAAGATTTTAAATATTGGCTTCGATTCAATGGTATTTTTAGACGATAATCCTTTTGAAAGAAATATTGTTAGAGAAAATATTCCTCAAATTTGTGTTCCTGAACTCCCTGAAGATCCTGCAGATTATCTGGAATATTTATATAGCTTAAATCTTTTTGAAACTTCTTCACTTTCAACTGAAGATAAAGAAAGAACAAAACTATATCAGGTTGAAGCACAGCGAGTCACCATTCAGCAAAAATTTACCAATGAAATTGATTTTTTAATTAGTTTGCATATGCTTTCTTTAATAGAGCCTTTTAATAATTTTAATACACCAAGAGTGGCGCAGCTTTCCCAGCGTTCTAATCAATTTAATCTTAGAACTGTGCGCTACACCGAATCTGAATTAGAAAAGCTTAGAATATCTAAAGATTATTTTACTTATGCTTTTACTCTCGAAGATAAGTTTGGAGACAACGGATTAATATGCGCCGTAATATTAAAAATTGAAAATAGTACTGTATTGTTTATTGATACCTGGTTTATGAGTTGTCGGGTTTTAAAACGTGGAATGGAGGACTTTGTGTTAAATACAATCGTTAATTTTGCCAAAGAAAATGCCTTTACTATTATTAAAGGTGAATATATACCTACAGCAAAGAATGAAATGGTTAAAGACCACTATCTTAATTTGGGTTTTGAAAAACAAAATGATAATTGGATTCTAAACGTTGAAAATCATAAGCATAGAAATAATTATATAGGAATAAAAAATAATAAGAATGACTAAAGATGAATTACTGAAACAGATCAATACAATTTTTATCAACACGCTTGATAACGAAGATGTGATAGTTAATGAAACAACCACTGCAAATGATGTTGAAGAGTGGGATTCATTAACACATATTCAATTGGTTGTGGCAATTGAAAAACATTTTAAAATACGTTTTACTTCGAAGGAAATTCAAAGTTGGGACAATGTAGGTGTAATGTTGGAGTGCATTCAAAAAAAAGGAATATGATTTTTAAGTTAGGTAATAAATTCGAAGAGCGTTTCATTATTACAGATGAAATTTACAATGGATTTATTGATGTTTTTAAAGATAAAAATCCTTTACATACGAATAATCAATTTGCTTTAGATAAAGGGTTTAAAGGACAAGTGATGCATGGCAATATTTTAAATGGGTTTCTATCATATTTTATTGGAGAATGTTTACCAATAAAAGGGGTTATTATTCATTCACAGGAAATCCAATTTAAAAATGCTGTTTATTTGAATGATGAATTATATTTTAACGCAGAAATTACAGGAATCTATGACTCGGTGAATACAATTGAGTTTAAATATAATTTTAAAAATAAGGATGTTAAAATTGTTGCTAAAGGTAAAATTCAAATAGGATTATTAATATGAATATCTTAATTACTGGAGGTGCATCAGGTCTGGGTGAAGCTATAACCAGAATTCTCGCAAAAGACCGTAAAAATATTGTATACTTTACGTACGCAAATTCAGAACTAAGTGCAAAAAAAATAGAATCAGTTTTTAGTAATGCTGTTTCAATTAAATGTGATTTTAGAGATACTGAATCAATAAAATCATTAACGGATAGAATTAGCCAAATTGATTTAGATATTCTTATAAATAATGCTTATTCTGGGAAACCAATAGATACCTATTTTCATAAGATTAATAAAGATGATTTTTCAATTGAATTCATGTTTAATACAATTCCGACAATCCTAATAACTCAAGCAGCAATTATACATTTTAGGAAGAAAAAAAAAGGGAAGATTATCACTATTTTAACCTCGTTTTTGCTTAATTACCCTCCAATCGGTTCTTCAAACTATGTCGCAAATAAAGCTTATTTAGCATCTCTTGTTAAATCCTGGTCTAATGAAAATTCGAAATTCAATATTACATCTAATTCAGTTTCTCCATCATTTATGCAAACAAGGTTTACTTCAGAAGTAGATGAAAGAATTATTGAACAAATGATATCTAATCATCCTTTAAAGAAACTATTAACTGTTGAAGAAGTTGCTGAAACTGTACTTTTTTTAACTAAGGCATCATCACAAATTAATGGTGTTGACATAACAATAAACTCAGGAACAAATTTTTTGTAATATATGGTTTTTAATTCTTTTATTTTTTTGTTCTTTTTTGTTGTAGTATTTTTCTTTTACTATTTTCCCCTTAAAGGTAAGACTAAAGCACAGAATTGGCTGTTACTTCTTTCAAGTTATTTCTTCTATGGATTTGCCGATTGGAAGATGATCCCTTTACTTTTAGTTGTAACAATAATTACCTTTTTCCTTGGAACAGCTATACATAAGACAACTAATCCTAGAAAATCTTCGTTTCTCACTATCTTGGGGGTGTTGCTAGGTATTGGATTGTTAGTATATTTTAAATATTTCAATTTTTTTATTGATTCTTTTTCTACTGTACTAAACAGTATCGGTTTAAAAACAAACCCACAAACTTTTAACATAATAATGCCTCTTGGTATAAGCTTCTTTACATTTAAATTTATTAGCTACGTTATTGAGATTCACCGTGAGAAAATAGAGCCCAGTAGAGACTTCGTTGCTTTTTCAACATATATAGCATTTTTTCCAACAATATTGTCGGGGCCTATTGATAGGCCAAATAATTTTATTCCTCAGTTGCAAAAGAAACGATCTTTTAATTATGACAAAGTAGTTGATGGGTGCAAACTGGTGCTTTGGGGTATGTTTCAGAAAATAGTGATAGCTGATAATTTAGCAGGAGTAATAGATAAGGTTTGGGATGATATCCCAGATCAGAGCGCAAGTGTACTATTTGTTACTGCCATTCTTTATAGTATCCAAATCTATACTGATTTTTCTGGCTACTCCAATATGGCTATCGGTATAGGAAAGATCTTAGGTTTCGATATCGCAAAAAACTTTAATTACCCATTTTTCGCAAGAAATATTTCAGAATTTTGGCGCAAATGGCATATGTCGTTAACGTCGTGGTTAACTGATTATGTTTTTATGCCATTGAATATTAAGTTTCGAAATCTTGGGCCACTAGGAATGATTCTAGCCATTATTATAAATATGGTGGTGGTGGGAATGTGGCATGGTGCTAGTTGGACTTTTGTGGTATTTGGGTTATACCATGGATTGCTTTTTATTCCATTGATTTTATCTGGCGCATTTTTGAAAAATCGAAAACTAAAACCCAATAAGTATGGCTTACCAATATTCAAGGATTTTTCAAAAATGACAGGAACCTTTTTACTCGTAACAATAGGGTTCGTTATTTTTAGGGCAGATAGCATTGGTCAAACGTGGGAATATTTTAGTGGTATATTTAACTTGTCAAGAGGTTTTTTGAATTACAAAGGTTCAGAAATAGGCAGTGCCGTTATTCCTTTAATTTTCTCAGTTATAATGTTTATACTGGAATGGTATTATAGAGAGATACATTATCCACTTGCTAATCTGGGAATTAATTGGTACCGTCCTTTAAGATACGCAATGTATTATGCAATTATCATTGCAGTATTTTGGTATGGAGGTAAGGAGCAACAATTTATTTATTTTCAATTTTAGAGTACGAAGAAATCTATAATTAATCCATTATGATAAGCGCAAAGAATTGTACCCCTGAATTATAGTATTAATGTGCCTCAAAATAATTTTGTATTTGTTGAATCAGCCACTGAACCTATTTTAAACGAATATAAATTGAAGTCAAAATGCAAGATGAAACTTGGATTCATTACATTTGGCTGGTTTATTTGGTTTGAATTAATTGATTGTTATAATCACTAATCTCGTTAAAGTTCCATACGATGATTTTATTAAATAATTTATGAAACAAATATAGACATATAAGTATTTTTAACTTTTCCCAATAATGAAAACGACCAGCTTAGTATTAATGATGAATCAAATAAAAGTAATTTTAATCCTTTGCTTTTCTTTATTAGGTTTAAATGGGTATTCACAAAATGAGGCTAACATTTGGTATTTTGGCGATTATGCGGGTGTATCATTTGATTCTGGAATACCCATTGCATTAACAGATGGCGCACTTAGTACCCGTGAGGGGTGTGCTACTATTTCAGATTCAAATGGGAATTTACTGTTTTATACCGAAGGGACAACTATATGGAATTCTAATCATGTAATAATGATGAATGGCACAGGTTTATTGGGTGATTATTCATCAACACAATCAGCTATTATTGTTCCCCAGCCATTATCAGCATCGATATATTATGTTTTTACTGTTCCTGGTGGCTTAGTCAATAATAATAATGCGAACTTATGTTATTCAGTAGTGGATATGAACCAAAATGGTGGTTTAGGAGCCGTAATTTTAAAAAATGTAGTTTTATATGGACCAATTACTGAAAGAGTTACAGCTGTAGTTCATAGCAATGGAGAAGATATTTGGGTAATTTCTCACGAGAGAAACTCAAATGGATTCTGTTCTTTTCTTATTACAAGTGGTGGTGTGAATCCATCTGCCATCATGAGTTATGCCGGAACTGTTCATAGTAGCCCTGCTTCTAACTATGTGGGATACCTTAAGTCTTCCCCAATGGGTAATTATCTTGCTTGTGCAGTTGAAGGGCCCTTGAGTATGTTTGAGATGTTCGACTTTAATAGAGAAAATGGGCAGGTTACTAACCCCATTACATTTAATGGTTATGGTTATGCATATGGTTTGGAGTTTTCGCCGGATGAATCTAAACTATATCTTGGAGTTGCATTAAATCAACCGGAAATATTTCAGGTAAATCTCAATGCAGGAACTTCAGATGATATTATAAATTCCGCCACCTCTATTGGTATCACTCCCCTATATCCCCTAGGTGCTTTGCAGATTGGACCCGATCAGAAAATCTATGTGACTTTTGACTTTTCAGAATATTTAGGAGTTATTAATAATCCAAATCAACTTGGAATCGCTTGTGACTTTGATGACGAAGCTGTTTATCTTGCCGGGAGAAATGGAAGGTTTGGCCTTCCTACTTTCATCCAAAGCTACTTCTCAGCCAATATTTCTTATCAAAACACCTGTTTTGGCCAAACCACCACCTTCAGCATTCAAACTTCTGATCCCATTCAATCAATATTGTGGAATTTTGGCGATCCGGCATCCGGTTCCAATAATACCTCTACTTTGGAGAACCCAAGTCATATTTTTACTTCTCCGGGATCATATACAGTAACGGCAACTGTGGTCATTGATGGCGTTTCTCAGGAATTTACAGTTGAAGTTCAGATTATTGAGGCGCCGCCAATCAATTTAGGGGATGACACTTCCATTTGTTCGGGAGGATCGATAACTCTTGATGCGGGTCCCGGTTTCAATAGTTATATGTGGAATACGGGAGCTACTACCCAAACAATTACTGTAAGCACTGCCGGAACTTATGATGTAACCGGAACCTTTCAGGATTGTACCTCAACCGATGCCATCCTGATAAGTGTTGTGCCTCAAGCCTCTGGAGATGCAGGATCCGACGAAATGGTATGTCAGGGGCAACCTTTGAATTTCGCCAATTCAGCCGTTCAACCAACTGCTTTAAATTACAGCGATATCCTCTGGTCAGGAGGCATGGGAACTTTTAATAATCCACATACGCTCTGGCCCATTTACACACCTGATATAACCGAAACAGGAAACATCACCCTTATCATGGAGGTTTTTAGTGTTTCACCATGTCCAAGTATTACCTCATCCATGATTTTAACCATTGGCGGCAGCGCTGATGCTGATTTTAACGTGCTGCCAGGTTTTGAGGTTTGTGTTTTAACTCAACAGACATTTTCAGGTACAAGTACGTCAAATATAGTAAGCTGGACTTGGGATTTTGGTGATGGTTCTGCCAATTCATACGGTCAAAATGTTGTTCATACCTATCCCTATGCAGGAACCTATGTTGTTCAATTGGAGGTCACAAGTGCAGATGGTTGTATGGGCACAGTATCTCATATTGTAACAATTACAAGTGCGCCTTCAGCCGGGTTTTTCACAACTCCTACAAGCCCTGTTTGTATAAATCAACAGATTGCTTTTACCGATATCAGTTCAAATGATGTTGTTTCATGGATGTGGAATTTTGGTGATGGTACATTTAGTGCGATGCAAAATCCTGCTCACAGCTATTTAAGTGATGGTAACTATACTGCACAGCTGACAGTTACCAATCAGAATGGCTGCATCAATACAATATCCAATTTAATGGAGGTTGTTAAGTATCCTGATGCGCAAATGATTTTAAGTCCGGGGACGACTATTTGTGCGCAATCACTGTTGAGCGTTCAGGGAATTGATCAAAATGGAACAAACATTGTAAGTTGGCAATGGAATTTTGGTGATGGGTCACCAATAACCTCGGGTCAAATTTCTTCACATGTATATAACATTCCCGGAACTTATATAGTTGAGTTATCAGTGATTAACAATGGAGGGTGCACGGATTTGGTTACTCATTCGGTTTTAGTGCAAGATATTCCGGTTGCTGATTTTTTGATGTTTCCATCCGATTCGGCTTGTATAGATGAACTTATCACTTTTACCGATAACAGTACCAATGATGTTGTTTCATGGTCATGGGATTTTGGTGACGGAGTCACAAACACACTTCAGAACCCGGATCACAGTTATTCCAATGCGGGGTTATTTGATATTGAATTAATCGTTACCAATCAAAATTCATGTACTGATACATTACAGTCGTCAATACAAATTTTTCAACTACCAGATGCGCAAATAAATGTCACTCCCGGTTCTACGGTATGTGCTAATTCACCCCTTAATTTTAGAGGCCTGGATCAGAATGAAACCACCGTTTTGGATTGGCAGTGGAACTTTGGTGATGGTAGTCCTCCCTATTCAGGCCAGGATGCCCTGCATACCTACACCCTGCCAGGCACCTATGTAGTTAGCTTAACTATATTCAATTCAGGCGGTTGTACTGATTTGGTCACGCAATCAGTTATCATTAATGAGGTTCCTGTTGCGGATTTCGTAATGTCACCACAAAACTCAGCTTGTGTAGGTAATCTCATTTCCTTTACCGACAACAGTTCTAACGACGTAGTTTCGTGGGCATGGGATTTTGGAGATGGAGACATAAGTACGCTACAAAATCCTCAACACAGTTATTCAACTGATGGGATTTTTAATGTTCGATTGATTGTTAACAATCAATACACCTGTGAAGGCTCGATTTCTTATCCTATCCAAGTGTTTCAAGTACCCAATGCCCAAATAAATATTACCCCGGGCAATACCATTTGTTCAAAGCTTCCTCTTAATTTTCATGGATTAGATAACAATGGAACCAACATTACGGATTGGAACTGGGATTTTGGGGATGGTTCACCTGTTGCTTCCAGACAAAATGTTTCTCATACATACCAAATCGCGGGAATCTATACCGTATCGTTAACTTTACTCAACGACAATAGCTGCTCGGATATCGTATCTACAGATGTGGTAATTAACGAATTGCCACAGGCCGATTTCACCATTTCGTCAGACACCTCCTGTGTGGGCGAAGACATTACATTGGCCGCCACCGGGACTTCGGACATTGTTTCATGGAACTGGCAATTTGGCGATGGCAATACAGCCACGGGTCAGAATGTAAGCCATGCATACAGCAATCCGGCAAGTCAAACCTATAATATCTTTTCGATTTACCAAAATGCCAACGGATGTCTCGACACAACCATCCACCAGCACCGGGTTGAAAACGTGTCCATCGGAATACAGCCTGACCCAAATCCGGGCTGTCAGAATTTCTCCGTTGATTTAAATGGTATCGACATCAACAACAATGCTTCGTTTGCCGACTGGATTTGGGATTTTGGTGATCTCACCACCGGATTTGTTGGTCAGAACACCAATCATACGTATAGTCAGGCTGGAACTTATGATGTGTCACTGGATGTTTGTAACCAACATGTTATTCAGCAGGTTACCATCAACCCGACTTGTCAGGTGGATGCCGGTGGCCTACAACGCACCTGCCAGGACGTCTACTTCAACTACTCCCGATCACTTACGCCACCCACGGCCTCGGGGTACTCCTCCATCATGTGGTTTACCACGGGAGCAGGTCATTTTGATGATCCCACGCTGGTGACTCCCACCTATTTCCCCGACCCTTCGGAAGGTGTAACACAAAACGACACTTTAATCATGACCATGGTAGGCTATGGACTTGCGCCCTGTGGCAACGACACCTCCACCGCCCGGCTGATTATCATCCCCGGTGCCTATGCTCAGGCCGGCTCCGATGAGAACTCCTGCTTTGGGGATCCCTATGATTTTGCCAATTCTACCGACTCGGCTTTTGCCACCCACTATGCCACCCTGCTGTGGTCCACCAGCGGGACGGGTCATTTTGTGGATCCAAACGCCATGCAGCCCGTCTACGTCCCCGGCCCGGGAGAGATCGGCCCCGTCACCCTGACCATGGTGGCGGCCAACATCATCAATTGCGACTCCATCGATGAGATGGTGCTTACCATCAGGCCCACCTATGAGATTCCTGTGGACATTACCGTTTGTCACTACGACTCTGTCTTTGCACAAGGGAGCTGGCAATATACCACAGGAACCTATTTCGACACCCTTAATACCGTCAACTATGGCTGCGACAGTGTCATCGTCACCAACCTGACAGTTCGTCCCAAAGTGGACCAGGGATTTACCATGAGTGCCACGGGTTCCATCTGCAGGAAAGAAACGATTTCGTTTACCTCCACCGGAACGGCCAACATTGTCAGCAGACTCTGGGATTTTGGAGATGGGTTTTACTCCAATGTGGCCAACCCGGTTCATCAGTACAATACCGCAGGTAGCTTTGCCATTGTGTATTCCTATACCGATGAAAACGGCTGTTCTGATTCTCTTATGAGTCAGATACAGGTCAATGAACTGCCCAATGTGGGTTTTACCATGAGCGTGCTTAACTCCTGTATGGACACTCCCATTGATTTTTCAGGTAGCAGCACTTCCAATATCCTCTCCTGGGACTGGGATTTTGGTGACGGGCAAACGGCTTCAGGGCAAAATGTTACCCACAGCTACTCCACGTGGGGCAATATGAATGTGCAACTCACGGTAACCGATCAAAACGGATGCACAGAGATTTCTTCACAAAGCTTAAACATAAGCCAACCTCCATCGGCCGATTTCAACTATACCATCGACTCCTGTCTCACGGCGCAGTTCACCGACCTCTCCATCCCGCCCCCCGGATACTATCTGGTAGAGTGGTACTGGGAGTTTGGTGATGACTCCGTCAGCACCTGGCCCGACCCACGGCACAGCTACCTCAGCGGTGGACTTTACACTGTCACCC
>MEOL01000032.1 GCA_001769215.1 Bacteroidetes bacterium GWF2_41_31
GCTTTAAAAGGTAAAGAATGAACCCAATTTAGCGCACTACCAACTTCTTAGCTGTCAGCATACGGCCACCTGCCCTCAACCCGATATAATAAAAGCCGGGTGTCAATTCGCTAATGGAGAAAGTTGCTGATGCCGTGTTCCTGTCAAGCGGTTTTAACCAAATCAGCTCTCCGCTTGATGAATAAACAGCCAGTTTTAATGATTCATTTTCAACAGGTTGATAAACTACCGTAATCCTGTCTCTGGCCGGATTCGGGTAAACAGACAACTCATTTAAAAGGCCATCTTTTGTTATTTCAGTTGATCCGGTAGCGGGCGAAATAACCGACACACTCAAATCATCGAAATAAAAACCGTCTTCTTTCACATAGGAATCGCTGACAAGCAAAAACCTGATTTGAATCCGGTGATCCAGAAAATCACCCAGGTAAATTTCTTCCTGTATCCATTCGGTTTGAAGCCCATCATAAACAGGTTGGCCTTCATCCTGGTTTTCAGTTCCAGGCTTGGTATATTTTCCTGACAAGGCGGTCCAGGTATTGTCGGCACTATCTTTTGCAAAAACCTGCACATAATCGTACCCTGCTTCAATTTCCCATTTGGCCCAAAACCTAAGAAAAGCAGCTTTTGCCTCCCGTAAATCAATCACCGTATCAAGCATTAGAGCTGAATTTTCGTTGTTTTGGTAATTGCCAAAGGGAGAATCTGTGATGGATTGTATGGGTGAATGCGATTCCGCCTGCGTAATCCCCCATTTATTGGAAACCCAATAGGAGTCGCCTTCAAAATCTTCATTAAATATCTCGACTTCGGTACCAAAAACCCGGCTGATGGTATCGCTTAATACAAACTGCCCATTGTCAACCGATAATAAATACCTGAAGATAGTCCCTATTTCTATTTGCGGATTTAGACTAAAATTGATGGAGTCGGTTCTCACCTCAAGTAGATCCATGTCTGAAAACACTACCGGATCCCCGAGGGACACAATATGCTCATCAAGCGCGGTGATGGAAACCGTAAATATCCCGCCATCTGCCAACCCAAGCCTTTTCAAGTCAAAGGTTTCGTGCCCGGTTAACTCCGCCACGGCCATGGCCGACAGACTTGAAAATTCGGCGTAATGAAGCAACAGGCGTGCGGCTGTCAGGCTTTGAAATACATTTTCCTGGCAAAGGGGAATAATCCTGCCAGCGGCAGGCCAAAACCCATCATTCGATCCACCTATTTCAGGAACAAAGGCAAAAATTTTATCCTTCACCAATTCGTCTCCATACATCCAATCATTTGAATCACCATTGGTTGGATATATGGTGGTGCTTGCCGGCCCATATACATAATTGTTCTCCTTAGTCATGATGCGTGCAAAATCATTCATTAATTCATCGTCGGGCGAAACTTCCGGCTGATAGCCCCATGGATACAGCAAAAGGTTGCTGTATGAATGGTAGTTGAGCGCGATTTGAAATTCATGTTCAGCACAAAACTGCCGCATATTGCGGGTTTCAGGCTCCGACATGGGAGCATTTCCACGATAAGTCTCCTCCTCACCTATGGGTGACGAACCCGTGTCGTCAAAACCCCACATATAGGAATAGTTGCGGTTGATGTCTACACCATAGCTTCCATCGCCGTTGTTGTTCCGGTTTTTTCGCCACATACCCCCACCGTTGGGATTGTTGAGCCGGTTGAATTCATATCCATCGGGATTGACCACCGGCACAAAATACATTTCTGTGTTATCGACAAGAGAGCTTATCTCAGGATGGCTATCGTAATTTTCGAGCAAATACCACATATAAAACACAAGCGATTGAATGCTCATGGGCTCACGGGCATGATGCAAACCGGTATACAGAATTTCAGGTTCATCTTCGTTGATGCCGGGGTTGTCGGAAATTTTTACCCAATACAGCATGCGGCCATCGTGGGTAAGTGTGTCGGTAGAAATGGGTAACCGCATACTGATTAAATCAGGATACAAAGTCGCCATCTCATCCAGTTCGGCCATGGCTTCCTCCAGGGTATAAAAACCGGCCATCGATCCCAGTTCAAAATGGTCGGGTACCGGATAAAGATCGTTGATGTTCCGTTCGGGGATCAGGTTTCTTTCCGATGCCGCCCTTTCTGCGTAGAATTTTGTGGCATCCGGAACCAGAACTTCGTACCGGATATTTTCTTCATCTAAATGACCTAACAAGTTGGTGTTGAGGTCGGTTTCAATAAAAACATTTTTTCTGTAAGTACCTTCAGTAATGTCGATTCCTAGCGCGGCCAACTGGTTGAGGGTTTCATTTTCGAGGTATATCCTCACTTTGGAATAATGGTCCTGCGCAAAAGTGTTTCCGTTGAACAGGGTCAAAAGAAAGATCAAAGTAAGTATGGTAAATTTTTTCATCATGTTCAGAATTCTATGTAAAATGACAAGTGCCAATGGCCAATGGTTGTCAGTCACCCGATTGTTCCAATGAACCTTATCGATTAAATGCCGGAGTTCGCCCACAACCTTATCGAAATGGTCCCTTTTCAGGTGTACTGCTTTAAATGAAGCATCTGTTCATTCAGCAAAGGAAATTGAAATTTCTGAACAAAATGAGTTGGTGGAAAAAATATATTAGGTGTTGGATAAATCACACAATATAAACATATTGAGTACCTTTATAAATCAACTTTTTCCTGAATCACCCTTTAGGGTTAGGGGTAAAATTCAGGGAAAAGTTGATTTGCGACTTACATTAATACGGCTGCTGAATAATTACCAAAATCGTTTTCATTTAATTTTTCTTTCTCTTAAGTTTCGATAGACAGCCCGTCTTATTTAGTTGAGGTGGATTTTACGATTAATCCATCTCCCCAAACAGATAACCAATAACGAATTCTTTATATAGTTAGCATAAATTTTATTTGACAAATCAAAAGAGAAGTTTGTACCTTTACTGCTGAAACCTAATTAATTGAAAGAAAAGCTCATCTAAATGAATACAACGCAAAGCCTGTTTGAGGGAGTCATTGTCATGGTGGCCATTATCTCTCTTGTCGTTTTACTTAAAAAAATCACCGTCCTGAAGAAGGAAGACAGTTTGTTGTTCAGCCGAATTGTTTTGCAAGTCACTTTGCCGGCCCTTATTTTTTCTTCGCTGGCAGTCAAGGTGTTCGACGATCGGTTTGTCATCATGGCGGCCATCATGGCGGTTGTTGAAATTGGAATGATTGTCCTGGCCTGGCTGTTGGCCAACCTGTTCAAGTTTCAACGGGGTGAAAAAGGAGCCCTGATTTTGGTTTCTGCATTCGGCATGACCACCATGCTCGGTTATCCCATCATACAACAAGTTTTTCCGAACAATCCTTTGGCCATGGAAGAAGCTGTGGTAACCAGCGAATTTGGTGTTGGCCTGTTGCTGTTCATCCTGGGACCTTTAATTGCCATGTATTATGGTGAATCGAAAGTGGAGGGGAAGTTCATCATGAAATCGGTACAAACGTTTTACGTGTCACCCATATTTATTTCGCTGGTAGCCGGAATTGCCGTTTCTTTTATCCCCGTCGACCATAACAACCAGGTATTTACTACCATGATCCGTTTTTTTGAACTCATCGGCAATGCAAACCTGCTGATGGTAGCCATTACCATCGGATTAATTATAGAATTTAAACAGTTTAAAAGCATTTATTTGTTTCTGGGAATGGCCGTTTTATTAAAACTGATTGTAAAACCTTTGCTGGCCTTTTGGCTCACAAACGACCCTCGTTTTACGGATATGATGCGTGAAATTGTGGTGATAGAAACTGCTTTGCCTTCAGCTATTCTCTCGGTTGTTTTTGCCAAACAATACAACTGTCGGCCCGACCTGGTGGCAATGGCTATCATGGTAACTCTTGTGTTGAGCGTATTTAGTGTGAGTTTGTTATTTATCGGGGTATTTTAAATCAAAAACTCATGCATGGATGTAAAACACTACTTTAATTTGATAATTGGTTCTGGATGAATTTAATTGTTAATCAACATATAAAGTCATGAAGTACACAAAAGTAATTTTATCAATTGTTGTTGCGGCAGTCTGTGTCGGAAGTCTTGTTTTTCTGGCAAAACAAACAAATCCTGCATCAACCAACAAACCCATTGCTGAAAAGCAGAAAATATCAAAAGAGCTCAATCATGCATCAAAGGCCCTCTACAACGCGGAAGTTGAGTATTTGAAAACCCGTGATCCTAACACCAACGCGGTTCCTGCGAGCATAAGGGCTAAAGAATTGTCATTTGCCGCTACTTTGCCTGAGAAGAAAAATGCCGGCAGAAGCCAGGATTGGATTCACCGGGGGCCTGTAAACATGGGAGGCAGGATGCTTTGCGTGGCATTTGATGTGGACGACGAAAACCACTTGCTGGCAGGAAGTGCATCGGGTGGTATGTGGCAATCAGCAGACAAAGGACTTTCATGGGAAAAAGTAACGCCTGCCAATGGTGAGCAAAGTGCTACCTGCATTGCTCAGGATACCAGACCGGGTAAAACAAATACCTGGTATTATGGTACCGGCGAAATACTCAATACCACCGAAAGAAATGTAAGTACAAACGTGCGAACCATTGGTGTAGGAAATGGCATTTTTAAATCAAACGATCATGGGACATCGTGGCAACCGCTAACTTCTACTCTTGGAGGCAACCAGGGAGAACTCGAAGAGGTATTTCAAGGAATATGGCGAATTGTTACCGATCCCGCTTCTGCGGATAAAGACATTGTGTATGCAGCTTGTTACGGAGCCATCATGCGCAGCATAAACGGTGGAGAATCCTGGGACATTACACTGGGCGATTTAACCAATAAATCTTTTGCCACAGATATTGCCATCACCTCCCAAGGGGTGTTGTATGCCGCCTTGAGTTCTTATTCTACCTCCATCATGCGGCCGCAAAAAGCAGGTATTTGGCGCTCGGAAGATGGTATTATCTGGACTGAAATTACTCCAGAAGGGATTCCAGATGTCACACGTGTAATGAAGCTCGCCCTGGCACCATCCAACGAAAATGTACTGTATCTGATGACGGAAAAACCGTCTGCAGTCAATGTTCCCTACTCGGGAATTTTTAATTCTGACAACACTTTTTGGAAATACACCTACAGTGAGACCAACGGTTCCGGAATCTGGGAAGACAGAACCGAAAACATGTTCGGGCACGGGAAAGGTGACTTCCTGAGTTATCCAAATGCCCTGATTTCTTATGGCGGCTATACATTCGTATTGGGAGTTAAACCCGACGATGAAAACGTGGTGTTCATGGGGGGTATGAGTTTGTTTAGATCGGATAACGGTTTTGCCGACAGCCTCCAAACTACCTGGATGGGTGGCGATCCGTTCGATATGGATTCCATTCACATGCTGCATCCCGATCAGCATGGGCTGGCTTTTCTTCCATCAAACCCCAATGTGTATTATGCTGCATGCGACGGAGGGATTGTGTTCACGGAAGATTGCATGGCCGATCCTGTTTTCTGGATACGAAGAAACACGAATTTGATTACTTCTCAATTTTACTCTGTTACCATCGATCGTGCCGGAGAAGGCGATGATTGGGTTCTTGGCGGATTGCAGGACAATAACTGGTATTACTCGGTTACCGATGATCCCGGACAGTGGTGGTTTAGCGTGGATTTGTATTACGATGGATTTTCGTGTAAGCTTGCTGATTATCATGAATATGCCATTGTAGCAGCCTATAGTGGCAATATCTGGACTACCCTGTTTGATGAGGATATGCACACAAAGGATATTTTTTACCAAACTCCGGATACGCTCCTGAGTTTCTATAATCCCATCATCGGATCGAATCCGGCATTCCCTTTCTATTGCAATTTCGCACTCGATCCAAACAACAACAGTACATTTTACCTTCCTACAATTAACAGTATCTGGCGAAAAGAGGATATGAAAGCAGCCGCTTCGGATACCTCCCTGCGAAACGTTGGATGGGCCAGGTTAAACAACATTAACCTGAGTGAATCAGTAGAAATTTCCGCTATTTCTCTATCAACAAATCCGGCCAACACGCTGTTTTATGGCACCAATAACGGTCATGTGTACAAAATGGTAAATGCACAGACAGGCGATCCTGTGCCGGTTGAAATTACCGGAGACGATTTTCCGCTCAATGCTTATGTGGCCTGTATCGATGTTGATCCTGCTGACGCAAACAAACTGTTTACCGTGTTTTCAAATTATGGTGTAAAGAGTGTTTATTATTCTGAAGATGGCGGAACAAACTGGACACACGTTAGCGGTAACCTGGAAGAATACCCGGATGGAACAGGTGCGGGACCATCGCTTAGGTGGGTAAAAACGCTTAACTATGAGGGTAGTACGGTATATTTTGCAGGAACCAGTGTGGGAATCTATTCAACCACTTTTCTAAGAGGCGATACCACTTTGTGGGAGCATGAAGGCCCTCAGAATATGGGCAGTATTATGGTAGATATGATTGATGCCCGTGAGTCGGATGGGTTTGTTGCTGTTGCTACTCAGGGAAATGGAATCTATAGCACAAATTACATTCCTGCTTCATCCGTTGGTGAATCTCAGGATAATCAGGTTGTAAAACTGAGTAATTTTCCAAACCCATTCCAAAATCAAACCACCATTCAGTACCAACTGGCTCATGCTGGAGAAGTTAACTTAGCCATGATGGATATGAACGGGAGAATGATCAGGCCTCTTTTCTCAGGACAAAAGCAAAAAGGAAACCATTCTCTCGGGTTGACATCCGATGGCTTAAGCCCGGGCATGTACCTGGTTCAATTAAAGCTGGATCATTCAGTTTATATTCACAAAATAGTCATTGGAAACTAAAAGAAATACCATGATTGAAAATCCCGAAGAAATTGTTGACCAAAACCTGCTAACAGATGAAAGAGGCAGGAGGATTCAAACCGATCCGGGTGATTCCTCCTGGGGACAGTTGATTTTGCACGGCATTTTAAACAGGAAATCCGGGATTGGCTGATGAAGCCGATTGCTTCAACAACGCCATCGCACAGTTTGCCAGAACCTTCGGAATATGTGGATTTCCAATTGTGAAGGGGCGTCTGACAGGTTTCGGTTATTAATAATCTCCCATCAATCCCGACTCAAAGTGTTCAGGAACGGGATGAAGGTCATATGTTAACGGTTGTCGATTACCCGGTTATTCCAATGAACCGTATTGATTAAATGCTCGATATCGCCGACAAGAAACCGGATAACCGGCTCAAGTGAATCGTTGTTGGGCGTGGTGTTGAAGTAAAGTGCCCCACGTAAAAAATGGCTGGTGCTGTCGGTTACAAAAAACTGATAGGGCGAAGCCGCTCCGCTTCCTTCGATGCGATAGGTAAGTCCATACACCTGTCGCGAAGGATCGTAAATAACACTGTCTGTGATGGCGTCTGCTTTTGGTATGTGTTTGGATACCAGCGTGTACGCGTCCTCCAGGTAGGTAAAAAGATTGTTTGATACGTGTTTATAACTTAAATGCAGGGTAGCATTAAATTGAGGGTAATTGATGTTAATCCAGTATTTTTCGTTGGGAGCCTGAGGGTCAGGTGAAATGAAGGTATACTCGGGATATTCAAATAGATAAGGCAATGAGCTGTCAGAGGAAATATAGCTTTTTACAGGTAACTCAATTCGGAAATACCCTCTGGGTTTGGGGCTGTAATGGGAGTCGCATGCCATGGTAGCTAGCATGAGAAAAGCAAAAAACAAGCCTGCACGAATGATTTGATTAACCATTTGGTTTTTTATTGACAGGAGGAATGACAGAAACTTCAATTTCTTTTATTTTACGTTCATCGGCATCATGAATGATAAACTCAAATTTCCGGTATTTTATTTTATCGCCTTTGCTGGGAATCCTTCCTTGTAATTCGAGTATGAGACCACCAAGCGAGTCGGCTTCGCCTACCACCTTATCGAAATAATCATCCTTTAAATGCAGGATTTTATAAAAGTCGTTTAGCGGTGTTTTAGCTTCAAACAAATAATGGTTGTTGGGTAATAATTTATATTTAAACTGATGGGGTTCTTTATCAAACTCATCACTAATGTCGCCTACAATTTCCTCGATGATGTCTTCCAGGGTGATGATTCCCGAGGTGCCACCATATTCATCAACCACGATGGCCAGGTGGTTTTTCTTTTCACGGAATTCCTGCAACAGGTCGTTAATTTTTTTGTTTTCAGGAACAAAAAAAGGAGGCCTGATCAGGCTAACCCAATGTTCAAAATCCGGTTGGTTCAAATATGGGATCAGGTCCTTGATGTAAAGGATACCAAGCACCTGATCGAGCGATTCTTCGTATACCGGAATGCGGCTGAAACCCGACTCCAGTATCGTTTGAACCAGTTCCTGATAGGGGGCAGCTTTGTCGATGGCGGTAATGTTGACCCGCGACTGCATGATTTCAGTAGCCTCAGTTTCTCCAAAAGTAGCGATTCCTTTTAGTATTTTCTTCTCGTCGTCAGTGATGTTTTCCCCCGCTGTAAGGTCAATGGCATCCGAAAGATCGCTCATAGTGATATAATGGCCTTTCTTTTTGATTTTCTTATCGATGAGGTTGGTTGAATTGACCAATAAGCTGCTCAAAGGACTAAAAAAAGAAACTAAAAAGCGCATATTCCACACCATCAGGTTTGCAAACATCATGGGCTCTTTATTGGCCAGTATTTTTGGAATGATTTCACCAAAAATAAGAATGACGGAGGTCACCAAAACGACTTGTATGATAAAAACCGTGATGTAATTCACCTCAGGTGAAATCAGGTTATTTAAGATAAACGACGACAGGATCACGATACTTACATTGACAAAGTTGTTTGTTATCAGAATTGTAGACAACAATTTTTTTGGTTTTGTAAGCATGGCCAAAATAGCCCGGTCATTTTTTTCACCTCGGTTTCTCATCTGTTCCAAATCGGAAGGATTAAGTGAAAAAAAAGCGGTTTCAGTTCCGGAAATAAGTCCTGAGATGATGAGCAACGCGACCAAAAACAACAAGGAGATAATCGTCATACCTGAAAATCCCGTGATGAGCGGTTCTTGTATGAGACTGATAATACTTAAAGGGTCAAGGTCGTCGCTTCCCAAAGCAATTAATTGGTTTAGTTTAAAAACGTGGCAAATGTACAATTAAATCCATTGCTACACTATCAATCAACTGATATTTAGAACGGAAGGTCATCTTCAATAGAGGCTGTTGAGGGTGTTGGCCGGGTATCGGGCATTGGTTCATTTTCTTCCTGATTGCTTCTTGGTTCTGTTGATGGTGATGAGGGATCGTTGCCGTGTGGTTTGGCCAGCATGTGAATTTTTTCAGAAAGAATTTCGGTGATATATTTTTCATTACCGTCTTTATCGCTGTATTTGCGATTTTTTATTTTTCCTTCAATGTACACTAAATCTCCTTTGGCAATGGCTTTTTCTGCGAGGTACCGGTATCCCACGATGTTGTGCCATTCGGTTTGGTCTTTCCATTCATTGGTAGTTCTGTCGCGGTAGCTTTCGGTGGTGGCCAACGAGAAACTTATTTTTTTTGTTCCATCATCGAAGATGAAAGTTTCAGGGTCTTTACCGATCCTTCCAATTAATATCACTTTGTTTAATCCTGCCATGTTATATCTGATTATATGGTTGTTCGAGTTACTATTCTATCAAATTAACATCACGTAAATACCTCTCTACAAGCACGGGTACAGGATATTCCGATAGTGATGTTTGATTTACCAAAAGTAATGATTTTATTAAGTTAGCGGGGAGGACACCTGAAATTTGAATAGAAATAAACCTGGCCCGGAGGATGCGGTGTGTGAGCAGGTGTTTGTATTCGTTTGAAACATGTGTAATGTTAAATGAATTATCGGGTAGCCAGCCATTGTCAATGGCCTGATGGATGGCTTGATCGTAGGGCAGTGGCTGATGAGTTTCGAAGGATGGAAAATCGAACAGATTGGCCCATATCCCCTTACTTTTTCGTTGATTTAAAAAAAATTGAGCATGCCCATTTGTGGTGACCGACATTACATAATAAGTAAGGTATCTGGTTTTTTGTTTAGCCTTGGGTGATTTTACCGGGAAATCGCTTTGTTGTTTATGGGCAAAAGCAAAACAGTTGCTTTGAAGCGGACAAGTCAAACAATCGGGATTTTGTGGCTTGCATACCAGGGCACCGAGTTCCATTATGGCTTGGTTGAAAAGGGCAGGGGAATGTGTTGCCATCAACTCTTCGGTCAGTACCAAAAATTGTGTATGTGCCCTGGATGAATTGATAGGGGTGGCGATGCCGAAGAGCCTTGAAAGTACCCGGTACACATTTCCGTCAACAACACCATGGGGCAGATTAAAGGCCATTGATGCAATGGCTGCTGCCGTATAAGGCCCAATTCCGGGTAGTTTCATCAGCAAATTCATGTTTTTTGGAAACTCGCCATGGTAGGTGCTTACAATTTCTCTGGCTGCTTTTAACATGTTGGTAGCGCGGCTGTAATACCCCAATCCCTGCCACAACTTAAAAACATCCTGTTCATTAGCGGAAGCAAGAGACGCAATATCGGGATATTTTTGAGTAAATCTGATATAATAAGGTAGGCCTTGATCTACACGTGTTTGTTGCAAGATGACCTCTGAAAGCCAGATATAGTATGGATTTGATGTTTGCCGCCAGGGCAATTGCCTCTCATTTTTCTGGTACCACACCAAAAGTTTTTTGATAGAATTGTTCATGCGGCGCCGAAATTACTTATAAAAGAACAGATTAGAATAAAAAAAAACTCAATTATTCTTTTTTTTATTAAAAAAGTACTACTTTTGCCAACCGAACTAAAAAACTAATATTTAATCATTTAAAATAATTTTGATATGACAAAGGCAGAAATTGTAACCGAAATCGCCAACAAAACCGGGATTGAGAAAGTAGCTGTACAGGCAGTTGTTGAATCTTTCATGGAAACCGTTAAACAGACAATGGTAGTAGGTGAAAATGTGTATCTCAGAGGTTTTGGTAGCTTTATTATTAAAAGAAGAGCAGAAAAAACCGGTCGTAATATTTCTAAAAATACGACCATCATTATTCCGGCTCACAATATTCCTGCATTTAAACCCGCTAAGACTTTTGTTAGCGAAGTAAAAGGAAAATAATTATCATTTAATAAATTAGCATTATGCCAAACGGAAAAAAGAGGAAAAGACATAAGATGTCGACCCACAAGCGTAAAAAACGTTTGAGGAAGAACAGGCATAAGAAGAAATAAGTGTTTCTTTTGCGCAATAACACAGGTTCTTACTCAGAGCCTGTGTTATTGCGTTATTATACTTCCTTTCAATATTGTTTGTCCCGAACATCATCTTAACTGTAATAGCTTTATGCTATTGTATTAACTTCTTAAATCTAACATGTGAATAGAGAATTAATTATCGATTCAAATCTGTCGGAGGTTAATATTGCGTTACTTGAGGACAAAAATCTGGTAGAATTAAATAAAGAGCAGACCAACAACAAATTCGCCGTTGGCGATGTGTTTTTGGGAAAGGTGAAGCGCATTATGCCTGGCCTGAACGCTGCTTTTGTTGACGTTGGTTATGAAAAGGATGCTTTTTTGCATTACCTCGATTTGGGACCACAAATTCGAACCTTTAATAAATACGTCAAACTCGGGTTGCTGCAAAAAGCCCACCTGACTTCCCACGAAGAAATGGTGCCCGAGAAAGATATCGAAAAAACCGGAAAAATTAATCAGGTGTTGATCAGCGGTCAGCAAATATTGGTGCAGATTGCCAAAGAGCCCATCTCTACCAAAGGACCACGTATTACAACTGAAATTTCATTCCCAGGACGATTTATTGTACTACTACCATTTTCCAATAAGATTTCCATCTCTCAAAAAATCAGGAGCAAAGATGAGCGAAATAGGCTCAAGCGACTGATAATGAGTATTAAACCTAATAATTACGGTGTCATTATCCGGACGGTTGCCGAAAACAAGAAAGTGGCCGAACTGGATACCGACATGCGCGATTTAGTTGGAAAATGGGAAAGTATTATTGGTAAACTACCACACCTTCAGGCACCGCATAAGGTACTGAGCGAATTGGACCGAACCTCCCAAATACTGCGTGACGTGTTAAACGAATCGTTTAACTCAGTATACGTAAACGATCCAATTCTATATGAAGAAACCAGAGCTTATCTGGGGACCATTGCCCCGGAAAAAAAAGACATCGTAAAACATTATAAGAGCCGTATACCTATTTTTGAGCATTTTGGAATTGATAAACAACTCCGCAGTTCCTTTGGTAAAACGGTCACCATCAAAAGCGGCGTGTACTTGATTATTGAACATACCGAAGCATTACATGTAATTGATATTAACAGTGGTCATCGCGTAAATAAAGATAATTCCCAGGAGCAAAATGCGCTTGCCGTGAACCTTGAATCTGCAATCGAAGTGGCTCGCCAATTGCGTTTACGCGATATGGGGGGCATTATCGTGGTAGATTTCATCGACCTGCATGATGCAAAAAACCGCCGTGCATTGTATCAAAAACTAAAGGATGAAATGGCCAAAGACAGGGCTAAGCACACCATCCTTCCTCCTACTAAGTTTGGATTGATACAAATTACCCGTCAGCGGGTGCGGCCCGAAACTACCGTTCCCGTGCTTGAAAAGTGTCCGGTTTGCGCTGGCAGTGGCGAGATCAAGTCAAGTATGATGATTGTCGATGAAATTGAAAACAACCTGAATTATTTGATTCAGGACCAAAACCAGAAACACCTGACCATTGGAGTCCATCCTTTCATTGAAGCCTATTTGAAAAAAGGCCTGTGGAAATATCAGGTAAGATGGTTTTTAAAGTATAAACAATGGGTGAATATCCATGGTTTGCACGACTTTCATTTTATGGAATATCAATTTTACGATCGAAATAAAGAGATTATTAAACATTAAGCTCAGTACCAAAACTAAAAAAGCTGAATCCATGGATTCAGCTTTTTTAGTTTCATGCTCAACCAGGCTGATATCAACCCGGTTCCAATTTTCCCTATTGTTTCTCAGGATGAATGCTCAACACTGGTATTTGCGCGTGGTTTACCATTTGAGATGCAAAGGGCCCCAACACCAAATTGCTGGTGGTAGTTTCCTGTTCGGTCATAATTGAAATTAAATTTGCTTTGATGCTATCCGCATAGTTCAATGTTGCATCGGTAATATTATCTGCTTCAAGAAAAACTGACTTGTACCTCACTTCGTTTTCTTTCAGGTATTCTTCTGCCTGTGCTATGTAATTTTTAATCCGGTACCTGATGTCGTCCGATTGGGTGGTATACAACCCCAATAAGTGGATCTCTGAATTAAAATACTTAGCCAGAAGCGCCGTTAATGGAAGCTTTTCGCGCGTGCAAATGGTGCTGTCCATGGGGCAAACAATACGTTTCAGGTCTGTGTTTATATCGGTACCTCCCCGAATGGTGATAATAGGTGTCTTGCTGCTGCTTACAATGCGGTTGGCATTGCTTCCTATCCAGAATTCTTCAAATCCTGTAGAACCATGTGTTCCAATCACAATTAAAAATGCATGCGATTCTTCTGCCGCGTCGCAGATCTCTTTATACACTTTCCCCTTACGGATTTCGTAAGTCATGGTTTGATCACCAATATGGTACCGGTAAGATTTTACCAATTCTTTAAATCTGTTGGTTACCTCTTTTGTAATGTTATCAGGTTCAACCGAAAAAATTTCTTTTGAGTAATCAAGGTGGTTTATCCAAACCATCTTGATTCCGGCTTTTGCGTTGTGGGCAATGGTGATAGCATGTTCTAAAGCATTGATGGAGCAGTCGGAAAAATCGATGCCGACTAAAATGGTTTTACTCATGATCGTGTGTGTTTGGGTGTAATGATAAACTCGGGAAACTTATATCATCCTGAATGACCCATGCACTTGGGTAATTCAGCGAAATTTGCGAAAGAAAATTTTCGGCTTCCAGGCGCGTACGAAAGTCACCAACCCGAACCCGGTAATAGGGTTCCCGAAAGGTAATATAGGAATTGGTTTCAGGGTATTTCTCCGAAAAATCAACCGTGAGGTCCTTAGCTTCTTGTAATGCCTGGTTACCCGATTCCATCAATAATTGTATTCTATATCCCGGAAAAACCGGAAAAGCCTTGTTGTAAGCGATATGTAACGCTACAATACCATCAACCTTCGATTCGGCAATGAGTGCGTTATCTGTTTCATACAATGTTTGCGCTTTTGTTAAGGATGAGGCAAACAAACAAAATATCAAACTGGGTAATACAAATAGTTTCATTTTTAAAACAAAGTTAATAATGACTTTCTTTTGACCTGACACTTAATATAGGAATAACTGAATTATTGATCAACTGTTGTGAATAAGCGCCTAAAAATTTATTTGCAGAAGTTGTTCCCTGATCGGTCATGATCGAGATCAAATCAATCTGATTGTTCTCGGCATATTTCAAAATGGAAACCGCTACATTATCGGCTTCTGTTTTCTCAACTTTAAAGGATACATTTTTGTCATTCAGACATCTTGTAGCTTCTTCGCTGAATTTAGCAATCCGTTTTCTGATCAGGTTTACAGGAGTATTGTAAACTTCGAGCAAATGAATGGTGGCATCAAATCGACGTGCCAGTTCTGCCACCATGGGAAGTTTTTCCTTTGTTTCGAGGGTGCTGTCAAGCGGAAGCAGGAAGTTTTTAATATTGGGATGAATCTGGTATTGACTCCTGATAGTGAAGATGGGGCATGGTGCCTGAACGACAATCCGGTAGGCGTTACTGCCAATCCAGAATTGCTCGTAACCTGAAACACCGTGCGTACCTGTAAATATAAAATCCGCCTCGATGCTGCGCGCTGCCTTGGCTACCTCCTGATAAACCTTTCCCCTGCGCAAGATGATATGAATTTTACCTTGAGGGGTTTTTCCCTGATATTCTTTTGCCAGCGAATCCAATTGGGTCTTCGATTCAATGCGTAATTCGCCTGCAATAGTATCAGCCATGCCTTCGACGATTTGCGAGTTATCAACCCAAACAAGGTGTATTGAAGCATCTAACTTATGGGCATAAACTATTGCATATTCAAGGGCATGAATCGAGTTTTTAGAGAAATCGATTGCAACTAAAAGCGTTTTCATAACTCAAATTTTTAGTGATCTGTAATTACCCAAGACTAACTCTTTGCAATGCTGCTAAGTTATTGAAAAAATTCATACCATCAACTTCTCTGATCGATTTTTCATTTTTTCAGTTACTTTTGTGAAAAAGAATCACCTGATGAACGAAAACCTGGATGCTTCCGCATCAAGCCTTAGCGGAGGCGACATTGAGATAGAAAAAACCCTTCGACCCGGGCATTTTGAGCATTTTTCGGGACAACCCAATGTAGTCGACAACCTGAAAATATTCGTCCAGGCCGCCCGTTTACGTGGTGAAGCGCTTGACCATGTGTTGCTGCATGGTCCCCCAGGATTAGGCAAAACTACCCTGTCGCACATTATCGCAAATGAACTTGGTGTTAATCTGATTACCACCTCAGGGCCTGTGCTGGATAAAGCCGGTGATTTGGCAGGTTTGCTTACCAACCTGGAAAAAAATGACGTGCTTTTTATTGACGAAATCCACCGCCTGAGTCCGGTGGTGGAGGAGTATTTATATTCGGCCATGGAAGATTATAAAATCGATATTATGATCGAGACCGGCCCCAATGCACGTTCAGTACAAATCGTTTTAAACCCTTTTACCCTCGTGGGCGCCACTACCCGTTCAGGATTACTTACGGCACCGTTGCGCTCCCGGTTTGGGATCAACTCGCGCCTGTCGTATTACGATGTCAACACCCTCACCAAAATCGTTAAGCGTTCGGCAAGTATATTAAACGTTGGAATTGATAACGTGGCCGCACTCGAAATTGCCGGACGAAGCCGGGGAACACCTCGTATTGCCAACTTGTTGTTACGCCGGGTGCGCGATTTCGCCCAGATTCTCGGAAACGGAACCATCGATCTGGCTATTTCACAGGTGGCACTTACCGCACTCAATGTGGATAAACATGGCCTCGATGAAATGGACAACCGCATCCTGACCACCATCATCGATAAGTTTAAAGGAGGACCTGTGGGGATCACAACCTTGTCTACCGCTGTGGGAGAAGAAGGGGGTACCATCGAAGAAGTATATGAGCCTTATTTGATCCAGGAGGGATATATCATGCGAACTCCACGCGGCCGCGAAGCTACCGAATTGGCCTACAAACATCTTGGCAAAGTCAGGCGTCCCGATCAGGGAAAACTTTTTTAAACTGTTTTCCATCATGCTCATTGCCGGACTTTCAAAAGCATCGTTAACTGATTCCATCAAATCAAAAGTTCTGGAGCTTGGTTTTTATGGCTGTGGAATTTCTGAAGCGGTATTTTTGGAAGACGACGCACTACATATGGAGCAATGGCTTGAAGAAGGATGCCATGGTGAGATGACTTACCTGGAGAAAAACCGGGAAAAAAGGTATCATCCGGCACTCTTGGTGAAAGAAACAAAGTCCGTAATTTCAGTACTTTATAATTATTATCCTGATACCACGCTTCCGTCAGAAGACAATTACGTGATTTCGAAATACGCTTACGGCAACGACTATCATTTTGTGATGAAAAACAAGCTCAATGAATTGCTGGCCTTTGTGGAAGAGAAAACCGGTGAACGAAAAGCGAGGGCGTTTGTGGATTCGGCACCTATGCTCGACCGGGCCTGGGCGCACAAAAGCGGATTGGGTTTTATTGGCAAAAACACCTGCCTCATCAATAAAAAAGGAGGATCGTTCTTTTTTATTGGTCATTTGTTGTTGGATTTGGAATTGCAGTATGAAGGAGAGGCCGATCCTAAAAATTACTGTGGTAGTTGTACCCGCTGTATAGATGCTTGTCCTACAGGAGCCATCGAGCCGTTTAAAGTGGATGCCCGGAAATGCATTTCATACCTGACCATCGAATACCGGGGCGAGCTGGATGAGTCGATGAAAGACCGTTTTGGTGATCGCATCTATGGCTGCGATACCTGTCAGGATGTATGTCCGTGGAACCGGTTTAGTTCGCCTCACGGGGAACCTGATTTTCTACCTTCAGAATTATTAAAAAAACTGAAAAAACCAGATTGGGACAAGTTGGAAAAACCACTTTTTAATCAATTATTTAAACATTCTGCCATTCAACGAGCTGGTTTTAAAGGATTGCGGCGGAATATTGATCTTATTTCAAATTAAACCCATGAACTACGAACTGCTGTTTTGGATGGTACTCTACCTGGTGTTTATCCTCGCCATTTCCATCCGGCATTTGCGTCCTTCCGATCTCGATCAATACCTGGTGAACAACCGTCAGACAAAAACGCTGCCACTGGTTTTTACCACCCTGGCCACTTTTGTGGGAGGCGGCACTTCCATAGGGCTGATCGCCATGGGTTATGAATCGGGATTGGCCGCTGTAGGCATCGGAATCGCCTATGTCATTGGGTTTGTACTGTTGTTTTTCTTCGCCGGACATATTCGCGATTTTGGTGCCAAACATCAGCTGTACAGCTTTCCTCATTACCTCAATCACCTGTATACCCATTTTGAAAAATCACGATTTACCCGAATTTTCTCGGCCACAGTCAGTGGCGTGAACATCTTTATTTTCTTTTTTCTGCTGTCGGCGCAGTTTGTGGCCATGGCCAGTTTATTGAGATATGGCTTTGAAATAGGCTATACCACAGCCGTGGTGATTTCGGCTCTGATTGTGGTGCTATATACGGCTATTGCCGGATTGTCGGGCGTTATTATCACCGATATGGTTCAGTTTGTGGCCATCGTCATCATGATTGTGCTGGTGTTTATTCCGGGAATTATCCATGATACAGAAGTTTTTACCAGACTTTCCCAGCTTCCTGCCAACATGCTCAACGGAACATATTACGGATGGATTTTCCTGATTGCGTTGCCCGTTTTCCTGAGTTGGTCGGTGCTGGTGCGGATGGATATCTGGCAACGCATACTGGCCGCCAAAGACCGGCAAACTGCCCGCCGGGTGAGTTTGTGGTCGGGATTGGGGATGCTGCCTTTCTACATCGTATTTCCCCTGGTGGGGATGACCATCCGGGTAATCAGCCAGGAGGCCCTGAGTCCGAAAGATGTGGCCTATGTTTTTATCGATCGCCACAGCAATGGCATGTTGTACGGATTTGCCATGGTAGGATTGCTTTCCGCCCTGATGTCGTCGGGGGATAGCTTTTTAAACATTATTTCCATTTCTGCCATCAAGGATCTGGTGGGCTGGAAATTGAAAAATCCAAAGGCATCCAGGTTAAGCCAGGGATTGCTCCTTAGACTGGCTACCATCCTTTTTGGGGTGATCGCTTTGGCTATGGCACTGGTATTTCCTTACATTGTCGATTTGATGGTCATTGGCATTTCGACCATCACTATATTTGCACCCATTACCCTGTTTGCCCTGATAAATAAGGAGAAAGTGTATTCCTACAGAAAAGCTGCATTGTGGAGCATCCTTTCGGGATTTGTATTGAATACAGTGCTGTTTGTATGGGGAATCCTGATCCCAGAACAGTTTGAACCAAAAAACTCATTTGTTCCTGCATTTGTTGTGGCCACGCTGGTATTGATCATTGGTGTGAAATTAACCAAAACTAAAATGAAAGCGATATGACCTTAGGTATATTTTCCGATGAGCATTTTATGAAGGAAGCACTCAAAGAGGCTGAAAAAGCACGGTTACAAAATGAAGTTCCGGTAGGAGCCGTGATTGTGCACAACAACCGGATTATCTCCAGAGGACATAACCTGACCGAAACCCTGACCGATGTAACCGCGCATGCTGAAATGCAAGCCTTTACTTCCGCCGCCGAATTTATTGGGGGCAAATACCTCAAAGAATGTACCCTATACGTTACTCTTGAACCTTGTGTGATGTGTGCCGGTGCTGCTTTTTGGACGCAAATCAGCCGGGTAGTTTTTGGTGCTTATGACCAAAAGCGGGGCTTTACTTTGATCACAGATAAATTGTTGCATCCCACCACCGAAGTTTTAGGTGGTGTACTGTCCGAGGAATGTGGCGCTTTTATAAAGAAGTTTTTTCAGGAAAAAAGGTGATCTTATTGAAAAATTCGACTTCACCCTTTAACCCAACTTAAAAAAAAGCGGGGTGCCAACCAGGCATCCCACAAAAAAACAACTCAATAAACTAAGAAATGTACGGTTAACGATTAGTAATCAGTGCGAACAAAATGACTATTCGGGAAGTCGGTTTTTTATATGCATTTGATACTAGTTATTCTGATCGTGGTAATCCTGGCAACGTGATATTGAATTGCCAAAGCAATGCCTGAACAACCCCCGTAAAGTTTCTTGATTTTATTTCACCAAACTATCTCCTGGAGCCGAATAGAAGTCAATCATTTCCTGAATGGCCTCTTCGCATACCGGACAAAACGCATCGCCCTTAAAAGTCTTCATCAGGCAGTCGTGACGGGGGCGGTACATTCCTTTGGCCACATAGCCGCCACCTTCAAAAGCGCCTGTTTTCATGTAGAATTCTTCCATGTCGGGTGTTGGTATGGGTGTTTGTTTTTTTACATGGTTTTGCCACTTACTTCCAAAATCTACCAAGGTGGTGATATTGGGTTCCCATGGCTCAATAGTTAAGTTGTAAAAATCGTTGTATGAAGTGGAAGAATCAAAGTATTCGTCAGCCAGTCCCGCGAAACCATGACCCAGTTCATGAATAAAGATCTTGGCCGATTTTTCATTGCTGTTTACACTCACATTGTAGTAATTGTAGATGGCTCCACCCCCATACTTTTTGTTGTTGACCAGGATATAAATCTGGTCGTAAGGGGCGTTGGCTGCCAGGTCACGAACGCTTTTGTCATCGTATGTCATGCAATAGCGTTCGCTGTCGAAGGTGTAAAAACTGGTATTTAACACCGTGCTTTTCCAAGTGCCATCGGCAGGAACATCATTTCCCGATTCTCTTGAAGGAGACCACACGCCTCGTATATTGAATTTCTCCTTGTTTTTATCATAAGGCGCAAATTGAAACAGTCCATCTGCAAATTTTTTGCAATCCGACACGAACAATCCCATCTCATCTGTTGTGTACCCATCTGGAAGGATGACAATGTCCACCTTCTCTGAGGGGTCACCGCTGATGTACACATCAAAGGAAGGATAAACCAAACGCCGATCATTTTTTATAAAGTAATTGGCCGGATCGACCACATATTCCATTTGCGTTTCGAGGAGGCCATCCCGGTTACGGGCGTAAAGCACCACCTTGACTGGAATTTTTGGATAAGGGAAAACCACGGATTCAGATAAAGTTCTGTTGATGCTGTCCGATTCGGTAGTTGTTTGCCATTCACCAAAAAGGGTGTTGTAACCTCTTGAATACAAGAGCGAATGGCTTGTAAGATCAAATACCTTAACATAATAATTACCATAGTTAAAAGTATCCACCAGGTTTACTTTCGACCCTCCCCAAAAGGGTTCGTCGATGAGTTCGTCGAAGGAATATTGTTGAGAGTTGTGGTTACCGCTGTGGTAATAATCCATTCGCAGGGTGTGATTCTCAAAAAACCGGTCGAATTGTGCAAAGGCCTGAACAGAAATGAATAGGGATAGGATGATAAATAGGTGTTTCATGATTTGATTTTAAACAAAGGGGCAAAGGTAGTAAAAGGGATTTTGAGGAAGACTCTTCAATAAATAATTGTTGGCTCCGGGGATATGGTATTTGTTTTTAACTTTTGAAGCCTGGTTCTTAAGATTAAACGTTATCAGTTGTTCACAAAGTTACACAAAGGAGCACGGAGTTACACAGAGAAGTTTTTGCTTATGCCTCTTTTCTGAAGAACTTAATCTTTCGTTGGGATGTGGTGGCCATCCAATAAAAGAAACCATGCAAATGACGCACTCACCTACACCATCCCATTCAACTTCATTAACTTTGTAACCAAAACGGATTAATCGCGTCAAATCATAAAAAGCTTGTGAGTAACGAAGATCTTTCCATCGTAAACCTTATTCGTCAGGGAGATTCCCAGGCTTATGCTGTATTGGTGGATCGGTATAAAGATCGGGTGTTTTCGCTGGTATTGGGCATTGTACGTTCGCGGGAAGTGGCCGAAGAAGTGGCGCAGGATGTATTTATCAAAGCCTACAGCTCGTTGAATAAATTCCGCGAAGAATCGTCCTTTTCAACCTGGCTCTACCGCATCGCTTACAATACGGCCATTTCGGAAACACGAAAACGAAAAATGCCACAGGTTTCGTTGGAAGAGCGTGAACATCTGACTGCCAGGATTTCTTATGAGGAAGAGGATGACCTTGTGGAAGAAAGACATCACCAGTTAAAACGTGCAATCACAGAGCTGAACCCCGAAGAACAGTTGATTCTTCAGCTTTATTACCTGGAGGAAAAGTCGGTGGAAGACTTGTCCTCGTGCTTAAACCAGACGAATGCCAACATCAAAATAAAGTTGTTTCGGCTTCGGAATAAAATTAGGTTGTTGATGGAAGAAATGACCCGGCTGGCTGTTTTTTTATAAATTTGTATGCTTTATGGATAAAGAAGATCAATACATCAAAAACTTTTTGCAGCAGCAACCTGTGGAGCAGGCTCCCGAAGGATTTACTTCACGGGTGATGGAAGCAGTGCAGCTACAGGAAAAATGGAAAATGGCCAGTTCCCCTGTCGGTGATTGGATATACGGTTTGATCGCCATTGGAGCCGTTGGAATCGGAATCCTGGTTTATTTGCTTTTCGACCCACAAAGCCTCCTTACTTTTTCCGGAGACATCCGGGAAACCATGGTTCAACTTTACACACAAATGAATCTGCAGATCACCACGCCGGTTCTTTTTCAGGGAGTTGGAATCAATACTTTTACCATGGGCATGGTGCTTATCCCGGTTATGTTGCTGATTATCGACCGAATCGTTTCCAAAAAAGTTTTCAGGTTGAACTCCTACTTTATCGCGTGATCAACACCAGGTTGATAATCCGATCTAAATCAACTTCTTAACCAGCTCCGTAACCCGGGTTAAAGGCACAACTTCAATATTTAGCTTTTTAATATCCAGGCCTTTTAAGCCATACTTGGAGACAAAAATCTGTTTAAACCCCAGTTTTTCTGCTTCAGCGATGCGGCTTTCCACCCGCGATACGGCCCTGATTTCACCGGACAATCCCACCTCACCGGCAAAACAAATGTCGTGTCCGATGGCGACTTCTTCGGCTGATGAAAGGATAGCGGCCACCACAGCCAGATCAATGGCCGGATCTTCTACGCGCAAACCGCCCGCGATATTCAAAAAGACATCTTTGGTGCTCAGCCTGAAGCCACTTCGTTTTTCTATTACGGCCAACAGCATATTTAACCGGCGCAGGTCGAAACCTGTAGACGAACGCTGTGGTGTTCCATAAACCGCCGTTCCAACCAGGGCCTGGGTTTCAATCAGCATCGGACGCTGACCTTCAATCATGGCTGCAATGGCCACGCCGCTCGTTTCTTCTTCGCGTTGACTGAGCAACAGCTCGCTGGGATTGGTAACCTCGCGTAAACCAGCTGCTCCCATCTCATAAATACCCAGTTCCGAGGTGCTTCCATAGCGGTTTTTGATGGAACGAAGGATTCTGAATCCATAGTGCTGATCACCCTCGAACTGAAGCACCGCATCCACCATATGTTCCAGCACCTTTGGGCCGGCCAGGTTGCCGTCTTTGGTGATGTGCCCGATAAGCAGGACAGGGGTATTGCTCAGCTTGGCAAAACGCTGCAACTCGCCGGCGGTTTCCCGGATTTGTGAAATGCTGCCCGCCGTTGAATCGATGGTGTCGGTGTGCATGGTTTGAATGCTGTCGATAATCACCAGATCAGGAGCCAATTCCAACGTATGCTGAAACAAATCGGTGGTGGAAGTTTCGTTGAGGATATAGCAATCTGGATTGTTACCTTTCAATCGGTCGGCGCGCATTTTAATCTGTTGCGGGCTCTCTTCACCGGAAAGATACAGAATTTTCTTCCCTTTCAGGTTGAGGGCCATTTGCAGCAACAACGTCGATTTTCCGATACCCGGTTCACCGCCAATCAACACAATGGATCCGGGAACCAGACCTCCACCCAGTACGCGGTTAAATTCGGTACTCATGGTATCGATGCGGTCTTCGCGCTGGTTTACTATCTGATGGATTGGAACCGGAGCTGATTTGGTTTTTCCGGTGACAAAGCCGGGTTTTGTTTCGGATGGTTTACTGATTACCTCTTCCACGAATGTGTTCCATTCGCCACATGCGGGGCATTTTCCGATCCATTTTCCTGAAGCATTGCCGCAGTTGCTACAGTAATACATGGTTTTAGCTTTGGCCATGAGGCGATTGCTTAGTGGTTATTTGATGCACAAAGTTAATGATTTGACCGGTTGGGAGGCATTTTTATTTTTGGAACCCATCCTAAATCAGGATCAAACGGGGAGGGTAAAGGTAAAAATGCTTCCCTTTCCTTCGGTGCTTTTAATGGTTATACTTCCACCCATCTTATTTATAAAATCATGACACAACACCAAACCAATTCCGGTACCTTTTTCCTGATTTGTGCCGGGTCGTGTTATAAACGAATCCAATTTAAAAAGTTTTGGCAGGTCGCTTTCGCTGATGCCAAGTCCGTGGTCAATTACCGAAATACCAACCTCATGTTCCAGGCGGACGACTTTTATCAAAACGGTTCCACCGGGATGCGAAAATTTTATGGCATTTGAAATCAGGTTTCGCAACACCACCAAAAACATATTTCGGTCGATGTTGGCCATGATATCCTGATCAACTTCATTGGTGATGGTGATCTGTTTTTCGAGCGCATTGTTCTCAAGCAGCCGGATTGTTTCTTCCACAAGCGGCAGAATTTTCAACTGATTGGGTTGAAATAAAAATGAATTGGTTTGCAGACGTGCCCAGTCGAGCAGGTTTTCGAGCAATTGAAATCCCTGTAATGAAGACTGGTGCAGCGATTCAAGAAATTCCTTGATTTGTTTTTCATTGTAGAGTTCCAGGTTATCATGTAGAATTTCGGTAAACGAGATCATGATGCTTAGCGGACTTTTCAGGTCATGGGCGATCATGTTAAAAAACCGGTCCTTGGTGGCATTGGCAAGTTCTAATTCTTTGTTTTTGTGAGCTATGACACTGTTTTTTGCCTGTAGTTTTTTATTCAGATTTGTTTTATTGCGATTATTCCGCCATTGTAGTAACACCACCAACAAAAATAAAAGCGCTCCCGAAGTATAGATGCTGATCCACAGGTTTTTGTTTTTAAGCTCCTGTTTTTGTTTGTCATAAGTAAGCTGAAGGGCACGATTTTCAGCTTCCTTTTGAAGCAGATGCAGGTAGTTCATCTCACTGGCTTGCTCCTTACTAAAAAGGCTGTCGGTATACGATTTGTAATCAACATAATACCGGTAAGCCAACAGATAATTGTTTTGGCCAAAATAGATATCAGAAAGAATGAGGGAGATGTTTTGCAAATCCCACAAGGTTTTTAATTCATGTGCCAACGAATCACTTTTAAGCGCGTATTTTAAAGCCTCATTCGAGTTGTCCAGCATAAGCGATGATTGGGCCATTCCTGCCAGCGCATAACACAACTCCCATTTATTTTCGAAGGTGCTACTTTCAATTACAGAGGAAAACTCCTTAAGCGAATGATGGTACTCTTTTTTATTCAGGTAAATGTTTCCCAACAGGTTCTTATTGAGCATATATTCTGTCGTATCGCCCATTTGTTTACATAGCAAGATGGCTTTGTTAACACTGAACATGGCACTATCATATTCTTTCATCGCATTGAAAGTAATAGCCAGATTGAACCAGTTTCTTTCCTCGAGCAACGTGTCATTAATGTTAATGCAAATGGATATCGACTTTTTGTGATTTAAAATGACTTCGTCGTATTTTTCCTGAATATTTAATATCATGGCCACATTGTTCAACCCGGCAGCGATACCCCGGTCATCATTTAGTTCACGAAAAAGATCCAGCGATTTGGTAAATTGATCCAGTGCTTTGTAATAATCGCCCTGAATGTACTGAACACCGCCGATTTTACTCAGGAGGGTGGCTTCTTCGAGCCGGTTGTTTTGTTCAATACTGACATTCAATGCTTTTAAGTAGTAAAATTCGGCTGAATCGGGCTGTTCAAATTTTAATGAATCGCCTAAATATTTAAAATAATCTCCCTGAGCCTGTTGGTCATAACCCGTGGCCTGGCTTTTAAACTTTCCCTGTTCAGGGTTAGATTGTCCAAAAACCATGGATATTGAAAATAATAGAAATCCAAGAAAAAGGGAATTGGTGGCTTTCATTATTAGTTGTTAAAATATCAAGCGGATGGTTATATTATTCGGGATCACATTACAAGTTGGCTAAATTATAAAAAACAAATCACCCGTACAACAGTATAATTCAGGCATTTCAATCAACTATTACTTTTTTACTTCTGAGTATAATGCGTCATTATTTTTGGTATTTTAGATGTTAGTTTATTTGGATAGAATCCTTTGAGAATAACTTACTTCTTAAAATGAGTTTACATCCCATACGATCGATATTGCTTATATTCCTATGGTCATACCTCACTGATATGCATGCCCTTGAAGATAAATATTATCAAATCGAAAAACGGATTTTCATTCAAAAGGGATTAAGTCAAAGCCGCATTTTGTCCATCATCGAAGACGAGCGGGGGTTTATGTGGTTCGGTACAGCCGACGGACTTAACAGATATGATGGTTACACAACCAAAATTTTCAGACACAAAATGAACGACAAATCCTCCCTGCCGAATAACTTTATTAACTCCATGGTTGAAGACCATGATGGGAATATTTGGGTAGGAACCAAGGATGGGGCGGTGCTTTTTAACCCGTATACCGAAACATTTGTTTCGTTCAGAGAAGCTGATTCGGCCAAAAATGAACTGGGTGCCAACCTGATAGCCTCCTGTGCACTCGATAGTAACCAGGATTTGTGGTGTGGTACATTTGGTTATGGAATTTTTAAAATTGATCATAATACGTTTGAAAAACATTACTTTTTATATAGCCCGAAAGATTCGTTATACCTCAACCATATTTCAAAAATTTTTATCGACAGCCAAAATCACCTGTGGTTGGGTGCTTTTCATGACAATATGATGATCAGCTACAATATATCCACAGGTGTGTTGGATAGATATCCCATGGAGGGAATTAAGGCTTCCGAACACAAACAATACAGACCTACCGCGTTTTTTGAAGACAGTAAGCACAGAATCTGGGTTGGTCTGGTAGACTACATGTCAACTAAGGGAAGTTTGTATTATAAGGAAAGCGGCCAATCGGTGTTTAGGAATTATAAGGATATCATTGAAAGCGACTTTGCAAGTATTTATTTTGACAGTTTTAATTCGATAGTATCCATAACCGGAAACAATGATGGGCAGTATTGGTTTGCCAGTTTGCTTGGTGGAATTTTTCGTTTCAAATTTGGTGAAACTCCGGTTGCCAGCTATGTTGTTTCACCTCAGAAAGATGCAACCATTAACTGTCTTTGTCTAGGCAGTAACAACATCTTATGGATCGGCACCAATGGTTACGGAGTTGAATTGTCTATTCCCGACAATTCGGATTTTAATCTGATTAGCAGTCGGATAAATTCAGAATTCCCCATTGCAAGTATTCGCACTTTTGACGAAGATGATCATTATTACTGGGTTGGAGGTTATAACGGACTGGTAAAAATCAGCAAGGATTTTGAGGGTTTTAAAACGGTTTACGAAGGAAGTATTTATACCTTAGCAGGTGATTTGCACGATAAAAACCTGTTGTGGGCCGGTTCGGAAGGTGGAGGTTTGCTGAAGTACAACAAGGAAAAAAACCTGTTTACCCAGGTTGAACTGAACTCAGGTAAATTGGATGATTTTAACATTAATTTCATTTACAAAATAGTGCCTTATTCCGACACCTTGCTATTAATAGGTACTGGTCAGGGACTGATTGGATTCAATCCACAAAACCAAACGGTTACTCCTTTTCCGTATTTATCAAATCAGGGGATATTACTCGCCATTACGGTCAGAACCATTACCAAAGACAGATCAGGAAACATGCTGATTGGATATGTAGATGGCAAAATTGGGCGATTGGACATGGCGGGACAAGTGGTTAAAAATTACAGTGTCATTCCCGGCTTACAGGATGTAAATAGCTTTAATCCAATTAACTGCATTTATCAGGATACTGAGAGTAATTATTGGATAGCCACCACTAACGGACTCATCAAATACAATGTAAATACCGCCGAACTCAGGCATTTCACAGAAGATGACGGACTACCCAATAGTTTTACTTATGGGATTCTGCCGGATGAATCGGGCAATTTGTGGCTAAGTACCAACAATGGAATTTCTTCGTTCTCGCCTAAAGACCAGCTTTTTAGAAATTTTGATGTAAGCGACGGTCTTCAAAGTAATGAATTTAATACGGGTGCTTTTTTTGAAGATGATAACGGAATGTTTTTCTTTGGCGGTATAGGAGGTTTTAATTACTTCAACCCTACAATGATCAGGCAAAACAGCATTCAGCCGGCGATTCAAATTACAGATATTAAAGTGAATAACCAATACCTGACATTAAGCAAAGAAGAAATAGCAACGCGACAATTGGAAATACAACCTGATGAAGAAATCATTACGATCGATTTTTCCGGTCTCAGCTTTATCAACAACAATAAAAATAAATATAAGTACAAAATCAATGAATTAAATGAGGACTGGATTGACCTGGGAAATTATCACCAAATAACGTTTAATAACCTTGCTCCCGGAAAATACACTCTTGAAATACTGGCCTCCAACAACCACGGCTTGTGGCTGGATAAGCCTTATGCTTTTTCAATTGTTGTATTACCTACTTTTTTCGAATCTGTGTTTTTTAAGTGGCTCATCGGCATCCTGATTCTGGTGCTTATTTTTGTGGGAATACAGCTTCGTTTACGACAGCTTATCAAACAAAAAAGGCAATTACAGTTGTTTGCTGACAAACAAACGGAAAGTCTGGTGGCTACCAACGACACACTTAAAAACGTGATAAAAGAACTTAAAACGACTACCAGCGAACTTGAGGCGTCAAATAAAACCAAAGAAAAATTTTTATCCATCATTGCTCATGATCTCATGGGACCACTTGGTGTAATTGAAGGGTTTTCAGATATGCTGAATAAGAAGGAATATCAATTTACGGAAAGCGAAATGGCGGATTACATAGAAACAATAAACACATCTGCAAAAGGTCTTATTTCGTTGCTTAGTAATTTACTTCATTGGTCAAGGTTACAAAGAAAATCTTTAAAAATTAACCCAACGGCCATATTGCTTAAAAACATTATCGAGGAAACCGTAAACCTTTTACAAGGCAATATCAAAAATAAAGAAATTGAGTTAAGCATTCTTGTAGATGACCAGGCCGTAGTTCTGGCCGATTATAACATGTTGTCCACCATCCTGAGAAACCTGATTTCAAATGCCGTTAAATTTACCTCGTCAAAGGGCAAAATCATCATTGACGCCAAATCAAAAGATCAACAGGTTGAGATTAGCATTGCCGATACCGGAGTTGGCATTGCCGATGAGATATTGTCCAAACTGTTTAATCCTGAAGAGTTCGTTACTACCAAAGGCACCAATAACGAATCAGGAACCGGACTTGGACTAAATCTGGTATCTGAATTTGTAACATTAAACAAAGGAACAATTGAAATAAAAAGTCAGGTAAACGTGGGAACCACTTTTTATCTAACCTTTCCAAAGCCCATGCAGGAAAGCGAAAACTCAGTCATAAGCTCATGATAAATAAGAACCTTTTAATGATTGGTTTTCTTGTGCTACAGCTACATTTTACTGCTTATAGCCAGAAAACAACCATCGATTTGGCTTCTCAGGTCAACCCCCTGATTGGCACTCAAAACATGGGACATACTTTTCCCGGAGCGACTGTCCCTTTCGGGATGGTTCAGTTAAGCCCTGAAACCGGGAACGAACCGATGTTTATTGATGGAAAATACAACAAAGAGGTATATCGGTATTGCTCAGGATATCAATACGATGACAGTACTATTTTTGGTTTTAGCCACACCCACTTTAGTGGTACTGGCCACAGCGACCTGGGCGATTTTCTGGTGATGCCCACCACTGGTCTCCTCATTCTCGAACCCGGAGAAACCAACGAATCAGGAGGTGGCTATTTTTCCATGTTTTCGCATGACAATGAAACAGCCATGCCCGGTTATTATCAAGTCGGACTTTCAACTTATGGCATTAATGCCGAACTTACCTCCACCGAACGGGTTGGATTTCACCAATATACCTTTCCCCAATCGGATAGCGCACACATCCTGCTCGATTTCATGGCAAACATTTACAATTACGATGATAAAAATGTATGGACATTTGTGCGTGTAGAAAATGACACGTTGATCACCGGTTATCGTCAAACCAGCGGGTGGGCGAGAACCCGAACACTTTATTTCGCGATGGTTTTTTCAAAGCCGGTAGAATCTTATGGGCATAAAAAATATGATAATTCACCCTACAAAGGTTTTTGGAGGAAGTTCGATGAGACAGAAAATTTCCCTGAAATGGCAGGAAGAAAGATCCGTGCATACTTTAATTTTAAAACTGAAGAAGGAGAGAAAATTCAAATCAAATTTGCACTTTCGGCAGTGAGTACCGAGGGTGCCCTGAAAAATCTGAAGGCCGAAATTCCCGGGTGGAATTTTGATCAGGTGAAAGTTCAGGCCCGCCAAAAATGGAACAGGCAACTCGACAAAATTCAGGTAAAAACAACCACAGAAGCTCAACGCGAAACCTTTTATACAGCTTTGTATCACACCATGTTAAGCCCGGTTGTTTTTGAGGATGTGGACGGCAACTATCGTGGTTTGGATGACAACATTCATCAGTCAGACGGTTTTACCAATTACACCATTTTTTCGCTTTGGGACACCTACCGGGCATTGCATCCGCTTTTCAACCTGATTGAACCCTCGCGCAATGCGGACATGATCAAATCGATGCTGGCACACTACGACCAGAGCGTTCATCACATGTTGCCGGTGTGGAGCCATTATGCCAACGAGAACTGGTGCATGATTGGATATCACGCGGTTTCGGTGCTGGCCGATGCTGCTGCAAAGGGAAACACCTCCTTTGATATGCAGCATGCGCTGGAAGCGGCAAAAAGTACCTCGCAAGTGGCTTATTTTGATGGCCTTGGTGACTATATGAAATTTGGCTTTGTGCCTGAAGACAAAAGCGCCTCCTCCGTTTCAAAAACACTGGAATATGCTTATGACGACTGGTGTATAGCGCAGTTGGCTTCCTTTTCCGGCGACAGCCTGATGGCATCCATGTATTTGAAACGGTCAGCCAATTACAACCATGTATTTAACCACACATCCCGCTTTATGCAGCCCAGGTTATCAGATGGAAGCTGGAAAAAACCTTTCGATCCACTGCAAACCCACGACCAGGGATTTATTGAAGGTAACGCCTGGAATTATGGATTGTATGTGCCACAACAGGTTGACAGTCTGGTGAGCATGATGGGTGGCAAAGCAACCTTTTCGACTCATCTCGACTCGCTGTTTACCATGCACCTCGACGACAGCTACTTTGAACAAACCGAAGACATTACACGCGATGGCATTATTGGAAACTATGTGCATGGCAACGAACCCGGACATCACATTGCCTACCTGTACAACTGGACCAACGAGCCATGGAAAACGCAGGCGCGGGTCCGCATGATCATGGAAACCATGTATGGGGCTGCTCCGGATGGCCTTTGTGGGAACGATGATGCCGGACAAATGTCGGCCTGGTATATTTTTAGTGCGTTGGGGTTTTATCCTGTCTGCCCCGGCTCAGCGGAATATGCCCTGGGGAGTCCTTTGGTGAAAGAAGCGGTTATCCATTTTGAAAACGGAAACACGCTGAACATCAAGGCTAAACATCAAAGTTCTGAAAATGTGTATGTAAAAGAGGTGTATTTTAACGGCATGGAATTGCAATCGTCCTTTATAAATCATTTTGAACTCATGAAAGGAGGGGAGCTTTTATTTATTATGTCGCCGAACCCTGATTACGGTGGTAGGTAACGAAAAAGAATCCGCTCTTATTATTCCAACTCACGGTGTTTATTATCACAAATAGCACCTTGTTCGCTGTGGCGGCACATGCACCACTTAACCAATTTGGGTTCGGTAATCACTACCTTTTCAGGTTTAAACCGGGTACCTTTATGCGATTCATCGCAAAATGGCTGATTAACTGATCGTCCACAAGCACACCAAAAATAAATTCCCGGCTCCATGACCAGTTTTAATGAACGCTTTTGTACAATAATTGGTTGATCATCATCCATGGCATAACTGATTGATACAGAAATTAAAATTCCACAAAAAGCCCATTAGAAAACCGGATTAAGTTACAGAGGTATATTTCCATGCTTTTTTGGTGGATTGGAAGCCGATTTATTGGCCGTCATTTCCAGCGCTTCCAGTATTTTCAAGCGGGTGTCGTGTGGATAAATGATTTCATCGATATAACCCAGTTGCGCGGCTTTGTATGGACTTGCAAAATTTTCGCGGTATTCGTCCACTGCTTTTTTTCGTGCCTCAGCGTTTAAGTCGTTCTTATAGATAATATTAACAGCCCCTTCAGGGCCCATCACGGCAATTTCAGCGGTGGGATATGCATAATTCATGTCGGCGCCAATGTGTTTGCTCGACATCACATCATAAGCTCCACCGTAGGCTTTGCGTGTGATAATGGTAATTTTGGGCACTGTGGCTTCCGCGAAAGCGTAAAGCAACTTCGCTCCGTGCTTGATGATTCCACCAAACTCCTGGGTCGTTCCGGGAAGAAATCCGGGAACATCTTCAAAAGTAATCAGTGGGATATTAAATGCATCGCAAAAGCGCACAAAACGTGCCGCCTTGGTTGAGCTGTCGATATCTAAAACCCCTGCCAATACCTGTGGCTGATTGGCGACTATACCTACCGGTTTACCACCGATACGGGCAAAACCAATGATAATATTTTGGGCATAATGGGGCTGTACTTCAAGAAAATGTTCATGATCAATCACGGGCAGGATGATATCGAACATGTTATACGGTTTGTTGGGATCAACTGGAACTACAGTGTCCAACTTGGAAATCTGTCGCTTATGATCATCTGTACAGATTTTCTGTGGAGGATCTTCCATGTTGTTGGAAGGTAAAAAGCTCATCAACTCACGTACCATCATCATGGCCTGTTCGTCGTTATCAGCAATAAAATGAGCCACCCCGCTTTTTTTGTTATGTGCCATGGCACCGCCCAGGTCTTCTTTAGTGACTTCCTCATTGGTAACTGTTTTTATCACATCCGGTCCGGTAACAAACATGTAGGAGGTTTCTTTCACCATCAGAATAAAATCGGTAATTGCAGGAGAATATACCGCGCCACCTGCACAAGCGCCCAGAATGGCCGATATTTGAGGGATAACGCCTGAGCTTCGTACATTGCGATAGAAAATATCAGCATACCCGGCCAAACTTTCAACCCCTTCCTGAATACGTGCACCTCCTGAATCGTTCAGTCCAATCACCGGCGCGCCCATCTTCATGGCTAAATCCATGATTTTGATAATTTTATCCGCGTTGGCGCGACTTAACGATCCCCCAAAAACGGTAAAATCCTGTGCAAACACATACATCAAACGGTTTTCAATTTTGCCATAGCCTGTTACCACGCCATCGCCCAGGAATTTAGTTTTTTCCATGCCAAAATCGGTGGAGCGGTGCGTAACAAACTTGTCTATTTCTACAAATGATCCCGGGTCGAGCAACAATTTAATTCGTTCTCGTGCTGTTAAACGTCCCATTTTGTGTTGTTTGTCAATGCGTTCTTGTCCGCCTCCCAATTCGGCTTTCAGGCTTTTTTCTTCTAAGAGTTGTATTTTTGATGTTAACGGCATGGTAGTAGGTATTTGGTATTATTCGGTGAAATTGAAACAATAAACAGGATTATTCAAGCATGATCAATGGTTGATGCCCATCGATGTTATCGCCTTCTTTTACCAGGACTTTTGTAATCAGCCGGTCTTTAACAACTTTATATTCGCTTTCCATTTTCATGGCAGATACAATGATCACGGTTTCGCCGCCTTTCACAAGGTCGCCTTCCTTTACGAGAATCTTGACTACCTTACCAGGCATGGGTGTAGATATAAAATTAAGGTCTTCGTCTTCTGCCTTTCGGCGGCTATTTTTATACTTTGTCTCCGCATCAATAATTTCAATGTTAAAGGCATTGTACAAGGTGTTTACCAGGTATTTTTTGTTTTCTGTCGGGAGGAGTTCAACATTGTATGAAATACCATCCAAAAGAATAGAATATACCCCATGCTCAACCTCAACTATATCGATGAAGTATATTCGGCCATCAATGCTCATTTCTGCAACATGTCCTTCTGTTTCAATCAATTCTATTTGTACTGTTTCCTCGTCCAGTTTTATTTCGTAAGCCATATCATACTTCATTATGGTGTTATGATCTATTCAAATTATTTCTTCTGCCAGTATTTTTCCAATTGCTTGCAGGTCGCTTACAAAAGGTGTTTTTCTTTACCGTTTCTATTTTGCTCAGGTAATCGAAAAAAGCTGTCATGGCCGCCACATCTTTTAAGCGACGGGATGCATGTGTATGAGGTTTGAGCAGCTCTTCATGATCCTGTATAAAATGGGTATTGTATTTCCCCTCAATAAAAGCAGGTACTTCCATGATGCGGTTAAGAAAGGGGATAGATGTTTTAATGCCTGTAATTTTGTAAGCATGGAGGGCGCGTCGCATTCTGTCGATGGCTTCCCGGCGAGTTGGTGCCCATACGATCAGTTTTGAGATCATCGGGTCGTAATAAATGGGGATTTCATACCCGGCATACACATATCCATCATGTCGAACTCCCAATCCAAGGGGTTCGGTAATGTGCCTGATGGTTCCAGGGCTTGGCATAAAGTTGTTGTCAGGATCTTCAGCATAAATACGTACTTCAATGGCATGTCCGATTTGTTTCAGGTCTTCCTGTTTAAAGGGAAGTTCTTTTCCATTGGCAATATCAATCTGAATTTTTACCAAATCCACGCCAACCACTCTTTCGGTGATGGGATGTTCTACCTGTAGGCGTGTATTCATTTCAAGAAAGAAATAATTCAGGTTATCATCTACGATGAATTCGATGGTACCTGCACCACTGTAGTTTACGGCTTTGGCTGCAGCCACAGCATGTTCTCCCATTTCACGACGAACCTCTTCGGTCATGATGGGAGAGGGAGTTTCTTCTACTACTTTTTGATGACGACGCTGTACCGAGCATTCACGCTCAAACAAGTGAACACAATTGCCGTGCTTGTCGGCTACAATCTGAAACTCTATGTGATGCGGTGAATTAATATATTTCTCGATATAAACGGCATCATTTCCAAATGCAGCTTTGGCTTCAGATTTTGCAGCACTCACCGAAGAAATGATATCCTCTTCCTTTTTCACCAGGCGCATTCCTTTACCTCCACCACCGGCACTGGCTTTAATCATCACAGGGAGACCGATTTGATGGATGGTATCCACTGCCTCCTTTAAGTCGGAGATTGGTTTTATGGTTCCGGGTACCACCGGCACGTTGGCGCTCTGCATTTTGATCCTCGCCGTAATTTTATCGCCCATGGTATTGATGGCATGGGGTGAAGGACCAATAAAAATGATCCCTTCCTTTTCGCACCTTTCAGAAAACGTTGCATTTTCTGATAAAAATCCGTATCCGGGATGAATGGCATCGGCGCCACTTTTCCTGGCTGCCGCGATGATGTTGTCGATTACCAGATAACTTTCGTTTGAAGGAGCCGGTCCGATACAATAGGCTTCATCGGCAAAACGCACGTGCATCGAGGTGCGGTCAGCTTCGGAATATACGGCCACCGATTCGATTCCCATCTCACGACAGCTGCGCATGATCCTGATGGCAATCTCACCCCGGTTGGCAACCAAAATTTTTTTGATCATTCTATTTGTGGTTTAATTTACATGTATTCAGTTTATTAGGACTAAATACAGTTCGCTTTTGAGGGCGTAAAGATAATAAATTATGCTATCGAACACCTGAACATATGTTTATGTGGGCATGTGTTCATAAAATTTTTTGTCCTAAATAATAGTATAACATAAATTTATGAAATGAGTTATTTTCGTGGGAATACTATTTTCGTCCATAGTCGGCAGGTATTTCACCCCAAAGTTCAGTCTTCCATTTGAGGATTTGGGTAGAATAGCTATTGTTTCGAAGCCAGGATTCAGCATTTTTTAACATGACAAAAAGCTGTTCGTTCTGTGAAGTTTTCACCAATTTGGTATTCGTCCGTTTGTTGCGAACCCATGCTATCGCGGTTTTGGAATCAGAATAAATCGGGTAATTCAGGTTGTGTTTTTTACAATAGGCCAAAGCCAGCACCAAAGCCAGAAATTCACCGATATTGACCGTACCCATCTTATAAGGTCCCCTGTCAAATAACGGGGTTTCTGTTTCAGTAAACACCCCTCGAAATTCCAATGTGCCCGGATTTCCTGCGCAAGCGGCATCCACTGAAATACTTTGCAGGATCGGTTTTTCAGTACCGGATAGTGTAGTCAGATCTTTTTTTCCTTTAGCTCCACGAATGACTTCGAAAGGATTTCCAAAGGCTTGTTGCGCTTCGTCGTGAGAGGTGAAGGATTTGTATTGCGCTCCCAGGTAGCCTGTTACCTGTTTTTTACATGCCGCCCAGTTGTCGTAGATACCTGGTTGGATACCCTGCCATACCACGTAATATTTCTTCCTTGAATTGATCACCATAGGGCTCTTTAGATCTTTTTTATGATTCGGTCGGTTCCCAATCGTTGATACAGCATCACCATCAGCCATATCATCATCAGTAAACTGCCAATAATATAAACCATGTTTTGTGTGGTGCCAAACTTATCCATTGAGAGTTGAATATAACCATTGTAGTGCAGATAAAACAAGATTACCGAGCTGGCATTATTGACAAAATGAAAGAGGATGGGGATCCATAAATTTTGCGTGATAACAAAAAGGTATCCCAGCATCAAACCCATCATGAATCGCGGAAGGAAACCGTAAAACTGCAGGTGAAAAAAACTAAAAATAAAGGCTGAAATCACTACCGCCCAATGAATATTGTGGGTAATCTGGCGAAACAATTTTAATAAGACACCTCTAAAGAAGAGTTCTTCTACCAAAGCGGGCATTAATGCAACAACTACCATGTTAATCATGAGCACATTGACTGAGTTTGTCGACAAGATGATCTCGACAAGTCCGTTTGCCTGAGTTTCTTTGTCCTTCATCCATTGTTCTATCCCCGAAAAAGCAGCAGGCAACTGCATGTTTTCATTAATTGAGGTAAGAAATCCGTTGAAGGGTAACGATACATATACCAGGATGATGGTAATGAAAATTGCGACCGAACCAGGCCGGGAGTTCATGGACAGATAGCCCGAAATATTTTTGGATGTGAAAAAAATTAACGCGAAAACAGGAAGAAAAAATACACCAATCTGACTTAGAAACTGATAGAAACGAAGGAATGAAATCTCCTCAGGAGTTACCGGTGAAATAATCATTTGAGACAATGTCTGTAGCGACACATTTAACCAAACTTTTCCAATTAAAAGACCTGCCATGGCAGTAATCAGTGCAAAAATGAATACCAATCCGATGAACAATAGGAGCTTACGAAAGGGTGAAAGTGTTAATATATAATGCATTAGTACGTTTTTCGTATCAAACTTCTGATAGGACCAAAATTAATATTTTTGCCGTTGCTTTGCTGAACCAAAACTACAGGAACTACATGGTCAAAATTCGAGACATTAAACTGGGTGACTTTCCACTTCTTTTGGCTCCCATGGAAGATGTTACCGATCCGCCATTCAGGTATGTGTGTAAACTGATGGGAGCCGATATCATGTACACGGAATTTATTTCATCGGAAGGTCTCATCCGTGATGCAGCCAAAAGTGTTAAGAAGCTCGATTTTGATGAGTTTGAACGACCCATTGGAATCCAGATATTTGGTCACGATATCGAAAGCATGGTGAAAGCCGCGCAATATGCCGAAAGTGCACAACCCGATGTAATTGACATCAACTACGGCTGTCCGGTTCGAAAAGTGGTGGCTAAAGGAGCCGGATCGGGAATCATGAATGACATTCCGAAAATGGTGGAAATGACGGCTGCCGTAGTGAAAGCGGTAAAACTTCCGGTAACCGTAAAAACCCGTCTGGGATACGACGAAGAACACAAGGAAATTGTAGATATCGCCGAAAGGCTACAGGATGTCGGCATCGAAGCCCTGACCATTCATGGCCGTACACGCCCTCAACGGTCGAGCACGCCTTCCGACTGGACATTGATTGGAGAGGTAAAAAACAACCCCAGGATGCGCATTCCGATTTTTGGTAATGGAGACGTGATAGATCCAATTTCGGCCAAATATTATAAGGACAACTTTGGCGTGGATGGACTGATGATCGCACGTGGATCCTATGGAAATCCATGGATATTCAGAGAGATTAAACATTATTTTAAGACAGGAGAATTACTACCTGCGCCGGAAATCAACGAGCGTATCCTCATCAGCACCATGCAGCTTCAGAAATCTGTGGAATGGAAGGGGGAATACCGTGGAATTACCGAAATACGGAAGCATTGGGGTGATTATTTTAAAGGATTATCCCACTTTAAACCTTACCGCATCAAACTGATGGAAGCCATGACCTTGGATGAAGTGATGTCTATATTAGCAGAAATCAGGTCAAAATATAGTTAAGATGAACCTGTTCTTTGCATCAGAACAGTCATGGCGGTTTTTATTTCATGATATTTTCACATGAAAAAGCTACTTAATGTCCAGACCCGGTTTGAGTTTGCCGTCAACAAATAAATCGCGGACACGTTCGGGTTTTTGAAGCAGGTATGTTTTAAACCCAAGTTGTTGAGCTACTTCAATATTGTCTTCCCAGTCGTCGATAAACAGGGTTTTTCCAGGATCAAGATCATGCTGGTTTATCACAAATTCGTAAACCTCAGGATTTGGTTTGCTCAGGTGCAGATCGAAGGAAAAATAAGCCTTGTGGAACAATTCATCGAATTCGCGATAGCCGAACCTGAGTTGCAAATCGCGAACAAACAGATCGTAATGTATTTCGTTTGAGTTGCTAAGCAAGAGCGTGAGGTAATGCTTTTTTACTTGTTCTATCACGGCAATGCGTTCGCTGGGGATATCAAAAAGCAGGGCGTTCCAGGCCTCATCAAGTTGCTGGTCGGTGGCGTCAACCTGTAAAAAACTCCTGAGTTTGGCCCTAAAGACTTCCGGGGTAAGGATTCCGCGTTCAAATTTGGCAGCAATATCCTCCATAAAACCGGAGGTTAACAATTTTTCAGGGTCTTTTAATCCCAGGTTAATAAATTCATTTATTGTTAATTGCGGATCGATATCTAAAATTACACCGCCAAAATCAAATATAATATTTTTTATTTTCATGCGTCCTTTTATCAATTGCGAATAAAAGTAATATTTAAATTAAAACGAACAGTCTTTCTTTGATTTTATTCACAATTTCCTTGTTAATATTTTATTGAAGTACTAATTTAGCCACTGAAAATCAATAAAATTTAATAAAATGAAAATCTCAACTCTTTTGGTTTTGGGAACCTTACTTTTTACAATTATCCTGTTAGATTCGTGTACAAAAAACTGCAATTGTAATGATGATCCATATAGTGGAATGGTAACGGAAGATGAACTAAACAAGAGCATCATACAGGTTGTTACACGAAATTTTGCCACCGGGTTTGAAACCGTTTTTTTAAATTCATCCAATATAAAATTGGCCACCGGTGATAGTGCATCCCAAGCCCATATGTGTCAATTTGTAATCAATCCTGTTAGGTTTTTAAGTGACGGGTCGGGTTATTTTTTCGTTGAAAGCAATCGCGCCTGGATGGTTGCCCACGCGTTAAAGCCTGAACTTATTGGCACTTATCGTTATAACAGTGTAGATATCAACGGCAAATATTATGTTCGTGATATGGTAGAGACGATTAGTTACACAGGGGAAGGTTTTGTGGATTACTATTTTGAATATCCTGAAACCGGACAAAACGAGCAGAAAATTGCCTTTGTAAAAGCCATTCCTTCAGCTGAATTTTTTATTGGAACCGGATTTTACGATTACCAGCTCAGTGATTATTTTACTTCGGAGGAAGCGGCGATGTCGGTGGTTGAAAATGCGACAAAATCGATGGCAGAAGGCTTAAGCGGTGGCTTTGACATGTTGCCCGACTCGATGGATCGCGTGATGTTTTGTCGTGAGTTTATTGATCACATCCGGTTTTTCGACAACAATTCAGGCTACTTTTTCATGTATGATTTTAATTGTGTGAACGTCGCCCATGGCACACAAAAAAACCTTCAGGGGCAAAATCTTTTCAATTATCAGGATTCAAAAGGCAACTATGTGATTAGGGGATTGGTGGATGTGGTTAAATCATCTGGTTCAGGATATTACGATTATTACTGGAACAACCCTGTCACTGGCCTTGAAGAACCAAAGAAAGCCTTTGTTTATAAACTGCCAGGTATCGATTATTTTATTGGAAGCGGGGTTTACTTTGAATGATTCAATCAGTATTGATTTGCTTGAGCGCCGCACTGGTTTTCTCAACAGGCAGTTTACAAGTGTAGTTTCTGCAGACATAAATCATGGTTTTATCCAACACCAGTTTTTCGGAAAGCAAAGGCAAATTATCATTGTCGCCTCCCATAAACAAACAGGTTGGCAGGTAGTTTAATTGCATTTCATGACTTTTAGCCACAGCATCCTCACCCATAATGGCCACTTCAAAAGGCCCAAAACTCTGCAATCCCATCAAAAATGCCCAGTTGGCATACCAGGGTCCCGAGCTCTTTATCTCATCTATAACCTGACCCAACATGAGGGCTGATATATGCCTGTAATTCTGATTATCATAATCATGGCCCAGCTTGAACAACACGTTGGCCATCACCGAATTGGAAGACGGAATCACATTGTCGGCGAGTTCGTATTTTCGGGCGATTAACGCTTCACTTTTATCAGAAGTATAATAAAACATGGCTGTCTCGGGATTGTAAAAGTGCTCCAGACAATAATCTGCCAGATTTTTAGAGGATTCCAGCCATCGAATATCAAAGGTTACCGAATACAGATGGAGGTAAGCTTCAGCCAGCAAGGCATAATCATCCAAGAAGGCATTAATGGAGGCTTTGCCGTTCATAAAATTCCGGTACAAACCGCCATCCGCCTTCAACATATTGTTCCGGATAAAATGCGCATTTTTCAAGGCTTTTTCAAGATACTCTTGTTTGCCAAGCGCCTGAAAGGCATTTACATAAGCCTTCAGCATCAGGGCGTTCCAGGCGGTAAGCACTTTGTCATCGGTGGAGGGTCTGATACGCTTTTCGCGAAAGCGGAACAACTTTCGATCTGCCTTGTCAAGTAGTGCATTAAAGGCGGACAATGCCATTTGATGGTGCCCGGAAAACACTTCTTTTGAAGAAACCGGAAGCAGAATATTTTTGCCATCTTCCCAATTTCCATTTTTGGAAATCTGATAGTATTGAAAGATCAAATCCTGATCATCCCCGTTCAGGGCATATGACATATCCTCCGTAGTCCAGACATAAAAACGGCCTTCCTCGCCTTCGCTGTCCGCGTTAAGCGATGAATAGAAACCATTTTCAGGATTGGTAAGTTCTCTTTCAACAAATGCCAGGGTTTGTTCAATAATCTCCCGGTACCGCTCCTTTTTGGTGATTTGAAAGGCATGTGAATAAAGGCTCACCATCTGTGCATTGTCGTAGAGCATTTTTTCAAAATGAGGAACCTTCCAGTATTCATCCACCGAATACCGGGCAAAACCACCACCTATCTGATCGTAAATTCCTCTCTTTGCCATTTCGTCCAGGGTGTTTAAAACGGCATTAAGTGCATCCTGGTTTCCGGATAAATAGTGATATTGAAGGAGAAACTCCCATGTCACAGGCAAAGGAAATTTGGGTGCACGCTTAAACCCCCCGTATTTGAAATCAATCTGAGGTTTCCAGACATTCCAAAGTGAATCGTATTCGCCGGTGGTAAATTCCTGATCCGTTTTAGCCAGTTTACCGTCCAACGGTTCAGTACTTACACCTGCTGCCAACTTATTGGCATAATCGGCTACTTTTTCGTAATCGGTTTTGTAAAGATTGCTGATTTGATTCAACACCTCCATCCACCGCGATTTATTGAAATAGATTCCGGCAAAAAAGGGCTTTCCATCGGGCATAGCGAAGGCATTCAATGGCCAGCCACCTTGTCCGTTAATTAACTGTGCTGCATCCATATAGATACCGTCGATATCGGGCCGTTCTTCGCGATCTACTTTTATACAGACAAAGTTTTCATTCATAAACGCAGCCACTTCCTTATCAGAAAAACTTTCATGCTCCATTACATGACACCAATGACAGGCTGCATATCCAATGCTAATGATGAGGGGCTTATTTTGTTCTTTTGCCACCTGTAGGGCCTCCCCACTCCATTCCTGCCAATGTACAGGATTTTCGGCATGCTGCAGAAGATAGGGGCTCGAAGCGTATTTTAGTTTGTTCATAGTAGTTGAGTTTTTTAAGTTTGAGGAACTTGTCCTTTGCAGGAATTAATTAAAAAAGAATTCCAATTAAAAACAAAATAGTTCTCATGGTGCAAACGTAAATTAAAATATGTAAATTAGCATCGGTTTTCTTCAATTGAATAGTTTCACATTTCATTTGCACACTTTAAATTTAAATCCTCATGAAAACATCAAAATTGAACCTTTGGATCATGTTAGCCATGTCGGTCCTTTTAGTTACTTCATGTACACCCGGAAGTGAAGAATTTGTTGAGCAATCTGCCGGATTCTTCATGGGATTGTGGCACGGTTTTATTTCGTTTTTCACCTTTATCATCAGTTTGTTTTCCGATCAGGTAGGCATTTATGAAACCAACAATAACGGAGCCTTGTACAACCTTGGTTTTATATTGGGAATATCGATCTTTTATGGCGGTGGGACTAAGGGAACTTGCGGGAGAAGAAGGTAACGCGCATTGGGAATCTGAACCTTGGATAGATTTTTAATGAAAAAGGGTGCTATCGTTAATTATTACGCAAAAATTAGAAAAATAATTAATATTTATTGTTAGTTTTGCATCCCGAAATTGAAACCACCCAATTTTGGGTTTGAATAGGATCCAGGGCCTATAGCTCAGTTGGTTAGCCCCGATAGCTATCCCCGATAGCAATCGGGGTGACTCATAATCATTTAATAAGATGATGAGAGAAACCAACAGGGAATATGGTTCAAAAACAATGGGCCTATAGCTCAGTTGGTTAGAGTCCCTGACTCATAATCAGGTTGTCCCAGGTTCAAGTCCTGGTGGGCCCACTAACCGCAACCGCTGACTACCAAGTCAGCGGTTTTTTTTCTTATGTGCTACTGCTATATTCTTTACAGCCAGAAACTTGATCGGTTTTATATTGGATCGACTTTCCTGCGACCCGAAGAACGTTTACATAGCCACCTGACTGATTATTATGGTAAAACGAAATTTACAGCCAAGGCAAAAGACTGGACTTTATTCTTAAGTATTGATTGTCATTCAATAGATCAAGCACGGCGAATTGAACATCATTTTAAAAGAATGAAAAGCAAAAAGTACATTCAGAATTTGTTGACTTACCCTGAAATATCCATTAAACTTTTAGTAAAATATACATAATCAGGTTATTCCAGGTTCACCCCCCCGATAGCTATCGGGGCTTTCGAGGGGTTGACCCACAAACTAACATTATTAATTTTGATTGTTTTAACAGTGGCAAAAAGACTATTGCAAAACTTAAACTTTGACTATTTTCTTCCTTTGAGTACTTCCAGCTGAAAGAATGCTTACGATATAAACACCACTTTTAAGATGATTTATGTTTATTGTGTTGCTTTCATTGCTTTCGCCATTCATCTTGTAAACTACAGTTCCGGCAAGATTACAAATTGTAATAGTTATACTTTCTTTATATTTTGAGTTGTACACAACTTCAATTTGAGAATTTGCCGGATTTGGAGCAATGGAAAAAGATGCATCATTTTCAATTGGTTCTTCGTCAGTTCCCACTATTAAAGGGGAAATATAACGTTGAACCACTCCGCACGGAGCCCATCCATCTGCTGCCGAGTTACTGTTGCCAACAAATAAATCAATGTGTCCATCATTATTGAAGTCGCCTGATGCTACGCTTCCAACGTTCCTTAGGTTGTTTTTAAAAACATAATCCACCGTTGTTTTGTTATGATCACATCCGGTAAACAAAAGCAAATCAGGATCATTGTACCCACTCATTAAAATAATATCAGACTTATTTTTCTCTGAAAAATCAGGTACATATTCAATGCTGCGTAATTGATTGAGTCTTGCGGTATCTGATAGATATAGGTCAATGGTGTTGTCCATATTTTGTCCGCCTTTGTATATATATACCGACGCTCCCAAAGTATCATAAGGATCGTAATGTGCAAGATCGGGAATGCCGTCATTATTAAAATCACCTTCAATTTTTGGTGTAAAAGTGCTAAAATGTCTTCCGTCAACAGTGGGATTATCGAGTACCATATCTTGAGTGGTATTATAAGAAGGTCCTCCAAAATATATCAAAGATTTTCCATTATCACTTTGCAAGCCGCCAGCTCCCAGTGTGAAATCACGATACCCATCGTTATTAATATCACCACAAGAAGTGATGGGATACCCAAAAGAGTAATTACCATAACCGATCGAAGAACCAATGGTCATTCCGGGTTCATGTGCAAATGGATCACCACCAAAATACATATCTACTCCTTTATCACCACCATTATAGACATCTCCACCACCGGCTAATAAATCATTGTAACCATCATTATTATAATCACCCGGCATTGCCAGGCTTCTGCCATAGGCAATATGATCGTCTTCAAAACCATCCAGAATAGCTTCTGCATTGCGCCAGTCAACCACATCCGGCATATCAGGACCACCGTAAAATATATACACTTCCTCAACGGACTCAATAAGGGATGATACAAACCATATTTCTGAAGAGAAATTTCCATTTGAAACAGCAAGGTCGATCCAGCCATCATTATTTAAGTCACCAAAAACCATGTCAAAACACTGTGAGGCAGGCATTTGCGGTAACAATATTTGTTTATCATGTTCGTAATCTAACACTACTCCACCATAATAAATATTAATATACTTTCCAGTGGCAGCAAGTACGGCCCAATCTTCAAAGCCATCATGATTAAAATCTCCAATATTCAACACTTTTGAACCAAACCCTTCATATGCATTTTTTATTGGTTCCGTGTCACCAAAAACTATTTTGTCAGTAAAATCAGGATTGTCGTTTCCAGGAAAAATAACCATGCCGGTGGTGTCGTATTGTTTTGATTCGTTGAAACTCCAATAACTCATAAATATATCCGAAATGGAATCACCATTGTAATCAAAAACCTGTAGGTTTTTTACCGGGCTAATAAAGTCAGGGTTTTTTGTATATGGTACTACCAGCTCATTGGTTTCAATGGGGAAAAGTGCTGTGTTAAAACCATGCGTTGCCACCGAATCGCTACTGTAATACATTATTATGGTATCGACAGCAACTTTTGAATACCAGTCATCTGTGCCATCATTATTAAAATCACCGGCGCAATAGATCAATCTGTTTTTGTTTCCCATTTCAACTTCAACGGGATCACTAAAATAGTTTGGTGAGGTAGCACTACCAAACATTACTTCCAGGTTCATCCCGCCATTTTCGTAATAAGTATGGCAAACATCCATTAATCCATCGCCATTCATGTCTGCCATTGAATTCGAATAATGAGTACCTGGAGCATGAATCGGTACCAGGTTTCTTCCCTTTTCGATATTGAATTCATCAGATATACTATCATAAACAAACCATCTAAACATAAAATCACTAAAGGAATAAGTTGCTACAAGTAGCTCTTTCATTCCATCGCCATCATAATCATAATAATCAATGAAATAATCATCAATTGTAGTCCACATCATATACATGCTAAGTGTTTTGTATGATTCATATTCTTGAGAAAAAACGTACAGAGAATCATGATTACTATTGCCTCCAAGTAAGAAGTCAGTTTTGCCATCCCCGGAAATGTCATCTTTATAGAGAACATATTCCATTTCTTCAGGGATTTCAATACCTATTGTGTTAAAATCATGCCCTGATTGTCGTCCCAGCAAAATTACATGCCCAACCAAATCTACCATATCATCATATCCATCACCATTATAGTCACCTATCCCCTGGATGTTTGAATTATGGTAAACTATAGATGAATGTGGCTGCGTAATATCAGTTATTATGGCTGATTTTGGAATGAAATCATTTGGGTCATCCGTTTTTTCATTAAATGCCCAACCTGCATTTACGACAAAATCACATAATCCGTCACCATTGATATCGCCTATTGGCTCCGCGTTATTCATGGGGAAATTGAGTGAATCTACATCATTGAGATCATAAGGGGCTATTTGCCCAATGGCAAACAAGGTGACAGGTTGCGCATAAATATTGCTGATGTTTGATAAAAATAATACAGTAAATACCAGAGATTTAGTCATCCACAATGCTTTTCGTAATTCTTGTTTCATTTTTTATGGTTTTAAAGGTTTTCAAAAATAGTAAAAAATCATGCTCACACACCAAACTTTTTTATAACAAAATGCTATGTGTATTAGATTCTATAAATTCTCTAAAGGTGGAGACTTTGTTGTTGTTGACGAAAATCTAAATAAAGCTTAACCACTAATTTTGCGAATACCAGTTATCCCCACACGAAAGCGGATTCTGGGACTTTCACAATTAAATGCATAGAATTAATTTGTTTATTAGGGGGTCTTATTATTGTAAGATAAGAATTCCCATTCAGCAGTAAAATTTGAAAATCATACTTCCAAACATTTCACAGTGATTTGAATTATGCATTTAAAATGCATTTTTATTTTTCTAATAATCAACAGATGAAAAGAATTGGAATGCTCCATGTATGCCCATTAACCATAAAGCCGCTGACTAGCAGGTCAGCGGCTTTTTTCTTATGTGTTACTGCTATATTCTTTACAGTCAGAAACTTGATCGGTTTTACATTGGATCGACTATCCTGAAACCCGAAGAACGTTTACATAGCCACTTAACTAATTATTATGGTAAAACAAAATTTACAGCTAAGGCAAAAGACTGGATATTGACTTTCAACATTAAGTGTCATTCAATAGAACAAGCACAGCGAATTGAACATCATATTAAAAGAATGAAAAGCAAGAAGTACATTCAGAATTTGTTGACTTACCCTGAAATATCCATTAAACTATTAGCAAAATATTCATGATCAGGTTGTCCGGATTTTCATCCTAAAAAATTTATTTCATATATTTATTATTAATATGGAATTATTCTAAATAATGCATTTCATGCGTAGGTATCGCCTTCAATCATCTATCTGGCGGCCAGCATATATTATGAACGCATCGTGTATAAAAGCGAGAAGATGGCCTATTTCGCCAAGGCGGGTTATGGTGCTTATACCATATTTATGTCAGGACTGGGAGATTTTATCGTCACACAAGGCGGGATCATTACCGGGGCCGACAAGTCACATTTTGAAGCCGGGTTGGGTGCCACCTATTTCAGCACTTTTGACGACAGTTCAATTAAAAATGTGCTTACGGCTGCCTATGCAGATTATCGGCGACAGAAACCAGGCGAACACGGTGATTTTCGTGTCGGATTTGAATTCCCCGAGTTCCTGTACGTTGGTTGGGGATTTACTTTTATGCTCCGGAAAGAAATGATTTATCTTTCGGTTATTTAAAAATAAACAAACTCCCAAATCTTGACCAGTATTACGACCTGATAAACCAATGGATTTTGAAATAAATCCCGGTTGTCTAGAAATAAATATTTACCGACAAATAGCCCAGCGGACCAAAATAGGTTCTGAAAGCACTGCTGTTAGTTTTATCGCTGGAATTGGTACCATACTTTGTTTCCGATTTACCGGTAACGTATTCTGTCGAATATTTTATTTCTGTTCCAATGGACAAATGGGGAGTGATCATCAGATCCACACCCAACAAAGGATTTATCCCAACAGCAAATTCATTGTATTTGGTGGAACTATTATTCTGATATCCGTTATTAACAGGGTATTCCTGCTCCATTTTAAGACTCGCATAGGAAGTGGAAACATCAAATCCATAGAAAATTTTGATCCTTGAATAGGTTACGTGCCATTCATAACCCACAAAGAATTTTTCGCTAAACAATTTAAGGCTTGTTTTCTCCTTTGAACCCGATTTTTGCTCATCGGTGGTAGATGAATAGCTCATATTTGTTCCCAGACGGAAAGCACCCTTAGGCTGGTGAAATTTCAGCCCGACAACCAGTTCAGGTTGCTGAACGCTAAATATATAATTAATGTCATAAATGAAATTACCATACTGATCGATGTAGTAAATCGGATAAAAGGTGTTGTTTTTTGCAAAAATATTGGCCACTCCGATATTAAATTCGGTTTTGCCCTCAGTGTACTCCGCTTTTCCGGAATCCTGGGCCAGTAAAGAAGGGGTACAAACAAATGCCAGCAACAGGCTGATAACATAAGACAGGCGAATCTTTTTCATAGGGGAATTGATTTGTTTAATTGTTGATTTGTATCCGGCTAAAATAACAAAAAACAGATTTGAATATTCAGGTAAATTGAAAATTTTCTTCGCCATCGCTTTGGGTAATATTCAAACAAACAATGGTAAAACTCTTTACTTATCACTCTGATTTTTTTCTAATGACGTAAGAAATTCACAAATTCTTCTCAAAGAAGAATCGAGGACTCATTTCTGAATTCATGCGAAGAAAGTAAATAGTTTTATTAACCAATGAAATCATTATTGATTGAGAATTTTTCATCTCGTTGCTCATTCATTTGAATAAACCTTATGAATCAGGATAGAAAAAAATGTGTGAAACATATAACTCTTTCATTTAATTGTGTAATGCTTTCCGGTATCAATAGCTCCAACTTTGCAGAGTGAAAATTATTTCACTACTGACCTGCCAAATGCAGGGATATAATATCAAAAAAAGATGAATACCACTGAAGCAAAAGGAAACTGGAATGAACAAAAAGGCAAACTAAAACAGAAATTCGGCGCGTTAACGGACAACGACCTGATATTTGCTGAAGGTAAGAAAGATGAAATGTTGGGAAGGCTTCAGATAAAGCTTGGCAAATCTAAAGAGGAACTGCACCAAATTATCTCAGAACTTTAAACGACAACATATTGCAAAACCGAATTGTTTAACAACATTAGTTAATCAGTTCGGTTTGTTTCAAAATAATCATTCTAAAAAAATACAAGATGAAAAAAATAATTCTTACCCTGACCATAGCAACAACGTTTATGGCAGGAACAATTTTCACAGGCTGCCAGTCATCAGACAACAGGGATGAAGATGATCATGGTATGATGCATGAAACACAACAAGACAGGCAAGCAATGCACAATGATGCTAATTCTGATATGCCAAAAATGGTAAATGCTGATGAGTGGAAAACATTCAAATTAGAATCAGAATTAAAAATCAATAACAATGAAATCCGCATTAAAGAACTAACAGAAAAAATGAACAAACCGGGTACTTTACTTGATCCTCTTTACGCAAGAAAGATTGAAAATCTTGAACAGAAAAACAAAGACCTGAAGATTAAGTTGGAGACATATGAAACCAACCACAGTGACTGGGAAACTTTCAAACGCGAATTTAATCATGATATGGATGAACTTGGAAAAGCGCTCAAAGATTTAACTGTCGACAATAAAGAGTAATTAATTTAATCTGATGACCCAATGAATAGAGCAGGCCTTTTGCCTCCCTTTTCATAATTCGTTTAAAATTAAACAATTAAATTTTATATTGAACAATAAAAAAATATCATGAAAAAAAGAAATGCCTTAATCAGTTTTGCTGCTTTAGCAGTATTTGCCTTGTTTATGCTTTCACAACAGGGTTGTGAAAAGGATAATAACACGAATCCTCCCGGTAATCCGGTATTTTCTGTAAAACTTATTGATGCGCCTTCAGCCTATGATGCTGTAAATGTGGAAATAGTCGGAATGGAAGCCAACATCGGTACAGGCTGGATAACTCTGGAAATGGACAATTCAGGTGTATACAATCTCTTGAGTTTTACCAACGGTAATTCACTGGCCCTGATCAATGATGTGGTTATGACTCCATGCACCATTTCAGAATTGCGATTGATTCTTGGAACTAATAATACAGTTGTTGTAGATGGTGTATCGCATGAGCTGACAACCCCATCGGGACAGACCTCCGGATACAAGGTTAAAATGGATTCACAACAGTTGATTGCCGGCGGTGTTTACTACCTGGTGCTCGATTTTAATACACAAAAATCAGTTCATGTAACAGGGAACGGGAAATATATGCTCAAGCCGGTTGTGTCGGGATGCATGGAAACTTCTATTGGTAGTATTGCAGGAACAATTTCACCCATTGAGGGTGCTTATTATGTTGAAGCAACAAATGCAACCGATACTTCGGGAACATACATTAACCAGACCAATGGGCAGTTCCTTCTTCCAGCAGTTATGCCGGGGATCTATCAAGTGAAATTCGTTCAGAATGCCGGGCATTTAGAGAAAATAGTACCCGGTGTTGTAGTTATTATAGGTCAGACAACTCAGATGGGAACCATCCCAATTGAATAAAAAAGTATGACCGTTAGAATAGTGAAACGGTAGTTTTGATTTGAATCTACAACAAATCATTTGCCAGATTCGCCAGCTCCGACCGTTCTCCTTTTTCAAGCCTTACATGGGCATAGATACTGTGGTGTTTTATCTTATCTATCAATACCGAAAGCCCGTTGGATTGTGAATCCAGATAGGGTGTATCAATCTGATAAACATCACCCGTGAAGATAATCTTGGTGTTCTCCCCAGCGCGGGTGATGATGGTTTTTATTTCATGGGGCGTCAGGTTCTGGGCTTCATCCACGATGAAACAAACATTGGAAATGCTGCGTCCCCGGATGTAGGCCAATGGGGTAATCATCAGTTTCTGGCTTTCGATGGCATCCGAAATGCGTTTGTACTCATTGTCCTGTTCACCATACTGGCTTTGAATAAATTTGAGGTTATCCCACAACGGTTCCATGTAGGGATTGATTTTTTCATGCACATCGCCGGGCAAATAGCCAATATCCTTATTGCTCAAAGGCACAATGGGCCGGGCCAGGTAAATCTGTTTAAAATTCCGGCGTTGTTCCCAGGCACCGGCCAAGGCCAACAGGGTTTTTCCGGTTCCAGCTACTCCCTGTAAGGTAACCAGCTTTACTTCGGGGTTCATGATGGCATGCAGGGCAAAAACCTGTTCGGCATTGCGTGGCATTATGCGCGAGATGCTGCGTTTCTCCACTCTTTCAACGCGGTTGGTGATGGGGTTGACAAAGGCCAGTGCCGAAGCCCGCTCGCTCTTTAATATAAAATAATGGTTGGGCACGGGTTCTTCCAGATTGAGTTCGTCCAGACTGCAAAATCCATTGTTGTACAGGTTGTCGATGGCCTCCGGGTTCACCAGTTCAATAACCGAACTACCCGTATACAAATCGTCAATATTTTTCACCTTTCCTGTTTCGAAGTCTTCCGCGTGCAAATCCATCGCTTTGGCTTTTAGCCTGAGGTTGATGTCTTTGCTCACTAAAATAACCTTTCGTTCCGGGTGGTCTTCCTTAAGTTTTATGGCCGCGTTCAGAATGTGGTGATCGGGTTTGTTTTCGCCAAATACCTTCCTGGCATCGGTTTTACTTTGTTCGTTCATCACCACTTTAAAACTCCCCTTGGTAGGCCCGTTGAGTTTTCTCCATTCGGTCATGGTTGTTTTTCCGGAGATATTGTCCAGAAAACGGATAAACTCACGTGCCTCAAAATTTTTGATGGCATTCCCTTTTTTAAAATTGTCGAGTTCCTCGAGTACCGTGATGGGAATGGCCACATCGTTGTCACCAAATTCGTTGATGGCATTGTGGTTGTATAGAATAACTGATGTGTCGAGAACAAAAATTTTCCCGGGCTCTTTTTTTTTGGTGGATATTTTGGTTGTTTTTTGCATACGACACAAGTTATTAGAGTAGAATTTGGCGTAAAGTTACCAGACAAAATCAACAATAATTGCAGTTGTGATTTTACTTTCTAACAAGCTGCCGTTAAAAAAAAGACTACAGGAAATGATTACTTTTGCCCATACTTAACATTGTCTTCATGAACGAACCTAAAAAACTGTTTTTGCTGGATGCGATGGCATTGATATACCGCGCCTATTTTGCATTTAGCAAGAACCCCCGCATCAACAGCAAAGGACAGAATACGTCGGCTGTTCTGGGCTTTGCAAACGCGCTGCTCGACATACTCAAGAATCAGAAACCCACTCATATAGGTGTTGCTTTCGATACCCATGCACCCACTGTTCGACACGACGATTTTGCCGAATATAAGGCCAACCGCGAAAAAATGCCCGAAGATCTGGCCGCTTCCATCCCATTTATTGTGGAATTGATAAAAGGATTTAATATTCCCATCCTTTCGGTGGATGGCTATGAAGCCGATGACGTCATTGGTACCCTTGCCAAAAGAGCCGAGAAAGCGGGCTTTACCACTTTCATGATGACTCCCGACAAGGATTTCGGTCAGCTGGTAAGCGAAAATATCTTTATGTACAAACCTGCCCGCATGGGCAATGGTGCCGAAGTTTGGGGAATTAAAGAAGTCTGCGAACGGTATCAGCTTGAGAACCCTTTGCAGATGATCGATTTACTGGGACTGTGGGGCGATGCATCGGACAACATCCCCGGTGTGCCCGGAATTGGTGAAAAAACCGCCATCAAACTGATTGCCGAGTACGGCTCCATGGAAAACCTCCTGGATCACACGGATGAACTCAAGGGTAAACTTAAAGAAAACCTGGAACGGTTCACCGATCAGGCACTCCAAAGCAAATCGTTGGCTACCATTATTTTAGATGTACCCATCGAGTTTAATCCGGAGAAGTTGATATTGGATGATCCTGATTTTGAAAAACTTAAAATACTGTTTGAAGAGCTTGAATTCAGAAATTATGCGGCCCGGGTAGAGGCACTTTATTCCCCGCAGCAAAACACTGTAACACAGGTGGATCTGTTTTCGGATGAAGAGGAAAGTGGCTCGGTTGTAACCGAAGTAACCGATAAAAAAACCATACTAAACACTCCTCACCAGTATCACCTGGTCAGCACCAAAGAAGAAGCTCTGCAACTGGCGGCTTTGCTGGGGAAGCAAAACGAGTTTTGTTTCGATACAGAAACTACGGGTGTAGACGCCAACAATGCAGAGTTGGTTGGAATGTCCTTCGCCTTCAAGGCAGGCGAAGCCTGGTATGTGCCGGTTTCTGAAAATTACCATGAAGCCCTCGAAACCGTCGGGCTTTTTAAGAAGGTGATGGAAAACCCGAAAATCACCAAAATCGGGCAGAATATCAAGTTCGATGCCAGCATGCTCAATTGGTACGAGGTAAAAGTAGCCGGACGTTTTTTCGATACCATGATTGCCCATTACCTTATCCAGCCCGACATGCGCCACAACATGGATGTGCTTTCAGAAACATATTTGAACTACAAGCCCGTGAGCATCGAGACCCTCATCGGGAAGAAAGGCAAAAACCAGGGAAGTATGCGCGATGCCAATCCGGCAGAAATCAAAGAATATGCAGCCGAAGATGCCGATATCACCTTGCAGCTAAAAGAGGTCTTTGAACCCATGCTGGTGGAAGCCGGAACAAAAAAACTGTTCGATGAAATAGAAATGCCCCTGGTACCGGTACTGGCCTCCATGGAAGCAGAGGGTGTGAAGTTGGATGTGGACACGCTGGTTCAGTTCAGCCAGGAACTGGAAACCCAGATTGGCGTCACCCAAGCGGAGATTTTCCGCCTGGCCGATACCGAATTCAATATTGCTTCACCCAAACAAATGGGAGAAGTATTGTTCGAAAAACTCGCCATCATCGATAAACCCAAAAAGACCAAAACCGGACAGTATGCCACCGGTGAAGATGAGCTCTTAAAACTGACCCACCGCCATCCGATTATAGAGAGGATTCTTGAATTTCGATCGCTCACCAAGTTAAAATCTACTTATGTGGATGCACTTCCTGCGCTGGTCAACCCACGTGACGGACGAATTCATACCTCCTACAACCAGGCTGTTGCGGCAACCGGGCGACTGAGTTCTAACAATCCAAACCTGCAGAATATTCCCATACGGACCGAACTCGGTCGTGAAATCAGGAAAGCCTTTATCCCCCGCAACAGCGATTATGTGTTGATGGCCGCCGACTATTCTCAAATTGAATTGCGGATCATCGCCCACCTGAGTGATGATAAAGCCATGATCCATGATTTTAGCGAAGGCGTTGATATCCATACGGCTACGGCCTCAAGGGTTTACAATATGCCTTTGGGCGAAGTTACCCGCGACATGCGCAGAAATGCCAAGACTGTAAATTTTGGAATTATTTATGGTATTTCGGCTTTTGGATTAAGCGAAAGACTGGGTATTCCACGGAGGGAGGCTGCCGATATCATCAGCAGTTATTTTGAGAAATACCCCGGTGTTAAAAAGTACATGGACAGCACCATCGCTTTCGCGAAAGCAAACGGCTACGTGGAAACCATCATGGGCAGACGGCGTTATCTGAATGATATTAACTCTGGAAATGCGACTGTCAGGGGTTTTGCCGAACGAAATGCGATCAACGCGCCCATCCAGGGATCATCGGCAGACATGATTAAAATCGCTATGATCAGTATTTACAACGAGATGGTGGAGAAAAACCTGAAAACCAAAATGATCCTTCAGGTACATGATGAGCTTGTTTTTGATGTACACCGTGAAGAGGTGGAGATCATGAAAATACTGATAGAAAAAAACATGAAACAGGCCATGAAACTAAGTGTTCCGGTGGAGGTGGACATTAATATTGGAGAAAACTGGCTCGAAGCCCATTAATTTATTCAACGAATGAACAACAGAACCATATTAACTCTGGATGCCGGAGGCACCAACCTGAAGTTTAACGCCATAGATCAACATCAGAATAACGTGGCGAGTACCATACTTCCTTCGGTGGCAGAATCGCTGGACGAGCTTTTAAACCGGCTGGTGGATGGATTTCGTGAAATAGACCGCAACAGTGGCAACCGGGCTATGGCTATCAGTTTTTCCTTTCCAGGTCCGGCTGATTATGTTTTAGGGATTATCGGTGATCTGGAAAACCTTCCGTTGTTTAGGGGAGGCATTGCTCTCAAGGCTTTTCTTGAAATGAAATTCAACATGCCGGTTTTCATTAACAACGATGGCGATTTGTTTGCATTGGGCGAGGCCATGAACGGATTGTTGCCGCATATCAATGAGCAACTAACCAAAGCAGGTCACACAAAACAATACCGTAACTTACTTGGTGTAACTCTGGGAACCGGATTTGGGGCCGGCATCGTTTTGAATGGAAAGCTTTTATTGGGAGATAATTCATCCGGAGCTGAAATAAACCGCATGTCGAGCCCTGCCAACATGAACCAAAGTGTTGAGGAAGTATTGAGTATCAGAGGCATTCGAAATTTATTTGCCAAAGAAGCCAACATCTCCTTTAAGGATACCCCACAGCCTTTTGATATTTACCGCCTAGGCATGGGAGAACTAAAAGGAAACAGAGAGGCTGCTGTTGCAGCTTGGAGCCACTTTGGTGAAATCCTGGGAGAAGTGCTTGCCAATGCCATCACCCTGATTGATGGACTTATTGTGATTGGTGGCGGACTTTCCGGAGCATGGAAATTGTTTCTTCCCAAAGCCGTTGAAACCATGAATGGACGGTTCTTTAAGCCTGATGGTCAAACCATTCCACGCATGGAGGTTTTTGCCTATAACCTGCACAACGCCGATTGTCTGGCCGACTTCTTGGCCAACGATCAACAAATGATCACCGTTCCCCAATCAGATAAGCAGGTTCCTTATAATCCTATAAAAAAAGTAGGTGTAGGCATTTCGATGTTGGGAACCAGCGAAGCCGTTGCCGTGGGAGCGGTTGCTTTTGCTAAAGAAAACAATTAGCTACTTAATTAACCACAAACTTCCGGGCAACCGATTTTCTACCGTTTGTTTCTACAACATAAAAGTAGGTTCCGGTACTTAACGCTTGTGTGTTAAGCTGATAAAACTGTTGATGAGGTGGAATGGATTCGTGCCGGAGGATACTTCCGTTAACATCCATTAGCATTAATTGTGTTGAATACTGCTGCGATTCAGTCGATAAGGGAATATGGATCATATTGGTAGCCGGGTTGGGAAAGGCATTTCCCATAAACAAACCTGTTGGTTCCGGAATGCTGCTCAACGTTCCGGGAATGCCATAAACTTTGGTGTTAACGGTAAACGGACTAACAGAGAAATCGTAAACAAAACACAAAAGTTTCGATTCAGTATCACTCAAATTATATACGGTGGAATAGCCGGCTCCGGGCAGATTTAAAAAAGAAACCCCCACTTCGTTTACGATTTTGGTAGTATATATGTAATAACCTGAGGTGTCGCCCGTTGCAACATACTCGGTAAAAACGGCCAGCAATTCAATCTGATCATCACTATTAAATAGCTTTGTGGAAACATAGGCCACATCGTAAAGATAGGTATTGGCTGGAGGAACGATGGAGATTGTCTTCAACAAGGAAAAATCAGTGTTGTAGATAAAACACTCACTCGTGTTATAATCAACACCATAATACACCTTGCCCACACCATCCAGATTTGTAGCATAAACCGCATCGCTCAAGGTGGTTTCCAGGTTTACCTGCCCAAAGGATGTAAAACCAATAAAGAATAAAAGAACAATAGTTAATGATCGTTTCATAAGGTTAAAATTTGGCTGCAATATTAGTGCTAATTCCCCTTATTTTAAAGCATTTTGTATCGTTTTTTAAACAGGATCAACGAAATCTTGTTGCGCTATTTGCGCACGAGAAAGGCACATCTCTCATTTCGATCATATTCTGTGTAGTATTCATTTGTGTCGATCGCTCCGGAATCGAGGCAGGGAAGTCCTGTATCGGTATATTTTAGTCCTTTAAGCGGCACCACGATGTATACTATGTTTAATGTAGCTGCCCGCGCGAAAAATTCCTGCTGTGTAAGGGGATGTTTTATGCTTACCTGATAATATTCAAACGCCTTGAAACTGGCAAGGTTATAATTTTCCAACTCATTGAATATAAATGTGTAAGGAACCAATGTCAACGCGGTTTTATCAGGAATTCCTGACAGCATCTCTTTACTTATTTTGGTGTGATCGTTGTTTTTCTGAAAAATGCCAACAAACATTTTTGTTACGAAAATGAGTTGAAAGATCAGTAGAACCGCATACAGCCACTTCCTGATATAGGCAGATTTGTCCTTCATTCTGATGATATCGATAGCAATAATGATGGCCATAAAAGGAAAAAAATAGATGAGGTACCTCTCGGCAATCTGCGATCCGGCAACATTTAGAGTCACAATCAATGTCAAAATATAAACCATGAGGTGCGTATGTTGGCGAAAGAGATATTTAAAATTGGGGATGAGGGCCAGTAGAAAAAACGCCGATATCGCCCAAACCCTGTCGCTCCAGAAAAAACGCTGGTGCTCCTCACTCAACTTAATCATGATATTTAAGAATAAATTGAAGAAATTGTCCGAAAGATAATTGGTGGCATTGTTGTCGGGCCAGTTTTTTATCTGATAAAGCCACATTTCAAAATGGCCTTCCTGCCAAAGGTCAAAAAAGTACAGCAAACAAATTATTCCGCTCGACACGGAGAATGTCAAAGCACCTTTCCATTTTTTCGCCTGAACGAGGACCATCAATCCGGCCATTGAAAAAATCAGTCCGTTCAAATGCGTCAGAAAGGCCAATCCGGCCAGCATACCCGATAAAACAAGAATACGCTGCGCATGAACTTTAACAAAGGATTTTTCGAGAAGCCAATAGGATGAAAACCCGAAAAACATCACCCAAATTTCAGGTCTGAAAGTAAAGGCATAAAGGACAATCAACGGATTAAAAAGAATGATAAATACCGTTACAATCAAGTGATCCCTACTAAACCAAACTTTGTTATCCTTGAAAAAATAGTAAAGCACCCACAAAAATCCGATCAGGAAGATCAGGGTGGTGAATCTCAGCGGATTTACCGACCAGCCAAACACCTTAATAAGCAACGCACCAATAAAAATATTCAGTTTGTGGTAGCTAAAAAGGCGGTGATCGGATCCTAGAAAATCAATCAGGGTGGCCGTTTTTACCACACCTTCTTTTGCCAGCCAAAAAGATTGCTCGCCAAAAAAAGCATCATCGATATAAATAAACCTGTGCCACATGCTAGCCATAAAAACCAGCATACCCACCCCGGTTATTCCCAGCAAAAGAGTAGGACTAAAAAGCACAGAAAACAGTTGATTCGTTCCCCGACCTTTCATCAATGCAGGAGGCGTTTTATTACTCATGATCTCCAAAAAAAATACCAGAAAACCAGAGTGTGATTAAAATCTACGGGGAATTCTCTGCAAGTCCGGCATGCAAATTATTTTTGGTAAAAATATTAAATTATGCTTATTAATAAACATGAAGGCTATGGAACCCAGGTTTGCCTGTCTGTTTGATGAAATCAGGAAGTGAATTTCAGAGTTTTCTTTTTTTCATCAAACAACGCCATATTTTATGTGGGTTAGCCTCTTCATTACCAAAAACGCTGACTTCAAGCGATAATATTTCGAAGAAGGCATCCACGGCCAAAACAATGTCACTGGCAGAGCGTAAAGGTGGCCCGGTGCGCACCTGAACTCCGTCACCATTGCCCATTAACGATAGCCACAAACCATTTTCTTTGAGAGAGGAAGCCAGTTTTTTCGCCACCAGACTGCGTTCTTCATGCGTATCGAAAGTATGATAAAAACCACGATCGAAAATGAAGTCAAAGGCCTCTTTCGGCAAGTCTTGGTACATTATATCCATTGATAACCAGGTTATTTTAGAAGCCATTGCTCCAGCAGTTGTCTTTGCCTTTTCCAGTGCTAGCTCCGATACATCCATGGCGGTGACTTCAAATCCCTGTTTGGTCAGCCAGATGGCCTCCACACCCAGTCCACAACCCGGGTCGAGTACTTTGCAGGGAGCGATTGGTGTTTGCTCAACCATTTCGATAAGGTTGAAATCAGGATTGGAATGTACCCAGGGAGTATGCCCTGTTAAGTAGCGATCGATAAAACGGTTTTCTTCAGTCATGATTTTGTTTTTTCACCAACAAGTGATTACACATTATTACAAATGGCGAAAATAAAACCATTTTGTGGAATAAGGTTGCCTTCTCAGATGTCAAATGTGCAATTGAAAATAAAAGTTCAATTCTTTTAAATATATCTTTGCAGTCCTTTAAAAAACATCCATGAAAAACGTTTTAATCTTTGCCATATTCTTCCTTTCTATTGTTCAAACTATGTTGGCCATTGTGCCCGATGATGCGCGCCCCAGGGGAACCATATCAGGAAAAGTAATTGATTCCTTATCAAACGATCCGGTTGAATACGCTACCGTGGCTTTGTACCTTCACGGGTCTAAAAAACTGGTAGGTGGCATGATCTCTGACCTGACCGGGTCGTTTCGGTTTAAAGGACTCGAGTTTAGCGAATATGACATTGAGATTTCGTTTATAGGATACAACGACCTGATGACAAGAAATGTACAAGTGTCAGAAAGTCAATCGACTGTTGATTTAGGGAAAGTGTACCTGCAGCGATCGGCACTCAACCTGAAGGAAGTGGAAATTGTGGGCGGTGCACCTGCCATTGAATATCAAATCGACAGGAAAGTGATTCATGTTGATAAACAAATTACGGCCATATCAGGAACAGCAGTTGATATCCTTGAATCGGTTCCATCAGTAAGTGTGGATTTGGAAGGAAATGTCACTTTGCGTGGAAGCAGTAGTTTTGCAGTATACATCGATGGAAAACCATCCGTACTCGAGGCATCTGACATCCTCAGCCAGATTCCGGCTTCTTCTATCGCCGATATCGAGATTATCACCAACCCGTCCGCCAAATTCGATCCGGACGGCACAGCAGGAATCATCAACATTAAAATGAAAAAAATAAAACTCGAAGGGTTTAACGGTGTTTTTAACGCCAACATTGGACAGTACAACACGTTGGGTGGCGATTTTTTATTGAATTATAAAAAGGAAAAATACAACTTGTATTTTGTTGCTGATTACAATAAACGACGCCGGAAAGGTACCATGATTAACAATCGTACTACCACCACAAACGACACCATTTTTCACACAAATGCTGTTGGGGACAGGGAGAGAAACCGAACCGGCTGGAATGTGAGAACAGGAATCGAACTGAACCCGACGAAAAATGATTATGCCAATATCGGTTTGAATTATGGAAACCGCAGCCACGGCGGCACCTTTGTTTCCAAATATGATGCATGGATTGAGCCCGGGAATGCTCAAAATAGATATACAAGCTATGAGGACGAAAAAAGGAGTGGAAACAACTACAGTGTTAATTTCGATTACAGGCATCAATTTGGGCATCCTGAACATGAGTTGGCGTTTCAGTTGATTTATGATGGCCATGATGGCGATGAAACCTCGATTAACGAACTAAAAGATACGATCGGGCAAATGGTTAGTGGTCAAACTTCAACCGAAAGTGGTCCGTTGGCGCGGATAAGATTAAAATTGGATTATACACGTCCCATATTGGAAAACAATAAATTAGAAGCTGGTTATCAGTCGATACTGGCTCGTTCGAAGGAAGAAAACACGGTCAGCGACTACAACCTGGTTACTCACGGTTACGATTTAATTCCGGAATATGGTCACGTTGCACTTTACAACGATGATGTACATGCGGTATATGCCACTTTTTCGGGAGAAGCCAAAAAGTTTGGCTACATGGTTGGGTTGCGGGGTGAATACACCAACCGGAAAATGGAACTTCAAGACGAAAACACCCATTTTACGCTCGATCGTTTCGACTACTTTCCCTCATTGCATGTGTCGTATCAATTCCCCAACGATCACCAGGTGATGGCCAGCTATTCGAGGAGGATCGAGCGGCCGCGGAGTTATTTTCTGGAGCCCTTTATCACCATAGTGGATGCATACAACGTCAGGAAAGGAAACCCGGAATTGTTGCCGGAATACATCGACAGCTATGATCTGAGCTATCAGAAAAAAATCAAGAAAAATTTTGTTTCCCTGGAAGCCTATTATCGGATAACACACAATAAAATTGAGCGGGTACGTAGCGTATACCAGGACAATATCATGATGCAGACATTTGAAAATGTAGGTAGCGACTATAGCCTTGGCCTTGAGGCAATGCTTAGTTTAGATTTTGTAAAATGGTGGAAAATGGAGTTGATGGGCAACCTGTTTAACTATCGGGTGGAAGGTACGTTGTATGATGTTCCGTTTAGCCGCACGAGCCTGAACTGGGGATCGCGTTTAAACAACACTTTTTTTGCCGGTGATTTCACCAAACTCCAGATCAATGGTAATTACAACAGCCCTTCTGTTTCGGCACAGGGAACCCGCGAAGGGTTTTATATTTTAAATGTAGCCGTGAGCCGCGATTTTTTCAGGCGCAAATTGACATTGATTGCGCAGGCACGTGATGTTCTTTCCACTGCCAAACATGAATTTACTTCGGAAGGTACCGATTTTTATAACTATATTATGTACCAGCCGAAGTCGCCCTTTTTCTCTCTTACCCTGACCTATAAGCTGAACAATTATAAAATGAAAAAAAACAGGGGAGATGCTGGAGAAGGCCTGGAAGGCGAAGGTGAAATGTAATCCGATTATTGATGAAGGGGCTTTTTAACGGATTATGACTTATTTTTGCCCCATGGCTGCCCGAGGGGCAACTCACTTGCTTTATACTAACTAAACTAACATGATGACTGAAATATCCTCTCCCTGTATGAAAATTTGCCACCGCGACAGCCTTGGTGTTTGCTTTGGTTGCCGCCGCACCAGCGAAGAAATTGGTAACTGGTCGAAATATACCGACGAAGAAAAGCTGGAGGTGTTGGATAAAATCCGTTATCGTACCAATGTAAGAGGCGAATCGCCACCCCACAGTTTTTTACGGTAGAAATTGGAGATAAACCATCGAATGAAATCAATAAAACATTAATTTTGCCACTTGTAATCGGGGTGTGGCGCAGTTGGTAGCGCGCGTCGTTCGGGACGACGAGGCCGGAAGTTCGAGTCTTCTTACCCCGACTTTTAAAGGGTTTAATCTGGTGAATATCAGGTTAAACCTTTTTTTGTGTCCCGACAATTGCACAAAATAAAATTGATTCTGTGCTTTTCATGAATCTTTCGGTATAAAATTTTGTCTCTGTCGATGTCGACACCATCCTTCAGTTTTGTTTTGCAGGGTAAAAAAAAAACTCCGGGGAATCTCCCCGGAGTCAAGTTGTAAATACCATTGTAGTGATTTGAATTGCGTTGATACCGATTGATTTATCCGGTATTCACAACTTTTTTTACTGATTTTGTTGCTTTACAGTAACCCTGAAATAGCTATATCCAGCTCAAGCTGTGCATTTGCAGAAACGGAAATGGAGTTGAGCAACAAACCCGGTGTGGCACTACTTGCATTGAACATTCCGGCAAACGTGGTGCTGTCGCCGAGTGTTTGTGCAAACGAAGCCACATGGATTTCATAATCACCGGCTTCCAGGAAGCTGAGATTGTAAGTTCCGTCGGCATTCACCTTTGCACTGGTTACCGCCTTGGCAAACAATATATTACTTGCCCCTTGTCCCTGGTTTTCTGATATAATATTAAACTCACCTTTGTGATAAACAAACACATACCTGTCATTTTCTGTAGTGAACATCATGTTCACATTTCCTGAAATCTTACCAGTGTTGTCTTCTGAAAAAACGCGCACTGCACTTTCCATTTCGGCCTGGGTTACAAATCGGTATTCACTTTCGGTGGAGGTGTCGTTTTCCCTGACAACAGTCTTACGTATGTCGAAATCGACCACCAGCGAAGTTTCTGAGTTGGCTTCCACCTCAAATGGATTTGAAACGGTTATTTCAGTCTGTGTCTCTCCTGAAACTGAAAGATCGTGTTTTTCTGTATCAGATGTTAAAATGTAACATCCCGGCGAAACTCCTGAAGCATCCGATTCATAATCAAGAACCAGCGAAATGGCGGAGTATGATTTAGCGCTCACATCTTCGTTTAAAATTAATTTAGTTTCTCCATTTTGGTATGCCGAAATTTCAATGGTTTGCTTTGCAAATCCTTCCACCGATTTTCCATCAATTTTTACATCAGCAATGGTTACAAAAGTTCCCTCAATATTCGCATCGTCCGAGGGGGCATCGGTCATTTTTACCATAATCTGCCCTTTTTCATCTTTTGTTTCATTGACTTTTGAGCATTGAACAAACAGCATTGCGAATGCAATGACTGATGTTACTATTAAAATTCTACTTTTCATGACATTTTTGTTTTAATGATTATTAAATGACTTGAGCGGGTTAATTATTTTACTGCCAAAATTGCGTATTTCGAAATTTTCCAGAATTCTTCCGGGTCTTCAATTTGCAGATAGGCAATCATATCATCCTCAAAAATAAAACTGTACGAACTATCTGGATGTTCAGAAATAAATTCGGCCTTTTTGGTAAAAATCGGAACTGTACGTACACTTCTTTGGTCGAGTTCGGTAAAATAACTGTCGTTCAAATTATCGGGAACACTGTTGCTTTTTCCCAGACCAAGAATTCCGCCTTCACTGGCAACTACACCATGTTCTTTCAATTCTTTTAATGTCCCTGAAGCAAAGAAAACCTTGTTCAGTTCATTGTCTTTGGCCTCAATAATTTGCGATTTTTCAACAATGGAATCTGTTTTTAAGGCAATGTCGCTGTGTAATTGCACCATTTGAATGTCCAGTTCGTTGATTTTATAGTCGCGTTCTTCAAGCTGTGCCTGTAACAGTTGGATACTGTTGTTTTGATCCTCAATATTTTTATTGAGTTGGGCGATTTTATTTTTGAATGAATTGATTTCAACGCCAGAAGATTTTAGTCTTTTGTCGAGTTCATCAATTTTTTTGCTGCTTTCTTCAAGCATTTCATTCATTAGCTTAATGTCGGCAACCAGCAATTCTTTCTGGTTTTTGTCACCCTCACCCCGCGACAAAACCAATTGTCCGCGTTTGTCTCTAACGAATGTCAGGTTTTGCTCAATCTCATCGAAGGTGCTTACCATTTCGTTTACCAGCGAATCTCTTTCTTCAATGGTCATGTTCAGGTCGGTGTTTTGAGCGTTGAGTTGCTCAATTTTGACTGATTTGTTGGAAATAATAATACCGGATAGTATTACAACTATCAGAAACATCATAACACTAATTCCTATTATTACAGATTTTTTTTCTGTTTTCATAACATTTGTCCTCCTAAAGTTAAGATTTATACTTTTTTACTTTAAAAATTTAATTCATTCAGACCATGCCAAACGATGTGCCAATTGAGTGAGTGTGATTCAATGATTTGATATTCAGTGCTTATAGTTCTTGTTAATGCCAAGACTCCTATCAATTTGATAGGAGTTTATCAATTTGATAGGAGTTTTATGAAAGGACTGATGTCAGAAACGAATCAATTGTCTTCTTTTAGCATCCGGTAAATGGTTGCCACGCCAATATCCAGTTTTTTGGCGACCAGATTGGTGTTGTTGTTATATTTTTCAAGGTATTTTTTTACAATCCGGATGTTGTATTCGCGCATGCTCATTTCTTTAGCTGTATTTTCAGAGAAAAGGACTTCATTGCCAAGGATGATATTTTCTACGCCGATTTCATCATGATCGGAGAGCGTTATGGCCAGCTCGATCACTGATTTTAGTTCCCTGATATTTCCCGGGAAAGGATAGGAAAGCAATTTATCGGCCGCAGTGGCAGACAGTGTTTTTATAGCAAGGTTGTTTTCGTTGCAGAATTCTTTGATAAAATGTTTTGAAAGGATAACAATGTCGTTGCCCCGCTCGCGCAGTGGCGGCAGTTCGATAGGTAATCCAAAAAGCCGGTAATAAAGATCTTGTCTGAAAGTGCCTTTTACAACAGCTTCCTGAAAGTTTTGGTTGGTGGCCACGATGATGCGGCAGTCGGTTTTGACGGGTTTGTTGCTGCCAATCCGAACAAATTCTTTTTCCTGCAACACACGCAGCAGTTTTGCCTGGAGCGAAATATCCATTTCAGCAATTTCGTCTAGGAAGAGTGTCCCACCGTTGGCTTCTTCAAATTTTCCGATGCGCCGGAAAGTTGCTCCGGTAAAAGCTCCTTTTTCATGCCCGAAAAGTTCGCTTTCGGTTAAATCTTTTGGAATGGCGGCCATATTAACCGCGATAAACGGTTTCGCGGCCCGTGCCGAATTGTAGTGGATGGCTTTGGCTACCAACTCCTTTCCGGTCCCGGTTTCGCCGGTAATGGTTACAGAAATATTGGTTCGTGTGGCTTTTTCAATCAGGCCGAAAATTTTTTGTGTGGCCGGGTTGTTTCCAACTATGGTATTCTGGTAACTGTATTTCTTTTTAACCTCGCCGCGCAACGAAACAATTTCCCGTTTCAGGCTAACCCCGTTACGGATATTTTGTACCGTATTTAAAAGTCGTTCGCGAATATCCTTCGACTTGACAATATAATCGTAAGCGCCGTATTTCAGCAATTCAACAACCACTTCAATTTCGTCCTGTTCCGAGATCAGGATGACCTGTATTTCTTCGTTTTCGGCTTTTATGTTTTTTAATATTTCGAGTCCCTGCATGTCGGGAAGGCGATAGTCGAGCGTTATTACATCCGGGTTTTTATGTAGGTTGGCCAGACAATCTTTTCCGTTGGTAAACGACTCGATTTCGTAATCGGGATTTAACGAAAGATTGTGTACCAGCAGTTTGCTGTACCACTCGTCATCTTCAACCACAAATATTTTAAAAGGCTTTTCGTACATGATTCTTTTGCATAAACAACTTTCGTATTTTTTTATTGAGTCCCCTCCAAAAAGTATGTGTTCATTGATTTTCAACTCATTTACCCCCCTGCCTGCCGGTAGGCAAGTGACCCCTAAAGGGGAATTCGTTGAAAATCAACAAACTATTAAAATCTCCTTTAGTCTCTTTTGGGGTTCTAGACTTTTCGGAGTGGACTCATTATTGGTCGCTGAAAGATAGCTGTTTTTTGGATCGGTATAAAAACGTTGGGTTTTTAATCATGATTATCTTTCAAATAAAGTTTAAGAAATGCGTTGATTTCTGCCGCTTCAATTTTTATCTCCTGGAAAACAGGTGTTATCATTTCCAGCTTTTCAGCTTGTTGCGCCAGTTTTTCCAATCGTTTAATGTTGTTGTACAAATGGGTTGCCGTAATATGTTTACAAGGTGCGGCCATTTTGTGTGCATTTTCAAAAACACTTTTCCGGTTATTTTTCTGAATGGCTTCCGAGATATTTTCAACTCCTGTATCCATCGACTTTATAAAAAGAAGGATCATTTCACGCAGAAATATTTTGTCGCCACCGGCCATCCTGCTAAGTTCCCCGATATCGATTTTGGGTTGGCTTGATCCGGGTACTGGCTGGTTTTCAACTGGAACCAGTGCAATCAGGGTATCCAAGAGATCCTTCTCAGAGAACGGCTTTAAAAGAAATCCTTTCATTCCTGCATCCTCGCAAGCTTGCCGATCCTCTTGATCGTTCGAGGCAGATATGGCCACAATCGTTATTCCCGGATGGATTTTGATAATTGTTTTTGCCGCTTCAATACCGTTCATTTCGGGCATGTGCAGGTCCATCAGGATGACATCGAATTTTTTAAGGGATGTTGCTTTTACGGCTTCTTCCCCGTTTTTTACCTCCCAAAATGAGATGCCCCAATTTTTCAAAATTCCTTTGAGCACATACCGGTTGAATTCTTCGTCGTCGGCAATGAGTACCTCAAGTTGTTTTAATGCTTCGGGAATGGAAGGTATTTCCCATTCCGTTTTTGAGATATTGTCCTTTTTCCCTTCTGGATATTCGACATTTACTGTTAACTCAGTACCCTTCCCGGGTTCACTTTTTACGTTAATTTTTCCTCCCTGCAGTTCCACCAGTTTTTTAACAATGGCCAACCCGAGCCCGGTGCCGCTGTATTTTTTCCCGGTTTGGTTTTCAGCCTGTACAAATTCGTCAAAAATGATTTTTTGGTTTTCTTTCGACATTCCAATCCCGGTATCGGCAACCCGTATTTCCAGGTCGAATGTTTGGTTGCTGGTCCTGACTGTTTTAACTTTTAAAACCACTTCGCCTTCTTCAGTAAACTTTACGGCATTGTTGATGAGGTTGATCAATATTTGTTTTAACCGGAGCGGATCGCCAGCGAGCGCATCGGGTTTTTCTCCTTCCCAGGTAAAACCCAGCGAAATTCCTTTTTTTGCCGCCTCGTATTTTTGCAGCAAAATGACCTCTTCAAAAACGTCGGACGGTGCAAAATCGATGGTTTCCAACTTTAATTTGTTGGCCTGTATCTTTGAAAAGTCGAGCGTGTCGTTAATAATATTTTTAAGGTGGCTGGCCGACCGCGACATTATCGTTACCATTTCCATGGTTTCGGCATCCAGCGGTTTTTGCAGTACCTGCCCGGCTAAACCGTAAATGGCATTTACCGCCGTCCTCAGTTCGTGGCTTACATTGGCTGCAAATTGTTCCTTTGCGTGGGCTAGTTTTTCGGCTTCCTGTTTGGCCTCTTTTAAGGCACGTTCGTAGGCTCTCGATTTTTTTAGAAAATTGAAAAGCACAAAAAGGGCCACCAGTAATAAAATCACAGAGGTGATGGTAAATGCCGCCAGCCGTTTGTAGGTGAGTGCTGCCAGCCGATCGGCCTCGTTGGTTTTTTCCATCAGGTTGTCCGATTCTCTTTTCTCAGCTTCAGCGATAAGTGCATTTATTTTTTCGCCAATGACAATATTTTTTTCAATTAACCGTGATTCGAGTACATTTATTTTTCGCCCTTTCTCGGCAATTTTTGTTTCTAACTTTCGAATGTCCTGTTTCAGCGAATCTTTTTCAATAGACCGTTCTACAAACGTGGTATCTACCGTTACTTTTTCCCCTCCGAATATTTTCCGCAGAATTCCCTTTTTTTCAGTTTCAACCGTGATGGTGTCCATTTTTTGTTCATCAAGTTTCGAATAGATTTCCGAGAATGCCGGTTGATCTTCTTTCGCCAATTGGTGAAGGCTTAAAACCTCCTGCCACAACTCCAGTTTTTCAATCGACAAATTTCGAATGGAATCGGTGAGGGTAGCATCACCACGGTTCTTCCCGCCAATTTCTCCAAGGTTTTGTATTTTGATGGTGATTTGTTTTTGTAGTGTATCATATTGTTTGAGATCATTTTTGTTATTGGTTAAAATGTATAACCGTACGTTGTTTTCAAGGGCTGTAAGGTCGGCATTGATATCTTTTATCAGGAAGAGTCTATTGTCGGGCCGCGCCTCCTGGTAGATGGACAAGACAATTTTCGAGAGGCTTTTATAAGCAAAATATCCGGAAGTTACTACAGCAGCCCCGATAATGAAAGCCACTACTGTAATCTGAATCTCTATTTTAAATTTCGACATTTTACTTCTGAACCGATTGTTTTTATTAAACGATAAAAATAAGGGTTTGTTTTATTCGGTATTTTCAAAAACTAAATGGCGGTCGATTTTATTTCGGTATCATTCAAAACTTTAGCCGGACAGTTATGGAATGAATTATATCCCCGGTATCGACATAGCCTCATGTTATGGCAGACTCTGAAATTGATTTATCTAACCCGGACAAGCAGGAAAAGTTTCACGCAAAGTGAGCAAAGAAAAATCACGCAAAGAGGTAGTTGAAACAGGTTAAATTTACTTTGCGGTCTTCGCGTGTCCCTGCTTGGCGGTCTTTGCGTGGAATAACTTACCAAAAAATTCAAGAATATGTGGGATATGACACTAATTCGGCCAAAAATCAGGCTTTATATTGATACCTCCAAATATCAAGCAATCTACACATTCATTGTTAAGCCACATAAAACCCGGACTCAAATACGCAGGCCACTGACTGGGAGGAATTTCACTTGGTCCAAAACGCAATTCGGCGGGGGAACAATAGGTTGAAAATTCGAGGGGGAGGTTCGGAACATTCTGTACAAATATTCGTTTGCGCGAAACCGCTGCTACACCAAAAAACCCAAGCACCTCCTCATCGGGATGGGTGAGATTGTGGACATTTCCCTTGATGGCCAGAGGTTGCTGTTCATAAAGCCCACCCTCATGACTGCTGTTCATGCGCATCTGATCCCAATAATGATAGGCAGCCTCACTCAGGGCCAGTTGTTCCACCAGTACACTATATCCGTAGGCCAGTTTCGTGGTCTGATTGTCAACATATTGAAGTGGTAGTTCTTTGTATTTGTTTTCGGTAAGATTTAGCGTGGACAAGGTAAATATTTTAGGAATCTTGTTTGTCCTCCAGCATACGTTCTTTGAGTAATCTGGTGGGTCTACCTGATGGATTTCGCCATCATAATAAAATGTAATCGGATAATCGGTGTGATATTCATAGGTCTCGAATACATTCCACAAATAATACCGGCCATCGTTATTGGTGCCGTTCAAATCCAGGTAAAACTGAATCCCAAGCGTGTAACTTCCGGGCATGTTGCCTTCGATGTCTTTGTGCTGATAGTAAACTGAATCTACCTCCGGTGCTTGCGACATGAGATCGTAATCAGATTCCAACACCAGGCCATCAAAGGTATAAACCTGCACCTTAAAAGATGATCCCGGAACCAACAGAACAGGGTCGATCCAAGTGGTATAACTTCCATCGCCATTGTCTGTCATTTGATATTGGTTACTGTTTGCATCAATAATAGTAACCAAACACTGAGTGACAGGCGTATATTGTGGATCGTTAATGGGCGAGGAAACTGAAACGTTTACTTTTTGATAACCATCACCATCCATCACCATCCCTGAAACCACATATTTTTTTAAATCGGATGTTTTGATATCTGGAACGAAGGGTTTAATGCAGGAGACAAGCACTCCCGCCAGCAGCATTACTGAAAGGAGGATTTGAAATCCCGGCAAAACACCACTTGTAAATATTTCGGTTTTAGTTACAGATAAAGTCATTATTCACAGGATCTTATATTTTTTTGACTACCGTTAGGTCACAACTTAACCACTTAAAATTCACCACTCCGGAATAAGGAGTTTGATTTAAAAGCGATTCACCATCACCAATCGGTTTTAACCAAATTTTCCGGTAGTAAAAATAAGACATTTATGATTTTCAATCAGAACAACCAGGTTAAAGAATCACAAAATTAACTCCTCTGTTGAGGTGCACGAACCACAGCTTACTCATAATGCAAAACATCCACCGGATTTGAGGATGCAGCTTTGTAAGCATGATATACGATGGTAATTACCGCCACGATGAGCGCACTCAAAATGGACAACACAAAATACTTCCACGAAACTACAATGTGGTATGCAAAGCTTTCGAGCGACTTGTTCATCAGATACCAGGCAATTGGAGTGGAAATGAGTCCGGCGATCAGAATGAGCTGCACAAAATCGATGGTTAAAAACACCAGGATACGGCTGATGGATCCACCAAACACCTTTCGGATGCCTATTTCGCGATTTTTCTTTTCGATGGTCAATGCAGTAAGTCCATACAATCCCAAACATGAAATCACCAATGAAAGCAAGGTAAACAGGGAGAAAATCTTAAAGGTATTTTCTTCACTTTTGTATTCATCGCGAATCCTGTCCTTGGCCATGTGATAATTAAAAGGAATTCCCTGAAAATGTTCATTCCAGATTTTCTCCATGGCAGCAATGGTTTGCTCCTTGTTAATTCCGTTGATTTTTACAGCCAGGTTATACGACATTTCAGGACGGATCATATACACAGCCGGCTCAATTTTTGAATGAATGGAATAGTAATGATAATCTTCAATCACACCAATGACCTTCATCTTGGTAACAGTGTCCAAAAACGGCATAAATTGTTTGCCGATGGGATTGTCCCAACCCAGGAAGTTGACGGCTGCGCGGTTTAAAATCACCGCATTGCTGTCGTCAAAGGCATAATCCTTGCTAAAATTCCGGCCGGTGATGATGGGGATGTCCATCATGTTGAAAAAATTATAATCTACATATCCATATCTCATTGTAATGCGGATTTCGGTAGTATCGTCCACTGTTACTGACGATTGCGATCCGGCTACACCGTTGATATCACTCACAAAAGCCACATCTCTTACATCGGGAATCCGCTTGAATTCATTCTTTAAAAATTCAACACTGGTTTTGTCGTTTTTATCGTACAGTTTCACTGACATTACATTGGTATAATTGATGCCCATATCCTTGTTCAACGCATATTTATACTGATCGTAGATCACCGCAATGCTAAAAATCATGGCAATGGAAATCACAAACTGAAATATGACCAATGCCTTGGTAAGCCAGGCCGAAGAACCACCTTTGGAACCAGTGGTGCTTCTGAAAATAGACATTGGATTGAGTTTGCTCAGGTAAAATGCGGGATAAAACCCGGCCACCAAACTCACTAAAATCAGAATAATAACCAGTCCGATGTTAAGTATCCAGTTGCCCAGAAAATCAAGTGAGAAATCGGTACCCAGCATTTGGTTAAAAGTGGGAAGCAACAATTCGGCCAATAACAAAGCTAATAAAATAGAGATAAAGGTAAGGATGGTCGATTCGCCTAAAAACTGGCCAATCAGGTTGATTCTTTCCGCCCCCATCACTTTCCGAAGGCCCACCTCTTTCGACCGTTTTACGGTTTGTGCAATGGCCATATTGATAAAGTTTACGCAGGCAAGCAGGATAATCAAAGCGGCAATAATCGAGAATACATACACCGTATTGATGTTTCCCTGGTTGTAATTCATAACCTGGAATTTGATGTGCCCCGATTTAAGGTGAATATCGCGCACCGGTTGCAAATACAGTTTCCATTGCCAGTGACTGTCCTCAACGTCCACGTGTTTTGAAACAAAATCAGGAAATTTTGAAGCCAATACTTCCATATCAGTGCCTTTCCTGACCCGCACATAGGTATCGATTGAATTGTTGTTCCACCCGTTAAGCCATGAATACTTAGTTTCCATGTTTGCGAATGGAATCAATGCTTCCATCCTCACACTCATCTGTTCGGGCATATTTTCCATCACGGCAGTAACCACAAAGGGTTTTCCATTGATTTGAAACACCTTGCCCATAGCTTCTTCTACCGTACCGAACATTTTGACGGCTAATTTTCTGGATGGCACGAACGAATTGAGTTCTTTCAACGCGGTTGCGGTATCGCCGGCGATAAGTTTTATCCCAAAAAGTTCGAATGCCGAGGGATCGATAAACAACACATGATTCTGGTCGAAGAACTGATCGTTGTATTGAAGGGGCTGACTTCCCCAAAACAGGATACGAACCGATTTTTCAACTTCCGGGAATTCGGTTACCAAACCATCACCCAACGGTCCCATGGTAACAGCCACATGCTGTTCGCCCACACCTGGCGCCTGTTGAATTTCAACACATCTGTACAACTGATCTGAGTTGGGAATCTCTTCATTAAAGCCGGTTTCGTACTGAATATGGAGTGCAATCAACAGAAAAGCTGCAATACCTATGGACAATCCAATAATGTTAATAATGGAATAAGACAATTGTTTGCGGAGGTTTCTGATTCCAAGCTTTAAGTAGTTAAGTATCATTTGGCCGTTTTTTGTGTGGTCAGGTGTATGAATAATGATACGAAGCATAACAAAACCTGTGCTGAGTTTTTTAATATCATGTTTATACGTGCATTATGAATCATAACTAAGCAAATGAATGCAGGGGACCCGGTCAGAAATGCGCGTATTCTGTTCGATTTCGGACAGATAAATTCCTCTAAAAATCTAATGATTTAAAAATCTGACCCTATAAAAAGAATCCTTCCCTTAGTTGTAATTGTTGTATTCTGGCTCTGGACAATGGTTCAGGAACTGATTCAGTGATGTGGTCCCAACCTTGATTGCATTTACAACGAAACAGGGTTAGTAAAAAACCCACCGACGAAACAGAAAAGGAAATTATATAGCCAGATGTCACCATAAAAAAAGCAGCGGTCTTTTAAACCCCTGCTTTCGTTTTTAAATTATTAAACAGGTATCTACCTGTTTTTCAGCTTCCCGGAAATAATTCCAGTTAATTCTTCCACTTTTACCCTGGTCTGCACCATCGAATCGCGTTCGCGCAAGGTAACGGTATTGTCGTCCATGGTCTGGTGGTCAACAGTGATGCAGAATGGGGTTCCGATGGCATCGTGGCGGCGGTAGCGTTTTCCGATGGCGTCTTTTTCTTCGTAAAAACACATGAAATCCGGTTTCAAATTGTCCATGATTTCACTTGCCTTTTCAGGCAAACCGTCCTTTTTGGTCAATGGGAAAATGGCCACTTTGTAAGGAGCCAGGAATGGTGGGATTTTCATCACCACGCGTTCTGATCCATCTTCCAGTTGCTCTTCGGTGTAGGCATTGCTCATGATGGCCAAAAACATGCGGTCGAGGCCGATACTGGTTTCCACCACGTAAGGTATGTAACTTTCGTTGAGTTCGGGATCGTGATAACGGAGTTTTTTTCCTGAGAATTTCTCGTGGGCGCTCAGGTCGAAATCGGTGCGGGAATGGATGCCTTCCAATTCCTTAAACCCAATAGGGAAATCGAATTCAATATCTGCAGCTGCATTGGCATAATGCGCCAGTTTATCATGGTCGTGGAAACGGTATTTGTCGGCTGAAATGCCCAACGAAAGGTGCCATTTCATGCGTTCTGCTTTCCAGTATTCGTACCACTTGATTTCCTGTCCGGGTTGAACAAAAAACTGCATTTCCATCTGTTCAAACTCCCTCATTCGAAAGATAAACTGACGTGCAACAATCTCATTTCTAAAGGCTTTACCTGTTTGCGCGATACCAAAGGGAATTTTCATCCGACCTGTTTTTTGCACATTCAGGTAGTTCACGAAGATTCCCTGAGCGGTTTCGGGACGCAGGTAAATTTCTGTTGCTCCTTCGGCCACCGATCCCATGTTGGTGCTAAACATCAGGTTAAACTGCCGAACCTCGGTCCAGTTGCGCGATCCGCTAACAGGGCATACAATTCCCAGATCTTCAATAATCGCCTTTACTGCAACCAGGTCCTCTCTTTCGAGGGCGGCGAAAAATGTGGTCCTGATTTCGTCAATTTTCTGCTGATTCTCGAGTACCCGTTGGTTGGTTTCGCGGAATTGTTGCTCATCAAAACTATCGCCAAAGCGTGCCCGGGCTTTTTCTACTTCTTTGTCAATTTTGGCTTCAATTTTGGCCATGTGGTCTTCCACGAGCACATCGGCACGGTAGCGTTTTTTTGAATCTTTGTTGTCGATAAGCGGATCGCTGAAAGCGTCCACATGTCCCGAAGCCTTCCAGGTGGTTGGATGCATAAAAATAGCCGCATCAATACCCACAATGTTTTCGTGCATCTGCACCATGGATTTCCACCAATAATCGCGGATGTTCTTTTTGAGCTCAGATCCGTTTTGTCCGTAGTCGTAAACCGCACTCAACCCGTCGTAAATCTCACTCGACTGAAACACAAAACCATATTCCTTGGCATGTGCAATTATTTTCTTAAATAAATCTTCCTGATTTGCCATAGTTAATTTGTAAAAAAGTCCAATACATTGCCAAAGGTGCCTGTGGTGCGTTTGTATAATTCCGAATACCCGCATTGGGTGCACGAAATCACGGTAAATTTTTTGTTTTGTACATCAAAAATTTTGGCCAGGGGTCCGCCCACTGTGCGGATTTCGTCGGCTTCGTATTGTTTGTTGCCACATTTGGCGCAGATGTATTCTTTTTGTTGCATCGATCGATTTTTTGTGAAAAAAGATAAGAGCCTATTGTATTAATGAAAGGGATTTTGTTTCTGCAACTAAATAAGATAAAGTCCCTTTAAAACTTGCGGTGGTAGTTTTTCCCAGATAGGTTGTCATGTTCATAGTCAAATCGTACTGGTCGTCTACTTTTATTACCACGAGAGTTCCACCCGTAATAGCGTCTTGTTTTACGACCTCATCGTTTTTTGGATCATATTGAATAAAAAGGAAACCATCTGTACAAGTACCCGCTTCTTGAGATAAGCCAAAAGTATAATTTCCGGGCTCTAGTACCGTTTGAGTAGTTGAAAATAAGGACAAGCCAAAAACCTCTCCATTTCCTGTTACAGTTGTTGCTGTACCACCTGACTCGATGATAGTTAACCCAGAAGACATCAGCACTAAATCAATGCCAAAGCTGGTTGTGTCCGATTGGCCGTATCCGATAATGAATCCCTGACTCAAGGAATAAGAAGATCCATCATAATTAAAATTCCCCAGGACGGGGGCTGTGTTGTCACTGTCTTTTTTACAACCCATAACTAAGGTTAGCAGGACGGCCATCATTGCAAGTGATAATGTTTTGTATTTCATACGGGGGATATATTGATTAAAAAAAATTTCGGAGAAGCGCCAACCTCACTGAGTTATTATTTATGCACCCAAAGTGGCCACCATAACGGCTTTAATCGTGTGAAGGCGATTTTCGGCTTCATCAAAAACCACCGAAGCAGGCGATTCGAATACATCATCGGTCACTTCCATGCCGTCCACTCCATATTTCTGATAAATTTCTTCACCCATAATGGTTTCACGGTTGTGGAAAGCAGGCAGGCAATGCAGGAATTTTACTTTTGGATTGCCCGTTTTGGCTACCATTTCCTTGTTTACCTGATAAGGCATCATCATTTCGATGCGTTCTTTCCAAACGCTGTCGGGTTCGCCCATGCTTACCCAAACGTCGGTGTACAGAAAGTCGACACCTTTTACACCTTCTTCTACCTTGTCGGTGAGGGTGATGGTAGCACCGGTTTCTTTTGCAATTTCGCGGCACTGAGCTACGAGGGCTTCTTCGGGCCACATTTTCTTTGGGGCTACGGCACGGAAATCCATTCCCATTTTGGCGGCACCTACCATCAGCGAATTGCCCATGTTGTTGCGGGCATCGCCACAATAAGCAAAACTTACCTGATGCAAAGGTTTGTCGGAGTGTTCCATCATGGTGAGGAAGTCGGCCAGGATTTGTGTCGGGTGAAATTCGTCGGTGAGACCATTCCAAACGGGTACACCTGCATATTTTCCGAGTTCTTCCACAATGGTTTGTCCGAAACCACGGTATTCAATTCCATCATACATCCTACCCAAAACACGGGCGGTATCTTTCATCGATTCTTTTTTACCAATCTGTGAACCGGAAGGTCCCAGATAAGTGACTTTGGCTCCCTGATCGTAAGCGGCCGTTTCGAAGGCACAGCGGGTACGTGTGGAGGCTTTTTCGAAAATCAGCGCAATGTTTTTTCCTGTTAACCGGGGTTGTTCGGTACCGGCATATTTTGCCTTTTTCAGGTCAGCTGAAAGCTCGAGTAAAAACATGATTTCTTTCGGGGAAAAATCCAGAAGCTTTAAAAAATTCCGATTTCTTAAATTGAATGCCATAGCTTATGCTTAAAGTGTTATTAAACAAAAAATGATAAAATACGCGGCAAAAGTAATCAAATTATCGCGAATTTTTTGGCGGGTAGTGTGTTTAAAACAAGGTTGATTTCAGTGGTTTTAATCCGGTGGAACTTATTAATTTTGCCGTCATGATAATAGTTGATGAAATCCTGGTATCGGATGCCCTGAAAGATACTTTTTTTGCCTGTAACCTGCATGCCTGTCATGGTGATTGTTGTGTGGAGGGCGATGCCGGAGCCCCTCTGGAAGAGAACGAAATTTCCATTCTGGAAGATTACCTGGACGACATTAAGCCTTATATGGATGAAGAGGGAATTCAGGTGGTGGAGAAAACGGGAGTTTTTGATTATGACATCGAAGGCGATTACGCCACTCCGTTAGTCAACGACCGGGCTTGTGCTTTTTTGTACGAGGAAAACGAAATCCGGTATTGCGCCATCGAAAAAGCCTGGTCAGAGGGAAAAATTCCTTTTCAGAAACCTGTTTCGTGTCATTTGTATCCCATCCGGCTCGACAAAGTGGGAGATACAATAGCGGTAAATTATCACAAATGGACTATTTGTGCGCCTGCTTTGGTAGCCGGAAAAACCAAAGGGGAACCCTTATATGTTTATTTAAAGGCTCCCCTGGTCAGGAAGTTTGGAAATCAATGGTATGAGAAGCTGGTGCTGGCCATGAAGTAACATCCGACTGATTTTTTCATTTCTAAATTAGTTGCACCAGTCAAAAGAAGCGCAATTTTCTTTTTACTTAAAGGGATTTCTGTTTTGCCCCCTTTAACTGGTGCATATTTGTCCGGTTTCGAAGAACTTTTTTGATTTTATTGCTGAGGAGTTCTATCTTACCAGCATTGTAATCATTTAGTTAATTGTGGTTTCAAACTGTCCATTTGTAATATTCACTGTGTTGGATGTATTAATATCGGTTGCAGTACAGCTAAACGTAGCTTTAATTCGTCCTGTTTGCGCATCGTATTCAATTATATTTATTGTTCCTGAACCACTTGTTGATGTGAATAATTTACCGTTTCCCGGAAAATACTGAACTGAATAATCGATCATACTTACAGGATGTGAACCAATAGTAAAATCCTCCGGAATACGGATTATCATATTTTGTGAACCTTTTAAAGCAGAAATCTGAATAATACCCATTACTATGTTTCTATTTAATTGTGTTGGATTATACGGTATTCCATCAATTGTTGCATTAAACGAACTTGTTATTTTCTTAAGTGTTGTAAACGAAATTTGATTGCCATAACCGGTTTCGGTTTCATTTGTTGCATATGAACGCACGTAGTAAGTAGTTTCATCATTCAGCCCGGTAATGTTACTATCAAAACTTACTTCTCCTTCATCCACAGTATAACTGTTTGTTATGGTTGGATTTTCCGTGATGCTCCAACAAACTCCTTGTTTTACTATGGAGGATCCTCCATTATTTAAAATAATCCCACCACCTTTGGCACTTTTAAAAGTAATGCTATTAACTTCAATTGTTGTCAGTTCGGGTGTATTCGCATTTTGTTCGTCATTTTTCTTACAACTGCTGATGGTAACAATAATTAACATCGCGGTTAAGCTCAAAATCAGGTAATTTTTCATTTCTTTCATTTTTTTTGGTTTATTAATAATATGTTGTGTTTCGATGGTTTATTATAAATTCCATACCTAAAATAGACCAGCTAAATTCAACAGGGTCCTATGGATATAATGTTAGCATCATCTACGTTTACCTGTATTTTTTCCCGACAGGGAGAAAAACAGTTTTTTAGTTAACTAACTCCATTTTAATCATCATGTCTTTTTTGTCTTTTATATATACCTCAACAAGCAGTACGTTATCCATCGCTTCAAATATCCTCGTTGTTGCAAACTGGTATGTCTTCACACCTTTTACTTCCACCGAATTATAAAGTGTATGCTTGGTGTAATTGCCTGTGGCATCGTCTATTTTGTAAGCAGTAAGATAACCGCCTTTACCATCAAAATGACTAGCAGGAGATTCATCGGGTTCAATATCTGCATTTTTAACATTGTCTAAAAAAAGAATATAATGTGAATCATCTCCTTCGAGGTAGGCAATTCCCATTCCACCTTTTCCTTGCGTACCAAACTGATTTTTTGGTAATTTTTTCATCCACTGAACCTCGCCTTTGGCATTAAGTTTCGCCGCTACTAAATCACCATAATGGAATTTATAGGTCATCTGATAGTTTTTAGGGTTTAATTTTTGAGAATAATAATACTGCTCTCCAAGAATAAAAACACTACCATCCGGATTAACAGTGAACTTCCTGAGAACGACATCCCTTATACCTGCTTTACCAACGCTTTCTCTTTTTTCATTTTTATCCTGCTGTCTTCCCGACTCATACTTGTTGATTAATTCTATAGGAAATTCAATATCTTTGTTTGCCAGGATTTCACCCTCTTTTGAAAGTTTAAAATACCTGATTCCATTTGTATTAAAACTTAAATTGCCTATGCTGCCTTCCCAGAATTTATATTCCAGTCCATTTGCATAGAACCCTAAAAAATCAAGTTGGCCATCTTTGTTTTCTGCCATATACAAATGTTTAAACATAAAATTTTCACTGTCGATAATCTTGACAGTCAGTTTTCCAACTTCAGGTATTGTGAGTAACCGGAAATTCTTTTTCATCCTGTGTAATGACATCATATATACTGTTCCATCGGTGCTAACAGTATAAGCCAGATTATTCATCTCCTGTTCCGTATAGGGCATTTCTATTTCTCTTCCCCAAATTGGCTCAAGTGATGAGTCGAATACAAAAAACCCCAATAAATCTTTATTTTCACTACCGTTTTTCAATAATGGTTTTCTGCGATAATTAATCATGATTTTTGAATCGTCAAACGATTTATATACGCTAAACGGTGGGCCGCCTTTCATACCCCAAACTCCAATACTTTCTGTGATAGGGCCATTTGCTACATCACCGTCTGAAGTAAGGAGCATTCGTTCTTGACCCAGGCTGCAATCTTCTGTAAAAAACTCCCTTACATAAACTGATTTTGTTTCTTCCTTTTTGTTGAATGACTCATATAGATAAAAGAATTTATCACCTATTTCGACAACATCGATGGCCTTATTGTAAGGAGGTCCGTCATGATATTCTTTCCGGACCACTTCTTTCATACTCAGTATATCGAATTTCTGAAGAGTAACATCATCTCCACTTGTTTTGATGGAATAAGAAAACCCTTTGTTGTCAGTAAAATATTGTTTCATCTGTGCATCCACTACTTGATATGGTTTCGTTGTGGATGTTTTAAATGATTTTGAAAGTTTTGGTTGGGCCGATACGCACAACGCAACCATGATAAAGCCAATTAGCATGTTTAATCGTAACATAAATGAAGTTTAAATTGGTTAGTATTGATTCTATTAATAATATTCGTTTTTCCTGCTATATATGAAACAAACACTCTTTTCATTACAATGATTGAATTGCAAAACCTTTACAGGAATGATCTTTATATAGGTTTAGATAATTAATTATGCTTATTTTAATGTTTGATTTATATTGTTAGTGAGTCACTGAGTTACAAATGTAGTATTTATCAGGTGTTGATGAATATCTGCCGTTAATTTATTGTTGTTCTAAATAGTTGGTTTAAGCATAACCTTATGCAACTTCCGAACTTTAATTCATTCAGAACAACCAATTTACTTTTCTACCCATTGATTTCCCAACGGTAAAAATTTAGACAGTTTCTAACAATACCCCACCTCCCATTTACTTTTATATAAACAACAGATTGTATTGTATTTATAAGAGAAAAAATCCTTTTCAATCGATCACCAAATAAAAGTATTGGCATAAAAAATAGCGTGCATTAAGCACGCTATTTTTCAAGGCTTAAAATATATTACCAATCAGCTCAAAGGCCTGGTTAATTATACAGCTGGTATTGGTTTGGCTGCCGTGGCCATCCCCTCCAATTCTTTGTCTATATGGAACATCCCGGCTTTGTCCATACCTACCAGGGATATTTTATCTAAGATGGTCCGCATCAGGTTTTCTTCTTCCATTTGTTCGGTGATAAACCACTGTAAAAAATTCCCGGTTGAAAAGTCTTTCTCATCCATGGTGATACCATACAAATTGTTGATCGATTCGGTGATATATTCTTCATGAACCAGTATCTTGGTGAAGATGTCGTTCAGAGAAGAGAAATCATTTTCCGGTTTTTCGATGTCGGAGACCAGTGCTTTCCCTCCCCGGTTATTTACATACCTTACGAATTTCATCATGTGCATGCGTTCTTCTTCGGTATGCCGATAGAGAAAAGCCGCGGCTCCCGGATAGCCGTTGGTTTCGCACCAAATGGCCATGGATAAATACAATCGTGAGGAAAATTCTTCCTTTTTTATTTGTACATTGATGGCGTCCTGGACTTTGAGATTGAGCATATTGGTTAGGATTTTCAAGTTTATATTACAGAATTTTGGGTCAAAGGTACATCTAATGGGAACAGAGATCAAGTTTTCGTTACCCTATCGTAATCTTTAAATCTACTATTTCAGGGTGCTTTTTGTAATCTTAGGAGTAAGCAGTTTAACCGGATACCAGGTTGCAAACAATCCGATGCACTGCACGGTTAGGAATACCAGAAAAAAATCGGCCAGATGCATTTTAACCGGGTATGCATCAATGATGAACGAACCTTCACCATTGCCAAGACTAAGCATGCCAAACTCTTGTTGCAGCAGTAAAATGCCATATCCCAGCAGCAGCCCTGCTATACTACCGGCAGCAGTTATCAATACTCCTTCTGCCAGGAATATCCGGCTAATCATTTTTCGGTTGGCACCCAGACTGTTCAGCACAGCCATGTCTTTGTTTTTTTCGATCATAAGGATTGACAGTGACCCGATCATGTTAAAAGACGAAAGCAACAGGATGAATACCATGATCAGGTAAATGATGGTTTTTTCCGATTTCAGTACCTTGAAAAGAGACTCGTTTTGTTCGAACCGGTTTTTAACCAGGTAATCATTGCCCACAATGGTCTGAACCTGTTCTTTTGATTTTTCAATGTTGGCTCCTGGTTTCAGCATCAATTCCACACTGGTGACTTCATCGGTATAGTCCATCAATTTGCGTGCAAACCGCAAAGGGACAAAAACGTATTTTTCATCAAATTCCTGTTGAACAGAAAACACGCCTGCCGGGTGAAGTGATCCTGAGTTAAAGGCACTGTTGAACTGAAAAGTAGATGCATTCCCCCTTTTTGGGACATAAATAGTTAGTAAATGCAGGGGATTATTCGGATTAATATCCAGATGCCATGCTACTCCGGCTCCGGGAACCGCAAAATTTGTTTCTACTTCTTCCAAAATAAAAGTGCCATCAATCATCATGCTGTCGACATGCGAGATCTCCTGGAAGGTTTTAGGCACCCCTTTGAATCGGGCAATGAATTGCTGATCGTTGTATCGCAATAATGCATCTTCTTCTACCACCTCCATAATATTGGCCAGTTCGGGAAGTTGTGCAAGCCTGGATGTTGGAAATTGGCTGTAATGAAATGTCTTTCCGGTTAGTGCCGTTACCTGAAAATCCGGATTAAAAGTGCTGTATAAGGATTTTATCACTTCTTCAAACCCATTGAATACCGACAAAACTACAATCAGCGCCATGGTACCAATCGACAAGCCTCCTACAGAAATCATCGAAATCACATTGATCAGGTTATGCGATTTTTTTGAAAGAAGATACCGTTTGGCAAAAAACAAAGGTAGACGCATGTAGGGTATTCTAATTGAGTTGACAAATATCCGCATTTTTATGCACCCGGCACAAAAAAAGAGGATGAACAATTCCACCCTCTTTTTGTTATGATAATAAACTACTTGTTAGTTTACACGTACAAGTTTATTTGTGATCAGCGTGTTTCCGGCTTTAATGCGATAGGTATAGATGCCAGGAGGTGTGTCTTGAACATTCCAAACCAGTTTTTGAGGACCGGGGTTCATCACTTTTTGCCCGGCAGAATATACCACCCTGCCGGTTAAATCGAATACTTCCAAAGTAACGGGGGATTTTTCATCCAAATTCAGTTTAAAAGTAACCTGATCGTTAAATGGATTGGGATAGGCAATAACGCCCATGTTAAGAGCCGCCGTTTCATCAAGTTCAGTCCAGGTGAAGCTGACACCAAAGAATTCCAGAATTTTTGCCATCATACCTTCCTTGGTTGAGCCTTCCTGGTTGGTCATTCCATCAAATTGGAAAACGGCTCCAACAGTCTTATAAATATCGTTTTCGTAACTAATAGCTGTATTATATTCAGGGGAGACATTGCTCATAAGCACCTTACCGCCGGGATAAGGTACAATATGGTCGACAGAACTGTTAAATCCATTGTATTCAAATGAGTATCCGGCAAGGAAATTCGATTCGTCACCGACAATGGTCCCCAGGTCATCCATTCCGTCTTCGGTACCTTTAATGAAAAACATAGGATGAAGTGCTGTTAAAGTGTCAGCACTCCATGTATCACCACCTTCCATATAAACACGTCCTCCATTTTGTAAAAAAGTAACCAGAATATTCCCTTCATCTTCTGTCAGCACATGGTTATTAGGAAATGAGCCCAGCAATACGAATACAGAGGTGTATATTTCGAGACTTGAAGGCAAGGTATCCTGCACTTCTCCTCCCACCTGTAACACCTGCAAACAAGCCATCATGGTATCTGCAGAAGCCACATTGGCCAGGTTAAGAATGAGTACAGGAATTTGCCCCACAATGGTATAAAAATCATCCGTCATGACCAGGTCAAAATTGCCCAAGGCTTCCACAGTGAAATTTGCTGTATAGCCAGCCGGCGTATCGCCTGCTGCACTCACATTGAATGCCATGGAGTTGGTTACTCCCGGAGCGATATCCCCGTAGTTCAAAGGATCGGAGTTTACCGTGACATATCCATTGTTAGCCATCAGTTGTGTTATTACCTGGTAAGCCTCTGACGATCCTGTGTTTTTAACCGAAAGCGAGATGTTGGCAGTTTCTCCGGCATCAAGTTTGCCATTGTTATTGCCGGCAGCATCATCAATTGAAAATCCGGTAAAGATTAGTTTGGCTGAGTGACCCGGCATCATAAAATTGGATACCCACTCATTTCCATCCTGATCGGTAGAGGTAAGTGTGAACGGAACCAGCGACATATTGGGCAGGTTGTTGGCAACCGAGAATGCATAAGCATCTGTTACCACAACGGTATCGCCAACAGCTAAATCGCCAAAACTGGCCGAATCGGCGGTTATTTCAATGTAAGGACTGGTACTGCTAAGAATAGAAGTAATGCCATATCCGGCTTCAACACCAATGTTTGTGAGGCTCATTGTGAGCAGGATATCCTCAGCGTAATCCATTTGGCCGTTACCATTGCCTCCCGGGACATCGTTTATTACTTTTCCCGCGATGGCCATAAAAGGTCCTAATTCAGGGATGATATCAATGGTGGTGATATACGGTTTATAATTATAGGCACTTACCACGAAATCAGCTGTCCCGAGTTCGGTCAGCGCTTCAAAGGTGATGGTCGCCGAACCTCCTGAAACAATGGCAGTACCCAGAATTTCGCCGTTGAATGTTAAGGCAGCCTTTGCCCCGTTGGCATTGCAGGTAAGTGTCATCGAGGTTTCGCCTAAATGTAATTCGTTGGCATGGCTTACACTCATGTTTTGAGGAATGGAGGTACGAATCACCAGGGAGGGATCGCCAAAAACAGTCCAGGTATCGGTCATTTCATCTCCATCTGAACCGTATTCATCGTTCATCTTCATACATCCATTCATGGAAATGCCGGCAAAAGTTCTTTTGATGTTATTTGAATAAGCCTCGGTAAGAATGTCGTTCATTTCATCCTGGCCTCCCATGGGTGGATTCCAACTTTGGTTGATGGTCGACATCAACGTGGCGATGGCTCCGGCGGGCTGACCATTGTCTTCGGCACGCATCCAGGCTTCGGCAAAACAGGTACTGTTTACAAAGTTGCCATTGACGCAGGCAACCGAGAAAATAAAGGGAAGTTTTCCCGTGTTGGTCAACTGGTTGACATTGGTACTGCTAAACCCTGATGAACTCCAGGCATTGTCGCTGCCATGGCCGGTATAATTGATGATCGTAGCTCCGGAATTGATACCCGTTGCTACCATCGAAGGTGTCGGACTTCCCGGGGCATCGTTACCACCTTGCGAACCATCGAAATACTCATAAGCATAGTTGTAAGTATAAGGCAGCAGTTTTTCGTTACCGATTTTACGGATATGTTGATAGTCATATTCATTGTCATCACCGGGGCCCTGGTCGGAGGCGATTCCAATAAGTTTGCGGTACCAGGCTGTATCGGCAACGGGGGTTTGTTCATATTCCAGAACGCGCTGAACCTGGGTAGTTACCTGGGCTTCTGTCTCAGCTGAAAAACGTCCGCAAAACACATCCGGATAGTGGTCACTGCCCACGATGTAGGTATAGTTGTTGTCCGAATCGTTTCCTCCAACAGTAGAAGAAGGAACCTGTTGCGAATCGCCCACCAACAAAACAAAAGCAAGTCCTTTGGTGTTGTAATAATTGGCAATATAAGTTTTAATGGCCGAAGCGGAACCAATGGTTGAAACATCCACCAACTCCACAGGAATTCCTTTTCTGATTTTCCAGTCGATGAACGGCTGAATGGAATCCATAAAGGCACCATAACAAATAATAAGCATGTTGCCTTCTTCTTCAACGGGAGTGTATCGGTCGGTACTTTGGTAATTGATAAAATGACGTTGGTAAATTTCATTAAACTGGGAATTGACGATTTCAGGTGGTTCAACGGCATCCAAGGTGTTGATGTTACTTGTGCCATCTTCAACTACTTCCACCTTGATATCAAAGTAAACACGCAGAACACGCGTAACCGGATTGTATTGAAATGGTTGGATTAACACAGTTTGGCCACGGTAATCGCGGATGATATAGGGATCGCGCAAAGCGACTACCTCACCCGGGTAAAAAGCATCGTTGGTGTATTGTTTCCCAAAAGTATACGGAACAGTTGCCGGGTCAATATCGCGTGTCAGGTTGCCTTTTGATGGAACGATGAGCACTTCCTGATATTCCTGATAAGAAGAACTGATGATGTTTACCCTCATTTTAGCCTGATTGGGGATAATCAGTGAGGTAGTGAACAAGGGCAGGCCGGGGGCGCCATTTAATAAAATGGGAGAACCCTCCGGGCACAGAATCTGCATGGCCGCGCCTCTTTCAGTAGCTATTTCATTAAAAGAGTACCCCGCCAATGAATAATGCAGGATGGTTGACCCGGTTGTAGCCTGAACCAGTGAAACTGTGGATTCTTTCACCTGATTACCTGAAACCTGCACCCAATCGGATGCATAAGTCCCGACAAAACTGACGAGTAATACGATTGTTAAAGTAATTTTTTTCATTATAGTTAAGTTATTGTTTAAAGACATCCTTACTTTGTGCTGATCAATTGATCATTATTTTTTTTGTTACTTCCCCTGCTGGTGTTTTTACTATCAAAAAATAAACTCCGCCCACAAGAGCACTTACATCCATCTGTAGTGCGTTAGTACCCTCCTTGAGCATCAAATTCTGATCCGAATGGTTTATGTTTCTTCCTAATAAGTCGATCAAAGATACAGAATAATTCCCCGCCGAGGTGGTATTTATTCTGATATTAAGTGAGTTGATCACAGGATTTGGGTAAACCATCAGTTCAAAGGCTTCTTTTGGTTGGTTCTCGACATGGGTCCAGATAAAGGGAATATTGAAAAAATGGAGAATTTCTGCCATAAGGCCGTCTTTGGTACTGGTTGTATTGTTAACCAAACCTGCAAACTCAAAGGAGGTTCCAATCGTTTTATACACATCATTCTCGTAGGCAATTGCTACATCATAACCTATTTCTACATTTCTGAAAAGGGTAAAAGCATTGGTATCGGGGATAAGGTGATCTATGTAGCTGTTGGCTCCATCGTAAACAAAATCATAATATTCTGAAAACGTGCCAGTTAATCCTGTAACCTGTGCCAAGTCTCCGCTACCGTCTCCATCACCGGAAATATGAAACAATGCATGAGCAGCGGTTTGGTTATCATAAGCCCAGGTATCACCTCCTTCCATAAACACACGACCGCCATGACTCATAAATCCGGCCAGTTTATCTCCGTCGCTTGAGGAAAGTACATGGTTATCAGGATAGGTGCCCAGACACACAAAAATGCTTTGGTAGATATTCAGGTCATCGGGCAGGGAATTGGTCAATTCACTGCCAACAGTGAGTACACTCAAACACGACATCATTTCAGCAGGGGAATTGTTCGATTGGGCCAAATCGACCACCAACACAGGAATCTGGCCAATGGTAAAGTCGAACGATCCTGTTCCTGTTATACCGAAATCGGCCACCCAGTCGATTGTTTCAAATGCCATCACGCCGGTAGGTGTATCTGAAGAGGCGGATACATTGAACCGTTGGCTCTTTACAGAGTCTGCCAGCAGTTCTCCATATGGCTGCACGCTTTGGTTGATAATAAGATACGGACTTTGTGTAGAAAGCAAACCGCTCACATTCTGTGCCGTTGCCGAACCATTATTCTTTAAGCTGACAATCAGGTCGGCTGTTTCACCAGGATCGAGTTTGCCATTGTTATTACCGGCAGCATCATCAATTGAAAACCCGTTGTAGGTGAGTACCGGGGAATGCCCTATATCTGTAAACGATGATTCAAATTCATCGCCGGTGGCAAGAGTTGCCTTTACATTAAACACGATGGTCTCCAGATCGGGTATGTTGTCGGCAACCGTAAATCCAAAAGGCAAACTACCCTCTACACTTTGTCCTGCGGCAATATCGCCAAAATCAAGCAGGGTGTCGATTAAGGTGACGTATGGATTGTTGGTGGTTAGCAAAACCAGTACTCCCAAAGCGTCTTCAGAACCCACATTCTCCATAGTTAAAAGAATGACCTCGCTGGTATGATAGGTGAACCCCAATCCGCTAACTATATGGCTCTCATAGATGACATAAGGCCCTTCGGCAGGGATAACGGTGATAGGGGCGATAGCAGGCTGATAGTTTTGTGCAGTTACAACCAACTCAGCATCACCAGGTGATAAAAAAGATTCAAATTCAAGCACCAGTGTTCCCGAGGCATCGGCAATGCCCATTCCCTTCAATTCATTGTTCATTGATAATCCAACATAAGCGTAAGGAACCGCGGTAATGTTGATGGATGTTTGTCCAATGAGGATGGTTGATGGATGTGTTACGGTCATGTCATCAGGAACTGAATAGTAGATCATGAGCGAAGGATCGCCCATGAGGTTATAAATATCCCAGTAGTAGGTTTCCAGCGAAGAACCGCTTTCGGTTACGGCCAGGTTTCCAGCAAAAATATGTTGATCCATGGTCGTGTACCATTCATTAAAAGGTTCTCCATGGTCGTGGAAAGCCCGGTCGTAATTTCCCAAACCGGTTTCTTCATACGAGGGCGGGTTTTCGGTGATTGCCCCCACACCCACACCAAAATAATAATCTTCATCCCAATAGGTGCTGTTTGAGCCTCCAATATAACCTACGGCCCCTTTGTTGGGCGCGCGTAACATTTCTTCTGCAAAACAATTGGTTTGATACTCACTCGATGAACAACAGTTGCCAATGAGCAGTCCATATTTATCCTGGTTACTCAGGTTGGCAATGTCGCTGATGGAAAAGGAAGGATCGGCCCAACCGTCAGGTCCACAGTGGGCAGTATAATTGGCAAATGATACACCATCGCTGATGTTTTGATGAATGTTGTTCGCGTTGTTTCCCGATTCAGGATACAAATAAGTATGAGAAAAAATTCCATGATCGGAATTAAAGTAGTTTATGGTTCCATAGTTTATTTGACCATTTGCCCAATTGGGACCAAATGAACCGTCCATCCCTGCAATCATGACCACCGTATCGAGAAAGGTAGGGTTGGGCATGGTATATTGTTCATACTGCAAGGTTTTGTCGATGTAAGGCTGGAGCTGAGTGGCGTTCTGTGCTGAAAAACGTCCGTAAAATATCTCGGGAAACAAATCGCCGGTATATTCTACATAATTTCTATCGGTAACACCATTCCCATTGTCCCAGGCAGGAATTTCGCTAATGTCGCCTACAAAAAGTACAAACGAAGGGGCAGGATCGTCAGGAGTTCCGGCATCGTATAGCCCTTGTAAATAGGCTTTTATATCGTTTAATGAAGTGCCAATCACATCGGTATAAGCCTCCACCACCGTAAATCCTTTTCTGGTTTTCCATTGTACAAAAGGCTGAAGCTGGTCGGCAAACATGCGATCGGAAACGATGACATATTTCACCGGATAATTGGTCATGTTTTCGCGTGAAGCGGTTGGTGCATAATTTATCAGGCTGCTGTATGGAGCCGTAAAGTAGGGTGAAGTTAATCCTTCTTTTTCACTTTGGGTTTTGCTCAGATCTGCGTTTGAAAAGGTCACTTCAAAACGCAGGTTTTCATACACCTTGATGGTGTTTGTCACCGGATTGTATTGAACAGGAGCAATGTTTAAACGGCCTATATCGACACCACGCATGCGGCCAAGGATATCTACCGATACCAGTTCGTCCGAGTTAAATTCATTTTTTTGATAAGCTTCCGCATCAAGCTCGAATGCCAGCTGGTTACCGCATTTTGATTGAGAGGCTTGAACGGGATAAAGTAGATGCGCCATGCCTGTTTCAGCCAGGTTAAATTCATTCACCTCGAAGCTGAGGACAGTAATTTGAACCTGGGCATTGTAGGGTATTTCAATCAACTGTCGCTTAACCGGGAGTTCTGGAATTCCAATGGTGGTGTTGCGTGTGTAGGTTGGGATCACCAATCGGGTATAATCATCCTGCCCATGTTTCATCTTTTCGGTCCTGATGTCTCCAATGGTATTAATAAAAACCAGTTTTTCAGGAGAATTGGTTGTTAACTCCAAAGTTGTTTTATCCCCTGTTCCGGTTGAAATGGTGGCAGCAAACACCGGAATAGTTACGATACCGATCAGGGTAAGTAAAATAATACAGGCAACACATTGCTTAAAGATTTGCATAATAGGAATTTAAATAAGAATTGATTTGTTATATCCCTTGAGTTACAATTTTTAATTTACAGGCGAAAATAGTTAATAAGTTGTTAAAATACAATGACAAATCCACTTCAGGAATGGTTGTCCGACAAATTAAATTCCGGCGAAAACCGAATCATTTTTCGTGTTTTATTACTTCAAAACTAACACTGTGATCAACAATCAGCGAATCAACTTTATAATGATATGATTTAGCGGTACCGGTAATTCTGGACTGACTCCCGCTTTGTGCCAAAACAAGGTAAAGTGATTTATTTGATCCCGGAACATTAATATAATACTCGTTATCGTCTTTTGTAGTATAAAAGGAAACTTGATAAAAATCGGGTACCATGATGTTCATTTGCAGCGCATTGCCGTTTAATTGTACAATATCCATCCGGGTTTCCACTTGAAGGTATTGCTTGTTTTCACTTCCGTTAAAGTAATCGCCCTGCCCGCTATAAGATCCAATCCAGTTATCGGCTGAGCACTCCTGGCAATAAATCCAGTTAGGGCCACCTTCTTTTTTGCATCCCAAAAGGCTCACCAACAATATATTGATAAATAGGATGATGACGCGAAAATTCATTTTGATGATTTACAGGCAAAGATATAAAACTTAGGGATGATTCCGAACAGTAACTTCTATATTGGTAACTTATGGTAATTAGAAAATGGGGCCGTTTTGATCAGCTCAGAAGCAAGATATTGATCCCACCATGATTGCAATTTGGTGTTCAGGCTGTGGTTTGTTTGTTTGTCGTACAATGCCTGCATTTCGCCATGTTCTTTTTCCATGCGTTCGTAAACTTTTTTGATGTTTCGCTGGTTTAGTTTTCCCTTTTGTCTCATGTTGAGAATTTCCTGATAGAACCTTCTCCCCATTAATTCGGTAATATCAAAATGCAATTGTTCATGAGCCAGCACCGCTTCGGTTTGATGGGCTGGGTTTTTCCACGATTTTTCAGGATAGAATTTTACAAAAACCTCCAACGAAATCAGTCGGTGGTTTTCTTCTTTGGCTTCGAACCCAAACCCGCAGGTGGAGATGGCTGCCGCTATTTTTCCATTTGGCTTTCGCCGGGCTTTAAAGTCATTCCAGTCAAGCTTGCGCTGTTCATCCCAGCAGATGGCCGGTTCAGGGTTGCCCGGCATTTTGTTTAAGCCTTCGCCTGGTTTAAATGCAGCGCTTATAATGAATAGAAGCATCACAGTGGGATAAAAGATGAAGTTGTAGTTGAGCATTTTCATCAATGGAAATTGTTTTGTTGATAACGGATGATGATCAAAAATATTTTTAAACAGAGACATTGATATGGACAGAATTGGTTTAAAACACAAATATTTGTAAAATAGCATTCCATTACAACGGTTAATTGCGTGAAATTTAGTTTTTTTGCAAAGTTTTATAAATACCATTTCAGGTGAAGAGAATTGAAATTAATGAGCTGTTGAAATCAACAGAAGCAGGACACGAAATTAATGTAAAAGGTTGGGTTCGTACCAAAAGGGGAAGTAAAAATGTGGCTTTTATCGCATTAAACGATGGCTCAACGATCAATAATATTCAGGTGGTTGTGGAGATGAGTGAAGAAAACGACAAGCTGCTCGAACGCATACATACAGGAGCTGCCCTTTCGGTGGATGGATTGTTGATTGAATCGGCCGGTAGTGGTCAGCGGGTGGAAGTGCAGGCCACCAAACTGGAAATTCTGGGCGAAGCCAATCCCAACGAATACCCTTTGCAGCCTAAAAAACATTCTTTAGAATTTTTGCGCGAAAAGGCACACCTGCGTTATCGTACCAGCACGTTCAGTGCCATCGGACGAATTCGTCATGCCATGATCTTTGCCATCCACAGTTTCTTCAACGACAGGGGTTTTTACAACGTTCACTCTCCCATTATCACCGGCTCGGATGCCGAAGGTGCAGGCGAAATGTTTCAGGTGACGACACTCGATTTGAAGCAACTGCCCAAAACGCCGGATGGAAACATTGATTTTACAAAAGATTTCTTTGGAAAGGCCGCCAACCTTACCGTCAGCGGGCAGCTGGAAGCCGAACTGGCAGCACTGGCACTTTCAAAAGTGTATACTTTCGGTCCTACCTTCCGGGCCGAAAACTCCAACACAACCCGCCACCTGGCCGAGTTCTGGATGATTGAACCCGAAGTGGCCTTCTGTGATATCAACGATGACATGGACCTGGCCGAAGACATGCTCAAATATGTGATTGATTATGCCCTTGAACATTGTATGGACGACCTGCTGTTTTTAAGCAAACGACTCGAAGAAGAGGAAAAAAACAAAAAGGCAGAGGAGCGTTCGATGGAATTGATTGAAAAGTTGCGTTTCGTGCTCGACAATCCTTTTGAACGCATCACCTATACCGAGGCCATCGACATCCTGAAAAATTCGAACCACAACAAGAAGAAAAAATTCCAATACCTCATCGAAGAATGGGGCGCCGACCTGCAATCGGAGCACGAACGCTATTTGGTAGAGAAACATTTTAAAAAACCCGTTATCCTGACCGATTATCCCAAGAACATCAAAGCGTTTTACATGAAACAAAATGATGACGGGAAAACCGTTCGCGCTATGGATGTACTCTTTCCGCAGATTGGTGAAATAATTGGTGGTTCGCAGCGCGAGGAGGATTATACCAAGCTTGCCACACGCATGGAAGAGATGCACATTCCGGAAGAGAGCATGTGGTGGTATCTCGAAACCAGGAAGTTTGGAACCGTACCACACGCCGGTTTCGGACTTGGATTTGAACGATTGATGCTCTTTATCACAGGCATGGGGAATATCCGCGATGTGATTCCATTCCCCAGAACACCCCAAAACCTGGAGTTTTAAGACCTTTTAAATATTGATGTACAAAGAGTTGAAGGCGGATGGTTAATATTATCCCGAAATTCGCTAATCCAAAACTGTGCCATAATAAAAATGTTGCTACATTTGTCATGATTGAACCAGGGAAGTGATGTCCCCAAACTTGATAATGTTTTATGCTAAACCAACGTCTTCAACAAAAACTGCTTCAAAAGCTTTCTCCACAACAGATTCTGTTGATGAAATTGTTGCAGATTCCCACCATTGGTCTTGAGCAGCGTATAAAGCAGGAAATTGAAGACAATCCCGCATTGGAAATTGATGGGGAAGAAATGAGCGATTATGATAGCGAGGATACACCCGAATCAAGCGATGAGGGCGATGATTACGCCGAAACAAGCATTGATGATTATCAGGAAAAAGATCCTGAATTCGACCTGAACGACTACATGACTGACGATGACATTCCTTCGTATAAACTTCAAACCAACAATTACAGTTCGGATGAAGAGCGCAAGGAAATTCCATTTGCCTCAGGCATCACCTTTCACGAACTGCTGGAAGAGCAACTGAGACAGCAGTATCTTGACGAACGAAACCTGCAAATCGGCCTTTACATTATTGGCAATATTGATGATTCAGGATACCTGCAACGCTCCATCGAAGCCATTATCGATGATCTGGCATTCAGCCAGAATGTTATGGCCGAAAAAGAGGAAGTGGAACATATTTTAACCATAATACAGGAATTTGATCCTTCGGGTGTCGGGGCACGAAGCCTGAAAGAATGTTTGCTTATCCAGCTTCAGCGAAAATCGCGGGAATTCCCTTCCGAAGCCATTGATCTGGCCATCAGAATACTCAACCGATCGTTTATCGATTTTACAAAAAAACACTATCAGAAAATAACCAAACGCCTTGAAATATCCGAAGACCAACTTAAAAAGGGCATCGAAGAAATTCTAAGGCTTAATCCAAAACCGGGAAATTCGCTTAGCGAGACCGCCAAAACCAACCACTATATTATTCCCGATTTCAACATTAGCAACAATGGGGGAGTGCTGGAACTAACGCTAAACTCATGGAATAATCCTGACTTGCGCGTCAGTCATTCCTACGCCAACATGATCCATTCACTCGGCGACCAGAAAAAATCAAAGCAACAAAAGGAAGCCTTGGTTTTTATCAAACAAAAAGTGGACTCGGCCAGGTGGTTTATCGATGCCATCAAACAGCGGCAGAACACCTTAACATCAACAATGGAAGCCATCATGGATTACCAGCGCGACTATCTGCTTACCGGTGACGATACCAAGCTTCACCCCATGATATTGAAAGATATTGCCGAAAAGGTAAACCTGGATATCAGTACTATATCGCGCGTAGCCAACAGCAAATATGTACAGACGCCTTTTGGAACCCTGCTGCTTAAAAGCTTTTTCAGCGAAAGCATGCAAAAAGATGATGGTGAGGAGGTTTCAACACGTGAAATAAAAACCATCCTGCGTGATATCATCAACGAGGAAAGCAAGAAAAAGCCGTTTACAGATGAATACCTTACCACGCGACTAAAAGAAAAAGGCTACCCCATTGCACGGCGTACGGTGGCCAAATACCGCGAGCAGCTCAATATTCCTGTTGCCCGATTGCGCAAAGAATTACAATAAACTCTTTATCCGATGCATGTTAAACCGGCCAAGGTCATTTCCGTTCTGTTTCATCCATTGCTCGTGCCCACATACGCGCTATTGCTTTTCATCAACTTAAACACCCATTTTGTGTTGGCCATACCCATTCAGGTTCGCTATCTGATGACCCTCCTTGTATTTCTGACAACCTTTATGTTACCGGCGCTCATCTTGTTGATACTACGAAAATTTGATGTGGTAAAAAGCATGGAGATGCCCGAACGCCAGGAGAGGGCACTACCCTTAATTATCGTTTCGGCATTTTTTTACCTCACTTATTATTTGTTGAAACAAATGGAGCAAAACAGCATCATCACCTTGTTTATGATTGGTGCCACCATGTTGATTTTGTTGTGTTTAATCATCAATTACTTCACAAAAATCAGCCTTCACGCTACATCCTGGGGAGGGTTTTTAGGCGCCCTTATGGGATATTCGCTGAATGCACGGGTTGATGTCATACTTTGGCTTTACGCGATCATTCTCATCACCGGAATGGTTGCAACTGCGAGGTTAATTTTAAAAGCTCACACTCCGGCTCAGGTTTATGGAGGGTTTTTATTGGGAAGTTTAAGTCAGCTGATTTTGTTTTATTATGTTTAAAACTACTGGATCATGAAACAAATCAGCTGGAACGAATTTGAACAGGTAGAACTGAGAATTGGAACCATTATTGAGGTTATGGATTTTCCCGGGGCCAGAAAGCCTGCCTTCAAGCTTATCGTTGATTTTGGGAAAGAAATAGGCATCAAAAAATCCAGCGCTCAAATTACAGAAATTTACACCAAAGAAGAATTGTTAAACAAGCAAGTGATCGGAGTGGTGAACTTCCTCCCCAAACAAATCGGGCCATTTATTTCGGAATGTTTAATTACGGGTTTTGCCAACGAAACGGGAGCCATTGTGCTGGCGGTACCGGATAAGAAAGTGCCGGATGGGGCGAAACTGATGTAAATAGAGCGAGCGATCAGAGAGCCGACCTATCGACAAAGCAAATCCAGTCAATACATATTTCATCGGGGATTGCAACTATCTTCAGTATCCCATACAACCATCTTCCTTTCAGAAGTCCCTTTAGGGAAATACAATATTATAATTGCTTTTAATCATCAAACCTAACTCATTATGAAACACGTATTACTTTTCTTCATCGGATTAATCGGACTCACTTGTTTTGCCCAGCAAAATCAAATTGAGATCGCTCCCGGACAGGATATTGTTGCAACTCCCATGGTTGATCGGGACACATTTAATCTACAATTTTCATTTCCGTGCATCGCCTTTATAGGTGAATATGGTGTGGAAACCAATGGCATCGATCTATATGTGACCCAATGGATGCATGATAGCATTGCCAGGTACAACCAGTCGGGGACAGTGTTGGACATCTTTAGTATTCCCGGAGCACAAAAAACACGGGATCTGGCTTACGATGGTCAATACTATTATGGAAGCCCCAAAGAGAATTACTTTTTTGTACTGGATATGGATAACAAAGTGCTGATCGATACAGTTTTTACTACTTTCTCTATCCGAGGAATGGCTTACGATCCTGTGGAGAATATCCTCTGGGCAAGCGAAAAATGGGATCCGGTTTTTTATAAAATGGATTTTCAGGGTAATGTTCTCGATTCCTGGGAAGCATCAGGCATTACAATAGGATCTATCAGTGGACTGGCTTACGACAATACATCGATAAACGGTCCTTTTCTATGGGGATTTAGTCAGGAAAGCAGCGGAGCTATGATTGTAAAGTACGACATTGCTGCCCAGGCACAAACTGGAAACATGATTGATGTAGCAGGTTTGACCTCTAATGATGCCTATGCAGGGGGATTGTTCCTTCGTGCTTTGAATGGCAGTTCGGATGTGACTATGGGAGGGTTGATTCAGAATGAGCTGATCTTTGCTCTGGAATTGTCGTATGCAAACTCACTGGTTGATGTAGGAGCTCCCGATATGTTGACAGCTTTTAATATCTATCCCAATCCGGCCAACGATTTCGTAATTGTCCACCTTCAACTGTCAGATCAGGGTAAAATCCAATATCAAATCACAAACCAACTTGGTCAGGTGGTTCAACAAAAGAACCTCTACATCACAGGTTCAAAAGATTTAAACATCAACACAAGTCAATTTGAGCCGGGTATTTACTTTGTGCAAATTTCAAACGGAAAGGGTTATTCATTTACTCAAAAATTTGTGAAAGGAAATTAATAGCAAAAATATTCAGTACTCGTATCCATACTCCTTTTTCGCTTATTAAACTAAAAGCGAAAAAGGAGTATCTTTCTGTTAGTAAAATGGAAGAGGAAGTTTTTTTTTCACCAACATCGCTTTTTAACCCTTGAAACAACTATTTTTAATGACAATTATTTATCATTTAACAAACTGATTCTAACTAGTTGAAAACGAACACCTATACCCTAATAGATGACGATTTGGTAAAAGGCTGTATTGAAAAAGACAACCATTCACGCAAGTTATTGTACAACAGGTATAGTAATGAATTGTACACAACGGCTTATCACATTGTTAACGACAAGGATTTATCCAACGACATTCTGCATGATTCATTTATTCAAATTTTTAACGACATTAAATCGCTGCGAAATACAGCAGTTTTAAAATTCTGGATGCGAAAAATTGTGATCCACACTTCACTTAAAACACTAAAAAAGCTCCGTCAGGTTGAATATACCGATCAACCCATCTCCGATGGCATAATCACCTGGCCCGACCCCATGTCAGGAGAATTGTTGGAAAAAGCAATGTTTAATCTCCCCGAAGGTTATCGCATTGTATTTTCGTTGATTGCAATTGAAGGTTACAAACATCAGGAAGTGGCTAAAATGTTGAATATCTCAGAAGGAACATCGAAATCGCAATTATTTCACGCCAAAAAACACCTTCGGAAAATGCTAAGTAACGGCCATTAACATGAAGGAAAACAACGACCATATCCTGATGCAGGCCATCAAAGAGCTTCCGGTTCACTTACCGGATAAGTTAGTATGGGACAGGTTAGAGACTGATTTGTTTTCATTTCCCGTAAACGAACTTCCGCTGCATCAGCCCGATCCCAATTTGTGGGAAATCATTGAGAAAACGCTTTCTCATCAACCCCCCTCTAAAAACAACCTCAGAAAAGGCTTACTCCTGGTAGCGTTGTTATTGATTACTTTCGTTGGATTCCTGAAATACCAACAATACAAGAATTTTGCACCATACACACCTATTGAATTTTTTGTTGACAATCAAAAACCTGTAATGGGAGGATACGATTTAAAAAGTGTGCAGGAACCAATCTTGCAATCGGGTCAGCTTGTACAAACCGATGTCACCAAAAAACTTGCTCGTAACGAATCCACACCTATGGTCCAAACAGAGAGATTGGGAAATCCTGAATCAAAGCAAATGACCATCCTCCGGAGAGAAGCGAATGTATCGTACGCGGGTGACATTTTCGTTTCGGAAACTGAAAAACATCCCATTTCAATAACAGGTTTATCCCTAAGAAAAGGTGTCCTGACTTTGGAAAGTCCGGAGCTGATACCCCAAAGAAAAGATGATTTGCCCTGTAGTTCGTATACAGGAACCAATTCCTATTTCAGTGTTGGTATAATTGGCAGGTTTGATCAGTTTCTGGAAGGAAACAGGGTTGATGGAACCAAGCTTCAGGATTGGAATTCCCTGGATATAGAGCTCAGTTATCACCCGGGTAAAATATTCTTCACAACAGGCGTAGGAGCAGTATTCTCAAGTGATAACTCGGAAATTACATACAACTATCTTCAAAACAAACTCATCAATTCCTACATTTATGTTGACTCGGTTTATTACGACCCGATATCAGGAACCACACAGTTTTTTACCACGACAGTGGATGTTTACGACTCCATTGAATATGCTGACAAGACCCAGTTTAAAAGTCAGTATAAATATGTAAAGGTTCCATTTATCGTTGGGGTTGATCTGTATTCGGACAAACATTTTTCCGTATCACTATCAGGCGGAATCTCCTGGTTGCATCTTATTCAGAACAACTTAAACTATCCTTCCCTCTTTAGAGAAAACGCACGAATACTCAACAGCAGCTATCCAAAGGCAACACGCGCCAAAGAATTGTTTCAAATCTCAACACAACTAGATATCCGCTATCATCTTTCACAACATGTGGTGATGAAACTTGGCCCGATGTTTAACTATTTCACCAACTCAACGTACCAAAATGAAAAGGCGGGTAATCCATATTCCTGGAGCATTCGGGCCGGAGTACAATATAATTTTTAATCACCATGCAACTATATAGACAACACGGTTCCCTTTATACAGACGTCAGTATCATAAAAATACCATTTGGACTTTAGAATTTTCATCATGAAAAAACTTATTACTACTACCTTCATACTTCTTGGTTTCCTGATGATACATGCGCAGAAAACTCCCGACATGTCGTTCAAAACAGTTGATATTGATTCAATGCCTAATACACAAAAACATATACCCGAGCCTTCAAGAGATACCTGGGACATACAATTTTCCATCAATGTTTTCGACTCGCTGCCAGGGGGTGTTGTTTCAGGAGCAGAAACTGATGGAGAGTATATCTATGCTTCTGAATGGAACTCCTCAGAATTTAAAAAATACGGCCTTTCCGGGAATGTTATCGAAATCTTCAGTATTCCGGGGGTCAACAAAATACGGGACTTAACCTATGATGGTCAATACTTTTACGGAGGAAGGGCTACAGATACTTTGTATGTGATGGATTTTGAAAACAAAGTGTTAATCAACAAAATTCGTATTCCGCAAAGTATCAGGGCTTTGGCCTATGATTCAGATCTGGATGTATTTTATCTTAACAATTGGTCAACTGACATCTCTATTATAGACAAACTGGGCAACATAATAGGTCAATTTCCCGTGGGTGCTTATGGCAGTCTTTATGGGTTAACTTACGACAATTGGACCGAAGGAGGGCCCTATTTATGGGCTTCGAGTCAAGAGCCTGCCAACAGCAATACGCTGGTACAATATAGCTTGATTACCCAGTCAGAAACCGGTTTTTACATGGATTTGGATTATCTGTCTCCCGGAGGATTTGTTGGAGGATTGTTTACACATGCTCAGTTGGTTACAGGAACAGTTACCTTGGGAATTGTTATTCAGGATGATAGAATTTTCGGATTAGAATTGGCATCAACAACTTCACCATGTAATCCTCCTGTCAACCTCAATGGAACGCCAACCGGAGATGAAATAACCCTACAATGGAATTCCCCGGTCCTGCAAACCAACTCTGTGGGAGGTTACAACCTTTTTAGAGATAATATTTTGATAAACAGTACCCTGATCGTTGATACCCTGTATTCGGACTCCGATTTAAACCACGGCACTTACAGCTATCAGGTTTCTGCCGTTTATGTGGATGACCAGGGCAATTTGATCTGCGAATCTGAGCCAACTGATCCTGTGGAAATAACAATTTTGGCACCATGCGATCCCCCCACCAACTTCATGGCAACTTTTGATGGATTTGATGTCGATTTATCCTGGAATACTCCGCTACTCAATGCTGATTTCGTGGATGGGTATAATCTTTACAGAGATGATTCGCTTATTAATACAAATCTGATTACCGACACGCTGTATCAAGACAATGATCTGGATTATGGCAGCTACAGCTATTCATTAACAGCCGTTTATCTCAACAATCAAGGCAACCTCTCTTGTGAATCTGATCCGGATGGCCCTGTTGTTGTTGTGTCTTCATCACCAATGGTGCTGGGTGGCAATGTATTTGCCGGAACCGAAAAAATGAACCTGGGGACTGTTGAAGCTGCTCTTTTTGAAAATGGCCGGGTTATAGAAACCTTTTCAACCACCATCAATGATACGTTGGGGTATTATTTCTTCTTTCCATTTTATGAAAATCAATACTATATCCAGGCAGTTTCTGACGAAATTTCAAAGTATGGCTCTTTGTACATACCTACCTATTTTGGTGATGTTATGCATTGGGAGGATGCTACCCTGTTGGTGTTGAATCAAGATACTTACAATGCGGATATCCACATGATCCCTTTAACAACAATAACAACAGGTACGGGCTCCATTGATGGTCATATTAACTACCAACAACCTACCGACGTCTTAACTCCGGCACCAGGTGTACTTGTTTTCCTTCTGGATGAATCCGATCATTGTGTTGCCTTTGTCTATTCTAATGACGAAGGAGGGTTTCACTTTAAAAACCTGGGATTTGGCACCTACAAAATGCTGGTCGAAATGGCCGGAAAAAAAATGGTTCCACTTTTATATACACTCAATGCCGCCATGCCCTCTGTTGACAACATCAGTATCCTGATAAAAGATAATGAAATCCTCATTGGAATTGAAGAGCAGCTACCGCCATATGTTGGATTTATGAGCAACCTATTTCCAAATCCGGTAATGGACAAGACGTATTTAGAAATAAACATGGCTAAATCGGTGCAAATCAGCGCTTCTATCTACAGTATCAACGGTCAAAGGGTAACAAGTTTTCTTAAAACTTTGGATATGGGATCAAACAAAGTAGCCATTGATGTGGATATTCTAAATACCGGAATTTATTATTTCAAGGTTGATTTTAATGATGGCCATGCTGTCTACAGAAAATTGGTGGTTGTTGATTAGCCAGGATTGAGTGAATATTCACACAAAACAGCTTGGGAATGTGACTTTTAGCGTCCTCATTTATTGTTTTATTTCAAGGTTTAAATTCATTTGTGGTGTAGAAATGCCATTTATTTGAACCTTTACCTCAGAGTAGTTCCGGATGGGGCGAAGCCAGCCTGAGCATGATAATTAATTCTGTGCGTTAAAAGTCGTATTTTCTGGTTTTTTCTAACTTTAAGATCACTTACTTTTCGTATTGATTGACATTCAAAGGGCAACAGGTTCATTTTAGTGTTAATTAATTTAAAAAAAAGGGATGAACAGACAACCATTTTCATTCCTTTGATCACTAACCATAAACGGCAAAGCCAAATAGATGCCAAAATTCCGGGAAGAAGAAATTATCAATGGATGTCTGAAAAATGACAGAACGTCTCAGAAGGCTTTGTATGATCAATATAAAACGAAAATGTACACCATCGCCTATAGAATTACCAACAACTTTGAAGATGCCAATGATGCGCTGCAGGAGGGATTTATACAGGTATTTGATAACCTGAAATCATTTAACGGAGCGTCGAAGCTGGGAACCTGGATTCACACGATCATAGCAAGGGCCGCCTTAAAAAAAATCAAAAAAAGAATTCATTTCGTCGAAATAGAAGTTGCTCAGGAACCCATCACCATAGACTGGGGCTCCACCATTGACATTCAATTGTTGGAAAAGGCCATTGCCTCACTCCCTGATGGTTACCGTTCGATTTTTACTTTGTATGAGATAGAAGGATTTAAACACCGGGAAATTGCCGAAATGATGGACATCTCAGTCAATACCTCTAAAACACAATTGCTTAAAGCCAAGCGGATGCTACGTGAAAATCTCAATAAAGAGCAGGAATAGTGGAAAAAAATCGGAATATATTACTCAGGGCACTGAAAAATCTGCCGGATTATTCTCCGAAAGATCAGGTATGGGAAGGTGTAGCTACTAAACTTGAAAACGAACAGATTTCAGGTTTGGTCGGTCGGATGAGTACATTTGAGCCTCCTGAAAGCATTTGGGACAATATTGACAAAGAGCTAACATCAAGACAAGCAATCCACTCAAAAAAAGGGTTGTACCTATGGATGAAATGGATTTCCGCAACAGCCGCTACCTTTGTACTTGGGTACTTCCTTTTTTTTGCCGGGAAAACCGGGAACACCAAATTGCATTATTCGGTTGAGTATATAAAAACCAACAACATCCAACAATGGTTTGCTGATGATATTGAATTTGAACAGGCCCTTGCTTTGGTTTGCAACGAGAAACCCAAAATTTGCGAATCTCCCGAATTTAAAAACATGGAGAAAAAACTTGATTTTTTAAATCAATCGAAACAAAAAATTGTAAAGCAATTAAGTAAATATGACACCGACAGCGACATGGAAATAATGCTGACAAAAATTGAATTGGAACGAACAAGTCTTATTAATCAAATGATAGCTAAAGTCAATTAATTAAATGCGACCAACCAAGTATCACATAATGACCCTACTGCTTTTGGCTCAGTTCCTGGCTTGTATCCCACTTTTCGCCCAGGTAAAAGTTCAGGTGGTCTCGCAGGAAATCAGCAAATCGATCGATTGGCAACCGGGGATGTCGTTGTGGATAAATGCTGAACATGCCGAAATTCATTGCACCTCGCACAAAGCCAATACGGTTGTTATGAATCTGACGATCACCTCAAAACATGAGGTTAAAAGTACGGCGGAATCAGATATAAAAAAGATGAAGTGGCTAAATGAAACAAAAGGGAGCAAAATATTTATTAGAAATTATATTGAGTTGGCCAAAAATGAAACACAGCCGGAATCAGCCATCAAATTCATCTATCACATTCAGGTTCCTGAAAATTGTCCTGTGAATATACAAAATTATTTTGGCAAGATAATGGCAACTAACCTGCATTCCACCCTTCAAATAAACAGTGAATTTAGCATGATTGATTTGAAGGATGTAAGTGGTGGAAAGAAGCTAACTACTTTATATGGTAATATTACAGCCAGTTCAATCAAAGGAGAAACAACCATTGAATCCAATCGGTCTGACATTGATTTGGTTGGTTTTGAAGGCAAGTTAAAGATCAATGCTACCCTGGCTCAGATCAGGTTAAGCGAAATGAAGCCCCTTTCGAATATTGACCTGGTTGCCGAAAAATCAGAAGTTTATATCAAGGTCCATGATTTGAACAGGTTTGCCTGGCAAATAGAATACTTTAATTGCGAGGTAAATATTCCTGAAAACATGAAACCTGAATATTCCTGGAACAAAAAAAAGGAAATAAAAGCAGTTTTTAATCCGGGAAACAATGATCCGCTTATTAATATCAACCTGAATACCGGTTCCTTAAACATTGAACAACCATAAGAAAGTTAACATAAACATGGAAAACATACACTCCAAATACAAAGGTCTCAAACTGATTTTTCTTTCCTGTCTGTGGATTGGGCTTTTTATGAGGTTTAATCCGGCATACTCCCAGGTTGAAACCAAAGTTGAGCAACCGGAACAAATGGAAGACAGCATTGTTCAATATATCACTCCCATGGAATACGCCTTTATGATGCATGAAGCAACTTCGTGGATGGTTAAAGCCAGTGCATTATTAGAAATAGATAAACACTATAATTTTCAATACAAAATAAGTTTTGAAAAACGAATTGCCCCAAGTTTTACACTCAACCTTGCTCTTGATCAATCGTTATTTATTTCTGAGGAAGGATCCTTCGATGTAGGATCCATTCGGACCTCCATTGAAAGTCGGTGGTACTACCGGTTAAACAAGCGTATAAAACAAAACAGAGTTGCCCGAAGCATGTCGGACAATTACCTCGCTCTTGGATTCGATTTTTTCTATTATTTAAACAATACCAAAAATAGCATTCCTTTTATCGATCATTTTACTTTGTTTGCAAAATGGGGGTTCCAACGCAGGTTTCTTCGACATGGCTTTGCCGATGTTGGAATAAAATTGGGATTGTCAAATGCATATAATGCTGGATTTTCGCCCTCATTAATATTTAATACTTATGTTAATTTAGGGTTTGCTTTTACGCATGACAGGTATCGGCTTGATCAAGACAAATTATGTCCGGTTTTTCGATGCTATGAGGGAGTGAATTTTATCATCAAATCAAATTTGAACAATGCATTTGGTATTTATACGGGACAAAGATTTCGAAATTTTTATCTAGCCCCACAAATTGCCTTTGAATACAAAATCGGGAATTCCGCTTTCTCAATTAATGCAGAAATAAACGGGCTTTTCTCTTACTATGAAACGAATCCAAATCTCGACCAAACATTAATAAGATCATGGCAGGCAGGACTTATTGTTGAAGGCAGGTGGTATTATAACTTGAAAAAAAGAACGCTCATGGGTAAAACCGGAAATGGCCTTTCGGCTGATTATCTGGGCTTGGGCTGGGAAAACAAAAGGTTTCTGTTTACTCCGTATTCCAGCAACACTGCTCAACCTCAAGTATTTATTATAACCGGATGGCAACGATTATTTAGTAAGCATCTATATTATGATATCCAAATAGGCCTTGCACATCATTTTAATGAAAATATTTCTTCAAATGAGGTGGATGGCAGATATAAGTTCGCTGTGGGATATCGGTTTTAAATTAAAAGTTGAAACAATGAATCTAATACTCATTAAAACAATAACATCATGAAAACAATTACAATCATTACGCTCTGCCTGGTTTATACATTAAGCCTGTCGGCGCAGCGAAATTCAGCAAACGAACAATTGCAGACAATTCATGCTGAATCAACCTCTTATAAATCGAATACTCCCATCCAAAAAGACCGCCGGGAAGCTATCCGACAAGAATTGAAGGTAATGAAATCGTCTATCCTTCGCGAAGAATCTGTCCTGGATTCAATTGTTTATTATGCGATCATTACAGAAACAGATTCAGTAAAAAGCTCAAAAACTGAATATGACTGGTACGATTCAGCATTGCCAAAAACCAAGGTTGAGTATTTATGGAATAATGACAACAATCAATGGATTAAAGCAGGAAAAACCGAGTATACATTTGATGAACATGGCAACCAAACTTCTTATTATACTTTTATTTGGGATACGGTTCAAAACAGCTGGACAAATGAGAAGAAATTGGATATGACCTTTGACGCGTATGGATTTGAGAATTCACTTATATATTTAAAGTGGAATACAGATCTTAACCGATGGGACAACTTTTTGAAAGATGAGTCCTTAAATGATGAATTTGGCAACATCCTTAACTATGTGGATTGGATGGGAAATGAGGATAACGAATGGATCTATAATTACCGGGAAGAAAGAACCTATAATTTGGATGGCACCATCAGCTCTTATGTGTTTTCTGTTTGGACAATACAAATCAACGACTGGATTTACTGGAATAAGAATCTGTATTTTTATAATACATCAGGTTTACTTGAAGTTACAGAGGCATACGTTTGGATGGTAATCGACTGGGAACTCAACCAGAAACAAGAGAATTATTATACGAATACCAATAAAGTTGATTATTATCTCACGTATACAAGAGCCATAGATGTGTGGAATTTAACTGGTAAAGGTGAATATGAGTATGACGCCAGTGACAACGAGATATTATCAGTAGTGTTCAACCGGGAAAATGACCAATGGATAAATTATTCGAGAAGGGAGTATGCATACGACCAAAATAGCAATAGGATACTCGACCAAAGTTCATACTGGGATGTAAATAACCTGGAGTGGATATACACGATGAAAAGAGAAAATTCATTTGATGAGAACAACAGCAACACCATGACCTCATGGTATAATTGGGATGTAAACCTGGCAGATTGGGTTGGAATTTACAATCACAACTATGTTTACAATGAAGAAGGAAATATCACCATTAGTAGTGAGTATATTTGGGATGAGACAATTGCCGGTTGGATACTGGATGTCAATGGGTATTATTATCGTTCGCTTATTATTGAGGTGCCTGAGGTTGGGTATAGTGACCTGATGGTATTCCCCAATCCTGCCGAGTGTGTTTTAAACATAAAAAATCCAGGTGTCGATGTCCTGAATTGTAATATTATTTCAATCAGCGGCCAACAGCTCAGGCAGTTTACACTGGAAGGATCAAATACACAAATTAACATTGAAGCGTTACCGAAAGGGGTTTATTTCTTGCAATTCAGCAATGGGGTTGCCATAGGTTCTAAAAAACTGATTAAACTATAACCGGCAGAACGGCCTTTGTTGGAGATGCTTTGACAAAGGCCGTTTATTTCCACTCCCTTGAAAACTATGAATTCATTTACTCATGGTTCATCCGGTCCAACAGCATTAACAAAGGAATGGGTTTATCTGTTTGCAGAATATCTGGATTGAGTTTGAGGGCTTGTTTATTGCCAATATCCGATTTGGCGCCCCACATCATCACATAAATTCCATTTTCATGGGCGTAATCAATGGTGTCGGCAGAGGTTTCCACTGAAGCCCCAATTCCAAAAATGTGGTTTTTGATGGCATCGTTCACACTGCTTCCGATGACAAATCCCTTGTTTTCAAGTCCCAGTTCCCTTGCCAGCAAAAGAAAACCCATATCGCCTTCAATAAAAACATTTTTGCCCATCTGATAGTGATCACAAATCCGTTTTATGGCCCTCAGGAATGTACTGCGATAGGCATCATCATCAGCAAATCCGCTGTTCAGTTTGCAGTCGAACGAAAAATAATATTCGGTGAGGTTATCAATATGACTAAACAGTTCCTCCAGCGATATGAGATTGACGTCCGGTTGACGGGCGGTATAGTTGCAGTTGCTGATTTCATCCCAGTTGTAATGGTAAATTTCGCCACTACAATAGGTTCTGAGTTTAAGGTTGTCGCCATGAAACAGCACCAATACACTGTCTTTGGTCATTTGAATATCAATTTCGCTGCCATCAGCACCAATTTCCAATACAGGAAGAATCGCTTCCAGTGTGTTTCCAGGATATGGAAAATATTCTCCCATTCCGCGGTGTCCTAAAATCATTAAGGTGTTGTGGTTCAGATTTATAACCCGGTAATCTTCATTCTTTCCGCAACTTCCCAAAAACAACATCAGGAAAATGGTACAATATAAAACGATTTGTTTTCGTGTTTTCGGTGACATGTTATTTTAGCGGTTTCGTTTTATTTCCTGATCCAAATGCATAACCGAGCATCAGGTTAATGGTGGTCCAGGTTGAGTTATCGTTGCTTCTCCAAAAAGAGTTTTCGGGGTACAATTCCTGATATTGTGGGTTGGATGAACTCGAATAGATTTTTGTAAAGAGAGAAATATTTAGATCCAGCGTAAACCTGTTAAAAGCCAGGTACTGTGCACCAACACCGCAGCCCGCATCAAACCTTAGGGTAGAATTATGGGTTGTGGTAGTTTGATCGATCGATGACTCATAGACTTCCTTCTTCATGAAATACTGGTAATAGTCCAGCCTGCCTCCCACATAAATGCCCTGTCCTGCTTTACCGGGTGAGTGTACCAAAAAATAATTCACCGCCGGGATGATATGAAAGCCCGGAATTGTAACATCTTCACGGGTATGGGAAAAACCACCGTGTTCATCAAAATAATCATGGTATTTGGTAAAAGTATAATCCTCGAACCTTCCAACATCAAAGGTGAGGCTCAGGGATGTTTTTTCGCTGACCAGCCTTTGGTATTCAAGGCCGATCCATTTATGATTCAGGCTGTTAAAGAGTGGTGGAAGCGAAATCAGGTTGATTTTAATAAAGTTTTTTCTAACGTCGCTGCTTGTGTCGGATTGACCCGATGCATGAAGACAGGATAGTATAAACAATATAAAAACCAGGTATCTATGCAAAATGAAGTTTTTTGCCATGTATTTAAAACATAAAACGACGGTTATCAACATGAAGGTTGTTAATCATTGATTGATTGTTTCTTCTTTGTCAAAACTACAAAAATTGTATTTCGGTTAAGCTTAACAAGAATTATTTAGGGTGGATACAAGGCCAGATACGTTATTTAAAGCCAACAACGATCCTTATTGGTCTGTCCTGATTTCACATCGATTATCCATTAAATTCTCCGGTTAACCGTAAATTTTCATGCCAAATATTTACGGTTAACCATAAATATTTGTACTTTTGGACAAATTTATAGCCATGCAAATTCAGAGAACACTTAAAACCCAACTTCAAAATGACCTGTTGAATTCAGGAAAAGTGATTGTATTGTATGGTCCGCGTCAGGCCGGAAAAACTACTTTATCTAAAATGATTATCGAAGAAACCGGGTTAAAAAGCCTGATGATCAATGCAGATCAATTGAAATATATTGATATTCTTTCAAGCAGGGATCTAAAGTTACTTCAATCGCTGGTAAGCGGGTATCAATTGCTTTTTATTGATGAAGGCCAGAGAATCCCGGAAATTGGCATTAATTTAAAAATTCTGCATGACGAACTTCCGGAATTAAAAGTTCTGGTCACGGGTTCATCTTCATTTTTACTCTCCGATCGGGTTTCTGAAGCACTCACTGGCAGGAAAAAAATTCACACCCTCCTTCCTGTCTCCATGAGCGAACTGGCCATGGATTTCAATGCATTTGAGCTCAACGACCAATTAAATGAGCGACTTATTTATGGAATGTATCCTGAAGTCATCACCACCAAAAACAAGATTGAGAAGGAAGAATACCTCCGTGAGATTACCACTTCATATCTGTATAAAGATATATTGGAATTGGAGACCATCCGTTATCCCATGAAAATACGGGATTTGCTCAGGCTGTTGGCTTTTCAGGTCGGAGCCCAGGTGAGTATGAATGAATTATGCAATAGTTTAAAACTCAATCGGGAAACGGTAGAACGTTATCTATTTCTGTTGGAACAGTCGTTCATCATTTTCCGAATGAATGCCTTCAGCAGAAATCCGAGAAACGAAGTAAGTAAATCGCAAAAATTCTATTTTTACGACAACGGGATACGAAATATGTTGATAGACAATCTGTCGGGAATGGAGTCCAGGAATGATGTGGGGGCACTTTGGGAGGGATTTATTATTGCTGAACGGAAGAAAAAACTGCTTTATGAGCAAAAGCATGTCAACACTTATTTCTGGAGAACTTACGCCGGTGCAGAGTTGGATTTTGTTGAGGAAGTGAACAACAACATGACAGCTTTCGAGATAAAATTTAAGAAACCCCGCTTAAAAGCACCAAAAGCCTGGACCGACCATTATGGGAATGATTTCCATTGTATTACGCGGGAAAACTTTTTGGAATTTGTGGTGTAGGTAACTAATCGATAGACGAGGTTATAATCCGGAAAAATGTACCCCGGATCTTTTTATTTTCAAAAAAATAGAATAGTTTTGAAGAACGATTAACTGGAACATTAACATAACACGAAAAAGCGGTGTAATAATGCCAGCTTTTTGCCTCTATCACTAAAATTTCAACAGAAAAAGGTTCATCGAACAGCAAATCGAAAAACTAAAATGATACAGCAAAAGCCTGATGCATAAATGTGTAACGGGAAAAAGAAAAGTAACGACAGATTAAAAAGTAATGGCTAAAAAGAAAAACAGTTCACCCCGGGAGGGTTTCAGCGAAGTACTGCTTTACACTACGCCCAACGGCAAGGTGAAAGTGGAAATGTATCTTCAAAACGAAACCATCTGGCTCACACAGCAGAAAATTGCTGATTTGTTTGGCGTAGATAGAACCGTTGTTACCAAACATATAGGAAACATTTTTAGAGAAGGTGAATTATCAAAAGAAGTGGTATGTGCAAATTTTGCACATACCACTCAACATGGTGCCATAGAAGGAAAAACACAAAAATCAGTTACTAAGTTTTACAACCTTGATATGATTATTTCAGTTGGTTATCGCGTAAGCAGTTCACAGGCAACGGCATTTCGTATCTGGGGAACCGAACGATTAAAGGAATACATCATCAAGGGTTTTACCATGGATGATGAGCGGCTGAAAAATCCAACCAACTTCTTCGGGAAAGATTATTTTGAAGAACAGCTGGCACGCATTCGCGACATAAGAAGCAGCGAAAGAAGATTTTACCAGACAATTACCGATATCTATTCGCAATGCAGTGCCGACTACAGCAGCGATAGCGACATTACCAAAAAGTTTTTTGCAACCGTTCAGAATAAATTGCATTGGGCAATCACAGGTCAAACTGCCGCTGAACTGATTTCAGTAAGAGCCGACAGCACCAAAGACAATATGGGTCTCACTACGTGGAAAAATGCCCCAAAAGGGAAAATCCGTAAGACTGATATTGGAATTGGGAAAAACTACCTGAATGAAAATGAAATGACAGCGCTCAACCGAATTGTCTCCATGTATCTCGATTATGCCGAAAATCAGGCAAATAAGGGCGTGGTGATGTATATGAAAGATTGGGTGCAGAAATTAGATGCTTTTTTACAATTCAACGAAGAAGCAGTGTTAACACATTCCGGCACTGTAACTCATGAGATTGCTCTGGCATTGGCAGAAAAGGAATACGTAAAATACATAAGCAAACAGGATAAATTGTATGAAAGCGATTTCGATCTGATCCTGAAAGAACATCCTGAATTATATAGATGAACTCTCTTACCGATATACTGAAAGCCAAAGACAGAGATTTTTTTATCTCAGATTGGTTGAGAAACAGAAATACGGTTGAGTTTTTAGGAATTTGGGAATCGGTTTATAACCTCAATTTTAATTATGGCGAATTCGCCACAATTAAAAGTCAAGCGGGTTAAAAGCAGACGAAAGCGACCGCCTGAAATTAGATTGGAACCTCCAACGTACCTTGGCAAAAGTGAATTATCACATTCATACCGATGCCATCAAAGAAAATTTGATACCTAAAGAATTGAGCAAAAGCCAAACTTCTTTTATGTATGCCAACGAAGCAGATTTATTGAATGTAGCCCTGTTTGGAATTACAGCCAAACAATGGCGTGAGATCAACCCAAATGCGGATGGAAATATCATAGATATGGCAACCATCGAGCAATTAGTAGTTTTGAGCAACCTTGAAAGTATTAATTCGGTACTGATTCATCAAGGATTGAGTCAAACAGATCGATTGATACAATTGAATAAAGTCGCTATCACGCAAATGAAATCGTTGATAAACCGTCCGAACACGATTAAAAAGATTAAATAATAGCCCACTCGTCCTTCTTCGAGCGTAACGGTAACGAGCTTGCCTACAAGTGTACCTGCAATAGGCATGGAGATAGGAAAACACAATTAAACACCACTTTTGGATGCGCCGACTAATACCGGAAAAACTGATTAAGGTGGTTAGAGATGGATGTGATTGGCAACTTTAACACAATAAGAAATAAGGTTGATAATGAAAAATACAAATCAAAGAAACCCCCGCTTAAAAGCTCCAAAAGCCTGGGCCGACCATTATGGGAATGATTTCCATTGTATTACACAAGAGAACTATTTGGATTTTGTGGTATAAAAAATCACTTCACTCTCCTATTCCCAAATCCGTGTCTATCCGTCCATCCCGATTGCTATCGGGAGCGTCACCCGTGTTCTCCCATTTATTTCCTCTAAGTATTTTCCCCCTTATTTAAATTAATTCTATATTTGCACCGTAATTCATGTCCGTTCAGGATGTAGTGATTTATAAAGAAGGGTGGAGAGATTAGGCTCATGGAAACCCTGGCAACCTGCTGCAAGGAAAAGGTGCCAATACCTAACCCGCTCAAAATGAGTAGGAAATGATAAATTAATGCTTAACTAATGAAAAAAATGTTTGTTAATTTGGTAGCTGCTTAGGAACCCGGGTTCTTTTTCTTGTAAAGCATTTGCCGTGGCTTAAAAAACCATCAAACACCAACTAAACGGAGTGAAACGATGATGAACACACAAATTTTTACCGAAATAAAAAAACGGGTACTCGTCCTCGACGGAGCCATGGGTACCATGATCCAGCAGTACAAACTCGAAGAAGATGACTACCGGGGAACACTTTTTACAGATGTCACCATCCTGCAAAAAGGCAACAACGACCTGCTGAACCTCACCCAACCACAGATTATCCGTGAAATCCACCAAGCCTATCTGGAGGCCGGAGCTGATATCATCGAGACCAATACATTCAACTCCACCCGCATTTCCATGGCAGACTACGGCATGGAAGACAAGGTAGTGGAGCTCAACCGGGCGGCGGTAATGCTGGCCCGGCAGGCGGCCGATGTTTTTACCAAAAAGAATCCCGAAAAACCCCGGTTTGTGGCGGGTGCCATGGGCCCGACCAATAAAATGGCGTCCATGTCGTCAAAAGTCACCGACCCGGGATACAGGAACATCACCTTCGATCAGTTACGCGACAACTACTACGAACAGGCCAAAGCCCTGCTCGAAGCCGGGGCAGATATCCTGCTGGTAGAAACCATCTTCGACACCCTCAATGCCAAAGCCGCCTTGTTCGCTATCGATCTTCTGGCCGAAGAAAAAGAAATCCGCATTCCGGTCATGGTTTCCGGAACCATTGCCGATGCCAGCGGCAGGACACTTTCGGGACAAACACTGGCTGCATTTTTCAATTCCACCTCCCACATCGACTTATTGAGCGTAGGTCTCAATTGTTCGCTGGGAGCGGAGCAAATCAGGCCGCACCTGGAAGAACTTTCGCGCATTGCTCCATTTAATGTAAGTGTGTATCCCAACGCGGGTTTGCCCAACCAGTTTGGCGAATATGACGAAACTCCCCAACAAATGGGCCGTCACATCAAGGGCTTTCTGGAAAACCACAACCTCAACATCGTGGGAGGATGCTGTGGGACCACGCCCGATCACATTCGCGAGATTGCCAGACTGGCGGCTCAATACACCACCCGAAAAGCGCCACAACCACAGCATATTACCGAAATCAGTGGACTGGAACCTGTGAAAATCGAAAAAGAAAAAAACTTTATCAACATCGGCGAACGCACCAACGTGAGTGGATCCATCAAGTTTGCCCGCCTGATTCGCAACAAACAATACGAAGAAGCCCTCACCGTGGCCCGCCACCAGGTGGAAGGCGGAGCTCAGATTCTGGATGTGAACCTGGACGATGGCATGTTGGATGGCCCCCATGAAATGACCACTTTTCTCAATATGCTGGCTTCCGATCCGGATGTATCGCGGTTGCCCATTATGGTGGATTCTTCCAACTGGGACGTGATAGAAGCCGGATTGAAATGTATCCAGGGAAAAGGCATTGTCAATTCCATCAGCTTGAAAAACGGTGAAGCAGAATTTCTGTACCATGCCAAACTGGTGCGCCGTTATGGTGCCGCCGTGGTGGTGATGGCCTTCGATGAAGCGGGTCAGGCAGCCGATCTGCAACGGAAAATCGAAATCTGTGAGCGGTCGTATAAACTGCTTACTGAAAAAGCAGGTTTTCCGCCCGAAGACATCATTTTCGATCCCAATATTCTGGCCATCGCCACAGGCATCAGGGAACACAACAACTATGCGGTGGATTATCTCAACGCGGTGAAATGGATCAAGGCCAATCTGCCCCATACCAAGGTTAGCGGGGGTGTGAGCAACCTGTCGTTTTCGTTCCGTGGCAACGACACCTTGCGCGAAGCCATCCATTCGGTATTTCTGTTTCACGCCATCAAAGCCGGCATGGACATGGGCATCGTGAACCCGGGCATGTTGCAGATTTACGATGAAATTCCAGCCGACCTCAAAACGCTGGTGGAAGATGTGGTGCTCAACCGCCGTCGTGATGGAACAGAACGCCTGCTGGCTTTCGCCGAAAACATGAAAGATACAGGCATCGAAAAAGAACAGCAGGTAAGCGCCTGGCGCAATCTTCCGGTGGAAGAACGACTGGAACACGCCCTGGTAAAAGGCATCCTCGACTTTATTGATGTGGATGTGGAAGAAGCCCGGAAATTTTACCCACGTGCCCTCGACATCATCGAAATACCTTTGATGAATGGCATGGACAAGGTGGGCGATTTGTTCGGCTCGGGCCGGATGTTTTTGCCCCAGGTGGTGAAAAGCGCCCGGGTAATGAAAAAAGCTGTGGCTATCCTGTTGCCTTACATCGAACTTGAAAGCAAGGGTGTGCCCACTTCCAATGGAAAAATTGTGTTGGCCACGGTAAAAGGCGATGTGCACGACATTGGTAAGAACATTGTGGGCGTAGTGCTTGCGTGTAACAATTACGAAGTTATCGACCTGGGTGTGATGGTTCCCACGGAAATCATCCTGGAAACAGTGATTAAAGAAAAAGCGGTTCTCCTCGGATTAAGCGGACTGATTACGCCTTCGCTGGAAGAAATGGTTCTGGTGGCCAAAGAAATGGAGCGGAGAGGCATGGATATTCCTTTGCTCATTGGTGGAGCCACCACCTCGCCCATCCACACGGCCGTGAAAATCGCGCCCCATTATTCGCAACCCGTGGTGCATGTGCGCGATGCCTCCAAGGTGATCGGAGTGGCAGATAAGTTACTGAATAGCAATGAAAAATCAGGATATGTAAAGCAAATCCAGGAAGAATACGAACAGCTTCGCCACAAAAATAACAACCAGCAAAACCAACATCACTATATTTCGCTTGAAAAAGCCAGGGCCAATGCTTTTTATCCCGGAAAGGAAAATTATAGCCCGGTAACTCCCGCGAAAACAGGCATTACCGTATTTGAAAATATCCCTATCGAAGAATTAATACCTTATATCGACTGGACCTTTTTCTTCCATGCCTGGAAACTGAATGGCAAATATCCCGATATTTTTACCGATCCTGTCAAAGGGGTTGAAGCCAAAAAACTCTACGAAGAAGCCCTTGAAATGCTCGAAACCATCCGAAAGGAAAACTGGCTTCAATCCAAAGGAGTGGTGGGGATTTTTCCGGCCCAGGCCGATGGAGACAGTGTTCGGGTTTATCAGGATAACAATAAAACCCGGCTACTGGATACCTTGCATTTTCTACGCAATCAGGAACAAAAAGAAGGTGATTTGCCCAACCTGTGTCTGAGTGATTTCATTCTTCCCGAAAGGGAAAATAAAACCGATTATATTGGGGGCTTTGTAGTGACGGCCGGATTGGGCATCGAGCCCCATGTGGCCCGTTTTGAAGCCGATCAGGACGATTACAACGCCATCATGCTCAAAGTTATGGCCGACCGACTGGCCGAAGCGGCTGCCGAATGGCTTCACCACCAGGTGCGCACAAAACTTTGGGGTTATGCCAGGAATGAATCGTTGGATATAGAGTCGATTTTGAAGGAGAAATATGCCGGAATTCGTCCGGCACCGGGATATCCGGCTTGTCCTGAACATTCTGAAAAAGAAACGCTTTTCAATCTGCTGAAGGCCGTAGAAAATACGGGCGTAACACTCACCGAGAGTTACTCCATGTATCCGGCAGCTTCGGTAAGTGGCTTCTATTTTGCCCATCCCGATGCCCAGTATTTTAATGTGGGGAAATTGCTTCCCGATCAGTTGGCGGATTATGCTGCGAGGAAAAGCCTTCCGGTGGAAACCATTGAAAAATTATTGCCCGTTAATTTAGTGGAATCATAACAAAATCACACAAATCACATGGAAAAAACCATCATACAATATCTTGCAGAAGCCAAAAAACCACTGTTTTCATTTGAGTTGCTTCCTCCGCTAAAAGGGCACAATTTCGACAGCATCCAACAGGCCATCGATCCGCTGGTGAAGTTCGATCCGGCTTTTATCAACATCACCTACCACCAACAGGAAGTGGTGTACGAAAACCTGCCCAACAACCTGATGAAAAAGCATACCGTTCGCAAACGTCCGGGAACGGTGGGAATTTCTGCTGCCATCAAATACCGGTTTGGAATTGATGTGGTGCCACACATCATCTGCGGAGGCTTTACCCGTGAGGAAACCGAAAACGCCCTCATCGACCTCCAATTTCTCGACATCAACAATGTGCTGGTGGTGCGGGGCGATCCTCAACCAGGAACGCGCATTTTTGTGCCGGAACCCGATGGCAACGAACATGCGCTGGATCTGGTGAAACAAATCACCAACCTCAACAAGGGCATTTATCTGGACGCAGACCTCCTGAACACGCGCTCCATGAATTTTTGTATCGGTGTGGCCGGTTACCCGGAAAAACATGGCGAATCGCCCAATCTGGACAGCGACCTTTATTTTTTGAAAAAGAAAATCCAGGCAGGAGCTTCTTACATCGTAACCCAGATGTTTTTCGACAACCAAAAGTATTTTGATTTTGTAACACGCTGCCGCGAGAAAGGCATCATGGTACCGATCATTCCCGGATTAAAACCCTTTACAACCGCCTCACAACTAACGGCCATCCCAAAAACTTTCAACGTGGACATCCCGGTTGATTTGGTGAAAGAAGTGATCAAATGCAAGAACAACCAGCAGGTACGGCAGGTGGGCGTAGAATGGGCCATCCAACAATCCAAAGAGCTGTATGCGGCAGGAGTACCGGTGTTGCACTACTATACCATGGGCAAATCGGATAACATTGAGGAAATCGCGAAGGCTGTTTTTTAATGATTTTCACCGCAGAGGCGCTAAGACGCTGAGAAATTGTCATTCAAAACAATGGGAATTTAGCCCTTGTTGCACTCGTCTGCCTTAGGCATGAAACGTGGGTAAGATCAGAATGTGCATAACGATATAGTTTGCGTCGAAAATCTCTGCGCCTCTGCGTCTTTGCGGTTTACTTTTTAAAACCCTTCATATCCAAAAAAAAACTAATTTTGCCCCATGGAATCAAAACGTCAACAACGGATAAATCAGCTGCTTCAGCAGGATTTTAGCGAACTTTTTCAACGCGACTTTGTCCACCTTGGATTGGGTGCCATGATCTCGGTAACCAAAATTGTGGTCACCCCCGATTTGTCTACGGCAAAAGTCTATCTGAGCCTTTTTGCCACCAAAAACAAAGAAGCCGTCATCGCCAATATCCGTAAGCATACCAGCGAAATCAGAGGGAAGCTGGGAGCCCGTATCCGCCATCAGCTCAGGATTGTTCCCGAGTTGTATTTTTACATCGACGACTCCCTCGACTACATCGAAAACATCGAAAACCTGCTCAAGGAATAGTTAAAACCAACAGGTATTTTTGATCTAATCTCTTACCTATAGTACCCACTCAAATGAAATACGATCCCATAAAACGAAAACTTGGCGTAGTATTTAACAGCGCTCCGTTTCTCCGAAAACTCTTTTATCACCTGCTCGACCTGCTGTTGCTGCGTTCGTGGCACATTCGCAAAGAAGTAAAATTGTGGGCTAAATCGGTCAGTGGCAAACAGATGATTCTGGATGCCGGCTCCGGTTTCGGTCAATACGACTACTACCTTGCCTCCAAAAACAAGGACTGGACCATCAAAGGCGTGGATGTGAAACAAGAACAAATAGACGATTGCAACCAGTTTTTTAAAAAAATAGGGTTGACCAATGCCGCTTTCGCGGAATCCGACCTCACCAAAATCAAAGAATCCGACAAATACAACCTGGTATTGTGTGTGGATGTGATGGAACACATCGAAGAAGACGAACTGGTATTCAATAACTTCTACAAAGCCCTCAAACCTGAAGGCATGTTGCTGGTTTCCACCCCGTCAGATCAGGGTGGCTCGGATGTACACCACGATCACGACCACGATGACCATCACGATGGCGCTCAGGGTTTTATCGACGAACATGTGCGCGATGGCTATGGCATTCAGGACATTACAGACAAACTGAAAAGAGCCGGATTCTCCCGGTCAGAAGTTTATTATCAGTATGGCCCTCCCGGCAAAATCGGTTGGAAACTCAGCATGAAATATCCAATCATGATGTTGAATACCTCTGCCATGTTTTACATTGTGCTGCCATTTTACTACCTGGTTACCTTTCCATTTGTGTTGATCCTCAACGCCATGGATGTTGCCAATACCCATAAAACGGGCACCGGCCTGGTGGCCAAAGCCTGGAAATAGCATGAGCGGGTATTTTTACCAAATAGGCTTGTTAATCAAGCGGCTGCTGCTAGCACTGTTCCTTTTTTTCATCGCCCGCTTGTTTTTCTATTTCTTCAACGTTGGACTCTATCAGGACATCCAGGTCACGGAGCTCATCCGCATTTTTATCATTGGTATGCGTTTCGACGTATCGGTGCTGATCTATTTTAATATGCTGTTCATCCTGCCACAGATTCTGCCTTTGGGCAGTATTTTGATGAAAAAAGGGTTCCAGCTTGGTCTGAAAGTATTATTTGTTTCAGTCAATATTTTCTTGTTGATCGCCAACATGGCTGACTCGGTGTATTTTCACTTTGTGCAAAAACGGTCCACCGCCGATGTGTGGAAGTTTATCGTGATGAGCGATGATGTGAAGGTACTTCTTCCGGGATTTATTGCCGATTACTGGTATGTATCGGTGTTGGCTGTGGTGGTAATGGTTTTAGTTTGGAAGATTTATCCAAAAGTCAACCAAAAAAAGGGAAAAAGAGCGAATGAAAAAGATACCCGCAGACCTGTCTGGTTTAATATTTTGGTCAAAGGACTAACACCCGTTCTGCTGTTGGGATTATCGCTGATGGGTGCCCGGGGCGGAGTTCAGTTGCGGCCGTTGGCCATCATGCATGCCTCCAAATCGGTATCGGTTGCCCATATGCCGCTGGTGCTGAATTCGGTATTCACCGCCATGACCACCTACGGTCACGATGAACTGACCCCGGTAAACTTTATGCCCGATGAAAAAGCAATGAACATATACCCGGTGGTACATCATTTTGGGAAAAGTGGTGTTCCCAATCCAAAAAATGTGGTGGTACTTTTGCTGGAAAGTTTTTCGCGCGAATACGTAGGCTTTTTAAATGGATATAAAGGGTTCACCCCGTTTCTGGATTCCCTTTCGCAACATGCACTGGTGATGGACAGTGCGTTTTCCAACGGATTGCGATCCATCGATGCCATTCCTGCGGTGGTGATCGGGCTTCCTGCTTTGATGGACGATCCGTATATCACTTCCGTTTACAGCACCAACAAAACGCGGGGGTTGACACAGATTCTCAACGAAAAAGGATATAGAACCGCGTTTTTTCATGGCGGCACCAATGGCACCATGGACTTTGATGGGTTTGCCGGTTATGCCGGATTTCAGAATTATTATGGCCGACAGGAATATAACAACGATGACGATTACGATGGGTATTGGGGCATTTACGATGAGCCTTTTCTGCAATTTATGGCACAGAAGCTAAACACCTTTCAACAGCCGTTTTTTGCTTTTGAGTTTACGCTGAGTTCGCATTATCCATACCATGTTCCTGAGCAGCATCAGAAGCGTTTCCCGGAAGGTGATTTGCGCATCCACCGTGTGGTTCGCTATTCGGATTATGCCCTGAAAAAGTTTTTCGAGAAAGCCAAAACCATGTCCTGGTACAACAACACCCTGTTTGTCATCCTGGCTGATCATCCTGCCCAGTCGGTGCTGGTTTCGGATAAGGACAAGGTACAGGAACCCGGTGCCAGCCTCACTTCTGAACAATTGAGTTATTACAAAAATACTTCGGGGCGCTATGCCATTCCGATGATGTTGTTTGCTCCCGGCGACAGCACACTGGTTGGAGTTGATCACCGCACCGCCCAGCAAACCGATGTTGGTCCCACCATCCTAGATTATCTCAACTTTGAGGATACAGAAGTCGCCTTTGGCAGCAGCCTGTTCAATACCGCGGCTCCCCGGTTGGTGGTGCAGCCCGTTAGCGGGATGATGCAGATTACTTCCGGCAGTTACAGCTTGTTGTTTAATGGGGACGAAGCCACGGCACTATTTAACAACATGTTAGATCATTCCCACAATCGCAACCTGATTGCAGAACAGCCCTTAATTGCGGATAGCCTGGAGCTTCAGCTCAAGGCATTTTTGCAGCAATACACCAACAGGTTGGTGAATAATCAATTAAAAGATTAAGTGGGGAAGTCTCAAGAATAATTATGATGAGCAATCTTTTGAGATAGATCAAGACCGATCTCGTAAAGGCGCTTCCCTGATCTGAAAAAAAATTCAGCTTTAAATAACATGTCTGATTGTTGGTTGGTGGATTGAGCGTACTAATGACGACTTTTAGTATTTTATTGATATTGTGAGTTATATAAAGCTGAATATTATAATAAATGCACCAATGTCCTTGTGCCGGACGGGCATTTACTTTTCTCCTTGTTGAGAAAAGTAAACAAAAGAAACAAGTCAAAACTGATGCGCCTGCCCGCTCTGCCCAGCGTTAAGCCCTGCTAACTTTGGGGTGTATGCTATCGCATACAAACGGCAAGCGCCAAACTAAGCAGGGCTAAACACTGACCATTCACCCCACACTGCCCGCCGTTTTGACGGCCTGCCCGCCTCTTTTATTAAAATATAGTTCCAGATTTTGAGGTTTATCTTGGGAGAAAAACTCAAAATAAAAGCAATAGATACAGGAATTTGATATTTTTCATATTATTTTGTGGACCCAAACGGGATTGGGGACTACCAACGACAATCAATTTATACAAGACATTCCCTTATCTCAACACTCATAACAACAGAATGCAGAATGGAATAGTACCAGATGATATTTCGAATTGACTTTTAATCATTATCGAATTATATTTACGATTTGTAAATATAATTCGAAAAGGATGATCACCTTTACCAGCACCTTGCCAGATGAGCTCCTCCTTAAGCTCAACAATATGGCTAAACGCATGTCGATGCCCAAGAACAAAATCATTGAAAAAGCCTTACAGATTTATCTTGATCAACTAACCCGGGCGGAATATGTTCAATCCTATAAACAGGCCGCCACTGATAAAGACCTCCTCGATTTGGCTGAAGAAGGCATGGAAGACTACCTGAAACAACTCAACTCGTGAAACAGGGACTTGACGATATTTTACGGTATTGAAATGGGACATTAAAGTATACGCATAAAAAAAGGTTCTTCGCTTATCTGATAAATCCTTCAAAATTCTCGGGTGTGATTACCTGACCTTCGCTTTCAGAGTAAGTATTGGCAAAGGTTTTTGGAAAATTATAGTTTGGCGTTCTCTTCCTTTTAAATTCAAATGCAAAGAGCTTCCCATTTCTTTCCTCGATATAATCGATTTCCTGATGGCTGTGTGTTCGCCAAAAATAATGGTTGGCGTAGATTTTATTGTATTGGAGAAACTTCATTCTTTCACTAATCAGAAAGTTTTCCCACAAGGCTCCGACATCATTTCTTAAGCCAATGGAGTTATAGTTTCGGATGATTGCATTGCGTATTCCGTTATCGTAGAAGTATATTTTGCGGCTCTTTTTCAATTCTGCCCTTAAATTTCTACTAAACGATCTCAATCGGAATACAATAAACGCCCTCTCCAACAGGATGATATAGCGTTCAACAGTTTCTTTATCGAGCCCTGTAATTTTTGAAAGTTCAAAATACGAAACTTCATTCCCCAACTGAAATGCCAATGCCTGAATCAGTGTCTCCAGACGATCGGGCTTTTGTATATTCTCCCAGGTAAGAATATCTTTGTAAAGATAACTGTCGGATAACTGCTGTAAAATGGCTTTTTCATCTCCGGGATTATTCACAACATCAGGATAATAGCCATATATCATTCTTTGTTCAATCAGTCGGTTTTCGGTTATCGCACCATGATAATCAACCATTTCGGAATAGGAAAGAGGGTAAAGGAAGAATTCCCACTTTCTGCCTGTCAGGGGTTCGTTAATTTTATTAGCCAATTCAAAAGCTGATGATCCGCTCGCGATTACTTTTACATCCTCCAGATTATCAAAAATTAATTTGATGCATAACCCTATGTTCTCAATTCGTTGAGCTTCATCAATAATTAGCAACTTGTTCTTGCCAATAAGTGATTGTAGCAAAGTACTGGTGGGATTTTTGAGCATTTGTCTGATGTCGGTCTCGTCTCCATTCCACCACAAAACATTTGAAGAATCCCGGTTAACGATCTTCTTAAGCAAAGTCGTTTTTCCGGATTGTCTTGGCCCGAAAATAATGATTGCTTTTTTATCATCCATTCTCTCCTGAACGAGTATGTCAAGTTGTCTTGGTATCATTTTATATTGATCAATTCAAGCAAAAGTATTAAATATTCGGTTCAAACCGAAATATTCATATTAATATTTCGGTTTTGATCGCATTTTTAAGTATTTCTCAAAAAAAGCTGCCCCAAAATCCGGGGCAGCTTTTTTACAATAATTGGTTTTTTGAATTATATCATCTTCCTGGGATCTACCCAAAGTGTAAACTCCTCATCGGTTAAATGTCCCAATTCCAAAGCGGCTTCACGTAAGGTGGTACCTTCGGCATGGGCTTTCTTGGCAATTTTGGCCGATTTGTCATATCCAATGTGGGTATTTAATGCGGTTACCAACATCAATGAGTTTTCCAGTTTTTCCTGTAGAACGCGGTAGTTGGGTTCAATTCCAACAACGCAATTATCGGTAAATGAAACACAGGCATCCCCCAACAAACGGGCGGCTTGTAGCAGGTTGGCAATCATCACAGGCTTAAACACATTCAGTTGAAAATGTCCCTGCATCCCACCAATGGTTATGGCGGCATCGTTTCCGATGACCTGTGCACACACCATGGTGAGTGCTTCGTTTTGGGTGGGATTCACCTTCCCGGGCATAATGCTCGATCCCGGTTCGTTGGCCGGAAGCTGAATTTCGCCAATGCTGCAACGTGGACCCGAAGCCAGTGTACGGATGTTGTTCCCAATGTGCATCAGGCTCACGGCCAGTTGTTTTAAAGCGCCGGAGGATTCCACGATGGCATCGTGTGCCGACAACGCCTCAAATTTATTTTGTGCTGTGATAAATGGAAATCCGGTAAGTTTGGCGATTTGCGCTGCTACTTTTTCCGAATATCCTTTGGGCGTGTTGAGTCCGGTACCGACAGCCGTGCCTCCCAGTGCCAGCTCACTTAGATGTGGCAGGGTGTTTTTAAGGGCTTTCAAACCAAAATCCAATTGGGCCACGTAGCCCGAAAATTCCTGTCCGAGCGTGAGCGGAGTGGCATCCATCAGGTGGGTGCGGCCGGTTTTGACAATGGACTTAAAAGCTTCGGCTTTTTCTGCCAGGGCATCACGCAGCTTCTGAACGCCGGGAATGGTCACTTCCATGATCAGTTTGTAAGCCGCAATGTGCATGGCCGTAGGGAAAGTGTCGTTCGACGACTGTGATTTGTTCACATCATCGTTGGGATGGAGCGATTTGGTTTTATCGTCGAGAGAACCTCCATTGATCACATGGCCTCTGTTGGCAATTACCTCGTTCATGTTCATGTTCGACTGTGTTCCCGAACCTGTTTGCCAGATGACCAACGGGAAATTCCCGGCCAGCTTGCCGCCCAGAATTTCATCGGCCGCTTTGGCGATCAGGGTAGCTTTTTCGGTGGCGAGGACACCCAGTTCGGCATTGGCCAGAGCCGCTGCTTTTTTCAGGTAGGCAAAAGCCATAATGATTTCTTCGGGCATGGAACCTTCAGGCCCGATTTTAAAATTCATTTTCGAGCGCTGTGTTTGTGCTCCCCAGTATTTATCGGCGGGAACCTGTACCTCGCCCATCGTGTCGTGTTCAGTTCTGAAGCTCATGGTGATTGATTTATGTATTTGTATATAAGTTGTTTTATGTTATTACCATTTTCGATTAATTCCATATACCTCCAAAGGGGGAATACCATTGTGGCATATTATATATCAGTTATTATTCACACTTTTCTCATGCTTCATTCTTTGCGCCTCTGTGCCTTTGCGGTGAAAAACGCTCATCCTAAAAGAAGCCCGTCCAATTCTTCCACCGGATCACCCCAAATAGCCTTGTTTCCCTTTACAACAATGGGTCGTTTGATTAATTTCGGGTTTTCCACCAGTATCCTAATCCATTCATCCTCATTAAACTGCTGACCTTTCAGCTCACTTTTATAGTAAGCTTCCTGGGTACGCACCATTTCCTGAGGTTTTTTGTTGAGCTTCATAAGCAACACCTTCAATTCCTTTTCGGTCAGGGGATTTTTAAGATAATCGATGATCTCCACATCAGAAGTCCTTTCCTGCACATATTGCAGTCCGGCGCGGGATTTTTTGCAATGTGGATTGTGATAAACCTGGATCATGGCAACCAATTTAATGAGGTTCAAAGTTAGGAATTCTTTGCGAAAAATGATCTGTCAAATGTTATTTTAATCCTAACCTGGGCAAGCCAGACAAGTTTCACGCAAAGTGCGCAAAGTAAACAATACGCAGCGTTCGCAAAGAAGTATTGTGAACCAAAAATTTTATCACTTTGCGAACTTTGTGAAACAGGGCTTCGCGAACTTTGCGTGAAATAATTACCGGAAAAAGGAAGAACATGTGTGATAAGAAAATCATTCCAAACTAGGTGCTAAAGCCTATCCCACAGGCGCAACGCCTGCTCTTTGGTGTACGTTAAAATCGCCTTTTCATCCACATTGGTGAGCCTTTTATTCTTCACCAGCCAATTTCCGTTGGAGATCACATGCCGGATGTGGTTGGATGACAATCCAAAAACAAAGTGTCCCAAGAAATTGTTGGGGGTAACAGGTGTTGGTGAATCATAATCCAGCACCACCAGATTGTTGTCGCCGTCACCTGCAAAATGATTGTCGGCTAAATAATGATGCACATTTCTAAACCTGCGGTAGGCTTCAGGCACGTTGATTTGATCTGTTTCCTGTCCGGCAAAAAATGCCACCTGCGCACTTCGGAGCATATCGCTGTGCATACCATCTGTGCCGAGCATGATGTTCTTGCCCAGGTATGTCCCACGAAAGTGGCCAACATTGTTATTCAGGTTGCTTTCTGCATTTTCAACGATCCAGGCAGGTGAATTCCGGATTAAACTGCGCTCGTTTTCGTTGAGGTGAAGACAATGGGCCAGAATGGTTTTTGGAGAATTAAGTACACCGAAATGATGGAGTCTTTCCACTACCTGCCTGTCATAATGGTGCTGACAGTGGTTTTGATCGGCCAAATCTTCCGCCACATGGATGTGAATGCCGGAGTTGGTCTTTTTCATCAGATCTACAGCTTTTTTCAAAGATTCATCTCCTACGGTAAATGAAGCGTGAAGCCCTACAAGTCCCTGATTTGCCTGTAAATAATCCGCTGTTTCCTGAAGTCCCTGATTTGCTTTATCCAGTCCATCACGGTCGGAGATTTCATAACACAGCAAATGGCTAACCCCTACCCGATCGAAGGCATGGGCAATGATTTCAAGTGAACCCCTGATGGTATTGGGTGAAGCATGGTGATCAATCACAAAAGTAGACCCGGCCTTGGCACAGGCCATGGCTGTGGCCAGTGCGCTGGCATCAATCATGTCTTTATCCAGGGCTTTGTCGAGGTTCCACCACACGTATTCCAGGATTTCCAGAAAGTTCTCCGGTTGTTTTGCCGGAACGGGCATCCCGCGGGCCAAGGCCGAATATACATGGTGATGACCCACCGCAAAGGATTTGGTGACCAGTTTTCCGGAGCAGTCGATTACTTCATCTTTGCTGATGTCAACGCCTTCAAGATCGGCCGGAAGCAATAAATAACCTCCACCAGAACCAGTCTCAACTTTTAGGGAAGTTTGAATTTGTTCAAGTGTTTGCCATTGGATAAAAGTGGCGTTTTTAAGTATGATGGACATGAAGTTCTGTATTTTATTATTTCAGAAATTGAAAAATTAAAGATAGGAATTTTTATGACCTATTGACCCGCCGGGTTTTTTCCTACCCGGCGGGTCGGGAAAAAAGCTATCTCTTCAGCGGCAATTTCATCCGCTTCACCCCATCAAAAGCATAAAAGGCATTGGCCACAGCCGCTGCGGTGGGCACCAGGCCAATTTCTCCAATTCCTTTGGCCCCGTAGGGGCCTACAGGATCGGGAACTTCCACACCAATCACCTTGATTTCAGGGGTTTCGTGGGCGCGCAGGATTTTTAAATCGCGCATGCGTTCGCTGAGTAAGAAACCATCCTTCATGGGCAAATCTTCTGTCAGTGCATAACCCAAACCCATGTGAACACCGCCTTCGATCTGCCCTTCGAACAACATGGGATTCATGATCTTGCCGGCGTCATGAGCTGCCACCATACGAATGATTTCACCTTTTTCGTCAAGTACACAAAGTTGGGCCGCATATCCGTAGGAATAATGAATCACAGGGTCTTCAACACCTGTGCCGGGTTTGGTGGTCCAGTCGCAGACAAACTCACCTTTGTAGGTTTTACCAACCAACGCTTTCAGCGAATGTTGTTTTAAATCGGCTTTCAAGGCTTTGGCTGCGTTGATGATGGCCAATCCTACCAAAGCGGTGGCCCGTGAACTGGTCGTCATCCCGGTTTTAAGCTGTGCTTCCGTATCCACAACCACTTCGATAAATTCCGGGTCAACACCGGTTTCTTCGCACAAGGTTTGTAGTGCCATGTTGTGAACGCCTTGTCCCATTTCGGTCCAGCCGTGCTGAAGACGGATTTTGTTTTCGGAAATAATTTCTATGCATACCTGCGATTCATCTTTCATTCCATTGCCCACACCGGAATTTTTGATGGCGCATGCCAATCCTGCAAAAGGAGCTATTAAATAATCCGGTTTTAGCGCTTCGAGACAGGCCCGGATTCCGACACCGGTAACTTTTTGTCCGGTGGAAGTGCGCAATCCATCCACAAGCGCATTGTCGTACCGAAATTGCCAACGGTCGAAACCGCCTTGTTTGCAAAGATCATCAATGCAACTTTCCAGAGCAAAAGCCACCTGGTTGGCACCAAACCCACGCATGGCTCCACAGGGAATGTTGTTGGTATATACCGTTTTAGCTTCAATATCTACCTCCGGGATAAAATAGCCGCCCGAAGCATGACCGGCCACGCGTTCCATCACTTTCATCCCTACCGAAGCATAGGCTCCGGTATCGCCAACGGCTTTTAATTTAAGGGCAGTGAGTTTTCCTTGTTTATCGCAAACCACTTCCATGTCCATGAAAACAGGATGCCGTTTGGGGTGCATGCGGATGGATTCTTCCCTCCTTAGGGTTATTTTTACCGATTTATTCATCAAATAGGCGAACAAGGCGGTATGACCCTGAATGGTCATATCTTCCTTACCTCCAAAACCTCCCCCGTTGGGCACGAGGATCACCCTTACTTTTTTTTCAGACAAGCCCAGGATCATGGCCACCTGGCGGCGGTCCTCATACACGCCCTGGCTCTGGCTGAAAAGCTCCACTCCACCCTTCCCATCCGGTTGGGCGATGGCGGCTTCTTTTTCCATAAAACCATGTTCAACGCGTTGCGTTTCATAGTGGCCTTTGGACCGAAATGCCGACTTCGACATGGCTGTTTCGACATCTCCAATGGTGAATTGTGTGGTATCGAAGTGGTTGGGCCTTTCAGAATGAACCCGCTCACCATCAATGGCTTTCATCACATCGGTAACTGATTTCAGCACCTCATATTCCACTTTAATTTTTGCCACAGCATCGCGGGCAATTTGGTCGCTGTCGGCCACCACACCTGCCAGCACATCGCCAATATAGTGGGTGGTTTGTCCTTCGTCAATCATCACCGACCAATCCTGAAGTATGAGGCCGACTTTTTGTTCAACCGGTATGTCCTTTGCAGTGAAAATCCGGTGTACACCGGGAATTTCCATGGCCTCTGATACATCGATATTGAGGATTTTGGCTTTGGGATGATCTGAAAATTTTAGTGCAGCAAAAAGCATCCCGTCAAGGAAAATGTCATCCACAAATTTACCCTTGCCAATGGCTGTTTGATAAGCTTCGTATTTTGGATGCGGGATTCCTATTTTGCCAGAAGTTTTAGTCAGTTCGAGGTGTTTTCCGCTTGCAAGCGAATCTGCAGCAACTTCAATGGCTTGTTCAATTTTTTTATATCCGGTACATCGGCACAGATGGGGTTTGAGTGCCTGGTGAATTTCCTGGATGGTTGGATTTGGATTGTCCTGTAGAAGCACTTTTGTACGGCTGATAAACCCCGGAGTACAAAACCCGCACTGCACAGCACCCTGATTGACAAACGATTTGGCGATGGTGTCGAGCACAGATGGAGGAAATCCTTCGGGAGTAAACACTTCCGCGTTTTCCAGCGTTTTCATCCTGGTGACACAAGCCAGTTTGGCTTTACCGTTGATTTCCACGGTACAGGCACCACAGGCAGCCTGCCCGGAGCAACCGTCTTTTACAGCCGTGAGGTGTTTGTCGAGGCGTAAAAAGGGCAGTAAAAATCCATCCGGATCTCCGTGATAATTTACAAGTTCGCCATTGAGTTTAAAGGATATCATTTCAACAGGTATTTTAGTTCGCTAAGTGTAGGCTCGATTGCTTTGGGCATGTTAAGCAATGGCTTTACAGCCGATAAATCCTTGAGGCCACTGCCGGTGAGCAACACTACATTTTTACTGCCAGGCGAAACCAGTTCCTGGTCATGGTATTTGAGCAATCCGGCCATGGCTGCCGCGGCCGCCGGCTCCACAAACAATCCATACGATTTAGCCAACAGGGCCGAAGCATTGAGGATTTCGTTGTCGGATACGGTGAGCCATTCTCCATTATAAAGATCCAAAAATTGGCGGGCCATGTGGAAATTTCGAGGAATATCTACCGAGATGGAATCAGCCAGGGTACGACTGGGACTGATGGTAAATCCCACTCCTTCGAGGTTGTTTACCAGGTTGGCACTTCCTTCGGCCTGCACGGCCACCACCATGGGCATGTGATCGATGATCCCCGACAGGAGCAAATCTTCGAACCCTTTGTAAACGCCGGAAATAATCACTCCATCGCCCACAGGCACAAACACCGCATCGGGAACCATTTTTCCAAGTTCTTCAAACAACTCAAAGGACACACTTTTTTTTCCTTCGATAGTCATCGGATTATAGGCCGTATTTCGGTTGTACCAGCCCATTTCGCGGGTAGCGCTCACACTTAAATCGAAGGCATCGTCGTATGTACCCTTGACGGGAATGAGGGTTGCCCCATACATGATGATTTGAGTGAGTTTGGCGATGGGGGCACTTTCGGGAACGATGACGTACGCTTTTTGTCCTTGTGAAGCACAAATCCCGGCCAGCGAGGAACCTGCATTTCCGGTGGAAGCCGTTACAATGGTGTCGATTTCGTGTTCTTTGGCGAAAGCCGATACCAACGCCGAAGCCCTGTCTTTAAACGACCAGGTCGGATTTTGAGTATCGTCTTTCAGATACAATTCAAAAGGAATGGTTTCATTGCGAATGGACCGAACACGATACAAAGGCGTATTTCCTATTTTTAATGGGGGAAGGTTTTCGGTGTTTGCAATGGGCAATAAATCAAGAAATTCTCTTTCTTTAAGCTGTTTAAAACTAATGCTTTTCGATTTCAATTCGGCATAAGGATAAATCACTTTCAGCACGCCCAGGGGAGGTTGCAACGGGTCGTTGTCCTCTGCACAAATCGGACATAAGTAGCGGACGTCGGCAGCGCTGAATATCTGTCCGCAGGTAGTGCAGGAATAAGTTATTTCTTGATGCATCATTTCTTTAATGAATTAATGCCCGTAAGCAAAATGGTTAATTGTATTCTTTCGAAACACCGGTACGTTCATTGAAAGCGTTGATTTCGCCATCCCATTCCTGAACTTTTGCATAGCGCGATTTCCAATAATTTTCGTCGTACCACTGGGCATTCAGTTCCTCCACGGTTTTGCCCTGCTGTTCAATCCAGGTAAAATACTTCAGGTTGTGCATTCGTTTTTTCTGGTAATAGGTCATTTCGAGCATGTGATCGATGTTCAATCCAAGTAAATCCGAATCGAAACTAACAGCAGCATCGCGGTTGGTGAATTCGCCATGTTTTTGTTTTTCTTCCGCCAGACGCGACTGATACATGTCCATGGAATCGGTGGCTACCGTGAAGAGCATGTCGTTTTCGTCCATTTCGTAGTATTTGGCCAGCTTGATGGAACCCATCAGGTTGGCGATGGAGGAAATGCCCAGTAATCCCAGTTTATCCACCAATTCGGCATCAATGTGGAGTTCGTTTTTAAGGTATGCTCTTCCGGCAGGTTCGTTAAACAGGCGCATGAGGCGGATGTTTGGATTGTCGTCGATGGCACCCACCAGATCCATATTGCGGATGTTGTGAATCCAGGGCACATGCTTGTCGCCGATGCCTTCGATGCGGTGTTCACCGTAGCCATTTTCGAGCAATGTAGGACATTGCACAGCTTCTCCGGCGCAGACTTTCATGTGTGGGAATTTTTCACGGAGGTAATCCGTACTTCCCAGAGTTCCGGCCGATCCCTGCGTCAGGAAGACGCCACTAAAACGCTGGTTTGGTTTCTTGGTTTGATTGTAAACCTCCTCCATGGCAGGTCCGGTAACGGCATAATGCCACATGGGGTTGCCAATTTCCTCAAACTGGTTGAGGTTGACGATGCCATCGCCGCGCTCCGCTTTCAGGACTTTTACCTTGTCGTAAATTTCTTTTACATTGCTTTCGCTGCCGGGTGTGGCAAATACTTCGGCTCCTACTTTGTGAAGCCAGTCGAAACGCTCCTGCGACATGCCTTGTGGCAATACCGCAATGGATTCGCACCCCAGCAAATAACTGTCGTAAGCACCTCCACGACAATAGTTTCCGGTGGAAGGCCAGAGTGCTTTCTGGCAGGTGGGGTCGAAACGGCCTGTCACCAGTTTTTCGACAAGTGGGCCAAAAGTAGCACCTACTTTATGCGCACCTGTGGGGAAATATTTTCCAATCAGCACGATGATACGGGCTTTTACTCCGCTAAGTTCTGACGGGATTTCAAGGTAGTTGACGTCTCCAAATTTTCCACCAAAATCCTTGGGTTCGTTTTTCCAGGTGATGCGGAACAGGTTGAGGGAATTCAAATCCCATAGCCCGATGTTGGCCAGCTTGTCTTTAATCTTTTGTGGAATCAGCTCCGGGTTGCGCATTTGTTTGTAAGTGGGAAGGATGATGTGACGTTCCCTGCATCGTTGGATGGTGTTTTCGAGTACTCTTTCTTTTGTGTCCATGTTCTTTTCTTAAGACTGATTTTTATGTTGAAAACCTTGCCACACCACGCTCATTTCGGCTGCGGTGTTCAAGGCAAATTCTTTATTTTTTCTTGTATCAATATTCCATCCCTTGATGTCGAAGGTAGTAGGATCTAATTGAAATTCAACGCCTTTTTCCTGATAAATAAACTGATCCTGATCCATGGTCAGTGTGGCTTGTCTTCCATCTTTAATGTGATGAAGAATGCTTGTTTCTTCATCAAAATAGTACCCATACTCGCTTTCTGCAAAGGCATTCCGGGTTTGGTACACATGTGGTTTTTCCCGCCAGGGTGCTCCGGAGGTTGGACAAAAAGTGGTACAATTCCCGCATTGGTTGCACCATTCTTCCAAATGAAGAATCTGATAAGGTTGATTCACCACGAAATCCAGATCAGACTCAAGGTTTACCTGATGGTTGTTGATTACCAGTTTATTTAGTTTGTAATGTATGGGTGTGATTTGAAACGACCTGAATGCCAGGTTGGGACATACGGTGGTGCAAACATTGCAAAGCACATCGCACTGTAAACAACGCGACGACTCGGCCATGGCCTCCTCCTGGGTTAGTGTGGTGGTAACCAGGTTGAAATTCTTTCTTTCAGTCAAAGGGGTTTCCACCGGTGAAATTCCCCTGATCCTTTGTGACTTTTTGAACATGAGTTCGTCAAAATCGTGGGGGCGGAGGCTAACTTCCTGATTTAGGTCTGTTGCGGGATTGATTTCACGGATAATTTTTTCGGCTACTTTTCGCCCGTCCGCAATGGCATTGATGGCGGTAGAAGCTCCCCGCATGGCATCGCCACCGATATATACTTTTGAAATCAGGGTTTGAACCTGTTGATTTTCAATTGCATCCTTTTCAATAAAATCCAGGTCCAGATCTTGTCCTATGGCCGGAATGATGGTGTCCGCTTCCAGGGTAAATTCAGAATCACTGATGGGAACAGGTTTTTTTCTTCCGGAAGCATCCGGCACTCCCAATTTCATTTTCTGACAAAGTAACCCCAGCATCTGACCCTGATTTTGTACAATTTTTATTGGAGAGGCCAACTCCAGAATATTGATTCCTTCTTCCAGAACTGCCGTTATTTCTCCCTGATCGGCGGGCATTTCGGCAATGGTCCTGCGATAAACGATTGTCACTTTTCCCTGGTCGCCCACCAGGCGGAAAGCGGTACGTGCTGCATCCATGGCGGTATTTCCACCTCCGATGATGGCAATATTTTGACCCAATCCTGTGGGACTCCCTTTTTTTACGTTGAATAAAAAGTCGAGTGGATCGAGAACACCGGAAGCCTGAATGCACGGGATGTTGAGTTTTACAGATTGCTGCGCACCTGCTGCAATGTAGATCGCATCCGTGTCTGATTTCAACGTTTCAAACAATCTGTTATCAACGGTGGACTGATAGTGAATATTAATTCCCATCGACAGCATCCGGTTGATATCGATATTCAAATCTTCATCCGGTAAACGGAAAGCAGGAATGGCACCGGCTACCATGCCTCCTGGCTGCGATTTACTTTCGTAGATATCTACCTGAAATCCGGCTTTGGCCAGATAGTAACCACAGGTTAATCCCGAAGGACCAGCCCCGATGATGGCCACTTTTTTTCCATTGAATGCTGACCGACTTTCGGAATCCTGGTTTTTTAAAACCGTTTCCGCCACAAAGCGCTTCACTTCTCTTATCAATATCGAAGAGTCGTAATTAATTCGGGTACAACGCGTTTGGCATAGATGATCGCATACCATGCCGGTGGTTTGCGGAAAGGGATTGGTCTTTAAAATGACTTTTGCCGCCTCATCAAAATCAACCGTTGCCGTCTGCATCAGGTATTCAGGAATGTCCTGATGGGCAGGGCAGGTGTCCACACAGGGTGCATGAATGCAATCAAAGGTTTCCAGTTCACGATCTGTTTTTATGGTGGGCAAACGCAGGTTTGTGTTTTTATAAGCCGGATTCTGGTTGATTCCGGCAGCATATTTTTTCAGGTTTCTCCAGGCGGCATCCTCATCGCTACAGCAGAAGCAACGGACTTTTTTGTGGATCATCTCCTGCAAATCTTCCGAATAAGTGGCCTTCATGACATCCCGCAAGGTTTTGATATATTGATGTAAACGTCCGTAGCCTCCGGGTTTAAGCAAATCGGAACACACGGTGACGGGTGAAAGGCCTGCATTCACCAATTCCACCACATTAAAGGCATCGGCTCCACCCGAAAAGCTGATGTCCAGTTTCCTTTCAAAAGTATTTTGAAGTTTTTCGGCCAGTGTCACAGAAAGGGGATGCAAGGCACGGCCGCTCATGTACATCATGGGTTCGTTGGACGGAAATACCTGTTTGTGGTTTTCGCTTTCAAGCGTATTGGTGAGTTTAACGCTGAAACTGAGCCCCATATCATCGGCTGTGGTTTGAAGCCGTTGCAACATGGGAACGGCATCTTTATATTTCAAATCATGTTTAAAAGCAGCATCAGGAATCCGGGTGCTAAAACCGGATTGGCCCATGATCTCATGCAAAGTCTCTTTACCCAACAAAGTTGGATTGAGCTTGACAGTAGTGTGTAGCTTTTTTTCAGCAAGCAAATAATGGGCAATTTGTTCAATTTCCTGCGGCGGACAGCCATGCATGGTGCTCAAAGTAACGTTGTTGCTGAGTTGGGTTGGTATGTTGAGTTTTTTGATTTTGGGATAAACCTGACTAAGCAGTTTTATTTTTTTTTGCAGCGCTTCGGCAGCATTGTCCATGATTTGTAAAAACCACTGCACATTTTCGTTGAGGATTCCCTGGTAGTTGTATCCCACGCTCATATTGAAAATCAGGCCGGTTTTTTTTTGCTGATGTCCCAGCAAATCCTTCAGTACGTGGATGATTATCCAGGCATTTAAATACTGATCGAATGATTCCTGGATTTTCAATTCCTGCGACCATTCGCAGTTATAGCCCTCATCCTGCATATCGATACAGGGTTTGGATACATTGAGCTCATCGAGGGTCTGGATGGTTTTTAGTTCGATAAAACGCGCGCCTGTAAGCCACGCCGCCACGATGTTTTGTGTAAGCTGGGTATGCGGTCCTGCCGCTACGCCAATGGGAGTTTCAATCCATTGACCAAAGCGGCTTGAGCAAATGGGGTCGTCTTTTTCAGGGAAAAAAAACAGGTTTTGGTGAATACCAAAAATGCGGTTTGTGTTTTGAAACTCGTCGAGGATGTTTTTCAACATCAAATCGACCGGAATAAGGGTGAAGTGATCCGTCATAACAGGACTTTCAATTTGAACCTTCAAATTTAGTGAAAAGTAGCGCAGGTTTTAAATTTCCCGTAATTTTGAACCATGCTAAATACTCAGCTTTCAGATTGTGGTATCATTATTCTCGCAGCGGGTAAATCGGGGCGCATGGGCAGACCGAAATTTCTGCTGGAGCATGTTTCCGGGGAAACCTTCCTGCACAGGCTGATAACCGTATACCAGCGGGCTGGAATTAATGAAATGGTGGTGGTGGTAAACAGCATTGATTTTGAAAATCAGCTTGAATATTTTTCAACCCTTCCTGAACGGGTGAAAATCATCCAAAACCCAACTCCTGAAAAAGGCAGGTTGCTTTCCATTCAACTGGGAGCGGGAGCCCTTTCAGGGAATATACCGTGTTTTATCCATAACATTGACAATCCTTTTGTGGAAATCACCTTATTGGAACAATTGCGTCGCAGCCTTGAGGAATCCGGTTATGTAAAGCCCGTTTTCGCTGGAAAAGGCGGGCATCCCATTTTAATATCCGATAGTATAGTGGCCGCTTTACGCAATGTAACCAATGAATTTCAGGATTTTAAACAGTTATTGGATTCATTTTATGGTAAGCGGCTGGAGGTGGAATTTGAGGAGGTGTTGCTGAATGTTAATACCAGGGAGGAGTATAGGTTGTTTCTAAAAAAACCATTTATTTAAATCATCAAATTGTATTTAATCCTTAAAGACGAGAAGTATACCTTTATTGTTTAAAATAGGAAACAAGCAAGTTCCACTAAAATTTCATTGAAGTTTGACAGGAATAGGTGGGATTTGCAATTTTAACCTCCGCATTTACGACCGGAAACAGGTGTTTAAAAAAGGGAAGTGGGTGAAGAAGTAACTGCAGACGATCCCTTTTCCAAAGTTTGAAACTTTGGGAAAGTTTGTGTCGGTTGACTTATAATTAAAAACTATTTCGGATATTTGTCACCGAAATATAGTTTTTAACCATAATTCATAAATCATGGAAAAAAATCCCAATAAAGTATGCGTATTCTGCAAACGCGACGAACAGGAAGTGCCTTTGATAGCACTTGATTTTAAAGGAAATAACTATTGGATTTGTCCTCAGCACATTCCGGTGCTTATCCACAACCCCGATCAGCTGGAGGGATTACTGCCGGGAGCTGAGAACCTCCAGGCTGGCTGATCAGCTTTTTATCCCGGGTATAACCGGCCCTTTCCGCTGTTGCGGTGAGGGCTTTTTATTGAAAATCAGTTAGGGCAGAATCATTGGGTTGTTATCAGGTTTTTTCTACTTTTGTTGAAAAGCAATTTCATGAAATCCATCGATCTTTTTCACAGACCCAAAAAACAACTGGCAGTCCTCATCGACCCGGACAAACTATCACCCGATCAACTGATTGAAACGGCCAGGCTATCGCAACAGGCAGGTATTGATTTTTTGTTCGTAGGCGGCAGTCTGATGACAAGCGATATGTTGTTTCATTGTATACGCATCTTAAAGGAAAACAGCACCATTCCTGTTATTCTATTTCCCGGAAACAGTTACCAAATCACACGCAATGCCGATGCCATGTTATTCCTGTCGCTTATTTCGGGACGCAACCCTGATATGCTGATCGGGATGCACGTTCTTTCGGCACCCTATATCAAACTGGCCGGTCTGGAGACCATCTCCACCGGCTATATGCTCATCGACAGCGGAAAACCTACTTCTGTTACCTATATGAGCAATTCATTTCCAATCCCTAGCGATAAAAATGACATCGCGGCATGCACCGCCATGGCTGGCGAAATGTTGGGGATGCAGACCATTTTTATGGACGCTGGAAGTGGGGCGCTCAGAACCGTTCCGGAAGAAATGATTGCATTTGTGAAGGGATCGATTGGCGTTCCCCTGATTATAGGAGGGGGGATTAAATCGCCCGAAAAGGCAATGAGTATATTAGCCGCCGGTGCGGATATCATCGTTGTAGGCAACCGTTTTGAGGAAGACCCCCAACTGATTCTAGAGTTTGCAGCAGTGGTAGCCTCGTTCAACTCCGTAGTTAATCATTAAACCAACTTTCATTACCAACACATGAAAAAAGCACTTGTTTCTTTATTCCTTTTCGGATTGTTTATTTCCGGATCCATCCTTGCCCAGGATAAACTACTCACTGCCGATGATGCTATTTATCAGAATCGCGCCCTCTTTCCGGGAAAGATTTCTCAATTGCAATGGATCGGGCAAACGGACTCTTATGCTTTTGCCAAAGAAGAGTCCTTTTATCAGGTAAAAGCAAAGAAAAGCACTGAGAGGCTTTTATTTGACCTTGATATGCTCAACAAGGGCATGCAGGATTTGGGATTGGACTCGCTGAAACGCCTGCCAAACCTGGATTGCTATGGCGATGAAAACTGCCGGTTTTCAGTTAAGAACCAATATTTTGATTACCAAACCAGCACACAGAAACTAGCTAAAATCAATGAACTGCCTGACGAGGCGGAAAATGCAGATTTTGAAAAGGATTCGCGTTTTATAGCCTATACAATTAAAAATAATGTGTTTATTGCCACTGACGGCCAGTCAATACAAATTACCCATGATACGAATCCGGGAATTGTAAATGGACAAACCGTGCACAGAAATGAATTTGGCATCGGGAAAGGACTCTTCTGGTCACCTGAATCCAAAAAGCTGGCGTTCTACCGCAAGGATGAAACCATGGTAACCGATTATCCTTTGGTGGATATTACCGCAAGGATTGCGGAGGTAGAAAATACCAAATACCCCATGGCCGGAATGACCAGTGAGCAGGTAACACTCGGGGTTTATAACCTGGAAACAGGTAAAACAGTGTTTATGAAAACAGGAGAACCAAACGATCAGTATCTTACAGCTGTGACCTGGGGACCAGAAAGTAAGCTGATTTACATTGCCCTTTTAAACCGCGATCAAAATCACCTGAAACTCAATTGTTACGATTCGGAAACCGGCGAATTTGTTAAGACGCTTTTTGAGGAAACCGATCCGCATTATGTGGAGCCTGAAAATCCTCTTTATTTCCTGCCCGGTCAAAAAGATCAATTCGTGTGGGTTAGCGAACGTGATGGCTTCAATCATTTGTATTTGTACGACACCAATGGCGAAATGATTCGTCAGTTAACTTCCGGGCCCTGGGTGGTAACAGGAGTTCTGGGTTTCAGGGGCGATCAGCTGTGGTTTACCGGAACCAAAGAAAACCCGCTGGAAGACAATGTGTACCTGGTAGAAATAGAAACAGGAACAATATTACGAGTTTCCCCTGATCGCGGAACCCATAGTGCCATGGTAAGCAATATAGGGGAATATGTGTTGGATATTTATAGCAATACCGATGTTACACGAGAAACTAAGTTGCTCAACAACGAGGGCATAACAATCCGGGTTTTGCTCAAGGACAGTAACACGTTGTCGAAATATAAACTGGGCGAAATGTCTATCTTTACTTTGGATGCCGGTGATGGAACCCCCTTGTATTGCCGAATGATAAAACCCATCGATTTCGACAGCACTAAAAGCTATCCGGTAATCGTGTATGTTTATGGCGGTCCTCATGTCCAACTGATTACAGATTCGTGGCTGGGAGGGGCAGGATTGTTTCTCAATTATTTAGCCGAACAGGGATATATCATCTGGACGCTGGATAACCGGGGTTCGGCCAACCGTGGTCGCGATTTTGAACAAATTATTCACAGGCAGGTGGGTCAGGTAGAAGTAAAAGATCAGATGGTGGGCGTAAATTACTTAAAATCATTGGCTTATGTTGACACCACACGTATGGGCGTTGACGGTTGGAGTTATGGCGGCTTTATGACCATTTCGTTGATGCTCGACAATCCCGGCGTGTTTAAAGCTGGCGTTGCAGGAGGTCCGGTAATCGACTGGAAATACTATGAAGTAATGTATGGGGAACGGTATATGGACACACCACAAGAGAATCAGGAAGGTTACGAAAAGTCGGGTCTGTTGAACAAAGTGGATCAGTTGCAAGGGAAGTTATTGATTATTCATGGAACAGAAGATCCTACCGTGGTCTGGCAGCAAAGTCTGGCCTTTTTGCAAGCTGCCATCGAAAAACGCAAGGAAATCGATTACTTTGTTTATCCCGGTCATGAACACAACATGAGTGGTAACGACAGAGCCCACTTGTATGAAAAAATAAGCAGGTACTTTAATGATTTTCTTAAATAAAAAGAAAAGCAAAAACTTCCTTTTTTTTTCCAAAAGGCTGTTTTCAAGGGGAAGAACTTTTTTAGATTAAGTTAAATGTTAATGAGGGACTATTCAAGCCTTTTATCGAGAACCCTTGCTTCAAAAATTGGGGAAAATACTTAAACGAACAACCTGCGTTGGTTTCGTAAAATGTTAGTATTTTTAGAGACTTAATTTCATAAAAACCAATATGTGGAAAAAAGTCCTGATCAGTATTCTATTTAGCGCTTCCTTATTATCATTACAAGCCCAGGTATTCAAGCTTGTAAAAACTGACATGAAAGGAGTTATGGAGCCCGTGGCAACCTGGATTTCGGCTGGTGATGAATTATTCCCCGAAGCTTTTCTTTCAGGGGAGTATTATCTGAAAGATCAGCAAATGTTGATTTCGCAATGGACGAAACCACAAAATAAAACCAAACTTGTTCAGCTGACAAGCCCTTTTCCCGCGTTATACCGGGGTGCCGTGGCTGCCGCTGATTATGACAAGGATGGTGACGAGGATGTTATTTTAACAGGGATTACCAAGGAGAATTCACTCTTTATCCGGCTTTTTCGACAGGAAGACGACCATCGTTTTACACCCATCAATGAACTGTTTACTCCTGTTACGGATGGCTCTGTTGAATGGGGAGATTATGATCATGACGGGGACTTGGACCTGCTCATTGCGGGAAAAGAATCCAGCAACCAACTTTCAACCCGGATCTATCGAAACGACCAGGGTATTTTTACCGATATCAACCTCGATCTTCCCGGAATATATCATGGAAATGCTACCTGGGGCGATTTGGACAAGGATGGCGACCTGGATATTTTAATTACGGGAAGTACTGGTAACAAACCGATTACAGCTGTCTACAGAAATGATAAAGGGAAATACATTCGGCTGGCTGTGCAATTGATTGCCCTTAAAAATAGCGCGGCGGTATGGGGTGATTTAGATAACGACAACGACCTGGACATTTTATTGAGTGGTGAAGACGGAAAAGGAATGCCTGTTTGCGTTGCATACCGCAACGAAGCCAGCACGTATTTTAAGCAAATGCCGGTAGCCATGCGCCCATTAATGAGTTGTACCATCGATTTGGGGGACTTTGATCGCGATGGTGACCTGGATGTGGTGATGACAGGTGAATCACTAGAACGGTCTTATACTCTGGTTTATCAAAACAATCAAGGCTTCAATTTTCAGCAGGTGATCAGCTCCATTCCGGGAGTAAGTGCCGGAACCGCGCTTTGGGGGGACTTTGATCTGGATGGCGACCTGGATTTGTTGGTGGCAGGGCTGACCATTTGTTATGACTTCGTGGGACAGATCTATCGAAACAATCTTAATCCAACCATTGTGGATGAAAACGAAGATCTTTTTATTGAAGCACCCATCCCGCAAACCAACAATGGTCCTTTTTATTATTATGTGTTTTCGTCCTGCTATTGTGACCCATCGGGAGGTGATAACATTGCCTACCATTTGTATGTTAGCAATGTCCATTTGCTGGGCGAAAAATATGAACTGAACTATAAATTTAATGACCTACTATTAAAAGAAGTGCCCAATTGGGGGGAGGCCGACAGGGGTTTTCGTACTTCAAATGGACATGTGACCAAAAAAGAAGCCGAAGCGGCACGCAAGCAGTTAATTGAATCCTATAAAGACACTCATTTTGAAGTGCATTATTTGAATTGGTAGGTTATGTTGAGCGATCTTTCAGATTAACCATGGCAACCATTGAGCGTGGCTTCAATAAAGTTAGTCAGGATCATTTAACAGATTCCCAAGGAGTTTACCATTTAATACCTTATGCTCATTATTTTTTTTTGTCGAAATACCAACGGGTGACGGCTCCCAATGCCTGACCCAGAAAAAACGACGTGACTAAAAACGGATAGGTGATGAATTCAAACCCCAACTCAAAAAGAAATCGAATGAATATGACAAGTGGAACAGGCAAATGAATATACAGGAACCATCTGAAGGAAAACTTTTTTTGTCCGGCACGCAGGTAGCCAAAAGGAATATTAACTATAAACGAGGCCAGAGTGGCCAATAATAGCGAGTTGGTAATATTCGAGTTCATGATGTTATACAGATTCATCGCAAGAGCGTATCCGGTATAATCACCTTTTTATCAACTTCTTCACTATTTGCTGATCGTGGTTCTGAAGTTTAATTTTGATAAAATAGATGCCATTTGCCAGTTCCCCCAAATCGAGATTAAATTCAAGACCAGATGAAACAGGCTGTTGCTGAACCACTTCCCCAAAAATGTTGCTCACGGTAATTTGCTCTATGATCCCCTCTTTCGAATGTATCTCAACCATGCCGGAGGTTGGATTGGGGAATACCCCGACAGACCTCTTTTCAAATGCATCAATGGAGGAAGGATCGATGGTAGTTCCTTTTAACACGACCTGCCGGGCTATTCGGCGACTCAGAGAGTCGTCGCCAAAATAAGAATCGTAATTAAAGGTGATTACATCTTCAAAATCCTGTTGTCCAAGTCCTTCAGGGTAGAAGTTGACAATAAAATTCTTTGTTTCCTGTGAGGCAAGTGTTTGGGGCAACTGGGTTGCCAGTGTAAAGGCCGGAGAATGATTTGATGCGCTGTTGATGGTAATTTCATGATCGGCTTGGTTGGTAATGGTTACAATAACCGGCCACGGAATATAATCATGGTAATAACCATAATCGATGGTGTCGAAATTGGTTGAAAATAATCCTGTCTCCCAGGTTTGGCGAAAGGCCTGGAAATTCCAAATAAAATCAGGGTAATTCAATTCCCATTGTATTTCGTTATTTGAATTTACTTCGGTAAAAGCAATGGGCCAGTTGAGGCCCCAACAGATGAGCGAATTATCGTTGGGTAACCTGTGGTTGCTTCCTGTGGCACTTGCATAAATCAAGGGGTCATGCGAATAATCCCAAACCAAAGTGGCCGTAAGGTTGCTTTCATCCAACTCGTATTCAACTCCCCGGCTAAAGGGCGGTGTATGATAAACTCCATTGTCATAAACCGTGAAATTTCCATTTTCAATTTGACGGGCATCATGTTGATGCGAAAAACCGGTGGTGTCGTTTGTAAAACTAAACATGTTGTTTTGTGCATGCAGTCCAAACCGCCACAGGACATCTCCTGTATTTCTATCTATTTTGGTTACTTCATCCATGCCACGACAACTAATAAGTATTTGGTTGTCAAGTGTTAAACAAATAGAATTCCCGTGTACATAATCGATACTTGCCGCCGTGAAGTCAACGTGATTGCCATCGAGAATATTAAAATGATCCCAGCTTCTCCATTGAAACAATACATTATGATTGGCATCGAGCTCCTGAATAATAAGCCCTACAACACTGGCATTTGGGTTTCCACCCGGAAAAACGGTGTCCATTCCAACAGGTTGTGGATCATAGGCGATAAGCAAGTGATTGCCGTTTTCCATCATATAACCTCCATGTTGATCAATGGTATACCCATTGCCCATGTATAGGGTATCAATAAATTGGAATTGATTATTTAATACAAACCATTTGTTAACTGATGGATTGGGATTTGAAAAGGCACAAAAAATGAGCTTGTCGTCAAATGTTTTTTGAAATAAGTTGCAGCTAGAAGTCCATTCGAGAAAGAAAACAGGCTCTCCAAATAGATCCAGAATAACATTGTATTGCTTATAAGGAGCACCCTGATTAGGTCGTGGAGTAGCAAAAGTATAACCGGGCCAGGGATTGTTTAGTGCGGTGATAGTGGGGCTCATATAATTTCCGGGCAGCACGTAGTCGCCATAAGTAATGAGTTCTGAAACGGATTTATTTTGGGTTGAAGTTACAGCGTTGTTTTTTACAAAACTAAGATCCTCTTCTTCCTGGTTGATATAGTATTGGGCAAGCAAACTGATCGTTTCGCGTGGTTTTATTTGAAATGAAAAGGTAATTTCTTCATTGATTTTTCCCGAAAGGGTAGTGATGCCCTTTTTTAAAGTCACCTGAATGGTTTCTCCAAAAGCAAATTGTTTTCCGGGTGTAAAAATAACGGTGCGCCCATCATCTGCTAAAACAACATCACAATTCATACTACCGCTTTTGCTGCCTTTAAGTTGAAGCAAATTACCATCCAGGCTCGAAAGCAAGATTTGTTCACCCATTCTGAATGAAATGGTTTGTTCAGGGTTTATCCATTTTGATCCCGGTAATGGAGAAATGTATTGCCAACCGGTTTGACCCACGGCAAGGAAACTACCCGAGAGTAAAAACAAAACCAAAAAAAACGTTAGAATAAAATTTTTCATGTGCTTAATCATTTTGTAATTTTTTTGAAATAAAAGAGACTCCTGCGAAGCAAAAATAGGTATTAGTTATCGATTTTCTCAATAAAACACCTATTCAAAATCATTTTTAATAAGCTAAAAAATGTGAATTGATGAACGGGGTAAAAAAAATATTTCTGGACGGTAAGGCATTTACCTGATAATAGTTGTATTTTTACGTTTGGGGTTCAGGTTTTGTACCGAAAAAAGGCTGACATTCTATGTGTAGAAATAAAATAGTTGATTTTATCATATTGTTATTAATCGTAAGTACAGTTGCGGCTTGCTTTAAAATATTGAAAGCAGAATCCCAAACGGGTGAGTCAATTGTAGATTCGATTTTCGATTCAGATAAGTCGAACAAAGAATTGCTTGGTTATGCCATGGATTTCAGGAATATTTCTATTGATACGGCATTGTTGTATACTGACAAGATCTACCAACGTGCTGTATTGGAGGGCCTTGTTTCTGATCAAATTGATGCCCTTGGTCAACTCAGCGAGTTAAACCTTCACTCAGGGAATACAGTTTTGGCTTATGAACAAATAAACCGGATTTCCCAAATAGGTGAAGATTCACATGTGCTTGAAATGAAGTTAAAAGTGAATTTGAGTCTGGGAAGAATAGCCAACATTGAGCATGAATATAAGAGTAGTCTTGAATATTACTTTACAGCCCTTAAATATGCAGAACTGTCAGATAATCCTTATTATAAAGGAGAAATATATTACCAAATCGCTACCATTTATTTTATTCTGGGTGATTTTGAGAATGTACGGTACTACCTGGAAAAGGCTTTTATGACCGGTTACACGAAGGAACCCGAAAATTATTTGCGATATGAACTCATTGTCGGTGATACTTATCTTGCTCAGGAACAATTCGATTCGGCTCTTTATTGTTATCAGCTGGTTAGAAAATTTGCTGAAAAGATGCCTGATAATCATGTAAAACTAGGCAGTGTTTATTCCTATTTATCAAAATACTATCTCACGATTAACGATTTGATTGAAGCTGAAAGCAACTGTAAATTAAGCATTAAGTATTTTGAATTGGGTCACAGCATGGAGCAAATGGCTGCGCTATATACTTATTTGGCTCATATTTATTCTCTTAAAGATGATTACACGCAGGCCCTGGTTTATAACAAAATAGCATTAAAAATTCGTACCAGAATAGGGATTAACACATTGATAATAAGCTCACTCAACAATATCGGCGGCAATTTTTCAGAACTCGGGGTCCCTGATAGTGCCCTCATTTATTTTAACAAGGCTCTTGCTGTTGAAAAGGGAAATAAAAGTGATATTTATAAGGCGTTGATTTATAAAAACTTGTACGATCTTTTTCTGAAAAACAGCAACCAGGCATGTGCGCTGGAGAATTATCGATTGTACCGTGATTATAACGATTCGGTTGTAATGGCCAAAAACAACAAAGCCATTTCGCAAATGCGCATCAAGTTTGAGCTTGAAAAAGAAAAGAACAAATTTAACGCGTTTGAGCTTTCCAAATCGAAAACGATTCAAATCATACTGATTTCCTTTAGCTTGGTGATGGTTGTGATGTTGTTGATGTTGTTTAACAAATTTCGCGAAAAGCGACAGGACAACAAGCTATTGCTACAAAACAATAAAACCATTGAGGAGCAAAATATTCAGCTTGAAACTACGCTGCACGAGTTAAGAGCCAGTGAGCAAAAATACCGTACCCTGTCGAACAATTTGCCGGGCCTGATTTTTCGTCTTGAAACACATCCTGTGGGTCACATGATTTTTTTCAATAATCTGTTGCCAGAGTTAACGGGATATTCTGAGGCGGTTCTGCGCCGGGAATATGGCAATTCGCTTGATCAGATGATTTTACCGGATGACCTCAGTACTTTACAGGAAGCCAGACAAAATGCCATCATCGAAAATAAACCTTACAACATTACCTATCGTTTTGTACACCAAGGAAGTACCTTAAAATATTTTAATGAAATCGGAGTCCCGGTTCAGGATATTTTAAATAAACAGGAGCTCATCGACGGGTTGATTTTCGATGTGACTGATAAAAAGCTTACCGAACATGAGTTGGTTATAGCGCTTGAAAAAGCAAGGGAATCCGATCAGCTGAAGTCTACCTTTCTGTCTACACTTTCGCATGAGCTTCGTACTCCCTTAAACGCCATCATTGGTTTTTCTAACCTCATCGATCTGGACACACCAAAACAGATGGTTGTGGATTATCTGGGTATTATCAGGAGGAGCGGCGATCATTTGTTAGAATTGGTTGAAGACTTATTTGATATTTCCCTAATCGAGACCAATAATATCAGCCTTCATCAGTCGGTTGGCATCCTCTCCGAAACCATGAGCATGGTTGAACATCTGGCCAGGTTTGAGCAAAACAAGCTTAATAAACAACAGGTAACCATCAACTTAAGCATACCAGAAGATACTTCCCTGAAGATTTTTACCGATCTCCGTAAGCTCAAGCAGATACTGATAAACTTGTTAAAAAACGCGTTGAAATTTACACCTTCAGGCACCATTGACTTTGGCTATCAAGTTGAAATGCATGATGAAAACACGTTCTATCGTTTTTTTGTTATAGATACCGGTATTGGAATTCAGCAGAAGAATATTGATATTATATTTGATATTTTTCGGCAAGCCGACGATTCGCTTACCCGGCAGTATGAAGGTGCCGGAATAGGCCTTTCGGTAGCCAAACGTTATATAGAACTGCTCGGTGGCAGAATTTGGGTCGACTCCACATTTGGTAAGGGATCTGCATTTTATTTTACACTCTCGGCTGATTTGCCTGATAAACAATTGATTGAATCAGATGATTTTACTATTCAGGAGCAAGAAAATGTACGAGGGAAAACCATTTTAATTGTTGAAGATATTCCTTCGGCTCATGTTCTGCTAAAAGTATTGCTCGAGAGGGAAGGCTTTGGCACCATTTGGGCAAAAAATGGCAAGGAAGCTGTTGAGTTTTGCCATACGGTACCTGAAATACGGTTGGTGCTGATGGATTTAAAAATGCCCGATATGAGTGGCTTTGTTGCTGCACGCATCATTAAAGAGGATTTTCCAAAATTACCCATTATTGCTCAAACAGCCTTCGCTGTGGACGGTGACAGGCAGTTGGCCCTGGAAGCCGGTTTTGACGATTACATCGAAAAACCGATTCAAAAAAACATACTTCTCAAACTTGTCTATCAGTTTTTATCAAAAAGCAAGTAAATTTGCCTCAAACAATATCTAAATGAATGAACTCCATTAGGTACCTTAACGTGCGAACTTCTGCCGTGGTAAATATTGCCGCCATATTAATCATCATCGCCGCGACAATGGCAGCCCGATCGATTATTACGCCATTTCTGATGGCTATTTTTTTTAGTATCATTATGGCTCAGCCGATCTACTGGCTCGAAAAACATAAAATTCCACAGGGAGTGGGCATTTGTTTGGTATTTGGGCTGGTCTTGCTGGTGGTTTTTGGCTTTGGCGGAATCATCAGCGAATCGCTTTCCACTTTCTCGCAGGATGCTCCTGCCTATGGCGCTAAGCTAAACGACATTGGACTTGGCCTGATTGGCTATTTAAACGAACATGGATTCAATATTTCAAAAGACCAGTTAACCACTTTGCTCGATCCATCGAAGATTATGAGTTATACGGCCGGCATACTCACCGAATTGGGCTCGTTGATGGGAAATATGGCCCTGATTGTATTTACGGTCATCTTTTTATTGCTCGAGCTCAACAGCTTTAATTTAAAGGTAAAAGCCATCGTAAAAGGAAACGTGGATTCAATTGCCTATCTCACCCGGATCGGGAAAAGCATCCGCCACTACCTGGCCATCAAAACCATGGTAAGTTTACTTACCGGATTGCTCGTGTACATCGGACTGTTGATTGTAGGTATCGATTATGCCATCCTGTGGGCTTTGATCGCTTTTTTGTTAAACTATATTCCCAATTTCGGATCCATCATCGCCGGTATCCCTGCCGTACTTTTTGCCTTGGTGCAGCTAGGTCCGACCGGGTTTTTCTGGGCAGTGATCGTTTATGTGGTGGTTAATATGACCATTGGAAATATTGTAGAACCCAAAATGATGGGCCATGGCATGGGACTCTCCACGCTGATTGTTTTTATTTCGTTGATATTTTGGGGATTTGTACTGGGAACGGTGGGCATGTTTTTATCGGTTCCGCTAACCATGACGCTTAAAATCATGTTTGAACAAAATAAACAGATGAACTGGATGGCCATTATTCTGGGAACGCAGGATGATGCAATATCCTGCTTGAATCAAATCGACAACAATAAAGAAACTGTTACCTAGGCTTTATGTTATGAACAACGCTCTTGTTCAGTCAATATACTGTTGGTTATTACTTTTACTCAAGAATCCCTACTTATAATCTTTAACCGCTTCCTTTAGTTGTTCGGCAGCATTTACAAAAGCCTTTTTCCCTGCTTTTGTATAGTTGGCGCCTCCTCCTTTTACCTGATCTACGTGGGTTTTAAATACTTCCTTGTTGGTTGATTGATTGATCACCGAAATATTGGCATCCACGAAAGTGAAATAAACGCCCTGATATTGAGTTCCTGTAGTAGATGAGGCTTCTATTTTAATCAAAAAATCGGCTTGTGAAGGATCGTCGGTAAACTGGTACCCAATATCCACAAGTGCCTTTTTTACAGTGGGTTCGATGGTTTTTATTTCCATGGGCGATCCCAGTAACAACTCACTGCTTTGAATACAATACACCTGTTTTTGTACATGTACCAGAAAGTGGGACGGCAGGAGTTTGAACTGTTTCTTAATCAACAGGTAATAAGCGGTATTGGTATCGATTGGAATGTAGGTAGCCAGATCGATACCGGCCTCGACTTCTATCAGCGCATCGTTGAACCCCTGGGGAGGAAGAAAACCCGACGCAATCCCGTTATCATCACTCTTTGCCGTACAAAGTACCGCTCCTGTTTGCTTGTTTATAAATACAACCGGGATGTTGGCGGCTTCATCGTTGTTTGAACCGGAATTATAAGTGACTTTCACCTGCAATGGTTCTTCAGCCTGCACTCCTGCCTTAACGGTAAAATCAGGATTTACAGCCGTCAGTTTGTACTGAGTTAGTTTTTCAATTCTGGATAGTTCACCGGGCATGTACACAACCTGTTGGCTTCTCAGCCATTTCAACGGTATCCGGGCAGTAGCCACGGCCACCAGTTCTTCGTTTTTTACCATGCGGTTGTGGATTAGGAGATCCTCATCCTGAATCCAGTAGTTTCCTGCAATAAGTAAGCTGGCGCCTTGCGCATTTCCCGTGGTTTTGATTTGATAATTTCCGGCTTTTATCAACGCATCCTTCAGTGCGATTGCCCACATTTCACTAAAAGGGCTTGAAAAACCTGTATTTAAATAGGTGGTTTCTCCCATGTAAATGGGTGTGGAAATTTCACCCAATTGAATGAAGATTCCGTAAGCTACAAAATAAGCTGCTTCATTCATGTTGAGTTCTGTGGCTTTCTGCAGGTTGTTGATTTCCTGATTAAAATCCAATCGTAGCTGATTGATTTCCTGCAGATTGATTTCAGCCAGCATTTTGCGGTTCAGGGCCAACAGCAGCATGTGGGCCTGGTCTGATTCTGCCAGCATGGGCATTCCTTCGTAGAAGCTTCTCAGGGCCTCTTCTTTGTTACCCATTTTCAGGAATTCACGGCCTTCATTTAGTTTCTGCTCCAGCTTTTTTTGGTTTGCAGCCATCAGGTTTTTGTAGTAGAAAGCCAGTTCCTTTTTGTTTACGTAGCTAAATGCATACACCTCATTTTTCTTCTTATCATAATAGTGCTCGGTGCGCAACCCATTGATTTTGGCATTTGAAAAGGAAACGCTTTTCGAAAGAAAAGCCTCGCCGGACTTGCCATTGATGTTTGAAATGGTCAGGTCGTTTTGTGATTCTATTTCCACTTCAATGCTTTGCACCACTTTGTCGCGGGCCATGGATTCGTACTTTTCCACCATTGTACCATGATCTTCATTGTTGGTATTTACAGCGGAAACGAAGCCAGTTATCCATTCCGATTCGGGATACATTTCGGCTCTTTTGTAATAGTCGGTCCAGGCGGGTAACTGTGCATTTGAGTTCTGTGGCCTTCCAATAAGCAGGCCAAAAAACATCGCGATAATTGACAGGAGATATTTATTCATGGTGAAGACCTTGTTAGTGATTAAAAGTATTACCGTTATTTAACATCCGATTTGTGAATAAATCCGGTTTTGGTGCCACGCAACTGGATTTTGTAAAAATCGCCTTGTTTTTCAATCACTTTAAATTCTAATCCGCCAGGCACTTTGGCTACCACTTCACCCGACTTATCGGGCAAATCATACACATTGGTCCGGTCGGCACTCGTACCTTTTACTAAAACCCTGTCGGACAATGCGGTAGAAATATCACCACCCGAGAAAGTATATGGTTGCACCGGACGGCCAATTTCTTCCAGAAACGCAGCCAGTTCAAGACCTCTTTTGGCCCGTTCGGCTGCTTTTTGATACTGTTCGTTTGTGAAATCAATTTCATAGGCAATACCGTAATATTCGGCAGCCTCTTCAAAATCACCCACCATTTCGTATATGATACCTAAATTATAGGCCGCTTTCGGGTTATACGAATCGGCCTCATACATGGCATAGGCAATGGGGAAAGCGCGGTCGAGGTCGCCGGCTTCGATGTAGTCCATGGTCTCTTTACTCCGGTCTTTAAATTCTTTGAGTTTGATTTTCTCAAAATCATACTTGATTTCTTCATATCCGGGAGTAAAATAGCCCACAAACTGGTTGGCCAGGTCTTGAAGCGCCACATCGGCCATCTGGTCGACCGTGGGCATTCCCGAAATGTTATCATCGCAAGCGGATTCTGTCACTTTGGCCTCTGCATTTTTAGTGCCTTCGATTTTTGCAGTCTCCACCGAAATAATCTTGATGGTTCCTTTAGCGGTTACCGTTCTTTTTACACAACGTGATGTCGAGGTATTCGTCCTCTCTTCATTATCGGTGTAGCTAACATTGCCCAGAATCATCACATCTAAACCCAACAATTTACCCACTTCAGCTGCCGACGATTCATCAAGAGCCCCCGATAGCGACAGCCGTTGCTCTTTCATGATTTTTTCCAGTTGTTCGCGTTCAATCACATCATAAAAGTCGGTTTTTACCCCCTTAACAAAGGTTTTCCCCTCCTTGGCCTTCACAAGCCCCATCCATTGTCCCTGAGTATTGTATATTCCGCGATGCTGATCGAGTAAGGCTCCCACAATAAAATTGGTGATGACAAGATTTTTTCGCCTGTTGTTAGTACAATCAAATTGCAATACCCCGATGCGCTTCATATTGTAAAAAGGTTTTTCGGGGGCTTTCAAAATGAAACAATCTACTTTCTGAGCCGATAACTCGTTCCAAAATACGATGGATAAAACAATGATAATAAATAGGTTGGCTTTCTTCATGGTGAATATGATTCAAAAGGTTAGTATGTAGATGACCAGGGATTTAATTAACCCATAAAAATAGCGAATAATCAGGTAATGGGCAAAAAAGCGTCTAATTTAGAATTACTCTAAACTAATCACAGAATCAACGACTTAACGAAAACGATGCTTTATCAGTTTATTAGCAAATAATCGTAAATAATTCAGCTTGTATGCTATTTTATTTTTATAAATCAGTATTTTTACGAGTCTAATTTAAATACAACCTGAAATTAATTAATGATTAAAAGCTCAACCCATGAAAAATTCAATTTTACTGATCAGTTTATGTTTGGTATTTGCGTTCACATCCAACGCGTATGCACAAAGCACCAAGCAGATTAAAAAGGAAATTAAAGGTAAAGCGATTAAAGACGCGCGTAAAGAAGCCAAAAAACTTGCAAAAGATGGATTTACGGTTGCTCCCGGACAATTGCCTATGGACAAGCAAATAGAAGCTGTTTGGATAAAAAGGTACGAAACTACCAAAGATGGCAAACCTGCTTATTTTTTGGCTGATGCCCGTTCGGTTGGCGAAACCCATTCTGCGGCTAAATTGCAGGCATATGAAGTAGCCAAAATCAACCTGGCCGGTCAAATTGGAACCGAAGTGGCCGGTTTGGTAGAAACCACCCTGGCCAATGCGCAATTGAATGCCGAAGATGCGGCTTCGGTTACCGAAACGGTGGCTACCTTTAAATCGATCGTCGGATCGAAAATGGGAAGATTGCTTACCCTTTTTGAAGCTTCCAGAACGATTGATAAAAATACCGAAGTAACCGTTACACTGGGTTACGACTATGCCACTGCATTGGAAATGGCCAAAAATGTCCTGCGTGAAGAGATGAAAGATAAAGCCAAGGTAAACGCGGAACAGTTGAATAAAATTTTGGATTTTTAATCTGCCGCAAGGTGATAATCAACCTTTATCATGCAAAAAAATTTCCAGTTTTTTGTTGGATTGATTGTATTGTCTTGTTTCACGTCCATGAGCCAGGCTCAGACTTTTGAAGAGTTTAAAACCCGGATACGAGAGAAATACACCACTTTTGAACAGGAAACCCAGTTAAAATTCGACGACTTTGTAGCTACCATCGATCAGGAATTTGCCGACCACCTGACCAAACACTTTGGGAAATATACTCCTGAAAATCAGGTGTCTGAACCGGATGTTCCCAAGCCTGTTGTCATTCCAAAAGCACCCGAAGAAGAGGTTGTCGGGAACAACGCCTTGGTTTATTTACCTCCCAAAAATCAATTATCAATCAGACAGGGAACTTTATTACCCGGGATTAAAAAGTCGGAGGCCCTTGATTTTGCTACCGATTCCACGGATGTGGATTTGCTTGCCTGGTCGATGTATTTTAAGTCGGATAAACGCATGCGCGAAATTCAGGTAGGAGATCTTACTCCTGAAAACATCAGCAAATACTGGATGGACATGAGCCAAACCAATTATAACCACCTGCTTGCACAATTTACCGAAGTAAAGGACCTGCTTAATGCCAACGACTGGGCTTATTACCAACTGGTGAAAAATTTCACGCAAGCCCTGCTTCCCGACAGGTCCAACGATCAGGTGATGTTGCAGTGGGTGCTGATGAACCGCAGCCGTTACAAAGCAAAAATCGGGTTCGATCAAAACAGGGCCTTTCTGATGCTGCCATCGCTTTTCTCCATTTACGACCGACCCTTTGTGGTGTTCGATCAGTTAAACTATTATGTGGTCGAAGGCAATTCTCCCGAAATTAACACCTATAATTTCGATTTCCCGGAAGCCGACATTGTGATGGATTTGCGCATCATCAGGCCTTTCAACACCGATTCGCAACGTCAAACCAAACAATTTAGTTTTGCCTGGGACGGAAAGCGACATTTTGTAAAACTACGATACGACCAGGTGATGATGGATTTTTATAAAACGATGCCACAATGCGACATCGCCGTTTACCTGAACTCCATTTGCAGCGAGATAACTAAAAATGCTGTCATCGAACAATTCGATCCATTAATCAAGGGCAAGTCGGATCAGGATGCTGCGGGAATGCTATTAAGTTTTGTGCAACAGGCATTTGAGTACAAGACCGATGATGAAGTTTTTCACCATGAGCAATACTTTTTTACCGACGAACTGCTTTGCTATCCCTATGCCGATTGTGAGGACCGATCGGTGATGTACACCTATCTGGTAAAAACATTACTCAGGCTGGATGTGCTGGCATTGGGATTTCCGGGACACATGGCCACGGCCGTTCATTTCGATCCACTGCCGGAAGGCGATTTTTTATCGTGGCAGGGAAAAGACTATGTTGTAGCCGATCCAACCTTTGCAGGCGCACCTGTCGGGATGTTGTTAACCCAGGCACAAGGCACAAAACCGCAATTGATTTTGGTAGACAATCCTGGTGCTGAAGCCGATAGAACAGCCGCAATCTGGAGGTTGGTGAACAAAGGTGGTGGTTATCAGGGCGATAAATTGACAGATGTGATTTTCGATAACAAAGAAAATGCCTATGTATGTGGCTATTTTGTTGAAAAAGCGCGGTTTGGCGAACAAATCATTTCAGGAAACGGCGACAACCGCGATGGATTTGTGGCCAAATTCGATGCCGACACCAACCTGGTTTGGGTTCAGACATTTACTGGTTCCGGTAACGACATGGCCTTCAACCTGGCTTTTTCATCCGATAGCAACCTATTGGTATATGGCAACTTTGAAGCGGAATTAACTGCGGCAGACCAAACAATGGAAGCCGTCGGTGCACCGGATGTTTTTGTGGCCCGGCTGTCGCCGGATGGCAAAGTCACCTGGATACAAAAAGCGGGTATCGACAAACTCGATCACAGTGCTGATTTTATGTTTGTGGCCCGCTTTAACCGGCAGGGTGAAAAAGTAATGGCCCGGTTGTTCAGCCAGGCAGAACAATATAACCATTACGGACTTACAGCGGAAGCGGATGGAAATACCCTGATTACAGGTTCGTTTTATGCCACTACCGGGATGAACACCCATGATTTTACAGCCTACAACACAGGAGCCAACTTCGATGCCGGAGAAGCCCTTATCAATGTAAATGATACGCTGGTAAAGCTGGATTATGAGAAAACCATTGCCGGTTTGTTTGCGGCCATGCAATTGCTTAAAGCCAACACCATCGAAATCAAAGGCACACAAATTCAACAGGTCTTTAAAAGCCATAATCCCCAGTTTATCGACTATGCCGGAGCCTTTTATTCGGGTTTTGGCAAAATGCAGTTTATCAAAAATAACAGCGGAATAGTAACGGTTAAAACCGATGACGGACAACCTTTGGTGTTCGATAGAATAAAAATCGACAACGAAGCCCGGATCAAAATCATCAAATACAAAAGTGGCAACGTGGAAGTGCAGGTGTTTTCAGGCATCGATGTAGGCGTTCCGGGCAACTGGCATCCCATGAATACCATCAAGTTATTTAAAGATACCGGCGATCTGCTTTTCGATTTTGATGAAGACCACGTGACCAAAAAACTGAACCTGAAAAAAGAAATTTTAAAAATGTAAGTGAGATCAGGGAAGGTGTCTTTTAAATCAAGGTCATCTTCCTTATTTTAGAACCATCTGAATGAAGCATTTAAGAATAAACTATTGGCTCATTAACCTTTTGTTGTTTCTGCTCCTTTGGCAGATTCCGTCTCCTGGTTTCTCCCAGGATGAGGAAGTCGCCGAAGAGGAAATACTGGATGAAACACCTGCGGTAAATGAAGTAATCACCCTTTCGGATCTGCTGAATCTGCTCAGTTCTTCGGATGGTGACCTCATCGTAACCAATAAAAACATCGTGGTTGGCAACAATGATGCCTCGCTGATGGAAGACAATATCTTTTACCAGGAATACCATTTAGATGGAACCGATGATCAGGAACATAAGTTGTTTTTTTATGATTGTTCCTTTGATCCGGGAGTTGACAAACCTTTGGTATTCAATGGCTGGAGGTTCAAGAAACTCAATTTTGTAGGATGTACGTTCAACATGCCCTTAAAATTTTTAAATTGTAGTTTAACAGGGCATTTCCCGCTTCTGATGGAAAATTGTACATGCAATAACGATTTAACATTTGAAGCAGAGGAAGAAACGCCGCCGGATATCATACTAAAGCAAAATACGTTTCATAAGCAACTTATTTTCAATACAAACCTCGCCTCGCTGTCTATCGATCATTGTGTTTTTGAGGCCGACACTAACCTTTTCAAAAGGATGGATGAAGAAAGAACCCATTATCAGCTGCTGGCTTCATTTATGAATATCGGGCAATTGCAGATGGATCATTGCAGATTCATCAGCCATCAACTTGATAACCTGTTTTCGGTTGATTTGTCGAATAGCTCCATCGGCAAGCTTTCGATGTTTGCCAACCAAATGGAGGTGCTCAATTTTACGGAAGCCGGAGTTGAAAAGGCCCTGCTGATCGACTCACTAGAAATCGCAAAATACATCGGCATTCAAAACTTCGACTTTCCCGAGGCCAACACGAACATTCCGTGGGACAACCTGAATGGCCAAAAACTGGCCCTTTTTCAAAAGGGATTGAGTGATTTGGTGGTTCCGTACCAGGCCAAAACCGAAGACCAATTGTCGCAGACGCTGTTCTACAACGATTTGGTTAGTATGTACAAAAAGTTTAACAAATTGTACCTGGATCGTGGTGATATTCAATCGGCCAATGGATCATATATCGAAATCAAACAACTCGAAACCTTGCATCAGGAATACATTCAAACGGTTGATCCCAGCACCAACAATTATATCAATTTACTGTTAAATAAGGTGTTGTATTATTTTAGTGATTATGCCACCAATCCTGGTAAGTCAGTAAAAAGAGCCTGGCAACTGCTGCTTTTCTTTACTTTTATCTACATGTTTACCTTTTCGGAATGGGACGGCATGAATTACAGTTTTTACCTGAACCAGTTCAGGATGTTTGCCAAATATGTGGAAAGCGACAAAAGCATAAAGGAAATCTATGAAAAGAAGGCAGATCCCAATGCCGATTTGATGAAGGAAATCAAGGAAAACTATTTACGCGACAGAAAAAAAGTGCCCCGGGCCATCGTGCTATTTGGAGAGCCCCTGCATTTTTTAGGTCGTCTCAGGTTGGTATTGGTCCCGCAATTGATTCGTTTTTTCAATTTTCAACCCAAGAAATGGGAAAACCTGGATGCCGGAGAGCGGGTAGTTTCAGGATTCCTGATTTCACTCATCGTGATCACATTTGCACTTTATGTGTTGATAGTCAAATTTATAAACGGATTTATCCTGAGTTTAAATAGCTTTGTGCTGATTGGTTTTGGCGTGATGCCCGAAAAAGGCGTGGCCATGTACATTACGATTCTTGAAGGAATCATTGGGTGGTTTTTACTCACCATTTTTACCATTACACTATTCAGTCAGGTGCTGCAGGGAGGAGCGTAGATAAAGATTGAGAATTCAAATATGTATAACATCATTTTTTAATCAATAGCAAGTCATACAATGGATACAGCCGGACAATTAATACCGAATTTTGAAAATGAATGGGTCTTTATGCTGGTGTGTTTCCTGTTTTTAATTGGATTGTATTTTCTACAGAAGTATGTATATCTCATCGATGAATACCTGAATAAACGCAATGCTATCGGTCAATCCTGGTTAGGAAAACCCTGGCCGCTTTATGTGGGATTGGCCTTGGGATTGCTGGGCTTTTTGTACAATGTATTTTCACCACACAAGCTGAACTTCAACCTTTTAAGTTGGAAATTGGTAGAATGGGTTTTATTTGCGATTACCTTTTTAGCGGTTTCGGGATTAATTTACGAAAGCATGCTGCATTTTGGAATTAAAATGGGTGTTTTTCGCATTACCACTTATCTTATTTTGATGGCGCTCTATTTTTATGCAGGATTTATTTCCGGACTGTTATTGGTAACCTTGTTAGCCATTGGAATCCTGATTTTCTTTTTCAGGTACTTTAAAAATTTATTGACCCTTAAATAGCCAGAAGTATGCTCAACTTTTTGATTTCCATTATTGTTTTTGCGGTATCTGCTTTTCTGTTGGCGATGAGTGTCCGATATGGTATGATGGGTGCCGAAAGGGTGGATACGTGGGTATTGTCGAAATCGCGCCGGAGTTTTCAAGGTTTCGACTGGTATTACCGGATTCCATTTTCTATTGGAACCATTCCCGAATATTTCTTTGCCATGGTGCTGGGCAGAGACAACTATTTCAAAACCAACTGGTGGGCACTCAAAACGACCTCCTTCATCGCCGTGCTGTTGTTTGTGGCACTTTTAAAAAGCAGAGCGACAGTAGTTAATTATTATTCCCTGAGTTTTTTAGGGGATCGGGGAATCGCAGCCTTTTTCACTTCCGGAACCTTCGTATGGTACCTGAATTTTATCACCCTGATGTACCTGGCCCTGGCCGTATTGGTCACCATCGAAAGTGTGAAAATGGCAGGTCTTTATGCGCCTGTCAGAGTTGTTTATTACGGGTTTTTGTGCCTGATGATGGCCAACCTGACCCTGCTGGTGTTGGGCGTCATTGTTTTTGTGGCAGTGGTGTACTTTATCTTCAAAGTAGTTAAGTTCTTGTTTTTCAGTAATCGAAAAAGGCATGTGGATCAGGAGGATGAAGAATCCGCAGGTGATATTCTCAACAAAGGGCTCGCTGGTTTTAAACCCGAATTGTATGAATGGGAAGCCAACAGAAAATCACAAATTCGTAAAGAGACCAAACCGATTCACAAACCCATTATTCACCGAAGTAAGCCTGTTATAACACGCAAACAAAAACCCGAAATACACGATGATGACATTCCACGCCTCTATCCTGATTAAAAATAACCATGTCAGAAAACAGTATTGAAAAGGAAATAGCCAGGCTGATAAAGATGAAATCAGACCCCGGGATATTGTGTCATTTTGGATTTCCGGCCTTACTGGAAAAAATAGATCGTTTTGAAAAACACCATCAGGTTCACTTGCCAAAATCCTTCAAAACCTTCCTCCTAAAATTTGATGGTGGCATGATGTGGTCCGGTAAACAAAGCGATTCTTCGAATGACCCTTCCCACCTGGAAATGTATAAAGGAGAGGCGGTTTGCCTGATGTCCATTGAGGAGATAAATTCAAAATACGACCAACTGAAATTTCAGCGTTGGAAAGTAAGCAATAACAGCATCGAGCCCTATCCTGTCGTCCCGTTTTGTACACTTCCCAACAACGAGTTGCTGGTGTTTGTTTATGGATCAAAATCGGGTGACGAATCGCCGGTGTTTGATGCCTGTCATGAGGAGTTTCCGTCCACCTGGGGCATGGTGGCTCCGGATTTTACTTATTTTTTATCCATGTATCTCGACGCACAGGGCTATCCGCTTACCATAGGCAATGAAGAAGAGGGAGTAGCCTCCCAATATTTTGATGAACCGAAGGAAAAAGAAGAGGAAACACCTGTGCAGATTCTTCAACGCACAGAAAAAATGCTGGCCGAGAATCCTGATCACGCTTTTGCACACTACGAAAGAGCCAACGCCTTAAAGGACCTGGGGGAGCTTTCCGAAGCTTATATTTCCATTTCCAAAGCCGTTGAATTGGATGGCAACGATCCTTTTTATCATTTTATCAAAGGAGAAATACTGAAAGAAGGCGGAGAATACCGGGCCGCGCTGATCAGTTACGATACGGCAGTAAATCTCAACCCCGACGACACCTTCTACCTGTGTTGCCGGGCGGGGGTACTTTTTCAGCTTAACAAACTAAAGCCTTCCATTGACGATTGTAACCGCGCCATCGAACTTGATTCGGGTTGCTTATTGGCCTATATGATTCGCAAGGATATTTATGAATTACGAGGCATGGAGGACAAGGCTGAAATTGACCAGATGATGATTGATAAACTGGAACAGCAAGATGATTGATAGATGAAAATTGTTTATTTTTGTAACAAAAACGATACTTAAACCCCGGTTATGAGTGCCTTTTCCGCTAAAAATTACATCTTGAAGAATGGACGAAATTTACCCATTGAGAGATGCTTTATTGGAACCAGTTCTGATGAATTTGGTATTGATCAATGCATGATTATTAGAAAACAGCCCAGTGGCTATTTTTCGATTGCTCTTTTTTTAGTCGATACTTTTTGTCTCGGTGTCAAAGATGTAATTTATAACTGTAACCTCACGACGTTCGATATACAAGAAATGATATCGAGGATTTTACAATCCAGCACAATTAAAGATGTTACTCCGGCAGAGTTTCATAACCATATTTATGCTTCAATTGATTATGCCGAATCTTTTGGATTAATGCCTTGTAAAGATTTTAAGTATGCAGAATACCTGCTCAACCCTGATTTAATTGATGATGGTATTGAAGATGTTGAACTTGGGAAAGATGGAAAGCCTTTGTATATTGCAGGTCCATTCGATCCCGTTAAAAATATTCTTGCCGCACTTAACAGAACCATTGGTGAAGGTAATTATGATTACATTCTACCCGTTGATGAATTGTAATCAACAATAATTGTCCCTTTTAGGCATCCCCCTTTTCTATCAATCCCCATTAAATTTAAACCCAAGCGATGGTTTATTTAAACTTTTCTGTGGTTCGAACTCCTTCACATCTGCCAACATTACCGTAATCATGGCTTGTGAGGTACGTTGTGCCTGCGGCAAGTCGGCCATCCGCAATTCCTGGTTTCGGATGGATTTTTCCACCACCTTCCGCATGGAGCGGGCATTGCCAAAAAAACGGTTGCGGTTTTGGTATAGAAAAGCGATATAGACTTTCAGGTGTTGTTCTGCTTCAGCGTCGGGAGCCAGGCCCTTAATTTTAAACATGCCCTGAACAATGCTGTAAAGCTGACTTTCGTTGAAATCGTTAAATAAAAAAGTGTTGTCGAAACGTGATTCCAGTCCGGGGTTCGATTTCAGGAAGTCCTGCATATTTTCAGTGTAACCGGCCACAATCAGGCTAAAGTTGCCCCGTTGGTCTTCCATTTCTTTGATAAAAGCTGCCACAGCCTGCTTACCAAATTCGTTGTTTCTGCCCTCGGTAAGCGAATAGGCTTCATCGATAAACAGCACACCTCCCATCGCCTGTGCGATGAGTTCCTTGGTTTTAAGGGCCGTTTGTCCCACGAAACCTGCCACCAGTGAACTACCATCGGCATCCACCAGGTGCCCTCGCTCGAGTAAGCCCAATGCCTTGTATATTTTCCCGATGATGCGGGCTACCGTGGTTTTTCCCGTTCCCGGATTACCGGTAAAAATGCTGTGCATCGAGAAGGCCTTCAACACATCGCGGTTCATTTCCTTGTAATAGCGGGTCAGCTTCACCAGTTCGTTGATTTCCTGTTTGATATTCTCCAGTCCCGTGAGTTTGTTGAGTTCATCAATGGCCAGTTTAAGCTGATCGTTGTCGATGGGGAGTTCCAATTTCTTTTTGGTGGATGTTTCCTCCATGTCTTCAATGTCTTCGGGCTGGATCACTGACAGGATATTTTTATTGAGTTTTTCGGGATCGTGTTGTTTAATGACCCGAACACCCATGTTCATTTTGGCCTCATCCACCAAAGCCGTTGCAAAACGGGCGTTTCCAAAGCTTTTATCGCGTTTGCGGTAGGCCGTTGTAACCAGTTTAAGCAACCGTTTCTGCGCTTCGGGGCTCAGTTTTACATCCTTCTTTTTAGCAGCGTATTGAGCAATCTCCACCAGTTCATCCGGGGTATAATCCTCAAAATGGAAATAGTGCTTAAACCTCGATTTTAATCCGGGATTCGATTTTATAAACGTGTCCATTTCCTTTGGATAACCGGCCACCATGATGGCCAAATCGCCCGCTCCGTCGCTCATTTCGGTAATGAGTGCTGCGATGGCCTCAGGTCCGAAATCGCTGCTCGCCCCTTCTTTAAACAGTGAGTAGGCTTCGTCGATGAACAAAATTCCGCCTCTGGCTTTTTCAATGGCCTCTTTGGTGTCTTTTCCCGTTTGACGAACAAAGCCGGAAATCAAGTTGTTGGCTTCCACTTCATGCACATGGCCTTTGGAAAGCAATCCCATCGAATGGAAAATTTTACCCAGCAACTTGACCACGGTGGTTTTTCCCGTTCCCGGATTTCCGGTGAAAACACTGTGCAAAATAATTTCATCCTCATCATGAAAACCGTTTTCCTTTCGAAATTGCAAAAAGCTCACATAATCAACATATTCTCGCACTTTGTTTTTAATGTTCTCCAGACCGATGAGGCCGTTCAAGTCAGCCAGAATTTCTGTCAAAGGACGGTCGTCAATTTCAATTTCAACATCCGATGGGGTTTCTTCATCCGAATTGTTTTCGGGTTCACCGGAAACTGTTTTTTCGCTGTCATCTGTTTCCTTGTTTTTCAGGTTTTGGGGAGAAACATGAGTGGGGTTGTACAATCCGGCCACATCTTCATTCAACAGGGCTTCATACTCGCTCATGCGTCTGGCAAAGGCTTCACCAACGGAAAACGGAATCACGGCTACGATGGTGTCCATAAATACCACTTCAATCCGGTAATTGTCTTCTATCCAGGTACCATTATTTTCAGATCCCCAGCCTGAGGTAATGGTAAAACATTCACCTACTCCCTCTTTAGGAGTGATGTGCACCATGGTGTCGGAGGTGCCGATAACCTGACCGGTATCGTCGATAAAGTTGAAAAACAATTCGCAAACCCAATCTTCGGTAATTTTATTCAAAAACCTCAGTTCTCCCATGATATACCGCGTTTCAGCGGACTTGAATGTTTTGAGATATTCACGGGATTTTTCATCTCGGTCGCCAGTCGGTGCTTCATAGGTTCTAAAGGTAATGGCTTCAAAATAGGGGTTGTTTTTTTCGGTTACCCGGTCGTAATCCTCAATAAAGAAGTCGGTGGTTCCAACTTCCTCTCCATCGATATCCGCTATCCACCTGTATTTACCAGGTTTCCAGTATTTTCCCCGTTCATCTTCGCCCCAGCCAAAAGAATAGGTAATGATGTTGTCCTCTTTCGGGATGGTGATTTCATCCTGTTTGATGCAGATTTCGTCGCCAATTGTGCTTCCGTTCATTTTAACTGCACGTAAATGAATACCTGCCTTCCAGTCATTTTCATCGAAAAGCTTGTTGTAAAAGGCCAGTTCGGTGCTCAGATAGGTGATTTCGTTCTTATCGAACACCTTCCTGAACTTGCGTTTGCTGCCCATGGCACGATCCCAGGCATAGGATTGCAGACTTTTAAATTTAAAATTTTTCCCGTCTTTTGATTTCCCGAAAAGCATATCAAATTGAATTTTAAGAGGTTTTTTACCGGATAAAATTACAAAAGAATGCCATTGATCCTACCAATAATAAAGGTTTCCTTCATCAGATAGCAGTTATTGACTTTCTGTGCTCAAAATGTGTATTTTTGGGGGATAACTCAGCAACATGAACAAGATTCTACTTTGTATCATTCTGATCGCCAGCTTAAATCTTTTTTCGCAGGATACGCTGACTTTTATGCAATATAACCTGCTGAATTATGGTAATTACACCGATTATTGTACTTCGCTCAACAATAACATCGAAGATAAAGATCAATATATCAGCACCATCGTACAATATGTACAACCGGATGTGTTTACGGTAAATGAAGTGGCGGGATCGGAAGCCATTCACCAGCATTTGCTCGATCAGGCGGTAAATGCCGATGGATCGGACAAATACAAAATGGCCAACTTTATTCATATAGCGTCTCCCTATCTGGTCAACCTTTTGTTTTACGATCACCACAAATTAACCCTGCATTCGCATGTGATTGCCCAAAGTTTAATACGCGATGTGGATGTTTACAGACTGTATTACAACTCAAACGACCTTGAAAGTGGCGATACGGCTTTTGTGGTTTGTGTTGTTGCCCATTTAAAGGCAGGCAATACTTCAGCGGATGCTGATAAACGAAATACCATGGCACAAAACACCATGACCTTTTTAGAAAATGAGGGTGATGACGAAAACTATCAGTTGAGTGGCGATTTTAATGTGTACACCAGTTCCGAAGAGGCTTACCAGACATTTACCCAATATTCGAATGCCTCCTTGCGGTTTAGCGATCCCATCGACAAACCAGGTGCATGGAATAACAATTCTGCATTTGCGGCTTACCATACCCAAAGCACCCATTCAACTTCATCCGGGTGTCCCTCAACTGGCGGCATGGACGACCGGTTTGATTTTATACTGATGTCGAATAACCTTAAATTTGGTGTTAAACACCTGACCTATGTTCCTGGTTCGTATCATGCGGTGGGACAGGACGGCCTTCATTTCAACAAGGATATCACGGCATCACCAACCAACGCAAGTGTGCCTCCCGATGTGTTGACAGCACTTTTCGGAAATTCAGATCACCTTCCGGTGACCCTGAAACTGGCCGTGGACAAAACCCTTGGTATTTCAGACTGGCTTGCCGGCGATTTTCAGGATATCCGGTTTATCAACCCTGTTTCATCCATAATCAGGTTAACAATAACCACAGCGGAACCAACCAGACTTTATGTGGATTTATTTAATCTTTGCGGGAAAGAGGTTTTTAAACACACCGAAAATCTGATCTCCGGACAAAACCAACTCGACCTTCACGTGGAAGGAATACCTGCCGGGATGTATTTAATGAAAATGAACGGGGAAAATAAACAAACAGTAACCAGGAAGCTGGTGATCAACTAAAAAGAGGTGGACTGTTTTTTTTCGTTGTAATAATCAATCCCTTTTTGAGTACCAATGCTCATCACAAAGTTGTCAAACATTTGATTGAAGAGGGTATTAAACGAAAACTGTTCAGGCGGAAAACTGACCGGATCATGAATATCCAGCAAGCGGCTGATGTACCTGCGGGCAACGAGTTCAATGCTTAAATCATCGCGGTACATGCCCTGACTGATCCCTTTACGCATGTTTACCTGTATCTTTTCGTTGATAAACGCAATCCGTTTATCCAGGTGTTTTTGATAGACTTTAGGATGCTTGTATTTATAATCGTGCGTAACAGAAGGACTCAGATTACGAAATTTGGCCGACATTTCCTTACTCACGGTAAACAAGATGTCGATGGCATCCTCATTTCCATCGAAGTTGTAATCCTTAAAAATGACCTCGAACATGTTCCGCTCATTCTCAAGAATGAGTGTCACAAGTTGTTCATCTGAATCGATTCGATACTTACGAAGCTCGGTCTCAAATTCAGGTATGGCAAGGAGTTTATCCAATGTAACAGCCTCCGTACCTTGTAGGTTGGTCATGTTTCTAATGGTAGTAATAAACTGATTTAACTCCTTTTTCACTTCCTTATCCAAATTCTATATTATCGACAAAAGTAGAAAAATAGTATTTACTTGTTAAGCCAATATTAAAATAGTTCTTAATAAAACAGATAATTCACTATATATCAGTAATTAAAGACGTTTAATCATCCTTTTCATAATGCAATGGCATCAACAGGGAGTCATTGATGTCAGGTTTAGCGGGAGAGTAGTGAAGGTGACAACGCCATTCAAATTGATTATTTTACTGCTGCCATCAAAATGACCAGTTGATTTCAATCCACTGATCTATACTGGAAATCAACAAGATGGTTCATGTTCAGTTCAATACAGAAGCACGAATATTGCCTGCATCAGGGTCTGTTTACAATAACCTGCTTTTTACTACTTTTGCCGCATGGAAAAGAAAGAAATTGTACTGAGTGGCATCAGGCCCACCGGCAACTTACACCTGGGTAACTACTTTGGTGCTGTAAAGAATTTTGTTAAGATGCAGGAAACACATACCTGTTTCTTTTTTATTGCTGATTATCACTCGCTTACCACACATCCTACACCCGGAAACCTGCAACAAAATGTACGTCAGGTGCTTGTGGAATACCTGGCCGCCGGCCTCGATCCTGAAAAGGCTACCCTTTATCTGCAAAGCGATCTCCCGGAAACGGCCGAACTTTACCTTTTCCTGAATATGAATGCATACATGGGCGAACTCGAAAGAGTAACTACTTTTAAGGAAAAAGCCCGTAAGCAACCCGATAACATCAACGCGGGACTGTTAACATACCCCACGCTGATGGCGGCCGATATCATCATTCATAAGGCCAATAAAGTGCCTGTTGGGAAAGATCAGGAACAAAACCTGGAAATGGCCCGTACCTTTGCCCGCCGTTTTAACCATATGTATCATGTAGATTTTTTCCCACAACCTTCTGCCTTTAATTTTGGCGAAGAGCTGGTTAAAATTCCCGGACTCGATGGCTCCGGAAAAATGGGTAAATCCGAAGGAGAAGGCAATGCCATTTTCTTAATGGACGATCCAAAAGTACTGCGCAAAAAGGTGATGCGTGCGGTCAGCGATAGCGGACCGACCGAGATGAACCAGGTGAAACCAGAGCCCATCGAAAACCTGTTTTCGCTGCTAAAAGTAGTATCACAACCCGATGTAATGGACTATTTCAACGATCAGTACAACAACTGCAACATCCGTTATGGTGATTTAAAAAAGCAACTTGCTGATGACATGATTGCCTTTACCGAACCTTTTAGGGACAAAATTGCCGAGCTAACTGCCGATCAGGATTATATTACCCGCGTGATGAACCGGGGTGCCGAAAAAGCCCGTGAGAGCGGACGCCATACCGTAGAAGAAGTTCGTCAGATTATTGGTTTCAGAAAATACTACCCGTTCACTTGATAGAAAAAAACACATTTCAGAAAATAGCCGAAAGAACCATCCTGGTTGGTTTAATCACCCGTGAAACAGATAAGGAAAAAGCCAATGAATACCTGGATGAATTGTCCTTTTTGGTGGATACGGCGGGTGGAATTCCTGTCAACAGGTTTATTCAGGCACTCGACACTCCCAATCCAAAGACCTTTGTCGGCACCGGTAAACTGGAAGAAATAAAAGCCTACATCGAAGCCGCAGAAATTGACTTGGTGGTTTTTGATGATGAACTAAGCCCATCGCAACTGCGAAATGTGGAAAGAGAACTGGAATGCAAAGTTCTCGACCGAACTAACCTCATCCTGGATATTTTTGCCAAGCGAGCCCAAACTGCCCATGCAAAGGTACAGGTAGAGCTGGCTCAATACCAATACCTGCTGCCACGACTCACCGGTATGTGGACCCACCTTGAACGGCAAAAGGGAGGGATCGGCCTGCGTGGTCCCGGAGAAACGGAAATTGAAACCGATCGGCGTATTATCAGGGACAAAATCGCCTTACTCAAAAAGCGGTTAATTGATATCGACAAGCAAATGGCCACCCAGCGAAAAAACCGCGGAAGTATGATCAGGGTGGCACTGGTAGGATATACTAATGTGGGAAAATCCACTTTGATGAACCTGTTGAGCAAATCTGAGATTTTTGCAGAGAACAAACTCTTCGCCACACTTGATACCACTGTCCGTAAGGTAGTAATAGAGAACCTGCCTTTTTTGTTGTCGGATACCGTTGGGTTTATACGCAAATTGCCTCATAGTCTGGTGGAGTCGTTTAAATCGACCCTCGACGAGGTGCGTGAATCAGACATCCTGCTTCACGTGGTGGATATTTCGCATCCTGAGTTTGAAGATCAGATACAAACCGTTTCTCAAACACTTACCGAAATTGGTGCAGGAGATAAGCCAATCATCATGGTGTTTAACAAGGTAGATGCCTATACCGTTTTAAAGCAGGAATCAGATGATTTTGATGAGAACCATCCATTGACTCTTGAGGAGTTGAAACAAACCTGGATGGCCAAAGAAAATCACCCGTGCATTTTTATTTCGGCTAAAACAAAAGAACAGTTCGACGAGTTGAAAGAGCTGTTATACAACGAAATAAAGGTGGTTCACGCCATTCGCTATCCTTACAACAATTTTCTTTATTAAGCTATTTGTGTTCTTGGGGTTTCGATGGATTGCAATAAATATCCACCGCTTTTACCGCTTCCGGATTTCCCATTTCAGCTGCTTTTTTCCAGTCAGTACAAGCCTGGTCATTTTGTTTGGTGTAAAAAAAGGCGAGACCCCGGTTCATATAGGCCTTGTCATTATTTGGTTCATATCGTATCGAGTTGGTCAAATCGGAGATGGAAGCCGCGTAATCTTTTAGCTGTCCGGAAACTGTACCCCGGTTGTAGTAGGCAAGACCGTATTTGGGGGCTACCTGAATGGCCCGGTTATAATAATCCATTGCTTTTGCCAAATCACCCCGCTTGAAATAAATCATGCCCACACCAACCAGCGAGCCTGAATCGGAAGGATTGTATTTGATCGCGTCCTCATAATAAGATAAGGCCAGATCGGCTTGCCCTTGCATGGCGTAAATTTTACCTAAATTAAAATAGGCCTTATCGTTGTTTGGATCCAGCTCCAGAACCTGAATAAAAGACTTAATAGCCTCGGTCATATTTTCTTCGCGGTAGTATTGCAACCCATTGTTAAAAGCAGTTTTTGCCCTGCGTTTTTCAAGAATTTTCTCTTTCTCTTCAGGAGTTAGATCTGTGTCATCGCCTTTAGTTACTGGTGTTTCCGCCATATTGACCTCCATTGGTTTTGAACCGCCAGAATTAGGTTGAAAGGTAATGATGGCTTCTTGATCGTCTGTTGATGTTGTTACCACGGCATCGCCTTGTTTTTCAGGAGGCACTGTTTTTCCCGGTTTGTCTTTAATTTCTGATTGGCAAGCCATTAAGAGTACAAATCCGATGAGGACGGTGGTAAAAAAATATTTCATTTTCAATAAATTTTGGCAAAGATAACAATGATCAAAGGGATGATGGTCGTTACTTTCGGCCAAATTGATAATTTTTGTTAAAGTATTTTACTGATCAAAACCAAAGGTGTAAAAAAAATACGATTTTTACCGTTTTAAACTTGAATAAACTATTTCATGAACTCTACACTTGTCGTACTCGATACAATAGATAGATGGACACCTTATTACGATACAGAAAGCATATTGACCGTTGGTGATTACCTTCAAAATCAGGAACTTAACCAGAAGCAGTTTTTCGTGATCAACCTGTGTAATAAACTCGATTACCATTCAGAAGGATACTATTGCTCGTTACTTGCACAAGCCCGTGGACACAAGGTGATGCCGGATATAGAGGTCATTAATCGTCTCGAAACGGGTGCTGTAATGCGGCTCGACAATCAGATGCAAAAAATTACCTACCGTTGGATGCAATCGATTCAGGTATCCCCCGAGGAGAACATTACACTTGATATTTTTTTTGGCACTACCAGTGAAGTGGCCATGGAAAAAGTGGCGAGGTATATTTTCGAACAAAATCCATGTCCCATGTTGCGGGTGCATTTTGCTTTCCGCGAAAAGAACCAGATCGAGTCTATCAGGCCCTTGGGTTTGGATGAATTAAACGATGCCCAACAGGATAGCTTCGCACGAGCATTGGATACTTTTAGCAAAAAAGTCTGGCGTCATCCACGTGCAAAAAAACCCGCACGTTACGATCTCGCTATTCTCATCGATCCGGATGACCTGCTTCCACCCAGCAATAAAGGTGCCTTGAACCGGTTCCTGATCCAGGCACGTAAACTAAATATTAACGCGGAACTGATAACGGCCCATGACATATACAGGCTCATGGAATATGATGCTTTGTTTATCAGGCAGACAACCTCGCTCAATCACATCACGTATCGCATGGCTTATCTGGCACAACAGGCCGATATGGTGGTGATTGATGACCCGCTCTCCATCATTCGCTGTACCAACAAGGTATATTTAAAAGAATTACTCGACAAAGAGGAGATCCCCACACCTAAATCACAACTTATTTTTAAGTCGGAACCTGTCGGATGGAAAGAAATAAGTGAAGTCTTAGGTTCGCCCATCGTGCTTAAAGTACCGGATGGATCCTTTTCTCATGGCATGGGAAAGGCAACCAATGAAGATGATTACCTGAAAATCCTGGCAACTTTATTTGATAAAACGGCCATCGTACTGGCACAGGAATTCCTGCCAACCGATTTCGATTGGCGAATTGGAATACTCAATGGAGAACCGCTTTTTGCTTGTAAGTATTTCATGGCGCGCGGTCATTGGCAGATCTATAACCACGATAGTAGCGGGAAAACCCAAATGGGATCGTTCGAGACAGTACCTGTTAACAAGGTCCCAAAGCATGTAATGCGCAACGCCCTCGATGCTGCCTCGGCCATCGGAAAAGGACTCTATGGTGTTGACATTAAAGCCTTCAACGAAAAATCGGTTATTATTGAGGTCAACGATAACCCTTCCATCGACCATGGTGTGGAAGACGCCATTTTAGGAGATGAACTCTATCGACTTATTTTACGCGAGTTTCTCGATCGACTCGAAAGAAAACATCGATAACATGAAAACCCTTACACCTAACATCAACATCAGAAAAGCTACCTTGCCTGATCTGGATGCCGTGATGGCCATTGAAAAAGAAAGTTTTGGTTCGGATACCTTTGGGGAAAGGCAGATGCGGTATCTGATGAAAAGCCCAACCTCATTGTTTTATATCGCGGAATCAAAGAATATGTTGGCGGGTTATGTTATCCTGTTGATACGTAAAAACAGCCATCAAATGCGGATATATTCCATTGCGGTATCGTCGCTTTTGCGTGGAAAAGGGGTTGGCCAGCACTTAATCGATTTCGCATTGAAAACAGCAGCAAACAGGTCAAAATCCAGTTTAAAGCTGGAAGTAAGAACAACCAATTCGGGTGCCATTCAACTTTATGAGCGAAATAAATTCACGTCGGTAAAAATCATTCCTGATTACTATCACGATGGTTGTGATGCGCTTGTGATGAAAAGAAAACTTTGATTTTACAAAATCACTGTTGAGTTAATACCCGGATGCTTGCCGATTTTCCTGCAGGAAGGTCAAACCAAAACACCAATCCTTCATCGGTAATTTTTTGAGCAGGTTTTAATCCATTTACCAGGACAAAATCTCCCAAAGTGGTCATAGCCAGCTGATTTATATCCTGATCACCCTGATTGGTTAAAAGGATATGACCATCCGGGAACAGGGTATAATTTACACTTTCCAATGCAATCCGATAGTCAAGATAAGTTTTAATCGTACACACATTGAGTTGTCCGGCATCGCGCAATTCAGCCATGTTAGCCAATGTTTGGTTGAATCCCGGTTGAGCTACCAGCGAAGAATCTTCACCGTAAGTCCAGAATCCCTTTTTGGGATCAACCCAGGCGGGATAACAGTGATTGATAAACGTTCCCCACTGATTGACAAAGTTTTCCAGATTGGCTTTGTTGAAATAATAATCCCACAAACCATCCTGGTCGATAAAGAGTACGCTGGTAGTTGGCCAGTGGATCATCGATGCGGATTTGGAGCGGTGCACCCAGTAATCGGCTTTTGGCCAAAAATCGCCAAATCCGGTGTAAGGCTTCGTAATGTTTCTGCCAAATTGCCAAAAATCAATCCCTTTCATGTCTTCATAATAGCTGTTGTGCACATAACGGATACCGTACTTCGACCAGATTTTCAGCGCGTAATAAGGCGATTTTTTGATGGTGGCATCGCAAACCAGGTCTTCCCGGTTATTTTGCGCTCCATTGTTATTGCCATGATCAATCCAGGAAGAACTGCCAAAATGTTGTTGCATATAGGACAACGCTTCCTTAAACATTTGAGGAGTGGTGGTATATTGCTCGGGGGTATGCAAACAAATTTCGCTTCCTTTATGGTTGATCCGGGTTAAAAAATCGAAAAACTCCGGATCGGTTTTTATGCTGCTTTCCAACCCAGGAAAACGACCGCCAGAAACCTCATCGTTACGGATACTGTCAGGATTGGCATAAAACACACTCATGGTAACCGGAATGCCATATTTCACAAATCCACCGATAGCATCTTTGGCATGGGTAATGTTTTCAGAACCAAAATAGGTGGCCCTGTGGGTTTGGATATTGGTCCAATCGGCATGTTCGGTCCAGATATATGTAGCTAAATAGCCACCCGGATTTTTCATCAGCCGTGGAATTTCCGGGCTTGCATTCTGCATGTTGATTTTAAACGAAAATTGTCGGCGGCTGCCTCTGCGGTAAACAGAGGCTGATTCCTCCGTTTTCCATTCGGAACTGTCAGGGTTCAAAGGAAACCGGAAAAAAGGATGGTCGCGTTCGTAATCCAGGTTGACCCAAAGTTGATTTTTTACCGTATTGAATTGTAACGAACTGACATCCGGCACATGATAAACCGACCAACCTTCATTTTTAGAACCAAATTGAACACCTTGTTTGTCGAGCCAATATTCGGGTTGAAAATCGGCGGTATCCACTTTTCGATTGGCCTTGAAAACCTTCGATACCGGCTGACCGCTGGTGAAAACAACCGACTCACGGCCAACTTCCTGTTTCTTCCTGTATTTTTCATTGATTTCCACCCTGATTTCGGGTTGGCTGTTTTGGCAATGGAGAATACATTCAAGTCTTGAATCAGGTGCGTTGATCAGAAAGTAGATTTCCGTTTCTCGTTGGTGAACCTTTTTCCTAACAAACTCCGGATGCACAAGGCCCTCATAAACTTTGCCTTTTAATGTTCTATGTGAATAATACCTGATTGATTTGATCAACTGATTGTTCGCCTGATCCATAATGGCCACTTCCTGCTGTTTTTTGTTATAAAGTATCTGATAGAATGCATTGGAAAACAAAACTTCAGCCAGTTCATATTCATCATCTGTTGGTTTATCAAACTTGATTTCAGGCAAAAAAGTCGGGTTATTTACAGTTAAAAAACTGATTTGAAGATCATCCATCCATACGGGAATTTCTGGTTGTTGATTCCAGAAATAGGCTTTTATGCCAGCATTTTTCGTCAGGTTAGCCGGGATCATAACGCTGTCTGATACTCCATTCCATTCTCCCGGAATCAATAGGGAGGGTTTCAGATCAATTCCATACCAGAATCTCACTTGCTCTTTCTCGGTCAGGGTGATGACGAACAAGGTCCGGGCATCCTTTTGAACTGCAGTTACCTGACAGCTGACTTTCAACCACGTATTTTTACCCGAGACTTCATCCGGGAAATAGCTTTCAAATCCAATCCCGTAAGGTTGACCATTTTTCGTTATGGAAGCATGGTTTCCTGAAAAGGCTTTACCTGTATCAATGGTTTGTGTTCCAATCCAATGACCTGATGGAAGACTGTCTTCGAGGTTGGTGAAATAACGTTGACCCAGGATGACCAAAGGGAAAAGAAGGACTGCTGCTAAAAGGCCAAGTGGCTTTATTATCTGTCCCGGAAACGAAAATCGCGATGTATTTAACAGGTTCATGCCTATTTGTATTCCTTCACGGGAATTTCATCTTTCAACACGTGAAGACCAAAGAGGGCCAATGCTTCAAAATCGTTCACCGATGGATAAAGGGCGATAGGGGCAATGTGTCCGATGCGATTTTTTACATTTTCGAGGAAGGAGTCGCTGTCGAAGATCATGCCGGTGAGGATGATGGCATCCACCTTTCCCGAAAGGGTAGCCACATGGGAGGCAATTTCTTTACTAACCTGATACGATAAAGCATAGGAAATAAATCGGGCTTGTTCATCTCCGGCTGCGATTCGGGCATTTATTGTGGTGATGCTGTCGGTGCCCAGATAAGCCATGTAGCCCCCTTTTGAGGTGAGCATTTCCATGATCTCTTCTTTGGTATATTTTCCGCTAAAACACAGTTCTACCAGCTGGCCCATAGGTAGCGTACCGGTTCTCGTAACAGAAAATGGCCCGCCACCGTCAAAAGCCTGGTTTACATCTACTACCCGGCCTTTTTCATGTGCTCCGATACTAATGCCCCCGCTGCCGATATGACATACAATCAGGTTGAGGTCCTCATAAGGTCTATTAACCGACTTGGCGTATTTGGAAGCCACATGTTTGTGGTTGAGGGCATGAAAGATTGATTTACGCTTAAACAACGGATGACCTGTCACCCGGGCCACATCGCTTAGTTCGTCCACTACTACCGGGTTGGCCATATACGCTTTCTTGCCAATTGTGCTGGCAATTTCGAAAGCCAGAATTCCACCCAGGTTGGTGGCATGAACGCCCATAACTCCCTGCTCAAGGTCGTTCACCATATTTTCATCAATCAGGTAAACTCCCTGAGAAACAGGCTTTACCATACCGCTACGGCCCATCACCAACTCAATATTTTCCAGGTTGATGCTGTTTTTTTCCAGTTCACTCATAATGGCTTTAAGGCGAAACCCTTTTTGATCTCCCACCTTGTTAAACTGTGCCAGCTCTTCCGGAAGGTGCTTGATGGTCTTCAGGAAAATAGGTTCCGTGTTGCGGTAAACAGCCAGCTTGGTTACCTTAACTTCAGGATAAATAACCAGGATATTTTTATTAATCATGATCAAATTTTTGAGAGGATAAAAGTAGGGAAAAATTGTGAGGATTGAAGTGCACCTAAATTCTTCTGTCTGCAGCTTTTCTTAGAATCAATTCTTAATAAAAACGGCAAAATATCGCCTTGAAATCCAAAAATTGTAAATCCGGAAAAACCATCCCATATACATATGGTAAGCCAAAACGCGGAGATCAGGATATTAATTCACCGTGAAATAAAATATAGCTCCCTGTCCTGGTGCCGAATCGAACCAAACGACACCTCCATGTCTTTCAATAATTCGTTTTACTGTACTGAGACCAACACCTGTGCCCTGAAATTCGCTGTCTTTATGTAAGCGGACAAATGGCCGGAATAGCATATCTGCCTTATCCATATCGAATCCGGCTCCATTGTCACGTACAAATAACACCTGCTTATCATTCATTTCAGTAATGCCAAAGGTGATTTCAGGAGATGCTGATTTTTGGCTGTATTTTAAGGCATTACCTAACAAATTGTTCAGTACAACGCGCATCATATTTTGGTCAGCAAACACGGTAATCCCATCCTGAATTGTAATATTGTAATTGCCTTGATAAATAGTACGGGTCATGTCGATGATGACCTCGCGGGCCATTTTTGACATGTCAATTTCTTGTGAATCAATCTCACTGCGACCCGAGCGTGAGAATTGTAACAAGTCGTTGATTAATTGCGACATGTTTTGAGATGATTTGATAATCCAGTCAATATATTCCATCGCCTCGTCATCAAGCACATCCGTGTATCCCGTTCTAAGGAGATCAGCAAAGCCAATCATTCCATTTAAAGGAGAACGTAAATCATGAGAGACAGTATGTGCGAAGGCTTCCAAATCTTCATTTGCAGCCAACAGATCTTCATTCAGTATTTGAAGTTGGTGTTGTGCTTCGATAAGTTGTGTGTTACGACTGATAGCCGCTTCATAAACCGATAATAACAGGTCAAGAATCTGTTTCTTGTCCGAATTGATCTTAAATTTTTGATTCTGAAACATGATCTCGATGCTCATATCGCCAAACCCTGAATTCCGGAAAGTACGGTTTGCAATCAGGTAACTGATGCGGGCAATAAGATACTTTTCTTCATAAGGCTTGGTAATAAAGTTATCAGCCCCAGCCTGAAGGCCTTTGATGATATCCAAAGGATCGCTCAAGGAGGTGAGCAGAATAACGGGTATATCATTCAGATCAGGATTGTTTTTTATCCTGGAGCAAAATTCATAGCCATCCATAACAGGCATGATGATATCACTTATTATCAGTACTGGCTTTTCTTTCAGGGCAGCTTCATAGGCTTCAGATCCATTTTTGCAAATCAAATAGTTGATTTGATTGGCCTCAAAGAAAAACTTTAGTTTTTTGGCTTGAACCATCGAATCTTCAGCGGCAAGAATATATCCGTTCTCCAGGTTGATTTGAAAAAATGTGTCCATAATTAATATTTTTATTTTGAAAATATTTGATTAATAAGATCTACAATGGCTTGCGGTGGAAGGATTTTGCAGGCTGCTTCAAGTTTCACGGCTTCACCCGGCATTCCAAACACCAGACACGACTCTTCATCCTGCACCAGGGTAAAGGCCCCTTTATTTTTAAGCAATTTTAATTCATCAGCTCCATCTTTACCCATTCCAGACAAAATAACGGCAATCACTTTTTCGTGAAATACCTTGGACGCACTGTTAAAAAGATGTCCCACAGAAGGTCTAAGTCCCTTCATTGGAGGGTCGCCCGATATTGTCGCCTGAGTTTCAGATTTTAATATCAAGTGTTGATCCCCGGGTGGAAAATAGGCATGTCCGGCTATTAGCACTTCATCAGCAGCAGCAATATGGATGGGTACATTTGAAGTTGACCGAAGCCAATCGCAGTAACCTTCCGCAAAATGGGGATCGATATGTTGCACAACCAATACCGGAACAGGGACATTTGGATTCAGGCCATTGAGAATAGTTTTTATCCCCTCAGGGCCACCTGCCGATGCCCCAATAACAATAACTTTATATTCAGTAGCTTGCAAACATGGTTTCGAGATGTTCTTATGGAAATTTCTGTTAATTGCAGGTGTGGAGTTGGCAGGAGTAGTTCTTCTTTTCACCACCTTAATTTCCGACATGGTTTGTAGCATGTTGAGGTATTTCCTCGCAGTGTATTCAAACTTTGGATGTCCGGGGCCATATGGTTTTTGAAGTATATTTAATGCTCCGGCTTCCAACACTTCCATCGCCATTCCCATTTCACCAGGCTGATATAAGCTGCTCACAATCAGGATGGGTACAGGATATAACTGCATAATCTTACGTGTGGCTTCAATGCCATCCATCAGGGGCATATTGATGTCCATACTTACCACATCGGGATGCAGGTTTACCACCAGATCGATGGCTTGTTGTCCATCAGCTGCAATACCGACCAACTCAAAACGATCGTCTCTGCTCAGCAGCCCTTTGTATAGTTTCTGACTGACCATACTATCGTCAACAATAAGCACTTTGATTTTTTTGAGTTTAGTTTCAGTCATTTAATTATCAGATTAATCGCTGAATGGTTTCAATTAAATTGCTTTTTTCAAAACTTCCTTTTACGATGTATGCATTTGCACCCGCTTCCAATCCCCTCTGTCGGTCCTCGGTTAAATCGAGCGAGGTGACCAAAATTATTGGGGTGTCTGCGAGTTTTTTTATTGAACGGATTTGTGAAGTAAGCTCAAACCCGTTCATGCGTGGCATTTCTATATCCGATACGACCAGATCAAAGGTTTCCGCTTTTAATATTTCGAGAGCCTCCATTCCATCCACGGCTGTTTTTACCGTAAAGCCGGCTGCTTCAATAAAGTTACGCAACATATTACGTACTGTAATTGAATCTTCGGCGACGAGAATATTTCTTTCAATGGCTTCTGTCCCTTGGTTATCAACCTTTTTATTTATCTCAATATCACTTATCAAATTTCGCTGAGCAGCCGAAGACATTAACTCGGCGATGTGTAAAATGGGTACAACTTTGCCGTTTCCCAACAAAGTAGCCCCGGCAATATTTGTAACATGCCGCAATTGAGGGCTGAGGTTCTTTACAACCCCTTCCTGTTCACCTAAGACTTCATCAATAATAAACGCAATTTTCTTTTGAGACAATTGAAGTATTAAAACGTTAAGAGTGGATTGTTGTTTCTTTTCGGCGGGGCGGTGTCGAATATGAAGTACTTCTCTTAAATGTACCAGGGCGATTGTTTCATTTTTGAATGAAATGGTCTTTTTCGATTCAACGGTTTTAATATCGGATAGTTTGATTTGCAGGGCTTTAATCACTGCAGATGTAGGTATTATAAAGAACTGGTCAGATACCCTTACAAGAATTCCTCGAAATGCAGCCAACGTTTGAGGCAAGGTAATTTTAAATGAAGTTCCCTTTCCCTGTTCTGTTTCCAGTTCAATGGTTCCCTCAATGCCGGCCACTTTTTCGGCTACAATCGCCATGCCCAGTCCTCTTCCCGAAACATCGGTAATGAAAGGGCTGGTTGAAACTCCTGAGGAGAATATAAGCATGTTAATTTCGCTTTTTGACATGGCCCTTACCTCTTCCGGTTTGATTATACCTGATTTGATGGACGAGTTGATGAGCTTTTCAGTATTAATGCCGGCACCATCGTCGCTAATAAGCATTTCAATGTTTTGGTGATCCTGACGAATGGAGATGTTGAGGCTACCCGTAGCTGGTTTATTGGCTATTAAACGGTCGGACTTGGTTTCCAGACCATGATCGATGCAGTTTCTAATGAGGTGTATTAACGGATCCTTCATTTCTTCGAGAATTCGGCGGTCAATTTCAATTTCACCTCCTTCCATCTGCAAATTAATTTCCTTGTTGTATTCTTTGCCTAAGTCCCTGACAATTTTGGGCACAATATTTAGCAACGAAGAGAATGGGTGCAATAAGGTTTTCTTTATGTCGAGCAACATTTCGTCAACTGACCTGATTACTAACCGCTGCATCTGTTCGAGATTCCCATTGATCCTGTTAAGTTCCTCTGCATGTTTTTTTAAATACACTTTCTGTTTGGCAACTTCTTCACCCTGATATGATTCGTCTTCTTTAAGTGACAATGTAGATTGGGTAAACCTGTCATCCTGTGTTTTTCGCCAGGTGTCGAACCTGGTAATAAGTTGTTCGAGTTGTTTGATCTGAAATTTAAGTGAGGTTTTTACGGTTACCATTTCTTCCGCCTGACGGAGTATATCATATAATTTTGAAGTTGTTACACGTACGGTTTCTTTGTCGGATAACTTTGTGGGAGATTCGACAGTTGGTTTATTAGATTCAATATTTAGAGGTTCCCGAAAGGCAGACGAAGAGGTTTCTTCTGCCCTATCTGCTGCTGTGGTAGCTATGGGGTTTTCAGGTTTTGATGACGTAAATTTATTTTCAACGCGAGGTTGGGAATGTATTATCCCAAAACCGGGAGGTGATTTCTTAATGAACCCTTCAAAACTCCGTTTAAATTGTGAAAGGTTGTTTTCGGATACTGTCTTTTGTTTGGAATCTATTTCAGAGATCATGATCTCAAGATAATCGGACGCTTTAAGAAAAGTGTCGAAAATGGCAGGGACTAATTTCAGGGTTCCATTTTTTATTTCATGAAACACATTTTCCATGCCCATGCACAACTGCTCAATCTGGGTAAGGTTAACCGCCCTGGCAGCGCCCTTCATGCTATGGATTTCACGGAAAATAATTTCTACATCCGACTGACTATTGGCTGAATCCGGATTTTTTTCCAATTTAATCAGCCCATTGACAATAGCCTGGTGATGCTCGGCGGCTTCAATTTTAAAGTCTTCGAGTAATTCGCGTAAGAATTCTTCCTGCTGGCTATCCATTGCTTTTTAAAGTCTATATCTTTCAATAATTTTTTGCAAATTTTGACTCAATTCATTCAAGTCGCGTGTAGCCGATTGTGCTTGCCTGATTCCGGCTACATTTTGCTCGCTGGCTTGTTTTATATTTTCCATAGCCGGAACAATTTGATCCATGCCAGCCATTTGTTGCTGGCTCGAAGAAGAAATTTGAATGGAGGCCTGTACGGCTTCTTCCACGTTTTCGGTCAATGCCTCTACAACTTGCCTGTCTTCCATAACAAAAACACTGCCTTCCTCAACAGTCTTTGCACCCTGACTTATCACTTCTACGGCAAGATTAACTGATTTTTGTATTTCGTTCAGGATTTCTTTTACCTGTGCAGTTGATTTTTTCGATTGCTCGGCGAGGCTTCTTATTTCTTGAGCAACAACTGTAAATCCTCTTCCATGCTCACCGGCTTTAGCGGCTTCGATGGCGGCATTAACTGCCAATAGATTCGATTGGTCGGCGATATCCGAAACGGTAGATGTAATTTCGCCAATTGACCTGTTTTGCTCAGAAAGTATGGTAATGGTATTTCGGATGACTTTCATCTGGTTGTCAATTTTCTTGATGGCATCAATCATCTGTTGTGAAGATTCCAGGCCCTTTTCAGCTAACTCGAATGATTTTTGTGAGCTGAGCAACAGGTTTTTTGCTTTCTGACTGGAGACTGTAGAAGTTTGACGAATTTCTTCCATGGTGGTTGTGGTCTCTGCAATTGCGGTGGCTGTTTCAGCCGCACTGGTCGAAATTTCGGCAACAGTGGTCTGTATTTCTGCCGAAGAGGTGCCTAAAATTGCAACGCCTTCTTTCATCTCATCTGAAACCCTTGCCAACATACGGCGGATACCAATAATAATAATCAACGAAACAATTACAAGCACAGTTGCCAGGGTTATGAGCGTAATGTAGGTGTTATTCACTACTCTTTTCGATTGTTGGTCAAGCGATTCAGTTCTGTCGTCCAGAATTTTTTCCAGGATCAACAGATGTCGGCCTATTTCTTCAAAAAGGGGAATCTGCTTTTCAGAAAACAAAGTATGAGCCTCCTCAATTTTATTCTGACTGACCATTTCTTTTATATTGCTTTCAATTTCAGACAAACTGATGATGAGTTTTTCAATTACATCAAACTCATCGCGGGTGCCGGGTATGTCAATGATGGCCAGTTTGATTTGATTAAAACTTTGCTCTGCAATGCCCCGTGTCTTGATAATTTCTTGCATGTATTTTTCACGCTCGGTAGTATTTTGTGAATACATGAATTGACCCATCAAGACACTCAAATGGTTTTCATCCGATCGCAATTGTGTCAGGCTTCTGGTGGCTCTGAAGGATTCCTTCACCTTGTTTTGTACCTGAATGATGTTGTTGAAGCTGTATAAAGCCACACTCAGCGCTATAACGATAAGAACAATGATGACCGTGAAGCCGGAAACCATCTTTGTTTGGGTGCTGAATTTTAAAGAATTCTTCATAAACAAAAGTATTGATAATGGTTAATAACAGTTTATTATTGGTCAATGATCAATTGGTTGCTGTTTAGCATCCGGTTGGCGTCGAGTATGATAAGGCCTTCAGCAGTAATGCCCGATACAAAATTAGCAGATGTTCCACTAAGCGTTAATGGAGCATCACTTAATGTTTTGAATAAAATACTTTTATTACCAACTAACCCATCGGCTACAATTCCAAACTCCATTGTGTCGTTACGAAGAATGATCACTTTATTTAATTCCGTGAGTCCTTTTTCGGTTAATCCAAAGATCACTTTGAGGTTAACTATAGAGAGGATTGTGCCCCGAAAATTAATCACTCCCATGACAAAGTCAGGTGTACCTGGTATGGTGGTTATCTCATTGAGCGACAACACTTCACGTATGTACTTCCCTTCGATGGCGTAATGTTCGGGATGAAGAATAAATTCAACCACCTCCACACTGTCATCATCCACCAGAGTTGCTTTCTTTTTATGTGCAACTACCCGTGCCCTTTCATTTAAGGTTTCTTGCTCATTTACTATCATCCCATCGACATTTTGACCATTTGCCTGAGCCTTCCGGCTGTCATACCATCCAGGTCGGGTACTATTTCATCATCATCCCACGAGTCCAGGCATTTGATCAGGTTAAGTGATTGTTTCAATGCCTGATGGTTCTTGCCCAATCGTTTATATATGTCACTCAGGCTCAATTGAGCAGCAAGGTGGTTTGGCTCAAGGTAAAGTATACAAAATAATATTTTCCCGGCCAGTTCCCATTCTTTTTGTTCGATGAGGATGGTGGCATAAAGATAACGAATTTCAGCTGTTATACTGTTGATTAGCAATAAATGTTCCATCCAGGTCCTGGCTTCATCCAACTTACCCATATTGGCATATGATTTCACCAGGATCAACATCAGGTTTGTGTCGGAGTTGATCTCCGGTTTTTGAAGACAATATTCAACACATTCAGGATATTTTGAAGCTGCAAAAAGCAAAGTAGCCTGAATCGGATTTTGTTTTTCAGATTCAGTATCAACTGGTTTTGAAGTCTCAGGTTCTTTTACAACATGTTTGAAAGGACTGTTTGTTTTCAACTTGGATATATCCTGTTGGTTCGATCTTTTCACTTTTGAGCCTGTAAAAAAGGAAACTTGTCCCTTCTTGCTTTTAGTGAAATCTTCTTTCAACTCCGTTTTTTGATAAAAAATGCCGTTATGACTGAAAACCCTGCTAAAAAGCGAAAAATAAGTGTCATTAAGCTCAACCTGGCTTGTAATTAACCATCCATTATTTTTAAGGGCCATATGAAAGCGTTGGGATATTTCACAAATCGTTTTTGGAGCAAAATACATCAATACATTGCGGCAAAAAATGACATCCATATCATTTGTTTTGTTCGAAGCTAAAGGGTAATGATCGCTTACCAGGTTTAACCGTGAAAAGGTCACCATTTGCTTAATTTCAGGTACTATGCGAAGTAATTTCCCTTCCTTAACAAAATATTTGTCTTGAAGTTTAATCGAAGTTTCCCGAAACGACCAGGGGGTATATATTCCTGTTGTTGCTTTTTGTATGGCGGCGTCATTCAAATCGGTTGCCAGGATGGTGATATCCCAATTTTCGATGTCAGGAACTATTTCTTTTAACAGCATGGCAATGGAATAGGGCTCTTCACCCGAACTGCAACCGGCACTCCAAATCCTTATGTATTTATTGCCGCCACTCCGTTGTGACATAATTTCAGGGATGATTTTCTTTCGAAACAGGTCCAATGCCACTTTCTCGCGAAAAAAATAGGTTTCACCAATGGTCAGGTGTTTTGTCAGCACTTTTATTTCTTCGTCAGGAATGTCGGGCTGGGCAAGCCATTCACAAATGGCAGGCAAACCCTGGTCATGTTTTAACTCAACCACAGCATTTAGAATACACCGCTCCAAATTATGCCATTGGTCTTCAGGATAATGAAGCCCAAACAATTCGCCGATTTTCTCACTGATAAAAGCCAGATGTGATGCCCTTCCCATTAAATTGATGCTTTGTTTTGGGTTTCAAAAATCTGCTTTAACTGTAATTCGATTTCGCTGTTTAGCAGGATTTTTACATCATAAATCGCAATAACCCCGTCTTCATTGCTCAGGAACGGTAACTTTTTCAGGTCATTGCTCCGATCCGGGGATGACAAAGACACATCCACGCAGCTTATATCCTCTTCGGGAGGTTTCCTGATTTCTTCAACCTCATCTACTACCATGGCAAACATTCCAACATTGGATGAAACGATTATAAACCGATCGTTAATTTCGATTGGCTTTGATGGCAAACCAAATCGTTTTCGGAGGTTTAGTACCGGCATTATTTCTCCATGAAAATCGAAAACTCCATGAAAAAATTCATTGGCATCCGGAACTGATGACACTGCCACGGCCCTTATCACGCTTTCGACATTTGTCAATGGTATGGCAAAGCGCCTGTCGGCCAGAAAAAAGCAAAGCAGCGTGCAGTTTTGATTACTCATTGCATTTGGTTTTGGTCAAAAAAAAAATCCACACGACATAATACATGACAAATATAACATTAAAGTGTTCCTCAAGTAACGCTCCTTTTAAAGTTACCTTACCGTTCCCTCCTTTATGAGAACAACGTTGCATATCAGAAAGTAATCGCGTATTGGAGGTCTTAAATAAGTATAAATGCATTTTAAATTCCACAACGTAGCGATGACAGGTTAATCTTCCATTTGTCTTTAAACACAGCAAGTTAAATTGCTAAGTTTAGGATTATTCGTTAAGTTTTACAACTTTTTAGGAATGAAATCCAAATAAGTTGTAGAATTTTCGGAATGAAAAAAAAGTTGCATTATTCACAAAAGTGGGCCAACTATAGGTATTGGCTGCCAAAGAACAAAGGGAGATCGATTTTGTTGGAGAATCCGATGGTCGGTTAACCTCTATATAGGTTATTAACCATAGTAACAACGAGGGGTTTTTATTGTCGATTTATTGTTTAAGTTTCCAAATAGGTGTGTTTTCGGAAAGTACACTTTCCGTATTAAGCATAATTAGGCAAGTTTAGTTGCTTAAATTTGGATTATTGTCTATTTTTGCTCAAACTTATGGATAATGTGGATAAAAAGAAATTATGAATCCGACCCTGGCTATTTGCAAGCAGGAAAAGTAAATTTACTTTATGGGCCAAGAAGAGTTGGAAAAACTGCGTTAATTGAAAAATTTTTGAATGATGCTAAAGGGAGGATTTTTCAAGGTAGTGGTGATGACATCCAACTGAGATCAATATTGGGATCAGAGGATAGTGTTCGGATTTTATCTGCATTGCAGGATTATGATGTTATTTTTATTGATGAAGCCCAAAGAATTCCAAAAATTGGATGGGGATTGAAAATTCTCATTGACAATTTACCTCAGGTAATGATTATTGCTTCCGGATCATCGTCTTTCCAGCTTTTATCACAAGTAGGTGAACCATTAACCGGTCGTAGCCGTACCAGCATGTTATTTCCAATATCGGTATCGGAATTAAAAACACAATTTGGAGGAATGCAGATCATACAAAACCTGGAAAACTATCTGGTTTATGGGATGTACCCTGAAGTATTATGCCTTGGAAACAATAATGATAAGGTGGCTTATTTACATGAGTTGAGAAATTCGTATCTGCTGAAAGACATTCTGGAATTGGAAAACATCAGAAATGCAGATAAGCTGTATGATTTATTGAGACTTTTAAGCTATCAAATTGGAAATGAAGTTTCTCTAAGCGAATTAGGAAATTCTCTGGGACTGGCCAAGCAAACCATTAACCGATATCTGGAATTGCTGGAGAAAGCCTTTATCATAAAAAAAATGAGTGGGTACTCCAATAATTTGAGAAAGGAAGTCACAAAAACCCACCGGTATTATTTTTACGACAACGGAATTCGCAATGCCATAGTAAACAATTTTAATTTACCGGAGCAACGCAATGACATCGGTATGTTGTGGGAAAATTTTATGGTGATGGAAAGGATCAAAAAGCAACAATATAATAAGATTTTCAGTAACAACTACTTCTGGCGTACTTACGATAAAAAGGAAGTGGATTTTGTTGAGGAACGCGACGGTAAACTGTTTGGATATGAATTTAAATGGAATCCAAGGAAAGTTAAAATTCAAAAAGAGTGGCTAAGCACCTATCCCAATGCTAGTTTTGAAGTAATCAATAAGGATAACTTTTTAAGTTGGATTGAATAGGTTTTTGCTCCAAACACTAGCCATAAATGGTTTTCCCCCGTTCCGCTAATTTTTTTAACTCATCGAAAAGAAGGGAAGGATTAGCGCTAAAATAGTTTACTCCCTGAAATGAAGTGGATCGACAAGCTTCTTTTGAAATGTATTTATTGAAAAATCCCGGGATATCGCGATGACCAATATTCAAATGTGGCACCAATGTTTCAATGATCAATTCTTGATTGTTCTGATCGATGACCCTGCCTTCCATGGGTTTGCCCGACAAAGTCTGCAAAGGAAAGTCCTCTTTCATCAAGTCTTCTACCACATGCACAAACGAAAGGCTGACCACTTTTTCGCCCAGCCCGATGATCCTGCTGTTGTATTTCATCATTTTATATAGCGGGCTTCTTTTACCATTTGGATACATGTCCAAGTGATGTTCATCAATCAATTCATGGGCCTTTGCACCAATGGCAACAATCGAAGTGGTTGGGTGCAAACTACGCACAGCATTTTTGTGTCTCCGGGCCAATTCGGGCAACAGCCCCATGGTGGTAGGTGAACGTTTTACAATAAACAAAGCCCCGGGTTGTTTCAAATAATCTTCGGCACGATCGCGGTAATTCCAGCAGGGAAACATAACTGTGCCGTCTTCTCCCACAGACTCCATCAGCAATTCCAGCAACCTGTATGCTGAAAAAGCGATGTTAAGCTTATCAATAGAACTGTGAACGTAAAGGATCATTCCCTTTTTCACACCCAACCTGCTTTCCAGAAATGCGGAAAACTGATTTTCAGTGAGGGGGGGATATAACAGCTCGTTGAGCTTATAATAAGCTTTCCTCAACGCTTTAAACCACGACACCGGAAAATGCTTATAAATGAAATCACTTAAGCTCATTTCTAGTTTTTATTGAGGTCAGTAAAAGTAATAAACTCAAGTTTAGAACCGTATTTTTTGCCGGCCAGTCTGACAAATTCCGATAGCAGAAAGTAATGGTATTTGTCCATCGATTTGGGATGCCCGATCAGGCTCATTATAATTTCATCGTGACGATTATACTTGTTGACATTATAATCCAGGATTTTCATCAGGTAATCGGGTGAAAATGTGTGGTTATCAACAGTTAACATGCGGCTTGAGAACAGCTGTCTTACTTTATCACGCTTGCCCACACTTTCGTTTGAATGGATCATAGGCCCACGGTTTTCCACGGCACGACCAGCATATTTCTTTAGTTTAAAAGAGGTAGGCATTTCAAAAATCCCCTTTGGTTTTGAAGCAATGGGAATTTCAAAAAGCGTATTTTTATTTACATCAGTCTTGCTAAAATCGCCATCGCTTGACAAGTACCAATTTGGAATGTTTGGGACATCCCTGTAATCGACCAACGAAGTATTCGACCTGAAAAAGTATCCCGGGCTGATGGAACTGTCGAAACGGATGCCATTATTATACAAGGCATTTAATATTTTATCGGCATGTGGAACGAAATTATATCCACCGGCCCTGAAAGCCATGCAACGATACTCCGGATTGGCCGAACTACCTATTTTGGTTAACTCATTCACGCCCAACTCAACAATGGTTTCGATGTTGTAATGGTTATCTTCATTGGCGAAATCTCCCATTTTATACTTCGGTGAAGGTGCTACTTTACCATTGGTAAACTTGCTTTCGAGCCAATGGGGATGCAGGTGTAACTGTACATCATGTCCATTGGTAATGGCTTGTTGCATTTGGTTTTTAAAGGCTTGGGCAAACCCTGTTTCATTCCATTCTCTAAACTGAACATAACTTAGTATATCGGCAAAAAACACGGCCGGAACCTTTAGTTTTTCAAGTAACTCCAAAAGCCGGTCAGTGGGATCAAACAAACTGTGCCGATACGATTTGACAATGCCTCCCAGAGGGAGTTCATAATCAAATGTGAGCAGGAGTTTGAGATGGTTCATCTAGTTTTAATTACATTCTAACAGTTCAATAAGTCCAATATTCGGGTGGTACAAAAAGGCTGCCAATTGACCATTGAATGCCATTGCTGGGCTCGCAGGTTCAATTAATACGTACTTCTTACTTCTCAAAACATGTATTGTTTTTTCAATAGATTCAGTACAATAGCAAAAATGATAAGGAGTATTGTTGTTTTTATTTAAGATGTTGTTTATTGGTGATTCAGCGGAAAGAGGCGCAACCAATTCTATCTCCCAAGGATCGTTTTTTAACATTTGTATACTTACTTTTCTGCTTACATCATGAATCAGGATGCCTGACTTGGTATAGCCCAATGCATCAAACTCGAGAACACTCTTTTCCATATCACTTACAGCATAACCAACATGATGAACTTTCATGATTACTGTTTTTTTATTATCACACGAACAATTTCACCAGAACTGACCATTTCAACAATTTCCTCAGGTTCAAACTGAATATCAAATTCCATTTCTATTTCGGCAATAATCATGATGTGTTTTAAAGAATCCCAAGTCTCAATGTCTTGCTTATTTAGATGTTTAGATGTTTCATTGATTAAACCAAGTACTTTCTTTAAAATCTCAAGCACCCTATTTTCAATATCTTCTTTTTTCATATTTTTATGTTTACGACAAAAGTAAGAATCATAATTACACAATCGTAAAATAAAATTCCATTTCCGTAACAAATTATCCACATCCGGATTACTTACCCCCCCCCCATAAATTGTATAAGTATGATATTTAACAAGATACAATATTTGGCACGATAGTAGATTATTTCTTCGCAACAATTGAAACTTAAGTCTAATCAAAAATCAAGGAAATGAAAAAATCAATTTTAATGAGTGTGTTATTATTCGCTATAGCTTTTTCTGTCAATGCACAATGGACGACAAATAGTTACGGTATTTATCCACTTAATCTTAATCATCATTTAAGTGTTGGTGTATACACACCTAATACTCCCATGGAATTTACAGTAAAAGGTCAACAAATAATTTATGGGCCTGAGGCAAGTTTATTGTTTGGAGGCCTTGAGAATACTACAGTTGGATGGGGACAATACGGAATTGAGTACAATGTATCCGCCGGAGGGCTAAACTTTTGGAAACCGAGTGGCAGCAATGGATTTAAGAACTGGGTGCTTTTCCTTAAAGACGATGGCCGGGTGGGTATCGGAACACAAAATCTTACAGCGGATTATTTGCTAACTGTTGCTGGTGGAATTCATGCCCGTAAAATTTATGTAACATCATTGGCTGGTGCGGATTTTGTTTTTGCAAAAGGGTATAAATTAAGAACTTTGCAGGAATTGGATCAATTTGTAAGCGTGAATCAGCATCTACCTGAAATACCCTCTGCTAAAGAAATGGAAGAAAAAGGTATGGATATGGGAGAATTTCAGATTAAACTATTACAAAAAGTAGAAGAGCTAACTTTGTACATTATTCAACAGCAGAAAGAAATTGAGGAACTAAAAACCAGATTGTCTAATTAACTTTCTGGTTATTCTTTATTAACGATCTACATTAGTGTAAATGTTAACAACCTTAATTTACTATCTATGAAAAATTTATCAATTAAAATTATCGGGATCTCCTTCGGACTACTTTTAATGTGGGTTCAGGTATATCCGCAAGGACAAATTAAAAGTGAACTGGCAGCTACAAAAGGAAGTGTATCAAGTGAACAGTCATGGTCTATGGAACTTAGAGCCAAAAGAGCTTACACTACACAGTCAACAATCAATTATTGCTACCTTGTTAATCCTTCCGATGTATTGTGTAACTTTGCTATCGCTTATGACCATGGGCAAAATTTTGATGAGAATGCCAGACGAACATACATGTTTACATACTCTATACTTAGAGGTGGAGTTGTAATTAATTCTATTACAGTAGATGTGGCGGGTTCTGGCATTAATGATTATGTCGCATATTATCAGTTTCCAGGCTTAATTCAGGTTTACTCAAATGACATTATTTCTGGAATGTTAAATATATCATATAGAGAACTACAACAAGGAGGTGGTTATACTTTTGGTAATATTTTACCGGATCAACTTGCGCCAAATTCAATCATCTTAAAGATTAATCCATATAATGTTATCACTTATACCGTTGTTCAGCCTGTGTGTCCTGATATTGCGCCTCCTAATTACTATCATCTTATAGAAGCAACCAATAGCATTACTTTGAACCCTGGCTTTATGGTTGATGCTGCTGACATGGATTTTTATGCTGAAGCTATTAATAGGTCTGGCGGCACCAAAAATATTGAGAACATGCCAGATATGACGGAAGAAATAGTGTTGAAAACCGGAAATGAGCAAAATGCAGATGAAGTTTTTATCGGGCTTTACCCAAATCCTTCTGATGGTAGGTTTACCGTTAAAAATATCCGAACGGAAGAAATAACAATTTCTTTTTATGGTCAAATGGGAAAACTTATTCCGGATGAAAAGCTTAACGCTGGTGAAGAAAAAGAAGTAAATTTATCTCAGATAAACGCACGCTTTATTACTCTACTTGTTTATTCTAATGGGAAAATTGTGTCAAGAAATACCATGATTATAAATAAATAGTAGCTTTACAAAGGATTATTTTCGATATTGCAAGTATTTTGCTTGCAATATCGAATTTTTAAACTGATTTTGAATTATCATTAATGGTATAAGAATGAAACGTAAAAAAATGTTTAATTTAACAAAATGGATCCTAACAGTCGTTTTTGCCTTTGGGTTTTTCACCGTTTTTTCGCAACAAATCCAACTTGGTTTTAATGCCGGAGGTAATTATTCATTATTTCCCCTTCCGGAATACAACAAATACGACGGTCCTTCTTTAGGTTATACGGTGGGTCTGTCAGGTCAATTGCGTTTGAAGGATCACTTTTTCTTATCACCTGAGATAAATTTTGACTACAGGGTTTATCGAGTAAAATCGTCCTACCTTGATGCGGTGTCGAATTCCGATGAAAGGACATCCCTCTTACAAATTGCCACACCGCTGAAATATGCTATTGGATCAAAAAAAGCATTTTATGGATACGCTGGCCCCTATTTAGCCTATTCATTAATATCCTATTCGCACTGGACTGTTAATGAGTCGTATAGAAAGATTGATTTTAACGATATCTATGCCCGTTATCAATTTGGCTACCTGATCGGGTTAGGCTACACAAACAAACTGTCTGGTAATTTAAACCTGTTTTTGGATGCCAATTACAGCGAGTCATTGTTCTTTTTTGGTGAGGGAGAAAAAGGTAATAGAAATTCTTCAAAGGCCATTCGCTTGCGAACGGGCTTGCTGTTCACTATCAGATAGTAGATGCTTTTAGCTTCCTTACATTGCTACTTCATACAAAATACCAATGATTTTTTTATCTGTTAAAAAGATCCTGTAATATTTTTTTTCAGCCTTATTAACCGCTTCAATCATCTCAAACCCATTACGATCATAAAATTTCTCCACCTGCCCGTTTTTTACCGTTGGAATAAATGAAGCCTTAACTTCCCTGATCCCCTTTTCAAACAGCTTGTTTAACACTGTACTCAAAAACGCGTTCTCGATTCCCCGTCCCAGTATCCGGCAACTGAGCATAAAACTGTCGATTTCGGCTGTTAAGCCTTCTGTTTTTACAATAGCCAAGGCCGTGATGCCATTATCGCCAAATTTATCGCTTACGGCCACATCCCAAACAAGATACCCTTTACTAATTAGGTTGTTGATTTCGGCTTCGGTGTAACGTTTAGTCGTCAGGTTGAATTGGTTGGTCTTTTGGGTCATCTGCGCTATACGCGGTATGTGCACCGGGTTATTTTCAGAAATGGTGAGCTTGATGTCCATTTCCTTTAAAAACTGTTCTTCTGTATCGAAGGCATTTAATAACTGCCTGCGTTGGGCATTTTGTTGGTATTGAACCGACTTTGATTTGTCTTCTTCGGTGAGTTCATACACCTGAAACCATTGGTTATAAACCTCCTGAATAAAATCGACCATCAGGTATGGTTGCTTTGGAAAATCGGGCACAACAACTTCAGGAAGCATTGATTTCACCTGCTCGCGTTCGAAAGGACTGTCGTCGATAAACACCAGGCTGTCAATGCCAATGTTTAATTCATGCGCTAATTCAACGATATTATCAGGTTTGTTTTTCCAGTTGATCCGCAACGCCGAAAAATCTGCTGATTTCAGAACCATTTCATCTCTTTGAGAGAACGCCTGTTGTACATCTTCAGGGTTATTTTTGCTGCACAAAGCCAGGATAACTCCGGTATTTTTAATTTCCTTTATCCAGGATTGAAAATCACGGTAGGAGTTTCCCGGATAGGTGTTCCCCAGTTGGATTCCTGAAACTCCGTCTTCTCCTAAAATACCGCCCCAAAGCGTATTGTCCAGATCGAGTACCAGGCATTTTTTGCGAATGCCTTCGATGGCACGGATTTTTTGTAGAAACCACTGATTAAAATTTCGGGCTAACCTTGGGCTAACGGGTACCTGCGACAGATAAAAATGTCGTTTGTCGACAAGTTCTTTTGTTCCATATCCGGAAGCAAATGTGCTAAAGTCCACAACTTTTATCCGCCGGTTTTCCTTTGCCAGATTAAAAACATGGTCGTTATAATCCCTAACTGCTCCATGAACAGGATCTGGCATTGCAAATCCTTCAGGGACCGTATTCCACAATGTGAAACAAATTATGGAGGTTGTATCTGGTACTTGGTTTAAAACATGATTTAAACGTTGTTTATAAAAGTCGATCTCAGCAGCCAGGGTAATCCGGTTTGCCCCCATCGGCATCAGATAAAACCACACATAATACTTAAAACCAGCAGAGAACTCGATTTCATTATATCCACTGAAGCTGCAACCTCCCAAATGGTCGAAAAGCGGCTCAACAGTGTAGTTTCTAAAAATGAAAAAGTTTTGCGGCATCTGATGATCATTTTACATATTTCTTCTATACTGCCCTCCCACCGAAAACAATGCGTTGGTAATTTGCCCGATGGAAGATGTTTTGGTGGCTTCCATCAGGGCCTCGAACACATTTTGGTTGTTGATGGACTTTTTCTGTAACAACTTCAAGGCTACTGTGCTTTCTTCCTTCCACGTAGTGTGAAGCTGTTCGAGCATGTGAATCTGGTATTGCTTTTCTTCTTCGGTAGCGCGGATCACCTCACCAGGGATGACGGTTTTCGATCCCCCGCTTCCCAAAAAAGTATTCACACCGATGATGGGCAATTCGCCCGAATGTTTCAGGTGTTCATAATAAAGACTTTCCTCCTGGATTTTACCCCGTTGATACATGGTTTCCATGGCACCCAATACTCCGCCACGTTCTGTAATCCGGTCCATTTCGCTCAGGATGGCTTCTTCCACCAGATCGGTCAGTTCTTCGATGATGAAAGAACCTTGCAACGGATTTTGGTTTTTGGCCAGCCCCAGCTCATGGTTGATGATCATCTGGATGGCGATGGCACGACGAACACTTTCCTCGGTGGGAGTGGTAATGGCCTCGTCATACGCATTGGTGTGCAACGAGTTACAATTATCGTAAATGGCGTACAAAGCCTGTAAGGTGGTGCGGATATCGTTGAAATCAATTTCCTGAGCATGCAGCGAACGCCCTGAAGTCTGGATGTGGTATTTTAGCTTTTGAGCCCGTTCGTCGCCGCCGTATTTCAGTTTCATGGCTTTGGCCCAGATCAAACGGGCCACACGTCCAATAACGGCGTATTCAGGATCTTCGCCATTGCTGAAAAAGAAACTGAGGTTGGGCGCAAACTGGTTGATATCCATGCCACGCGAGAGGTAATATTCCACGTAAGTGAACCCGTTGGCCAGCGTAAACGCCAGCTGACTGATAGGATTGGCTCCTGCTTCGGCGATGTGGTAACCCGAAATGCTTACGCTGTAAAAATTTCGTACATTCTGGTTGATGAAATATTCCTGGATATCGCCCATCATTTTCAGGGAGAAATCCGTGGAGAAAATGCAGGTGTTCTGTGCCTGATCTTCTTTCAGGATATCCGCCTGTACCGTACCCCTCACTTTGGAAAGGGTTTCTTTTTTGATTTTCTGATACACCTCTGCAGGCAATACCGTGTCACCAGTAACTCCCAGCAACATCAATCCCAAACCATTGTTTCCTTCGGGGATTTTACCCTGATAGGCAGGTCTTTTAGTGCCTCTTTGGCGATAGAGTTCTTCAATATTCTGTTGAATTTCTTTTTCCAGACCATTGGCTTTGATATACACTTCGCATTGCTGGTCAATAGCGGCATTCATAAAGAAGCCTACCAAAGTAGGTGCCGGCCCGTTGATGGTCATCGAAACCGAAGTAGTGGATTTGGCCAGATCGAAACCCGAATAGAGCTTTTTCGCATCATCCAGACAGGCAATACTCACGCCTGCATTGCCAATTTTTCCATAAATATCTGGACGGATATCCGGGTCTTCACCATATAAAGTCACCGAATCGAATGCCGTGGAAAGCCGTTTGGCTGCCAGCCCTTTGCTTACATAATGAAAGCGGCGGTTGGTACGCTCAGGGCCACCTTCGCCGGCAAACATGCGCGTGGGATCTTCGTTTTCGCGTTTAAAGGGGAAAACCCCTGCGGCATAAGGAAATTCTCCGGGCACGTTTTCCTTCAATACCCAACGCAGAATCTCGCCCCAGCTTTTGTAAGGTGGCAAACAAACTTTTGGAACCTGTGTGTGCGACATAGATTCGACATGCGTGGCAATTTTCAGTTCCTTGTCGCGCACCTTAAAGATGAAATATTCATCGGTGTATGATTTTTTGGTCTGTTCCCAATTTTCAAGGATTTCTTTGTTTTTTGGATCAAGTTTGGCGACCGTTTTTTTAATTAACTGACGGATCGGTTTGGTTGCTTCCTCTTCAAGCTCTTTTTCAAGAAGGGAGGCCGAATGCTCCAGACTAAATAATTTTTGTGCCACTTCGCTTTGCTGCATGGCCCAATGGTTATAGCCACGAACGGTTTCAGAAATTTCCGAAAGGTAACGTATCCGATGAGGTGGGATGATATAAATCTTGTCCGGCGAATGACCGGAATCACCTGATTTCTTACCAAAACCAACGCCGGTAAATTGTTCAATTTTCAGTAAAAGATTGGCGTACAATTTATTGACGCCAGGATCGTTAAACTGCGAAGCAACCGTTCCATAAACAGGCATTGAATCCGAATCATGATCGAACAACTGATGATTGCGCTGATATTGTTTCTTCACATCACGCAAGGCATCCATCGCCCCCCGTTTGTCGGCTTTGTTTAAGGCGATGATGTTGGCATAATCGAGCATGTCGATTTTCTCCAGCTGGCTGGCAGCGCCGTATTCAGGAGTCATCACGTAAAGTGAAACATCGCTGTGATCGATGATGGCGGAGTCGGACTGGCCGATGCCTGAGGTTTCGAGGATAATCAAATCAAAACCGGCTGCCTGCGCGATGAGTTCGGCATCTTTAACATATTTTGACAGACTCAGGTTGGCCTGACGTGTGGCCAGTGAGCGCATATAGACTCTCGGATTGTCGATGGCGTTCATGCGGATGCGGTCGCCCAAAAGTGCTCCTCCCGATTTACGTTTGGAAGGATCTACCGAGATGATGGCCATGCGTTTTTCAGGGAAATCGCGTAAAAACCTACGGACAATTTCATCGATTAAGGATGATTTTCCGGCACCACCGGTACCGGTAATTCCCAAAACGGGTGATTTAATTTTACGTTTGTGATGGGCTATTTCTTCGAGTAAAGGGGCTACTTCATCACGGTTGTTTTCGGCAGCAGAAATCAGCTTTGCAATGGATACATAGTTTTGGTTGTATATGTCTCTGGCTGTTACCTGAATATCTTTGCCGGTAGGGATATCTGATTTTTCCAGCAAATCGTTGATCATGCCCTGAAGGCCCATTTCCATTCCGTCGTCGGGACTGTAGATGCGGGTGATACCGTAAGCATGCAGTTCTTTGGCTTCCTCCGGAAGGATAACGCCGCCGCCGCCGGCAAAAATACGGATATGACCGCACCCTTTTTCGTTGAGCATGTTGAACATATATTTCAAAAACTCCATGTGCCCGCCCTGGTAGCTGGTGAGCGCGATAGCTTGTGCGTCTTCCTGAATGGCTGTGTTTACAATTTCGTGTACCGAACGGTTGTGTCCCAAGTGAATGACTTCGGCTCCGGAAGCCTGGATAATCCTACGCATGACGTTGATGGCAGCATCGTGTCCGTCGAACAAGGAGGCTGCGGTAACGATACGGATGTGATTTTTCGGTTTGTAAACGGGTTGGTCTTGCATACTATAATTCCATTTTTTTAATCGTGCAGCAAAGATAAAAACTTTCGGGCGTGTAAATAAAGAATGGAACACGGATGACGCGGATGCGACGGGTTTGCACGGATAAAAGGTAAAAGTTTAGAACACGGATAACACAGATGTTACGGATTTAAACGGATAAAACCCGTGATCACCCGTTTAATCAGTGTCATCCGTGTTCAAAAACAAATTTGTATCTTTAGCAATTAAAACCCATCGCCATGCTATACGAAGAATTAACAAGTGAAATTATCGAAGTATTCTATAAGGTTTATAATACTTTGGGATACGGTTTTCTTGAGAAAGTTTATGAAAATGCCATGATGATTGAATTGAAAAAAGCGGGATTGGAGTGTAAAAATCAATGCCCGATTGCAGTTTATTATGAAGGTGAATCTGTTGGAGATTATTCTGCAGATATCATTGTAGAAAATTTGATTATCCTTGAACTTAAGGCTGCTGAAGCCTTGGTTGATGAACATGGTTATCAGCTAATCAACTACCTGAAAGCTACAGACAGAGAAGTGGGTCTGTTGTTCAACTTTGGGAAGAAACCTCAGTTTAAAAGAAAAATATTTACTAATGACAGAAAGGGTTAGAACACGGATAAAGGGGGAAAAATTAGAACACGGATAACGCTGATGGGACGGATAAGAACGGATAAAACCCGTGATCACCCGTTTAATCGGTGTCATCCGTGTTCCAAAACAAATTTTCAATATTTTTGACAAAAAATAAAAACGATATTAAATGTTCAACAAGACTTTCGCGCTTTCAATTGTACTTTCATGGCTTTCGGTTACACAGATTTATGCAGGTGAGGGCATGTGGATACCCATGCTGCTACAGCAAATGAATGAAAAGGAAATGCAGGAAATGGGGCTAAAAATTACGGCAGAAGATATTTATTCCATTAACCACAGCAGTTTGAAAGATGCTGTTTTGCTTTTTGGACGGGGTTGTACCTCTGAGTTGATTTCTAAAAACGGATTGTTACTCACCAATCACCACTGCGGGTTTGGTCAGATTCAACAACACAGCACCGTGGAACACGACTACCTGACCGATGGATTTTGGGCGATGAACCAGGGAGAAGAGTTGATTAACCCAGGCCTGACTGCCACTTTATTGATCAGGATGGAAGAAGTCACGGAACAAGTGCTCGAAGGAGTCACCCCTCAAATGACTGAAAAGGCGCGGCATGAGTTGATTGCACTCAACAACCTGAAAATAATTTCGGAACTTGAAAAAGATTCTCTTTATCAAGGGTTCATCAGACCGTTTTTTAATGGGAACCAATACTATATGATGGTTACCGAAACTTTTAAAGACATCCGACTTGTAGGTGCACCTCCCTCAAATATTGGTAAATTTGGCGGCGATACCGACAATTGGATGTGGCCTCGACATACTGGCGACTTTTCATTGTTTCGCATTTATGTGGGCAAGGATGGAACTCCGGCCGAATATGCTGAAGACAATGTACCTTATCAGCCCAAATTCTTTCTACCCATTTCGTTGGAAGGGGTTCAGGAAGATGATTTTACCTTTGTGTTTGGCTATCCGGCCAACACCAGCGAGTACCTGCCCTCGTATGCTATCGAAATGATTACACAGGTACAGAACCCGCAGAAAATTAAACTCAGAGAAACCCGTCTGGATATTTTTGGGAAATATGAAGAAAAAGATCCCCAAATTAGAATTCAATATGCATCGAAAGATGCACGCGTTGCCAACTATTGGAAAAAAATGATTGGCGAAAGCGATGGGATCAACCGCATGAAAGGAATTGAAAGGAAGCAATCTTATGAGGCAGAATTTCAGGATTGGGCACGAAACACGTCTTATAGCGGGCTGCTTCCTGCCTTTGAACAAGCCTACTCCTTACTGAGTCCGTTGAATGTTGCGACCGATTATTATCTGGAGGCTGGTTTGGCCATCGAACTCGTGGCGTTTGCCAACGGATTTTCTAAACTTGCTACACTAAGCCAGACAAAACCTGTTCAGGAAGACTTGATCAAAAAGGAAAAGGAAAAATTGCTTGGCAACATAAAGGCCTTTTTCAAAGATTATTATCAACCCATTGATGAAGAAGTAATGACAGCACTGCTTATGTTGTATGATGAAAATTTGGAAACACGGTATAAACCGGCTTTTTTTGAAGACATTCATAAGAAATATAATGACAACTACCCGAATTACACCAGAGCGGTTTTTGCACAATCGATGTTTGATAACCAGGAAAAGATCACTGAATTCGTTGAAAATTACCAGCAAAAGGATTTGAAAAAACTGCGTAAAGATCCTGTTTATCTGATGGCCTCTCAAATGACGGCTCTTTATCAGGATGAAATAAAACAACAACGTACGGCTCTGAACAACACGCTTGACAGTTTACAGCGGTTGTATATGGAGGCCCAAATGGAAATGCAGCCCGACAAACGGTTCTACCCCGATGCCAACTTTACTTTACGTGTGAGTTATGGAAATGTGAGTGGCTTTTCCCCAAAAGATGCAGTATATTATAAGCATTTCACAACACTCGAAGGAATCATGCAAAAGGAAAACCCGGATATATACGATTATGTGGTGGAAGAAAAGCTGAAAGCGCTTTATAAACAAAAAGATTATGGACAATATGCCGATCAGGACGGCACCCTGCATGTGGCCTTTGCGGCCAGCAACCACACCACTGGTGGAAATTCGGGAAGTCCGGTACTCAATGCGGAAGGTCAGCTGGTTGGGGTAAACTTCGACCGCTGTTGGGAAGGCACCATGAGCGATTTGATGTATGACCCAGAAGTTTGTCGCAATATCTCATTGGATATCCGGTATTTTTTATTCGTGGTGGATAAATACGCTGGTGCAGGTTATTTGTTGGATGAAATGACGTTGATACAGTAATAGGTTGTTTTATTACTATTTACCTTGCGATAAATTAAATAACCGCAGAGTGCTGTAAAGGTAAGCGCAGAGAGCCGCAGAGGAAACATTGCTTTTTCAAGTATAACAAACAAAACAGCGAATCTCTGCCCGGGTTATTCCATAACCTTGTGGGTCAATTTTTGGCCATTAAATGCTTTACCAGCACTATTTCCCATTTCACCGAGCAAGCACCCCCATTCACCTAAAACCTATTTAAGGAAACCTGTTGGCATTCTAATTTTGCACCCGCAAAAAAAAACGTTACAATATTAATCGCAATGAATACGCAGCATCAATTCATACCCTCACCGCCAGCCATCGCTCTTATCCTGAATGCCAAGGCTCATCCATACATATTTGATTGGAGTAAATACAGATCAAGATTGAAACTTTCAAAGGCGAACAAATTATTTAACATAAACGTAATAAACTATTTTCATAACAATAGTTTACAGAGTTTATTTTTTAGTATTTTTGCCGTCCGTTTTAACAAACCATTACACTATTTCAACATGAAGATATTAAAAATAAACACTGTACTTCTTTTGTTTTTTCTGACAAACAGTCTGGCAGCTCAACAAATAAAATCGTTTTCGTTGAAAGAAGCGATCGCCTTTGCCATGGAAAACAACTATACGTTAATTAACTCGCAAAAAGATGTAGAATCAGCCAAATACCGGGTAAAAGAATCCACTTCCATAGGTTTGCCTCAGGTAAGTGGCTCCATTAATTATAACGACAACCTGCAGCGTGCGGTGATGATTATTCCTGATTTTTTTAATGACCCCACCAAAAACATTGAGCTTCAGTTTGGAACAAAGTATGATGGTACCTTAGGAATTTCTGCTTCGCAGCTGATTTTTAGTGGAGAATACATTGTCGGATTGCAGGCGGCCAAAAAATTTCTTGAAAGTACCGACATCAACTTTTATAAAAATAAAGTGGAAGTAAAACAACAGGTGGCCAATTCATATTACGCGGCGCTTTCGGCAGCAGATGGCCTGGTGGTGATCGATTCAACGCTTCGCATCACCCGAAACCTGGCCGATGAAACCCGTCAGGTATATGAGGTTGGTTTCGCCGAAGAAACCGATGTCGACCAACTTGAACTGCTTGTATCAGATTTGGAAGCATCGCAGGATTACCTGAATAACCAATTGCTGATTGCACATGCGTTTCTCAAATTTTATATGGGATTGAACGATGCCGACAGTTTGTTCTTAACTGATAACATGGAAAGTATTATTGAGGAGAAAAATAATTCAGGAATTTTGACAGACCCTTTTGTGGTTGCACAAAACGTGGATTACAGGTCGGTTGTCAAAACAAAGGAATTGAACATGCTTCAGGTAAAGCTGGCAAAATCGGCCCACTTGCCTTCACTTTCAGCCAATTTAAACTATCAAACACAGGCACAAAGAGACCAATGGGATTTCTTCAAAAAAGAGGGAATTTGGTACAACAGTTCCGTTTTTGGTATTTCGATGAAGGTTCCTATATTTTCAAGTGGTTTGCGGCACTCAAAGGTTAAACAGGCCCAGATTGCTTACGAGCAGGTTGAAGTATTGGAGATGCAGTTGTTGTCGCAGCTTGGTATTCAGTTCTCAACCGCAAAAAATGAATATATGAATGCATATGCGGTTTATTTGAATAAACAGAAAAGCCGGTTAACGGCCGAAAAAATCTATAAAAAAACAACTGAGAAATATACCGAAGGATTGGCTACGAGCCTCGATTTGCTTAACACGCACAACCAGTTCTTAAATACTGAAAATGAATATATCAATGCTGCATTGTCATTGCTGAAAGCGGGCGAAGAGCTTGAAAAAATACTGACTAAGTCGAAAATATAACCTCCATGGAAACTAAAAGGAACGAGATTATAGAACAGGTAAAAAACCTGTACCTGGAGTTTGGCATTAAAAGTGTCACCATGGATGATGTATCGCACAAGTTGGGTATCTCAAAAAAGACATTATACGAGTGCTTTACAGATAAAAAACAGTTGGTTTGGAGTGTGCTTGAAAACATGAGTACCTCACCCAACTCGCCTTATTCCGGCGGGATGCCCAAAAACCTCAATGCCCTGGAGGAACTTTTGTTTTACTACAACCTTCAGGTGAAAATGATTCAGGACTATAAACCCGGGTTTATCTACGATTTAAAAAAATATTACCCCCGCTTTTTTGAACATTTTAACAAAATAAAACGATCCCGTTTCATCGATCATGTGCGCAATAATCTCGTGAAGGGGAAAAATGAAGGACTCTTCAGATCTGACTTAGATGAAGAAATAATTACCCGCCTTACCTTGATGCGCATGGAGTGCATCATGACAACGGATATTTTCGATAATTCCTCCTTTTCAAAAGCCAAATTATTTAACGAAATCTTCCGTTTTCACCTCTATGGAATCGTCAGTGAAACAGGAAGGAAATTTCTGGAAGAAAATCTTGATAAATTAACATTATAACCAACATCATCACAACAATATTAAAATCAGTATGAAAACGATAATTAAAATCACCTTCTTAGCTTTAGTAACTAGTTTTATGTTCGCCTGTGGTTCCAGCCAAAAGGAAAATCCTGTGGTTCAAATGGAGACCTATAAGAAGCAGGTAAGCGAATTGAATAAAAAAATTGAAGATATTGAAAAAGAATTCAATACTCCCAGCCAGGAAACATATACCGGTATAAAAGTTCCTGTTTTAACTCAAGTGCTTCAACCGGAACTATTTTCGCATTATTTTGAAGCTGCCGGAGAACTGGAAACCATTGATGAAGCATTTATCAGCCCGGAAGTAAACGGACAAGTGGTTCATATTTCGGTTAAGGAGGGCCAGATGGTGAAAAAAGGCCAAATCCTGGCCAGGCTCAACACGGTTGTGATCGAAAAGAATATGCAGGAGTTGGATTCTCAGCTTAGTCTGGCTGAAACGATTTACAAAAAACAGTCGGCCCTATGGGAAAAAAACATTGGATCGGAACGACAATTCCTTGAAGCCAAAAACAACTACGAAAATCTGCAAATCAAGTTGGCAACTTTAAAGGCTCAATACAATATGTCGATCATCGTTTCGCCAATTAGTGGGGTTGTTGAAACCATCGTCTTAAAAGAAGGCGAAATGGCTTCCCCCGGAATGCAATTCATGCGGATAGTAAATATCGATGAACTTTTTCTTACGGCCCAACTTTCAGAGGCTTACCTTCCCGTGGTTAAAAAAGGTGAGGAGGTCACCATTACTTTCCCTACTTATCCCGGAATAAAAATGAGCAAACCAATCCATCGTACCGGTAACGTCATCAACAAAGAAAACCGGACTTTTGAGGTTCAAGTAAAACTCGATAATCCTACGGGGGTGCTCAAACCCAATATGCTGGCCAATATTGAAATTAACGACTATAACAACGAACAGGCTCTGGTAGTACCTTCTATTTTGATCAGGAACGACATGAAAGGAAGTTATATTTATTTGGCTGACAAAAAGGATGGCGAAACGGTAGCCCGAAAGCAATATGTTACCATTGGCAGGTCGTTTAAGGACAAAACTGAAGTGGTAGACGGTCTGTCGGAAGGCGATATTTATATTACAGATGGATATAGCAATGTTTCGGACGGTGCTGTGGTAAAGGTGATGAATTAATCACAGCAAGCATTTCATTTTTTTATCACACAATTTTAAAAACGTATCATGAGTACAATGAACAACGAAATACAAGAACCCAAGGAGAAGCAACTTGAACGTAACTTCTGGCTTTCAACCTGGGCCCTGAACAACAAAAACACAGTTTATCTGATCACGGTATTGACCATTATTTTCGGGTTTTATTCATACGTGTCGATGCCCAAGGAGTTATTTCCCGATATCAACATCCCGACCATTATGGTGTCAACCATTTATCCCGGAAATCCACCCGTGGATATTGAGAACCTCATTACCCGACCCTTGGAAAAAGAAATAGAGTCGGTAAAAGGAATCAAGAAATTGACAACCATATCGAGCCAGGATGCCTCAAGCGTGTTTGTGGAATTTCAAACCGATGTGGATATTAAAACCGCTCTACAGGATGTAAAAGACGCGGTGGACAAGACCAAGAGCGATTTGCCCAATGACTTGTTGGACGATCCCCTGGTTACAGATATTGATTTCTCCGAATTCCCGGTGATCAACATCAACCTGTCGGGAGACTACAGCGTGAGTGAGTTGAAAGATTTTGCCGAAGATCTGAAAGATGAAACAGAGACCATTTCAGAAGTATCAAAAGTAGTAATCACAGGCATCACCGAACGCGAGGTTAAAATCAACCTCGATCCGTTTAAGATGGCTTCCTTACAGGTAAGCTATGCTGATGTGGAAACGGCCATTTCGAGCGAGAATGTAAGCATGTCGGGAGGGGATGTAGGTTTGGGCAAGATTGACCGGTCCATCCGTATTTTGGGTGAGTTTACCAATCCCAATCAAATGCTGGGTGTCATTGTTAAAAGTGAAGAAGGCCATATCGTGTATTTACGTGATATTGCCCAGGTGAGTTATGGGTTTAAGGACCGCGACAGCTACGCCTATTTGGGCGGAAAACCAGTGGTTTCACTTCAGGTGGTGAAAAAGGGCGGTCAAAACCTGCTTTCCACGGTCGACCAGGTAATGGATGTGCTCCACACGGGCCAAAAAAACGGGATGATTCCTGAAAACTTATCGGTTACCATCACCAGCGATCAGAGTGAAATGGTAAAAATGCAAGTTAGCAACCTGGAAAACAGCATCATCCTTGGTGTAATCTTCGTTGTTTTTATTCTTTTTCTCTTCCTGGGAACACGGAACTCCCTCTTTGTTGGATTTGCCATTCCGATGTCCATGTTCTTGTCCTTTATGATCATGGGGCTGATCGACTACCGCATCAACATGATCGTATTGTTTTCACTTATATTGGCGCTGGGCATGTTGGTGGATAACGCTATTGTGGTAACCGAAAATATTTACCGGTATGTACACATGGGTTATCCCGTAAAAGAAGCAGCACGTCAGGCCACGGGTGAGGTGGCCATACCGATTATTTCATCTACGGCCACTACCCTGGCGGCTTTTTTCCCTTTGCTCTTCTGGAAGAGTATCATGGGAGAGTTCATGTCGTATATGCCTTTAACGCTCATATTTGTGCTAACTGCCTCACTTATGGTGGCGTTGGTAATTATCCCGGTGTTGTTTACCGATTTTTATAAAAAAGGAGCTAATATTCAACTTCCCAATGTGAAACGCGGCATCATCCTGATTGGTGTTCTCATCGCTTTGTCTCTGATATTTTTTGCCGTCAAGGTGAACTGGGTTGGTACTTTATTGCTTATTTTCGCATTTATCGGCGTTCTCAATCTGCTGTTTTTGTCACGGCTTGCCATGTGGTTTCAAAACGTGTTTTTGGTATGGTTCGAAGGGTTCTATGTGAGATTTGTCAGGTTCGCTATAACAACCTGGCACCCGCTGGCCCTGGTCATTGGTGTCTTTTTGTTGATGATTGTTACGATGGTATTTTATTTTGGTTCGAATCCAAAAGTGGATTTTTTCCCATCTACCGATCCCAAGTTAATTAATATTGTAGCCGAATTGCCCATTAGTACCAATGTAGATATTACCGATTCGGTGATGCGGGTAATCGAAGACAGGGTGAACGATGTGCTAAGGCCCAACATGGAAATCGTTGAGTCGGTGTTGACTTTGGCAGGGAAGGGTGCCGTGAGCGAAGATGATGGTTTTAGCGGACGTGGCGGCATGCCCAACCGGGGATTGGTTACGATTAATTTTGTTGATTTCAATGAGCGCGGGGGGAAGAGCACTTCCGAGATAGAGAAACAACTGTCTGACGCGTTGGTTGGCATGTATCCCGGCATCACCATTTCGGTCGAAAAACAACGCAACGGCCCTCCTACCGGAAAACCAATTAACCTGGAAATAAGTGGCCTCGATTTTCAAAAACTGTTGTTCCTTACCGATACCATCCGTGCCGTGTTTAACGAAGCCAACATACCGGGTATTGAAGCGCTTCACATTGACCTGGATGTTGGGAAACCTGAAATCCTGGTGAACATCGACCGTGAAAAAGCCCGCCGGTTTGGCTTGTCGACCGGGCAAATTGCCGAAGCCTTGCGCACTTCACTTTTCGGAAAAGAAATTTCGGATTTCAAAGACGGGGAGGATGAATATAAGATTGTGGTGCGCCTCGACGAGAGATATCGCGACAACCTGGCCGATTTAATTAACCAGCGGATTACTTTTCGCAACCAATCTTCAGGTAAAATTGTTCAGGTGCCCATCTCGGCTGTTGCCGAATTTGAATACAGTTCAACCTATGGAGCTATTTCGAGGAAAGACCGCAACCGCATGATTACCATCTATTCCAATGTAATTGAGGGATATAATGCCAACGAAATCAATCAGGAATTGAAAAAGATCATGGTCGGTTTTGAGATGCCTGCCGGGTACAAGTACGTGTTTACCGGAGAACAGGAAGAACAAGCCGAGTCGATGTCGTTTCTCTCAATGGCCATGCTGATCGCTCTGGCGTTGATCACCCTCATCCTGGTTACACAGTTTAACTCGCTTGTGAAGCCGGCCATCATTATGTTTACCGTATTGATGAGTACCATTGGTGTATTTGGGGGGCTTGCTACTTTTAAAATGGATTTTGTAGTCATCATGACCGGCGTAGGCATTGTTTCGTTGGCCGGAGTGGTGGTCAACAATGGCATTGTATTAATCGATTACATCGGACTGGTTAAACTGAGAAGAAAAGAGAAACTGGGTATTGCCCCGGAAGACGACTTGCCCATGGATGAAGCCATGAACTGTATTATTGAAGCCGGAAAAACCCGCCTGCGCCCGGTGTTACTTACCGCCATCACTACCGTTTTGGGATTAATGCCCCTGGCCGTTGGATTAAACATCGACTTTATCTCATTCTTCAACACCTTTAATCCCGACATTTATTTCGGAGGCGACAACGCCGTGTTCTGGGCTCCCATGAGCTGGACGGTGATCTTTGGTCTGACCTTTGCTACCTTCCTGACGCTGGTCATTGTTCCTTCGATGTACCAATTGCTGTATTCTGCTAAAGTACATTGGTTTACAAGGAAAAAGTAAATTGGAAGTAAACTAACAAGAGCAGCAGGGTGAAAATTCTGCTGCTTTTTTTTGTTTTACCTTTTGCAGGTACTGTACGTTGCAACCACCAAAAAACCTATATTTGCTTGAAACTAATTCAAAACAGCATTCATTTGACAGATGAAAAATTCGGCTTTTTTGTTGATACTACTCATTACCACAGCGGTATATGGTCAGACGGGAGATGAAATGCCTGCCTATAAAGGTGGTATACAGTCGCTTATTGATTTTATATCAAAAAACATTAAATATCCTGAACATGCCAGGGACCTTAAAATTCAGGGTCGTGTTGTGGTTAATTTTATAGTAGAAACAGATGGCACAGTTACAAATATCAGCCTTGTTGAGGGAATTGGTGGAGGATGTGATGCAGAAGCCATGCGGGTTATTGGTCTAACCAGTGGCAACTGGTTTCCGGGTAGGCAGGATGGTGAACTCATCAGGGTTTCATATAATGCCCCCGTCAAATTTACACTAAATGAGGAACCGGTGAATTCTGCTACGGAGTTCAACAAAGGAGTTGATTTTATGAGGGCGGAAAATTATGAAGAGGCAATTAGGGCATTCGATTTAGCTTTGCAGCAAGATGAATACTGTAATAAATGCATATATTCCAGGGGATTAAGTAAATTTTTAATGGGCGATTTTAAAAATGCCATCCTTGATTTGGAACTGGCTTTAAAGCACAATTACGCTAAAAAAGACATTTATCCCAAACTGACTGAAGCCTATATGAAAGTAGGAAACGACTTTTTAGCGGAAAACAAATATTCCAGAGCCATTGTCATGTATTCAAAGGCACTGAGTTTTACTCCAAACGAAATCAATGTCCTCAACAACAGGGCCAACGCCTATTTTTATCTGGGAGAAAAAGAAAAAGCCTGCGATGACTGGAATCACATTAAAAAACTTGGTTCCACCGAAGTGGATAATCTCCTGAAAGCATATTGCGAATAGCTATCGGATGAATACATGATTCCACTTTCATTTTTCAGATTGATTATTTTATTCTAAATTTGACAGCATCAACTGATTAGAAAATTCAAATGAACCAAAAAGTAATCATCCTGTTGTTATTTGTTTCTGCGGGTTTGTTGTCGGCTTGTACTAAAACCGGGGATGATGATTTGCCCGCTGATATTCCTGTTGCTGACTTTGATAAAACCTGGTCGGTGGTGGATGAGTGGTATCCGTATCTGGAATACAAAAAAATCGATTGGGATCAGGTTTACGATGTCTATTACCCGCAAATTACCTCCTCCCATGTGGATGAATATCTGCCGGTGATTAATCAAATGCTACTTGAATTAAAAGACGGTCACGTGGGTGTATACCTCACCAATGGTACGGTATGGGGCTATCGCACTCCCCGTCAGATAAAGGATGAAAACAGTTTCGATTTTTCCGTTACCGAAAAATATCTTACAGAAGCGGTCCATTCATTGGAAAACGGTAAACTTCAATATGGGTTGATCTCTGAGATTGGTTATATCCGGATTTCTACTTTTTCGGGGTATGGAGGCCTGGTCAACATGGATGTGATATTTCATGAGTTGCGCAATACCTCAGGCCTGATTATCGACGTACGACACAATGGAGGAGGCAACAGTGAAAATGCAGGTTTTGTGGTTTCGAGGTGTATTCAGGAACCGCTTCCAACTCCCGGATGGACAGAAAAGGGCTTGTTTAAAAACGGGCCTACATTACAACCCAACCTGACCGACAATTATTCAAATACCATCGTGGTTTTGGTAAATGGCAAATCGTTTAGTACCACCGAACATTTTATCATGTGGATGCAACAAACCGAAAAAACTACCATTGTTGGAGATACTACCGGGGGTGGTTCCGGAAATCCATTGATGTTTTCATTGCCCAGTGGCAACCAGATCAGGGTGAGTACCCGTTTTTTTTACAGATACGATGGCGAACCCATCGAATGCAATGGCATTGTACCCGATATCCTCGTGGGGCAAAATGCCTCTGATATACAGGCCGGAACCGACAAGCAACTGGAAGCTGCCCTGGAGTTCCTGCAAAAATGAAATGGATTTCCAAACAGGGAAATCCTGAAAAATGCCGGTAGGCCGTCGGGCTTATTTGAGATTTGAGGTAGCTTTCTCTGGATTTTTGTTCCCAATTAGTCTATCTTTGACCCTTCAACATACTGACCGGAAACGACTAAAATTGACCATGTATGCGAAAGAACCTTATTTTCCTGCTATTTTGTCCTTTCAGAGTCTTCTCTCCTAACAGAATTCCCTACCTAAATCTAAACACCACTAAAACTTAATTCCCATGAAAACTTCAATGACACGTTTTGCCCTTTTCCTTCTGACTGCTGTTTTGATGACTGCTTGTAACAATATGGACACAACCATTCTTCCTGAAAAGGCAAAAGCCGAAAAGGAACTGGTGGCTGCAAATAACCAGTTTTATGCAGCACTCAATGCCCTGTTTGTAGGTGATTTGGTACCGATGAATGCAATTTGGTCGCACGGCGACGACATTTCCGATATGGGCCCCTTTGGCGGCCGGCTTGAAGGATGGAAGAAGGTGAGTGAAGAGTTTCAAAAAGAAGCCGGAATGAAGCTGGGTGGAAGAGTGGAGTGTAAAGATTTGCTCGTTTATGCCGGAACCGACGTGGGTTATACTGTATGCACCGAAGAAGGCGAAAATATGATCGCCGATGGTAAAGCCGTGAAGGTAAAATTCAGGGCGACCAATATTTTCCGGATTGAAAAAGGTCAGTGGAAGATGATTCATCACCACACCGACCTTTCGGTTCCTTTAATGGAAAACACCGGCAATTCAGTTGAATAATGATGACAAGATGTAAGTAAATGTTTTTGAACGGTTTGTAGTTCAAATCTTCCAAAAACCAGTTGTGCTATGGATTTTGGTTTTACCCGTTGATAAAAATCCCTTTAATAATATCCTGGGCCATGCGTGGATTTTCCTTTAAACGACGGGTGCTGTAGGCAAACCATTTTTCGCCGAAAGGCACATACACGCGCATGCGGTAACCCTTTTCGATAATGGATTGACGCAACGACGGGGTTACTCCATACAACATCTGGAACTCACATTTTTCCTTTGGAATCTTGTATTTTTCAATAAGCAGGTAGGCGCCTTCTACTAGTTTTGAATCATGGGTGGCGATGCCGGGATAAATGCCTTTTTGGAACATGTATTCCAGGTCTTCGAGATAATGCTGGTTGATTTGCTCGTATTTTTTGTAAGCAATTTTCTCGGGCTCTACATAAATTCCTTTGCACAAACGGTAGTTTACCGGCAACTCTTTGGTATTCAAATCCAACATGTTTTCGATGTCCTGGCGCGTACGTTTAAGATAGGCCTGAAGCACCAATCCTACGTTTTGTGGAAACTCGGCTTTAAGCCTTCTGAAGAGTTTGATTTCCATATCCACACACTGCGAGTCCTCCATGTCGATTCGGACAAAATTGTTGTACGAAGCGGCTTTCTTCACAATTTCACGGATATTCTTATAACAGGCTTCCTCATCAATAAGCAAACCAAACATGGTAGGTTTCAACGAGTAGTTGCCATTGATGTCCTGTTTTTGTACATTTTCGATGATCCCCAGGTATTCATCTTTGTTTTGTTTGGCTTCATCCAATCTGGTAATAAACTCACCCAACAAGTCAATGGTTACCATGGCTCCCTGGCTGTTTAATTCTTTTGATATCCGGATGGCATTGTCGATGGTTTTGCCTGCAATATATTTTTTCGAAAAAACCCATACCAGGCTTTTGGGCATAAACGGTAGTATGGCAGCGATGATTCGATTAAAAAACATCATAATGTTTAAGATTAAAGTTTGTGGCAAATTTAGCCTTTAATACGGTAGTAAAATCAGTCGGTTATCAATTTATAGAGCATCAAAACAAAATTGCAATCAATTGTATAACAGTAAACTATCCTCCAAATATAGAAGATGGTTTCTGTTTTTTCTTGATACTTAAGCAATTGCTGTTAATTATTTCACATTTAAATTACCTATCCTTCATCCCGGTGAGGTAAATTTTAAAATTGTTTGTATATCAAAAGAATAATGATTATTTTTGCCGCCCGATTTTAGATGGCATGAAGAGGATGTTGGATTATATTATTCCTGTACAAGGGCTAAGTCTTGGGAAACATCAGTATGTTTTTGAAATCGGGGAATCGTTCTTAAAGCATTTTGAATTATTAGAAGTTGAGCACGGGCATGTAACCGTTGAAGTAACAATGAACAGGGAGTCGAGTTTGATTGATTTTTCTTTCAAGCTGAACGGCGAACTCGAACTGCCATGCGACAGGTGTCTCGACTTGTTTAATTGCCCGGTGAGTGGTGAATTCAGGCTCATTTTGAAATACGGCGAAGCCTATGATGAGATATCCGACGAAGTAGTCGTGATTCCTGCCCAGGAAAGCCGCATCGATCTGAGTCAGTACTTTTATGAATACATCAATTTGATGATTCCTCTGCAAAAAATGCATCCGGATGATGACCAGGGCAACAGTACCTGCAACAAAGAAATGATAGAAAGACTTAACACCCTCCTACGACATGAGGAAGATCCAAGGTGGGATTCGTTAAAAGACATAGAATTTGAGTAGCATACATATAAAATAACCATAAAGGAATCATAAAATGGCACATCCTAAACACAAAATTTCGAAAACCAGAAGAGACAAAAGAAGAACTCATTATAAAGCAGAGGCTCCTCAACTGGCCACCTGTCCTACTACTGGTACTGTGCATATTTACCATCGCGCTTATTTTGTTGATGGCGATTTGTACTACAAAGGAAAAATGATAGTTGAACACGCTAAGGCATAACAGTATTTGGCTCTTTAATTGGTGCAACGGTACTTTCCGGTTTAGGGAAGAAGACTGGCTAAAAGGGATCTCCTGATAACTACCTGTTACCAGGAGTTTTTTTATAGTAGTGTAGGTTTAGACATGTGTTAATTAATTAACACAAAATTTGGTTCTGTCAAAAATTAATACCTTTGCGGTCGCAAAATTTGAAAAAAACGTTATTATGGGGAAAATCACAGCGGCAATTACAGGAATACAAGGTTGGGTTCCGGAAGATGTGTTAACGAATAAAGATTTTGAAAAAATGGTCGATACCACTGAAGAGTGGATCATGACCCGTACCGGTATCAAAGAACGTCACATCCAGAAAGGTGAAGGAAAAGCAACCTCGGATATGGCAGTTGAAGCTGTTAAAGGGTTGCTGAAAAAAACCAATACAAAACCTGAAGAAGTTGAGTTGCTTATTTGCGCAACTGTTACCCCGGACATGATACATCCGGCAACCGCCAATATTATCAGCGATAAAGTTGGAATAAAAAATGCCTTTAGTTTTGATATGAATGCCGCTTGTTCGGGATTTTTGTTTGCGCTGGTAACGGCTTCAAAATTTATCGAAACAGGTGGATACAAAAAAATTATTGTTGTCGGAGCCGATAAAATGTCATCAATAACCGATTATACTGACAGAACAACTTGTGTTTTATTTGGTGATGCGGCAGGTGCCGTCATGCTGGAGCCAAGTACAGAAGGATTTGGTATACTGGATTCTTCCACTCATGCAGATGGATCGGGCCGCATTTATCTTCATCAAAAAGCCGGAGGCTCACTTAAACCTGCCAGCCATGAAACTGTGGATGCACACGAGCATTTTATCTATCAGGAAGGCCAGGCCGTATTTAAATTCGCGGTAACCCGCATGGCAGACGTAGCCGCTGAAATCATGGAACGAAACCACCTTACCTCGGACGACATCGCTTACCTGGTTCCACATCAGGCCAACATGCGCATTATCGATGCCACTGCCAGAAGGATGGGCATCAACAAAGACAAGGTCATGATCAATATCGAAAAATATGGAAATACCACCAACGCTACCATTCCCATGTGTTTATACGAATGGGAGGATAAACTGAAAAAAGGGGACAACCTGATTTTGGCTGCCTTTGGAGGAGGCTTTACCTGGGGCTCTATTTACCTTAAATGGGCCTATGATGCCAAATAAGGTCAATGTTAAATCAATTCTAAAAAGTCGTGTATTTACACGGCTTTTTTTTTGCTCAACTTGTTATCTTTGAAACAAAAATTTCCACATGAAGTACGGAATCACCTTTTGGCTCATAGCCATTGTACTCGTCACTTTCGGTCAGCAATCCGACTGGACAACCTATTTTGAAAAACATCAATACAACGGTACACCCAGGTATGATGAGACCATGGAATTTTGTCGCCGGTTAGCCCAAAATTCGCCCTTCATATCTTTGGATACCATGGGTATTTCGCCCCAGGGCAGACCAATCGTGGTAGTCATCATCGACAAAAACGGACATCATACGGAGGAGCGTGTTAAGCAATCAGGAAATGCTGTATTGCTTGTGCAAAGTGCTATTCATGCCGGTGAGCCCGACGGCAAAGATGCCATGTTGCAATGGTTGCGCGACATGGTGGTTTATCAAAAGCATGTCGAATTGCTTAATCATGTGACCATCTTATGGATTCCTATTCTAAATGTTGACGGGCATGAACGCTATGGTGCTTATTCACGCATCAACCAAAACGGCCCGGAAGAAATGGGCTGGCGGACCAATGCGCAAAACCTGAATCTGAACAGGGATTATATGAAAGCTGAAACCCCGGAAATTCAATCATGGCTAAAACTTTTTAATCGATGGTTGCCCGACTTTTTTATCGATTGCCATACTACAGATGGTGCCGATTACCAATATCCCATTACCCACTCCATGGAAATTTACGGAAACATGGATCCGGGATTAACCGCCTGGCAAAGAGATACCTATTTACCTGTGATAGAAGCCAAAATGGAGAAATCAGGATTTCCTGTTTTTCAATATGTAAGTTTCAGGCGGTGGCACGATCCGCGCAGCGGACTGTATGCCACGGTGGCACTTCCCCGTTTGTCTGAAGGTTACACAGCCCTCCAAAACCGACCGGGGCTGCTCATCGAAACGCACATGCTAAAGCCCTATCGAATCAGGGTAGAGAGTACAGAAAGATTGATATTGGTCACGCTGGAAATGCTTAATAATGAATACCAAAACTTAAAGAAACTCAACCTTCAGGCAGATGAATTCAGCGCCAGCGAGGCTTTTAGAAAACTACCCCTGGCAATAGGCTTTACTACCGATTTCAGCGACAGCGTCATGGTCGATTTTAAAGGAATTGACTACGATCGGGTGACCAGCGATTTAAGTGGCGGCGATTGGTTTAGATATGGCAACACGCCAACACTGTTTTCTCTGCCCATGTTCGATCAGGTAGTTTCAAACGAAACAGTTCAGTTACCGGAAGCATATATCGTCCCGCCACAGTGGTCATCAGTAATTGAAAAGCTTCGGCTACACGGGGTTGAATTCTACACCCTCAAAAATTCAGTTGAAACGGAAGTTAATTTGTACACCTTTTCTAATTATTCTTGGCAACAGCAGCCAAGCGAAGGAAAACACCCGATGACCAAATTAACGCTAACTGAAAATACGAAGCGCATAAAATTTCCGGCAGGCTCTGTGGTAGTTCCTGTAAATCAACGAAGGGCCCGCGTCATTGCTAATATTCTCGAACCAAAAGCCTTCGATTCGTATGTTTATTGGGGATATTTTGATGCCATTACCGAGCAAAAAGAATATTCCGAAAGCTATTCCATGGAGACAATAGCCCGTCAGATGCTTACCGAAGATCCCAATTTGCAGGCGACTTTCGATCTTTGGAAACAAAATAATCCTGTTTTAAGCGAGAATTCCTATGCCATTTTAAACTGGTTTTATCAGCAATCGCCCTGGTGGGATCAGCAAAAAGATGTGTATCCCATTGGGAGAATCATGAGTAAATCACAGATTCCCAATGCAGAATAATTATTCAAAATAAAATGGTCGTCCTCTTTTTATTGTATTTTAGCGTTTAAATAAAGCCCAATTCTTATGATATCAAAACGCTTTTCCGAATTTCTGGTTGAAGGAATAAAACATAACTGGAATACAAAAGCCCTCTCCGACTACAAAGGAACCAAGCTTAGTTACCGGGACATTGCCAAGAGAATTGCCATCATCCAATTCGTTTTTGAGGCTGCCGGTATGAAAAAGGGAGACAAGGTGGCATTGGTAGGAAAAAATTCGGCGCATTGGGGAGTGGTATATCTGGCGAGCGTTCTATCCGAAATGGTGATCGTCCCCATCCTGCCTGACTTCAAAGTGGAAGCTGTTGAGCACATCATTAACCATTCAGAATCGCGTTTGTTATTTGCTTCTGAACAGATGCGAAATGCAATCAAAGCCAACAACATCCCCGGCATTGAAGCAATATTCTCAATCGAAGATCTGGACGTTGTAAACACTGACAACGAATCCATTATGAAAGCCTGTTCAGATAAGGAATCCTTATTTAAAAAGAAATATCCCAATGGATTTTCGGCAGAGGCCTTTGTAATCGATCCGATCGACAACAGTAAAATCGCTGTAATAAGCTATACATCAGGGACCAGCGGCAGGTCAAAAGGAGTGATGCTGTCGCACAACAGCCTGGCCGCCAACATGCAATTTGCGCAACGCAACATGCCCTTAAAGGCCGGGGACGATATCGTGTCGTTTTTGCCTTTGGCACATGCTTTTGGGTGTGCCTTTGAGTTTTTATTCCCTTTCACTTTGGGTTGCCACATCACTTTTCTTACAAAAACACCCTCCCCTCAAATCATCATGCAAGCATTTAAGGTCGTCCGTCCACGGTTGATTTTATCTGTTCCATTGGTGATCGAAAAAATCTACAAAAAGCAAATTGTCCCCTTGTTAGAAAAAAAATCCATCAGAATGATGATGAAGATTCCCGGGGTTAACCAACTGCTTTATTTCAAAATCAGAAGGAAACTGGTAAAGGTCTTTGGAGGTAATTTTACTGAACTGGTAGTTGGGGGAGCAGCTTTAAACCGTGAAACAGAGAGTTTTTTTAGAAAAATTGGTTTTCCTTTTACGGTTGGATATGGCATGACCGAGTGTGGCCCGCTGATCAGCTACACTGGTTGGAAAACATTTAAACTTGAATCGGCAGGAAAGACCGTTGATACCATGGAAGCACGCATTGATTCAGAAGATCCGCAACACATTGAAGGAGAAATTCTGGTAAAAGGTGAAAACGTGATGAATGGGTATTTTAAAAACCAAAAAGCTACTGATGAAGTACTCGAAAAAGATGGATACCTTCATACAGGCGATATGGGCCTTATTGACCAGGACGGAATGATTTTTATCAAAGGGCGTGTTAAAAACATGATTTTGGGTGCGTCCGGACAGAATATCTATCCCGAAGAAATCGAATCAGTGATTAACACCCGTCAGCTAGTGCTTGAAAGTGTAGTGGTAGAAGAGAACGGTAAAATTGTCGCGATGGTGGTTCCTGACCTGGAGGTGATGCGTGCGCGTAGATTAAGTAAGGAGAGACTGCCCGGGATTTTTGAATTTTACAGAAAAGAAACCAACAAGAAACTTCCTGTTTATATGCAGGTTTCAAAGTTCATCATACACGAAGATGAATTTGAGAAAACCCCAAAAAAGAGCATTAAAAGGTATATGTATGTGGATTAGGGGAGGGGAAGTTAAAAGTTACCTGCCTGCCGGATTTCCTGCCGGTTTACCTGCCGAAGGCATGGAGGCATGGTAGGCGTTCTATTCTTTGATCCTTTGATTTATCAACTTACAAAGTAATTTCAATCCAATGGCGGCCATCAAAAAACAGGGTGGTTTTAAATCCATAATCCAGTAAATGTTGACGGGCTTCGGCAAAACCCAGATTTAATTCTTCGGGCAAATGCGCATCGGAGCTAATGATGATCGGGATTTTCAACTGTTGTACTTTTATAAGCGTACTTTGGTCGGGGAAATAGCTGTCGGCACGTTTTTTATAGATTCCCCTGGTATTCACCTCTACAATCAGTGATTTTTCTTTGATCAAATCCAGCGTCTCATCCACCAGATCCTGAACCCAGCTATCTTCCGGATTAAAAAACCTGCCCGCATTGTGCATTTTTATCTTGTCAAGATGACCTACCACGTCAAACACCTGGCTTTCTATCATTTGGTTCATCTGACGATAATATTGCGTAACTCCTTTGCGGATATCACCACCAAAAAACTGATCCAGGCCATCATCATATTTTTGCCGCTCCGAGCCATCGATAAACCATAAATCGTCCGAACTTTCTGGTTTCACAAGATGAACAGAACCAATACTGTAGGCCAGTTGGAGCCTTTCTGATACAGAGGAAAAATCTTCCGTTGCACCGGGAATAAAATCCTGTTCCAATGCCCGGTAAAGTTTTATTTGATCGGCATACTTTCCAATTAACCGGTTTGTCTCGTCCATGTATTCCTGTTCCCGCTGTTGTGGAAGCGCATAATACGTTTCAAACGGAAGGGGTGAATGTTCAGTAAATCCCATGGCCACAAAACCCAGTTCGATGGCTTGTTTAACATACTCTTCAGGTGGCATTTTACCATCTGAAAATAAAGAGTGTTGGTGAAAATTAAAGTTGATCATCCGCTATAATTCTGACCGGCAAAAGTAGCTGTTTTAATCCTGATTTTCAATGATCTTACCATTACTAAGCAATTCATACTTCCAACCAAGGGCTACCACCCATGACCCCCGTTTAATAATTAAGTTGGTTTTGCAAATAAAAGTTTACCGAATTATTGCCTACTGGCGATAAATGAATTAATTTGGCTGCAAATAACCAACAATACTTTTGTAGAATGAGCAAGGTAAATACCGACATTAAATGCGACATTTGTCCTATCAAGGCAAAATACGACACCAATCCAAAATCGCTTGTCGGAAGGTTTTGGAGGTGGCACATTAATTTTTGTCCGGGTTGGAAAGCCTATATGAAATCAATGTCATCAGACGATCGCAAAGCTATTGCCACCCATTACAATCAGAAAAAATACCTGGCTTAGTTGGCGTTTGCGAGAATAACTCACAAATTTGATTTTCAACAGTTTGTTTACCCCTAACCCTAAAGGGAGCAAACTGTTGAAAATCACAACTCACTTTAGGAACGAGATTCATTCTGATATTCAACAAAGGAAGTTTAATTGCAAGCACTGGTTACACTTTCACATGCTTAGCGAAACATCATGCGTTATTAAACTGGCTTATTCCCTATCTTTGCACCGAAAATTGAAGGTATGAGCCAGAAAAATATCCGGGTACGTTTTGCACCCAGCCCAACAGGTCCTCTGCACATTGGAGGTGTGCGAACCGCATTGTACAACTATTTATTTGCCAAACACCTGGGCGGCAAATTTATTCTTCGTATCGAAGATACCGATCAAACTCGCTTTGTACCCGGAGCACAGGAATATATAGTAGAATCGTTTCGCTGGTGCGGAATTGAATTTGATGAAGGCGTTACCAAAGGTGGCCCGTTTGGTCCATATATCCAATCGGAACGTCAGGAAATCTATCAGCAATACAGCGAAAAACTTCTCAATTCGGGTCATGCTTACTATGCCTTCGATACGCCCGAAGCACTGGACGACCTAAGGAAAGAGTTTGAAGCAGAAAAAAAGACTTTTACCTACAATGCCGAAGTACGTGGAAAACTACACAACTCGCTCAATATGAGCAGAGAGGAAGTAGCTAACTTGTTGAAAAAAGAGTTTCCTTACGTGGTGCGTTTTGCCATGCCCGAAGACAGGATTGTGGTGATGAACGACCTCATTCGTGGCCAGGTAGAAGTGAACACCAAGGTACTTGACGATAAAGTGCTGTTCAAATCGGATGGCATGCCCACCTATCATTTGGCAAACATTGTAGACGATCATTTGATGGAAATCAGTCATGTAATCCGTGGCGAGGAATGGCTCCCCTCGTTGCCATTGCACGTGTTACTTTACGAAGCTTTAGGATGGGAAGCGCCTGAATTTGCCCACCTTCCCTTGTTGTTAAAACCTGAAGGCAATGGGAAATTGAGCAAACGCGATGGCGACAGGCTGGGTTTTCCTGTTTTTCCATTGGCATGGAATGATCCCAAATCGGGTGAAATTTCCAGGGGATACCGCGAGGACGGCTATTTCCCTGAAGCCTTCATCAATATGCTGGCGTTGTTGGGATGGAATCCTGGCACTGAACAAGAAGTATTCTCGATGGACGAGTTGGCTAAAGTATTTTCCATCGATCGGGTTGGAAAATCCGGTTCTAAATTTGATCCGGGCAAAGCTGCCTGGTTCAATCACCAATATCTGATACAAAAAAGCAACGAGGAACTGGCCGGACATTTTATGCCCATTCTGCAACAAAAGGGCTTTCTGGCCGAGACAGAATTTGTTGAGAAAGTAGTTAGTCTTGTAAAAGAACGGGTTAACTTCGTGAGCGAATTTTGGGACCAGTCGAATTTCTTCTTCATCACACCGGAAACCTTCGATCCACTGGCGGTAAAAAAACGGTGGAAGGCCGATTCGTATCAGCAAATGACGGAGTTAAAAACATTGTTGTCAAAAGTAGATGACTTTAGCGCTTCCCACCTGGAAGACATCACCAAGGCATGGCTTGAAGAAATGAAGTATGGCATGGGCGCTGTGATGAATGCTTTCAGGATCATTGTCGTTGGCGAATTAAAAGGCCCTCATTTATTTGATATCATCGCCCTGATAGGGCAGGAAGAAACCCTCAACCGGCTGGAGCGCGGGCTGCATGAACTGGGTGAAATAAGCGCTTAACAATGAAAAATATGTCAATCATCTCAATTGAAGGCATGGAATTTTTCGCTTATCATGGTTGTTTTAAAGAAGAACAGGTGATAGGTACTAAATTCCGGGTGGATGTATTTTTAAAAGTAGATACCACCCTGGCAGAGCAAACCGACCACCTCCACGACACGGTGAATTATCAAGCTGTTTACCGGTTTGTAAAAGAAGAGATGCAGGTCAGTTCAAAGTTGCTTGAACACGTAGGGCGTAGAATACTTGACCGCATTAAAACGGAATTTCCAACGGTGGTGGATGCCCGGTTAAAAATCCGCAAGCTCAACCCACCATTGGGTGGGAAAATGGAATTTGTAAGTGTTGAATTGGAGGCCTGATCTGATGGAGAAGAAACAAGTGCTGATAGCAAAAGATACCTGTCCCCGTTGCGGGAGAGAGTTTTACTGTGGTAAATCAGGAAAATGCTGGTGCTATGAGGTGAGTGTTTCTGCCGAAACCCAGGAAGCCATCAACAAAAAATATGACACCTGTTTGTGCCCCGATTGTTTAAAATCGCTGAGTGAAAATCCCGGGCAAATAATATAGTCTTTGAGCAAACCCACCGGGTTTGCCCAAAGACTAACCTGCCACTATTTCTTAATAAACTTCACAGTGGTCATGGTTCCGTTCTGTTGTTGAATCATGGCAAAATAAAGGCCCTCCCTTAAGAAATTCAATATGATTTCCTGGTTGTTAGCCACTTCTCCAACAAATACTTTTTCGCCCACCAGGTTTACAATACTGAAGTGAGCTGTCCCGGTTAACCCGGAAACCATGAGTTTTTCAGCAACCGGGTTTGGATATATCGAAATCTGTGATTCAGCTGCATCGGAAATTCCGGTAATCAGGTTAAAATGAACAGTATAGGTTTTCTGTGTAATTCCATCCTGTGCAGTAACCAATACATTTCCCTCACCGGGAACGACGGAAGCTTGTGTAACGACCTTAGTAGCCAATGGATCGGAGGTAGTTCCATCAATCACCGGTATTGGATCACCTTCATAAACATCCACTTCGTAATAAACAACCAATGGATCAAAGCCAGCTACAGTTACACCATCGGTGGTTAAATCAGCCAAAGTAGCATCGGTTCCAACAACAAAGAAAGTAACGGAATAAGTTAACTCATTCACTCCATCTTCGGCTACTACATGCAAGGTAGCTATTCCTGGAACCATAGGAGCCTGGGTAATAGTTATTTCTGCCAACGGATCGGCCGTGGTTCCGTCAACTACAGGGACGGGTGTAGCGTTATCAACCATATACTGGTAAACCGTGATGTTGGGATCAAATCCGGGTATGGTCACTCCATCCACAGTAAGATCCGACAGGGTAGCGTTGTATCCCAGATAATAAAAATGAACTGTATAGGTTAAAACCGTAATTCCATCTTCGGCGGTAACTATCAAAACAGCATCACCGGGCACGCTCAGACACTGCGTATCGTCTACCGTGGCCAATGGGTCGTTTGGAATACCTTGGACATAAGGTGCCGGATTATTATATATTACCGTGTATGAATATTCGAATACCATCGGGTCGAACCCCTGAACGGTAACGCCCCCAACCAGCAAATCGGCTAAGGTGGCATCTGTTCCGGGTGTATAAAGATAGTTAACGGTATAGGTATTGTTGGTAGTGCCATCTTCTGCTGTAACCAAAACGGTTGCCGAACCCGGCAGGTCGATGGCTTGCGTAATAAGCACCTCTGCTTGTGGATCGGAGGGAGTGGCGCCAACCACCGGAATGGGATTGCCCGTAGGAACCGGATAGTCGTAAGTAAACACATTGGGATCGAATCCCGGGATGGTGATGCCATCAACGGTGAGATCGCTCAACAAGGCATCTGCACTTGCCACGTAGAAATTGATGGTATAGGTAAGTTGGGTGGTACCATCTTCGGCGGTAACGAGTACGGAAGATGCTCCCGGAACGGACGGTGTTTGTGTGATATTCAGGGTTGCAGCCGGAAATGAGGGCGTTGCTCCGGTAATGGGCAATGGGTCGCCGGCAGGAATGGCCACTTGGTAACTGAAGATAGCGGGACTAAAGCCTTCCACCGTGGTTCCATTCACCGTGAGGTCATTCAGGGTGGCATCGGTACTGATAGGAGGAATGCCCAGCGACCCATCGGTAAAAATATTTTGCATGTAGATGTCATCTGTGGCAGCGCCTTCTTCCCAAACAGCGATTAGCTGATCGTTGTAAAGGCCTGAAATGACATTGTGCACCTTTCCTGTGGTTCTTCCAGCCATCAGGGTAGTGGTCGGGCTCCAGACCATACTTCCGGCATTGTCAACAGCCAAAGCTTTAATATGCGAATAAGCGGATGATGTAACATATTCTTCATAAACAATCATGGCGTTGGTACCATCGAAAACAGCACCCCCTGTTGTACCTGAAACATCAGCACTCATAGGGATAAATTCAATCCCGGCATCAGTCCATTGCGGAATACCGGCAGATGAAAATTTTTGTCCTGCAATAGCGGTTTGTGACTGGTTTCCGTTTTTCTTGCTCCAGGTAACCAGGACTTCATCACTGTTGTTTACGCCTATAATTTGCGGGTTTTGATCGCTATTGGTATTGATGTTGGATACTTCGGTGCCATTGGCCGGCCAGGTTGAAGTTCCATTGCTTAATATTCGGTTTACCGCTGCATTGATGTTGTTATCGCTGTTTCGGTCATCCGTCCAGGCAACGATTACTCCATTGGCACCATCTGAAGCCGTTGTGGGATAGTAAGCGAAAGCTGAAATGCCGTTTGAATTGGTTACCAAAACATCAGTCCCCCATACTGGTGCACCGGCAGCACTGAATTTTTGTGTATAAATATGTCTTGTCAGTGCCGGAAAATTTCCTGTTTCTTTGTAAAAAACCATCAGGTATTGATCGTTTTCAACACCTAACAGCCGCGGAGCTGTATAACTTTGTGATCCACTCTGATAAGTGATCCCACTTCCCCAAAGAACCGTTCCTGCAGGTGTAATTTTTTGCATTACGACCTCTCTGTAGGTGGCACCTTGATTTTGCCAGGCAGCTATAACATTGTTTGCTGAGGTCACAGCGAGGCTGGGTAAATAGGTTGCGTCAGTGCCATTGGAAAGGGCGATGCCATCCGCACCCCATAAAAATGTTCCGGAAGGGGATATGGCATAAGCATAGATATTGCCGATCCCATTTCGGAAGTCCTGAAAGGCCAGGATACAGTTTCCTGTGTTATCGGTGATTAAATCCCAAATAGTGAGTGAACTGTTTTGAGTGAGGTTGCTAACCAAAATTCCTCCCGTGGCCCACTGTGCCACCCCATCAAAATTGTAGTATTGAAGTCGGACATTGTAGTTTCCTGCCTCGTAGGAAAAGAAGCCGATATAAAAATTTCCATTGGCATCATAAGCAATAAGTGGGGTTGCCTGTGAGCCCGGCATATTATTTACAACGGTATTCACCAGCGGGTCGGTTGACCATTGGGCGGTGACGGAAAACACCAGAAATAAATTAATCAGCAAAAGGGAAATGGTTTTTTTCATCGTTATTGTTGTTTTGGAAATGATTTTAAAGTTCAAAGATATGCATGAAGATACTAATTTGTTTTAAATGGCCTACTGATAACCTACTGTGAAGTATTATTTCACCCCTAAAAGACTACTGCAATGTTGGTTAATATTATGTAAAACAGCTATTTAAAGCTTCTCCAAAAACTCAAATAAATTATCGGTTGCAGTAAGGCCAACCTTTTTCCGGATACGAAAACGGGTAGATTCTACCGTTCTGACCTGACGGAAGGTGATGGAGGCAATCTCTTTTGTGTTCATGCCCAGACGCAAATAGGCACATATTTTTTGCTCATGTAGGGTAAGGTCAGGAGCCACTTGTTTTAAACTGGCGTAAAAAGAAGGGTGAACGGCCTCGAAGTACGACCGAAATTCGTCCCATTCTTTTGAGGAGCTCAGTGGCCGCAAGTGCTGCATCACTTGTTCCAGCTTTTTGCGTGTGGTGGGCTTGATATTGTGTTGATGAAGCAATTCGTTGATTTGTTGCGAAACCACCTCCAGCGATTTACTCTGTTTGAGTGCCGAAAGCGAAAAGGAGGTAAGTTGCCGGTTTTTGTAGTTCAGTTCCTGTTCGAAATTTTCTTCGTTTTTTACCCGAATAATTTTTTCCTGCTGGTTGATTTTCTCGTTTTGGGTTCGAAGCATTTGATTTGTTTTTAGCTCAAACTTTCGCTTGCGATAAAAAAGGACGGCCACAACACTTAAAACAAGTAAAAATCCAATGGAAATGATGATGACAAACCGCTGTTGCCTGATTTGTAATTTATTGATTGACAAACTTTTTTCCAGAACCACATTGCGTTGTTCTTGCAACTTCATTTGATACAAGGTGCTTATCTCAGCGTATTTTACTTTTTCCCAGCTGTTGTCGAGGCTATCCTTTAAAAAGGCAGCCTTTGATTGAAAATTGTAGGCAGATTGGTAATCGCCGAGTTGTTCGTATAAAGCGGCTTTTTCCGTTAACAACTGAATATGTAAGCGGGGAATTTTAATGGACTGATCGATGGTGTCTGCTTTGTACAACACAGAGTCTGCTTTTTGCAACTGTTTCATGCGCCTGTAGGTGGTGGCCAGATGCAGCAAGGCCTCCAACTGAAGTTCGGCGAACGCGTTTTCGTAAGCCAGATTTTCGGCGCTTACAAGCGATTTTTCTGCTCTTTTAAGGCTGTCTTCTTTCAGAAACAGTTTTCCAAAGCCAATTTCCACAAACGACTGGTTGTATGGGGTGTTGAGATTGATGGACAATTCAAGGGCTTTTTTTCCGCTGAATCTTGCCGAGTCGAAGCTTTTCATTTCCATATACATGTCCATGAGGTTGATGTAAATGTCGAAAAGCAGGCTTTTATTGCCGTTGGTTTCTGCTATTTGTCTCGATTCATCCAAAATGGAGATGGCCTGGGCAGTATTTCCGTGAAGGTGATACAAGAGGCTGATGTTATTAAGGGCCGCGGTAGTTCCTTCCGTCCAACCCACCGAATCGCAAATGGACAATGAGGTATAGTATTGATCGAGGGCCTTGTCGTATTCACCAAGTTCTTTGTGCAACAGTCCAAACACATTGGCCAAATAAGCCTTTCGGCGAAAGTCGGTCAGGCTGTGATAACCGACGGAGTCGGACAGTTCGGCAAAACGGTTGAAAATCTCGTAGGCCCTGGCGTAATGACCCTCTTGCCCAACAATATATCCATGACTCGACAAGGCTTCCATGGTGGCCTGAGGTTGGTTCAATTGTTGAGCAATTTTAAGTGCTTTCAGCGAAAAAACCTTGCGTTCCTGCAGGGTAAATTGCTCATCTCTTGATGCCTTCAGGTATTTGGTGAACAGCGTATTTTGCTGATTTTCGATCAACGTATCCGGAATAACCTGAGCCGGCGAAACAATGGATGCCAGACAAATGACAGAAATGAGCAGAACCTTCATATGGTTGGTTTACAATAGGGTATGAGGGATGGAAATGACGACTGCCATCCAGGTATCACCCGAATATTTTTTACATGATAAAAGTACTGGAAATATTTGCTTTGAAACAAAGAAAAATGCGAACACATGTTAAAAGCAACTTTTTTTGTTATAATCCCTTTAATATAAAATGAAAGTTGTAATTTTGCACTCCCCAACCAAAATGGTACCGTGGCCGAGTGGCTAGGCGGAGGTCTGCAAAACCTTACACGGCGGTTCGAATCCGTCCGGTACCTCTGATAAAATGATAAACCCGCTGCTTATCCTTTTGATAAACAGCGGGTTTTTTGATGATGATCGATTTACGGACTAAAATATGCCTTTACGGCTAAAGGAAAACCAAAAAGATTCCATTGGTTACAGTAACAGTTTTATTATCAGAAGTAGCACAGGTGGCATTAAAAGTTCCTTTTAATCTGCCTGTTTCTGCACTATACTCTTCAACAACAAGACTTCCTGATTTCGACGTGTAACGTTCAATGTTGCCAGAGTTAATGTCATTAACTTTGTCCCAAAACATACCATAGGCTGAATCAAGGTTACCCATATCATGCGAGCCTTCTGTTATATCCGAATCAAAGTTAAGCGAAAGAATGTGTTGTCCATCACTGAACGAACCTACAACGAATAACCCAAATCCAATATCAGCATCCTGTATAAGATAAGGTTCAAAGTTTTCGCCATTGACAGTCAGTGTGATTTTAGCAGACTCAGTTTCCGTTTTGTTGTCTTTTTTACATGCCGGGCTACCAATAACCAGCACCAATACAAGTAGTGACGCCACTAATCTGGTTGTAATTTGTTTCATGATTTTGTTTTGTTATTAAGAAATTTATTGAAGTGATTATTTTCTGAATCAAAAATAGAAAAATTAGTTATTAAAATAACACTTTTATTCTCTTTTTGGGCCTTTACTGCAAATCGGGACAAAGGATATACTTAAGCGTTGATTATAAAAATGATACATTGTGTTGGTTCATCTTCGTCAGATACCTCTAATTACCAGTAACTAAAAAAGGGAAAGACCTAAAATCTTTCCCTTTTTTATTGACGATGGTTAAAAGTTAATTACGGGTAGGCTACTTCATTGGCAGCGGTCTTGTAAAGGTCTTTCATTTGATCGAGTGTGATGTCGAAATTACCAAGCATATTTGAACCTAACATTCCATAATGAACTTTGTGTTGTACCTCGTTAGGTTTACTCCTTAGAAAGGCACCCAGCGTTTTGCCTTCCAGCTCGATATCGATGCCATCGATACCATGACAAGCGGCACACTTTTCATTATAATAAGTGGTTCCATTGTCAGCATTTCCGTCACGTCCAATATTGGCAAAAGTGGCTGATCCCGTGGGATAGGTTCCGGTGTAGGTGGCATCATACAATTGACTTACATCAAACATTCCGTCCTTTAAAAATGCCACGATATTCCATATTTGAGCATCTGTTAAAAGCTGGTTGTAGTTAGGCATCTTGTCACCTTCTGTGGTGTTGGTCTCAGGATTATAGGTTAACAGGTCAAATGAGATGTCCCTTCTGTTTTCTGTTGCCTTCATTCCATCAAATAATTCCTGGGCTGTTTTGGTTTGAGCCATTTCGTAAAGGTTTAATGCAGAAACATTTGGGCGGGTTGTTTTAGGTCCCCTACTGATATAGGCCCCTGCATTTCCCAAACCATCCCAACCATGACATTGTTTGCAGCGGAAAAAGTCGCCGGATGCTGCTAATGTGGCCAGATGTGCATTATTTTGGTCGAAACCTGATTCTACACTCCAAAACTTGTCGTACATAATGCCGCCCAATGAACCTGCTCCAACAGGAGGAACTTCATCAGGGAAAGCTTCGGTATCAGCGCAAGCTTTATACAGATTCTTCATCTCGGTAATGGTAATGTCAAATTGCCCGGTCATTTCAGAACCAAGCTGACCGTAATGGACTTTATGCTGTACTTCGTTTGGTTTGCTTCTTAAAAATGCACCCAATGTTTTTTCTTCCATTAGCAGGTTGGTACCATCAACTCCATGACAAGACACGCAGTTTGCCGTGTAATAGGTGTTTCCTGCAACAGCATCGCCATCGAGACCAACGTTTGAGAAGGTTGCAGAGCCGGTTGGATAGGTTCCGGTGTAGGTTGCGTTATATAATTGACTCACATCAAACATTCCTTCTTTCATAAATTTAACCAGGTCCCAGATTTGGGCATCGGTTAAAATTTGGTTCAAGTTTGGCATTTTATCGCCTTCTGTTTTATTTGTTTCGGGGTTGTAGGTCGATAAATCGTATGAAATATCTCTTCTGTCGGTAGTCGCTTTCATGGCATCAAACAATTCCTTGGGTGTTTTTGTTTGGGCCATTTGGTAAAGGTTTAATGAAGAAACACTTGCACGGCTTGATTTTGGGCCCCTATTGATATAAGATCCTTCACTTCCCAATCCATCCCAGGCATGGCATTGTTTACAACGGAAAAAGTCGCCGGATGCATTGAAAGTGGCTAAGTTGGGGTCACTTTGGTTAAAGCCGGCCTCCGTGCTCCAGAATTTGTCGTACATAATTCCTCCTTTAGTAAGCTCTGCTTTTGCATAGGCTTCGACTGACGGGTCAACAGCAGGATCGTCTTTTTTACAACCCGTAAAAATTGCGGCAAAAAATAATATTGCCAATAGATAATGAACTGTTCTCATTAGATAAAATTTTGATTGTTTATGATTAGTTAGTTGAAATTTCTTTAGTTGTTATTTGTGATGAGGTCGAATAAAGTAGTTGACATCATCTGTGTTTTAATTGTGTTATTCAGTTCAAACCAATAGTCTTTGGTTGGGCAAATATTAATTTTTTTACATTCGTTTCCGGGGCATGAACAATTTACAAGGGTTAATTCTGGTTCAAACGCCCGATAAACATCATAAACGGAAATTTCAGCTGCACTTTTGGTCAAAATATAACCACTGCTTTTCCCCGAATAATTAACTATTAATCCTGCATTTCTTAGTCCTGTAATGATCGAATCGAGGTAATTTAACGGAATATCCTGGTTGGCGGAAATTTCTTTTTGTTGTATGCCAGACGAAGAATTGCTTATGCTAATTTCTATCATAGCCCTTAATCCATACCTGACTTTTGTATTTATTTTCATTACTAAACCAATTCAACCTGATTACTCGAATGGCAAATATACAACAAATTAGATGTGTGGGTGATCGCTCAGAAGATGTTAACGAAAAAACAGTTCGTTTTGTAATTTTATATTCGTTAAAAAAATTTTTAACCCGTTGACAAACAGGATCTAAGTAGGATAAAAAGAAGGTAATCAATAAACAATCTAAATTTCAATCGGTTGGTGTTAAATGCAACATCAGTGGTACAATGTGAACCTGACCGGGAGGTTAAACGAAACCCTGACCTTGCGGTTGAATTGCATACCGGGTTTCCAATTGGGCATGGACTGAACCACGCGGACAGACTCCTCATCACATCCGCCGCCAATACCACGAAGCACCGTTACATTGGAAATATGGCCATCAGGCTCCACCACAAAATTAAGATAGACGATGCCCTGAATACCTGTTTGCCTGGCCATTTCCGGATACTTTATATGGTCGCTCAGAAAAGCCGCCATTTTAGCCAAACCACCAGGAAATTCAGGATCAAATTCAGGAACCGTTACCGGGGTATTGTCGATGATGGTTGCTTCCTCTGGTAATCTGGGCTGAAAATCAGGAATTTCTGTTCCATCGCCCGCATTTACGTCAATGATTGGTTCATCATCTACCTCTACCGCGTTGTCGACAATGGTAATGGGAAAGTTTGGAGTGTGAGGTATGGGCGGAAGTTCTTTTTTCTGAACCGTTACCTCGATAAACTGATCGGGGGTGTTGTCGAGTTCACGGATAAAAACCCTGGCTGCGTATGGGTCATAACTTTTGTATTCAAAGGCCATGAATACTGCGATCAGGGTGAGGATCAGACCTATTTGAAAGAACAAGGACCGCTTGCTTTCCAGGTCGGCGTTTTTTGATTTTTTTGCTTCCATCTTCGTACGTGTTGATTAATAAATTGAAATCGTCTCCGGGACTTTTTCGATAATTATCTGATACTTAGAGTAAAGCTATTGTCATCCTTTACGGGTTTTATGAACTTACACTATAGACGAAAATGCCTGTCGTTTGGTTTCCAGCTCCCGATAAATATTTCTTTTATAAGCATTATTGAACTAATTATTGCTAATATTGTCCCTGTATCTTCCATAAAACACACACATGGCTTCAGAAATAGTACCCAATAACGATGACTTTTTAAACCGCCTGACTTTCGAGCCCTTGTCGAAAAGCAATTGGGAAAAATTTGTTTACCTTTTTGGCGAACGGGGTGCCTGCGGCAACTGCTGGTGCATGTGGCCACGTCTCCGGAAAACAGATTTTGTGGAAGGAAAGCAACACGATGGCAACAAAAATGCCATAAAAGAATTGGTTTGGTCCGGTAAACCCACCGGAATTCTTGGGTTTTATGAAGGTCAGCCCATTGCATGGTGCGCCTTTGCCCCACGCGAAGATTTTCTCAAACTGGAAAAATCACGTGTTCACAAGCGCATCGACGACCTGCCGGTCTGGTCGATTCCCTGCTTTTTTGTCGACAAGCACTTTAGGAAAAACGGCGTTTCGGTCCAGCTTTTAAAAGGCGTCATCCATTACGCAAAAGCATCAGGAATTCAAATTGTTGAAGCCTATCCCACCATTCCCACCAAGGAAAAACTACCTGATTCGTTTGCCTGGATCGGACTTTTCAAATCCTTTGAACGGGCCGGGTTTAAAATTGTTGACAACACCTCCAAAAACAGACCCATGGTGAGGTTTTATGTGGAGGAAGCTTGAATAAACCGGTTTTAATTGGTATTTTTTGACGAAATAAAACAAAAAGCTTCAACTTGTTAAGCCTGAAATTGCACGTCAAATCCTTCAATTTCGGTGGAATTTTCCCCGCCACCATATTTTTTTACCAGTACGGTTTTCAATCTCCAATAATCATGTCTATTTTTGTAGCTAAGTAAAATCAATCGCCATGCAAAATCTCAAACTGAGTGCGGCTCTGTTGCTGACCTTTTTCACCCTGTTCAATTCATGTCAAACAAAAAAACCTTTGTATATGTTGAGCACCGATTCACCGGATGGAAAAATAAAGGTGGCGTTTACGCTGAATGATGCCGGGGAGCCTTTGTACGCCGTAAATTACAACGATCAACCTGTGGTGCTTCCTTCGTCATTGGGGTTTGATCTCGAAGGACAACCTGCACTGGCAAAAGATTTTGAGGTGACCTCTGGCAAAAGGCTTCATAATTTTAGTCAACCGTGGGAAATGCCCTGGGGTGAGAAGAGGATGGTAGAAAACAAATACAATCAGTCGATTATCCAATTGACCGAAAAATCGGGCTTGCACCGGACCCTGTTTATCATTTTTATGGTGTATAATGATGGCCTCGGATTTCGGTACATCGTTCCACCACAGCCGAATATTAGTGAGATGCATATTACCGAAGAAAACACCCAATTTAACATGGCAGGCGATTACAAGACTTTCTGGGGACCCGGCGACTGGGATATATACGAGCACCTGTACACTACTTCCAACATCAACCAAATCAACGCGTTTAAATATGTAAACAATGGATTGGCCCAGTCACATATACCCAACAATGCGATAAACACTCCGGTGACCATGATCGCCGACAATGGTGTCCACATCAGCCTCCACGAAGCCAACCTGACCAATTATTCCGACATGACGCTGCTGGTGGATACCATCAACCATCGCTTTAAAAGTTGTTTGGTGGGATCGGATAACCACCAATACAAGGTGATAGCCCATACACCATTATACACTCCATGGCGCACCATCCAGATTTCGCCTGATGCGGCTGGTCTCATCGAATCGGATCTGATTGTCAACCTCAATGAACCCAATAAACTGGGCGATGTATCCTGGGTAAAACCCATGAAATACATTGGCATCTGGTGGGACATGCACCTGAACCGAAGAACCTGGGAATATTCCAGTGGTAACCATGGAGCCACTACGGCTTATGCCAAAGAACTCATCGATTTTGCTTCTACTCACCACATTCAGGGATTGCTGGTAGAAGGGTGGAACACCGGTTGGGAACATTGGATTGGTTTTGAGGACCGTGAAGGAGTGTTTGACTTCGTAACACCCTATCCTGACTACGACCTGGAAGAGGTGGTTCGCTATGGAAAACAAAAAGGGGTGGAGTTGATCATGCACCACGAAACTTCGGCAGCTACCCAAACCTATACCAAACAACTGGATACCGCTTTCCGTTTGATGTACAAACTGGGCATCCGCGCGGTGAAAACCGGCTACGTGGGGAAAATCCTGCCCAAAGGCGAATACCATCATGGTCAGTATATGGTCAATCATTACCAGCAGGTAATAGATACCGCTGCTAAATATCACGTGATGGTGGATGCCCACGAGCCCATCAAAGCCACTGGTTTGCGGCGTACCTATCCCAACTTTGTTTCGCGTGAAGGACTTCGTGGTCAGGAGTTTAATGCCTGGTCGGCGGATGGAGGCAATCCACCCGAACATTTGCCCATCGTAGCATTTACACGCATGCTCGCCGGCCCCATCGATTTTACGCCCGGCATTTTTAACATCAAACTCGATCCCTATCGACCTGACAACCAAGTGAACACCACATTGGCCCAGCAGCTGGCGCTGTATGTGGTTATCAATAGTCCGGTGCAAATGGCGGCCGATTTAATCGAGCATTACAAGAACAATCCGGCATTTCAATTTATTGAAGAGGTACCCGTTAACTGGGAACAGACCAAGGTGCTCAATGGTGAAGTGGGCGATTATGTGACCATCGCTCGCCAGGATCGCCACAGCAACAACTGGTTTGTAGGCGGTATCACGGACGAAAACCCCCGTGACATGTCCATAATACTTGATTTCTTACCTGCCAGGAAAGCCTACCATGCCATCCTGTACAAAGATGCCCCGGATGCCCATTGGAATGACAATCCTACGGCTTATGAAATTGAAAAGATGGAGGTGACCAGTACATCCACAATCAATGTTCATTTGGCTCCCGGAGGCGGTTTTGCGCTTAGCTTGATGGAATAATTTTAAACCTGACAGGTTTTAAAAAGTGTATTTATTTGATTAACAGTTTATAAACCAATATACAAAAGCTCATGAAACTCTACCCCATACTAACAGGAAACTTAAAACTCGATGGCGGCGCCATGTTTGGCGTGGTACCCAAAGTGCTGTGGCAAAACTCTTATCCCTGCGATGAAAATAACTTATGCAATTGGGCCATGCGTTGTTTGCTGGTAGTGGATGGCGACCGAAAAATCCTCATCGACAATGGTATCGGTAACAAACAGGACGAAAAATGGCTGAGTCATTATTACCTTAACGGTGAAGCCACGTTGGAAAGTTCACTTTCGAAGGCGGGTTATGCTCCTGAAGACATTACTGATGTCATCCTCACCCACATGCACTTCGACCACTGTGGTGGAAGCGTGACCTGGAATGCCGGTAAAACCGGATATGAACTTGCTTTTCCAAATGCCACCTACTGGACCAGCAAACAGCAATATGAATGGGCTGTTAATCCCAATCGACGTGAAAAAGCCTCCTTCCTGAAGGAAAACATCCAACCTATCAGCGAAAGCGGTAAACTAAAACTGATAGATGAAGAAGGCGAATACATCCCGAACATCGTGTTTAAACTGTATAATGGACATACCGACGGCCAGGTGATCCCACATATTCAGATGAATGGTAAAACCGTAGTTTTTATGGCCGATCTGATGCCTTCCGCTGCCCATATCCCCATGCCCTGGATTATGGCTTACGACACCCGCCCATTACAAACCCTGCACGACAAGGAACGTTTTTATGACGAGGCTGTTAAAAACGATTATATCCTGTTTTTTGAGCACGATTTGTACAACGAATCCTGTACACTGGAAGATACCCCTAAAGGCGTCCGGGTAAAAAAGGCAGGACAATTGGTAGAATTTATATAGCTGAAAATAGGTATATGAAACCCCGGATACGGATTGAAGTTTGTTGTGGATCAGCACAAAGCGCCCTGAATGCACAGGAGGGAGGCGCTCACCGGGTTGAATTGTGCCAGAACCTGGAAGCAGGTGGCACAACGCCTTCTGCCGGTGAAATTCTGATGGCACGCAAGCACTTGTCTATTGACCTTCATGTGCTCATCCGGCCACGTGATGGTGACTTTCTCTATTCTGAACACGAATTGGAGATTGTACGCCAGGATATTCTTTTTTGCAAATCTGTGGGTGTAAATGGCGTGGTGATTGGCTTTCTGACGAAAAATGGAGACATCGATCAACGTCTTACCACGGAAATGATTGAGCTGGCACATCCCATGTCAGTAACTTTTCACCGGGCTTTTGATGTGTGCCGCGAACCCGAAACAGCACTGGAACAACTTATCGGAATGGGTGTGGACAGGCTACTCACTTCAGGGCAGCAACCAACAGCTGAGGAAGGGGCCGGCTTAATTAAACAATTGGTTCAACAAGCAGGAAAGTACCTGGTGGTGATGCCGGGGTCGGGAATCAGAGAGCACAACATCCAGGAGCTAATCGAGAAAACCAGTGCCACGGAATACCATGTGAGTGCCCGCAAAACGGTGGTTAGCAACATGGAATATTGTCCGGTTGGTGTGCCCATGGGGAGATACAGCAACAACTTTGAGTACCAGGAAATTGATGGGGAAGTGATTCGCCGTTTGGTGAATAAAGTAAATCAAAACGGTTAGAAATCGGAAATGATGGCGAAGCACAACGAATTGGGCAAAAAAGGGGAAGCTCTGGCAAGAGAATTCCTTGAGCGAAAGGGCTATCGGATTGTAGAAGCCAACTGGCACTACGACAAGGATGAAATTGACCTGATTGCCTGGCATGGCAATACCTTGGTGATTGTAGAAGTAAAAACACTCAGCACCGATTATTTCGGCGCTCCGGAAGAAGCCGTAGACCGAAATAAAGAATCCTTCCTTATTCGGGCTACCGAGGCCTATCTGGAAGAAAAGGACCTGGATTGCGAATCGCGTTTCGACATTGTGGCCATCGTGATGAACGAAAAGGGAACCCGCATCAACCACATCGAAGAAGCGTTTTTCCCGGAATAATCCAGCCACAGGAACCGATTTAAAAGATTCCTCACCCCATCATTTAGCGTCCGCTTTTGTTGTACTTTTGCACCCGCTAAAGTATTCAACATGAACCAAAAAAGAAATACAGGTCGGTCGTTGGAAGGATCGGATAATAAAAGACCTTACGGAAAAACACGACCTGAGTCAGGAAGATCATCTGACCGTCCGGTAAATAAAAGACCCTATGGGAAATCAAAATCCGGAGATGAACCTTCGTCTGATCGACCCACTTACAAGAAATCAGTTAGATCGTCAAGACCTGAAACAGGATCACAATCGGACAAGCCATTCAAGAAACCATTCAAATCAGCACGACCCGCATCAGAAACCTCTTCGGAACAAACTTTTAAAAAACCGTACAGGTCATCCAGGCCTGAATTAGGAAGTTCTTCAGAAAGACCTTACAAAAAAACATACGGAGACTCAAAACCTGATTCAGATTCATCTTCAGACAGGCCCTATAAAAAAACTTTCGGGACTTCAAGGCCACAAAAAGGACGATCTTATGATGACACTGACAAAAAGAAACCGTACAGGTCATCCAGGCCTGAATCAGGAAGCTCTTCAGAAAGACCTTACAAAAAAACATACGGAGACTCAAAACCTGATTCAAATTCATCTTCGGACAGGCCCTATAAAAAAACTTTTGGGACTTCAAGACCGCAAAAAGGACGATCTTATGATGACACTGACAAAAAAAAGCCTTTTAATTCTTCCAGGCCTGAATCAGGAAGTTCTTCAGAAAGACCTTACAAAAAAACATACGGAGACTCTGATCAAAAGAAACCTTATAGTAAATCAAGACCTGAAACAGGGAATTCTTCACGGAAGCCATTCAGCAAAGGAAAGTTCGTGACAAAACGAAGAACGGATGAAGAACCTGAAACAGTACAAGGATTAAAATCAGTGATCCGGCTAAACAAATACCTGGCCGATGCCGGCATCTGCAGTCGCCGCGAAGCCGATAGGCTCATCGAAAGCGGTGTGGTTGAAATCAACGGTGTTGTCGTTACTGAACTGGGAACCAAAGTAGGCCCCAACGACAAGGTGCGCTATGGTGGGGAATCGCTGAAACGTGAGAAATTGAAATATGTGCTACTCAACAAGCCCAAAGGTTTTATTTCCACTTCTGACGATCCTTTGGATAGGAAAACCGTGATGAGCCTGGTTGAAAATGCCTGCAAGGAGCGAATCTATTCCGTGGGCCGCCTGGACAGAAATACCACCGGTTTGCTATTGTTTACCAACGATGGCGACATGGCCAAAAGGCTCACCCATCCCAAACATGGTGTACGAAAGCTATATCATGTTACACTCGACAAAGCCCTTACAAAAAACGATATGCTTCAGATTCTCAAGGGCGTTGAGCTGGAAGACGGTATTGTTCAGCCAGATAAAATCGACTGGGTGGAGGATGTGGAGTCTAAAAATGAAGTGGGTATTGAATTGCATTCGGGGAAAAACCGTGTTGTGCGCCGGATTTTTGAACACCTGGGCTACCAGGTTGAAAAGCTGGATCGGGTTGTGTTTGCCGGATTGACGAAAAAAGATATTCCCCGTGGAAAATGGCGTCTGCTTTCTGATAAAGAAGTAGACATGCTTAAGATGCTGTAATGAAGCTATCAGCGAATTTTTCCTAATGAGTAATTCTACAATGAGGTATTATTAACCTGTTGTTTCATCATTTCCTTTCGGATAGATGATTGAATATTAACGAATTTAGGCAATATTCAACTTACTCTGATACCGCTATTTCTTCTACCTGAATCACTGCTTTGGTATCTTCTTGATAGATAAAAGCTACCACATGGCAGTTTTTAGGAACCCATTCTTCAATAAAGTCCAGGGTATATTCCTGAGAGAATTTATCTCCATAGCCAACGGAATTACCGCCATTGATTGATTCTCCCCATATCCCGTTAAGGGTGGTACGCAACATGTGCATATGCACATAGTTTTCATCGATGGGAGTTTCTCCGGCCTCGGGAGTGTTATTCTTTTGAGGAGCTATGATGCTATCCTGTGTAAGGCAAACCAACAAATTGATGTCGCCTTCAACGGCATCCAGGAAGGTGGTAGTTATTTTGGTGGTCAGTTTCTTGTTTGTATGATCAAATGTGTTTTTCAAGATCAGACTTGCTTTGGCTGGTTGTTGCAATAATGGGGCAATGGCCGTTCCCCAGTTCCCGGGGGTAACCACGAAGTTGTCGTTTATCGGAATGCGGTTTATTAACCCATTTGGATTTCCCTGAGCTCCGTTACCAAAAAAGGTATCCCATGCATTACCGGCTTCAGTTCTAAAATCATCGGCAAACAAAGGGTCATAAGTTGAAGGGAGGGCAAAAAAACCAGCATGTACGCTAATAATTACGACCCGGTCGCAGAAATTTTGCTTCAGCGTGTGTGCCAGCAGGGCAGCACCCGGACAATTCACACATTCATGACCGGTATAATCTTCGAGCAGCACTTTTTTATCGCCACTGCAGTAGTCCACTTTTTCTACGTAGGGAGCATCCACCTTGTCGCAGCTGTTTGCTACAAAAACAACTAAAATGGCCAATAATATTAAATATCTTATTTTCATCTTCTTACACATTAAAAGTTACTTGAAAGCGTGATCGAAAATCCGTTGGAGGCAGGTACCTGGCGACAGACGCCTCCCACGCATACCACTCCTTCGCGCTGACGGCCATAGGTTACAGCTATCCGGGTAGTTTGGTAGGTGTATCCAAATGATCCTGTGTAGTAGTGCAGGCGGTTGGCTTTGATTTCGTTTCCATAGTTATACTGGTCAGCAACCGAAAAAAACCAATGCGGGGAGATGGTGTATTCGAGCAAAATGGCAGCCCAATCCTGTTTGTCTTCCTTTGTCCAAAGACCTTGGAATTCTCCTCTTAATGCTTTGTTGGAAGTAAATTTATAGGTCATATCCACGATGGCGATATTGGCTTTCACATTGGGTTCACCGGTATGGCCCAGCACCACAGCCTGGTTATATTCCTGATTGATGAGGGTAAAAACTCCCTTAACCTTCTTGCTGAATTTTTTATTGATAGCAACTGTCAGGTCACGATTGAACACATCTTTTCCAAACTTGAAGAAGTCGCTTTTGTAACCCAATGTTCCGCTTTGGTTGATTCCGGCTGTATCGTGGGCTTTTTGACGGTCGATATCGTTGATTTGTGAAAAATTGACCGACAGGCCCGCTCCATATTTACCACCGATCCAGGTATCTTTCGGGATTTTATAATTGACCTGAATCTGGAATCCAATTTCGCCATTTGGCTGTGTAGCATAAGGATACATCGATGCCAGCATATAAATATGGTCTTCGGTTAATGCAGGCAGGTAATTGATGTGGAGAGCATTTCCGGTAACGGACTGATCGCTTTTGTAACTCATGTTATCGTAGCGTTTAAACATGGCAAAAAGGCCAAGTCCCGCTGTAGAATAACTACCTGTAAACACCAATCCTTGTCCGTCCTTGAAAATGTAATTGTTAACTGCCGAAGGGTCGTTAATTTTATAGGCATACTCCGAAGTGAAATTAAACTTGCCCAACCCCACGTTGAACCTTCCGGCAAAAGCGGCCACATTCTGTGGCATTTTATAAGATGGGTTGTTGTCGACCTGGTATTTACTCACAGCGCTTCCCCCCAGTGTCAGTTTGAGTTTGGAATCGGCCATGGAAGCAAACACATCATTAAAATTCAACTCGGCATCCACCCCTTTTACAATTCCACGGGCGTTCTTTTCCCATTTGTTCCAAAAGAAACGTTGTGTTCCATACACACCTTTTAGAATGACTCCCTTTACAGGTTTGGCAATAATACGCACCCCATTGAGTGAATTGTCGTAACCCAGAGTCCATTCCTGATAGGTGCGCAGCACCATTCCGTTTCCAAACTGTTCGTAGAAATTGCCTACGGTAAAGCTATATTTTTCGGTAGCGTAGGTTGCCCAAAGATAGGGGAAGCCCTGGCCTTCAAGTTGCGGGTCGAATCCTGCAATGGGCGGTGCATAAGCCTCATAACGAAACCCGGCCGTAAAATCACCCAACGTATAAATGATATCGGCAAAAGCGTTAAAGCCAAAGTTTTTTCCATTGATAAGCGAATCAGTAATGCCCAGGGCATTATCGGCCTGGTAGAACATTCCATCGGTTTCAAAGCTGCCATGAACTTCTGATTTTTCTAGAAATTCCTGTGCATTTAGTGAAATTCCAATTACCAGAAAAGCGGTGATGGTGAGTAGTGTTTTTTTCATGTAAGGCTGAATTTTAATGAACCACCATGGGTTATTCATTTGGATTTTCTCCGGCGGCTACTTTTTGGATGATTTCAAAAATCTCGTCTTCGAGGCCTTCGTAATATGAAGTATGTTGATAAACCACCTCTCCATTACCGTTCAGAATAAAAGTGTGAGGGATCATGTTGACACTCATGGCGCGCTTAAAATCCCCGTTCGGGTCGAGGAGCATTTCCATGGTCCAGCCTTTTCCGCTGACAAAGGGCAACACTTTTGCCGTGGAACGCGCATCATCAATAGAAACTGCATAGATTTTCACACCTGTTTTATCAACCCATTCGGCATAGTTTTCATTGTAGGCATCCATTTCCAATTTACATGGTTTACACCAGAGCGCCCAAAAACTGATCATAATGGGCTTGCCATCGTTTGAAATATCCCGGGTATTAAACGAATTCCCGTCAAGGGATTTAATGATTACCGAAGGCAGTTTATTGCCGGTATTGCTTTCCTGTGCAAACAGGACTACGCCAAATAAGACCATGGAGGCCATTACAAGTATTTTCTTCATGTGTAAGATTTTATCTTCCTTTTTCCACCTAAGACAACACCATGTTAAATAATGTTGCACTTTTTTTTGATTAAACCAGATAAACTTCGAGCAGTTTCACGTTCGTTGTTTCGGGTACAAAACTGATTTCCGACATGACAGCAGGCACCAGAATGGCCTCGCCTGTGTTCAACAATATTGAATCCTCTTCCCATTGAAGCTGGCATTTACCTTCCACTCCGATATAAATGACAAAGGAATCCATGAGTACCAGGTTTTTTTCCAGTATTTGATCGAAAAGGACGATGTTGGTCGTAAACTGAGGGCAATTCACTACCTCAGTAGTAGCATTCTGATGGGGATGGTATTCGGTTTTATAGTTTGATTCGTGCTTAAAGTCGATGGCTTCCAGGGCTTCTTCGGTATGCATTTCTCTGGAATTTCCCTGTGCATCTTTGCGGTCCCAGTCGTAAATGCGGTAGGTGGTGTCAGAAGTTTGCTGGATTTCGGCCAGTAAGGTACCGGGACCGATGGCATGCACACGTCCGGCAGGCATAAAAAACACATCCCCTTTTTCAACGCTCTCGAAATTCAGAATTTCTTTTAAGGTACCTTTCTCCATGTGATTCAGGTAGCTTTCCTGGTCCACAGGCTGATTAAATCCGCTGATTAACTGAGCATTGGGTTGAGCTCCCAGGATATACCACATCTCGGTTTTTCCCTTACCGATATGGCGCTTCGCCGCCAGTTCATCATCGGGATGCACCTGGATGGAAAGCCAGTCGGCAGCATCGATAAATTTGATAAGCAAAGGGAATTCATTTCCAAATTGTTCGAAGTTTTTTTCGCCCACCAGATCACCCATATAGATTTCTACCAGCTCATTGAGTTCATTTCCCTCCAGAAATCCATTTTCCACCAAAGTGGGATTGCCTTCAACGCCTGATATTACCCAGGCTTCGCCACAATTGTCAAGTGTGCCGTAATCCATACCCAGTTTTGTTTTTAGTTGATGGCCACCCCAGATTTTTTCTTTAAAGACGGGTTTAAATTTGAAAGGATACAGATCGTTCATTCTTAAAAATGTTTAGGGCAAAAATAATGAAAACAGGGAAACGGAAGGAAGATTGTCGGTTTAATATCAGTGAAGCCTATCTGGTGAATGACATGAGAAGATTAAATAATTCCGGAGAGCCGGGCTAAAGCCGCAGCTCAATGGATTGTGGAAAAAAATGACTATTCAAAATTCAGTGTCACTTCCCTGCCTACCGGCCAGGCCAATGTCAATTAGTTAAGCTATTCTAGCGACTAATATTGTCGGGGTATTGCTGTTAGAGGTGTCAATTTTTAATGCCAGGATGAGTTCTTC